>NZ_JASBRE010000017.1 GCF_029960815.1 Pseudomonas sp. AL03
CTGCCACCGTGGCGCATTGACGCCTCGGCTTGGGCGAGTCCATCCAATTACAGGGCGATCGGCGAAAAGTCCTACACATCACGTGGACTAGACAAAACCCAGACTTCGGCCGATGATTTGCACCGCAAAACCCACTCACTTGCGAGAAATCATCATGAGCAAAAAGCCATCCAAAAATGGCCCCAACAAGGCCAAATCCATCATCGCCCAGCCACTGTTCCGCAGCCGTCAGGAACCCGCCGGCAAGGGCAAAGGCAGCTACCGCCGCGAAGCCTTCCAGTCTAATAGCTGGGAGGCTTCTTACTTTCTGGCGGCCTGAAAGGCAAGCGCTCGCTCAACATGTTAAGGTCTGCACCTGATTCGTACTCTCTGGACCCGTGCATGCCCTTTTGTATTTCCCGTCGTTGGCACCTGCGCCAACTGATCGCTGCCTCCAGCCTCATTTTGCTTGTTGCCTGCGCGGAAAAACCCACCGCGGCCAACGCCAAGCCGCTTCAGACCCTTCCCGTCGCGACAGCCCCTGCGGTCATTCCGCCCGTGGTTCCGACCGGTGAAAACCTCGACATCCAACCAACCCAGACCTTCGCCGAATGGCAGGCGGGTTTCCGCAGGGATGCGCTGGCCGCCGGCATCCGCGCCGACCTGTTCGATCGCGCCTTCGCCAATGTCAGCCTGGACACCAGCGTCATCCGTGCCGACCGCAGCCAGCCGGAATTCTCCCGCCCGGTCTGGGAATACCTCGACGGCGCCCTTTCGCCACTGCGGGTACGCAACGGTCAGGCGCTGGTCAGCCAGTACGCTGACATCCTGCAAAGCATCGAACAGCGCTACGGCGTCGACCGTCAGGCGCTGGTCTCGGTGTGGGGCATGGAAAGTAACTTCGGGCAGTTCCAGGGCAACAAGTCGGTGATTAATTCCCTGGCGACCCTGGCCTATGAAGGCCGGCGTCCGGGATTTGCCCACGCACAACTGATCGCCGCCCTGCAGATCCTGCAACAAGGTGATATCGAACCGGAAAAAATGCTCGGTTCCTGGGCTGGCGCCATGGGCCAGACCCAGTTCATCCCGACCACCTACAACACCCACGCCGTGGACTTCGATGGCGATGGCCGCCGCGACATCTGGGGCAGCCCCGCCGACGCCCTGGCCTCGACGGCGCACTACCTGCAAAGCTCAGGCTGGCAGAAAGGCCAGCCGTGGGGTTTCGAAGTGCAACTGGCGAGTGGCTTCAACTACGTCCTGGCCGATGGCACGACTCGCAAGAGCGTCGCTGAATGGCTGCAACTGGGCGTCACCCTGCCCAATGGCGGTCAGGTTCCGGCAGGCTCCGAGCACCTGTCAGCCGCCCTGCTGCTGCCGGCCGGTTACCGTGGCCCGGCGTTCCTGGTCCTCGACAACTTCCGCGCGATCCTCAAGTACAACAACTCGTCGTCCTACGCGTTGGCCGTGAGTCTGTTGTCCGAGCGTTTCAACGGTGCGGGCCTGATCAACGGCACATGGCCGAAAGATGATTTGCCGTTGAGCCGTACCGAGCGGATCGAATTGCAAAGCCTGTTAAGCGCGCAGAACTACGACGCGGGCAACGCCGACGGAATTATCGGCGCCAATACGCGCAAAGCGATCCGCAGCGCCCAGCAGTCGTTTGGCTGGCCGGCGGATGGGTATCCGACGCACAAGTTGCTCGAAGGCCTGCGTAACCGCTAAAAGCATCGCGGGCAAGCCTCGCTCCTACGGATCACGCAATCGTGTAGGAGCGAGGCTTGCCCGCGATGACTGACTGTCAGACGACCAATATCTAACGTTTGACGACCACATCCTGCTCCAACATTAATTCCTTGTTCCCCGCATCCAGCCTCACCAGCGCGCCCATCGGCAACGTCAGGTTCGGATCGCAATGCCCGCTGCGCCACCCGGCCAGCACCGGGATGCGCAACGGCGCAAAGGTCTGCTTGAGCAAACGCTCCAGCGCAACCCCATCTACCCCCGCCACATCCCCCACCAGAACCCCGCGCAGTTTGTTCAACGTGCCCGCCAGGCGCAGATGGGTCAGCAGCCGGTCGATTCGATACAACGGCTCGTTGATGTCCTCGATGAACAGAATGACGCCCTCGGCATCCATCTCGTAAGGCGTACCCATGGTGGCAGCGATCATCGACAAATTACCCCCAAGCAAACGCCCGTGAGCGATACCAGGCTCAATCGTGGTCAACGGGTAGGCCACCGGATGCGTCAGCACGCTGCCGGCCCTCACCTGTCCTCTCAGCATGTTGAAGAACGAAGACTCGGTAGGTTTTTGCTTGTCACCCAGCAGGTCGGCGTTGAGCATCGGGCCATGAAAGGTCACGAAACCCGCATAACGGCTGATCGCCAAGTGCAGCGCGGTGACGTCACTGTAGCCGATGAACGGCTTGGCATTGTTGCGCAGCAATTCGAAATCAATACGGTCAAGCAATCGCGGCGTACCGTAACCACCGCGCAGACAGATGATTGCGTCGACCTCACTGTCAGCGAACGCCCCGTGCAGATCATTGAGCCGTACATCATCACTGCCGGCCAGATAGTCATCTTTCTCGTACACGCCGGGGAAAACCCGCAGCGAATATCCGCGAGCACGCATCCAGTCGATGGCTTTATCGGTGTCCAGCGGTGCGGGACCGGCAGGCGCGATGACGCCAATCAGCCCTTGGGACGCCAAGGCCGGAACGGGTGTGTGAGGACAAAGCGTGTGGGTCGGTCGAACGGTCATCCATGAATCTCCCTGCGTGAAAGCATCAAGCACACAGTAGTCAGGAACGGGGACAAACAGAAGAGGGTCAGTCGCCCCGCAGGTTGCAGGAAAAGACTGTAGTGGCCGTAGGCACGGCCAACAAAAACGCCCGCAAGGCTGAAAAGCCTTGCGGGCGCTTTGTTATAAGGACGACATCAATTCAGCTTTAACCAGCTTCGCCTGCTCGTCGGCGTGGTACGAGGAACGTACCAGCGGGCCGGAAGCGACGTTCTTGAAGCCCATCTTGTAACCTTCCTCGGCGAACCAGGCGAAGGTGTCCGGGTGCACAAAACGCTGCACCGGCAAGTGGCTACGGGACGGTTGCAGGTATTGGCCCAGAGTCAACATGTCGATGTCGTGCTCGCGCATGCGCTTCATGACTTCGATCACTTCTTCGTCGGTCTCGCCCAAGCCCAGCATCAGGCCGGACTTGGTCGGAATGTGCGGCATCATTTGCTTGAAGCGTTGCAGCAGGGTCAGCGACCACTGGTAATCCGAGCCCGGACGCGCAGCCTTGTACAGGCGCGGCACGGTTTCCAGGTTGTGGTTGAACACATCCGGCGGCTCGGCAGCGGTGATTTCCAGCGCTACGTCCATACGGCCGCGGTAGTCCGGGACCAGGGTTTCGAGCTGTACGTTCGGCGACAGTTTGCGGATTTCGCGAATGCAGTCGGCAAAGTGCTGGGCACCGCCGTCACGCAGGTCGTCGCGGTCTACCGAGGTAATCACCACGTACTTGAGTTTCAGGTCGGCAATGGCAATGGCCAGGCTTTCCGGCTCGTTGACGTCCAGCGGCTTCGGACGACCGTGACCCACATCGCAGAACGGGCAGCGACGGGTGCAGATGTCACCCATGATCATGAAGGTCGCAGTGCCACCGGAGAAGCATTCGCCCAGGTTCGGGCAGGACGCCTCTTCGCACACACTGTGCAGCTTGTGTTTGCGCAGCAGGGCCTTGATGCGGTCGACTTCCGGGGAAACCGGGATGCGCACGCGGATCCAGTCGGGTTTCTTCGGCAGTTCGGTGGTCGGAATGATCTTCACCGGGATACGTGCAACCTTCTCGGCGCCGCGCAGCTTGACGCCGGCTTCAACCTTGGCACGCGGGGCCGGACGTTCGGTGACATCGAGCGTCGGGATCATGGTTTGCACTGCATCAGTAGTCATATCAGTCGATTCCGCCCGTTAGGGTCGTCTGCTCAGCATAGTCGAGGTGTTTGACGAGCTGCGCGCGCAGCCGGGCACTTACCTCGGCAAATTCAATCGATCCTGCGTGATCGCGCAACTGGGTCATCGCCAGCCCGGCGTAGCCGCAGGGATTAATCCGTCGAAACGGTTCCAGGTCCATGTCCACGTTCAGGGCCAAGCCATGAAAGGAGCAACCATGGCGGATCCGCAGGCCGAGAGAAGCGATTTTCGCCCCATTGACGTAGACACCCGGAGCATCCGGTTTGGCCACGGCGGTGACGCCGTAGCTGGCCAGCAACTCAATCAGGCAGTGTTCCATGCGGCTGACCAGGTCACGCACTCCAAAACCCAGCTTGCGAACGTCGAGCAACAGGTAGGCCACCAGTTGACCGGGGCCGTGATAAGTCACCTGACCACCGCGATCAACCTTTACCACCGGAATATCCCCCGGCAGCAACACGTGCTCGGCCTTGCCGGCCTGCCCCTGGGTGAACACCGGTGGGTGCTCGACCAGCCAGATCTCGTCGGCGGCATCGCTGCCGCGTTCGTTGGTGAAGCGTTGCATGGCATGCCAGACCGGCTCGTAAGCCAGCTGGCCGAGCTCGCGAAAGCCCAGCGTGCCAGACATCACAGCACCATGTGCACGAAACCGGTAGCACGCAACTCACTGTTGATGTCGTACAGCTGATCTTGACCGGTGGCGATGATGTGCAACTGGATGGTGGTGTACTTGCCGTTACTGCTTTGGCGTTCGTCCACTTTCTCATCGTTGATCGTCGCGTGTTTCTTGACGATATCGATGATCTTTTGCTTGATGTCGACAATGGTGTCGCCGATCACTTTGATCGGGTAATCATTGGCAGGGAATTCGATCTTTGGCGCCTTTACTTCGGTGTCTGTCATGGCGTAACGGCCTCGTAAGCCGTGGCAACGGACATGGCCCCGTTCCGGATTGGAACAGGGCCATGCAAGTCCACACTAATTCAGTTGAACAAGCCGTAGAAGAATAGACGGATGCTATCCCACATGCGACGGAAGATACCACCCTCGTCAACCGCGTCCAGAGCGATCAGATCAGCGCTGTGCACGACCTTGTCGTCCAGTTTCACTTCGACTTTACCGATCACGTCGCCCTTGGCGATTGGCGCAACCAGTTGCGGGTTCATGGTCATGCTGGCGGCGAGCTTTTTCAGCTGGCCTTTCGGCAGGGTCATGGTCAGGTCTTGGGCCAGGCCGGCCTTGACTTGATTGGTGGTGCCTTTCCAGACAGGAGCCTGAGCCAGCTCGGCGCCTTTCTGATAGAACGTCTGGGTTTCGAAGAAGCGGAAACCGTACGTCAGCAACTTCTGGGTTTCAGACGCACGCGCCACTTCGCTGTTGGTGCCGAACACCACGGCGATCAGGCGCATGCCGTCACGCACAGCCGAAGACACCATGCAGTAGCCGGCTTCGTCGGTGTGACCGGTTTTCAGACCGTCGACAGTCTTGTCGCGCCACAGCAGCAGGTTACGGTTAGGCTGCTTGATGCCGTTCCAGAAGAACTCTTTCTGCGAGTAGATCGCATAGTGAGCCGGGTCTTCGTGGATGATCGCGCGAGCCAGCACGGCCATGTCGTGAGCCGACGAGTAGTGCTCAGGGTTCGGCAGGCCGGTCGGGTTCATGAAGTGGCTGTTGGTCATGCGCAGGTCGGCCACGGTTTTGTTCATCATGTCAGCGAAGGCGTCTTCGCTGCCGGCGATGTGCTCGGAGAGCGCAACACTGGCGTCGTTACCCGACTGAATGATGATGCCGTGCAGCAGGTCGCTGACAGTCACCTGCGAGCCGACTTTAATGAACATCCGCGAACCGCCGGTACGCCAGGCGTTTTCGCTGACGGTCACCGGATCGTTTTCACCGATCTGGCCACGACGAATTTCCAGGGTCGCGATGTACGCGGTCATCAGCTTGGTCAGGCTGGCCGGAGGCAGACGCTGGTCACCGTTGTTCTCTACCAGCACGTTGCCGCTGCTGGCGTCCATGAGTACGTAGGCTTTGGCGGCCAGTTGCGGTGGCGACGGCATCATCTCGACCGCGAAAGCGGCAGGCGAGAGGAGCAGCGGGACTAGCAGGCACAGGCGTTTGGCAAAGGTGGTGATGTTCATCCGTCTCTCGAAATCGCTAATGGAAACTGCCCAAGGGCAAAACTAATCAGATGACCTTCTAACGGGTCATCGCGTGTTCAGTTGCTCACTCTGTAACCCTTGCCGGGCTTTTGTTCTTTAACGAGCCAACAACCCGATTCGCCCCTCAACCGCAAACGAACCGTCAATCAAGTACTACGTATTACTCGGCAGTGACCAGGCTCGGCGAACCGAGATTGGCCATTCGCACGCTGTTCTGCACTTGCTGGATTTCACCCGGCGAACCGATTGGCCCCAGGCGCACCCGATGCAGCGTCTGTTGATTGCGCACGATCGAGCTGATGAACACCGGAGCGCTCACCATCCCGCTGAGCTTCGATCTCAGGAGTTCTGCAGCGTCCGGGTTGGCGAACGCGCCCACCTGCAGATACTGGCCAGAGGCTGGTACAGAAGCGTTTTTTTTTGCATCGATCTGCAAGGGCACAACGGCCGCGGCGTGTTGCTGCGGCGGTGGCGTCCATTGCTCGACCGTGCCGGCCGAAGCGGTAATCACCGGGGCGCTATTCTGCGCGACTTGCGGCTCGTTGAGCATCAAAGGCGCCGGACGGCCCTTTTGTGCCCACCACTGCTGCGGATCGATACCTTCGACCTTGACCCGCGCGGTACCAGTTTCGGCGTAACCGAGCTTTTTGGCGGCGGCATAGGACAAGTCGATGATCCGGTCCGAGTAGAACGGCCCGCGGTCGTTGACACGCAGGATCACCGTTTTGTTGTTGTCCAGGTTGGTCACCCGAACGTAACTCGGCAGTGGCAAGGTTTTGTGTGCGGCGCTCATGCCGTACAGGTCGTAAACCTCGCCATTGGCGGTGTTCTGACCGTGAAACTTGGTGCCGTACCACGACGCTGTGCCCGAAGCGACGTAAGTCTTGGACTCTTGCAGCGGGAAGTAAGTCTTGCCCAGCACGGTGTACGGATTGGCTTTATAAGGACCGGAATGCAGGGTCGGCGTGGCATCCGGGATGCGCGATACATCGACGTCCCACCACGGCGCGCCATCTTTGTGCGCACGGTTGATGTCCAGTCCCGGCGCTGCACGCACGGCGGTGGACGACTTTTGGGCCGGCGAACGGCTGGTAGAACAACTGGCGACCAGCACCGCCAACGCGGCGAATGCCATCAGCTTCAGGGGTTTATTCATAGGCAATGCCCGCATTACTTGACGCCCCGTGCTTGGACCAGCTGTTCAGACAGTTGATGTACGGCCATGGCGTACATCACGCTGCGGTTATAACGCGTGATTGCGTAAAAATTCGTCAGGCCCATCCAGTATTCGGGGCCATTGTCACCTTCCAGGCGGAAAGCCGTGACCGGCATATCATCGCGCAGCGCATCATGACTTGACCACCCTAGCGCCCGCAACTCCCCGACGGTTTTAGTGGGTTCGATGCCCGTGGTCAAACCTTCGTCCACCTGCTCGCCACGAACATCGGCGCGGCTGACCACCGGTTCGCCGACGACCCAGCCGTGACGCTTGAAATAACTGGCGACGCTGCCAATGGCATCGTCCGGATTGGTCCAGATATTGATGTGGCCATCACCGTCGAAGTCCACCGCATAGGCGCGAAAACTGCTCGGCATGAACTGCGGCAAGCCCATTGCTCCGGCGTAAGAGCCTTTGAGGGTCAGCGGATCGACCTGCTCTTCCCGGGCCAGCAACAGGAACTCACGCAATTCCTTGCGGAAAAATTCGGCACGGGGAGGATAGTCGAAACCCAGGGTCGACAAGGCATCGATCACCCGGAAATTACCGGTATTTCGCCCAAAAAAGGTCTCAACACCAATGATCGAAACAATAACCTGCGCCGGCACGCCATATTCCTGCTCGGCACGGGCCAGTACCGCCTCGTGCTGACGCCAGAAGTCGACACCACGGGCGACACGCGCGTCGGTGATGAACATCGGGCGATACTCGTTCCACTGCTTGACCCGCTCGGCAGGTTTCGAGATAGCGTCCAGAATCGACTGCTTGCGCTCTGCGTCGCGGAACACGCCCATCAGTTGTTCACCGGCGAAACCGTAGTCGCGGGTCATTTCACCGACGAATTCGGCCACCTGGGGTGAGCCTTCGTAATCGCCGGCCAACGCTTCCTGCGCTGTGCCAAGGATGCTTACCAGGCCGACCCATGGCGCATATCGAGTCGCCCAGCCACGCATTACTTGCATTGAGATCTTCACCTTATTCAAACCTGAGCGATCCACTTACGATGGGTATGGATCGACATCAAAACCCCAAACGCTGACAGCAGCGTCACCAGCGAAGTTCCTCCGTAGCTAATGAACGGCAACGGCACCCCCACAACCGGCAACAGGCCACTGACCATACCGATGTTGACGAAAACGTAAACAAAAAACGTCATGGTCAGGCTGCCCGCGAGCAATTTGCCGAACAATGTCTGTGCCTGGGCAGTAATCACCAGTCCCCGACCGATCAACAACAGGTAAATCAGCAGCAACGCGCAGATACCCACCAAGCCGAATTCTTCGCCCATGACCGCAATAATGAAGTCGGTGTGGCTTTCCGGCAGGAAGTCCAGGTGCGACTGAGTACCGAGCAGCCAGCCCTTGCCAAACACACCGCCGGAACCGATGGCGGCTTTCGACTGAATAATGTTCCAGCCGGTGCCCAGCGGATCGCTCTCCGGGTCGAGGAAGGTCAGGACTCGCTGCTTCTGGTAATCGTGCATGACGAAGTACCACATGGCGACTGCCACCGGCACAGCCGCGGCGAGCACGCTGAGGATCCAGCGCCAGCGCAGGCCGCCCATGAACAACACGAAAGCGCCACCGGCGAGGATCAGCAGCGAAGTGCCGAGGTCGGGCTGGCGCACGATCAGGATGAACGGCAACCCGATCAGAAACAGACTGACGCCCACATGCTTGAGCTGCGGTGGCAAGGTGCGCTTGGACAGGTACCAGGCGATGGTCGCCGGCATCAGGATCTTCATGAATTCCGAGGGCTGGAAGCGGATCACCCCGGGAATGTTGATCCAGCGCGTGGCACCCATGGCGTTATGGCCCATGACGTCCACCACCACCAGCAACAGCACACCGAGCACATAACCGACGGGCACCCAACGGGCCATGAAGCGTGGTTCGAACTGAGCAATGACGATCATCGACACCAGGCCGATGCCGAACGAAGTGGCTTGCTTGGCCAGCAGATCCCAGCTCTTGCCGCTGGCCGAATACAGCACGAACAAGCTGCCAGCGGCGAGGGTCAGCAGCAGGATCAGCAACGGGCCGTCGATGTGCATGCGTTGCAACAGCGTCGCGCGGCGACGCATCACGTCCTCGCTGGAGAGGATGCGATCGAAATTACTCTTCACGGGCCGTAGCCTCCGCACTGATAGGACTGGCGTATTCGGCCTTCAACCGACCGTCCTGGTCCAGAAGCCAGGCGTCCATGATCTGACGCACCACCGGCGCGGCAACGCCGGAGCCGGATTCACCGTTCTCGACCATCACCGACACTACGATTTGCGGGTTTTCGGCCGGCGCGAAGCCGACGAACAAGGCGTGGTCGCGATGGCGTTCCTGAACCTTGGAGCGGTCGTACTTCTCGCCCTGCTTGATCGCAACGACCTGGGCCGTACCACTTTTACCCGCGATGCGGTACTGCGAACCGATCGCCGCTTTGCGTGCCGTACCACGGGCACCGTGCATGACCTGCTGCATCCCGTGATTGACCTTGGTCCAGTCGGAGGGGTCACGCAGGACGATGTCCGGCATCGGGTTTTCGTCCTTCGGCTTCTCGCCTTCGACGGTCTTGGCCAGGTGCGGACGGTTCCAGACACCTTTGTTGGCGACCAGCGCGGTGGCCTGGGCCAGCTGCAACGGCGTGGACTGCATGTAGCCCTGCCCAATCCCGAGAATCAGTGTTTCGCCCGGGTACCAGGCCTGACGTCGGGTTGCACGCTTCCATTCCCGTGTCGGCATCAATCCCGGCGACTCTTCGAACATGTCGAGGGAGACCTTCTGGCCAATGCCGAATTTGCTCATGTAGGCCGACAACCGATCAATCCCCAGCTTGTGCGCCAAGTCATAGAAGTAGGTGTCGTTGGACCGCATGATCGCCGTGTCCAGATCGACGTAGCCGTCACCGGTACGGTTCCAGTTACGGTATTTGTGGTCGTAATTGGGCAACTGGTAATAGCCGGGATCGTAGACCCGACTCGACGCAGTCACGACACCAGCATCCAGCCCGGCAATCGCCACCGCCGGTTTGATGGTCGAGCCCGGCGGGTAGAGGCCACGCAGCACGCGGTTGAACAGTGGCCGGTCGATGGAATCGCGCAGCTCGGCATAGGCTTTGAAGCCGATGCCGGTGACGAACAGGTTCGGGTCAAAACTCGGCTGACTGACCATCGCCAGGACTTCGCCGGTTTTCGGGTCCAGCGCCACCACCGCGCCACGACGACCGCCGAGTGCAGCTTCGGCCGCTTCCTGCAATTTGATGTCCAGGCTCAAGACGATGTCCTTGCCGGGAATCGGATCGGTACGCTTGAGCACACGCAATACGCGGCCTCGAGCGTTGGTCTCGACTTCTTCGTAACCCACCTGACCGTGCAGCTCGGGCTCGTAAAAGCGCTCGATACCGGTCTTGCCGATGTGGTGGGTGCCGCTGTAATTGACCGGATCGAGCGACTTCAGCTCTTTCTCGTTGATCCGCCCCATGTAACCCACCGAGTGCGCAAAATGCGCGCCCTGCGGGTAATGACGCACCAGCTGCGCGACCACTTCCACACCGGGCAGGCGGAACTGATTCACCGCGATGCGGGCGATCTGCTCTTCGGTCAGCTCGAACAGGATCGGCACCGGCTCGAACGGCCGGCGCCCCTGACGCATGCGCTTCTCGAAGATCACCCGGTCCTCGGGTGTCAGCTCCAGCACTTCGACGATCACGTCGAGCACTTGCTGCCAGTCGCCCGAGCGCTCGCGGGTCATGCTCAGGCTGAAGCTGGGCCGGTTATCGGCCACCACCACACCATTGCGATCGAAGATCAATCCGCGAGTCGGCGGAATCGGCTGCACATGGACGCGGTTGTTTTCCGACAGGGTCGAGTGGTACTCGTACTGGATCACCTGGAGGAAATACAGCCGCGCAATCAGCACGCAGATCAGCACCACCACCGCAATTGCCCCGAACACGACGCGGCCACGCACCAGACGGGCGTCTTTTTCGTGGTCCTTGATGCGGATCGGCTGGGGCATGAGGGCAGAACTACTTGTGGTAAGGGTGGCCGGACAAGACTGTCCAGGCACGATACAGCTGTTCGCCGATCAGAATTCGCACCAGCGGGTGCGGCAACGTCAACGGCGAGAGCGACCAGCGCTGATCGGCCCGGGCACAGACTTCCGGCGCCAGCCCTTCGGGGCCACCGACCATGAAATTCACCGTGCGCGAGTCCAGCCGCCAATGATCGAGCTCGACCGCCAGCTGCTCGGTGCTCCAGGGCTTGCCGTGGACTTCGAGGGTCACAACGCGCTCGTTCGGCCCGACCTTGGCCAGCATGGCTTCGCCTTCCTGACGGATGAAGCGTGCCACGTCGGCGTTCTTGCCACGGGTGTTGAGCGGTATTTCCACCAGTTCCAGCGCCAGCTCGGACGGAAGACGCTTGGCATATTCATGCCAGCCTTCTTCCACCCACTTGGGCATGCGTGAACCGACGGCGATCAGTCGCAGTCGCACAGCGGTCCCTTATTGCTGGTCTTTGTTGAGCTTGACGAAGTGCTCATGGGTGTTTTCCGGGCTGTGGTGAGCCGCGTTCAGAGCACGGCTCTGTTCTGCACCGGACCACAGACGCTCCAGGTCGTAAAACTGACGAGCCGAGGCGGTCATCATGTGCACGATGACGTCATCCATATCCAGCAGCACCCAGTCGCTGTCGCCCTTGCCTTCTTCACCCAGCGGCTTGACGCCCAGGGCTTTGACCGCTTCGCGGACCTTATCCAGCATCGCGCCGATCTGACGGTTCGAAGTACCGGTGGCGATGATCATGAAGTCAGTGATGCTCTGCTTTTCACGAACGTCGATGACCTGGATGTCCTGGCCCTTCACGTCTTCCAGGGCCGCTACGGCAACCTTGACCAGTTCTTCACCACGCAGCTCAGGGCCGGTTTGAGCCTCTACTGGCAGCGGGGCGCTCTTGAACGTGCCTTTGCGCTTTACTTTAGTTACGTCTTTGTTCGTCATATAAAACTCGTTTTGCTCGTATGTTCGGGCGCTTCGTTACACGTGATCACGTGCCTTGAAGCGCGCCCTTTTTCAGTTCGACGCACGGTAAAGTCCGTGCGCATCGATGTAGGCCAGGACCGCGTCGGGCACCAGGAAACGTACCGACTTACCGCTGGCCAGCAGTTGACGGATCTGGGTGGCGGATACCGCGAGCGGTGTCTGCCAGACGAATGCAATCTGTCCACTCGGCCCCTTCAGGGCCAGCGGGTCGCTTACCGAGCGCGCTGCCAGCAGATTGCGCAAGGCATCCGGCGGTTCGCTGTCGGCATCCGGGCGTTGCAGCACCAGGATGTGGCAATGCTGGAGTAAGTCTTCCCAGCGGTGCCAAGTGGGCAGGCCGCAAAATGCGTCCCAGCCCAAAAGTAGAAAAACCTGGTCTTCAGCGGCCAATTCAGCGCGCATCAGTTCCAGGGTGTCGATGGTGTAGGACGGTTTGTCCCGCTGCAATTCGCGGGCGTCCACCACCAACGGTGCCACGCCGGCCACCGCACACTCGACCATCGCCAGACGGTCCTTTGCCGACACCTGCGGCGTACCGCGATGCGGCGGTCTGGCACTGGGTGTCAGACGCAACTCGTCGAGCGCCAGCGATTCGGCGACTTCCAGCGCACCGCGCAAATGGCCGATGTGCACCGGGTCGAAGGTCCCGCCCAACACGCCAATGCGTCGAGGCGCAGGCTCGCTGGCGGTTTCCGGGGCTGACGCTTTGAGGTCGCCCAAGTCAGACCGACGCCTGGCCGCGCAACTGACCATCACCGACCACGATGTACTTCTCGCAGGTCAGCCCTTCGAGGCCCACCGGGCCGCGGGCGTGCAGCTTATCAGTAGAAATGCCGATCTCGGCACCCAATCCGTATTCGAAGCCATCGGCGAAGCACGTCGGCGTGTTGATCATCACCGACGAGGAATCAACTTCCGCGACGAAACGCCGGGTATCTGCAAGGTTTTCGCTGACGATCGAATCGGTGTGGTGGGAGCCGTACGTATTAATGTGCTCGATGGCCTGGTCCAGCCCGTCGACCACGCGGATCGACAGAATCGGTGCCAGGTATTCGGTGTTCCAGTCTTTTTCTGTTGCCGCGACAGCATCGATGATCGCCCGCGTGCGTTCGCAGCCGCGCAGTTCGACGCCTTTTTCGCGGAACTGTGCCGCCATCGACGGCAGGAAATCTCTGGCAACGACTTGATCCACCAGCAGGGTTTCCATGGCGCCGCAGATGCCATAGCGGTAAGTCTTGGCATTGAACGCGATGCGCTGGGCTTTCGGCAGGTCGGCGTGGGCACTCACGTAGACGTGACAGATGCCGTCCAGGTGTTTGATCACCGGTACACGTGCATCGCGACTGACCCGTTCGATCAGGCCACGGCCGCCACGGGGCACGATGACGTCGACGTATTCAGGCATGGTAATCAGCGCACCAACGGCGGCACGATCGGTCGTTTCGACCACTTGCACCACGGCGGCGGGCAAATCGGCCTCGGCCAGACCGCGCTGGAGGCAGGCCGCGATGGCACGATTGGAATGAATCGCCTCGGAGCCGCCACGCAGGATGGTCGCGTTGCCGGACTTCAGGCACAGGCTGGCGGCATCGATGGTCACGTTCGGTCGAGATTCGTAGATGATCCCGATCACGCCCAACGGCACGCGCATCTTGCCGACCTGAATGCCCGAAGGCCGATAGCTCATGTCGCGGATCGCACCGACCGGGTCCGGCAGCGCCGCCACCTGACGCAGACCCACAATCATGCCGTCAATGCGTTCCGGGGTCAGCGCCAGGCGCTCAAGCAATGCGGGTTCAAGACCATTGGCACGGCCAGCAGCCAAATCCAGCTCATTGGCAGCCGTCAGCTCGGCGCGTGCAGCGTCCAACGCATTGGCAGTAGCCTGCAACGCACGGTTTTTCTGCGCAGTGCTGGCACGGCCGATGACGCGAGAAGCTTCGCGGGCAGCGCGACCCAAACGGGTCATGTAGTCAAGAACGGACTCAGTCATTGTCTGTGGTGGTCTTTGCTAAGGTCTTGGTAAAGAGTAAAGCGGCAGATTATAGCTGGCGCGCCCCCCGACTAACAGCGGTGACGGGCGGATGGTCGAAATGGAGGGCAATTTGCCGACGTTCAGCCGTGATTAAGCTGCAAATTGTTATCATCACGACTCAATCAGCCCTGATTAACGCCGTTCATCATGTCCAATCTGACTGTTCGCACGTCCGCTACGAGCCTGCCCAAGGGGCTCGCGGATGCTTTTTTCGACAGAGATGCCCAAACGCTGGCCCGGGATCTACTCGGCAAAGTCATCCGTCACCGGGTCGGTGATCTGTGGCTCAGTGCCCGGATTATCGAGACTGAGGCCTATTACTTCGAAGAAAAAGGCAGCCACGCCTCTCTCGGCTACACAGAAAAACGTAAGGCTTTGTTTCTGGATGGCGGCCATATCTACATGTACTACGCCCGCGGTGGCGACTCCCTGAACTTCAGCGCCAAAGGCCCCGGCAATGCGGTGCTGATTAAATCCGGCTATCCATGGGTTGATGAGCTGAGCGGGCCGGCGAGCCTGGCGCAGATGCTGGTGAACAATCCCGATGCTCAGGGCCGCCCTCGCCCCTCGCAAAAGCTTTGCGCCGGACAGACTTTGCTCTGCAAGGCGCTGGGCCTGAAGGTACCGGTCTGGGACGCCAGGCGCTTCGACCATGAAGTGCTGCTGGTGGAAGATGTCGGCCCGGCGCCTGGTCACATCATACAAACCACACGCCTGGGCATTCCCCACGGACGCGATGAGCATTTGATGTACCGTTTCGTCGATTCGGCTTACGCGCCGTATTGCACGCGCAACCCGCTGCGACGGGGACAGGTCGAAGGTCGCGATTATTTTTTGCTGACCTGAACAATGAAAATCCAATGTGGGAGCGAGCTTGCTCGCTCCCACAGGGGCTCTGTAGCGTTTTGAAAATTGCATTCGTCCCTTGGGGCCAATTGAATAGTCGATGGAGTTGTTTTTATGGGCCCATGGCTCGATAGCGTGACCGGTTGGTTGACGGTCAACCCGCAATGGCTGGCCGTCGCGGTGTTCATAGTGGCCTGCGTGGAATGCCTGGCGATTGCCGGGCTGATCGTGCCCGGCACGGTGCTGCTGTTTGCCGTGGCGGTGCTGGCCGGCAGCGGTGCGCTTTCGCTGGGCGAAACGCTATTGCTGGGCTTCCTCGGCGGCGTGTTGGGCGACATCATTTCGTACTTCCTCGGGCGACATTTCCATCAAAACATCCGGCGCCTGCCAGGGTTGCGCCATCATCCAGAATGGATCGCCGGGGCCGAGGCCTATTTCCAGCGTTACGGCATCGCCAGTCTTTTGGTCGGGCGTTTCATCGGCCCGCTGCGGCCGATGCTGCCGATGGTCGCCGGAATGTTCGACATGCCCTTCCCGCGCTTCGCCGCCGTTAGCCTGCTGGCCGCCGCCGGCTGGAGCGTCGCGTATCTGCTGCCCGGTTGGGCCACGGGTGCGGCCATTCGCTTACCATTGCCGGAAGGTTTCTGGCCTGAGACCGGAATCGTCGCCGGCAGCATCGCCGTCATGCTGGGCTTGAGCGTTACCAGCAGTCTGCGCCGCCATCGCAAGGCCACCGTGCTGATTACCGGGATGAGCTTTCTGATTCTGGCGGGACTGTTTATCGGCTATCCGCACCTGACCGCTCTCGATCAGGGCGTGATGACCCTGGTGCAGGAACACCGCAGCCCGTTGCTCGATGAGGTCGCTGTGACGTTCACGCTGATCGGCGAGTTCCGCAACATGCTGATCTTCAGCGCCCTGCTGACCGGCCTGTTGTTGCTCACCCGACAATGGCGACAAGCGGTCTTCGCCGGCAGCACTATGCTTTGCACCGCGTTGGGCAACACCGTGACCAAACATTTTTTCGCCCGCGTGCGCCCGGAAGTGCTGAGTGATCCTCTCACCAGCTACAGCATGCCCAGCGGCCATGCCTCAGGCTCCTTTGCGCTGTTTCTGACGCTAGCCGTGCTGGCCGGCCGCGGGCAACCACCTCGGATGCGTCTGACCTGGCTGCTGCTGGGTTGCTTGCCGGCGCTGGCGATTGCCCTGTCGCGGGTGTACCTGGGGGCGCACTGGCCAACGGATGTGGTGGCCGGCGCCATGCTGGCGGCGTGCGTATGTGCGGCGAGCTTGTGGCTGAGTCAGCGCCACGTACCGCTCGACGCCATGCCACCGAAGGTCTGGTGGCTGGTGTTGCCGGCGCTGGTGGCGTTGTTCGGATTCTTTGCTTTGCGACACTTACCGCATGCAATGCTGCGGTATGCCTACTGATCAGGCAAACAACTCACCCTGCAACTCATCCAGCAACGCCTGAATCGCATCCAGTCGCTGCTGCGGATCATCGAGTTGCAGCAGGTCGATCTTGTCCACTTCGGCAAACGGCAACAGATACGCCAACTGATTGGCCAGCGACTGTTGCCCAGTCGCTTCGGTGCCCATGTTCAACGCTTCGACCATCGGGTGTTCGGCCAAGGCTTTAAGCAGCGCAACCAGGTCGGCGTCCTCATCCTGCAGTGGTTGCTCAGGCTCGTCTTCGAGCCACTCGACCTCGGCGACGGTCAGATGATCGCGCTGAATCTCGGTGCGCAACACATTGAAACGCCGTCCGCCCTGCACCCGGATGCCCAACAACCCGTTGTCCTGCTGTTTGAAATCGGTGATCAGCGCTTCACACCCGACCTGCGCGTAGCCGGCCGGAGCAATGCCGACTTCTTCGCCGTCGAGGATGCACACCACGCCGAAGCCGCCGCCCTGTTTCATGCAGCGACTGATCATGTCCAGGTAGCGCGCCTCGAAAATCTGCAAATCGAGGATGCAGCCCGGAAACAGCACCGTGTTCAGCGGAAAAAGCGGCAAGCTCATAGACATTTCCTTACACCACCATCGACACCGCCAACGGCAGGAAAACTGCCGTGGCCACGCCCATCAGACTCATCGCCAGCGCCGCGAAGGCGCCGCATTCTTCACTTTCCTGCATCGCCACCGCCGTGCCGACCGCGTGGGCGGTCATGCCCAGCGCCATACCGCGCGCCTCGGGGCTGTGAACACCAAGCCGGGTCAAAAGACTCGGCCCGAAGATCGCCCCGATCACCCCAGTGATCAATACGAATACGGCCGCCAGCGCCGCGACGCCACCGATCTGTTCTGCCACCAGCATGGCAATCGGCGACGTCACCGACTTCGGTGCCATGGTCATCAGGATCATGTGCTCGGCACCAAACGACCAGCCCAGCAATACGCCCATGCCGGTGGCGACGACGCCACCTATCACCAGCGTAGTAAATATCGGCCAGAACAACTGCCGAATGCGTCGCAGATTGAGGTACAGCGGCACGGCCAGCGCCACGGTCGCAGGCCCGAGCAAGATGCTGAGGATCTCGGTGCTCTTACGGTACTCGGCATAGGTCAGGCCGCAGCCCACCAGTACGCCGATCACCAGCAGCATCGAGACCAGCACCGGTTGCAGAAAGATCCAGCGGGTTTTCTCGAACGCCGCCAACACCAGCTGATAAGCACCCAGCGTAATGCCGATGCCGAACAACGGATGATGAATCACCGACGCCCAGGCGCCGTGCCAGTCGAAGATCATTGGCCGTCCTCATGATGAGCGTGACGCTTGACCATGCGCTGCATCAGCACGCCGGCGAAGGCCAGGGACAGCAACAGTGACAACACCAGCGCGCCGACGATAGCCCAGAAATCCGCGGCAATGTCTTTGGCGTAAACCATCACACCCACGGCGGGCGGCACCAGCAGCAACGGCAGGTAACGCAGCAGACTACTGGCCGCGAGGTTCAGCGGTTCGCCGACCTCGCCACGGCCGATCAGGAACACCAGCAGTAACAGCAGGCCGACAATCGGCCCCGGCAGCACCGGTAAAAACAAGTGGTTGATGGCTGTGCCCAGCAATTGGAACAGCACCAGCCAGGTCAGGCCACGTAACAACATCCGTCATCTCCCGCCAAGATCATCCCGCACAAGCGGGCCGACCATTATAAGCACGCCAACGCTATAGACCGGCATTCGCCAAAAGCATGGACAGTTGACCGGAGCCATTTGCCATGTTGATCTAAAGTGGTAATCCGGGAGGTCAAATCCCCCCACCTCAAAACTATAAAACCGATGAACCCAAGGAGAGTCTCAATGCCCTATGTTCCCGTTGCAGAGCTCAAAGATTATGTCGGCAAGGAACTCGGACGTTCCGAATGGCTCACCATCGATCAGGAGCGCATCAACCTGTTCGCCGAAGCCACAGGGGATTATCAGTTCATCCACGTCGACCCGGTCAAAGCCGCGAAAACGCCATTTGGCAGCACCATTGCACACGGTTTCCTGTCGCTGTCGCTGATCCCCAAACTGATGGAGGACATCCTCATCCTGCCTGAAGGGGTGAAGATGGTGGTCAACTACGGCTTGGACAGCGTACGTTTCATCCAGCCAGTGAAGGTCAACTCCAGGGTTCGACTCAAGGTCGACATGAACGAAGTCACCGAGAAGAAACCCGGCCAATGGCTACTCAAGGCCACCGCCACGCTTGAGATCGAAGGCTCGGACAAACCGGCCTACATCGCCGAGCCACTGTCCCTCTGCTTCGTGTAAACCATCCCGGATGCGAAGCAGCTCTCGCTGTTTCGCGCCCTCTCCTGTTTTCCCGGCTATATAAGGTTATAGAGCTGCGGCATACTCGCTCGCTTAATTGCCCGGATCCCGCTATGCGCTCACTTGCACTCCTCGCTCTGACCCTATTGCTCACCGCTTGCGGCGACGGCGAATCGCTATTGCCCCCCGACGCCCGATTGCCGGACGGCGGACGCTATCGCGGTGAACTGGTCAACGGGTGGCTGCAAGGCCAGGGCCGTATCGATTACCCAAACGGCAGCTGGTACGCCGGCAACTTCGACAAGGGCCAATGGCATGGCCAGGGTGAGTGGCACGGCAGCAACGGCGAAGTCTATCGCGGGGAATTCAATCAAGGGCTGTTCGACGGCAAGGGCACACTGACCACCAGCGGCAGCAGCTTTACCGGCGGTTTCAAAGCCGGTCGACGGGACGGCGAAGGCACCCTCAAAGAAAACGGTATGACCTACCGCGGTGAATTCAAGGCCGATCAATATTCAGGGCTAGGTCGTCTGGAGCTCGAAGACGGCAGCTCATATCAGGGCCAGTTCGCCCACGGCAAACCCAACGGCGAAGGTCAGCGCGGCGACGCCAGCGGCAATCAGTTCACCGGGCATTTCGTCGACGGTCAGCTCGAAGGCAATGGGACGTTCAACAGCGCCGATGGCGATATCTATGTCGGCGGCTTCAAAAACAACCAACTGCACGGCAAGGGTCGCTACGAGAACGCCGACGGTGATGTCTGGCTCGGTCAGTTCAAGGAAGGATCACTGAACGGCAAGGGCGAGTTGATCGGCGCCGATGGCAGCCATTATATCGGCCAGTTCAGTGACTGGCGCTTCACCGGCCAAGGTCGATTGAACCTGTCCGACGGCAGCTTCTACATCGGCCAATTCGACGGTGACAGTTACTCGGGGCACGGTACCCTGGTGCTGACTGACGGCACGGTGCAAAGCGGTTCGTGGATCAATGGCCAGCGTGTTCGCGATGCCGATGGCAAGTTGCTGCCCGATAGCCTGGAACTCGGTTTGCTGGCCCAGGGCCGTTTGCTCGACGATGCACTGTTCAACGTGCCGGCCTCGACCCCGGCAGTCGAGTTGTACACCCTGACCGTCGGCGGTGACGGCAAGCAAAGCGTGTTCCTGCGCGAATCCGATTATGTCAGCAACATGCTCAGCAGCCGCTTTGGTGCGTTTGGCCAGCTCCGTCTGGTGAACCATCGCGACCACCTCGTCGACCGACCGATGGCCACCCGGGAAAACCTGCGCCGCGCCGCCGCCACCCTGGCCGAACGCAGCGGCCCGGAAGATTTGATCTTCATCTACATGACCAGCCACGGCACCAGCGAACACGAACTGGTGCTCGACCAGCCGCGCATGGAACTGTCCGATCTGCCGGCCGACGAACTCGCCACGGTGCTCGCTCCGCTGAAAAACCGCGACAAGATCATCGTGATTTCGTCCTGCTACTCCGGTGGCTTCATCCCCGCTCTCAAGGATGAACGCACGCTGATCATGACCGCCTCGCGCGCTGACCGCGTGTCCTTCGGCTGCTCCGAAGAAGCCAACTTCACCTACTTCGGCGACGCGCTGTTCGCCCAGGCACTGAACCAGACCGACGATCTGGAGCAAGCCTTCAAACTGGCCAGGGCCACCGTCGCCGAGCGCGAACTGGCAGACAGCTTCGAAGCCTCCGAGCCGCAGATCTGGGCACCGAAAACCGTCCTCTCCCACTGGCAGCTGTTACGCAAACAGCAGGCACGAAAAGCACTACAAAGTGTCTCTATCAGCAGCAAGGATGCGAAGAGCAACTAAGCTGAACAGTATCAGGGGGGAAACACTATGTACTTGACGCCTCAGCACGTATTGCTTGCCGGAGCTACCGGGTTAACCGGTGAACATTTGCTTGATCGTCTGCTCAATGAGCCAACGATTTCAAGGGTACTAGCCCCCTCACGCCGGCCATTGGCCGAACACCCCCATCTTGAGAACCCTGTCGGCGATCCGGCGGTGTTCCTGCCGCAATTGAACGGCCGCGTCGACATCGCCTACTGCTGCCTCGGCACCACCTTCAAGCAGGCCGGTTCGGAACAGGCGTTTCGCGCGGTGGACCTGGACATGGTGGTGGCGTTCGCCAAACGTGCGCGGGAAATGGGTGCACGGCACCTGATCGTGATCAGTGCCTTGGGGGCCGATCGGAGATCCTCGATTTTCTACAACCGGGTCAAAGGCGAGATGGAATACGCACTGCGCGCACAGGATTGGCCGCAGCTGACCATTTGCCGACCTTCGTTGCTGCTCGGCGAGCGACTCGAACCGCGCATGGCCGAGCAATTCGCCGGGCCATTGTCGCGCTTGATCCCCGGCAAATACCGTGGCATCGAAGCCTGTCAACTGGCCAGAGCCATGTGGCGACTGGCGCTGGAAGAGCAGGATGGGGTGCGGATTGTTGAGTCGGATGAGTTGCGCAAGTTAGGTAAATAACGCCCTACAAAGATCGTTCCCACGCTCTGCGTGGGAATGCAGCCCGGGACGCTCCGCGTCCCAATGCGGACGCAGAGCGTCCATTGAGGCATTCCCACGCGGAGCGTGGGAACGATCAAATGCTACAACCCGCCCGTCGCCTGAAAACTAACCCCGATCACCGTCAGTACCGACAGCGGCAATAGCAGCGTGTCGAGCAACGCACTGGCCGGCAGGTCGATACCCGGATAGCTCGGGGCTTCGGCACCGAAGCGGTCCATGGCGCAGCAACCACCGTTCATGGCATATAAATCCAGACGCGTCCCCGAATACACCACTGGCGCACCTGGTTTGGCGGCATCCAGCGTGCGCGCCGTGGCGCAGCCAGCCAATTGCAACGCCAGCACAATCGTCAGTAGCTTATTCATCGCTGGTCAGATGGTGTTCGCCCCAACGCGGCAGCATGTCCTGGGGAATATTCAGCAGATTAAGAATTCGCGCCACGACGAAATCGATCAGGTCGTCGATGGTTTGCGGCTGATGATAAAAACCTGGCGACGCCGGCAGAATCGTCACACCCATGTTCGACAGCTTGAGCATGTTCTCCAGATGGATGCTTGAATACGGCGCCTCCCGCGGCACCAGAATCAGCTGACGGCGCTCCTTCAAGGTGACGTCGGCGGCACGCTCGATCAGGTTGTTGCAGGCTCCCGTCGCGATGGCCGACAAGGTCCCCGTGGAACACGGCACCACCACCATCGCCGCCGGCGAGCCGGAGCCCGAGGCTACCGGTGACATCCAGTCTTCCTTGCCGTACACGCGAATTTGCCCGGCGGCAGCGCCGGTGTACTCGGTGAGGAAGGCCTGCATCATTTGGGTTTTTGGCGGCAACGTAACGTCAGTCTCGGTGGCCATCACCAGTTGCGCAGCCTTGGAGATCAGGAAATGCACCTCGCGGTCTTCGCGTACCAGACAGTCCAGCAGGCGCAAACCATATTGAGCGCCCGAAGCGCCAGTCATCGCCAGCGTGATGCGTTCCGGGCCGTTGTTCATTGCAGCGCCTCGGCCAGTTTGCCGTGCAGGCCGCCGAAGCCGCCATTGCTCATGATCACCACGTGAGTGCCGGGCTGGGCCTGGCTCTTCACACGCTCGATGATGCCTTCCAGCGAATCGCTGACGATCGACGGTACCGTGCACAACGCGGCGGTAGCCCCCAGATCCCACCCGAGGTTGGCCGGCGCGTACCAGATCACCTGATCGGCATCGACCACGCTTTCAGGCAAGCCGTCGCGGTGAGCACCGAGTTTCATGGAGTTGGAGCGCGGCTCGATGATCGCAATCAACGGTGCATCGCCGATGCGCTTGCGCAGGCCGTCGAGGGTCGTCGCAATAGCCGTCGGATGGTGAGCGAAGTCGTCGTAAATGGTAATGCCACGGACCTCCGCGACTTTCTCCATCCGGCGCTTGACGCTTTTGAATGCGCTCAGAGCAGCGACGCCCATGGACGGCACCACGCCGACATGGCGGGCGGCAGCCAATGTGGCCAAGGCGTTGGCGACGTTGTGCTGACCGGTCATGTCCCACTCGACCACACCTTGGGCAACACCTTCGAACATCACTTCGAACTTCGAACCGTCTTCACTGTGCAGTTTGACCTGCCATTGACCGCCGGCACCGGTGGTTTGCACCGGGGTCCAGCAGCCCATCTCGATCACTCGCTGCAATGCAGGCTCGGTGGTCGGATGGATCACCAGGCCTTCGCTCGGGATGGTCCGCACCAAATGATGGAATTGGCGCTCAATGGCTGGCAGATCGGGGAAGATGTCGGCGTGATCGTATTCCAGGTTGTTCAGGATCGCCGTGCGCGGGCGGTAGTGAACGAACTTGGAGCGCTTGTCGAAGAACGCGCTGTCGTACTCGTCGGCTTCGATCACGAAGAACGGTGTGCCACCCAAGCGAGCGGACACCGAGAAGTTTTGCGGCACGCCGCCGATCAGGAAACCCGGGCTCATGCCCGCGTGCTCGAGCACCCAGGCGAGCATGCTGCTGGTGGTGGTTTTGCCGTGAGTACCGGCAACGGCCAGTACCCAGCGACCTTGCAGCACGTGATCCGCCAGCCATTGCGGGCCGGAGACGTACGGCAGGCCTTTGTTCAGCACGTATTCGACAGCCGGGTTGCCGCGGGACATGGCATTGCCAATCACCACCAGATCCGGTGCCGGATCAAGCTGCGCCGGGTCGTAACCTTGGGTCAACTCAATGCCCTGAGCCTCAAGCTGAGTGCTCATCGGCGGATAGACGTTGGCATCGGAGCCCGTCACGTGATGGCCCAGCTCTTTGGCCAGAACCGCCATCGAACCCATGAAAGTGCCGCAGATACCAAGAATATGAATGTGCATAGTCGACCTCGTAAACATGGCCGCAGGTTAGCGTAGGGTGGGGGAAATCGCACCTTGTGTTTAGACTGACCGACGATGACTTCCCATTACGCTACTCGACATTCAGAATCGGCCCACGCTGTGGGACAGCACAGTACGGCTAGGTTTTCCTTGATAATACCGCCCTTACCTCCTGGATGACTGCTCGGAAACTGCTCATGAATAACAAGACGTCTCAACTCAGCATCACGCCTGGGTCAAGCACGAAAAAACTGTCCGCCGGGCAGCGGAAATTCAACGGACTTGTCAAAAAAATCGAAAAGCAGCGCCAGACGCTCCTGGCATGGGAAACCGCCACCCCTATATATATTGAACGCTGGCGCGAGGAGTTCATTCCTCAGTTCCACACCTTTAGTCAACGCTCGCTTGAGCTTGTGCAGGTTCTGGATGAACTCAGCGAACGGATCAAACTCTCGAAAACCGATCGTCACACGTTGATTCAGGAAATTTGCGCCCAGACCTTGTCGTTGATCGATAGCGGCAACTACACCGATGAAGATAAAGCCACCTTAAAAGCGCTGTACAACAAGCACAGCGGTCGTGACTTCGATGCCGACGCGAGTGAAGGCGACGAGTTATTGAAACAGGGATTGCAAGAGATATTCGGCGTTGATTTGGGCGACGATATCGACACGCTATCGGCTGAGGAAATTGCGCAAAAAATGCACGAGCGCCTGTGGACCGAGCAAACGGCGCAGCAGCAGCAAAGCACCGGCAAAAAAACCGCAAGCCACCTGCGCCAGGAAGCGGACGCCGCCCAAGCCAGCCAATCTGTGCGCGAGATTTATCGCAAGCTGGCCAGTGCCCTGCACCCCGATCGAGAAACTGACCCCGACGAGCGCGAACGCAAAACCGTGCTGATGCAACGAGTCAACCACGCCTATGGCGAACGGAACCTGCTTGATCTGCTGCAACTGCAATTGGAAATCGAGCACATCAGCGCAGACACCCTTGATGCACTTCCCGCTGATCGGCTTAAACATTACAACCAGGTATTGTCCGAGCAACTCGGAAAGCTGCAAGACGAAGTGTTCGAAAGGGAGCTGGCGTTCAAACAGCAATTCCAGCTCGATCCGTTCGATGAGGTGACCCCCAAGAACCTGGCTGGCAAGTACCAATATCAGCTCAACAGGCTAATCAACGACACCGAAGAGCTGAACGGCCTGCGCGAAGAACTGAAGGATCCCAAAATTTTGAAAGCCTGGCTCAAGGCGCAAAGGGAGTATCAGAAGGAGATGGACGCCATGGACCTTGAAGCGGACCTGTTCGATGAACAGTTCGACGAGCTCCCGGATTCGTTATTCCGCTGAATATCGGTCATCGGGTTTGACTCAACTCCACGCTCCTTAACGAGCAATCCCATGCTTGCGCAACTTTCTATAAAGGGTGTTGCGGCTGACGCCCAATTGCTCGGCGGTGTGGGTCATGTGCCAGCGCTGTTCTTCCAGGGCATTAAGCAGCGCCAGCCGCTCGGCATCCTCCAGCGGATGCTCCGATGGCTGTTCAGGGGCAGCGACCGGTAGCAGCCGATCCTGACGAATCATCGTCGGCAAATCCTCAAGGCCAATCCGCCCGCCATCACACAACGCCGCCAACGTGCGCAGCACATTGCGCAATTGCCGCACGTTCCCCGGCCAGGAGAAGGCCAGCAACGCCTGGCGTGCCGGACTGTCGATCAGTACGGTTTCCCCGCCTGCCTCTTCGGCCAGCAAAAAGTCGAGCAACTGGGACTTATCACTGCGATCACGCAACGCCGGCAAAGCAACTTCCAGCCCATTGAGCCGGTAATACAAATCTTCGCGGAAGTTGCCGTCCTGCACCCGCTCCAGCAAGTTACGGTGAGTGGCGCTGATGATCCGCACATTGACCGATTCCGGCTCGCCGCCGATCGGCACCACCTGACGGTCTTCCAGCACCCTTAATAGTCGGGTCTGCAAGGCCAGGGGCATGTCGCCGATTTCATCGAGGAACAAGGTCCCGCCATCGGCCTGCTGCAACTTGCCGCGCATGCCTTCCTTGCGCGCGCCAGTAAAGCTGCCGCCGCGATAGCCAAACAGTTCGCTCTCGATCAGGCTTTCGGGGATGGCGGCGCAGTTGAGCGCGACGAAGGCTTTATCTGCCCGCCGGCTGGCCTGGTGGACGGCTTTGGCAAACGCTTCTTTGCCGGATCCGGTTTCGCCGTTGATCAGTAGCGGTACGTCCCGCTCGAACACGCGCAAGGATTTGCGGAAGTCTTCCTGCAACCCGGTGTCGCCCAGACAAATGCCCGCCAAGCGCGAAGGTTCGACGATCACCGGGCTTTGCACCACCGGCACCGGAATGCTGCGCGGCTGCCCACGCAACACGGCAAACAGACTCCGCCCGTCGCGCGTGCGCAACGGCCAACTGGCGCTGGCATTGACGCTGGCGCGGCCGAGCAATTCATCCAGCGAGCAGTCGAAAAACGCCTCCACCGGTTTGCCCAGCAGCCCACCGCGAATATGCCCCAACAGGTTCAGCGCACTTTGGTTGACCGCGCTGATCCGCCCTTCCCCGTCAAACGCCAGCAACCCTTCGCTGAACAACCCGACGGATTCGGCCTGAAGGTGAAAACGCAGCAGCCATTGATTGTCGAAATAACGCAGGAAATAGCAGCTCTCGATCATCTTCGCTGAAAGATTGACCATGGCCATGGTGTGGAACTGACTTTGACGAGAGACTTCGTGGCGCGCCGAGGACACGTCGAGCACCGCCAGCAGTTCGCCGTGAGGGTCGAACACCGGGCTCGCCGAGCAGGTCAACCCGGTGTGACGGCCGCGAAAGTGCTCGTCTTGATGGATGGTCAGGGACTGACGCTCCACCAGACAGGTGCCGATGCCGTTCGTGCCTTCGCACGCTTCACTCCAGTCAGCGCCGAGCCAGAGGCCGGCGCGTTCGAAGATCTTCCGTTCAGCCGGTGCGGTGACGCAGTTGAGGATCACGCCGCGGGCGTCGGTCAGCAAGACCGCATGGCCGGCGCCGGAGAGTTGCTGATGAAGGCTGGTCATTTCGCTGCCGGCGATGTGCAGCACTTGCTGCAAGCGCTCGCGGCTTTCCAGTACGCGGCCATGTTCCAGCACCGTGGGTGCCATGGCCAGGGCCGGGTCGAGGTGATAATCCTCAAGACAACGCAGCCAGGAACGGGCAATCGACGGATCGCTGCCGGGACCGTGCAGGTGGGTTTTCCCCTGAGTGACGGTCAGCACCTGCTGGGCATGGCGACTCAAATGGTTGTCGTGCATTTCTTATTGTTCTCCCCGGGGCTCGGCGACCCGTGCGTGAGGTGACGCCCAGCATCCTCCAGCCAACGGAGCATTGCAATGCTGGCGAGACCGCCCCGTCACACGTTGTGCCAGAAGCGGTACAAAGTGTCATCAAGGCTGTACCGAAAGCGTCACAGGCAACGTCCACCGGTCCGACAAAAACTGTGTAAGGCCTTGATTTGCCTGACCTGCAAGGCAGTGGCCCGACCTTTGCTCTACGCTTATAGCAAGCGCACATGCGCTCTCCCTTATAAGCACAAAAGCCAAGGAGAATTCACCATGCGTTACGCTCACCCCGGTACTGAAGGCGCTATCGTTTCGTTCAAGAGCAAATACGGTAACTACATCGGCGGCGAGTTCGTCGCGCCTGTTAAAGGTCAGTACTTCACCAATACCTCGCCAGTGAATGGCCAACCGATTGCCGAATTCCCGCGCTCCACGGCCGAAGACATCGACAAAGCCTTGGACGCTGCCCACGCGGCCGCCGATGCCTGGGGCGCCACGTCCGTCCAGGCTCGCTCGCTGGTGCTGCTGAAAATCGCCGACCGCATCGAACAGAACCTGGAAGTCCTGGCAATCACCGAGTCTTGGGACAACGGCAAAGCCGTGCGCGAAACCCTCAACGCCGACATCCCGCTGGCAGCCGACCACTTCCGCTACTACGCCGGTTGCATCCGCGCCCAGGAAGGCAGCGCCGCCGAGATCGATGGCAACACTGTGGCCTATCACATCCATGAACCATTGGGCGTGGTCGGGCAGATCATCCCGTGGAACTTCCCGATCCTGATGGCCGCCTGGAAACTCGCCCCGGCCCTGGCGGCCGGTAACTGCGTGGTGCTCAAGCCGGCCGAACAAACGCCACTGGGCATTACCGTGCTGATGGAGCTGATCGGCGACCTGCTGCCGCCGGGCGTGCTGAACGTAGTACAAGGCTTCGGCAAAGAAGCTGGCGAAGCGCTGGCCACCAGCAAACGCATTGCCAAGATCGCCTTCACCGGCTCGACCCCGGTCGGCTCGCACATCATGAAATGCGCCGCCGAAAACATCATTCCGTCCACCGTGGAGCTGGGCGGCAAGTCGCCGAACATCTTCTTCGCCGACATCATGCAAGCCGAAGAAACCTTCATCGAAAAAGCCGCCGAAGGCCTGGTGCTGGCGTTCTTCAACCAGGGCGAAGTCTGCACCTGCCCGTCCCGCGCGCTGGTGCAAGAGTCGATCTACGACGACTTCATGAAAGTCGTGATGAAAAAAGTCCTGTCGATCAAACGTGGCGACCCGCTGGACACCGACACCATGGTCGGCGCCCAGGCGTCCGAGCAGCAATTCGACAAAATCCTTTCGTACCTGGAAATCGCCAAGGGCGAAGGCGCCGAGCTGCTGACCGGCGGCAAGGTGGAAAAACTCGAGGGCAACCTGGCGACTGGGTACTACATCCAGCCGACCCTGCTCAAGGGCACCAACAAAATGCGTGTATTCCAGGAAGAAATCTTTGGCCCGGTGGTGAGCATCACCACTTTCAAAGACGAAGCCGAAGCCCTGGCCATTGCCAACGACACCGAGTTCGGCCTGGGTGCCGGTCTCTGGACCCGCGACATCAACCGCGCCTATCGCATGGGCCGCGCCATCAAGGCCGGTCGTGTGTGGACCAACTGCTACCACCTGTACCCGGCGCACGCCGCGTTCGGCGGTTACAAAAAATCCGGCGTCGGTCGTGAAACCCACAAAATGATGCTCGACCACTATCAGCAGACCAAAAACCTGTTGGTGAGCTACGACATCAATCCACTGGGCTTCTTCTAAAAGCGTCTGCCGCAAGCAAGCCACTCTCCTTGTGGGAGTGAGCTTGCTTGCACCTCGGGCCTTCGTGCCAACCCGGCACCACGCCGGCCAAAAACAATAAGAACAGGTGAACTCCTATGCGTAGCGATCAAGCCAGCGTGCAGCCGGCTACCTCCTCGGTCGACTTCGAAAAAGTCGACTCCGACTATTTCCAGCAACGGGAACTGAAAAAAGGTGCGGCAGGCTGGGTCCTGCTAGTGGGTCTGGGCGTGGCCTACGTCATCTCGGGCGATTACGCAGGATGGAACTTCGGACTGGCCCAGGGTGGCTGGGGCGGCATGTTTATCGCCACGTTGCTGATGGCGACCATGTACCTGTGTATGTGCTTTTCCTTGGCGGAACTGTCGTCCATGATCCCTACCGCCGGTGGCGGCTACGGTTTTGCCCGTAGCGCATTCGGCCCCTGGGGCGGATTCCTGACGGGTACCGCGATCCTGATCGAATACGCCATCGCACCCGCAGCGATCGCGGTATTTATCGGCGCCTATTGCGAGTCACTGTTCGGCATCGGTGGCTGGATGATTTACCTGGCGTTCTACATCATCTTTATCGCCATCCACATTTTCGGGGTCGGCGAAGCCCTGAAACTGATGTTCGTCATCACCGCCGTCGCCGCCCTGGCGCTGGGTGTATTTTTGGTGGCGATGGTGCCGCACTTCAGCGTCGCCAACCTGCTCGACATCCCGGTGACCGAGGCCAAGGGCGCCAGCAGCTTCCTGCCGTTCGGCTACGTCGGCGTGTGGGCGGCCATTCCCTACGCGATCTGGTTTTTCCTGGCTGTTGAAGGTGTGCCACTGGCGGCAGAAGAAACCAAAAACCCGAAACGCGACCTGCCACGCGGGTTGATTGGCGCAATGCTGGTGCTGGTGACCTTTGCCCTGCTGATTCTGGTAATTGGCCCTGGCGGTGCGGGCGCCAATGCGTTGATGACCTCGGGTAACCCGTTGGTCGAAGCGCTGAGCAAAGCCTATGGCGGCTCGACCTGGATGGGCCACTTCGTCAATCTGGTGGGCCTCGCGGGCCTGATCGCCAGTTTCTTCTCGATCATCTACGCCTACTCGCGGCAGATCTTTGCGCTGTCCCGCGCCGGCTACCTGCCGCGCAAACTGTCAGAAACCAACAAAAGCAAGGCTCCCGTATTGGCACTGATTATTCCCGGCATCATCGGATTCGGCTTGTCGCTGACCGGTCAGGGTGACTTGCTGATTCTGGTGGCAGTGTTCGGCGCGACCATTTCTTACGTCTTGATGATGGCGGCGCACATCACACTGCGTATTCGGCGCCCCAAAATGGACCGGCCATATCGCACGCCGGGCGGTATCTTCACCTCGGGTGTCGCGCTGGTGCTGGCTTGCATCGCCGTGGTGGCGGGTTTTCTGGTGGACCCGCGTGTAGTGATTGGCGCTGCGATCATCTATGGAGTGTTAATTGCTTACTTTGCCTTCTACAGTCGGCATCACCTCGTAGCAGGCACGCCCGAAGAAGAATTCGCGGCTATTCAGAAAGCTGAAGAAGCCCTGCACTAAGGGCCGAAAATTACGGCGCAGACCCCATCTGCGCCGTCACGGAGAATCTGTATGGCTAGTTTTGCTCACACTGTCGGTGGCCTGACTTATCGCTTCGAAAGCCTCAAGGAGGTGATGGCCAAGGCCAGTCCGGCACGTTCAGGGGATTTCCTGGCTGGCGTCGCGGCACTTAACGATGGCGAGCGCGTTGCCGCGCAGATGGCCTTGGCTGACATCCCGCTCACTCATTTCCTACAGGAAGTGCTGATTCCTTATGAGGCCGATGAAGTCACCCGACTGATCATCGACACTCACGACAAACAAGCCTTCGCTACGGTCAGCCACCTCACCGTCGGTGGGTTCCGCGACTGGCTGCTCAGCGACGCCGCCGATGAACAGAGCCTGCGCACCCTCGCCCCCGGCCTGACCCCGGAAATGGCCGCCGCCGTGTCAAAAATCATGCGCGTGCAGGATCTGGTGCTGGTGGCTCAGAAAATTCGCGTGGTCACACAGTTTCGCGGCACGATGGGTTTGCGCGGCCGGTTATCCACACGCCTGCAACCCAACCACCCCACTGACGAACCGGCCGGCATCGCCGCGAGCGTTTTGGACGGCCTGCTGTATGGCAATGGCGACGCGATGATCGGCATCAACCCGGCCACCGACAGCATCGCTTCGATCTGCGCCATGCTGGAAATGCTCGACGCAATCATTCAGCGCTACGAAATTCCTACACAGGCCTGCGTTTTGACCCACGTCACCACGTCTATCGAAGCGGTGAATCGCGGTGTCCCGCTGGACCTGGTGTTTCAATCGATCGCCGGCACCGAAGCGGCCAACGCCAGTTTCGGTATCAACCTGAACGTGCTGCAGGAAGGCTACGACGCCGGTTTGAGCCTGAATCGCGGCACGCTCGGCCAAAATCTGATGTATTTCGAGACCGGACAGGGCAGCGCCCTGTCAGCCAACGCCCACCACGGCATCGATCAACAGACCTGCGAAACCCGCGCCTACGCCGTGGCCCGACATTTCAAACCGTTCCTGGTGAACACCGTCGTAGGATTCATCGGCCCGGAATACCTCTACAACGGTAAACAGATCATCCGCGCCGGCCTCGAAGACCACTTCTGCGGCAAGTTGCTGGGCGTACCGATGGGTTGCGATATCTGTTACACCAACCACGCCGAAGCCGACCAGGACGACATGGACACCCTGCTGACCCTGCTGGGCGTGGCCGGGATCAATTTCATCATGGGCATCCCCGGCTCCGATGACATCATGCTCAACTACCAGACCACATCGTTCCACGACGCCCTCTACGCCCGCCAAACCCTGGGCCTGAAACCGGCGCCGGAATTCGAACAATGGCTGGCAAAAATGGGCATCTTCACCCAGGCGGATGGCAAGATTCACTTCGGTGACAGCCTGCCGCCGGCTTTCCGTCAAGCGATGGCGCAACTGGGATGAGTGTTGAAATGGATAAACCACCCGCTGATCCACATAACCCGTTGCTGGAACTGCGTCGCCTGACCCCGGCGCGGATCGCCTTGGGAAGAACCGGCACCAGCATGCCGACCAGCGCACAGCTGGATTTCCAGTACGCCCACGCTCAAGCGCGGGATGCAGTGCACTTGCCGTTCGACCCTGCGGGGCTGAGCTCGCAACTGGCCGAATGCGGGCGCGAGAGTGTGCTGCTGCATAGCGCGGCCGCGGATCGAAACAGCTATTTGCAGCGCCCCGATTTGGGGCGCAAATTGAGTGACGAGTCGGCGCAAACTCTGCGCGATTATGCGTTGGCCCATCCTGGCGGGGTGGATCTGGCGATCGTCGTCGCCGATGGCTTGTCGGCACTGGCCGTTCATCGCCATACCCTGCCGTTTCTGGCGCGGGTGGAAGAACAGGTTTCAGCCGAGGGTTGGTCTGTGTCTCCGGTGATTCTGGTGGAACAGGGCCGAGTCGCGGTGGCCGACGAGATCGGCGAATTGCTGGGTGCAAAAATGGTGGTGATCCTGATCGGCGAACGCCCTGGCCTCAGCTCCCCGGACAGCCTGGGGTTGTATCTCACCTACAATCCCAGGATCGGGCTGACGGATGCCTATCGCAACTGCATCTCCAATGTCCGCCTCGAAGGCCTGAGTTATGGCATGGCGGCACACCGTTTGCTGTATTTGATGCGCGAGGCCTGCCGGCGGCAGTTGTCAGGGGTCAATCTAAAGGACGAAGCCCAGATTCAGACACTGGAGTCGGACGCAGGAGCAGGCATGAAAGGTAATTTCCTACTGAGTCCGCCGCAAGCCTGAACCGTTTCCGCATTGCGTTTCTGATCCAGTTTCAGGCAGGATCGACGCACGGCTGTCCGAGTGAGAACCGTTCGCCGTCAGAGTACGTGAAGACAGCCACTTGAAGACGAGACCTACCATGCGGATTATTCAAGCGACCCTCGAACATCTGGACCTGCTGACCCCGTTGTTCGTCAAATATCGCGAGTTTTATGGCTCCCTGGCCTATCCGGACTCGTCCCGGGCGTTCCTCGAGAAACGCCTGCGTCGCAAGGAGTCGGTGATCTACCTGGCGCTGGCCGATGACGACAGCAACAAACTGATGGGTTTTTGTCAGTTGTATCCAAGCTTTTCGTCCCTTTCGCTTAAGCGCGTTTGGATCCTCAACGACATCTACGTCGCCGAAGAGGCCCGCCGCCAGTTGGTGGCCGACAACCTCATCCGCACCGCGAAGAAAATGGCCAAGGAAACCAATGCCGTGCGCATGCGCGTTTCCACCAGCAGCAATAACGAAGTCGCGCAAAAAACCTACGAATCCATCGGGTTCAAGGAAGACACCGAGTTCAAGAACTACGTGTTGCCAATCAGCGACGAGCTGTAAGCCGAAAAGATCGCAGCCCTCATGGGTATGGCCTGAGGCTGCGATTTTCTCCTCACTGCGCTCCGAAATCCCCCGCTACAAACTCAACGCGCTTTTCACCTCTCAGCCCGTATAATGCGGACCTTTCCGGCTTGTAAGAAAAACTACACCCGTCTGTAGCCTTTCGCGAAGTCATCCGCACAAGCCTGCCGAGTCGGGCCGTCACCACAGGTGCTCTCCATGGATTTCAACCCGCTCGACCTTATCCTGCATCTCGATGTTTACCTCGATTTGCTGGTAAACAACTACGGGCCATGGATTTACGCCATTCTGTTCCTGGTGATCTTCTGCGAAACCGGTCTGGTGGTGATGCCGTTCCTGCCGGGCGATTCCCTGTTGTTCATTGCTGGCGCAGTAGCGGCTGGTGGTGGCATGGACCCGGTGTTGTTGGGCGGCTTGCTGATGCTGGCGGCGATTCTCGGCGACAGCACCAACTACGTCATCGGACGTACGGCCGGCGAGAAGCTTTTCAGCAATCCGAACTCAAAAATCTTCCGCCGCGACTACCTGCAACAAACCCACGACTTTTACGACAAGCACGGCGGCAAAACTGTGACCCTGGCGCGCTTCCTGCCAATCATCCGCACCTTTGCACCGTTCGTCGCCGGAGTGGCCAAAATGCCTTACCTGCGTTTCTTGGCTTTTAGCGTCCTCGGCACCCTCCTGTGGGTCGGTGGCCTGGTGACCCTCGGTTATTTCTTCGGAAACGTACCGTTCATCAAGCAAAACCTGTCGCTGCTGGTCGTGGGCATCATCTTGCTGTCGCTGGTTCCGATGATCATCGGCATCGTCCGCAGCCGCTTCGGCAACGCCGCGTCCAAACCCCAATCACGCTGATTCCCCATGTGGTCCCTTAGCGCCTGGCGTCGCCGACGCCTCCTGGCCAAGCATCCGATTGCCGACGACAGGTGGCAGCGGGTGCGCCATCACCTGAGTTTTCTCGATGGCATCAGCGCCGCCGAAGACCAGTGGTTGCGCGAAGCCAGCGTGCTGTTCCTCGAAGACAAGCACCTGACCGCCTTGCCCGGCGTCGAACTTCACCAAGAACAACGCCTGCTGCTGGCCGCCCAGGCGCAATTGCCATTGCTCCATCTGGGCGATTTGAACTGGTATCAGGGCTTCCACGAAATCGTCCTCTATCCCGACGACTTCCTCAGCCCCCAACGCCATCGCGATGCCAGTGGTGTCGAACACGAATGGGATGGCGAACACAGCGGCGAAGCCTGGCAGCAAGGCCCGATCATCCTCGCCTGGCCTGGCGTGATGGCCAGCGGTGGCTGGGAAGGCTACAACCTGGTGATCCACGAACTCGCGCACAAACTCGACATGCTCAACGGCGACGCCAACGGCCTGCCGCCGCTGCACGCTGACATGCGGGTCAGCGACTGGGCCAAGATCATGCAAGAAGCCTATGACGACCTCGATCGGCAACTGGATCGCAATCCAGACGCCGAAACCGCCATCGACCCGTACGCGGCGGAAAACCCCGCCGAGTTCTTCGCGGTCACCAGCGAATACTTCTTCAGCGCCCCGGATTTGCTGCACGAGGCGTATCCTCAGGTCTATGAGCAGCTGAAGCTGTTCTACCGCCAGGACCCGCTGGCCCGGCTGCGGCAACTTCTGGCCGAAGACCCTGTCTATCAGGCACGCGACTAGTGTCCTGTCTCACCGATACGTTGCTCTTTTGGCGAGTGGCCGTTGTGGCCAGGCAAGGCGCCGCGACGAGTCATAGCTGGCTATGGCGAAGAGCGGCAACGCAGCATGGTCGCAACGGACGCCGTCAAAAAGCGACAGTGTCGGTGAGACAGGACACCCGGGTCTCTACGACCCTTGGATCGTGGCATCGGCGGCGGAATATGCCTATAATCGCCGCCACTTTTTGGTCAATCCGGCCAAGTGTTTTTGGTCAACTAACGGGGGCACCGCCCAATGAGCTACAGCAAGATTCCGGCTGGCAAAGACCTGCCGAACGACATCTACGTCGCGATCGAGATTCCGGCCAACCACGCGCCGATCAAATACGAAATCGACAAAGACAGCGATTGCCTGTTCGTTGACCGTTTCATGGCCACCCCGATGTTCTACCCGGCCAACTACGGTTTCATCCCGAACACCCTGGCTGACGATGGTGACCCCCTCGACGTGCTGGTCGTGACCCCTTACCCGGTTACTCCAGGTTCGGTCATCCGCGCCCGTCCGGTCGGCATCCTGCACATGACCGACGACGGCGGCGGCGATGCCAAAGTCATCGCAGTCCCTCACGACAAGCTGTCCCAGCTGTACGTCGACGTGAAGGAATACACCGATCTGCCACCTCTGCTGCTGGAACAGATCAAGCACTTCTTCGAGAACTACAAAGACCTCGAAAAGGGCAAATGGGTGAAGATCGAAGGTTGGGGCGACGCAGAAGCCGCTCGTACCGAGATCATGAAGTCGGTTGCTGCCTATAAAGGCTGATTGCCGCGGCTGACATCAGCTTCTACGAAGAACCCCGGTTGATCCGGGGTTTTTTGTGGGCGTTTGAATATCACATTCAACAGCACATTTAACTGGCGGGCAAACCGGTTTTTTCTTGTTTAATTTTTACAAAAGACGTCTTACATCAGGACTTAAATTTGACGCTAGATTTGAACGTTTTGTTGAATCAAAGCCTTATGCCGCACGGCTAGACTCGTGTTTATGAAAAAGAACAAAACCTGCGGTCCACGATTCAGAATGCTCCTGAAAGAGCTCCAAATCACGACAACGAGATTTGCCGAATTCCTGGGCATTTCCGACCCTCAAACTGTCCATAACTGCTATACCCGCGGAGTTCCTGACTACCGTATGGAGGACGTCGCCAGAAGACTGTCCGTGAACACTGAATGGCTGAAATCCGGCGAAGGACCGCAAGACGCCAGGGAATTGCATCTGATCGACGCATCCGGCAACACCTTCGACGCCCAGTCAATCCGGGGCGCCTATCGGGTCATCGAGCCAGTCGATATCGAACTACCCTTTTACAAAGAAGCGGCCACTGCCCCCGGCTCCGACAAAACCCATGTCATCAAAGACCCCAGCGAATCGATCCGCCTGCCGCGCCGCGATCTTGACTCCCTGGAAATCAACCACGCCGATGCCATCTGTGCCCGCATGGTTGGCAATAGCATGGCCGAAAAAATTGAAGACGGCTCCATCGTCGCCATCGACCGCGGGCTCACGCAAATTGTCGACGGAGAGATTTACGCAATCGAGCACGACGGCATGTTGCGCATCAAATACCTGAGCCGGGTACCAGGCAACGCAATACGCATGCGCAGCCACAACAGCTCCGAATACCCGGATGAAGTCTTCAGACCTCCGCAAATCGAAGAACAAAACATAAGGGTCCTGGGATGGGTGTTCTGGTGGTCGACCCTGAATAAACGCAGGCCACCCGTACCTTTTCTGTAAACACATAACCTTGTAGCAGCTGGCGAAGCCTGCGTTCGGCTCGGGATAGCTCTACCCCGCACACCACGCTGGGAATTCCCCAAAAAAATCAGTATGCTGCGCCCCACATTTGCGCATCGACCCGCCCCGCGGCGGAGAGTCGCACCGACAAGGCAGATGATTTTCTCGCCAAGTCCCACAGCCGGACGCAAGATCCGGGTGTACGTTTTGAAGGCTGGCGCGGTTTACCAAAAATGAACCAAGCCAGTCCCCGAGAAGCCGGCCACAAGCCGGCTTTTTAATGTCTATAAGAAAGTGATTTACGCCGGAAAATCGCTCAGGACTCTTCAGTATTCAGCGCATAAAACTCCTGTAGCTTGGCCTGCAACAGCTTCTTGTCCGGCAGTTGAGTCTGATTTTCCGCGACCAATGCCGGCGAAAGTGAGCGGTTAAGGGCGTACTCGACGACTTCATTATCTTTGCTAGCACACAGCAAAACCCCCAGTGCGGGATTTTCATACGGTTTGCGGATATTGCGGTCAAGAGCCTCAAAGCTTGCGTATGCCAGACGGCGGAATTTATTGCGCAGGGATCTTCTGTATTACAAAACCCTTTGCCAATGCTCGAATACACAGTGGCTTACGCTTTCTCGGTGCCAACGCCTCACCGGTGAGGGCTGCCTGTGTGACCGTTAATTTATACTCGCCCGCCGATCAGCACAAAAACGTAGTCACCACAGGGAAGCGTCCATGTCCGTTCCAACTTACGATCAGTTCATCGAACCCATCCTGCGTTTTCTCGTCACCAAACCCGACGGTGCACCGACCCGGGATGCCCAGGACGCCGCCGCAAAGACGCTGCAACTGACTGAAGAGCAACGGCAAGAGCTGACCGCAAGTGGTCAGGCTACCTACAAGAACCGAGCTGGCTGGGCACACGACCGGCTCAAACGCGCCGGTCTATCCAGCTGCGCAAAACGCGGTTACTGGAAACTAACTGATGCGGGGGTGGCCTATGCCAAAGAGAATTCCACCCCCCTGGCCGCCGATGAAGTGGAGCATTTAGCCATTGGCTATATGCATGTGAAACTGAAAGTCGCCGCCGACGCCGCACCGCTGGATGACCAACCTGCCGTTGAACCTGACGTAACCTCCGCGACCGCCAGCCCGGATGATCGGCTTGAACAAGCCCTCCAGGAATTGCGCGACGCCACAGCGGCCGATCTATTGGATCACTTGTTACAGGTCAGCCCCAACCGCTTCGAAGTGATCGTACTGGATGTGCTTCATCGCCTGGGATACGGCGCTAGCCGCAATGATCTGCAGCGTGTCGGTGGGTCTGGGGATGCCGGCATTGATGGCATCATTTCGCTCGATAAGCTGGGGCTTGAGAAGGTTTATGTCCAAGCCAAGCGTTGGCAGAACACGGTAGGCCGCCCTGAGCTGCAGGCTTTCTACGGCGCACTCGCCGGGCAAAAGGCTAAGCGCGGGGTGTTCATCACAACCTCTGGTTTCACGGCACACGCTGTCGACTTCGCTAAATCGGTGGACGGGATTGGGTTGGTGGATGGCACGCGACTGGTGCATCTGATGATGGATCATGAAGTGGGTGTTACATCGCGACTGTTGCGGTTGCCGGCGCTGGATCGTGATTATTTTGATGAGGAGTGAGAGATCCGTTTTGGGCAAACCAGCCACTTCCCCTGCAACGCTTGTGGCTTAAGGTGATGGCACACTAGAATCACGAAGTACGCCCGACTTGGAAGGTCGCGGTTAACCCGCAGAAGAGATAGGGCTAAAGCGGGTTTAGATAGATGTGCAGGTCAAGGAGACCACGATGCCAGACGTCAGAAATATCAAGGAACAAAAGCTTCTATACCACCTCACTTCGGTTGAAAACCTGGATGGCATTTTTCAGGGTGGTCTAAAGCCTCGCGCTGAACTCACCGACTTCAAAGATGTAGCTGACAGTGAGATTCTGAAGAAGCGTAAAGCCCTTGAGCTTGACAGCTATGTGCCCTTTCACTGGTTCGCTGCAAATCCATTTGACGGAAGTGTGCAACGTAACAACCCTGATGTGAAATTCGTCCTGATCTCCGTTTACAGGTCTATTGCGAAACAAAACAGTTGGAAAGTCATTCCTCGCCACCCTCTGGCAAACGATTCAATCCAGTTACTCGATTATGACGAAGGTTTCGAAGCCATCGAGTGGGAGGTCATGAACAGCCGGGAGTATCACGACGCGCACTGCAAAAGCATCTGCATGGCGGAATGCTTGGCGCCTGGCGTTGTGAAACCAAACGCCTTCTTCAAAATCTTCACTCCTAACGAGGAGGTCGAAGCACTCTGCGTGGCTAAAATGCGCGAGGCCGGTGTTAATGTACTCACCGGCGCGAATGAGAGAATGTTTTATCAATGAACTACACCAGTCTGAATCCAGAGAAGGCTCTGATTTGGCGTATCGTCCATCGCGATAACCTGCCTTGGATTCTGGACAACGGGCTGCATTGCGCAAACTCGAAGGTGCAGGCACCGCAATACGTGAATATCGGCAACGTCGATTTGATCGACAAGCGCCGCACCCGTCGTGTGCCCATCGCGCCAGAGGGATTTTTGGCCGACTACGTACCCTTCTATTTCACGCCCTTCTCTGTGATGATGAAAAACATTCATTCCGGGTGGAGCGTTCAGCAGCGCAACAACGACGAGATTGTAGTTCTCGTCTCTAGTCTTTACCGCGCCGAAGAGCTGGGCCTACCGTTTGTCTTCACAAACGCACATGCCTACCCGGATTGGACAGACTATTACAGCGACTTGGCGAATCTTGGCGAGATCGATTGGTCTATCCTTCAACGACGCGACTTCAAACGTGATCCTGATGACCCTCGAAAGATGGAGCGTTATCAGGCCGAAGCGCTGATTCACCATCACCTTCCGATTACAGGACTCCTTGGCATCATGTGCTACACCGATGCAATGAAAGAACGCATAGAGCAAGACGTCGCCGCTAGAGGCCTGACGTTGTCTGTTCATGCGCGTCCGGGATGGTATTTCCAATGATCAGATTTACCCAAGGCAACCTTCTGGAAGCCAAAACCGAAGCCCTCGTCAATACGGTAAATACCGTAGGTGTGATGGGCAAAGGTATCGCGCTGATGTTCAAAGAGCGCTTCGCGGAGAACTACCGTCTGTATTCGACGGCCTGCAAGGCCGGCGAGGTAGAGACCGGCAAGGTTCACGTAACGGCAGTCAACGAGCTCGACGGTCCTCGCTGGATCGTAAACTTCCCTACCAAACGTCACTGGCGATCGCCGTCGCAGATGGCATGGATAACCGAAGGCTTGCACGATCTCCGTCGCTTCCTGATTGAAAACGACGTGAAGTCCGTGGCAGTTCCACCGCTAGGTGCCGGTAACGGTGGTTTGAAATGGCCAGAAGTTCGAGAACAGATTGTTGATGTCTTGAGTGATCTGGATGTCGATGTGTTGGTATTCGAGCCATCCAACCAGTATCTAAATGTCGCCAAACGTAGCGGCGTGGAAAAGCTTACGCCCGCTCGCGCACTCATTGCCGAACTGGTTCGGCGCTACTGGGTATTGGGTATGGAATGCAGCCTGCTAGAGATTCAGAAGCTAGCCTGGTTCCTTGAGCGCGCTATCGAGAAGCTACCGAACACCGAAAACCCGCTGAATCTTAAGTTTGTTGCTCATAAGTACGGGCCTTATGCCAATCGGTTGGAGCATCTGCTCAATAACCTGGATGGCAGTTACCTGCATTGCGACAAGCGCATCAGTGATGCGGGTATCAGTGACGTGATCTGGTTTGACCAAGAGCGCAAAGCTTTTCTGCAAACCTATCTAAAAACAGAGGCCAAGGAGTATTCCCAGGCCCTGGAGCGCACCGCCGAGTTAATCGACGGCTTTGAGTCCCCCTTCGGTATGGAACTGTTGGCGACTGTCGATTGGTTGCTGAGTCAGGAAAAGGTATCCCCGACTGTTCCTGCCGTGCGCGAAGCGTTGAAGCATTGGGATGGAGGAGCCGGTGCTGCAGCTCGCAAGAGCAGGCTGTTCGACGATCCGGCGCTTGATATCGCACTCAAACGCCTGACATCCAGTAGTTTCAGGCCTGAAATGTCTGCCTGTTAACTTCAATTGTCCCCGAATAATTGTCCAACAGCCCGTTGGACAATTATTTCATCACGGATAACTAAACCCCTTAACCAACGTCAACTCCCCCACCGCCCGCATCGGCACCAGGAACGTCTCCATCTTCTCGTTCGGCGTCCCCTCCTCCGTTATCACCGTCACCTGCGCCGTGGTCAGCGGCTGAACCGCATCCTCCTGCCCCTCCTCGTCACTGCGATACCCGCCCCCGAAGTAGTTCACATAAACCAGATACTGCCCCTTGATCGGCGCGGGCATGGCGAAGATTTCCGGGCCGTAGCCCGTCGTCACATCAACATCGAGCGCAGCACCATTGGGCACAACACGATCGCCGTACCAGATGTGGGCGCCGTCGGGTGTGATGAGGTGCAAGTCGAGGTCGGTGCCATCACTGTCCCAAGCCAGCAGCACCCGCAACTTCGCCGGAGTCGCCCCGCCGCTGGCGTTAAGGAACTGCGTGCGATGCCGTTGTTGACCATCGGGGCTGCGGACTTCAACGCTATTGCTGCCATTGGGAAACGAGAACGGCCGATCAAAGCGGCCGGCAGCATCGATCTTCAGCGGCATGCTGACGCCGTTGACGATCAAACGGCCCGGCTCACCGGACTTGGGCGTGGCTTTGATCTGCCCAGTGATGCGAGCGGTATTGGCTTGGCCCACCGGTGTGTTCACCGAGGAGGCTGGGTAGTTAACGGTCTGACGGAAGCTTTCGCCTTCACCCTCAGGTGCGCCGGTGCGCCAGCCGCCAACGGGCGTATCGAGTTTCACGGCGCTCTCAGCCGCAAGAACTGTCGGCAGTACGCAAAAAGAACAAAGGAACAGGAAGACCTGTGGATAACGGAGTTTCATGGCCTATTCCAGCAAGAGGTGGCGGGCGAGCCCTTCGATGTAGGTTTCATCCTGGCCGTTGGGGTGTGCTTCGAAGGCCAGGTGCAGGTATTCGTGGGTCAGGTCGAGGCGGTCTTGCAATGACAGCACGCCGCGCACGTAGATGCGTTGGCGTTCGCGGTCGACGTAGGGGCGACCGAAGGCCAGGCGGCAAACGGCGAAGGTGCTGACTTCGTTGTAGCCAACCTCGTTTTCCAACCGCGGACGCCAGCCGCGGCGTTGGTTCAGCAGCCAGTCTTGCGCGGCGGGCAGTGCTTCGCAGGAGGCGACGGGGTTGTCCCAGCGGCTGAGGCTGGCGCGCGGGTAGGCGTGGAGCAGGATGGCGTCGTAGCGTTGGCCGGCGTTGGCTTGTTCGACGGCTTGCTGCCAGGAGAGTTTGTCCGGGCCGGGTTGGTCGGAGTGGTAGGTGACGGTGCTGCCGGCGAGGACTAGGTCGCTGGTCCAGGCGGCGATGTTGCGCGATTCGGCCGTGGCCGGGCGTGGGGCGACGCGCTGGCGGTTGCTGCTGTCGTCGATGCTCAGACAGTCGCCGTGGCGGGTGGCGTTTTGCAGCAGGTAGGTGCGGATGGCGACGGCCAGGGCTTTGGCGGCTTCGGCGGGTTCGGGCTTGGCTTCGCGCTGGAGGACGCGAGCGACGTATTCTTCGCGGTCCAGGCGGGCGACGAGCTTGTCTTTGAGTAAAAACAATTCGCCGTCGCTGTGAATATCCAGTTGATTGCCGTTGGTGAATTCGACGCGATAATCGCCTTGCAAAGGCCCGGAAGCAACAACGCGATCCCCGGCCAGAACACGCCCGATCGGATAACGGGAAAACAGGCCGACTTCGACGCAACGTCCCACGTCTGCTGGCCCTTCAACAGGCAGCACAGAAGACAACGCTTCACCGTAGTTGCGAAGAACCATCTGACTGGTCCCCCGTCCGCCCGCCCAGATCGGCGTGCCGTCCGCCATCCACCCGGCGAACCCGCCCTGACGCGACGACGGATCCTGATCTCCCAACCAGCTCCAGGTTTTCACCCGCAATCGGCCACCCAGATCGCCCACGACATTGCCGTCAGCCGCATTCAACACCACATCCAGCAACACACGCCGCGCCTGATCCTGCGCCGGCATCACGGCTAACATTCGTAGCAACTCAGTCACCGAAACCCGGGTGGCAGGTTGCAACGACGGCAAATCCAGCAACCACTCCGGGGCCTGTCGCGCCTGCCAATACCTGCGCCAGTCAGCGCCAGCAATGCCCAACCGCTGCGGTTCAAAGTACAAACCACACGACTTCACCAACGCCTGATCGCGACCAATCTTGCCGCCTGCGGTGCAGCAATAGACTTCCTCTTTCGACTGACCGCGACACTCGTAAGGCGATTCATGAGCGTCGGTATCCACCAGCCAGCCGTACACAAACAACTTCCACACACTGCCCAAAGGCGTCTGCAAATCAGCAGGCAACGGCTCGCGCGCGATCACCTGAGTTCGACTCAAAGAAAGCAACTCACCTTTAAAAGCCAGCCGCAGCGGTTCGTCCTGCGCGGTTGCCAGCACAGGGATCAAACACAGCAGCCACCAGACCAGAGGTCGGGTCATGTCAGTTGACCGTGACCTGACCGAGGGCCGCTTTCTGTTCCTGAGCCTGATGCTGTGGCGCGTAGACCTGAGTGAAGCGCACCGGCGGCAAGTTGAACTGGCCCTTCTGCGAGAAGCGCACCAGATGACGCAGACGCAATTCGCCGCTCAAGGCATCCACCGGAATCGCGTAAGCCATTTGCCCCGGCTCGAAACGCGCTTTCTCCAATGCGGACGGCTCGGTGCCAGCCTTGCCCATCAGCTTGATGCCCCACGTGGTGCGCTCGACATCGGCACCCGGTGGCAGCGGCACTTCGAGCATGCCGTAGCGCAGCGGTTTGGCGGCTTTACTGGTGATGATCACTTCATCCAGGTACAGGCTGTCGCTGGACAACGGTTTGGTACCGACCGCTTCCAGTTTGAAGGTGAAGGCTTCGTCGCCCGGCACCAGGCGCGACAGGCGACGGGTGATGATCACGGCCATCGGATCTACCGGTGATTGCCGGGTATGGAAGCTCAATGCCGCTCGCAACGGACGCTCTTGCACACCGGTCAGCGACAGCACTGCTGGCACGGCCGAAGAACCCTGCCAAGTCCAATACATCTCGCCAGTATCACCGTGTTCTTTTTTCCAGCCTTCACCCGGTGTCAATGCGATGGTGGGCGAAGCCTGCTCGATACTGCGCTGCAACCAGGTCAGCGCCAACGCGCGTTCCAGGGTCGATTGCTGTGGCAGCAGACGTTGCAACAACGCTTGCGCGTGAGCCTGATCGAAGGCTTGCAGCGACAGATTTAACGCTTCGGCAAACGGCTGAGAGCTGACGGCCAAACGCTGTTGCGCATCCGCCAGTTGACGATTGAATGCGTCCGGCAGAATCACCTTCGATTGCTTCGCCAAAGAGGCCGTCAACACACGCGCCGCCGCCAGACCCAACGCCGAATCCGGATCGCTCATGACGATGCTGTCTTCGCCATCGTCCATCAGGTTCGCCGCATTACCCTCACCCGCTTTCGACAGGTCATCCATCAACCCGCTGAGCAAGGTGTTCACCGGCAATTGCATCTGTTTGGCGAACGATAGAATCAGCGCTCTCTGCAGCAGCGGCGTGTTATTGGCCTGTTTCGAATAAACCTCCAGCACCCGTTGCCAATGCCCCGGCGGCAGGCTCAACTCCAACGCTTTACTGGCGTGCCAGTCGGCGTAGTAAGCGTAAGCAGTGAGGAATGCATCCGGTTCACCTTCCATGCCCCACCAAGTGAAACTCGCCGAAGGCCCGGCCATTTGCACCAGGCGCAGACGGCTGTTTTGCATGATCAGGCGCAAGCGGTCGCGAATCTGCGGATTCGACGCCAAGGTCGGATAAGCGATGCTTAACGGCAGCAAGCGGCTAGCGGTTTGTTCAACACCGCCGTACGGATAACTCAGCAAATCATCGAGGGCGGAACGGAACAGCGCTTGCGGACTGTCATCCAGACGCAGACGAATATCGCTGGCGTCCGTCGGCAGGGTCAGCGGCGTGTCACCACTGACCACGTCCAGGCTTTGGCTTTGCGTGACCTGCCAGCCTTCACCGGTGGTGGTCAGGCGCACGGCCAGCGCATCGGCGGTTTGGCCGTCCTGCATCAGCTCAGCCGTCCACTCGCCACTGGCCAACGCGAACGCCGGCAGCGCGATGTAGTTGATGCCGTTGTTCAACGTCACCGGCACACGCTGTTCGGCGCCAGCGTAATGAATCACCAGCTCAGCCTTGACCGGTTTTTCCGCTTGGCTGAAAGCAAACACACCCAGATCAGGTCTGTCGCCGTTGCGGAATTTGGTTGGCCCGCTCCACTTCAGGTACAGCGGTTTTTCCGAGCGTACGAACTGCTTCTTCTGCCCGACCTGACCGTCATCGGCGATGGCCCGGGCGGTGATGCGCCAGCGGGTCAGCGAGTCCGGCATCTTGAAAGTGAAACGGGTTTTGCCATTGGCGTCGGTCACCAGTTCCGGCTGCCACGCAGCGGTATCGACGTCTTCACGACGCGGCCGCTCCAGCACTTTCACGCCTCGTTCGCTGCGGTTGGCTTTGCCCGGTGCACCCGGGCTGCCCGGCAATGCCACGTCGTAGCTGATGAACGACAGACTGGCGCTGGTGCGCACGTTGTTGCGGCGCGGGTGGTAGAAAAACTGGTCGATGGTCGGCGCGACTTCCGGTTGCAGCGCGTAGACCATTTCGTCCACCACGCTGACCGTCAGGTGCGCCGGGATCGGCTTGCCAGCGAACTCGGTGGTCAAGTCAACCGACACGGTATCGCCCGGCTGATACGACTCTTTATCGGTGGCGATGGCCACGTCGATCTGCGGCGCGATCACCTTGATGCCGGCGTTCTGGAAGCTGTACTGACCACCCTTGGTGTAAAGCACCGAGAAGGTCAGGTTCGGCGCGAAATTATCTTTCACCGGGATCCGCGCGCGGTATTGGGTCTCGCTGAGTTTTTCCATCTGCAGCCAGTCGCCGCCCTTGGACAGCAGCGCTGTGGCCTCGACCTTGTCGCGCTCGAGCGACAGCAATGCATCGCTGATCGGCTCAGGGAAGGTGATCAATGCGAGGGCCTCGTCGCCGGCCTTATACTCGGGTTTGTCGAGCACGATTTCCACAGTGCCGGGCACGGCTTTGACGCCATCACCAGTGACCGAATGACCGGTGGCACCCACCACGCGGCCATGGTCATCCTTCAACGTCAGGTTGTAGGTGCCCGGACGGTCGAAGGCCACGGTGAAGCCTTTATCGCTCGCGGCGAGTTTGCCTTCGCCAGCGGACTGATCTTCCAGTCTTACCCAGCTGTAGCTGCTCGGAGTGACCGCTTTGCTTTGCTCGCTGCCGCCTTCATTCAAGTAACTGAACGCAACCTTGTCGCCCACCGCACTGAAGCGTTGAGGTGCGCTCAAGCGGAAACTCGCGGCACCCCGGTCGATGAGAATTTCCTTAGTGGTCTTGACCCGATACGCCGCACCATCGCTGGCAAACACGGTGAGCATGTAGCGACTTGGCTTCTCGGCAGCCGGCAGATCGAGCGTCGCGTTGCCCTTGGAATCGGTGGTCAGTTCGGTGCTGGTCAACTCAACCGGGAATTGCCCGAGGTATTGCAGTTCGTTGTCGACCATCGACAGTTGCTGGGCGCGCAGGCTCAGGGTCAACTTGGCATCGGCCACCGGCTTTCCGTCCGGGTACAGCAGCACCAGGTTGCCTTTCACCGGCTCGCCGGTGCGGTAATCCTGCTTGGCCAGGTTCAGGGAAATTTCGAAGTGCGGCTTGATGTATTCGGCGACGCGGAAGGCGCTGCTGTAGGCCTGATCCTTGTAGCTGAAACGCAGCTCATAACCGCCGGCCACGGCGTTGTCCGGTAACTGGAACCGGCCTTGAGTACCCGCCTTGGAATCGAGTTTCAGCGCCAGCGATTGCAGCGCAGTGCCGGTGGCATCGAGCACTGTGACATTCACGTCAGCTGCCGTCGGCAGCACAGAGTCGCGGGCATTCTTGAACTCGCGACCGACAATTTTCAGCGACACCCAATCCCCCGGCCGATACAGCGGCCGGTCGGTGAAGGCATAGAGTTTGGTGTCGTAGATTTCGCTGTCGTAATAGAAGTTTTCGGAGACAAACACCCCGCCCTCTTCGTCCTCGCCGATCACGAAAGAACGCTCCGGGCTGACGTGCTTCAGACGCAGTAAGCCATCGGCATCGGTGGAGCCACTGCTCATCACGCCCAGCCCATCGGTCCATAGAACGTTGACCTTCGGCACCGAACTGCCTTCGTGTTTGCGCGCCGCCCACACCAGCAATTCATCACCGGCAATTTTGCTCACGGCCACGGTGTTGGAGACGAAGACCATGGTGGTCGCACGGTATTTACCAATCAGCGCTTCCACCAGATACAGACCCGGCTTCAGATTGCCCAACGGGATATACACGTTGCCCGGTGCAACGCTGACGAACTCGCTGGAAGAACCGGCCAGGTTAACGCCCTCAGGCGGCTGGATCGGTTTGGCTTGCCACAGCGGATAACGGAATTGGCTGACCACCGGCAAGCCCGGAATCAGCGCGAATTGCGGCTGAGCGTCGTAGGGCGTTGGCGCGGCGATGGCGGTGCCCATCTTCAGTTCCGGCACTTCCTCGGTGACTTGTTTACGCGATTCGTAGGAGAACGCCCGCTGCATCACCCGACGGGATTTGCGGTACCAGTTGTCCCACAAATACGCGAGCGTGTTCGACAGGCCTTCTCCCTTGAACTGGCCGTCGCTGACCACCCGGTGCAGGTTCTTCTGGCGCTTGAGAAAATCCAGCGGCTTGTCGATGCGGTACACGCGAATGTCGGCGCCGCCGTAAGGCTCCATGCGGAACCGCCGGTAGTCGCGACCCGGTGCTTCGAGGCGAACCATCGCCTGTTCGTCGGCGGCAAAACTGCTGTCGGCCAGCAGGAAAAAGCTTTCACCGGCAACCGGTGTGTAACCGCTCGGCTCGACAGTGTCTTCGGCGTTGACCGCCGAAAAAGGCAGCACTAATACCAACAGCAGAGGCAGAAAACGCAGCATGCGGGCACCGATCATTGGGAGAGAAAGTTCAGTCGATAGACGCCGATGAAGTTGGGGTTGGCTGCGTCGGGGATCCATCGGGTGTCCTTCCATGTCATGAGTTGCTGCAGGCTTGCGGAGCGCATGCCGTTGTCAGTCGGGGTGGCGGTGCCGGTGTGATAGGCGATGTAGCGGCCCATCCAGATCATCAGGTGCTGGTCGTCGCCCTGATCGAAAAACATCAGGTCGCCGGGCCGGGCTTGCGCTAAATCGCGGCCGACCAAATGGCTGTTGAACTGAATCAGTTTGATTGCGTTGACGTAGGGCCCGACCTTGCCGCCGCCCTGCTGCCATTGCTGAGCGAGAGCGCGTTGGGCCTCGCTCAGTTGCAGCTCCGGCGGCAAGTAGCGATTGGACAGGCCATTGCTGCGCAGCCATTTATCGTCATGGACTTTCAGCGCTTCGTTGGCGGCAAAACGGACCAGGCCGGCGCAGTCCTGCTGATACCAGCGCGGGCTCGGGCCTTGGGTCAGTTGTTCCTGAGCGATGCGCACGAACCAGGCACGGAACACCTGGGATTGCTGCACGTCCAGTGGCGGCGCCTCAGTGGCAAATGCCCGAGTGCCCAGCAACATCGCCAGCAGACCAAGGCCTCGGATAAGTGCGGTCACAGGGCTTTCCATTCCAGCGGCAGCCATTGCCAGTGGCCATCGGGTTCGCTGCCTTCCGGAAGCGTCAGTGCGTACTTGCCGTAACCGCCGAGCTTGCGCAGTTTGGGGATCAGGTAGGTTTGCGCCGCGTTGTAGAACACCGGTTCCATGTCTTGCGGCAGGCTGTCGAGGGTTTCCTGTTGCATCAGCTGCGCCATGGAATCAGGGCCGAAGTAGACCGGCATCAGCAGGTCTTTTGGCACCACGTCGGCCATCGGCGGGAAGCGTTTGTCGAGGGTGCCGAGGGCTTTGTCCACCAGCGTGTCGTCGAGGGAGAACAGCAGCGTCGAGCCGTGGCGCGCCAGGCTCACTTTCATGAACGCCTTGCCGGTGATCGCGTCCGGTTGCTCGGCGTCTTTGGCCTTGTAAGGGCCGAAGTTGGAGCTGACCTGACGTTGCCACTGATGGGTTTCACCTTCCTGTTTCTCGACCACCGGGAAGGCATGCTCTTCGACGTTGGCCTCAAAGGCGCCGACCATCGAGCCGAACAAATTGCCCAGATCACCGTCGAGTTTTGCGCTGTCATCATCGTTCAGGCTGGCCACCAGCAACGGCGTGTACAACCGCGAATCGGCGTACCAACACAGGCCGGCGGCACCGGCCATGTGTTCGGTCAGGGCCTGGGCCACCGACTCTTCGGCACCGAGTTTCACCAGCAACGGCTTCTGTTGTTCGGCGGCGAGCGGCAACGCTACGCAGGCGCTGGCGCCCATCGGCATGGCTTGCCAGATCGGTTTGAAATCGAAGTCCGGCTGGTTGTCCAGTTCGTCCAGGGCGAGGAAGCTGTGCCAGCCCTTGTCGTCCATGTCGAAGCGCAGGCCGGCGAAGTTCGGGATGAAACGCTGGTACCCCATGGCCAGGACGCTGGCATTCACCGAGAGGCGCTGTTTCACCTCGGGCGCGCGGGGTTGCAGGCCGAAGGCTTCAGGGAACAGTTTGTCGCCATTGAGCAACGCCGCGATGGCCTTGGTCGAGACGCTGCCCGGTTCTTCCGGTGAGCCGCTTTGCGGATCGTAGAGTTTGGTCGGGTTGGACAGCACCACCAGTTTGTCGCCATGGGAAGCGAACAGCAGCGCTTTGCTGGCGTTGTAGCTCAGTTGATAGAGCGCCACATCGTCGGCACCCACTTTCACATCACCGATTTTGCTCAGCTGCGAATCATCCAGCGCCACTTTCGCCAGCGGCTCCAGCACCTTGGCCAGACCACCGCGATCCATCACCAACAAAAAGTCTTTCAAGCGACCATCCGCCCCACGCCACAGCGCCACGTCCGCCGGTTGATCGAAGAGCTGCTCGATCAGGCTGTCCTGCAGCTTCAAATCGTGTTCGTAAGTGATCCGTCGCAGACTGCCGATCAAACCGAGACGATCCGCATGCGTTTCGTAATAGAAGACGAAATCTTCAGTCAGGGTTTCCTTGAGGAACGGCACCGCCAGCAAATCCTTGGGCAACCGGCTCAAGGAGTGGGTTTCGAGCAGACCGTCCGGCCGGCTCATGCCCAGTTTGTCGCTGGCCAATTCCGCCGGCGGCGCCTTGGGTTTGTGCATGAACCAGCCCAACCCGGCCGCAACGCCGGCCACCAGGCACAGCCCGATCAGAACGGCTGGCCAGCGCCGGGAAGGTTTGGCAGCCGGTGCGTCAGCGGCCGGAGAAACAGTGTTATCGCTCATGTTCACAAAACCCGATGTCATCCGTGGTGCGGGATGCTTAATAGTTGAAAGTCTTGACCAGCAGCAGGTCACCGATGGCCCGCAGGGGCACGATGAAGGTTTCGCGTTTTTCGTCGACGGTGTTTTCGTTGAGCACCAGGTTGATCTGCGAGGTGATCACCTCGTTCTGGTTGCTGGTCTCATCGAAGTTATAGCCGCCACTGCCGAAGTTACCCCAATAGTTCACGTAAACCAGATAGGTGCCATGCATCGGCGCGGTCATGGTGAACATTTCCGGGCCGGGGCCATCGACGCCGTCCGGATCCAGGCCGCCGCCGTTGCTCATCGCCGGGCGGGCCCAGAATGCATGCTGGCCGTCGGGGGTGATGATGTGCAGATCGAGTTCGGCTTTCGGGTCGTCCCAACCCAGCACCACGCGAATCCGCGCCGGGGTGCGCAGGTTGTTGGCTTCATAAAATTGGACGCGCTTGAGCGATTTGCCCTCAGCGCTGCGAACTTCGACGCTGTTGGAACCGGCACCGAACGCATACGGCCGGGCGAAACGCCCTTGGTCGTCGGTGTACAGATTAAGAGGATTGCCGTTAACCGCCAGGCTGTGCGGTCCACGCTGAGTGCCGATGGCCTTGAGCTGGCCTTGGATCATTGTGCGATTGCGCTGCACACCCCGATCAATGGGTGGCGTGGGATAGGCGACTTGAGGATTTTCACTGCGGTCCAGCAGGCCGGAATAACGCCAGCCACCCACCGGTTCCGACAGCTCGGCCGAAGGCTCGGCCCAGGCCGCGGTCGCGCAGACAAGCGTGATCAGCAACGTAAGAACACAACGCATGTGACGCCTCCTGCCATGCATAACGAAACCTTGCGCCCGATCCTCGGCGCGTTACAGATCCAAAAACTGCGTTTCGTCAGAAAGACCCATGACTATCGGGTCGTCGAAGGCGCGAAGATTAGCCATTCGGCGGTTTTTAAACAATCGCAGACATCTGAATTTGCGGCAGGAATCACGCTCGTGGCTGGACGGTGAGCCGAATAGGCGTCATATTCGGCTCACCACATGAGCCGAATAACGTTTCTATTCGGCTCACCCACTCCAAGAGCACCGAGTTCATGGCACCTCACTGGATCTGGCAGCAGCCCGATTGGCCGAATTTTAACTGGCAAGCAGAGCGGTTGGGGCCGTTTTTGCGCGAGTGTGTCCAAGCACAAGGGCGACTGATGGGCATGGCGAGCTCAGTGGGCAGTTCGCTGAGCGCTCAAAGCGAACTGGATGCGCTGTTGCAGAACATCGTGACCTCATCCGCCATTGAGGGTGAGCAGCTGAATGTAGGTTCGGTTCGCTCGTCATTGGCGCGACGGCTGGGTCTGGAGCTGGTCGATGGCAATAATGTCAGCCAGCGCAGTGAAGGGTTGGCGCAATTGATGCTCGACGCCACCCAGCATTTCGCTGATCCGCTGACACTGGAGCGTCTGCTCGATTGGCACGAATGGCTGTTTCCCGAGCAGGACACCGATCTCGCTGCCCGGCTGATCCGTGTCGGCGCGTTACGCGGCGATGATCCGATGCAAGTGGTGTCCGGCCGCCTCGACAGGCCAACCGTTCACTTCGAAGCCCCGCCTCGTCAGGGCCTTGAGCGACAGCTCGACACCTTCCTCACCTGGTTTACCGCCAGCCGAAATCAGGCGGGGCTCGATCCATTGCTGCGGGCCGGCATCGCGCACTTCTGGTTTGTCACTCTGCACCCTTTCGACGATGGCAACGGGCGCCTGACGCGCACGATCACCGATCTGGCATTGGCTCAGGGCGAAGCTCAAGCCATCCGCTTCTATGCCATGTCGGCGAGCATTCTCGAAGACCGGTCCGGTTATTATCGAGTGCTCGAAACCTGCCAGAAAGCCACACTGGATATCACCGAGTGGCTCGAATGGTTTCTGCAAACCTTGCTGCGCAGCTTGCAACAAGCCATGGCCCGGATCGAAAGCGTGCTGGGCAAAGCGCGTTTTTGGCAGGCGCACCGGGAGTCCGGGTTGTCGGCCGAACAGATAAAGGTCCTCAACCGCTTGCTCGATGGCGGGGAACGAGGTTTCGAGGCGGGCATCAGCGCGGCTCAATATCAGGCAGTCGCCAAAGTGTCGAAAGCCACCGCGACCCGTCATCTGGCCGAACTGTTGGAGAAGGGCTGCCTGGAACGCCTGCCAGGTGGTGGGCGCAGTACTCGGTACCAGATCAATTATCCAAATGACTCAACCCTTTAAATAAACCAAAAGGTGATCTGTAGCAGCTGGCGAAGCCTGCGTCCGGCTGCGCAGCAGTCGTCAATCCTGCGTGCACGGTATGTCTGATGTAACGCGGGTACTGGTTTTTACGACTGCTGCGCAGCCGGACGCAGGCTGCTACATAGAGTGTGTTGCTGCTGAAACCAGTGGCCAAAACGCCCAGCTCATTTGCCCATACCCCCCATGTCTGCTAGTGTCGCGCCGGTTTAACGTCAACCGGAAATAGCCGCCATGGCCCGCAAAAAAGCTGCACTGGATTTCGAACAATCGCTCGCTGACCTGCAAACGCTGGTAGAGCGTCTGGAGAACGGCGAATTGTCGCTGGAAGATTCGCTGACGGCTTTCGAGCAAGGCATCGGTCTGACACGCGATTGCCAGGCAGCGCTGGCCCAGGCCGAGCAAAAGGTTCAAGTGCTGCTCGAGCGTGACGGCGAGCTGGCCGAGGAACCCTTCGACGCGGATCAGCCAGAATGATTGCAGCGTATTCGGCGACCAGCCAGGCCCGCGTCAACGCTGCACTGGAAACCCTGTTCAACGCGCCGAGCCCTGAGCTGGCACGTCTGTACGAAGCCATGCGCTACAGCGTGATGAATGGCGGCAAACGTGTCCGCCCGCTGCTGGCCTACGCCGCCTGCGAAGCGCTGGGCGGCAAGGCTGAGCAAGCCAATGGGGCTGCTTGCGCGGTGGAGCTGATTCACGCTTATTCCCTGGTGCATGACGATTTGCCGGCCATGGACGACGATGATCTGCGTCGCGGCCAGCCGACCACCCACAAGAAATTCGATGAAGCCTGCGCGATTTTGGCCGGTGACGGCTTGCAGAGCCTGGCGTTCAGCGCCCTGCTCGACCCGCGCCTGAGCACGTCGGACGCTGAAATCCGCCTGCAGATGGTCAGCGCGCTGGCGTTAGCAGCTGGCCCGGCCGGTATGGTTGGCGGTCAAGCCATCGACCTCGGCTCGGTCGGTCTGAAACTCGATCAAAGAGCTCTCGAAACCATGCACCGGCACAAGACCGGCGCGCTCATCGAGGTCAGCGTCAAGCTTGGCGCTCTGGCCAGTGGCCGTGCCGAGAAAGACGAACTGAAATCTTTGCAGACTTATGCTCAGGCCATCGGTCTGGCATTCCAGGTCCAGGACGACATTCTCGACGTCGAAAGCGATACCGAAACCCTCGGCAAACGCCAGGGCGCGGACATCGCACGCGACAAGCCAACCTACCCGGCCCTGCTCGGTCTCGACGCCGCCAAGGCCTACGCCCTGGAACTGCGCGATCAGGCCCTGCACGCGCTGCGACCGTTTGACGCGGCAGCCGAGCCATTGCGCGATCTGGCCCGTTATATCGTCGAACGCCGCAGCTGACGGCGTATCTGCCAAAAAAGACCAACGCGTGGGCAGGGGGCGATGCATCAGGTAAACTGCCGCATCTTTTATACCTATAACGATTCGCCTGATGCCCACGACGTTTCATGAGATTCCCCGCAAGCGCCCGACCACGCCCCTGCTCGACCGTGCCAACACGCCGGACGGCCTGCGCCGGTTAGGCGAAGCCGAGCTGGAAACCCTGGCCGATGAGTTGCGCCTGGAATTGCTCTACACGGTCGGTCAGACCGGCGGGCATTTCGGTGCCGGCCTGGGCGTCATCGAGCTGACCATCGCGTTGCATTACGTCTTCGACACCCCGGACGACCGGCTGGTGTGGGACGTGGGTCATCAGGCCTATCCGCACAAAATCCTCACCGGCCGTCGCGAGCGCATGGGCACCCTGCGCCAGAAGGACGGCGTCGCGGCGTTCCCGCGTCGCTCCGAGAGTGAGTACGACACCTTTGGCGTCGGCCACTCCAGCACCTCGATCAGCGCAGCGCTGGGCATGGCCATTGCCGCCCGCCTGCAGAACAGCGATCGCAAGGCGATCGCCGTGATCGGCGACGGTGCTCTGACCGCCGGCATGGCCTTCGAGGCGCTGAACCATGCGCCGGAAGTGAACGCCAACATGCTGGTGATCCTCAACGACAACGACATGTCGATCTCGCGCAACGTTGGCGGGCTGTCGAATTATCTGGCGAAAATCCTTTCCAGCCGCACTTACGCGAGCATGCGTGAAGGCAGCAAAAAGGTCCTGTCGCGCCTGCCCGGCGCCTGGGAAATCGCCCGTCGCACCGAAGAATACGCAAAAGGCATGCTGGTTCCCGGCACGCTGTTCGAAGAGCTGGGCTGGAACTACATCGGCCCGATCGATGGCCACGACCTGCCGACCCTGATCGCCACCCTGCGCAACATGCGCGATCTGAAAGGCCCGCAATTCCTGCACGTCGTCACCAAGAAAGGCAAAGGCTTCGCTCCGGCGGAAGTCGACCCGATCGGTTACCACGCCATCACCAAACTCGAACCCCTGGACGCGCCGGCCGCTGCGCCGAAAAAGGCCGGCGGGCCGAAGTATTCCGGTGTGTTCGGCGAATGGTTGTGTGACATGGCCGCGTCCGATCCGCGTCTTGTCGGGATCACTCCAGCGATGAAAGAAGGCTCCGATCTGGTGGCTTTCAGCGAGCGCTTCCCGCTGCGCTACTTCGACGTGGCGATTGCCGAGCAACACGCCGTGACCTTCGCCGCCGGCATGGCGTGCGAAGGCGCGAAACCGGTGGTGGCGATCTACTCGACGTTCCTGCAGCGCGGTTACGATCAACTGATTCATGACGTCGCGGTGCAAAACCTCGACGTGTTGTTCGCCATCGACCGCGCAGGTTTAGTGGGTGAAGACGGCCCGACGCACGCGGGCAGCTTCGACCTGTCGTTCCTGCGCTGCATCCCCGGCATGTTGGTGATGACCCCGAGTGACGAAAACGAATTGCGCAAAATGCTCACCACCGGTCACCTGTTCAACGGCCCGGCGGCCGTGCGTTATCCGCGCGGCAATGGTCCGAATGCGACGATCGAAAAAAACCTCGAACCAATCGAAATCGGCAAAGGCGTGGTTCGTCGTCAGGGCCGCAAAGTCGCCCTGCTGGTGTTCGGCGTGCAACTGGCCGAGGCGCTGAAAGTCGCCGAAACGCTGGATGCAACCGTGGTCGACATGCGGTTCGTCAAACCGCTCGATGAAGCACTGGTTCGCGAAATCTCCGGTAGCCATGAGCTGCTGGTGACGATCGAAGAGAACGCGATCATGGGCGGTGCCGGTGGCGCCGTCAGCGAGTTTCTCGCCCGCGAAAACATTCTCAAGTCGATGCTCCATTTGGGCTTGCCGGACAGTTATGTCGAGCACGCCAAGCCTGCGCAAATGCTGGCTGAGTGTGGGCTGGATGAGGCTGGGATCGAGGCTTCGATTCGTCAGCGCCTGCAACTGCTCAATACCTGAAGAAAACGGCGCACGCCCGTGCGCCGTGCTTCACCCCCGCCACGGATGACCGATGAAACTCTCTCCCCTCGCCCTGACGCTGACCCTTCTGCCGTCTGGCCCGCTCCTGGCCGACACCTTCGAACGCGATCAGGCCCTGAAGCTTCCCGACGTGCTGATCAGCGCCAACCGTCAGGTCGAAGCGCGCAATGACAGCAGCGCTGCCAACACCGTGTTCACCCGCGAAGACATTGATCGCCTGCAACCGAGCAGCGTCACTGACTTGCTGCGCCGTGTACCCGGCGTGCAAGTCGGGCAAACCGGTGGGCGCGGCAGTCTGCCGGGGATTTACATTCGCGGCACCAAATCAGCCCAGAGTCTGGTGCTGGTCGACGGCCAGCGCATCGGCAATTCCACCTCCGGTGACAGCAACCTGCAGCACATCAACATCGAACAGGTTGAGCGCGTGGAAGTGCTGCGCGGCTCACGCTCGGTGATTTATGGCAGCGACGCGATAGGTGGGGTGATTCAGATCTTCACCCGCCATGGCGGCGAACCCGGTTTGCAACCGCGAATGCACGCAGGTTTCGGCAGCAACCGGACCTGGGAACGCAGCCTCGGGTTGTCCGGCGGTGACGATCAGACCCGATTCAATCTCGGCGCCAGCCTCGATGAAACCGCCGGAATCAATCGCACTCGCGAGTCGTATCCCAGCGACGGCGATCATGACGACTACCGCAACAAATCGGTGAGTTTGAGCCTGAGTCACGCCCTCACCGATGACATCGAAATCGGCGCCAACCTGCTGGATAACCGTGGCAAAAGTGAGTTCGACAATCCGTTCGGCCGCTTCGACATGGACACGTTCGAGTCAGTCCAGCAGCAGCCCTACAGCGACTTCGCGGTCAGCAGCATCAGCAGTTACGTCGATGCGCGTATCAACGACCGGTGGAAAACCCGCGTCGAGTTCGGCCACAGCGAAAACCGCGAGAGGACTTTAGACAAGCTCAGTGACGAACGCAGCGTGTTCAACACGTACCGTGATTCGGTGAACTGGCAGAACGACCTGACCCTCGACGAGCGCAACAGCCTGATCCTCGGCGGCGACTGGTACGAGGACCGAATCAACAGCAGCACGCCATTCGACGAGGACAGCCGCTGGAACCGTGCGGCGTTCATTCAGCATCACTACCAGTCGGATAGCTTCTCCACCGAACTGGGTCTGCGCCGCGATCAGAACCAGCAGTTCGGCGGCCAGAACAGCTGGAGCGGCACCTTCACCCTGCCGCTGAATCCGGACAACGATGTGCTGCTGACCTACAGCGAAGGTTTCCGCGCGCCGACGTTCAATGATCTGTATTACCCCGATTTCAGTAATCCGGATCTGAAACCCGAGACCTCGAAAAGCTACGAGCTGCAATGGCGCAGTCAGCTGACCGACACCGCTCGCCTGGAAGCTTCGCTGTACCGTACGGACCTGGAAGACGCGATTATTTTCGGCAGCAACTCACGTCCGCAGAACGTGGCCTCGGCACGGATCAACGGGTTCGAAGCGGCGTTGAAACAGGAACTGTTCGGCTGGCAGAGCAACCTCGGCGTGGCGATCATCGACCCGCGGGATCGCGACAGTGGTCACACCCTGGCTCGCCGTGCACGGCGGACCTTGAGCCTGGATCTGGATCGGCAGTTCGAACGCTTGGGGCTCGGCGCCAGTTGGCAGGCCGTGAGCAGCAGCTACGACGATGAAAACAATCAGCAGCCGTTGGGCGGGTATGCACTGCTGGGGTTGCGCAGCAGCTGGGCGTTGAATCGTGAGATCAAGCTTGAGCTTAAGGTCGATAACGTGCTGGACAAGGGTTATAGCCGAGCGCTGTACAGCCATGATGGCAGTCAGCATGGGTATCGCGAGGAAGGTCGGGCGTGGATGTTTGGGGTGACCTGGACGCCGAAGCTCTGACCTGAGATTAGCGGCGTTTGGGCTGGCCCCATCGCGGTCTCAGCGATCGGGTGCGATCAGCTGGCACAACTTGGCCGTCGCTTCGATCATCTGCCCACTCGGCCGTTCCAGCCCTTTATCCGCCACCAACAGCAATTGCCCCTGCGCCACTGCCGCCACTTGCGGCCAGGTTTTCCACGCATCGAGTTGCGCCTGATCGCTGGCCAGAATCACTTCTGGATTACGCTGCAATACCGCCTCAATACTGACCTGCGGCGCCGGCAGTGTCAGGTCGGCAAACACATTGCGCGCCCCGCACACTTCAAGCGCATCGCTGATGATCTGCCCGCCGCCAACGGTGTACAGCGGTCGATCCCAGACCTGATAAAACACCCGCAATGGCTCATCCCGACGATAACGCTGGCGCAGCGAATCCAGTCGCTGACGCAACTTTTCAGCCAATGAAACGCCACGCTCCGGACGGCCGAGCTGCGAGGCAATCGCCTCAATCTGCGACGTGAGTTGTTCGAGGTTGTGGGGGGCGGCAACGTAGGTCGGGATGTTCAACCGCTTGAGTTGTTCACGCTGGGCCGGGCCAACGCTGCCGGGCCAGAGCAACAGCAGATCGGGCTTGAGACTGAGCAGCTGTTCCATGTCCAGCTGACCGTACCGGCCAACGGAAGGAAGGTCTTTGAGTTTGGCAGGACGCTCACCGGCATCCAGCACACCCACCAACAGGTCGGCTGAATCCAGCTCAACAACGATTTCAGAGAGGGACGGCGCGAGGCTGACAACGCGTTCGACCGCAGCCGCCGGGCCACTGACGGCCAGCAGCATAACCGTCAGCCAGACGGGTCGCATCAGCCGAGTTGACGCGGAATACGGTAAAGGTAGAACAGCACCAGGGTCGACAGCGCCAACAACATCAACGGCACCGCTTCGAGGCCGACGAATACCGCCAGCGCGCCGATCCAGGCCGGCAGGCCGGCAGCCAGGAACGCGGTGCGACGCTTGGCCGCCAGGGCGATCCAGGCAGCAGGTTCTTCAGGGGTGTCGAGGGCTTTTTGAGTGGCGATCAACGCGTGCTTGTAGCCGCCAAAGAATTTCAGGCTGACAAACATCGAAGCCACACCCGCGATGAACAACGGCATTGCCAGCACCGGCAGGATCGCCTCGCTCTGGCCAAACACGCCGTTGATCACGAACAGCGGTAATAAGGCCAGCGCCAGGTATTGCCACCAGTTGACGGACAGTCGCCGCCGCACCTGACCTCGGGTCACGCGCGGTCAGCCTCACCCTGATGCTCGTTGCCCATCATGTGGTCGAGCTTGCTGGCCTTGGTGGCCAGGTAGAGTTTGTTGTGCGGGTTGTGGCCGGTGTGCAGCGGCACGCGCTCGGCGACCACGATGCCCATGTCGGTCAAGGCTTTGACCTTGCGTGGGTTGTTGGTCATCAAACGCAGGGACTTCACGCCCAAGTGCTCCAGCATCGGCAGGCACATGGCATAGTCACGCTGATCAGCGGCAAAGCCCAGACGCTCGTTGGCTTCAACGGTGTCGGCACCGCCATCCTGCAATTCATAGGCGCGGATCTTGTTCAGCAGACCAATGCCACGGCCTTCCTGACGCAAGTAGAGCAACACACCACGGCCTTCACGAGCGATGGCCTGCAAGGCGGCCTCGAGTTGCGAGCCGCAGTCGCAACGCTGGCTGAACAAGGCATCGCCGGTCAGGCACTCGGAGTGCAACCGGCCGAGTACCGGGGCACCGTCGGCGAACTCACCCAGGCTCAGCACAACGTGCTCGCGCCCGTTTTCTTCATCGAGAAAGCCGTGCATGGTGAATTGCGCAAAAGGCGTTGGCAGCTTGGAAGCGGCGACAAAAACGACAGGCACCGGTGTGCTCCTGATCAATAAGTACTGGAGATTCGCAGACGCGGCATTGTAACAGCACGTTCCTACAGACGCTCAGGCTGAATTATGGGGTATAACGATCAAAAAGTTGGATCTCAGGCGCCTGAGGCCCGGTCTGCGCACGCCCTGTAGCAGCTGGCGAAGCCTGCGTTCGGCGGCGCAGCCATCGTAAATTCAGGCACTGAGGTGTATCAAACTGACCGAGTCGGCAGGTTTCACGACGGCTCTGCCGCCGAACGCAGGCTTCGCCAGCTGCTACAGGGTTCGTGCTTAGTTTGAGTCGAATGGATAGGGTTGTTTCCAGCGCTCGAAGATCGGTTTCAGCTGACCGCTTTTCACCAGCACGTCCATGCGCTGATCGAACAGCGCCATCAGTGTTCGGGCCTTGGGCGTCTTGGCAAAACACAGATACAGCGGCAATTCCGCGATGTGGGTGCGACGAAACTGCGACGGATCCTTGGCCCGCTTGATGACGTAGTCGACCTCGGTCAACGCGTCGATGTAAAAGTCGGCGCGATTGTGGGTCAACATCGACAAAATCCCGGTACGCCGCATGACTTCGTTATAGCGGCGTACGTTGGGCAGGTAATCCTGATAGTCGTAGCCGCGGACCCAGGCCAGTCGATAGTTGCCCAGGGTTTCCGGGGTCGGTGCGGGGGTGCTGGCCAGCCCTAGGGCGTAGATGTGATCGGTATCGAAGTTCCAGCGCGGATAGAGCAGATCGCTGGACTCATCATGATAGGAGCCGACACACGCGTCGACTTCGCCGCGCTGGGCCAGGCCCATGGAGCGGACGTAGGGTTCGCTGCGGATGTCCAGTTTGACCCCCGCTGGCTCGAAGACTTCCCGCAACACGTCCCAGCCCAGACCGTGGCCATCGGCGGCGGTGTAGTCTTCCCAGTCTTCGCTGGCCAGATGAATCACCGACGGCGTCGTCGCCCCGTCACCCGCCTGGGCGAGCGAGCAAAACATCGTGAAAACCATCACCGCCAACCAGCGTCGAGCCATCCTTAGTCCCCCTGTTTCGCCCTTCAGGCGAAAATCCATACCAGCCCCTGCATCGCCAGCCACGCAAACACCCCGGCCAATACGTCATCAAGCATGATCCCGACGCCGCCATGCACATGCCGGTCGATCCAGTGGATCGGCCACGGCTTGAGTATGTCGAAGAAGCGGAACATCAAAAACCCAGCCAGCAACCAATACCAACCTTCCGGCACCAGCCACAGGGTGATCCACATCCCGACCATTTCGTCCCAGACGATGCCTTCGTGGTCGTGCACCCGCAAATCGTCGGCCACTTTGCCACACAGCCAGAAGCCGAACAGCATGGTGATGCCGAGCATCAGCCAGTAGCCCCAGTCGGGCAACATCTGCCACAACGGGATAAAGGGTAGCGCAACTAACGAACCCCAGGTGCCCGGTGCTTTTGGCAGGGTGCCCGAGCCGAAGCCGAACGCCAGGAAATGCCACGGATTGCGCCAGACCGACGGCGGTACGAATTCCGCCGGAACCTGTTTGGGATAATCTGTCACGGTGTCTCCCGAAAATGTTGATAGCCCCGGGCTTGCGGGGTGATGTCTTGCCCAGCGGCGTCCAGCAGCACCACGCCCTGCCCCGTCACAACACGCCCGACCACATGGATCGGCCAGCCGTCGCTCAACAATTGCGCTAACTCGAAGGAGGGCAAGGTAAAGGCCAGTACGTAATCATCACCGCCGCTCAGGGCCGCTACTTCTGCACCCGATTGACCGAGAAAGGCGACTAAAGCGTTCGACAATGGCAGCGTGTCCCGTTCAATCTGAATGCCGACCTTCGACGCGAGGGCAATATGCCCGCAGTCCGCGAGCAGGCCGTCGGAGATGTCCAGCGCCGAGGTGGCTTTACCGCGAAGCGCCATTCCCAGCCCAAGCTGCGGCTGCGGCGACCAGTAATGCGCCAGCAGCGGATCGGCGATGGCCGCTTCAGCCGTTCGCTGACCAAGCACCAACGGCAAGGCACCGGCAGCGTTGCCCAGGTCACCGCCAACGCACAGCAAGTCGCCTGGCTGCGCGCCGCTGCGGGTCAACGCCTTGCCCGCCGGCACACGACCGAACACGGTCATGGTCAGGCTCAACGGCCCACGGGAGGTATCACCACCCACCAGCGCCACACCGCAGCTCTGCGCCATGGTGTTCAAACCACGGGCATAGGCATCCAGCCAATCGGCAGTCACCGTCGGCAACGTCAGGGCAAGGGTAAAGGCAACGGGGGTGGCGCCCATGGCAGCCAGATCGCTGACGGCCACAGCCAGCGAGCGCTGACCGAGCAGAAACGGGTCGCAAGGATCTGCAAAATGCACACCGGCCACGAGTGTGTCGGTGGAAATCGCCAACTGCTCCCCGGGGGGAATAGCCAGCAAGGCGCAGTCATCGCCGATTCCGAGGGCAACGCCTTCGCCGCCCTGCGCACAAGGCGCGGCGGCGAAGAAATTGCGGATCAGCTCAAACTCGCCCATTGGGTATCAAGCGCGTTTCAGCGCTTGAACGCCTTGACTTCAGCTTCACGCAGACGCGGGGCCAGCTTGTCGAGTACACCGTTGACGAACTTGTGGCCGTCGGTGGAACCGTAGACCTTGGCCAGTTCAATACCTTCGTTGATCACCACGCGGTATGGAACGTCGACGCGCTTGAGCAGTTCCCAGGTGGACAGGCGCAAAACCGCCAGTTCAACCGGATCGAGCTCGTCGATGGTGATGTCCAGGCACGGGCCGAGGGCAGAATCGATCTCGGTCTTGTGCGCCGGCACGCCGTGCAGGATGTCGTGGAAGTAGGCGGCATCGACATCGCTGAAATCGTTATCGACCCGGAACTGCGCTTCGATTTCGTTCAGCGAAGTTTTGGCCATGTGCCATTGGTACAGCGCCTGAGTCGCGAGCTGACGGGCTTCGCGACGCTTGACGCTTTTCGATGGCTTGCCGGCATCCGCAGGCTTTGGATCGCGCGGGTTGAAACGATCGCTTTCGTCGCTAATCACTTGGCCTCCAACTGCGCCAGCAGGCTGACCATTTCCAGAGCGGACAGGGCAGCTTCAGCACCTTTGTTGCCGGCCTTGGTGCCGGAACGTTCGATGGCTTGCTCGATGGAATCAACGGTCAGCACGCCGAAAGCGACCGGTACGCCGAACTCCATGGACACCTGGGCCAGGCCCTTGGTGCATTCGCCAGCCACGTATTCGAAGTGCGGAGTACCGCCACGAATGACCGCGCCCAGGGCGATGATGGCTGCGTATTCGCCCTTTTGAGCGACTTTTTGCGCAACCAGCGGGATTTCGAAGGCGCCAGGCGCGCGGATGAGGGTGATGTCGCTTTCGCTCACGCCGTGGCGAACCAGGGCATCAACTGCACCGCTGACCAGGCTTTCAACGACGAAGCTGTTGAAACGGCCTACTACCAAAGCGTAGCGGCCTTTAGGGGCGATGAAGGTACCTTCGATGGTCTTCAGGGTCATTCGTTAGATCTCTTAAAGAGCCGGGACGCGTTTTCTACGCGTCCCTCAGTGATGTGTTAACCGCGAATCAAGGACTGGAAACAACCGGTCATTATTCGGAGGGCACGTATTCTACAACTTCCAGATCGAAACCGGATATCGCATTAAATTTCATTGGCGCACTCATCAGGCGCATTTTGCGCACGCCCAGGTCCCGGAGGATCTGCGAACCGGCACCGACGATGCTGTAGGTGGTCGGTTTTTTCGCCGGTACGTGCTCCGCGGTTTCACGGATGTGTGCCAGCAACACGTCGCCATCGAGCGGGTGACCGAGCAACAGCACGACACCGCTGCCAGCCTCGGCCACCGCAGCCATCGCGGCGCGCAGGCTCCAGCGGCCAGGTTGCTTGACCATCAACAGGTCGCGTAGCGGGTCCATGTTGTGCACCCGAACCAGGGTCGGCTCGTCGGCGCACACGGTGCCCAGGGTCAGGGCCATGTGCACGTCGCCTTCCACGGAATCACGATAGGTCACCAGGTTGAATTGGCCCAGTTCGCTGTCCAGCGGCTGCTCGGCAATCCGCTGAACGGTACGTTCGTGGATCATCCGGTAGTGAATCAGGTCGGCGATGGTGCCGATCTTGATGTTGTGCTCGGCAGCAAAAGCTTCCAGTTCCGTGCGGCGGGACATGGTGCCGTCATCGTTCATCACTTCGCAGATCACGCCGCTCGGCTCGAAACCGGCCATGCGCGCCAGGTCGCACGCCGCTTCGGTGTGGCCGGCGCGAGCCAGCGTACCGCCAGCCTGGGCCATCAGCGGGAAGATGTGGCCGGGGCTGACGATGTCTTCAGCCTTGGCGTCTTTCGCGGCAGCGGCTTGCACGGTGCGCGCACGGTCGGCAGCGGAGATACCGGTGGTCACGCCGGTGGCCGCTTCGATGGACACGGTGAACTTGGTGCCGAAACCGGAACCGTTGCGCGGTGCCATCAAGGGCAACTTCAGCAGTTCGCAGCGCTCGCGGCTCATCGGCATGCAGATCAGGCCACGGGCGTGCTTGGCCATGAAATTGATGTGTTCTGGCTGGCAGCACTCGGCGGCCATGATCAGGTCGCCTTCGTTCTCACGGTCTTCGTCATCCATGAGGATGACCATCTTGCCTTGGCGGATGTCTTCAACCAGTTCTTCGATGCTATTGAGCGCCACAAGGCACCCCCTTGGGTCAGGATTTGAGGTAGCCGTTGGCGGCCAGAAAGCTTTCGGTGATGCTTCCGGACGGCCTTTGAAAAGAGTCAGACTCTGCGGCCTTGTCGCCCAACAGCAGGCGTTCCAGATAACGAGCCAGCAAGTCAACTTCGAGGTTCACCCGGCGACCTGGCTGGTAAGACGCCATGATGGTTTCGCTCAGGGTGTGCGGAATGATTGTCAGCAAGAACTCGGCGCCATCGACCGCGTTCACGGTCAGGCTGGTGCCGTCGACGGTGATCGAGCCTTTATGGGCGATGTATTTGGCCAGCTCTTTCGGTGCGCGGATGCGGAACTCCACAGCGCGAGCATTCTCGGTACGGGCAACCACTTCGCCCACGCCATCGACGTGCCCGCTGACCAGATGCCCGCCGAGGCGAGTGGTCGGGGTCAAGGCTTTTTCCAGGTTGACCGGGCTGCCGCTTTTCAGGTCATTCATGGCGGTGCAGTCGAGGGTTTCGCGACTGACGTCCGCCGCAAAGCCGTTGCCTGGCAATTCAACCGCAGTCAGGCATACGCCGTTGACCGCGATACTGTCGCCCAGTTTGACGTCGCTCAGGTCGAGCTTGCCGGTTTCTACGTGTACCCGCACATCTCCGCCTTTTGGGGTCAATGCACGAATACTGCCGATGGATTCGATGATGCCGGTAAACATGGAGTCCTCCTCGAGAACAGGGCTGTCGCGTGGCGCAGGCCCAGAATTATACGCTCGCCGCTGGCGAAGGAATGGCGATGACTCGCCAGTCATCGCCAACCGCACGGATTTCGGTGATTTTAAGTTCCGGCGCGTCTTTCATCTGCGCCAGCGGCCAGTCCAGCAACGGTCGCGCCGAAGAGCCGAGAAACTTGCCGGCGATGAAAATCTGGAACTCGTCCACCAGCCCTTGCTGAGCAAAAGCCCCGGCCAGACGCGGGCCCGCCTCGACCAACACTTCGTTGACCCCACGGGCGGCAAGTTCGACCAGCAGTTTGCGCAGGTCGACCAAACCATCCTCGCCCGCCACGATCAGGCACTCCGGGCCATTGGCGTATTGCTCTTCGATCGCCATGCACGTGGCGACCAGCGCCGGGCCGGCCTTGAAGAACGGCGCGTCCAGCGGCACGCGCAGACGGCCGTCAATCAGCACGCGCAGCGGCAGGCGACTCATGGCCAGGGCCGTTTGTTCAGGGTCCAGGCCTAACTCATCGGCACGCACGGTGAGACGAGCGTTGTCCGCCAGCACCGTGTCGGCGCCGGTCAGCACCACACTCGCCTGGGCGCGCAGGCGTTGTACCGCCGAACGCGCCGCAGGACCGGTGATCCATTGGCTCTCGCCGCTTTCCATTGCTGTTCGGCCGTCGAGGCTCATGGCCAATTTGACCCGCACGAACGGCAAGCCGTGTTCCATGCGTTTCAGGAAACCTTCGTTGAGCTTGCGCGCTTCGCCTTCCAGCACACCGCTTTCAGTGGCGATGCCGGCCTGGGCCAGGCGCTGCATGCCACGACCGGCAACCGACGGGTTCGGGTCTTGCATCGCCGCGACTACCCGAGCCACGCCCGCATGTACCAGCGCATCGGCGCAGGGCGGCGTACGTCCGTGGTGGCTGCAAGGTTCGAGGGTCACGTAAGCGGTGGCGCCTCGCGCCTTATCGCCGGCGGCGCGCAGGGCGTGGACTTCGGCGTGGGGTTCGCCGGTGCGCACGTGCCAGCCTTCGCCGACAATCTGCCCGTCCCGCACGATCACGCAGCCCACCCGAGGGTTGGGGTGCGTCGTGTAATGACCTTTGCGCGCCAGTTCCAGGGCGCGAGCCATGTAATGGGCGTCGAGGATGGCTTGTTCTACGGAGGTGGTCATTCTTTCACCGGCTCACGGGCCAGGCGATCGATCTCTTCGCGGAACTCATTGAGGTCCTGGAAGCGGCGATACACCGAAGCAAAGCGGATATAGGCGACTTCGTCGAGCTTTTGCAGCTCGGCCATCACCAGTTCACCGACGACAAGGGATTTAACCTCTCGCTCACCGGTGGCGCGCAGTTTGTGTTTGATGTGCACCAACGACGATTCCAGGCGCTCGACACTCACCGGGCGCTTCTCCAGCGCACGCTGCATGCCGGCGCGGAGTTTTTCTTCGTCGAACGGCTGACGGCTGCCGTCGGTTTTGATCAGGCGCGGCAACACCAGTTCGGCAGTCTCGAACGTTGTAAAACGCTCGCCGCAGGCCAGGCATTCACGCCGGCGGCGTACCTGTTCGCCCTCGGCGACCAGACGCGAGTCGATGACCTTGGTGTCGTTGGCACCGCAGAAGGGACAGTGCATGGTGGCAGGCAACAAAAAAAGGGAGGGCCATGGTAGCGCATCCCGGTGGCAAGACAAGCCATAGGGTTTACGGTATACAGACGGGTTATAGAGCTAGATCCATGGATTTCACCTTGCTGGAGCCGCAAATGTCCCTAAGACCGCTCGTTTTGCTCAGTCTTTTCAGCCTGCTGGTGGCCTGCAGCAGCGATGCGCCCAAGCCCCAGCCACCGACGCCAGGCCCCGCGCCGCAACAGGCGCAGAAGAAAGCCAAGGAGTCAGCCAACCTCGGCCCGCTGCCCGCTTATCAGCGTGAATTGAGCGGCACCCTGCAAGGCGTGCCGGCCGGCGCCGAAGTCGAACTGGCGCTGCTGGTGATCGACGACAAGGACCGCCCGCAGCAATTGCTGGCCAGCTCCAGCCTGATCGGCACCAACCAAGTTCTGCCGTTTCACCTGCGTTTCAACCCGGAATCCTTCCCGGTCGGTGCCCGCGTTGAACTGCGTGGCCGCGCCAGCCAGTCCGGCCAGCTGATTTTGCATCTGCCGTCGCGGGTCATCACGCAGCCAACGACGCAAGTACTGGGTCAGCTGCAATTCGTCAAAGCGCCATGATTGCACCGTTCGACCTGCAACAGGCGTTAGGCGAACTGCTCGGTGACGCACAGCTGGTTGCCTGTGAATTACCGGACACCGATCTGAAGCTTTGGCTGATCGACGGCGACAACATGGACCGCGCGTTCAGCCCGGAAGAAACCCGGCGAATTCTCCATGAGCCGCCTTACTGGAGTTTTTGCTGGGCCAGTGGGCTGGCGGTCGCCCGTTATCTCGCCCAGAACCCGCACTGGGTCGAGGGCAAACGGGTGCTGGATTTCGGCGCCGGTTCCGGAGTGGCGGGGATTGCGGCGGTGAAGGCCGGCGCGCTGGAAGTAGTCGCCTGCGACCTGGACCCGCTGGCGATTGCCGCGTGTCGGGCGAATGCCGAACTCAATGACGTACACCTCAGCTACTCGACAGACTTTTTCGCCGAAGCGGATCGCTTTGATCTGATTCTGGTGGCGGACGTGCTGTACGACCGGGCGAATCTGCCGTTGCTCGATGAATTCTTGAGTCGTGGCCAGGAAGCGCTGGTGGCCGATTCGCGCGTGAGGGATTTTCGCCATCCGCTGTATCAGCGCATTGAAATGCTCGAAGCGATGACCTTGCCCGATCTGGCCGAACCCGAAGAGTTTCGGCATGTGAGCCTCTACCACGCCACACGGACATGATCGTTCCCACGCTCTGCGTGGGAACGATCAGTGTTCCGGCTTCCGGCCACACCCCGCCACGCCGTATAGTTGCCCCATTCACGCTTTTACGAGATCCCCCATGAGTCAGGAAACGCCGTACATCTTCGACGCCACGACTGCCGATTTCGAGCAGTCGGTGATCGAAAACTCTTTCCACAAACCGGTGCTGGTGGATTTCTGGGCCGAATGGTGTGCGCCGTGCAAGGCGTTGATGCCGATGCTGCAAACCATCGCCGAGAGCTATCAGGGCGAGTTACTGCTGGCCAAGGTCAACTGCGACGTCGAGCCGGACATCGTTTCGCGCTTCGGCATTCGCAGCCTGCCGACCGTTGTGCTGTTCAAGGACGGTCAGCCGGTGGACGGTTTTTCCGGTGCACAGCCAGAATCCGCTGTGCGCGCGATGCTTGAGCCTCACGTGCAAATGCCGCCGCCGGCCGCTGCCGACCCGTTTGAGCAAGCTCAGGCGCTGTTTGATGACAATCGCTTCGCCGACGCCGAAGCCACACTGAAAGTGCTGCTGGGCGAAGACAACACCAGTGCCAAGGCGCTGATTCTCTACGCCCGCTGCCTCACCGAACGTGGCGAGTTGGGTGAAGCGCAAACCGTGCTTGACGCGGTCAAGAGTGATGAGCACAAAGCCGCCCTCGCCGGCGCCAAGGCGCAGATCCAGTTTCTCGGCCAGGCCAAGGATTTGCCGGATGCAGCAGACCTGAAAGCGCGCCTGGCGAAAAATCCGCAGGACGATGAAGCGGTTTATCAATTGGCGATCCAGCAATTGGCGCGTCAGCAGTACGATGCGGCGCTGGATGCGTTGCTCAAGCTGTTCGTGCGCAATCGCAGCTACAGCGAAGGCTTGCCGCACAAGACCTTGCTGCAGGTGTTCGAACTGCTGGGCAACGATCATCCACTGGTGACCACTTATCGTCGCAAGTTGTTTGCTGCGCTTTACTAAGCGTTTTCGATCCAGCTATAGAGCGGCGTATCCCCGCCGCTCGTCACTTTCACATCAGAGCAGTGGCGCAAACGCACCAGCAAGCGTTTGCCTGACGCCGCGTTGCCGGTCAATCCTTCCAACTGATCGAGCAAATCCGGTCCGCTCAATTGCCCCGCCTTGCGCAGCAAATCCTTCGCGATCTGCCACAGCGCATCATCCTGATTGATAGGTTTCGCCGGCGCTGCACTGGCCTCGGGCTTGACCACCTGCAACTGCGCACCGAGCCGTGCCCAGTCGCCGTCATCCATCTCCAGCGTCAAATCCACCGGCCAGTCGCCGATGCTTCCGCGAATTCGCAACATAAGTCTGCTCCTGCACATTTCTGATTCGCATGCTCCCATGGGACTTGTGCAACGCCAAGTAGCCGGTCAAACTCTCGGCACTTTCGTTATAAGATCACATAACACAATATTCATTTTACTTTTCGGATACCCGCCATGCGCCGTCTGCTTCTCGCTCTGCCGTTTGCCCTGTTGCCGTTGGCCGTCACCCACGCCGCTGATGAACACGATCATGAGCACGGCAGCCTCGGCGCCCACGAACATGGCGTCGGTCGCCTGAACGCAACGCTGGACGGGCAGACCCTGGAGCTGGAACTGGAAAGCCCGGCGATGAACCTGGTGGGTTTCGAACACGCCGCCACCACCGACGCCGACAAGGCCAAAGTCGCCGCCGTTCGTGCGCAGCTTGAGAAACCGCTGATACTGTTCAACCTGCCGAAAGCCGCCGGTTGCGTGGTTGCGACTCAGGAACTGGAAAGTCCGCTGTTCGGTGACAAACCCGATGCCGATGATGATCACGATGAGGAAGGCAAGGACGAGCACCACCACGACCACAGCGAAATCCACGCTCATTACCAGTTCAGTTGCTCGGCACCGGGCGCGCTGAAAAACCTGGACTTGGCGAACATCTTCAATACGTTCCCGGCGACCCAGAAGATTCAGGTACAACTGATCAGCCCGAGCGGGCAGCAAGGGGTTGAAGTGACGGCCAAGGCTGCCGCCCTGAAATTCTGATCCACCACGCGCCCTGTAGGAGCGAGGCTTGCCCGCGAAGGCGTCATGACAGTCGACATCTCCGCTGGACGTGATGGCCTCTTCGCGGGCAAGCCTCGCTCCTACAAGGGTCTGGTGTTAAATGTGAAATTGAGACAAACCCATGAAATCGGCGCTATGACCCAAGCACTCATCGAACTGTCCGACCTGGGTTTCAGCTGGCCCGATCATCCGCCGCTGCTGGATATCCCGGCGTTTAGCCTTATGCCCGGTGAAACCCTGTTCCTCAAGGGCCCCAGCGGCAGTGGCAAGACCACCCTGCTCGGCCTGCTCGGTGGTGTGCAGAAGCCCGATCGCGGCAGTATCCGGTTGCTGGGCCAGGAACTGACCGAACTCGGTGCTGGTGCCCGCGACCGCTTCCGCGTCGATCACACCGGCTACATCTTCCAACAGTTCAACTTGCTGCCGTTTCTCTCGGTGCGCGAGAACGTCGAGTTGCCCTGCCACTTTTCCAAACTGCGCGCTGAACGGGCGATCCAGCGCCACGGCAGCGTCGATCAGGCGGCGGCCACCCTCCTCGCCCACTTGGGTTTGAAGGATCAAAACCTGCTCGGCCGCCGCGCCGATTCGCTTTCCATCGGCCAGCAACAACGGGTGGCCGCTGCGCGTGCGTTGATCGGTCAGCCGGAATTGGTGATCGCCGACGAACCGACTTCGGCCCTGGATTACGACGCTCGCGAGAATTTCATTCGCTTGCTGTTCGCCGAATGCCGCGAAGCCGGGTCGAGCCTGTTGTTCGTCAGCCATGATCAGAGCCTGGCACCGCTGTTCGATCGCCACCTGTCGCTGGCCGATCTCAATCGCGCCGCCACGCCGCTGGAGGTTTGAGATGTATTTGTTTCGTCTAGCCATGGCCAGTCTGGCTAACCGTCGCTTCACCGCGATCCTCACCGCGTTTGCCATCGCCCTGTCGGTTTGTCTGCTGTTGGCCGTGGAACGCGTGCGCACCGAAGCCAAGGCCAGTTTCGCCAGCACCATCAGCGGCACCGACCTGATTGTCGGCGCTCGCTCCGGTTCGGTGAACCTGCTGCTTTACTCGGTGTTTCGCATCGGCAATGCCACCAACAACATTCGTTGGGACAGCTTCGAGCACTTCGCCAACAACCCGAAAGTGAAGTGGGCGATCCCGATGTCCCTCGGCGACTCCCATCGCGGTTATCGGGTGATGGGCACCACCGAGGCGTACTTCGAGCATTATCAATACGGCCATCAACAGCACCTGGAACTGGCCGACGGCCGGGCTTTCGCCACCAACCCGTTTGAAGTAGTACTCGGGGCCGAAGTGGCCGATGCGCTGCACTACAAACTCGGTGACAAATTGGTGCTGGCCCACGGTGTGGCGGTGATCAGTCTGGTCAAGCACGACGACAAGCCGTTCACCGTGGTCGGTATTCTCAAACGCACCGGCACCCCGGTGGACCGTACGTTGCACATCAGCCTCGGTGGGATGGAAGCCATCCACATCGACTGGCACAACGGCGTGCCGGCGCGCGGCAACGGTCGGATCAGTGCCGATCAGGCACGCAACATGGACCTGACGCCGCAAGCGATCACGGCGTTCATGCTCGGCCTCAACAGCAAGATTTCGACCTTCGCACTACAGCGTGAGATCAATGAATTTCGTGGTGAGCCCATGCTGGCGATCCTGCCGGGCGTGGCGCTGCAAGAACTGTGGAGTTTGATGAGCACGGCGGAAAAAGCCTTGTTCGTGGTCTCGCTGTTCGTGGTGCTGACCGGGTTGATCGGCATGCTCACGGCGATCCTCACCAGCCTCAACGAACGACGTCGGGAGATGGCGATTCTGCGCTCGGTGGGTGCCCGGCCGTGGCACATCGCGACCTTGCTGGTGCTGGAGGCGTTTGCCTTGGCGTTGTCCGGGGTAATCGCCGGTGTAGCGCTGCTTTACGTGTGTATTGCCGCAGCTCAGGGCTACGTGCAGGCGAATTACGGCTTGTACTTGCCGCTGGCCTGGCCAAGTGAATATGAATGGACGCTGCTCGGTGGCATCCTGATCGCCGCGTTGCTGATGGGCAGCGTGCCGGCCTGGCGCGCGTATCGCCAATCCTTGGCCGATGGCCTGTCGATTCGTTTATGAGGACGTTGAACATGCCCCGCGCTGTGCTTGCGCTGTTGATGCTGATCGCCCTGCCGCTATGGGCGGCCGAACCGAAAGACCTGACCTGGTCGGAAATGATCCCGCCGGACGCCGCGCCGGAAGTGCCCAACATGACGCCGCTGCACGACCTGTCGCAGATGGGCAGCGCGTTGGCCGCCGAGTCGGCACCCGCGGCCAAGCAAGACATGCCGAATGCACCGGTGGTAAAAAGCCTCGACGGCCGGAACATTCGGTTGCCGGGCTACATCGTGCCGCTGGAAGTGAGTGAAGAAGGTCGCACCACGGAGTTTCTGCTGGTGCCGTATTTCGGCGCCTGCATCCACGTGCCGCCACCGCCATCGAACCAGATCGTGCACGTCAAAAGCGCGGTCGGTGTGAAGCTCGATGAGTTGTATCAGCCGTACTGGATCGAGGGTGCGCTGCAGGTCAAAGCATCCAGCAGCGAATTGGCCGACGCGGGGTATCAGATGGAGGCGGACAAGATTTATGTGTATGAGCTGCCAGAGTAAATGACGCCCCTATCACTGTTTCATTGAGCTGAATCAAAAGACCGTACCAGACGGCTCCGTACCATTGGACATCAAATATTTTTAACGTCCTTTGGAGCCCTCAATGCACAAGTCCAAGCTCTGCGCTTCGCTGTTTGCCCTCGCGCTCGCAGCACCGCTAGCCTACGCCCACGAAGCTGGCGACATCCTCGTTCGCGCCGGTGCGATCACCGTCAACCCGAAAGCCGACAGTTCCAGCGTCAAGGTTGATCAGGGCCCGTTGAAGGGTGCCGATCTGGGTGGCAAGGCCACCATGAGCAGCGACACGCAACTGGGTTTGAACTTCGCTTACATGGTCACCAACAACTGGGGGATCGAACTGCTGGCGGCCTCGCCGTTCGAGCATGACGTGAAGATCAAAGGCACCGCCCTGGGCGCGGCCAACGGCAAACTCGGCAGCCTGAAACACCTGCCACCGACGCTGAGCGTTGTGTACTACCCACTGGACGGGAAGTCCGCATTCCAGCCGTATGTTGGCGCCGGTATCAACTACACCTGGATCTATGACGAGCACGTTGGCAGCGAAGCCAGCGCCAACGGCTTCAGCAACTTCAAGGCGGATAACTCCTGGGGCATGGCGTTTCAGGTCGGCGCCGACTACATGATTACCGACAACATCATGATCAACGCCCAGGTGCGCTACATCGACATCGACACCACCGCTACAGTGGAAAATAACGCAGTGGCACCGGGCACTCGCGCCAAGGTCGATGTGGACGTGGACCCGTTCATCTACATGGTTGGCCTGGGTTACAAGTTCTAAAAATGCCGCACAAAAAAGGCGCCTCGAAAGGCGCCTTTTTCACGGCTGCGTAAACCTCAGCGCCCCAGCAACCGCGCCAGGCCGACACGCATCGGTGTCTGCTCAGGGTAGGTAAAGCGCTCCAGCAAACGCTGATTGTTCGCTCGCGAGTGACGGATGTCACCGGAGCGCGCCGGGCCATAGCTCACCGGTGGCAATTGACCGACCACTGCTTCAAGGGCTTCAAGCATTTGCTTGAGGGTCGTGGCCTGGTTCCAGCCGACGTTGACCGCGCCGACTTCGACCTTCGGTTTCTCGATGGCTTGCACCAGCAAGTCGACCAGGTCTTCGACGTAGACGAAATCGCGAGTCTGCTCACCGTCACCGAACACCGTGATCGGCAGGCCCTTCTGCGCGCGCTCGCTGAAAATGCTGATCACCCCGGAGTACGGCGAGGACGGATCCTGGCGCGGGCCGAAGATGTTGAAAAAGCGGAACACCACCGGCTCCAGACTATGCTGGCGACGGTAAAAATCGAAGTAATGCTCACTCGCCAATTTGTCCGAAGCGTAAGGCGTCAACGGTGCCTTGGGCGTGTCTTCGTCGATCGACTCGCCTTCGCCATTGTTGCCGTAGACCGCTGCACTGGACGCGAACAGCACCCGTTTGACACCGACCTGGCGCATGGCTTCGCAGACATTCAGCGAGCCAATGAAATTGCTCTGGTGAGTCTTCACCGGATCATCCACCGACGCCTGCACCGACGCCACCGCAGCCAGGTGCGCCACAGCGCTGCAACCGACCATCGCCCGCGCGACCAACTCGGCATCGGCGACATCGCCGACGATCAGTTCGACGCCGGGATTGTCCAGCGGCAAGTTGCTGCGTTTGCCCGTGGAGAGGTCATCGAGAATGCGCACCGAATGGCCCTTGGCGAGCAAGGTATCGGTGAGGTGCGAGCCGATGAAACCGGCACCGCCGGTGATTAAAACAGGGCCGTCAGCCATGGCGATAAAACCTATCCAATAAGCCCGGGAGAGCCGCACGCCAAGCGCGGGGCTTGATCCCGAAGGTGTGCAGAATTTTCTTGCAGGCCAACACCGCGTGTTGCGGCTCTTCGGCGGCGTCCGGTCGCGCGGCGTGAGCCTGGGCAGTCGGCGCTTCGATGGCCAGCGGGTGCAGGGCACGTGCTTCGGTGAGGATCGCCTGCCCAAGCGCCAGCGGCGTGGTCGCCTCATGCCCGGCGTAATGGTAGGTGCCCCACAGCGGCGCCGAGCAATCGAGTTGCTTGAGCACCGAGATGATCACCCGGGCAGCGTCATCTACCGGCGTCGGATTGCCCCGACGGTCGTCGGCCATCAACAGTTCTTCAGGTAGTTCGGCGCGACCGAGAAAACGCCCGAGAGTGCCGTCGGGACTGTCATCAAGCAGCCAGCCGAATCGCAGCAGCACGTGTTGCGGGCAAGTGGCGCGTACGCTTTGTTCGATTCGCCACAAGGCCTGACCGCGCAGGCCCAGGGGCACAGGTTCGTCTTTTTCGCTGTAGGCCGTCGCCCGGGAGCCGTCGAACACTCGATAACTCGACGGTTGCAGCAGAACGATGTTGTGATGCTGGCACAGTTCGGCCAGACGCTCGATCGCCCGCTCCTGCCCGGCCAGACGCTGCTCGCTGACCGTCTCCGCCTGAAACCAGTCGAAGTAATAGGCGAGGTTGATCAACGCGTCTGGACGGGTGTCGTCGAGCAGTTGCGTCAGGGTCGCGGCATCCCAGCCGTCTTGCGGTGGGCGGGGGGCGAGGAAGCCGATGTCTTCCTCCGCACCGAGGCGAATCAGCGCCTGCCCAAGGGCATTTCCGCCGCCCAGTAACATAAGGCGCATTCGCATAGAGTCAGCAGGCCCAGTCTGATTGAAACAATGGCTTTATCGACACCGCTCGCGGGCAATGCCGTCGATAGTTGCCGGAATCGTTGCATTTTGCGGGTTTAGAGCGCAACCGTCATCCGTAAAGTGTAGATCCCCTGGATTTGTGGTGCGGCTAATGGCCCCTTCGCGGGCAAGCCTCGCTCCTACAGGTGATCGCATTCCCTTGTAGGAGCGAGGCTTGCCCGCGAAGAGGCCCTCAGCATCGGCGAAGGTCTTGAGCGGTACTTGCATCTTCCCCGACTCGCCCGCATAAATCAGGACATGAATCTGCCCATCCCAACGGACAGCGCCCTGGCAGGCTTCCACCCCGCCGTCAGTGCCTGGTTCAGTTGCACCTTCCCGACGGTCACCGCCGCCCAGGCCCGGGCGTGGCCGTTGATCCGCCAGCACCGTTCGACCTTGATCGCCGCCCCCACTGGCTCTGGCAAAACCCTCACCGCGTTCCTCGCGGTCATCGACGACCTGGTCCACCGCGGATTGGCCAACGGCGGCCATCTGCCGGATGAAACCCTGGTGGTCTACGTCTCGCCCCTTAAAGCCTTGTCCAACGACATCCAGATCAACCTGCAAAACCCGCTGGCCGGCATTACCGAGCAGTTACGCGCGATGGGCCTGCCCGAACTGCAGATCAACACCGCTGTGCGCACCGGCGATACGCCGCAAAAAGACCGCTCGGCGATGCGCAAGAATGCCCCGCACATTCTGGTGACCACCCCGGAATCCCTTTACGTGCTGCTCGGTTCCGACTCCGGCCGACAAATGCTCAGTACCGCCCGCACGGTGATCGTCGACGAAATTCACGCGATCGCCGCCAGCAAGCGCGGCAGCCACCTGGCCCTGAGCCTCGAGCGCCTGCAAGCGTTGTGCGCGCAACCGCTGATGCGGATTGGCCTGTCTGCCACGCAAAAACCCATCGAAGCCGTCTCGCAATTTCTGGTTGGCCGGGATCGCGAGTGCGAAATCATCGACATCGGCCACGCCCGCCCGCGAGATCTGGGCATCGAAGTGCCGCCCGTGCCGTTGTCGGCAGTCATGGCCAACGACGTCTGGGAACGGGTCTACGACCGCCTCGCCGCCCTCGCCCGCGAACACCGCACCACCCTGATTTTCGTCAACACCCGGCGCCTCGCCGAACGCCTGAGTCGACACTTGAGCGAGCGTCTTGGTAACGAGGCGGTGGCCGCCCACCACGGCAGTCTGGCCAAGGAATTTCGTCTCGACGCCGAGCAACGGCTCAAGCGCGGAGAGTTGCAAGTGCTGATCGCCACCGCGTCCCTGGAACTGGGGATCGATATCGGCGAGGTCGACCTGGTCTGCCAGATTGCCTCGCCGCGCTCGATTGCCGGGTTCCTGCAACGCGTCGGCCGCTCCGGGCACCAGGTTGGCGGCACGCCCAAGGGCCGCTTGTTCGCCACCACCCGCGACGACCTGATCGAATGCGCCGCCCTGCTCGACTGCGTGCGGCGCGGCGAACTCGACACTTTGCAGATTCCCAAGGCACCGCTGGACGTGCTGGCCCAGCAAATCATCGCCGAGGTGAGCTGCCAGGAATGGCAAGAGCAGGCGTTGCTGGAGATGTTTCGCAACGCCTCGCCGTATGCCCAACTCGACGAAAAACATTATCAGGCGCTGCTGCAGATGCTCGCCGAAGGCTACAACGGTCGCCTGGGTATCCGCAGCGCTTACCTGCACCGCGACGCCGTGACCCGCACCCTGCGCGGTCGCCGGGGCGCCAAACTGACCGCCGTGACCAGCGGCGGGACCATCCCGGACAACGCCGACTACAGCGTGCTGCTGGAACCCCAAGGGCTGAACATCGGCAGCGTCAACGAGGACTTTGCGGTGGAAAGCATCGCCGGCGATGTCTTCCAGTTGGGCAACACCTCCTACCGAATCCTGCGCGTTGAAACCGGCAAGGTCCGGGTCGAAGACGCTCAGGGCCAACCGCCGACCATTCCGTTCTGGCTTGGTGAGGCCCCGGGCCGCAGTGCTGAACTGTCGTTCGCCGTGGCACGCTTGCAAGCGCAACTTGATGAGCTGCTGGGTGCCACACCCGGTAATTTGCAGCCGGCAATCGACTGGCTGACCGACACCCTCGGCCTGAACCTTGCCAGCGCCGAACAATTGGTCGATTACCTGGCCCATGCGCGCCTGACCCTCGGCGCCCTGCCATCCCAGGACACGTTGCTGATGGAGCGGTTTTTCGACGAGTCCGGCGGCACGCAACTGATCATCCACACACCGTTCGGCAGCCGTATCAACCGCGCCTGGGGGTTGGCCCTGCGCAAGCGCTTCTGCCGCACCTTCAACTTCGAATTGCAGGCTGCCGCCAGCGAAGACGCCATTGTCATGTCGCTGTCGACCAGCCACAGTTTTGAGCTCGATGACGTCTGGCGCTACCTGCACAGCAACAGCGCCGAACACACCCTGATTCAAGCCGTGCTCGATGCGCCGCTGTTCGGTGTGCGCTGGCGCTGGAACGCCGGGGTGGCGTTGGCGCTGCCGCGTTATACCGGCGGGCGCAAAGTCGCGCCGCAGATCCAGCGGATGAAAAGCGACGACCTGATTGCCAGCGTGTTTCCCGAGCAGATTGCCTGCTTGGAAAACCTCGCCGGCGAACGGGAGATTCCCGACCATCCATTGGTGGAACAAACCCTCGACGATTGCCTGCACGAGGCCATGGACAGCGAAGGCTGGCTAGCGTTGTTGCGGCGTATGGAACGTGGCGACATCCGCCTGATCAGCCGCGATTTACCAGCCCCCTCGCCGCTGGCCGCGGAAATCCTCAGCGCCCGGCCCTACACCTTTCTCGACGATGCACCGCTGGAAGAACGCCGCACTCAAGCGGTACTCAACCGTCGCTGGAGCGATCCGCAGTCCACCGACGACCTCGGTGCGCTGGATGCGCAAGCCATTCAAGCCGTGCGCGAGGAAGCCTGGCCAACGCCGAGTGGCGCCGATGAAATGCATGAGGCGTTGATGAGCCTCGCATGCATCAGCGACGTCGAGGCGCAGGCCAATCCAGACTGGCTCGATTGGCTGAACGCCTTGGCCGACAGCGGTCGCGCCAGCCGCTTGCAAGTCAATGCAGGGCAAGCGCTATGGTTGGCACTGGAGCGGCTGACTTGCCTGAACGCGATTTATCCACAAGCTATTTTGCAGCCACGGCTGGAGGCGTTGCCCGGGTTCGATGAAGTCTGGGCGCCGGACAAAGCGGTGCTCGAAGTGCTGCGTGCGCGGCTCAGCGCGTTCGGTCCGCTGCCGCTGAAAGCGATTGCCGAACCGCTCGGACTACCGGCGACTCAAGTCACCCAGGCGTTGGCGCAACTGGAACGCGAAGGCTATGTGCTGCGCGGCCAATTCACGCCCGCCACGGGTGAGGAAGAATGGTGCGAACGGCATCTGCTGGCGCGGATTCACCGCTACACCGTGAAGCGTCTGCGGCGGGAAATCGAGCCCGTGGCGCTGCAAGACTTCATGCGTTTCCTGTTCGACTGGCAGCATCTGTCCGCCGCGACCCAAGGCCAGGGCAGCGCAGTGTTGCCAGCAATAGTCGGTCAGTTCGAAGGCTATCCCGCCGCTGCTTCAGCCTGGGACAGCGACCTCCTGCCAGCGCGGATCAAAGGCTATTCGGCGAGTTGGCTGGATGACCTGTGCCGTAGCGGCAAATGGGTGTGGACGCGCCTGACCGCGCGCAACAAGAGCGCCAGCACGGCGTTGCGCAGCACGCCGATTCTGCTGTTGCCCCGCAGTCGGGTCGGGTTGTGGAGCGGGTTGACCGAGCAGACGCCGGCCAGCGAGCTGTCGCCCAAGACACAGAAAGTGTATGAAGCGCTCAGCCAACACGGCGCGCTGTTTTTCGATGAGCTGATTCACGAGGCTCATCTGCTGCGCTCGGAACTGGAAATCGCCTTGCAGGAATTGGTCGGCGCCGGGTTGGTGAATGCCGACAGCTTCGCCGGCCTGCGAGCGCTGATCACCCCGGCCAGCAAGCGACAAAATCGCAGCAGCCGCCGCGGGCGCGGAGCGTTTGTCGGCGGGATGGACGATGCCGGGCGCTGGGCGCTGTTGCGGCGCGGGGCGCCTGCGCCGGTTGTGGATAACCAGCGCCCGGCGCCCACGCCGACCGACACCCTTGAACATATCGCCATGACCTTGCTCCGGCGCTACGGCGTGGTGTTCTGGCGTGTGCTGGAACGTGAAGCGGATTGGTTGCCGAGCTGGCGAGAATTGCTACGCACTTTCCATCGGCTGGAAGCTCGAGGCGAGATTCGCGGCGGACGGTTTGTCAGTGGCTTGGCCGGTGAACAATTTGCGTTGCCCGAGGCCATTCCTTTACTGCGCGAGGTGCGGCGACGGCCGCATGACGGGAGTTTGATTGCCGTGTGCGGGGTTGATCCGCTGAACCTCGCCGGGACGCTTCTGCCGGGAGTAAAAGTGCCGGCCTTGGCGAGTAATCGATTGGTGTATCGCGATGGATTGCCCGCCGCTGCCGAGATTGCCGGCAAGCAGCTTTTTTGGTTGGAGTTGGATCAGCAATCGACTACCGAGCTACACAACAAACTGATCCGGCATTGATGTTTTCCGGGCTGGCCCTTTCGCGAGCTTGCTCGCGATGAGGCCATCAGCCCCAACACAAATCATTGAGTGCGCGGTTGATCCGGCAGCAACACCGATGAATGCTGCGATGCAAGCCCATCGCTTTGCGGCAGCTCAGCAGCCTGCCTGGACATCAAAACCTGCTGTGGATAAGTCTGCGCGAAATGCACCCACGGGCTGTTATCCACAAGCTTTTTCAAACGTTGGTTGAACGCCCGACTCACGGCGTATTGCCCGCCCGACACCGTGCGGAACTGTGCCGTCAGCACCACACCGTTGAGGTCCATCTTGTCGACACCAAACACATCCAGCGGCCCTTGCAGGTTGTACTTGAGGAACGCATCGTCGCGGATGGAATCGCCGGCCTCGCGGATCAACTCGATAGCCTTGTCGACATCGGTGTCGTAAGTGAATTGCACCGAAAAGAACGCATAGGCGAATTGCCGCGATTGATTGGTCACAGCCTTGATCTGACCGAATGGCACCGAGTGCACAAACCCCTTGCCGTCGCGCAGGCGCAAGGTGCGGATGGTCAGGCCTTCGACGGTGCCGGCGTGGCCAGAATCGAGCACCACCCAATCGCCAATCGACAACGTGTCCTCGATGATGATGAACAACCCGGTGATCACGTCCTGCACCAGTTGCTGGGAACCGAAACCGATGGCCAGCCCCACGACACCGGCACCGGCCAAAAAGGGTGCAACGTTGATTCCGAGGTTGGCCATGGTGGTGATGGCGCAGATCACCACCAGGATGATTTTGATCGCGTTGCGCAGCAGTGGCAGGATGGTTTTGGTTCGGGTACTGGGTTGGCGCGCCGAGCGCTTGTTAACGGGTGGTTTCAGGGCCTCCTGAATCGCCGTGTCCAACACCACCCAGCCCATCCAGGTCACCAGGAAAATTAAACCGATACGGCTCAGGGAATCGCTGATCGCCCGGCCAACCGAATTGCTCACCGCAAACTCGAACAGCGACACGCCCCAGATGCGCCCCAGGACATCAATGAACACAATCGCCAGGGCGATCCGCAGCAACGCGTGCGAAAGGCTCAGAAAGCGCTCTTTGTAGGCACTGCTGCGGCGCACGGCCAACTCACTGCGCGACTTGAACAGGTGATGCAGCGACGTGCTGAGAAACACCGTCGCAATCAGCAACACTGTGGTAAACAGCGCACAACGCAGCACTTTCTGGTTGTCGTCGCCAATGCCGATCAGGTTGATCACTGACACCAGCACCATCAACAGAATCGGCCAGTACCAGAGCCCGGAAAAGATCCGCAGCATTTCACGCAAGGCCGGCTGACTGAGGCGCTGGGCCAACGGCAAAATGCGGATCAGATGGGCGACCGGACGGCGCATTTTGATCACCAAAAAGCCAAAGATGACCGAGGCCGCCACCCCGGTGAACACCGCGACACTGCTGGTGAGATTGCCGCCGAGCAGGCGGGCGATCTGCGGACTGGTCAAGCCGTCGCTCAGGGCCACGAGGAAGCCCATCAAAAAGAGCGGTCGTGGGCTGTGCTGACGAATAATCTGCACCGCCCGGCGCTTATGACCGGCGTTGAACAGCACCACCAGCGACAACAGCAACGACGCGGCGAAAATGCCGCTGCTGGTGGCATAAGCGAAACACAATGCCAGCGCCCGGCCGGCGGACACTTGCAAGAAGTGGCTGACGTAGAGTGTCAGCGGCAGGCTGACCACCGCCGGAACCGTGTAGGGCAACACATAACCGAGTAACGCCTGACCGCGCTCGCGAGTGAGTAGCACGCGGTTCTGGCACAGACGTGTGGCGAGCAGCCCTCCCAGCAGCCAGAGCAGCGCAAAGACGCCAATCCACACACAGGACAACAGCAGGAAATCCCCCGCCACGCTCCAGCTTGAACGGGCCGATGGATGATTGACCAGTTTATCCACCTCAACCGCCGCCCGGTCTGCACGCAGGCGCCAGGCGTCGAGTAGGTCCTCGTTGAGATCGAGCTTTCCCTGGACTTGATCAATGCTCGAACTGATGGCACCCAGCAAACCACCCTGTACCAGCGGTTCGGGGTGGGCCAGTGGTGTCGCGGCGGTGGCCGCCGCCGGCACACCCGGTAGTGTGGCAGCCTCCAGCTCGTTGCTGCCCAGAATCGACAACGCCCCCAGTAGTATCGCGGTCTTGAACTTGAACAAACGCGGCGCTCCTGCAAAAGGGTCTGTAAGGAACTGATCGGGAGATTGTAGGCAAGTTCCGATCGTTCCCACGTTAGGCACGGCCCGAGTGATCGCCGGACACTAACAGAGACTTTAACCATCCGTACTCCCGTCGAAACTTTCTCGCACGCCCCGCAGTCATCAAAAGACAGGGGCAGTCCGAAGACCATTAGACGGGAGGCGATATGGCGGCGATTCACATCGGTTTTTCAGGCTGGCGCTACACGCCCTGGCGGGGGGATTTCTACCCGAAGGGGCTGACTCACAAGCGCGAATTGCAATTCGCCTCACGGGCGGTGAACAGCATTGAAATCAATGGATCGTTTTACGCCCTGCAACGGCCTGAACGCTACGCCCAGTGGTACACAGAAACCCCGGCGGGCTTCGTCTTCAGCGTCAACGCCCCGCGCTTCATTACTCACATCAGGCGACTGCGAGACATCCATAAACCCTTGGCGAATTTCTTCGCCTCAAGGGTGCTGGAGTTCAAGGAAAAACTCGGTCCGATCCTCCGGCAATCCCCACCCAGTTTCAAATTCGATGCCGAGTTGTTCGAAACCTTTCTGGAGCAGTTGCCCCACCACACCGAAGAAGCCGCCGCCCTCGCCCATCAACACGATTCGCGCCTGAACGGTCGCGCCAGCATGAAGGCCTACGGGGAAAAGCCTTTGCGCCATGCCGTGGAAATCAGGAACGAGAGCTTCGTCGACCCAGCATTCGTCCGCCTGCTCAAATGCCGCAATGCTGCGCTGGTTATCGCCGACACCGCCGGTCAATGGCCCAAAGCGCGCAAGTCCCGCGCGGTGTTTTGCTATTTCGACAACGACATCAAAGTCCGTGCGCCATTCGATTCCCGCCGCTTGCTGGAGCGCTTTCATCTGGATAAAGACCTCGCCACCCGTCCCGGTGAACTGGCCGCCGAAGGAGTGCTGTCATGAGCATTTCCGAACCGGTCGGCACCACCGACGAACAGCAACAAATCATCACCGCCGTGCGCCGCTTCACCGTGCTGACGGTCAACACTCACAAGGGTTTCACCGCCCTCAACCGGCGCTTCATCCTCCCCGAGTTGCGTGAAGCGGTGCGCAGTGTGTCCGCCGACGTGGTGTTTTTGCAGGAGGTTCACGGCACCCACGAGCACCATCCCCAGCGCTACAGCAATTGGCCGCCGATGCCGCAATACGAATTCCTCGCCGACACCCTGTGGCCGCAGTTCGCCTATGGACGCAATGCGGTCTATCCGGCGGGCGATCACGGCAATGCGTTGCTGTCGAAGTTCCAGATCATTCGCCACGACAACCTCGACGTGTCCATCAGCGGTCACGAGAGCCGCGGCATCCTGCATTGCGTGCTGCGCCTGCCAGGTGACGGCCAGGAAGTGCATGCCATTTGCGTGCACTTGGGCCTTCGCGAAACCCACCGGACCGAACAACTCAAGTTGCTGGCCCAGCGCCTCGAAGAACTGTCGAGCGATGCCCCGGTGATCGTTGCCGGTGACTTCAACGACTGGCGCCAGCGTGCCGACGCACTGCTCACACCCTGGGGTTTACGGGAGGTTTTCGCCGAACTCCACGGCAAACCGGCGCGCAGTTTTCCAGCGCGATTGCCAGCGTTGCGTCTTGACCGCATCTACGTGCGCAACCTCAAGGCCAGTCATCCGCAAGTGCTGGCCGCGCGGCCCTGGTCACACCTATCAGACCACGCACCGCTATCGGTGGAGATCGAGGTATGAGCAGCCCATCGCTGGACAAAACCAATGTGGAACACTTACCCACAACCCCGCCGATCCGCGAACCGGGCGCGGTCAACGTCGAATATGGCTGGCAAGGCAACAACCGTGTAGAGCTGCTGGAGAACGGCGAAGCGTACTTCCCCCGGGTGTTCGAGGTCCTGCGTCAGGCGAAAACTGAAATCCTGCTGGAAACCTTCATCCTGTTTGAGGACAAGGTGGGTAATGAACTGCAACAGATCCTGATCGAGGCGGCTCAACGCGGCGTGCGGATTACCGTCAGCCTCGACGGCTTTGGCTGTGGCGAGCTGAGCACCGGGTTCCTCGCCGCCCTCAGCGAGGCCGGTGCACGCATCCAGATTTTCGACCCGGCGCCCAAACATCTGGGCATCCGCACCAACTGGTTCCGCCGCCTGCACCGCAAGATAGTGGTGGTCGACGGCACGATTGCGTTCATCGGCGGCATCAACTTTTCCGCCGACCATTTGGCTGACTTCGGCCCTGAGGCCAAACAGGATTACTCCGTTGAAGTACAAGGCCCGGCGGTGGCCGACATTCATCACTTCGCCCTGCTGCAAAGCGGTCGCCCGGCTCGCGCCAAATACTGGTGGCAACGGCGCAGGCAACGGCGCTCGGAACTGGCGTTCAGCGATCATGACGGCCAGGTTCGCCTGGTGTACCGCGACAACGGCGAGCATCGGAGCGACATCGAAGAGGTTTACCGCCAGGTGCTGCGCAGTGCCCAGCGCCGAGTCGTGATCGCCAACGCCTACTTCTTTCCGGGCTATCGCCTGCTGCGCGAGATCCGCGACGCGGCGCGCCGTGGCGTCGATGTGCGGCTGATCCTGCAAGGTCAGCCCGATATGCTGGTGGCCAAACTCGCCGCGCGCATGACCTATGACTACCTGCTCAAATCCGGCGTGCAGATTTACGAATATTGCGACCGTCCGCTGCACGGCAAGGTCGCGCTGGTGGATGAGGATTGGAGCACGGTCGGTTCGAGCAACCTCGACCCATTGAGTCTGTCGATGAACCTGGAAGCCAATGTGTTGATCCGCGATCGCGCCTTCAACCGCGACCTGTTCAAACTCCTCGAAGACCTGAGTAACAACCATTGCAAGGCCATGTCCGCCGACAAAACCCCGCGCGGACGGATCTGGCACATGACCGTCGGCTTTCTGGTGTTTCACTTTTTGCGGCATTTCCCAGCCTGGGCCGGTTGGCTGCCGGCGCATAAACCGCGCCTGAAGCCGTTCATCCATCCGGCCGGGAGCGACCACCATGAACCGCGCTGACGCACACCCGACGGCCCACGCCGACAGCCCGAGAAAATCTCGCTGGAGCCGCTGGAAACGGCCGCTGACGATGCTGTTTTTCCTGGCGCTGATTGTGCTGATTACGCTGCTCGCCCAGCGCATCGAATGGAACGAGGTGTTCGACACCCTGGCCGATTTCAAGGTACGCACGCTGATCATCGCGGCCGGTCTGACCCTGGTGAGTTTTCTGGTCTACGCCTGTTTCGATCTGATTGGTCGTACTTATATTCGCCAGGACCTGACGTGGAAGCAGATCCTGCCCGTGGGGATTATCAGCTATGCCTTCAACCTCAACCTGAGTGCCTGGGTCGGTGGCATTGCCATGCGTTATCGCCTGTATTCGCGCCTCGGGGTGAGCAAGGGCAACATCGCCAAAATTCTCGGGTTGAGCCTGGCGACCAACTGGTTCGGTTACATGGTGATTGCCGGTGCGGTGTTCAGCAGCGGACTGGTGCGAATGCCACCAGGCTGGAAGCTGAGCACAGGCGCATTGCAAGGTGTGGGCGTGTTGTTGTTGCTGGTGAGCGCGGGTTATCTGGCGGCGTGTCAGTTTTCCAAGCGCCGGGAATGGTCGATACGCGGGGTGGAAATCAACCTGCCGTCCCTGCGCATGGCGGTGCTGCAACTGGCCCTCGGGGCGCTGAATTGGTCGCTGATGGCGGCGGTGATTTTCACCTTGCTACCGAGCAAGCTGGATTATCCGCTGGTGCTTGGGGTGTTGCTGATCAGCGCGATTGCCGGGGTCATCACGCACATTCCCGCCGGGCTCGGCGTGCTTGAAGCGGTGTTCGTGGCGCTGCTGCAACATGAAGCGTCCCGAGGGAGCCTAGTGGGCGGATTGCTGGCTTATCGGGCGATCTATTTCATCCTGCCGCTTCTGATTACCCTGGTGATGTATCTGATCGTGGAAGCCAAGGCCAAGTCATTGCGGATCGAGAAGAAACCGAGGCATTAACAGCCGATGTTTTTACGATGACTGAATAATGCTCAACCGCTCGCCCACCACCATTTCGGTGATCCAGCCCACCAGGATCGAGGTGTACGCCTGTTGCGAAACAGGTTCGCTCAAGGCGTGGTCGGCTCCGTCGATAATCCGGTGGGTCAACGAGTGAGTCTGCTGGCAGGCCGCGCGGTAACTCATGATGGTGGCGTGGGGTACATAGTCATCAGTCTCTGATTCAACCAGCAGCACATCCCCGGTGAACTGCGAACAGGCATGCAGCGCACGATTGTTGTCGGCGCGGACTAACGTGCGGCGGTAATCACGTAAATCGAGCTTATCCAGGTCACGCTTGGGCGTGTGCCATTGATCATCGCGATACAGCGCCGGTACCCGCAGCGCCAGCCAGCGCACCGGACGCAATGACGTCAGGATCGAGGCCAGATAACCGCCATAACTGGTACCGACCACGGCAATCGCCGATGTATCGAGCGCTGGGTGCGCGAGCAAGCGGTCATACGCCGCCAGCAGGTCGCGCAGGTTGTCTTCGCGCGTCACTCGACTCAGCGCAATACCCGTCCCGCCGGTGTGCCCGCGCAAGTCGAACGTCAGGCACACGCAACCCAAACCGGCGATGCCTTTGGCCCGTTCCAGGTCCCGCTCCTGACTGCCGCCCCAGCCGTGCACAAAGAGCACGCCGGGGACTTTTGATTTGGGGCTGAGAAAAGTTCCGATCATCTGTTCATCGTCGATGTCGATTTGAATGGTTTCGCTTCTAGCCGTCATAGGATTTAACCGTTACGTACTTGAGAAGAAAGTCACTGTTTTGCGCCGGCCCGCGATACACCTCGATGGCGTCCGTCGGCAGCGGCTGGTCGATGTAGGTCTCGACCGAAGACACGCGAATCGCGCGCATCCCGGGGTCGTTGACGAAGCTCTGCAAGGCGGCGACTTCGGCACTGCTGGCACCGCCCATCCGCCAGGACTGCTCGAGCACACCACTGCGCTGTTTGCCGCTACTGTCCACACCTTGGGCGATGTCGTAGTTGCGCCGCGAGGCGTAGAAACCGGGATAAGCCTCATCCGCGGCGCTGTCGAACACTTGCGCCTGCCGGATCGCCAGCCGCACATCGTCCGGCAGGTCCAGTTCGAGCAAATCGTCGTAATACCCCTGCACCACCAGCAGGTTGGAGCCTCCATAAACCTGCTCGCCCTGACCGTCTTTGGTCAAGTACTGATCACCGCAATAACTCAGCACCTTGTCGCCGATAAAGGTCTGACCGACGCTGTGGGTGATCACTTGGTCCAGGTCCTGTTCCAGCACCACGCCTTCGGTGAACAGCGTTTCGGCGTCGGATCTGGCGAGGATGGCATCGAACTGGTCGAGGCTTTTGATCACTTCCTGACCGCGTCCGGCGCAGGCATGAATAGGCTTGATGCGGATCGGGCCGCTGTAGAGCAGATGCTCTGCCGCAGGGCGCGCATCCTCCAGGGAAAAGACGCTGAGGCCATCGAGCACCACGCTGCGCACACGTTCGGAAAACAACGGTGACCAGCCTTCCGGAGCGTGAGCATTTTTGTTGCATAACCCGTGACTGATGGCTTTGGTGCAGATGAAGTCATGGTCGACGTAACCGCCCCACAAATCCTCCGGCCCTTTGACCCCTAATTGCCGGGCGGCAGCGGCGCCAACAAGTGTCTGGGTCGGCAATAGATAAAGGTCTCGACCGTTGTGCAGTCCGGGGTCGTAACTGCCACCGTATTTAAGCCCCAGAATCTGCGCCAGCCAACGCGCCAGTGCGCGATTGGTTTCCACTTCATGCAACGGAGCCTCGGGGCGCACGGAATGGGCGACCACTAGTTTCTTGCGATTTGCTGGGGTCATGCGTCCCCCTTCAATCTGCACTTGATGAATGTAGTTGAAGGGGTGCAGAGATCAGGCCAAGGGGGGACGAAGACAAACGGCTTTCAAGTCAGCCAGTTGCGAAAAACATGATGGCACCGTGCCTGTTTGATTCTGCACGACAAGGGTTTGAACTCCGGCATTTTGCACGACTGGAACTCACCCCTGACTCGCTCCCACCCCGAACCGTGTCCGGTAATCACTCGGCGCCAACCCGGTAATTTTCTTGAACGTCGCCCGAAAGGCACTCGGATCCTGATAACCCACCGTCCAGGCAATGTGATCGATGGTGCCGTTGGTGAACTCGAGCATTTCCCGAGCCTTGCCGACCCGCAGGTGCTGACAATATTCGGTGGGTTTGAGCCCGGTTGCCGCGCGAAATCGACGCAGAAACGTGCGCTCTTCCAGCCCTGCCCGCTCGGCCATCATCGTCAGCGACACATCGGTCGCTCCGGTGCTTTGCAGCCAATGCTGGACCTTGAGAATCGAGGCATCGCCATGGCTGAGTATCGGTGAAAAGTTGCTGCCGCACTCGCTCGCGCTGTCGCTGTGTTCCACCACCAGAAACCGCGCGGTGCTGGTGGCGATGCTCGGCCCCAACAGACGGTTGACCAGACGCAAGCCCAGTTCGGACCAGGCCATCAGCCCGGCGGTGGTGATCAGGTCGCCGTCGTCAACAATGGGGGTGTCGGCTTTGAGCTTGATCGCAGGATAACGCTCGGCGAAAGCGTTGGCCGAGGTCCAGTGGGTAGTGGCGCTACGACCGTCGAGCAGGCCGCTTTCGGCCAACAAAATCGACCCCACGCACACCCCGCCGAGTGTCGCGCCATTCGCGTGTTGCTGGCGCATCCAGCGGATCAACCCCTGCGGTGCCTGGCCAGGGGAAAAACCGCCAATCGACGGCGGGATCAACACCGCCACCAACGCGCCGTCAGGAGCGGGATGACTGTCGTAGACCCGCTCGGGCATCTGATCGCCATCGGCCTGCCAATGGCTGATCCGCAGCAATGGCAATTGCGCGGCCTGATGCTCGCTGGCAATCCGGTTCGCCACCCCGAACAAGTCCGTCAACCCATGCACCGCCGCCATCTGCGCGCCGGGATAGATCAAAACGCCCAGCTCGGCGATTGCCCTTTCTGCGTCCATTGTCAGTTTTCCCCCTTCTATTGTCGGTGCGGCCAATCCTCGGACGGCCTGCTAAACCCAATACTTCATTCCACACCCAGCACGCACTTCGAGGAAACAGTCATGGCCAAGCAAGCACTCATCGTAGTCGATATCCAAAACGACTACTTCCCCCAAGGCAAGTGGCCGCTGGTCGGTGCCGACGCCGCCGCGGACAACGCCGTACGGTTGATCAACGCCTTCCGCGATGCGGGTGATTCGGTGGTGCATATCCGTCACGAATTTACCTCCGACGAAGCGCCCTTCTTCACGCCGGGCTCCGAGGGCGCGAAGCTGCACCCCAAAGTCCTCAACCGTGCCGACGAGCCGGTCGTGCTCAAGCATTTTGTGAACTCGTTCCGCGAAACCGAACTGGAAGCCATCCTCGATGAGCAAGGCATCGAAAACCTGGTGGTCATCGGCAGCATGAGCCACATGTGTGTCGACGGCATCACCCGCGCCGCCGCCGATCTTGGCTACACCGTCACGGTGATCCATGACGCCTGTGCCACTCGCGACCTGGAATTCAACGGTGTCACAGTTCCAGCGGCCCATGTCCACGCGGCGTTCATGTCGGCCCTGGGTTTTGCCTATGCCAGTGTGGTGTCCGCCGACGAATTCCTCGCGGCCAGCCGCTAACGCCCTCACCCTGAAACAACTCGATAAACAAAAGGCCCGCCGCGTTTTCGCATTGCGGGCCTTTGCGCTTCCGGTTGCTAAAAATCTCACGCGTGAGCTATTGAGAGGCGCAAAAAATCACTGTAGTGTTTCTCACGCGTGAGATATCACAACGGAGTCACCAGCATGAAAAGCCGCTCTCCATCAGGTCCGCCTGCCGAGCCTGATACCGATACAGCGAGCAGCAAGGGAGAGCGCTCGAGACCGTCCGCGAAAAAACCGTCGAGTTTCTACATGAAGCAGATGCGCGCGGGCCTGGGTGCCGCCGGTTATGTGAAACACGAGACTTGGGTGCTTCCCGAAAATCGAAGCCTGCTCAAGCAGATGGAGAAACAGCTACGCCAACCGATCCTGGCTGGCTCATTCATGTCGGAGAATTACATGAGCGCAGGTACTAACTGGAACATCGATCGCCTCTTCAGCGCCCTTCAGGCCCTTGATGAAGTGGTTTCGAACGACATCACTCTCTCCCTCGTCCAGGGTTCCGAGTCGAGCATCAAGCTGGAAATGAACGACTTCGGTGGCCTGCCGATTTACATCGCAGTCGTGGGCGAGCAGATCATCGTCGACACCGTGCTGGTGGACGTCGAGTCGATCAAGGACGTACCGGCCTTCAACGATGCCGTCCTGCGCAGCCGTGAGTTGTTCCCGCTGTCTTCGATCGGTATCGAGTCGATGCCCAACGGACAGGTTGTCTACAACATGTTCGGCGCACTGAGCTCCGACTCCAGCCTGACGAACATCGTGACCGAGGTGAAAACCCTCGTCGACAACGTCCAGCGCGCCAGCGAAGCCTTCGAACGCTTCTTCAATTAATTATTCGGGAACAGGAAATATCCAATGACTCAGTCTATCTGGAGCAAATTGTTCACCGCGCTGCGCGGCGGTGCCAACGAAGTCGGCGAGTCCATCGTCGACCAACAGGCGCTGCGCATCCTCGACCAGGAAATCCGCGATGCTGACAGCGCCCTGGCCAATGCCAAGCGTGAGTTGGTCACCATCATGGCCAAGCACAAGCTGTCGGCTGATCGTGTGGCTGAGCACAACGCCAAGATCAAGGACCTCGAATCCAAGGCCATGGCCGCGATCCAGGCCAACCGCGAAGACCTGGCGTTGGAAGTGGCCGAAGCCATTTCGACCCTGACCAATGAGCTTGATGTCGAGCAAAAGCAGGCCACCGAATTCGGCGGTTACGCGGACAACATGCGCAAAGACATCACCAAGGCCGAAAGCCGCATCAAAAGCCTGCGCCAGCAAGTGGACATGGCCAAGGCCCGCGATAGCGTACAGAAAGCCCAGGTCAGCGCTTCGATCGCCAGTGGCGGCGCCAACGGCAAGCTGGAAACCGCCGTCGGTACACTGAACCGCCTGCAGGCCAAGCAGCAGCAACGCGCCGCTGAACTGGAAGCCCAGGATCAACTGGCCGATGCATCGACCGGCACCGATCTGGAGCGCAAGCTGCGCGAAGCCGGCATTACCCCGGATTCGGGCAGCGCCAACGCAATCCTGGATCGCCTGAAGAAAAAATCAGCCGAGTAACCGGGCGGGGCGCAAGCTGAACGGGAAGGGCATTCATTGCCCTTCCTTTTTTTGTCGAGTAGAGGTCAAGGATGGATGCCCTGAAGGGTTTCAAGACAATTGCCGGCCTGGCAATCCTCATGGTCGCGCTGCAAGTACTCAACACCGCGACCGGCTACAGCCTTGTTGCATTTGGCCTGGTCCCGAGGACATTGCACGGTCTGCTCGGCATCATTACCTCGCCTTTTCTGCACGCGTCCTTTGCGCACCTGAGCGCCAACCTGATTCCCTTTTTGATCCTCGGCACGTTGGTCATTGTCGATGGGCTCAATCGCTTCATCGCCGTGAGCGCGATCATCATTGGCCTGGGCGGCTTGCTGGTCTGGCTGTTCGGGTTTTCCGGGATGCACATCGGTGCCAGCGGATGGGTGTTCGGGCTGTGGGCGTACATTCTGTCGCGCGCCTGGTTCCAGCACAGTTGGGGTAACCTGATCACGGCCGCGGTCGTCGCTCTGCTGTATGGCGGCCTGGTGTTTGGCTTCCTTCCACGCCAGGGGGTTTCCTTCGAAGGCCATATCGCCGGGGCATTCGCCGGATTTATTGCAGCCAAGGTACTTCTCTCGACGCCCGGCAACAGGTTTAATGCCGCCGGGTAAAGGCTATTGAACGTTCAGGGGTTCGGGCCTGCGCATTGCCAGGAACGAGTCATCCCACGGAGTCAGGGACGTCATGTCCATTTTTCTTTTATTACGCGTGTATGCCTCGTCCTTCTTCCACCGTTTCGGCTGGGCGGGACTGGCGATTGCCTTGGGCATCCACCTGAGCACGGCCTGGCTCGGCCTGGTGCTTCTGGGCGAACAACACCTCACCGCCCCCGCCACATTTACCTATTTCTACCTCACCACCACGCTGACGGTCGGTTACGGCGATCTTGCGCCCCAAACCTCGGAGGGACGGGTTTTCGTGGCCACCTGGGTCATGCTCGGGGGCATTGCGCTGCTGACGGCAGCCATCGGCAAAACCACCAGCAGCGTCATTGATGTATGGAGAAAAAGCATGAAGGGCAAAGGTGATTTCACCGGCAAGACCGGCCACACGGTGCTCATCGGCTGGGCGGGATCGTCCAGCGAGCGGGTCATCGAGTTGTTGCTTCAGGATGAAACCTCCAATGACAACCTGATCGTCATTTGCGATTGCGACCTTGAAGAAAACCCGATGCAGGGCAAAGCAGCCTTTATCAAAGGTGAAAGCTTGTCCTCCGGCGCGCTGCTGGTGCGCGCCGGCGTTCCCGGTGCCGAGCGCGTGCTGGTGCGAACCCACTCCGACGACCTGACCCTGGCCACCGTGCTGGCGGTCAATCAGCTCAAACCGGTCGGGCATGTGGTCGCCCACTTCAATGAAAGTGAAATCGCCGCGCTGGCCAGCTCCTACGCACCGAGCCTGGAATGCACCTCAAGCATGGCCATCGAGATGTTGGTGCGCGCCTCTCAGGATCCGGGCTCGTCAGTAGTCATCAATGAATTGCTGTGCGTGGGTCAAGGCGCCACCCAGTACCTGATGAAACTGCCCGAGGCTTTTGAAGCAACATTCGGCGATCTGTATGCACAGATGAAAGAGCATCACAACGCGACCCTTATCGGCTACCGCGCCAAAGGCGCCCGACACCCTTCGATCAACCCGCCCGGCGCCACTCGCGTTGAGGGCGGTGAACTCTTCTACATCGCCTCCACTCGCCTCAAGGAAATCTCCAATGGGATGGTTTAAACAGTTGATGGGGCTTGAGGCCCCGAATGCGAATCCGGACTCAAAATGGACTGCCAACGAAACCCCGCCCGCCATCGGTCCGCTGGGCCTGGCATTGGGCAAAGGGGTGATGTTCGACACCACCCTGAAATTGCTGCTCGACGAAAAAACCAGCGTGATCATTCCCGGCTCCCAGCAGATCTGGAGCAACGGCACCGTTGACCTCGGGCAATCGACCTGGCTGTCGCGTTATTACATGAATGACGAAGACTACTGGCTGCAAGTGCACACCACCGGCGCCATCGCCGGGCAGGTCGAGTCGGTGATCCTGTTCAACTACCTCAGTTACGTGACCATCAGCAGCGAGGCGGAGTTGAGTCGGTTGGCCGGCCCGCAAAGCCTTATCGGTCTGCCGACCTACACCCACAACGGCGTCGAATACACCCGCGAGTGGGGCACCGAGGATGGCCAGACAGAACTGGTAGCGTTGAGCGAATACCTGAAAAACCCGGATGAGTCCTACAGCATTGAACACCGTTCGATGCTGTACGCGCGCGAAACCGGCCTGACCGATCGCCGTGAATTCCTGCTGTTTTCCGTCGAAGAAGATGCCGAAGGCGCCATCAGCCTGAGCACGTCGCGGGGCATTTCGCTGTACACCACCGACCTGAACACTTTTTAAATAAGGAAGAAGTCCATGCTAGAAGCGCTCTCCATCTCCCTGAACAAAGCCGCCGTGTTCGGGTTTGTTGCGTACATCCTCGGCGCCGCCGTGCTGTTCGCGCTGTTCCAGTTCATCTACACCCGAATCACTCCGCACAAGGAGTTTGAACTGATCCGTTCGGGCAACGTCGCGGCCGCAATCGCTTTGGGCGGTGCGCTCATCGGTTTCGCGATACCGGCCAGCAATGTGATTGCCTACTCGATCAGCCTGCTTGACTTTGTCGTCTGGTCGCTGATCGCCGCCGTCGTGCAACTGCTGGCGTTCCTGGTGACTAGCCTGGTCTTGAAAGGCACGTCGGAACGCATCAAGAAAGGTGAAATCGCGGCGGGTGTCTATGTCGCGGCCGTGGCCATCAGCGTCGGCATGTTGAACGCCGCCTGCATGACCCCTACCCCGAACTGATCGCGCAGGGAGCTCCCGATGAAACGAAGCAAGTACGTTCAACTGTCGCTGGCCGCCTCGGTCGCCATGGCGATATCCGGCTGCGGGCCGACGGAAAAAACCTACCCGGTGCAGAAGAAGTACAACTTCCAGTCCGTCCAGCAATGTGCCGATGAAAAACTCCCGGTAGACGTCTGCTCTGACGCCTACATGGCTGCCATGACGGAGCATCGGCGCATTGCGCCGGTCTACGACAATCAGGCCGATTGCGACGCGGACTTTGTCGCAGACTGGTGCCAGCAAGATTCCACCGGCAAGTTCATCCCGAAACTGGGCGGTTTCGAACTGACCGCCGATGGCGAAGTGACGCAGTCCCAAGTGGACGCGGCCAAGGCCCAACTGCCCGCCTCGGAAGCGAACAGTGGTGGCTCCGGATTCTCCGGCACCAGCCTGCTGACCGGTTTGCTGATCGGCAACATGCTGAGCAGCAACCGCAACAGCTTTTACTCGCAACCGGTGTATCGCTACCGCGATGACCGCGGCGGTTACTCGTCTTCCACGCTCAGCCAGCGGATTGCCAAGGGCTCGACCTTTACCAAGTCCAATCAGGCGAGGTACGGCAGCAGCAACTACGCCGATTCGATTCGTTCCGCCAGCAAGCCGGTGTCGGTTGCCTCGTCCACCGCCCGTGGCGGTTTCGGCAGCAAGGCCAGCGCACGCAGTGGCTGGGGCGGCGGCGGTTCGAGCAGTTAAGGAAACCGGGCCATGAAAAAGATTCTCTGCGCAGAACGTCATGACTGGAAACAGACCGCCGACAGTCTCGGATTTCTGTTCCACACCATCGACGATGAACCCTATTGGGACGAGAGCGCGTATTACCAGTTCACGCTCAAGCAGATCGAAAACGATCTCGAAGACCCGACCACCGAAATTCATGAGATGTGCATGGACCTGGTCGCCCGGGTGGTTCAGAGCGAAGAGTTGCTGGAGCGCCTGAGCATTCCTGCGCCGTTCTTCGACATGATTCGGACTTCATGGCTCGAAGGCCACCCGCACCTCTATGGGCGCATGGACTTCTCGTATAACGGCACCGGACCGGCAAAATTGCTGGAACTCAACTACGACACGCCGACCAGCCTCTATGAAGCGGCAGCGTTTCAGTGGGGCTGGCGGGAGCAATGCATCGGACGCGGCTTGTTGCCCAAGCATGCCGACCAGTTCAACAGCATTGACACCAAACTGCATCAGGCCTTCGCCCAGCTACAGCTTAAACAGCCTTTCTATTTCGCCTCGATGAAAGACTCGGTCGAAGACAAGGGCACCACCGATTACCTGCGTCTGATTGCAGAGAAAGTCGGCATTGAATCTCGCCACATCGATCTCGAAGACATTGGCCTGACCAGTGACGGACGTTTCGTCGACCTTGAAGATCGCTGGATTCCTCACCTGTTCAAGCTGCATGCCTGGGAGTTCATCTTCCACGAGCCCTTCGGTGCAGCGATTGCCCAGAGTGATACGCAGTTTTTCGAGCCCGCGTGGAAATCCATCATTTCCAACAAAGGCATCCTGCCGCTGCTATGGGAGTCCAACAAAGGACACCCGAACCTGCTCGCCGCCCACCTGGATACCAATCCGACCACAGCGGTGCCCAAGGGCTGGGTGCGCAAACCGTTCTTCTCGCGGGAAGGCGCCAACATCGAGTTGCAAACGGCTGAGGGCCTGATCGTAAAAGAGGACGGCCCCTACACCGACGCGCCGTTTATCCTTCAGGAATTCGCACCGTTGCCGCAATTTGGCGACAGCTTCACGCTGGTGGGCTCGTGGGTGATTGGCGACCAAGCGGCCGGCATTGGCGTGCGGGAAGACAACAGTTTGATCACCAAGGATTCAAGTCGGTTTCTGCCGCATCTGATCCTCGACTGACAAATCCTTCGCCCACAAAAAAGGCCCGGCGCTGTTAGCGACGGGCCTTTTTGTTTAGATCGGGTGAATCCTAGAATGGAATATCGTCATCAAAGCTGTCGAAATCCGGAGCCGGTTGCGGAGCTGCCTGCTGTGGAGCTGGAGCCTGGCGCGACTGCTGCGGTGCCGACTGCTGAGGACGCGGAGCCTGTTGGCGTGGAGCCGGGGCGGACTGCTGGTAGTTATTGCCCCCGCCTTGTTGGTCGCCCTGCTGTGGACGGCCGCCCAGCAGTTGCATGGTGCCTTGCATGTCGACCACGATTTCGGTGGTGTAACGCTTGATACCGTCTTTTTCCCACTCGCGGGTCTGCAGCTTGCCTTCGATGTAAACCTGCGAACCTTTACGCAGGTACTCGCCGGCGATTTCGGCAACCTTGCCGAACATCGACACACGGTGCCATTCGGTCTTCTCGACCTTCTGACCGGTTTGCTTGTCGGTCCACTGTTCGCTGGTCGCCAGACTCAGGTTGGTCACGGCGTTACCGTTAGGCAAGTAGCGAACTTCGGGATCCTGGCCGCAAGTGCCGACCAATATGACTTTGTTAACCCCACGGGCCATAACGTTCTCCTAGGCTACGCACGCTGCCCCGGCCGGGTTGTTCACCAGGCGTTCAAGGGTGGTGCGATCCAATAGTTCGGTGTCCAATTTGATGTAAATCGCCGCTTCATCTTCGACGATTACTGCATCTGTTACCCCTACGACGGCCTTCAGGCGCTCGACCAGACCCGCTTCGCGGATCGCCTCGGGCGACAACGGCAAGCGCAGGCTCGTCACGTAGGGAGGTTCGCGCATGGTAACAGCAAAGGCCAGCCAGAGGGCAGCCAGACCGGCGCATCCCAGGAACACAACCGACAAACCGCCATGCTGGAACAACCAGCCGCCGAGGATGCCGCCCAGTGCCGAACCGAGGAACTGGCTGGTGGAATAAACCCCCATCGCCGTGCCCTTGCCGCCTGCCGGTGAAACCTTGCTGATCAGCGATGGCAACGAAGCTTCCAGCAGATTGAACGCAGTGAAAAACACCACCGTACCCACCACCAGAGCCCGCAAGCTATCGCCGAACTGCCAGAAGAATAGCTCAGTGAGCATCAGCGTCACGACGGCGCCGAGTAAAACTCGTTTCATTTTGCGTTTCTTCTCGCCGTAGATAATGAACGGGATCATGGCGAAGAAGGATATCAATAGCGCGGTCAGGTACACCCACCAGTGCTGCTCTTTAGGCAGCCCGGCTTTTTCGACCAGCGCCAAAGGCAACGCAACGAAGCTCGACATCAACATCGCGTGCAACACAAAAATGCCCAAGTCCAGACGCAGCAGGTCCGGATGCTTGAGTGTCGGTATCAGCGCCTGGCGCGCGACGCCGGATTCGCGATGCTGCAACGGGCCGTTGGCTCGCGGCACCATGAACATCACGATCACGATGCCGAACAGCGCCATGCCGCCCGTGGCGAGGAACAACCCGGACAGGCCGAAGGCGCGGGTCAGCAACGGGCCTACAACCATGGCGACAGCGAATGACAGACCAATCGTCATGCCGATCATGGCCATGGCTTTGGTCCGATGCTGTTCGCGGGTCAGGTCTGACAGCAACGCCATCACCGCCGCGGAAATCGCCCCGGCACCTTGCAGGATCCGTCCGGCGATCACGCCCCAGATCGAGTCGGCATTGGCCGCCAGCACGCTACCGAGAGCGAAGATGATCAACCCCAGGTAAATCACCGGACGACGGCCGATGCGGTCGGAAATAAAGCCGAAAGGAATCTGAAAGATCGCCTGGGTCAGGCCGTAAGCGCCAATCGCCAGCCCGATGAGGGCCGGGGTCGCTCCTGCCAGATCCATCCCATAGGTCGCCAGTACCGGCAACACCATGAACATGCCAAGCATACGGAAGGCGAACACCAGGGCCAGACCGCTTGCTGCGCGGGTCTCGCTGCCACTCATGCGTTCGCTGTGGGGATCGTGCATGGAAAAACCTCATGTGAACCGGCGGCGATTCTACCAGTCCCATCGATTGACGGGGTATATCGCGACGCTTTGACGCGCTCTGCTGACAGAGTCTTCACGTAAGGCTGCAACCCGCTTATTTGATAGTGTGCATCCATCCAGTATTTGGCCGTATACTCCTACGTTTTCGACGCCCGCCGAGCGAGGCCACTTTGGACAAGATCCTGATTCGTGGGGCCCGAACCCACAACCTGAAGAACATCGACCTGACCCTGCCACGGGACAAACTGATCGTCATCACCGGCCTGTCCGGATCCGGCAAATCGTCCCTGGCATTCGACACGCTGTATGCCGAAGGCCAGCGCCGTTACGTCGAATCGCTGTCGGCCTACGCCCGGCAGTTCCTGTCGATGATGGAAAAACCTGACGTCGACACCATCGAAGGTTTGTCGCCAGCCATTTCCATCGAACAGAAGTCGACCTCACACAACCCGCGTTCGACGGTCGGCACCATCACCGAAATCTACGACTACCTGCGCCTGCTTTACGCTCGCGTGGGTATTCCGCGCTGCCCGGATCACGACATTCCGCTGGAAGCCCAGACCGTTAGCCAGATGGTCGACCTGGTCCTGGCTCAACCGGAGGGTAGCAAGCTTATGCTGTTGGCCCCGGTGATCCGCGAGCGTAAAGGCGAACACCTCTCGGTCTTCGAAGAACTGCGTGCCCAGGGTTTTGTGCGGGCCCGGGTCAACGGCAGGCTCTGCGAGCTGGACGAGTTGCCGAAGCTGGATAAACAAAAGAAGCATTCGATCGATGTGGTGGTCGACCGTTTCAAGGTCCGCGCCGACCTGCAACAGCGCCTGGCCGAGTCGTTCGAGACGGCTTTGAGGCTGGCGGACGGCATCGCTTTGGTAGCGCCAATGGACGACGAGCCCGGCGAAGAGATTATCTTCTCCGCGCGCTTCGCCTGCCCGATTTGCGGCCACGCCATCAGCGAGCTGGAACCCAAGCTGTTCTCTTTCAACAACCCGGCCGGCGCTTGCCCGACCTGCGATGGCCTGGGCGTTAAGCAATTTTTCGACATCAAGCGATTGGTGAATGGCGAACTGACGCTGGCGGAAGGCGCGATTCGCGGCTGGGACCGGCGCAACGTCTATTACTTCCAGATGCTCGGGTCGCTGGCATCCCACTACAAGTTCAGCCTGGAAGTACCGTTCAACGATCTGCCAGTCGATCAGCAGAAGTACATCCTGCACGGCAGCGGTTCGCAGAACGTCGACTTCAAATACCTGAACGACCGTGGCGACATCGTCAAACGCTCGCACCCGTTCGAGGGCATCGTGCCGAACCTGGAACGCCGCTACCGCGAAACCGAGTCAGCCTCGGTGCGCGAAGAGCTGGCCAAGTTCCTCAGCACCCAGCATTGCCCGGATTGTCGTGGCACCCGCCTGCGCCGAGAGGCGCGGCATGTGTGGGTTGGCGAGAAGACGCTGCCGGCGGTGACCAATCTGCCGATCGGCGACGCTTGCGAGTATTTCGGGCTTCTGAAACTCACCGGCCGTCGCGGCGAAATTGCCGACAAGATTCTCAAGGAAATCCGCGAGCGCTTGCAGTTCCTGGTCAACGTTGGCCTCGATTATCTGTCGCTGGATCGCAGTGCCGACACCTTGTCCGGCGGTGAGGCTCAGCGTATTCGTCTGGCCAGTCAGATCGGCGCGGGTCTGGTAGGGGTTCTGTACATCCTCGACGAGCCGTCCATCGGTCTGCACCAACGGGACAACGATCGCCTGCTCGGCACGCTCAAGCACCTGCGTGACATCGGCAACACGGTGATCGTGGTCGAACACGATGAAGATGCGATTCGTCTGGCCGACTACGTGGTGGATATCGGACCCGGCGCAGGTGTACACGGCGGGCATATCGTCGCCGAAGGTACGCCGGCCGAGGTCATGGCTCACCCAGATTCGTTGACCGGCAAATATCTGTCGGGGCGGGTGAAGATTGCCGTTCCGGCCAAACGCACGCCCCGTAACAAGAAGTTGTCGCTGTCCCTCAAGGGCGCTCGCGGCAACAACTTGCGCAATGTCGATCTGGACATTCCAATTGGTCTGCTGACTTGCGTCACCGGCGTGTCCGGCTCGGGCAAATCGACGCTGATCAACAACACGCTGTTTCCTTTGAGCGCCACGGCACTCAACGGTGCAACGACGCTCGAAGCGGCCGCTCACGACAGCATCAAAGGTCTGGAGCATCTGGATAAGGTTGTCGACATCGATCAGAGCCCGATCGGACGCACGCCACGCTCCAACCCGGCGACGTACACCGGGCTGTTCACACCGATTCGCGAACTGTTCGCCGGAGTGCCGGAGTCCCGCTCACGCGGTTATGGGCCTGGACGCTTCTCCTTCAACGTGAAGGGCGGGCGTTGCGAAGCTTGTCAGGGCGATGGCCTGATCAAGGTGGAAATGCACTTCCTGCCGGACATCTATGTCCCGTGCGACGTCTGCAAGAGCAAGCGCTACAACCGCGAGACTCTGGAGATCAAGTACAAGGGCAAGAACATCCACGAAACCCTCGAGATGACGATCGAGGAGGCGCGAGTGTTCTTCGATGCGGTTCCGGCCCTGGCGCGCAAGCTTCAGACGTTGATGGATGTCGGCCTTTCGTACATCAAGCTCGGGCAGTCAGCGACCACGCTGTCGGGTGGCGAAGCCCAGCGGGTGAAGCTGTCTCGCGAACTCTCCAAACGCGATACCGGCAAGACGCTGTATATCCTTGATGAGCCGACAACCGGCCTGCACTTCGCAGATATCCAGCAATTGCTCGACGTGCTGCACCGCTTGCGCGATCACGGCAACACCGTGGTGGTGATTGAGCACAACCTGGACGTTATCAAGACTGCCGACTGGTTGGTGGACCTTGGGCCGGAAGGCGGTTCCAAGGGCGGCCAGATCATTGCCGTCGGTACGCCGGAAGAAGTATCGGAGATGAAGCAGTCTCACACGGGCTTCTACCTCAAGCCGCTGCTGGCTCGCGACAAAGCCTGAATCAGGCCCACGAAAAAGCCCCTGTCACTTCATAGGTGACAGGGGCTTTTTTGTAGGCGGCGGAATCAGAACTGCGATTGCAGGTAATTCTCCAGGCCTATCAACTTGATCAGACCCAGCTGCTTCTCGAGCCAGTAGGTGTGATCTTCTTCGGTGTCGTTCAGCTGAATACGCAGCATCTCGCGGCTGACGTAGTCTTTGTGACGCTCGCAGAGCTCGATGCCCTTGCAGAGTGCGGCGCGGACTTTGTATTCCAGACGCAGGTCACCGGCAAGCATGTCAGGCACTGTGGTGCCGACATCCAGGTCGTCCGGACGCATGCGCGGAGTGCCTTCGAGCATGAGAATCCGGCGCATCAGGGCGTCAGCGTGCTGCGCCTCTTCTTCCATCTCGTGGTTGATACGTTCGTAGAGCTCGGTGAAACCCCAGTCCTCGTACATCCGCGAATGGATGAAATATTGATCACGCGCCGCCAGCTCGCCGGTCAGCAACGTGTTGAGGTAATCGATTACGTCTGGGTGGCCTTGCATCGCCCTACATCTCCCTGCTTGAAAGTCTGTAGTTTGAACCAAGCAGACTGTTTGGTCACTCTGCCTGCGCGACAAAAGCGAAGATATTCTGAGAAAAGTGGTTTAAATAACGCAAAAACCGCCCAAATGAGGGCGGTTCTGCTTCTCGTTTAGACTTCGTTAAGCTGTACACCCAACGCCGTTGCAATTGCTTCTCCATACGCCAGGTCGGCCCTGAAGAAATGCTGCAATTGACGATCAATCACGTCGCCGGAAACGCCGCCCATGGCGCCGGCAATGTTGTTGACCAGCTGGGCTTTCTGCTCATCACTCATCAGACGGAACAGCGCACCGGCGTGGCTGTAATAGTCGGTATCTTCGCGATGATCGTAACGATCAGCTGCGCCGCTCAGGGCCAGCGCTGGCTCTGCATAGCGAGGTGCTTGTTTCGGCGACTCAACGTAGCTGTTCGGCTCATAGTTAGGTGTCGCACCACCATTACTGCCAAACGCCATCGAACCATCGCGCTGATAGCTGTTCACCGGGCTGCGAGGTGCGTTCACCGGCAATTGCTGGTGGTTGGTGCCAATACGGTAGCGGTGAGCATCGGCGTAAGCGAACACTCGACCCTGCAGCATGCGGTCAGGCGACAAACCAACACCCGGGACCATGTTGCTCGGACCGAACGCCGCTTGCTCGACTTCAGCAAAGTAATTCTGTGGGTTGCGATTAAGCTCCAACTCGCCCACTTCGATCAGCGGAAACTCTTTCTGCGACCAGGTCTTGGTCACGTCAAACGGGTTCTCGTAGTGCGCCGCGGCCTGAGCCTCGGTCATGATCTGGATGCACACGCGCCATTTCGGGAAATCACCGCGGTCGATCGCGCCGAACAGATCACGCTGTGCATAATCCGGGTCGGTCCCGGCCAGGCGTGCCGCTTCTGCCGGTGCCAGGTTTTTGATCCCTTGTTTGGTCTTGTAGTGCCACTTCACCCAGTGACGCTCGCCATTGGCGTTGATCAGGCTGTAAGTGTGGCTGCCGAAGCCGTGCATGTGACGGTAGCCATCAGGAATGCCGCGATCCGAGAACAGAATGGTGACCTGGTGCAGCGCCTCAGGCGAATGCGACCAGAAGTCCCACATCATTTGTGCGCTTTTCAGGTTGCTTTGCGGCAGACGTTTTTGGGTGTGAATAAAGTCCGGGAATTTCAAAGGATCGCGGATGAAAAATACCGGCGTGTTGTTGCCGACGATGTCCCAATTACCTTCTTCGGTGTAGAACTTCAGGGCGAAACCGCGAGGATCACGCTCGGTATCAGCAGAACCGCGCTCGCCACCCACGGTGGAAAACCGCAGGAAGGTTGGAGTTTGCTTGCCGATAGATTCAAACAGCTTGGCGCTGGTGTACTCAGTGATGTCACGCGTCACGGTAAAGGTACCGTAAGCACCCGAGCCGTTGGCGTGTACGCGACGTTCTGGGATGTTTTCACGGTTGAAGTGGGCAAGCTTCTCGATCAGGTGAAAGTCGTCGAGCAGCAGCGGACCACGAGGGCCGGCGGAGCGGGAATTCTGGTTATCAGCGACAGGAGCGCCACTGGCGGTGGTAAGTATTTTATTTTGGCTCATGCGATGTCTTCCTCTGTCTGTCTTTCCTACTGCCGGCTAATCGGCTGAGAGGGAGTATTGACCATCAACATGACACCATCAAATTCATTAAATTGTGAGAATCGATAGATAAATACTAATGAGGCTGTATTGCCTAGGCTTTCGATACTTTTCGAGCGCGCACAAAAAACCGGGCACTAGGCCCGGTTCTTCGTTTCAGACTGACGTCTTACTCAGCGGATACAGCTTCACCGCCGGCAGGACGATCAACCAACTCGACGTACGCCATAGGCGCGTTGTCGCCAGTGCGGAAACCGCACTTGAGGATGCGCAGGTAGCCACCCTCACGGGTAGCGTAACGCTTGCCCAGGTCGTTGAAGAGCTTACCAACGATAGCTTTCGAACGAGTACGGTCGAAAACCAGACGGCGGTTTGCCAGGCTGTCTGTCTTGGCCAAAGTGATCAGCGGCTCAGCAACGCGACGCAGTTCTTTAGCTTTCGGCAGTGTAGTTTTGATCAGCTCGTGCTCGAACAGCGACACTGCCATGTTTTGAAACATGGCCTTGCGGTGCGAGCTAGTGCGGCTCAGGTGACGACCACTTTTACGATGACGCATGGTTCATTCCTTACCAAACACAACGTTCGGTGATTACGACGATCAGGCAGTCGCCTTGTCGTCCTTCTTAAGACTTGCAGGCGGCCAGTTGTCGAGGCGCATGCCGAGGGACAGACCGCGGGAGGCCAGAACGTCCTTGATTTCAGTCAAGGATTTCTTGCCAAGGTTCGGAGTCTTCAACAGCTCTACTTCGGTACGCTGAATCAGGTCACCGATGTAGTAGATGTTTTCCGCCTTAAGGCAGTTAGCCGAACGTACAGTCAGTTCCAGATCGTCAACCGGGCGAAGCAGGATCGGATCGATCTCGTCTTCCTGCTCGACAACCACTGGCTCACTGTCACCTTTGAGGTCGACGAACGCAGCCAACTGCTGTTGCAGAATGGTTGCAGCGCGGCGAATTGCCTCTTCAGGATCCAGGGTACCGTTGGTTTCCAGATCAATAACCAGCTTGTCCAGGTTAGTACGCTGTTCGACACGGGCGTTTTCCACCACGTATGCGATACGGCGAACCGGGCTGAACGAAGAGTCAAGCTGCAAGCGACCGATGCTGCGGCTTTCGTCTTCATCGCTCTGACGCGAGTCTGCCGGTTCATAACCACGACCACGAGCTACGGTGAGCTTCATGTTCAGGGCGCCGTTAGACGCCAGGTTAGCGATTACGTGATCGGGGTTAACGATCTCGACATCATGATCCAGCTGAATATCGGCAGCGGTAACCACCCCCGAACCCTTCTTCGACAAGGTCAGCGTAACTTCGTCACGGCCGTGCAGCTTGATAGCCAGACCTTTAAGGTTCAACAGGATTTCAATTACGTCTTCCTGTACACCTTCGATGGCGCTGTACTCATGGAGCACACCGTCAATCTCGGCCTCGACTACTGCGCAGCCGGGCATTGAGGACAACAGGATGCGGCGCAGCGCGTTGCCCAGGGTGTGGCCAAAACCACGCTCGAGAGGCTCGAGAGTGATCTTGGCGCGGGTTGGACTGACAACCTGCACATCAATATGGCGGGGTGTCAGGAACTCATTTACCGAAATCTGCATGGATGCACCTATTTTCTAGCCCTTACTTGGAGTAGAGCTCGACAATCAGGCTTTCGTTGATGTCGGCGGACAGATCACTGCGAGCAGGAACGTTCTTGAAAACGCCCGACTTCTTCTCAGTGTCTACTTCTACCCATTCTACGCGGCCACGTTGGGCACACAGATCGAGAGCTTGGACAATGCGAAGTTGGTTCTTTGCTTTCTCGCGAATCGCGACCACGTCACCAGCACGAACCTGGTACGACGGCACGTTTACGGTCTGACCGTTAACGCTTACGGATTTGTGCGATACCAGCTGACGGGATTCGGCACGAGTAGAGCCAAAACCCATACGGTATACGACGTTGTCAAGACGGCATTCGAGCAGTTGCAACAGGTTTTCGCCGGTTGCGCCTTTCTTGCCAGCAGCTTCTTTGTAGTAGCCGCTGAATTGACGCTCGAGAACGCCGTAGATACGACGGACCTTCTGCTTTTCACGCAGTTGGGTGCCGTAATCGGACTGGCGACCGCGGCGTTGGCCGTGGATACCAGGTGCTGCTTCAATGTTGCACTTCGATTCGATCGCGCGCACGCCGCTCTTCAGAAAGAGATCGGTGCCTTCGCGACGAGCGAGTTTGCATTTTGGACCAATGTAACGAGCCATTCTTTACAATCTCCTGGATTACACGCGGCGCTTCTTCGGCGGACGGCACCCGTTGTGCGGGATTGGCGTCACGTCGGTGATGCTGGCGATCTTGTAGCCACAGCCGTTCAAAGCGCGGACTGCAGATTCACGACCTGGGCCTGGACCTTTGACGTTGACGTCGAGGTTTTTCAGACCGTATTCCAGCGCAGCTTGACCAGCACGTTCAGCAGCTACTTGAGCAGCAAACGGGGTGGACTTGCGGGAACCGCGGAAACCCGAACCACCGGAGGTAGCCCAGGAAAGAGCGTTGCCTTGACGGTCGGTGATGGTCACGATTGTGTTGTTAAAAGAAGCGTGGATGTGGGCAATGCCATCAACCACTGTCTTTTTAACTTTTTTACGAGGACGAGCAGCAGGTTTAGCCATGATTAATTTCCTGTCGATTCGCTGGGGCGATTACTTGCGGATCGGCTTACGCGGACCTTTACGGGTACGCGCGTTAGTCTTGGTACGCTGACCGCGCACTGGAAGACCACGACGATGACGCAGACCGCGATAGCAACCGAGGTCCATCAAACGCTTGATTTTCATGTTGATTTCGCGACGCAGGTCACCTTCAGTGGTGAACTTCGCCACTTCGCCACGCAGCTGTTCAATCTGCTCGTCGCTCAGATCTTTGATCTTTGCGGCTGGGTTTACCCCAGTCACTGCACAAATCTTCTGCGCAGTAGTGCGACCAACACCATAGATGTAGGTCAGCGAGATAACAGTATGCTTGTTATCTGGAATGTTAACGCCTGCAATACGGGCCATTCAGTGGGACTCCAATTGACAGCTACCTACGCCCCGGAAGCCAAGAAATAGGGCGCGAGATAATATCGCTGTAATAACAAATAATCAACCCGGCAGCGCACTAGCTGCCGGGCTTGAAGCTAAATCACACTCAGCCTTGGCGCTGTTTGTGACGCGGTTCCGCGCTGCAAATTACTCGAACAACACCTTCGCGGCGAATAATCTTGCAGTTACGGCACAGCTTTTTCACCGATGCACGAACTTTCATCACCAACTCCTCGAACCTTATGGGTACTCAGCGCAACATGCCGCTGCCGTAACCCTTCAGGTTGGCTTTCTTCATCAGGGATTCGTACTGGTGCGAAACGAGGTGCGATTGTACTTGGGACATGAAGTCCATCACAACCACGACGACGATCAGCAACGAGGTCCCGCCAAGGTAGAACGGAACGTTTGCTGCAACCACCAGGAACTGGGGCAACAGGCACACGGCCGTCATATATAGAGCACCGAACAAGGTCAAACGAGTCAGCACGCCATCAATATAGCGCGCAGACTGCTCACCTGGACGGATACCCGGAATAAAGGCACCGGACTTCTTCAGGTTTTCCGCTACGTCTTTCGGATTGAACATCAACGCCGTATAGAAGAAGCAGAAGAAAATAATCCCTGCACTAAACAGCAGAATATTCAACGGCTGACCAGGAGCGATCGACTGCGAGATGTCCTGCAGCCAGCCCATACCTTCAGACTGACCAAACCAGGTCCCCAACGAAGCCGGGAACAGCAAAATGCTGCTCGCGAAAATAGCTGGAATAACACCAGCCATGTTCACTTTCAACGGCAAGTGGCTGGTCTGCGCAGCGAAGACCTTGCGGCCCTGCTGGCGCTTGGCGTAATGAACAGCAATACGACGCTGACCACGCTCAATGAACACCACGAAACCGATAATCGCTACTGCCAACAAACCGATGGCAACCAAGGCGAAAATATTGATATCACCCTGACGCGCAGACTCGAAAGACTGCCCAATCGCCCTCGGAAGACCGGCGACGATACCTGCGAAAATCAACATCGAGATACCGTTGCCAACACCACGCTCAGTAATCTGCTCACCCAGCCACATCATGAACATCGCACCAGCCACAAAAGTGGATACCGCGACGAAATGGAAGCCAAAGTCACCAGTGAACGAAACGCCCTGCCCTGCCAGACCAATGGACATGCCAATTGCCTGAACGAGAGCGAGAACGACAGTGCCGTAGCGGGTGTACTGGGCAATCTTGCGACGCCCAGCTTCACCTTCCTTCTTCAACTGCTCCAGCTGCGGGCTCACGGCGGTCATCAGCTGCATGATGATCGATGCCGAAATGTACGGCATGATCCCCAGTGCAAAGATGCTCATCCGCTCCAGCGCGCCGCCGGAAAACATGTTGAACAAGCTAAGAATGGTCCCCTCATTCTGTCGAAACAGGTCCGCGAGTCGGTCCGGGTTGATACCTGGAACCGGGATGTGTGCGCCTATTCGGTAGACGATAATCGCCAGGAACAGAAAACGCAGACGAGCCCAGAGTTCAGACATACCGCCTTTGCCGAGCGCAGAGAGAGCACCTTGCTTAGCCATTTATTCCTCGAACTTGCCGCCAGCTGCTTCGATAGCCGCACGCGCACCTTTGGTGGCGCCGATTCCCTTTCCGATGGTAACAGCGCGAGTCACTTCGCCGGACAGCATGATTTTCACACGCTGTACGTTGACGTTGATCACGTTGGCATCTTTCAGGGACTGCACGGTGACGATGTCGCCTTCCACTTTAGCCAGCTCGGACAGACGCACTTCTGCGCGGTCCATGGCCTTCAAGGAAACGAAACCGAATTTCGGCAGACGACGATGCAGCGGCTGTTGACCGCCTTCAAAGCCTGGAGCTATGGTGCCACCGGAGCGGGAGGACTGGCCTTTGTGGCCACGGCCACCGGTCTTGCCCAAACCACTACCGATACCACGGCCCGGACGATGCTTTTCGCGACGGGAACCCGGCGCTGGACTCAGATCATTGAGTTTCATCGATTAACCCTCGACACGCAGCATGTAGTAAGCCTTGTTGATCATCCCGCGATTCTCGGGAGTATCAAGTACTTCTACAGTGTGACCGATGCGACGCAGACCCAGACCCTTAACGCACAGTTTGTGGTTAGGGATGCGGCCGGTCATGCTTTTGATCAGCGTAACTTTAACGGTAGCCATGATCAGAAGATCTCCTTGACGCTTTTGCCACGCTTGGCGGCAATGGATTCAGGAGACTGCATAGCTTTCAAACCTTTGAAAGTGGCGTGAACCACGTTTACCGGGTTAGTCGAGCCGTAGCACTTGGCCAGAACGTTCTGAACACCAGCAACTTCGAGGACAGCACGCATAGCGCCGCCAGCGATGATACCAGTACCTTCAGAAGCAGGCTGCATGTACACCTTTGAAGCGCCATGGGCGGACTTCATTGCGTACTGCAGCGTGGTGCCGTTCAGATCAACTTGGATCATGTTGCGGCGAGCAGCTTCCATTGCCTTCTGGATCGCAGCAGGCACTTCACGCGACTTGCCACGGCCGAAGCCAACGCGCCCTTTACCATCACCCACCACGGTCAACGCGGTGAAAGTGAAGATACGGCCGCCTTTAACGGTTTTGGCTACGCGGTTAACTTGAACCAGCTTCTCAATGTAGCCTTCGTCGCGCTTTTGGTCGTTATTTGACATAACTTAGAACTCCAGCCCAGCTTCACGAGCAGCATCAGCCAGCGCCTTGACGCGACCGTGGTACTTGAAGCCAGAGCGGTCGAAAGCCACCTGCGAGACGCCAGCGGCTTTTGCACGCGTAGCGACCAGCTGGCCAACCTTAGTGGCCGCGTCGATGTTGCCAGTGGCGCCATCACGCAGTTCTTTATCCAAAGTCGAGGCACTTGCCAGGACTTTGTTGCCGTCGGCCGAAATGACCTGGGCGTAGATGTGCTGCGACGAGCGGAACACGCAGAGACGCACGACTTCGAGTTCGTGCATTTTCAGGCGTGCTTTGCGAGCGCGACGCAGTCGAGTAACTTTTTTGTCGGTCATTTGCTATGCCCTACTTCTTCTTGGCTTCTTTACGACGGACGACTTCGTCCGCGTAGCGCACACCTTTGCCTTTGTACGGCTCTGGTGGACGGAAGTCGCGGATCTCGGCGGCCACTTGACCTACCAGCTGCTTATCGATGCCCTTGATCAGGATATCGGTCTGGCTAGGAGTCTCAGCGGTGATGCCTTCCGGCAGTTCATAATCCACTGGGTGCGAGAAGCCAAGAGCCAGGTTCAGCACTGTGCCTTTTGCTTGCGCTTTGTAACCAACACCGACCAGCTGGAGCTTGCGCTCGAAGCCTTGGCTTACGCCTTGGACCATGTTGTTTACCAACGCACGAGTGGTACCAGCCATTGCGCGAGTTTGTTGATCGCCATTGCGAGCAGCGAAACGCAGCTCACCAGCTTCTTCAACAATCTCAACGGACGAATGGATGTTCAGTTCGAGAGTGCCCTTGGCACCCTTCACCGAAAGCTGTTGGCCTGCGAATTTTACTTCGACACCGGCTGGCAGCTTAACGGGGTTCTTAGCGACGCGTGACATGCTTATCCCCCCTTAGAACACAGTGCAAAGAACTTCGCCGCCGACACCGGCAGCGCGCGCAGCACGATCCGTCATCACACCTTTGTTGGTGGAGACGATAGACACACCGAGACCGCCACGAACTTTTGGCAGATCATCAACGGACTTGTACTGACGCAGGCCTGGACGGCTAACGCGCTTCACTTCCTCGATGACCGGACGGCCTTCGAAGTACTTCAGCTCGATGGACAGCAGTGGTTTGATTTCGCTGCTGATCTGATAACCCGCAATGTAACCTTCGTCCTTCAGGACTTTGGCAACAGCTACCTTCAACGTAGAAGATGGCATGCTTACGACGGACTTTTCAGCCATCTGGGCATTACGGATTCGAGTTAGCATGTCCGCTAACGGGTCCTGCATACTCATGGGCTAGACGCTCCTAATACAAAAAAATTAGCCTTGCGGCTACTACTTGTCGCCGAGTGCATCCGCGCGAAAAAAGCACGGGCTCAGGCGAGCCGGGTATTCTAGACACACCCCACAAATGAATCAAGCCCCAATAGGGGCTTGATTCAAGTTCAAGGTCACCGGCGGTCAGGATCTTGCGAGTCGGACCACCGAGACTTTGATAGTGCTTACCAGCTGGCTTTAACCAGACCAGGTACGTCACCACGCATTGCAGCTTCACGCAATTTGTTACGACCGAGGCCGAACTTGCGGTAAACGCCGTGTGGACGACCGGTCAGGCGGCAGCGGTTACGCATGCGCGAAGCGCTTGCGTCACGTGGCTGCTTCTGCAGAGCTACTGTAGCTTCCCAACGCGCTTCTGGACTTGCGTTCAGATCAACGATGATAGCTTTCAGTGCTGCACGCTTTTTGGCGTACTTGGCAACCGTGAGCTGACGCTTCAGCTCGCGGTTTTTCATGCTCATCTTGGCCATTTTCCTACTCCAATCAGTTGCGGAACGGGAATTTGAAAGCACGCAGCAGCGCGCGACCTTCATCATCGTTCTTGGCAGTGGTGGTCAGGGTAATGTCCAGACCGCGGAGAGCATCGATCTTGTCGTAGTCGATTTCCGGGAAGATGATCTGCTCTTTAACGCCCATGCTGTAGTTACCACGACCATCGAAGGACTTGGCATTCAGGCCGCGAAAGTCGCGGACCCGAGGCAGGGAGATCGACAGCAGACGATCCAGGAATTCGTACATACGCTCACGGCGCAGAGTCACTTTGACGCCGATCGGCCAACCTTCACGGACTTTAAAGCCAGCGATGGATTTCCGAGCGTAGGTCACAACGACTTTCTGGCCGGTGATCTTTTCCAGGTCAGCAACAGCGTGCTCGATGACTTTTTTGTCGCCGACCGCTTCGCCCAGACCCATGTTCAGGGTGATTTTGGTAACGCGTGGAACTTCCATCACGTTCGAAAGCTTAAGTTCTTCCTTAAGTTTCGGTGCGATTTCCTTCCAGTAAATCTCTTTTAGTCGTGCCATGGTCTTCTACCTAGCAGTGTTCAAGCATCAACCGCTTTTTGGGTCGACTTGAAGACACGAATTTTCTTGCCGTCTTCTACTTTGAAACCAACGCGATCAGCCTTGTTGGTTTCGCCGTTGAAAATGGCAACGTTGGAAGCGTGCAGTGGCGCTTCTTTTTCGACGATACCGCCTTGTACGCCCGACGCAGGGTTTGGCTTGGTATGACGCTTAACCAGGTTCAAACCACCAACGACCAGACGGTCGTCAGCGAGAACCTTAAGCACCTTACCGCGCTTACCTTTGTCTTTGCCGGCGATCACGATGATCTCGTCGTCACGACGAATCTTTTGCATGTCGGATCTCCTTACAGCACTTCTGGGGCGAGCGAGACGATCTTCATGAACTTCTCAGTACGAAGTTCACGGGTCACTGGCCCAAAGATACGGGTGCCGATCGGCTCTTGCTTGTTGTTCAGAAGAACAGCAGCGTTGCCATCAAAGCGGATAATGGAGCCATCAGCACGGCGAACGCCGTGGCGAGTGCGGACTACAACAGCAGTCATCACTTGGCCTTTTTTCACTTTACCGCGAGGAATTGCTTCCTTCACGGTAACTTTGATGATGTCACCGATACCAGCGTAACGACGATGGGAGCCACCCAGCACCTTGATGCACATAACACGGCGAGCGCCGCTGTTATCGGCCACATCGAGCATGGATTGAGTCTGAATCATATAATTTCTCCGACCCCTAGTCCTTAGACTTCCACAGCGCGTTCGAGAACATCAACCAGCGCCCAAGACTTGGTCTTGGCCAAAGGACGAGTTTCACGAATAGTGACTTTGTCGCCGATGTGGCACTGATTGGTTTCGTCGTGCGCGTGCAGCTTAGTCGAACGCTTAACGTATTTACCGTAGATCGGGTGCTTAACGCGACGCTCGATCAGAACGGTGATGGTTTTGTCCATCTTGTCGCTGACAACACGGCCAGTCAGCGTACGGACAGTTTTTTCGGCTTCAGCCATGATTACTTACCTGCCTGCTGGTTAAGCACAGTCTTCACGCGAGCGATGTCACGTTTAACTTGCGAGAGCAGATGAGACTGCCCCAACTGGCCAGTTGCTTTCTGCATACGCAGATTGAACTGGTCGCGCAGCAGGCCGAGCAGTTGCTCGTTCAGCTGCTGTGCGGATTTTTCACGAAGTTCATTCGCTTTCATCACATCACCGTCCGTTTAACAAAGGAGGTGGCGAGCGGCAGCTTTGCAGCAGCCAGGGCGAAAGCCTCACGCGCCAGCTCTTCAGAAACACCCTCGATTTCATACAGGACTTTGCCTGGCTGAATCTGGGCAACCCAGTATTCGACGTTACCCTTACCTTTACCCATCCGAACTTCGAGTGGCTTTTTGGTGACAGGTTTGTCCGGGAATACACGGATCCAGATCTTGCCGCCACGTTTAACGTGACGGGTCAGTGCACGACGCGCTGACTCGATCTGACGAGCGGTGAGACGACCACGAGCTACAGACTTCAGCGCATATTCGCCGAAGCTGACTTTGCTACCGCGCTGAGCCAAGCCACGGTTGTGGCCAGTCATCTGCTTGCGGAACTTCGTACGCTTTGGTTGCAACATTTGGCGTACCCCTTACTTAGCAGCTTTTTTACGAGGCGCTGGTGCTTGTGGTTTCAGTTCTTCTTGGCGACCACCAATTACTTCGCCTTTGAAGATCCAAACCTTTACACCGATCACACCATAAGTGGTGTGAGCTTCGTAGTTGGCATAGTCGATGTCGGCACGCAGGGTGTGCAGTGGCACACGACCTTCGCGATACCATTCAGTACGTGCGATTTCAGCACCGCCGAGACGACCGCTCACTTGGATTTTGATGCCTTTGGCACCAATGCGCATGGCGTTCTGTACAGCGCGCTTCATAGCGCGACGGAACATTACGCGACGCTCCAGCTGCTGAGCTACGCTCTGCGCAACCAGCATACCGTCGAGTTCCGGCTTGCGGATTTCTTCGATATTGATGTGCACAGGCACACCCATTTGCTTGGTCAGGTCCTGACGCAGTTTCTCAACATCTTCACCTTTCTTCCCGATAACGATACCTGGACGAGCGGTGTGGATGGTGATACGTGCAGTCTGAGCCGGACGATGGATATCGATACGGCTTACGGACGCGCTTTTTAGTTTGTCTTGGAGATACTCGCGCACCTTCAGATCAGCGAACAAATAGTCCGCATAAGTCCGACCGTCTGCGTACCAGACGGAGGTGTGCTCCTTGACGATTCCCAGGCGAATGCCAATGGGATGTACTTTCTGACCCATCTCTTCGACTCCGTTACTTGTCAGCAACCTTGACAGTGATATGGCAAGACCGCTTGACGATGCGATCAGCACGGCCTTTGGCACGTGGCATGATTCGCTTCAGCGAACGCCCTTCGTTGACGAAAACGGTGCTGACTTTAAGGTCATCAACGTCTGCGCCTTCGTTATGCTCGGCGTTGGCTACGGCCGACTCCAGCACTTTCTTCATGATCTCGGCGGCTTTCTTACTGCTGAAAGCCAACAGGTTGAGCGCTTCGCCCACCTTCTTCCCGCGGATCTGGTCGGCGACCAAGCGGGCTTTCTGGGCGGAGATTCGAGCGCCCGACAACTTAGCGGCTACTTCCATCGTTCCTTACCCCTTAACGCTTGGCTTTCTTGTCTGCCACGTGCCCACGATATGTGCGGGTACCGGCAAACTCGCCCAGTTTGTGGCCGACCATGTCTTCGTTCACGAGAACTGGGACATGTTGACGACCGTTATGCACTGCAATGGTCAAACCGACCATTTGTGGCAGGATCATGGAACGACGCGACCAGGTTTTAACTGGTTTGCGATCGTTCTTTTCCGCCGCCACTTCGATCTTCTTCAGTAGGTGAAGATCAATAAAAGGACCTTTTTTCAGAGAACGTGGCACTGTCGTATCCCTCTATTTACTTGCGACGACGGACGATCATTTTGTCGGTACGCTTATTACCACGAGTCTTCGCGCCCTTAGTCGGGAAGCCCCATGGCGATACCGGATGACGACCACCAGAGGTACGACCTTCACCACCACCATGTGGGTGGTCAACCGGGTTCATGGCAACACCACGAACGGTTGGGCGAACGCCACGCCAGCGTTTGGCACCAGCTTTACCCAGCGAACGCAGGCTGTGCTCGGAGTTCGAGACTTCACCCAGGGTCGCGCGGCACTCAGCCAGCACTTTACGCATCTCACCAGAACGCAGACGCAGGGTCACGTAGACACCTTCACGAGCGATCAGCTGAGCCGAAGCACCAGCGGAACGAGCGATTTGCGCGCCTTTACCTGGCTTCAATTCGATGCCGTGTACGGTGCTACCAACTGGAATGTTACGCAGTTGCAGAGCGTTGCCCGGCTTGATCGGTGCCAGAGCACCTGCGATCAGCTGGTCGCCAGCACTCACGCCTTTAGGGGCGATGATGTAGCGACGCTCGCCATCTGCGTACAGCAGCAGAGCGATGTGAGCAGTACGGTTTGGATCGTATTCAATACGCTCGACAGTGGCAGAGATGCCATCTTTGTCGTTACGACGGAAATCGACCAGACGATAATGCTGCTTGTGGCCACCACCGATGTGACGAGTGGTAATACGACCATTGTTGTTACGACCACCAGTCTTCGATTTTTTCTCGAGCAGCGGTGCGTGAGGAGCGCCTTTATGCAGCTCCTGGTTGACCACCTTGACCACAAAACGGCGGCCAGGGGAAGTCGGTTTGCATTTAACGATTGCCATGATGCACCCCTTCCTTACTCAGCACTGCTGCTGAAATCGAGATCTTGGCCTGGCTGAAGGGAGATAACTGCCTTCTTCCAGTCATTACGCTTGCCCAGACCGCGAGCAGTGCGCTTGCTCTTACCCAGAACATTCAGGGTAGTAACACGCTCTACTTTCACGCTGAACAGGCTTTCGACGGCCTTCTTGATTTCCAGCTTGGTTGCGTCAGTTGCAACCTTGAAAACGAACTGGCCTTTCTTGTCAGCCAGAACCGTAGCCTTCTCGGAAACGTGCGGGCCAAGCAGAACTTTAAATACGCGTTCCTGGTTCATCCCAGCAGCTCCTCGAATTTCTTCACGGCCGACACGGTGATCAACACCTTGTCGTATGCGATCAGACTAACTGGATCGGAACCTTGCACGTCACGTACATCAACGTGTGGCAGGTTGCGAGCAGCCAGGTACAGGTTCTGATCAACTACTTCAGACACGATCAAGACGTCAGTCAGGCCCATGCCGGTCAGTTTGTTCAGCAGATCTTTGGTCTTCGGTGCATCAACAGCGAAGTCCTGAACCACAACCAGACGATCAGTACGCACCAGCTCAGCAAGGATGGAACGCATTGCTGCGCGATACATCTTCTTGTTCAGCTTCTGGGTGTGATCCTGAGGACGAGCTGCGAAAGTGGTACCGCCGCCACGCCAGATTGGGCTACGGATAGTACCGGCACGAGCACGGCCAGTACCTTTCTGACGCCATGGGCGCTTACCGCCACCACGAACGTCGGAACGGGTCTTTTGCTGCTTGCTACCTTGACGGCCGCCGGCCATGTAGGCCACGACTGCTTGGTGAACCAGCGTCTCGTTGAATTCGCCGCCAAATGTCAGTTCGGAAACTTCGATCGCTTGAGCGTCATTTACATTTAATTGCATGTCAGCTTCCCCTTAACCGCGAGCCTTGGCTGCTGGACGTACAACCAAGTTGCCGCCAGTAGCGCCAGGAACAGCACCCTTGACCAACAACAGATTGCGTTCAGCGTCCACGCGCACTACTTCGAGGGACTGCACGGTCACGCGCTCAGCGCCCATATGACCGGACATTTTTTTGCCCTTGAATACACGACCAGGAGTCTGGCACTGGCCGATAGAGCCTGGAACGCGGTGGGACACGGAGTTACCGTGGGTATTATCTTGCCCGCGGAAGTTCCAACGCTTGATCGTACCCTGGAAGCCTTTACCCTTGGACTGACCGGTTACATCAACCAGTTGACCAGCGGCGAAGATTTCAGCGTTGATCAGATCGCCGGCCTGGTACTCGCCTTCTTCAAGACGGAATTCCATTACGGTACGACCAGCGGCAACGTTCGCTTTAGCGAAGTGGCCAGCTTGAGCAGCTGTAACACGCGAAGCACGACGCTCGCCTACAGTGACTTGCACTGCACGATAGCCATCGGTCTCTTCAGTTTTGAACTGGGTGACGCGATTCGGCTCGATCTCAATGACCGTGACCGGAATGGAGACACCTTCTTCGGTGAAAATACGGGTCATACCGCATTTACGACCGACTACACCAATAGTCATGTTGTAAACCTCATGAGTGTACGGGGCTTTCACCCGCTATGGCCGCCCATTTCAGAGCGTTACACGACTAAGACCGAGTCTTAGCCGAGGCTGATCTGCACTTCCACACCGGCCGCAAGATCAAGCTTCATAAGCGCATCAACGGTTTTATCCGTTGGCTGGACGATGTCCAGAACGCGCTTATGAGTACGGATCTCGTACTGGTCGCGCGCGTCTTTGTTGACGTGCGGGGAGACCAGAACGGTGAACCGCTCTTTACGGGTAGGCAGTGGAATTGGACCACGCACTTGAGCACCAGTACGTTTCGCGGTTTCCACGATTTCCTGGGTGGATTGGTCGATCAGGCGATGGTCAAAAGCCTTCAACCTGATACGGATTTGCTGATTTTGCATTGGATTTCAGACTCCGGCTGCTATTCCCAGCGAGCGCAATACGCCCGTTAAAAGGAGGCGCAATTCTATAGACGGGCTACTACAGTGTCAACCCAATAAAAAAGCCCCCGCTAGGCGGGGGCTTTTTCAAGTCATCACTTATTAAGCGATGATTTTGGCTACGACGCCAGCGCCGACGGTACGACCGCCTTCACGAATAGCGAAACGCAGACCATCTTCCATTGCGATGGTTTTGATCAGGGTGACAACCATTTTGATGTTGTCGCCTGGCATTACCATTTCAACGCCTTCCGGCAGCTCGCAGTTACCGGTTACGTCAGTGGTCCGGAAGTAGAACTGTGGACGGTAGCCTTTGAAGAACGGAGTGTGGCGACCGCCTTCTTCTTTGCTCAACACGTACACTTCAGCTTCGAAGGTAGTGTGCGGCTTAACCGAACCTGGCTTGACCAGAACCTGGCCACGCTCAACGTCGTCACGCTTGGTGCCGCGCAGCAGCACGCCGCAGTTCTCGCCAGCACGACCTTCGTCGAGCAGCTTACGGAACATTTCAACGCCGGTGCAGGTGGTGACAACAGTGTCACGCAGACCAACGATTTCCAGCGAATCCTGAACCTTGACGATACCGCGCTCGATACGGCCAGTTACAACAGTACCGCGACCGGAGATCGAGAATACGTCTTCGATTGGCATCAGGAACGGCTTGTCGATAACACGAATTGGATCCGGGATGTAGCTGTCCAGAGTCTCAACCAGCTTACGAACGGCAGTGGTGCCCATTTCGTTGTCGTCTTGGCCGTTCAGAGCCATCAGAGCCGAACCAATGATGATCGGAGTGTCGTCGCCCGGGAAATCGTAAGTGCTCAGCAGATCGCGCACTTCCATCTCTACCAGTTCCAGCAGCTCAGCGTCGTCAACCATGTCAGCCTTGTTCAGGAAGACAACGATGTACGGAACGCCAACCTGACGGGACAACAGGATGTGCTCACGGGTTTGCGGCATCGGACCATCAGCGGCCGAGCAAACCAGAATAGCGCCGTCCATCTGAGCAGCACCGGTGATCATGTTCTTCACATAGTCAGCGTGACCTGGGCAGTCAACGTGAGCGTAGTGACGGATCAACGAGTTGTATTCAACGTGCGCAGTGTTGATGGTGATACCACGAGCCTTTTCTTCCGGAGCGCTGTCGATTTTGTCGAAAGCAACAGCGGCCGAACCGAAAACTTCGGAGCAGACACGAGTCAGAGCAGCAGTCAGCGTGGTTTTACCGTGGTCAACGTGACCGATGGTGCCAACGTTAACGTGCGGGAGGTCACGTACAAATTTTTCTTTAGCCACGACAATTAACTCCTAGCCTAAAGGGGCTGAATCAGCCTTGTTTTTTGGTAACAGTTTCGACGATATGCGACGGAGCTGTATTGTATTTTTTGAATTCCATAGAGTAGCTTGCACGACCTTGGGACATGGAGCGGACGTCGGTTGCGTAACCGAACATCTCACCCAACGGAACCTCGGCACGAATCACTTTGCCGGAAACCGTGTCTTCCATACCCAGGATCATGCCGCGACGACGGTTAAGGTCGCCCATCACGTCACCCATATAGTCTTCAGGCGTAACAACCTCTACCGCCATGATCGGCTCAAGCAACTCACCACCGCCCTTCTGGGCCAGTTGCTTGGTCGCCATGGAAGCGGCCACCTTAAACGCCATCTCGTTGGAGTCGACGTCGTGGTAAGAACCGTCAAACACGGTAGCCTTCAGGCCGATCAGCGGATAGCCGGCGACAACGCCGTTCTTCATCTGCTCTTCGATACCCTTCTGGATAGCCGGGATGTATTCCTTAGGAACCACACCACCCACTACTTCGTTCACGAATTGCAGACCTTCCTGACCTTCGTCAGCAGGCGCAAAACGAATCCAGCAGTGACCAAACTGGCCACGACCGCCGGATTGACGAACGAACTTACCTTCGATTTCACAGTTCTTCGTGATGCGCTCACGATAGGAAACCTGAGGCTTACCGATGTTGGCTTCGACGTTGAACTCACGGCGCATCCGGTCAACCAGGATGTCCAGGTGCAACTCGCCCATGCCGGAGATGATCGTTTGACCAGTCTCTTCATCAGTCTTGACGCGGAAAGATGGATCTTCCTGAGCGAGCTTGCCCAGAGCGACACCCATTTTTTCCTGGTCGTCCTTGGTCTTAGGCTCTACGGCAACCGAAATAACCGGCTCCGGGAAGTCCATACGAACCAGGATGATTGGCTTGTCACCGTTGCACAAAGTTTCACCAGTGGTGACGTCTTTCATGCCGATCAAGGCCGCGATGTCACCAGCGCGCACTTCCTTGATTTCTTCACGGGCGTTTGCGTGCATTTGCACCATACGACCCACGCGCTCTTTCTTGCCTTTGACCGAGTTGATCACGCCGTCGCCGGAGTTCAACACGCCCGAGTAAACACGGACGAAGGTCAAGGTACCCACGAATGGGTCGGTGGCAATTTTGAATGCCAGAGCGGAGAACGGTTCGCTGTCATCTGCATGACGCTCCAGCTCGATAGTCTCGTCATCCGGGTCAGTACCCTTGATGGCAGGAATATCAACAGGTGCAGGCAGGTAATCGATAACGGCGTCGAGAACCAGGGGAACACCCTTGTTCTTGAAGGAAGAACCACAAACAGCCAGAACGATCTCACCAGCGATAGTACGCTGACGCAGAGCGGCCTTGATTTCCTCGTTAGTGAGTTCTTCACCTTCGAGGTACTTGTTCATCAGCTCTTCGCTGGCTTCGGCCGCAGCCTCAACCATGTTGCCACGCCACTCGTCAGCCAATTCCTGCAATTCAGCAGGGATAGGCTCGCGACGAGGAACCATGCCTTTGTCAGCATCATTCCAGTAAACAGCTTCCATGGACATCAGATCGATCTGACCCTGGAAGTTGTCTTCGGAACCGATAGCCAACTGGATTGGCACCGGGGTGTGACCCAGACGCTGCTTGATCTGACCGATCACGCGCAGGAAGTTCGCACCAGCACGATCCATCTTGTTTACGTAAACAAGACGTGGAACGCCGTATTTGTTGGCCTGACGCCATACGGTTTCCGACTGAGGCTCAACGCCCGAGGTACCACAAAACACAACGACCGCGCCGTCGAGAACACGCAGGGAACGCTCAACTTCAATGGTGAAGTCAACGTGGCCCGGGGTGTCAATGACGTTGAAGCGGTATTGTTCTTTGTGCTGCTTCTCGGAACCCTGCCAGAAGGCGGTAATAGCAGCAGAAGTAATGGTAATACCACGCTCCTGCTCCTGAACCATCCAGTCTGTGGTCGCGGCGCCGTCATGCACCTCGCCCATCTTGTGACTTTTGCCAGTGTAAAAAAGGACGCGCTCAGTGGTGGTGGTTTTACCAGCATCCACGTGAGCAACGATACCAATGTTACGGTAGCGATTAATCGGTGTTGTACGAGCCATAAAGCCCTCGCAAAATTAGTGACGCTAAAATTAGAAGCGGTAGTGCGAGAAAGCCTTGTTGGCTTCAGCCATACGGTGCACGTCTTCACGCTTCTTAACTGCAGCACCTTTACCTTCAGCAGCATCCAACAGCTCGCCAGCCAAACGCAGAGCCATAGACTTCTCGCCGCGCTTGCGGGCGAAGTCTACCAACCAGCGCATTGCCAGGGCGTTACGACGGGACGGGCGAACTTCGACCGGAACCTGGTAAGTAGCACCGCCTACACGGCGCGACTTCACTTCGACCAGCGGAGCGATGGCGTCGAGAGCTTTCTCGAAGATTTCCAGGGGATCGCTGTTCTTGCGTTCTTTAACCTTGTCCAGCGCGCCATAAACGATACGCTCGGCAACGGCTTTCTTGCCGCTTTCCATTACGTGGTTCATGAACTTGGCCAGGATTTGGCTTCCGTATTTTGGATCGTCAAGCACTTCGCGCTTGGCTGCTACGCGTCTTCTTGGCATGGATAAGCCCTCAAACGGTCTTCAGGTTCGCTCGGAATCGGTCCCCTTTCGGGACGCCTCCGACCTTACTCTTATCGACTCAGAAAAATAGAAAATCAGTTTTTACAAAAAGCCACTACTACTTAGGCTTCTTGGTACCGTACTTCGAACGACCCTGGTTACGACCTTTAACGCCGGAAGTATCCAAAGAACCACGTACGGTGTGATAACGAACACCTGGCAAGTCTTTTACACGACCGCCGCGGATCAGTACCACGCTGTGCTCTTGCAGGTTGTGGCCTTCACCGCCGATGTACGAGGAAACCTCGAAACCGTTGGTCAGACGCACACGGCATACTTTACGCAGTGCCGAGTTAGGTTTTTTCGGCGTGGTGGTATACACACGGGTGCATACGCCACGACGTTGCGGGCAGTTCTGCAGCGCAGGCACGTCGGATTTCTCGACGATACGCTTACGCGGCTGACGTACCAGCTGGTTGATAGTTGCCATCTACTAGCTCCACTGTTGTCTTGCGACGCTATTGTCTTGCAAGAAAAGCAAAATGGCAGGAACGAATTCCCGCCAAATTTAGGGGTACAAGAGTCTAAAGAGGATCTTGCCCCCAGTCAAGGCAAGGCCCCAACCTCCCCGCTTATCCAATCTCGACAAATTGTCTCGATTCGATGAACGGAGAGGCCGGGGCCCCACGCTTATTTACTGCAGAACTCAGTTACCGCTCGAGTTCAGTGCTTCGGTCAGTGCAGCTTCCACTTCACTGGCGCTTACGCGCAACGGTTTGTCAGCTTCACGGCGACGCTTGCGCTCGCTGTGATAAGCCAGACCGGTACCCGCCGGGATCAGACGACCCACGACCACGTTTTCTTTCAGGCCGCGCAGGTAATCGCGCTTGCCGGTTACCGCCGCTTCGGTCAGTACGCGAGTGGTTTCCTGGAAGGAAGCCGCCGAGATGAACGATTCGGTGGACAACGACGCCTTGGTGATACCCAACAGCACGCGAGTGAACTTGGAAACGAATTTCTCGTCGCCCGCCAGACGCTCGTTCTCTACCAGAACGTGAGTCAATTCCATCTGGTCGCCCTTGATGAAAGTGGAATCGCCGGATTCAGCGATTTCAACTTTACGCAGCATCTGACGCAGGATGGTCTCGATGTGCTTGTCGTTGATCTTCACGCCCTGCAGACGATAAACGTCCTGGATCTCGTTCACGATGTACTTGGCCAGCGCACTCACACCCAGCAGACGCAGGATGTCGTGTGGATCGCTCGGGCCGTCGGAGATAACTTCGCCGCGGTTTACCTGTTCGCCTTCGAAGACGTTCAGGTGACGCCACTTCGGAATCAGCTCTTCGTACGGATCGCTACCGTCGTTCGGGGTAATGACCAGACGGCGCTTGCCTTTGGTCTCTTTACCGAACGCGATGGTGCCGCTGACTTCAGCCAAAATCGAGGCTTCTTTCGGACGACGGGCTTCGAACAAGTCGGCAACACGCGGCAAACCACCGGTGATGTCACGGGTTTTCGAAGTCTCTTGCGGAATACGAGCGATAACATCACCGATCGCGATTTTCGCACCGTCCGCCACGCCGACCAGGGCGTTGGCAGGTAGGAAGTACTGAGCAATTACGTCGGTACCCGGCAGCAAGAGATCCTTGCCGTTGTCATCAACCATCTTCACAGCAGGACGGATATCTTTACCGGCAGCTGGACGGTCTTTGGCGTCGAGTACTTCAATGTTGGTCATACCGGTCAATTCGTCAGTTTGACGCTTGATCGTGATGCCTTCTTCCATGCCCACGTAGGTCACGGTACCTTTCATTTCGGTAACGATTGGGTGAGTGTGCGGATCCCACTTGGCCACGATTGCGCCAGCGTCGACCTTGTCACCTTCTTTAACCGAAATCACAGCACCGTACGGCAGCTTGTAACGCTCGCGCTCACGACCGAAGTCATCAGCGATTGCCAGCTCACCGGAACGGGACACAGCAACCAGGCAACCATCCACTCGCTCAACGTGCTTCAGGTTATGCAGACGGACGGTACCGCCATTCTTCACTTGAACGCTGTCTGCCGCGGAGGTTCGGCTTGCCGCACCACCGATGTGGAACGTACGCATGGTCAGCTGGGTACCCGGCTCACCGATGGACTGGGCAGCGATAACGCCGACCGCTTCACCGATGTTCACCTGGTGACCACGAGCCAAGTCACGGCCGTAGCACTTGGCGCAAATGCCATAGCGCGTTTCACAGCTGATCGGCGAACGCACGATCACTTCATCGATGCTGTTCAGCTCGATGAACTCAACCCACTTCTCGTCTACCAGCGTGCCGGCAGGAACGATGATTTCTTCGGTCCCTGGCTTGTACACGTCACGGGCAATAACACGACCCAATACGCGCTCACCCAATGGCTCAACAACGTCACCGCCTTCAATGTGCGGAGTCATTACCAGGCCATGTTCGGTGCCGCAATCGATCTCGGTTACTACCAGATCCTGCGCAACGTCTACCAGACGACGAGTCAGGTAACCGGAGTTCGCAGTTTTCAACGCGGTATCCGCCAAACCTTTACGAGCACCGTGAGTGGAGATGAAGTACTGAAGTACGCTCAAACCTTCACGGAAGTTCGCAGTAATCGGCGTTTCAATGATGGAACCGTCCGGCTTGGCCATCAGGCCACGCATACCGGCGAGCTGACGGATCTGCGCAGCAGAACCCCGTGCGCCCGAGTCGGCCATCATGTACATCGAGTTGAAGGACTCTTGGTCGACTTCGACGCCATGGCGGTCGATGACTTTCTCTTTCGAGAGGTTGGCCATCATCGCCTTGGAAACTTCGTCGTTCGCCTTGGACCAAAGGTCGATCACTTTGTTGTACTTCTCGCCCTGGGTTACCAGGCCGGAGGCGTACTGACTTTCGATCTCTTTCACTTCATCAGTGGCAGCACTGATGATGCGGGCTTTTTCATCAGGGATAACGAAGTCGTTAACACCGATGGAAACGCCGGAAATGGTCGAATAGGCAAAACCGGTGTACATCAACTGGTCAGCGAAGATCACGGTCTCTTTCAAACCAACCACGCGGTAGCACTGGTTGATCAGCTTGGAGATCGCCTTTTTCTTCATCGGCTGGTTGACGACGTCGTACGACAGGCCAGGTGGAACAACCTGGAACAACAGCGCACGGCCGACAGTGGTGTCGACGATACGGGTGTTCTTGACGCTGCCACCATCACGATCGTTAACGGTTTCGTTGATCCGCACTTTGACCTTGGCGTGCAGTGCGGCTTCGCCAGCACGGAACACACGGTCAACTTCCTGCAGATCCGCGAACACACGACCTTCGCCCTTGGCGTTGATCGCTTCACGAGTCATGTAGTACAGACCCAATACAACGTCCTGCGACGGAACGATGATTGGCTCACCGTTGGCTGGCGACAGAATGTTGTTGGTCGACATCATCAACGCACGCGCTTCCAACTGGGCTTCCAGTGTCAGCGGTACGTGCACGGCCATTTGGTCGCCGTCGAAGTCGGCGTTGTACGCAGCACAGACCAGAGGGTGCAGCTGGATAGCCTTACCTTCGATCAGTACTGGTTCAAACGCCTGGATACCCAGACGGTGAAGGGTCGGTGCACGGTTGAGGAGAACCGGGTGTTCGCGAATCACTTCAGCGAGAACGTCCCACACTTCCGGCAGCTCGCGCTCGACCATCTTCTTGGCAGCTTTGATGGTGGTCGCGAGACCACGCATTTCCAGCTTGCCGAAAATGAACGGCTTGAACAGCTCGAGAGCCATTTTCTTCGGCAGACCGCACTGGTGCAGACGCAGGGTCGGACCTACGGTAATTACCGAACGGCCGGAGTAGTCAACACGCTTACCGAGCAAGTTCTGACGGAAACGACCTTGCTTACCCTTGATCATGTCAGCCAGGGATTTCAGAGGACGCTTGTTGGAACCGGTGATAGCGCGGCCACGACGACCGTTGTCGAGCAGTGCGTCGACGGCTTCCTGCAACATACGCTTTTCGTTGCGCACGATGATGTCCGGAGCGGACAGATCGAGCAGACGCTTCAAGCGGTTGTTACGGTTGATCACTCGACGATACAAATCGTTGAGGTCGGAAGTCGCGAAGCGACCGCCATCCAGCGGGACCAGTGGACGCAAATCTGGCGGCAGAACCGGCAGAACGGTCAGCACCATCCATTCTGGAAGGTTGCCGGAACCCTGGAAGGCTTCCATCAACTTCAGACGCTTGGACAGCTTCTTGATTTTGGTTTCGGAGTTGGTTTGCGGAATTTCTTCGCGCAGACGGCCAATCTCGTGTTCCAGATCGATAGCGTGCAGCAGTTCGCGGACAGCTTCGGCACCCATGCGGGCATCGAAATCGTCGCCGAACTCTTCCAGCGCTTCGAAGTACTGCTCGTCGTTGAGCAGCTGACCTTTTTCAAGGGTGGTCATGCCTGGATCGATAACGACATAGCTCTCGAAGTAGAGAACGCGTTCGATATCACGCAGGGTCATGTCCATCAGCAAACCGATACGCGACGGCAGCGATTTCAGGAACCAGATGTGGGCAACTGGCGAGGCCAGTTCGATGTGCGCCATGCGCTCACGACGAACTTTAGCCAGCGCGACTTCAACGCCGCACTTCTCGCAGATCACACCACGGTGCTTCAAGCGCTTGTACTTACCGCACAGGCACTCGTAATCCTTTACCGGGCCAAAGATCTTGGCGCAGAACAGGCCGTCACGCTCAGGTTTGAACGTACGGTAGTTGATGGTTTCCGGCTTTTTAACTTCACCGAACGACCACGAACGGATCATCTCAGGCGATGCCAATCCAATACGGATGGCGTCGAACTCTTCGACTTGACCCTGGTTTTTCAGCAAATTCAGTAGGTCTTTCAAGGCCTTTCCTCCTGGCGGAGCAGAGAGCGGGCAATCCTGCCCCGCTCTCGATTCGCGTCACGTGTTATTCGGTTTCCAGATCGATATCGATGCCGAGGGAACGAATTTCCTTGATCAACACGTTGAAAGACTCGGGCATGCCCGGCTCCATACGGTGATCGCCGTCCACGATGTTTTTGTACATCTTGGTCCGGCCGTTCACATCGTCCGACTTCACTGTGAGCATTTCTTGCAGAGTGTAAGCAGCACCGTATGCTTCCAGTGCCCAGACCTCCATCTCCCCGAAACGCTGACCACCGAACTGTGCCTTACCACCCAGCGGCTGCTGGGTAACCAGGCTGTACGAACCGGTAGAACGAGCGTGCATCTTGTCGTCTACCAAGTGGTTCAGCTTCAGCATGTACATGTAGCCAACAGTAACCGGGCGCTCGAACTTGTTGCCGGTACGGCCGTCAGTCAGCTGCATCTGGCCGCTTTCTGGCAGATCTGCCAGTTTCAGCATGGCCTTGATTTCGCTTTCCTTGGCGCCGTCGAACACTGGAGTGGCCATTGGAACGCCGCCACGCAGGTTCTTCGCCAGATCCAGGATTTCCTGGTCGGAGAAGCTATCCAGATCTTCGTTACGACCGCCGATCTGGTTGTAGATCTCGTCGAGGAATTTACGAAGCTCAGCGACTTTGCGCTGCTCTTCGATCATCCGGTTGATCTTCTCGCCCAAGCCTTTAGCCGCGAGGCCCAGGTGGGTTTCAAGGATCTGACCAACGTTCATACGCGAAGGTACGCCCAACGGATTGAGGACGACGTCGACCGGGGTGCCATTGGCATCGTGCGGCATGTCTTCAACCGGCATGATCACAGAGACCACACCTTTGTTACCGTGACGACCGGCCATCTTGTCGCCCGGCTGGATGCGGCGTCGGATTGCCAGGTAAACCTTGACGATTTTCAGCACACCTGGAGCCAGGTCATCGCCCTGCTGCAGTTTGCGCTTCTTGTCTTCGAACTTGTCGTCCAGCAGACGGCGGCGATCAACGATGTAGGCCTGAGCCTTCTCGAGTTGCTCGTTCAGAGCATCTTCAGCCATGCGCAGTTTGAACCACTGACCATGCTCAAGACCGTCGAGAACTTCGTCGGTGATGTCCTGACCTTTCTTCAGACCGGCGCCACCTTCGGCTTTGTGGCCGACCAGAGCGGAACGCAGACGTTCGAAAGTGGCGCCTTCAACGATACGGAACTCTTCGTTCAGATCCTTGCGGATCTCGTCGAGTTGAGTCTTCTCGATGGACAGAGCACGAGCATCACGCTCGACGCCGTCACGGGTGAAGACCTGTACGTCGATGACAGTGCCCTTGGTACCGGTAGGTACACGCAGGGAAGTGTCTTTAACGTCGCTGGCTTTTTCACCGAAGATGGCACGCAACAGCTTCTCTTCCGGCGTCAGCTGGGTCTCGCCTTTCGGAGTGACCTTACCTACCAGAATGTCGCCTGCGCCAACTTCAGCACCTACGTAAACGATACCGGCTTCGTCCAGCTTGTTCAGTGCAGCTTCACCCACGTTCGGGATGTCTGCAGTGATTTCCTCTGGCCCAAGCTTGGTGTCACGTGCCACACAGGTCAGTTCCTGAATGTGGATCGTGGTGAAGCGATCTTCTTGAACAACTCGTTCCGACAGGCAGATGGAGTCTTCGAAGTTGTAACCGTTCCAGGCCATGAACGCGATGCGCATGTTCTGACCCAAAGCCAGCTCACCCATGTCGGTGGACGGACCGTCAGCCATGATGTCGCTACGCTGAACCCGATCACCTTTACGCACCAGCGGACGCTGGTTGATGCAGGTGTTCTGGTTGGAGCGGGTGTATTTGGTCAGGTTGTAAATGTCGACACCAGCTTCGCCGGTTTCAACTTCGTCATCAGCAACCCGAACCACGATACGGCTGGCGTCGACGGAATCGATAACGCCACCACGACGAGCCACGACGCAAACGCCGGAGTCACGGGCTACGTTACGCTCCATGCCGGTACCGACCAGCGGCTTGTCAGCGCGCAGGGTTGGTACAGCTTGACGCTGCATGTTCGAACCCATCAACGCACGGTTGGCGTCATCGTGCTCGAGGAACGGGATCAGCGACGCTGCAACCGAAACTACCTGCTTCGGAGAAACGTCCATCAAGGTGACGTCTTCCGGCGCCTTGACGGTGAACTCGTTCAAGTGACGAACAGCTACCAGCTCGTCGATCAGCATTTTCTTGTCGTTCATCGTGGCCGAAGCCTGAGCGATCACGTGATCAGCTTCTTCGATGGCGGACAGGAACACGATCTCGTCGGTGACCAAAGCGTCTTTCACCACACGGTACGGGCTCTCGAGGAAGCCGTACTGGTTGGTGCGCGCATAGGCGGCCAGGGAGTTGATCAGGCCGATGTTCGGACCTTCCGGCGTTTCAATCGGGCATACACGACCGTAGTGAGTCGGGTGTACGTCACGAACTTCAAAACCAGCACGCTCACGAGTCAAACCGCCAGGGCCGAGTGCAGACACACGACGCTTGTGGGTGATCTCGGACAGCGGGTTGTTCTGGTCCATGAACTGGGAAAGCTGGCTGGAACCGAAGAACTCTTTCACCGCCGCAGCCACGGGCTTGGCGTTGATCAGGTCTTGCGGCATCAGGCCTTCGCTTTCAGCCATCGACAGACGCTCTTTGACCGCACGCTCAACACGTACCAGGCCAACGCGGAACTGGTTCTCAGCCATTTCGCCTACGCAGCGAACACGACGGTTACCCAGGTGGTCGATGTCATCGACGATGCCTTTACCATTACGGATGTCGACCAGAGTCTTCAGAACCGCAACGATGTCTTCTTTGCACAACACGCCCGAGCCTTCGATCTCGGTACGACCGATACGACGGTTGAACTTCATCCGACCGACCGCAGACAGGTCATAGCGCTCAGGGCTGAAGAACAGGTTGTTGAACAGAGTCTCGGCAGCGTCTTTGGTTGGCGGCTCGCCTGGACGCATCATGCGATAGATCTCGACCAGCGCTTCCAATTGGTTGCTGGTGGCGTCGATCTTCAGCGTGTCGGAGACGAACGGACCGCAGTCGATATCGTTGGTGTACAGAGTTTCGATGCGAACAACCTGGGACTTGGCGATTTTCGCCAGGATCTCGGTGTTCAGCTCGGTGTTGCACTCTGCCAGGATTTCGCCGGTTGCCGGATGCACGATGACCTTGGCGGTGGTGCGGCCCAGGACGTAGTCCAGAGGCACTTGCAGCTCTTTGATCCCGGCTTTTTCCAGCTGGTTGATATGGCGAGCAGTGATACGACGACCCTGCTCGACAATAACCTTGCCTTTGTCATCCAGGATATCGATGGCAGCGATTTCACCACGCAGGCGCTGAGGCACCAGTTCCAGGTTGAGGTTTTCACCCTGCACATGGAAGACGTTGGTGGTGTAGAACGCGTCGAGCACTTCTTCAGTGGTATAGCCGAGCGCGCGCAGCAGTACCGATGCAGGCAGCTTGCGACGACGGTCGATACGCACGAATACGCAGTCTTTCGGGTCGAACTCGAAGTCCAGCCACGAACCGCGGTAAGGAATGATGCGCGCGGAGTACAGCAGTTTGCCAGAGCTGTGCGTCTTGCCACGGTCGTGGTCGAAGAACACGCCCGGGGAACGGTGCAACTGGGAAACGATTACACGCTCGGTACCGTTGATTACGAAGGTACCGTTCTCAGTCATCAGGGGGATTTCACCCATGTAGACTTCTTGCTCTTTGATGTCCTTGATCGCTTTGTTCGACGATTCTTTGTCGAAAATGATCAGGCGCACTTTTACCCGCAAAGGTACGGCGTAAGTTACACCGCGCAATACGCATTCTTTGACATCAAATGCCGGTTCGCCCAGGCGATAACCGACGTACTCCAGCGCAGCATTGCCGGAGTAGCTGATGATCGGGAAAACGGATTTGAAGGCCGCATGCAGGCCCACGTCGCGGAACTGATCTTTAGTCGCTCCCGCTTGCAAGAATTCACGATACGAATCCAGCTGGATGGCCAGGAGGTACGGCACATCCATGACGTCCGGCAACTTGCTAAAGTCCTTGCGGATACGTTTTTTCTCAGTATATGAGTAAGCCATCAGCGTTCCCCAGCTTGGTCACCTGCTTGTTTGGCCCCTCCCGACGGGAGCAGCCAGAAAATCGTGCAAACCCCATGGTTTGCGCCACCGCATCGGGTGGTTACAGCTCGTTATCAACACCGACCCAGTCGGCTGCCAATAACGGAAAAAGGCCGGTGGCAAGAGCCACCAGCCATCAGCCTTTCGCTTAACGCTCGGGCTGGAGACGCAAAGTCGATGCTTACTTCAGCTCGACTTTAGCGCCTGCTTCTTCCAGAGTGGCTTTGGCTTTGTCAGCTGCGTCTTTCGAAACAGCTTCCAGAACCATGCCAGGAGCGCCGTCAACTACAGCCTTGGCTTCTTTCAAGCCCAGACCGGTCAGTTCACGTACTGCCTTGATCACGTTAACTTTCTTCTCGCCAGCTTCCAGCAGCATGACGTTGAATTCAGTTTGTTCTTCAACAACGGCAGCGACAGCAGCTGGACCAGCGGAAGCAGCGGCAGCAGAAACGCCGAACTTCTCTTCCATGGCTTTGATCAGCTCAACGATTTCCAGAACGGATTTTTCGCCGATTGCTTCGATGATTTGGTCGTTAGTCAGAGACATGACTATAAATTCCTGTATTGGGGTGACAGCCTACGCGGCCATCGAAATAAACAATAAACGCTGAAAGGAGTCGCTCAGCCTTAGGCTGCCGCAGCTTCTTTCTGGTCGCGAAGAGCCGCCAGAGTACGAGCCAATTTGCTGGTTGCGCCTTGAATCACGCTCATCAGCTGAGAAATTGCTTCGTCACGGGTCGGCAGGCTTGCCAGTACGTCGATCTGATTAGCTGCGAGGAACTTGCCCTCGAACGCAGCTGCCTTGATCTCGAACTTATCCTGACCTTTTGCGAACTCTTTGAAGATACGGGCAGCAGCGCCCGGATGTTCTTTGGAGAATGCAATCAAGGTCGGGCCAGTGAACACGTCGTTGAGCACGTCATATTGAGTGCCAGCAACGGCGCGCTTGAGCAGGGTGTTACGTACAACACGTACGTATACGCCAGCTTCACGAGCCTCTTTACGGAGTCCGGTCATAGCGCCTACTGTTACGCCACGGGCATCAGCCACGACAGCGGACAGAGCAACTTGGGCAGCCTTGTTGACTTCAGCGACGATGGCCTTCTTGTCTTCAAGTTTAATTGCCACGGGAAAAACTCCTGCTTGTTACCGTTTCATCCAACCGAGGTCAGATGTCGTTTTGGTGTCTGATTCGGTAAGGAACCGGGAGCACCATCTGCGTAGGCTTGAGGTTTAAGACTTGCGTCGCCTACGGTCTTGGATAGCCCCCGCCAGGCAGGGACCCCAATCTTTCAATTGGCGCAATCGCTTGCGCCAATTTTTGTCTTACGCTTCCAGCGAACCTTGGTCGATGACCAGGCCCGGGCCCATGGTGGTGCTCAGGGTGATGCGTTTGACATAAATGCCTTTCGAGGAAGCCGGCTTGATACGCTTCAGATCAGAGATCAGGGCTTCAACGTTTTCCTTCAGCTTGACGGCATCAAAGCCGACTTTGCCAACGGAGGTGTGAATGATGCCGTTTTTGTCGGTGCGATAACGAACCTGACCAGCCTTGGCGTTTTTAACCGCAGTAGCTACGTCCGGGGTTACGGTGCCGACTTTAGGGTTAGGCATCAGGCCACGTGGACCGAGGATCTGACCCAACTGACCGACAACGCGCATTGCATCCGGAGATGCGATAACTACGTCGAAGTTCAGGTTGCCGGCTTTCATTTCGGCAGCCAGGTCGTCCATACCTACACGGTCAGCGCCGGCAGCCAGAGCGGCCTCGGCAGCTGGACCCTGGGTGAACACAGCAACGCGAACGGTCTTGCCAGTGCCGTGTGGCAGCACAGTAGCGCTACGAACGACCTGGTCGGATTTACGCGGATCAACACCCAGATTTACAGCAACGTCGAACGACTCGCTGAACTTGACAGTCGACAGCTCAGCCAGCAGAGCAGCAGCGTCTACAAAGTTGTAGGACTTGCCTGCTTCGATTTTGCCGGCGATAGCCTTTTGGCGCTTGGTCAGCTTAGCCATTACACACCCTCCACGTTAAGGCCCATGCTACGAGCAGAACCGGCGATAGTACGCACGGCTGCGTCCATATCAGCTGCAGTCAGATCCGCGTTTTTGGTTTTCGCGATTTCTTCCAGCTGAGCACGGGTCACAGTGCCAACCTTAACGGTGTTCGGACGAGCGGAACCGCTAGCCAGACCAGCAGCCTTCTTCAGCAGAACCGAAGCAGGGGTAGACTTGGTTTCGAAAGTGAAGCTACGGTCGCTATAGACAGTGATGATCACTGGAGTCGGCAGACCTGGCTCAATACCCTGAGTACGGGCGTTGAAAGCCTTGCAGAATTCCATGATGTTCACGCCGTGCTGACCCAGAGCAGGACCAACAGGTGGGCTTGGGTTAGCCTGAGCGGCTTTCACTTGCAGCTTGATGTAAGCGGTAATCTTCTTGGCCATGAGGCACTCCAATTACGGGTTCGAACGCCTCGAAAGGCTCCCCGGTTACTTGCGCGTTTATCCCAGTGACGACAAAACCCCACAGCCTAGGCTGCGGGGTTGGGATGCTTGCTCAGCTAGACCTTTTCGACCTGACTGAACTCCAGCTCTACCGGAGTAGAGCGACCGAAAATGAGCACCGCCACTTGGATCCGGCTCTTTTCGTAGTTAACTTCTTCGACCGTGCCAGTAAAATCAGCAAACGGTCCGTCATTGACACGCACCGACTCACCTGGCTCGAACAACGTCTTCGGTTTCGGCTTGTCGCTACCATCAGCAACGCGACGCAGAATCGCTTCTGCCTCTTTATCTGTAATTGCCGCAGGCTTATCAGCGGTACCGCCAATGAAACCCATCACCCGAGGAGTATCCTTGACCAAGTGCCAAGTACCCTCATTCATATCCATCTGAACCAGCACATAACCTGGGAAGAACTTGCGCTCGCTTTTGCGTTTCTGGCCATTACGCATTTCAACCACTTCTTCAGTGGGAACCAGAATTTCGCCAAAGCCATCTTCCATGCCAGCCAGCTTTACGCGCTCTACTAACGAGCGCATGACATGCTTCTCGTAACCGGAGTAAGCATGCACAACGTACCAACGCTTAGCCACGGGACACCCTTAGCCGACAATCAAGGAAACAAGCCAACCGAGCAGGGAATCAAGCCCCCACAACAGCAACGCCATAACCAAAACGACAGCCACAACAATCAACGTGGTCTGCGTGGTTTCTTGGCGAGTTGGCCATACGACTTTACGAATCTCGGTGCGAGCTTCCTTAACCAGTACAAAGAAAGACTTGCCCTTGACTGTCTGCAGGCCTACAAAGGCAGCTACAGCAGCAATGACAAGCAAAGCAAGTACGCGGTACAGGATCGGCGAAGCAGAGTAATACTGATTGCCAACAACGCCAACAACCACCAAAGCGACTACTACTAGCCACTTGAGCAGATCGAAGCGAGAGCCTTGAGCTTCAGCTTTAGGAGTCATCTATGAAGATCCTGTGAAAAGAAAGCCAGACACACCAAGTGAATCTGGCAGGTCAGGAGGGAATCGAACCCCCAACCTACGGTTTTGGAGACCGTCGCTCTGCCAATTGAGCTACTGACCTAAAACAAAATCAGGCCGACCATTATGCCGGCCCGAAAAAGACATTACAACAACTTACTCGATGACTTTGGCTACGACACCCGCGCCGACGGTACGACCGCCTTCACGGATAGCGAAACGCAGACCATCTTCCATCGCGATGGTTTTGATCAGGGTAACGGTCATCTGAACGTTATCACCCGGCATCACCATTTCAACACCTTCCGGCAGCTCGCAGTTACCAGTCACATCAGTTGTACGGAAGTAGAACTGTGGACGGTAACCTTTGAAGAATGGCGTATGACGCCCACCTTCTTCCTTGCTCAGAACATAAACCTCAGCGGTGAACTTCGTATGCGGCTTGACGGTGCCCGGCTTGACCAAAACCTGGCCACGCTCAACATCATCACGCTTGGTACCACGCAGCAAAACGCCGCAGTTCTCGCCAGCACGACCTTCGTCGAGCAGTTTGCGGAACATCTCAACACCAGTACAGGTAGTTTTGATGGTGTCACGCAAACCAACAATTTCGATTTCTTCCTGAATCTTGACGATTCCGCGCTCGATACGACCAGTCACAACAGTACCGCGACCGGAGATCGAGAACACATCCTCGATCGGCATCAGGAACGGCTTATCAATAGCGCGCTCAGGCTGCGGAATGTAGCTATCCAGAGCCTCAACCAATCTCCTGACGGCAGTGGTACCCATCTCGTTATCGTCTTGACCGTTCAGCGCCATCAGCGCCGAACCGATGATGATCGGAGTGTCATCACCCGGAAAATCGTAAGCGCTCAACAGGTCGCGCACTTCCATCTCAACCAGCTCCAGCAACTCAGCATCGTCAACCATGTCAGCCTTGTTCAGGAAGACAACGATGTACGGAACGCCAACCTGACGGGACAGCAGGATGTGCTCACGGGTTTGCGGCATCGGACCATCAGCGGCCGAACAAACCAGAATCGCACCATCCATCTGCGCAGCACCGGTAATCATGTTTTTTACATAGTCGGCGTGACCAGGGCAGTCAACGTGCGCGTAGTGACGCACGGCCGAATCGTACTCAACGTGAGCGGTGTTGATGGTAATGCCACGAGCTTTTTCTTCAGGGGCGCTATCGATCTTGTCGAAGTCGACCTTTGCTGAACCGAAAACCTCGGAGCAGACACGGGTCAAGGCAGCAGTCAGAGTGGTTTTACCGTGATCGACGTGACCAATGGTACCAACGTTGACGTGCGGCTTATTACGTTCGAACTTTTCCTTAGCCATCGAAATCACCCCTAGCAGAAGAATTAAGCAAGTCAAACAAGCCATTAAAACAAAGGCAGATATTTTCATATCTGCCTTGTTATATGGAGCTCTTGAGCGGATTCGAACCGCTGACCTCACCCTTACCAAGGGTGTGCTCTACCAACTGAGCTACAAGAGCGCAACACTTTGCAGGATCTGCAAACTTGGAGCGGGTAGCGGGAATCGAACCCGCATCATCAGCTTGGAAGGCTGAGGTTCTACCACTAAACTATACCCGCGGAGCTTGCAGCTCTCGCTAAAAATGGTGGAGGGGGAAGGATTCGAACCTTCGAAGTCGTAGACGTCAGATTTACAGTCTGATCCCTTTGGCCGCTCGGGAACCCCTCCTAAGCGAGCCGGCATTCTATATCATGCCGGCCTTCTGTCAAGCATTTTCTCATTAAAAACCTGAGGTTAGCTGCGTTGACATCGCTCCGCACCGTTAACCGTTAAAGGTCTTCACTGCGAAGCGGGCGCCATTCTATGCAAACTATTCTGCGGGTGCAACCCCCTCGCACGGCATTATTTTATATTTTAACTCATTGAATTCTCTAGAAAGGTTTTTCAGCTGCGAGTCATCCAGCCAACGTCGGCTTTCTGGTGCCACACGCACCCAGTAACCAGCAGACTCGGCGGGAGCCTTCGGCAAGGAATGGAACTTGATTTCCATGCCGCTCAATCGCCGCTCGACCGCCTGAGCCGCCTCCTGACGAGCAAAACCGCCCAGATAGAGACAACCATCGTCCGCCTGGGCAGGCTTTCCTTTATCACGAGCCGCGTCAGTCGTCTCACTCAACAAGCGAATATCCTGCTGCGAACCCCGATACAAACTCAAAGGGGTTACATCCTTTGCGCGCAGAGGAGCCTCTTGTTGGTGCCAGATGTAATAGAACACATTGAGAACAAGCAGCAGCAGAAACAACCAACGCATAAAAACCTCAGGACAAGGGGCATGCCATAGCCAAGCCTACAAACACCAGGTCGGGAACCACTCTGGCCTCAGGCACGATTTCGGAAACCAGCCCTGCATCTCCCCCAGTGAGAAACACAGCAAAATCATCCCCCCAATAGGTACGCGCCAACTCTAGCTGTGTCAGGACAAAGCCTCTCAGCATCAGCGAGCATCCCCGCTCGACTGCCTCGACAGTTGTGCGACCAGGAATGAGACTTTCCAGAGCGCGCTCGGCTGCCAGATCCCCATAACGAATTCTACGGGTATGGGTACGCAACTGGTTTCGCATCAGCGGTATACCCGGGCATATAAATCCTCCGAGATGCTCGCCGTCCCTGGCGATGAAGTCCGCAGTAACAGCCGTACCAAAATCAAGCACAAGGCACGCGCCCGAGGCGAGATGAAATCCCCCGAGCATCGCCAGCCAACGGTCGAGCCCTAAGCGCTCGAACTCCTCATAGCCATTACGAACCCCGGACATTTCGCGTGACGGTGCTGCACATACCACCGACACACCAAAAGCCTCTGTCAGTAGTGAAATCAGTGCATTGGTTTCTTCGGCGGTCCTGACACTGACCAGCCTACAAAACTTGAGAGCGAGCCCCTTGAGCGCTTTCAGGCTCTCCAGCAAAGCAAGATCTGAATCAACGACACCCTCGCCAACCACCCGCCGAACATCCGCATCGAGCACCCGCCACTTGATGAAACTGTTTCCGCAGTCGAGCTCAAGAATCATCACGTAACCTCAGACTGAGCTCACCACCACTAAAGACTTTTTCCACACCACCCACCTTCAAGCGCAGAGCACCCTGACTATCAATACCCAGCACTTCGCCATTTATTTGGTTAACACCGGCAATCAACGACACGGCTCGACCCTGCCAGAGATGATTTTGTTCCCACTCTGCCTGGATAGCTGAAAATCCGTGGACTTGATGACAACACAGATACTCCTGGAGCATCGCGCCCAACTCCCCCACCAAGTGATTTCGGTCAAACACCTTACCCGACTCGAGCCGCATGGACGTCCACTGCTGATCGACCTCATCGGTAATCTGCATGTTCACATTAATTCCCACACCCAGCACAACGTGACACACATCGGCAGGATCCCCCACCAGCTCGAGCAATATCCCGGCAATCTTTTTCTGACCGACCAGAACATCGTTCGGCCACTTCAATCCAGCCCCCGAAACACCAAGCATTCGCAAGGCCTGCATGACGGCGAGCCCAACAACAAGACTCAAGCCTTCGAGCTGACGCATTCCACCTTCAATACGCAGCACGAGGCTGTAATAGATGTTTTCCGCAAATGGGCTCACCCACTTTCGCCCACGCCGCCCGCGACCTGCTGTTTGCCGTTCAGCTAGCACCAGAAATGGTGCAGCCTGACCTCGCGCTATGGCACGCAGAGCCTCGGCATTAGTGGAGTCGATTGAATCGAAAACCAGGATGGGCCAATCACAAGAAGGTGCTCGCCCTCTTATCTCGACAGAATCAAGCAGCGTCAACGGCGTAGCCAGTTGATAGCCGCGCCCCCGCACCTTATGGATGGATAGCCCTAGATCAGCCTCTAAATGCTGAAGCTGCTTCCAAACGGCACTACGACTGACACCCAAGGCAACGCCCAAAGCCTGGCCCGAATGGAATCGGCCATCTTTAAGAAGCTTTAACAACGTCAGCATGCAAGTCTCGCCTCACAATGAGGCCCGCATGATAGCCATGCCCCGCGCCATTGCATAGAAACTCGACAGGCCAGCTTTCCTGCGGACAAAACAAAACCCCTACCTGCATACGCAGATAGGGGTTTCGGA
>NZ_JASBRE010000018.1 GCF_029960815.1 Pseudomonas sp. AL03
AAGAACTGCAAGCGACGATGATCTACGTGACCCACGACCAGGTCGAAGCCATGACCATGGCCGACAAGGTGGTCGTACTCAATGGCGGCAAAGTCGAACAAGTCGGCTCGCCGCTGGACCTGTATCACCAGCCCGCCAACCTGTTTGTCGCCGGTTTCCTTGGTACGCCGAAAATGGGCTTCCTCAAGGGCAACGTCACCCGCGTCGAAAGCCAGAGCTGCGAGGTACTGCTGGACGCCGGCACCCGCGTCACGTTGCCGTTGAGCGGTGCCAACCTGAGCGTCGGTGGCGCGGTCACCCTGGGCATTCGCCCGGAACATCTGAACCTCGCGCAAACCGGCGACTGCACCTTGCAGGTCACGGCGGACGTCAGCGAACGGCTGGGCAGCGACACCTTCTGCCACGTGGTGACCTCGTCCGACGAAGCCTTGACCATGCGCGTTCGCGGCGATCTGGCCAGCCGTTATGGCGAGACGCTGAGCCTGCACCTGGACGCCGAACACTGCCATTTATTCGATGCCGACGGCGTGGCGCTGACCCGCCCGTTGCGCGTTGCCGCCTGATTGTCGCGGCCTGATTTCAGAGAGCATGTGATGAAACTCAATAAACAGAACCTCAACCGCCTCGACCCTGAGGTAGCCCTGCCCGCCTACGCCCTGAGCGACACCCGCCAAGGCATCGCGCACATCGGCGTCGGCGGTTTCCACCGGGCGCATCAGGCGTATTACACCGATGCGTTGATGAATACCGGCGAAGGCCTGGACTGGGCCATCTGCGGTGTCGGCCTGCGCGCCGAAGACCGCCGCGCCCAAAGCGATCTCAAAGAACAGGATTACCTCTTCACCCTGTTCGAGCTGGGCGATACCGACGACACAGAAGTCCGGGTGATCGGCGCGATTCGCGACATGCTGCTGGCCGAAGACGGCGCGGCAGCGCTGATCGACAAACTCGCCAGCCCCGAGATCCGTATCGTTTCGCTGACCATCACCGAGGGCGGCTACTGCATCGACGACAGCAACGGCGAGTTCATGGCCCAGCTGCCGCAGATCCAGCACGACCTGGCACACCCGGACGCACCGAAAACCGTGTTCGGTTTTCTCTGCGCCGCGTTGGCCAAACGCCGAGCAGACGGCACGCCTGCGTTCACCTTGATGTCCTGCGATAACCTGCCGCACAACGGCGCAGTCACCCGTAAAGCGTTGCTTGCGTTTGCCGCCCTGCGCGATGCCGATCTGCGGGACTGGATCGCCAGCAATGTCAGTTTTCCGAACGCGATGGTCGACCGCATCACGCCGATGACCAGCACCGAACATCGCCTGCAACTGGCCGACAAACATGCGCTCGACGATGCCTGGCCGGTGGTCTGCGAACCCTTCGTGCAATGGGTGCTGGAAGACAAGTTCGTCAACGGCCGTCCGGCCTGGGAAAAGGTCGGCGTGCAGTTCACCGACGACGTCACGCCTTACGAAGAGATGAAGATCAAACTGCTTAACGGCAGTCACTTGGCACTCACTTATCTGGGTTTTTTGAAGGGTTACCGCTTCGTTCACGAAACCATGAACGACCCGCTGTTCGTGCGCTACATGCGTGCCTACATGGACCTGGACGTGACCCCACAACTGTCACCCGTGCCGGGGATTGACCTGACCGAGTACAAGAACACCCTGGTGGCGCGTTTCTCCAATCAGGCGATTGCCGATCAGCTGGAGCGTGTGTGTTCGGACGGTTCGTCGAAGTTTCCGAAGTTCACCGTGCCGACGATCAATCGATTGATTGTTGATGGGCAGGAGACCAAACGTGCGGCCTTGGTGGTAGCGGCTTGGGCCCTGTATTTGAAGGGCGTGGACGAGAATGGCGATACCTACGCGATTCCTGATCCGCGCGCGGCGTTTTGTCAGGCGCTGGTGGCGGATGACGCGTTGATCACTCAGCGGATGCTGGAAGTCGAGGAGATCTTTGGCACGGCGATTCCTCATTCACCCGAGTTTGTGGCGGCGTTTGAGTGGTGCTGTAACAGCTTGCGGGATGTGGGTGTGACGCGGACGTTGGAAAAAATCCTCGCCGCTTGATCGTTCCCACGCTCTGCGTGGGAATGCAGCCCGGGACGCTCCGCGTCCCATTCAGAAACGGACGCAGAGCGTCCATTGCGGCATTCCCACGCAGAGCGTGGGAACGATCTGTGCGGGGCACACATGACAAACCAACAACTATTCCTCGGCATCGACTGCGGCACCCAAGGCACCAAAGCCATCGTCCTCGACGCCATCAGCGGTCAGGTGCTGGGCCAGGGTGCCGCCGCCCATACCTTGATCACCGGCGCCAACGGCCGCCGCGAGCAAGACACTTCCCAATGGCTGGAAGCCTTCGCGCTTGCCACGCGCCGTGCATTGCTCGCGGCGAAGGTCGACGGCCAGGACATCCTCGGCCTCGGCGTCTCCGGCCAGCAACATGGGCTGGTGCTGCTCGACGACCAAGGCCAGGTGCTGCGTCCGGCCAAGCTTTGGTGTGACACCGAATCCACCCCGGAAAACGACCGTCTGCTTGCCCATCTGGGTGGCGAAAAAGGTTCGCTGGAACGCCTCGGCGTGGTCATCGCGCCGGGCTACACCGTGTCCAAACTGCTCTGGACCAAAGAACAGCACCCGCAGATTTTCGCTCGCATCGCGCGCACCCTGCTGCCCCATGACTACCTCAACTATTGGCTCACCGGCCGCAGTTGCAGTGAGTACGGCGACGCCTCGGGCACCGGGTATTTCAACGTACGCACCCGCCAGTGGGACTTGCAACTGCTGCGCGACATTGATTCCACCGGGCGTCTGCAAGCCGCGCTGCCGGAGTTGATCGATGCCCATCAAGCGCTCGGTACGATCCTGCCCAGCATCGCTGAACACCTGGGCATCAACCCGCAGGCGCTGGTCTCCAGCGGCGGTGGCGACAACATGATGGGCGCCATCGGCACGGGCAACATCAAACCCGGCGCAATCACCATGAGCCTCGGTTCTTCGGGGACGGTGTACGCCTATGCTGATCAACCGACCGTCAGTCCGGACGCTTCAGTCGCAACGTTCTGCTCCTCCAGTGGTGGCTGGCTGCCGCTGATCTGCACCATGAACCTGACCAATGCCACCGGTGTGATTCGCGAGTTGTTCGAGCTGGATATCGCGCCGTTCAACGCCCTCGTTGAGCAAGCGCCAATCGGTGCCGAAGGCGTGTGCATGCAGCCGTTCCTCAACGGCGAGCGTGTCCCCGCCCTGCCCCATGCCACCGGTAGCTTACTGGGATTGACGATGACCAACCTGACCCAGGCCAACCTGTGCCGCGCTGTGGTGGAAGGCACCACCTTCGGGTTGCGTTATGGACTGGACCTGCTGCGCCAGAATGGCTTACAAAGCCTGCGCATCTGCCTGATTGGCGGCGGCTCGAAAAGCCCGGTGTGGCGGCAGATCGTCGCTGACATCATGAACACTCCGGTGATCTGCACCGAACAAAGCGAAGCCGCAGCCCTCGGCGCGGCGATTCAGGCGGCGTGGTGCACGTCCTGGGCAAACGGGCATGAACACAGCCTGGCGGATCTTTGCGAGCGTTGCGTGAAGCTCGATCCGGCCAGCGAAACCTTGCCGATCGCCGACAATGTGGCGACCTGTCAGCAGGCCTACGAACGCTATCAACAGCATGTCGCAACCCTTTAAAGAGTGAATAACTATGTACCTGGTGTGTGGCGAAGCGCTGTTCGATTTCTTCAGTGAAGACGACGCCAGCGGCCTGGCTTCAAAGGTGAATTTCAAGGCGATTGCCGGTGGTTCGCCGTTCAACGTGGCGGTCGGTTTGCGCCGTTTGGGGGTGGAGGCTGCGCTGTTTGCCGGCCTGTCCACCGACTACCTCGGCCGGCGCTTGCAGCAGGTGTTGCAGGATGAAGGTGTGCGCCCGGATTACCTGGTGGATTTCGCTGCGCCTACGACCCTGGCGATGGTTGCCGTCGGTGCCAATGGTTCACCTCATTACAGCTTCCGGGGCGAAGGCTGCGCTGATCGTCAGCTAAAAACCGAGCATCTACCGGAACTGGGACCTGACGTGCGCGGCCTGCACATTGGCTCGTTTTCGCTGGTTGTTCAGCCGATTGCTGACACGCTGCTGGCACTGGTACGCCGGGAAAGCGGCAAACGTTTGATCAGTCTTGATCCGAACGTACGGCTCAACCCTGAGCCGAATATCGACCTGTGGCGTTCGCGTGTTGCCACCTTGGTTGAGCTGGCTGACCTGATCAAAGTCAGCGATGAGGATTTGAGCCTGTTGTACCCCGAGCAGGATCCGCAACGGGTGATTGAAGGCTGGCTGCGGCATCGCTGTCAGTTGGTGTTTCTGACCCGTGGTGGCGAGGGGGCGACGGTGTTCAGCAAGGGCCATGGTTCGTGGTCGGTGTCGGCGTGTTCGGTGAAGATTGCCGATACCGTGGGGGCTGGCGATACGTTTCAGGCGGCGCTGATTACCTGGCTGACCGAGCAGCAGCTGGACTCGGTTGAGGGCGTGCAATCGCTCGGCCGCGAGCAGATCGACGGGATGCTGAAGTTTGCAGTGCAGGCCGCGGCGCTGACCTGCAGCAAGACCGGGCCGGATTTGCCGTATCGTCATCAGCTAATCTGACTGATCATTCCCCTCCCAGACAAGCCGGCTCCACAGGAGCCTGGCTTGTTCGTTGAGGTATAGCGTCAGACCGGCGCCTTCCACCCCATCATCCGCTGCTGAGCAACCTTCAGCAAATCGCACCCATCCTGCGTCAGCAGATAAAGCGCATGCGTAATGTGCGGAATGTCTTGAACATCACCGTTCCTGAAACACTGGCAATGGAGCGTTTCAAGTAACTGGCTGGAGGCTCGGATGCGCTGTAAAGCGGCTTCGAGTATGTCTTGGGGATCGGCCTCTGTATCGATGACCATTGGGTTTGAGTCGGTAACGCTGCTTTTGATTGAGCGATAGCGATCGGGAAACGGATTTAGCGTTGGCATAGTAATTACTCGAGTATTAATTAGTAATCGCCAGCACCGTGACCAAACGATGGAGGCGGCTGTGTACAGGCTTGGTCAACCGCTAACACTCAAAACGGCTCGCCCGAAAGCGTCCTGCACACAGCCACCATTGCAACGCACTACGAGACGTAGAAGTCCGCAGCGCGAATGATGGCACATATATGTGCAGTGTTAATCAGGTGACCAAACCTGTTCGCTGATTTTGCAGCGACGCCAAACAGTAAACGCTGGTGGCTTGCCGGCGAAAGACGACAAAGCGCCCGAGCGTGTAGGACCGGGCCGAAGCTCCCTCAGTTTTTTTACCTGTATGAATTCTCTGTCAGAAACATCATCGCGACAGACGGCATTCAGCGGGGTTAACCATCGCTTAACCCCGCGGTCCAAACCTTTACTGGACCGCACGCCTTCAGACTCTTCTGACGCCCAGTGCGGCAGGTTCGGCGCCTCACACGCCGAGCTGACTTTACGCCTGCACCGGAGACCCTTCATGAACATGCACACTTTGCTGATGACCACCGCCCTCGCCTGCACCGCGTTCGCCGGACTGGCTCAGGCCAATGACACTTCAACTTCCCAGGCCGTGCCCTATCACTATGGCATGCCGCTTCACGTGGGTAAGGTCGTTGCCATGACTGAACCGAATACGCTGGAGTGCAAAGTGATAACGGCGGAGATGAAGTACATCGACACCTCGGGCAAACCTGCAGAAATCACCTACCTGAAGTTTTCCGACGCTTGCAGTTATCAAAACTGACTGAAAGGTCTGATTCAACACGTTGCGGTATTCCTTTAAGGGGTTCTGGCGCTATGCTCTGCGCCTACCCCCACTGCCGCAAGGATTCGCCATGCAGTTATCGTTTCGTACCTTGTCGACCTTCACGTCCTTTCTGTGTTTTTTGCTGGCCCTGGTCTGGGGTTTGATACCAGACGGGTTGCTGTCAACCTGGAGCATCGAATACTCGTTGGCGGTGGGCGTAGTCGCGCGGCGCAGCGCGGTGCTGTTCGCGGCGTTGGGCGTGATGTTTTATCTGGTTCGAAACGAGCCGCCTTCGATTACCCGCCATGCGTTGAGCAATGGCTTCATGGTCGGCTGTTGGGGGTTGGCAGTACTGGGCTTCGGCGAATGGCTCAATGGCCATGCCGGTCCGGGCATATTGCTTGCAGTGGTGGTCGAGCTGGCGCTGGGCCTGGCGTTTTTCCAGGCCAAGCGCGTGTCGGTAGAACTCGAAACCGTGGGTTAAAGCGCTTTCCTGTCTGGATGCAGGGGCCGGGCATCGGCCTGACGCTGCATGTCAGAACGCAGTCCAGCAATCAGGTCATTGATTTCTCGACAACCATTTAGCTGTTTGGCATTTATTCCTGTCTTCATTAGATCGAGGTGATCGGTTTCACGATCGGAATACACCTTAACGGTCATCGACAGGTCCGGCGACAGCGTGCATTGACAACGTTTCGGCAGAAAACTGCTTTCAATGATATTGCGAAGTTCCAAGGCAGAAAGAAACATGGCGACCCTCTCCTTAATGTGAGACTGCCAATCAACTATCGACACTGACTCAATGAAATCCCCGGTCAGCTCAAGACCAACTACAGCATAAAACATGCCCAGGATTTCGCCCTGCAGCTCATCGGTAAATCAAAGATTTAGCGAAACCACCGCTAAATGGCCTCATGCAGTCTGCAAGAAAGGCCGGTTGTGCCCCTGCAATTTGCACACATCTCTGAGTTTGCATTCGCAGCTGACGGCAGTAAGAATGCGGCCAGACATTCAGTATCCGCCGCCCCCACACACACGCAAGGAGGCACGATGGGTTCGTTGACCTTAATCACTACCGTTGGGCTGATTGTTGCTGAACTATCGACCCGATGAGCACGCTGCTGGCCTGCCCGGAGGGCACGAGCAAAAAGAACTTCGTGCCCGTGGTCGGTGACGGGTTCATGCTCCGCTACAACAGCAAACTGCCGATCGTGCTCTACGTGCCTAAAGACGTCGAAGTCCGCTACCCGATAGGGTCGGCGTCGAGCAAGGTCGAGAAAGCATCCAGGAATAACTCGCCACAGGAGCACTATTTTGATTACCTGCCACGTCAAATATGTGATCGACCCGTATCAACTCAGTGAATTCGAAGCCTACGCCAAGGCCTGGCTCGGCATCGTCGAGCGGTTGGGCGGTACGCACCACGGGTACTTCCTGCCTTCGGAGGGCGCGAGCAATATCGCCTACTGCCTGTTCAGTTTTCCTTCGCTGGCGGACTACGAAAGCTACCGGCATATCGCGATGACTGACGCCGAAAGCACCGCGCTCGTGGCTTCGCTGGTCGATAAACAGTTTATCGTCAGTTATGAGCGGACCTTCCTGCGCCCACTGCTGGCCTGACATCCCTTATACCGGGGCGCCGCTCAATGCGGCGCGTTCGGCCACATGCCGCAAACTATCAAAATTGATGTTCGCCCCCGAGTCGATGGCGACCAGGGTCTGACCTCGGCTACCGGTTTGCGCCACATATTTTTTGATTCCGGCCACGGCCAATGCACCAGAAGGTTCGGTGATCGAGCGGGTATCGTCGTAGATGTTCTTGATGGCGGCGCAGAGTTCATCGTTGCTCACTGTGATCACTTCATCGACGCAGAACCGGCAGACTTCGTAGCCATAAGCGCCGATCTGCGCCACTGCCACGCCATCGGCGAACGTTCCTACACTCGGCAGGACAACTCGCTCTCTGGCCTGCAATGCGGCATACAGACAGGCGGAATGTTCTGACTCGACGCCGATAATGCGGACTTCAGGTCGCAGGTATTTGACGTACGCCGCAACGCCAGCGATCAGGCCACCCCCCCCCACCGGGACGAAGATCGCATCCAGCGGCCCTTGATGCTGACGCAGGATTTCCATGGCAACGGTGCCCTGCCCGGCGATCACGTCCGGGTCGTCGAAGGGCGAGACAAAGGTGCGACCGGTTTGCCGCGCCAGGCTCAGCGCATATTCCAGCGCAAACGGAAAACTTTCGCCGTACAGCACCGCATCGGCGCCCCGACTGCGCACACCGAGCACCTTCAATTCCGGCGTCGTGCACGGCATCACAATCGTTGCGGCGATCCCCAATTCACGCGCCGCCAGCGCCACGCCCTGGGCATGATTGCCTGCCGAAGCCGTGACCACCCCGCGCGCCTTTTGCTCATCGCTCAGTTGCACCAGTTTGTTGTAGGCACCGCGGATCTTGAAGGAAAAGGTCGGCTGCAAGTCTTCGCGCTTGAGCAGGATCTGATTGCCGAGCGCCTCGGACAGTGCTGGCGCCGATTGCAACGGCGTACGCACCGCGAGTTCATACACTGGCGCGGCAAGGATCTTTTTCACGTAATGCTCAAGCAAGGCCTGCTGGGCGGGGATGCTGCTCATGGTTGTCTCCTGACTTTGATCGGAGCCCAAGAGACAGAAAGTAAAAACCCGCCTCTAGGGCGGGTTGGGTGCTGCAATCGTGAGCTAGCCCGCCAAATAAGGAATGGCGGTAATAATGCTTGGCTGGCAGCGCAATACGGTGGAAGTCATGGCTGGAAATTAGCCGGGCGCTGATGGCAAGTCAATGGCCAATTTTCCTCGGCCGCTGTAGGCTGACGATTCTGCTCATCGTCCCAAGGAAGGAAACCATGAAGTCTGTCGCCCTGCCCCTCATTGCCCTTATTGCCTTCGCGGGTTACACCGTTTCGGTGATGCTCCAGGCCGAGCAGTCGTTAATCGATTTCGGCATCAGCCTGATGTTGCGACCTGATACTGCGCAGGTGGTGATTGATTTGTACCTGCTGGCGACATTAGCCGGCGTGTGGATGTACAAGGATGCACGCAAGCGTGGGCAGTCAGCGTTGTCGGTGATGCCCTACTGGCTGATCACGGCGATTTTTGTGTCCGTTGGGCCGTTGTTGTACCTCGTCGTCCGTGGCTTGCAGGATCGGAGAAAGGCCGTCACTTTGCCAACCGCCTGAGCCCGAGCACCATCACTCCAGCTCCAATCATCATCGCGGTCAGAAACAGCGGATATGAAACCCACCACGGCACGCCCGCCGTCATCATGCTGAACTCGGACATGCCGCCAATACTTGCAATCAGGTTCAGCGGCAGAAACACCACATTGATCAACGTCAGTTTGCGCAGCAGATTGTTCATGCTGTTGTTCATCAGGTTGCCCCGGGCGTCGATGAGGCCAGAGAACACCGTGGAGTAAATTTCCGCCTGTTTGTAGCACTGGTTGTTTTCGATGATCAGGTCGTCGATCAGCCCAATGGCTTCGGCGCTGAAATGTTCCTTTGCGGCGTGATTGCGCAACCGGGTCAGGACTGCGCCGTTGCTGTGAATCGCGTTGATGTAATAAATCAGGCTTTCGCTGAGGTTGAACATCTGGATCAGGTGCTGGTTCTGCATCGACGCGTTGAACTTCTGCTGCAATTCCCGGGCAACCAGCTTGATCACCTTCAGGTGGCCCAAATAGTGATGGATGTTGTTGAACAGCAGGTCGAGCAACACATCCAGCGGCGTATTCAGAGGCTGGCGCATGCCGAGGCCACTGAGCGGCGAGTCGTCGGTGGCGATCACCAGCAAACGATGCTCGGAAAACAGCAAACCGCAGGACGACACTTCGAAGGCCAGGCTACCGGCACCGGAATAGTTTTCCGGGCGTTTCCAGATCAGGAACAGGTTGTCGGGGTGAAACTCGATGCGTGACACCTCGTCGGGGTCCAGGGCCGAGGCCAGGGCGTGTTCATCGACTTTGAAATGGCTGTGCAGCAAGTCCCGCTCGGCCGCATCGGGGTTGTTGAACAGCATCACTTCGGCGTCCAGCCGTTCGACCGCTTTCAGGGCGCCGTGAATCAGTTGAAAGCTCTTGATCATCCGCCGCTCACCACGTCTGGCCGCGGCGCTTGAGTTCCAGGCGACGAACGAACTCTTCCAACACCAGCGAATACAGATCGTCCTGCAAGTAAGCGTCTTCGATGCCGGCGTCCATGTTCGGGTTGTCGTTGACCTCGATCACCACCACTTTGTCGCCGGACTGCTTGAGATCGACACCGTAGAGGCCATCGCCGATCAGGTTCGCAGTCTTCACCGCCAGTTCCACCACCGCCCGCGGGGCTTCGTGAACGGCCAGGGTGCGGCATTCGCCGTTGATGTCCTGGCCCTTGGCCTTGTGGTTGTAGATCTGCCAATGGCCCTTGGACATAAAGTACTGGCAGGCAAAGATCGGTTTTCGGTTGAGTACGCCGATGCGCCAGTCGTATTCGGTGTAGAAGAACTCCTGGGCCAGCAACAGCACGGAATGTTCAAACAGTTCGGCCGTGGCTTCGAGCAAGGCTTGCTGGCTTTCGACCTTGATCACACCTCGTGAGAAACAGCCGTCGGGAATCTTCAATACCAACGGGAAACCGAGGCGCTCGCCCACCCGCTCAAAGTCTTCCGGTCGCTCTTTGTAGAGAATCTCGGTGGCGGGCATGCCCAGTTGATGGCTCTTGAGCAGATCGGTCAGGTACACCTTGTTGGTGCAACGCAAAATTGACGCCGGGTCGTCCATCACCACCAGCCCTTCGCTCTCTGCTTTCTTGGCAAAGCGGTAGGTGTGGTTGTCGACGCTTGTCGTCTCGCGGATCAGCAGCCCGTCGTATTCGGCGATACGCGCGTAGTCCTTGCGCTCAATCAGCTCGACGTCGATGCCCAACGTCTTGCCAACCCTGACGAAGTTGTCCAGCGCCTTGGCATTTGAAGGCGGCAACGCTTCCTGGGGATCGTGGAGGATTGCCAGGTCATAACGGGCCAAACGCCGGGAACGCGGTACGCGCCAGATCTTGCGGCTGAAACTGTCGAGTGCGTTAGCGAACTGGTCTTCCTGATCTTCGCGCAACTTATGTAAGGCGCCGGACTTTATGCCTTCGATGTGCCAACCATTCGTTCGACGAAACTCAACTAACAATATCGGGCACGGAAAGACCTCGAACAACTGTCGCGCCAGATCCTGCAACGGCTCGATATTAGTCTTGCCAAAGTACAGTGTCAGGGTAAAGCCTTCTGTATCGCTGTAAAGATGATGACTGAGGGCTTTTTCCAGGGTTTTATCCAGATCATCCAGGGCCAGGCCGTACAAGGATTTTCGAGTCAGTTCGCTGATGGTACGCACCGACGGAATCACCTTGTGCCCACGGGCTTCGGCCAGCAGCGAACAGTAGTAACCGTGCCCCAGGTACTTGTAGCTGCGGCACAGATTAATCACCTGGACCCGTTTGCCCTGCTCATTGGCGCGGGTTTGTTCGAGGTACTCCTGGGCGCTGACGATGTCTTCACTGGGGAAGTAGGAGGTCCAGTCTTCCTTGCGTTCGACGATGATAATCAATTGGCTGGAAGTTCTAACTCCATCATTTAAATACGTTGCTGCCGGCAAAGTTTGCTCGGATACTTCGCGCCAATGACCTTGTACCGCTGACATAGTGATTGATCCGTTGGAGAACAAGACCTTTCCTATTAAGCACGAACTTTTTAGAAAGTCGCGTTTCGTTACGCAACTTTTACGGTGGTCATATGAATCTGGTTTTTCGCTTGGCGGTCGTTGAAGACTTGCCCGCATTGCTGGAACTTGAACAGCAATGCTTCACCACGGATCGGCTCAACAGCCGCAGTTTTTTATGGATGATCACTCGAGCGCACGGGCAATTGCTGGTAGCCCAGCGTGGCGAGCATCTGGTGGGTTACGCGGTCGTGCTGTTTCACCGCGGCACCTCGTTGGCTCGGCTTTATTCAATTGCAATCGCGACCGAGGCGCGCGGCAGCGGGCTGGGCAGGCGATTGCTCGAACGCATCGAGGCCAGCGCCCTCGAGCACGACTGCGCCTACCTGCGGCTGGAAGTGCGCATCGACAATCCAGCGGCGATTGCCCTGTATGAGCGCAATGGTTACCGACGCTTTGCACTGATTCACGACTATTACCAGGACCATGCCGACGCGCTGCGGCTGGAAAAGCGCATCCTTGAGCATCGCGACTCACGCAATATCAAGGTGCCTTATTACCCGCAGACCACCGATTTCACCTGTGGCCCGGCCTGCCTGCTGATGGCTATGGGTGCACTGCAACAGGATCGAGTGCTGGAGCGCCGCGAAGAGTTGCAGATCTGGCGCGAGGCGACCACCGTGTTCATGACCTCCGGTCACGGTGGCTGCAGCCCTCAAGGCCTTGCATTGGCGGCATCACGACGGGGGTTTCGGGTGGGCCTGCAACTGAGCATGGCCGGGCCGTTGTTTCTCGATGGCGTGCGCGATGAGCATAAAAAAGACGTAATGCGTCTGGTGCACGAGGAGTTTACGCAGCAGTTGCAAGCCACTAACGTCGAACGGGTGATTGGGGGGCCACTGGATCTGCGCCGGCTGCTGGACACTGGCGGCCAGCCGTTGGTGCTGATCAGCTGTTATAGACTCACCCGCTCGAAGTCACCACATTGGGTGATCGTCACCGATTGCGATGAAGAGTTCGTGTACCTGCACGACCCGGATGTCGACCACAGCCAGCATCGTCAGCCCATGGACTGCCAGCATTTGCCGGTCAGTCATGGGGAGTTCGACAAGATGTGCAGCTTCGGCCGGGGCAAGCTTCGGGCTGCGGTCATCCTCTATGCCCGATCATGAGTTTCACAATCCCTGTAGCAGCTGGCGAAGCCTGCGTCCGGCTGCGAAGCGGCCGTAAATCAGCCAGCGCGGGTATTGAGCTGTACCGAGTTGACAGAATTGACGCCTCGGCTTGGGCGAGTCCATCCAATTACAGGGTATGGGTTTATTTGAGGCCGATCTTGTACAGTGCCCCGTCGTCTTCATCGGTCAACACATACAAATACCCGTCCGGCCCTTGCCGCACATCGCGAATGCGCTTGTTGAGTTCGCCGAGCAAACGCTCTTCGTGCACCACTTTGTCGCCGTCAAACTGCAAGCGGATCAACTCCTGACTCACCAGCGCGCCGATAAACACGTTGTGCTGCCAGGCCTTGAAGCGGTCAGCATCGTAGAACACCATGCCGCTGAGGCCGGGGGACTTTTCCCAGACATGGTGCGGTGCAACGGCGCCTTCGGCGGATTTGCCCTTGGCTTCCGGAATCGGCTGGCCGGAATAGTTGATACCGTGGGTTGCCATCGGCCAGCCGTAGTTCTTGCCACGCTCGATGATATTGATTTCGTCGCCACCCAGGGGACCGTGCTCGTTTTCCCAGAGGGTGCCGGTCCAGGGATTGAGCGCCGCGCCTTGCGGATTGCGCTGGCCGTAGGACCAGATTTCCGGGCGTACGCCGGCCTGACCGACAAAGGGGTTGTCATCTGGCACCTTGCCGTCCGGATAAATCCGCACGATCTTGCCTTGCAGCTTGTCGAGGTCCTGAGCAGTCGGCCGGTCGTTGTTCTCGCCAAGGGTGATGAACAGATAGCCGTCGCGGTCGAACACCAGGCGCGAACCAAAGTGGTTACCGACCGAAAGCTTGGGCTCCTGGCGAAAGATCACTTTGAAATCCTTGATGGCCGTCAGGTCGTCAGACAAACGTCCGCGACCGACCGCCGTCCCGGCCTTGTCGCCCTCACCGCCACCTTCGGCATAAGACAGATAGACCGTGCGGTCTTGCTTGAAGTCAGGCGACAACACCACATCCAGCAGACCGCCCTGCCCCTTGGCCCACACCGTTGGTACGCCACTGAGAGGAGTGGAAAGTTTACCGTCGGCGCTGACCACCCGCAGGTTGCCGGGCCGTTCGGTCACCAGCATCCCTTGACGATCGGGCAGAAACGCCAACGCCCAGGGATGTTCGAGCCCCTTGGTAATCGGCGTCACCTCAAGGGTGCCCTGTTCGCTTTTAAAATTCTGGGTCGGCGCCGCGAAAACGGGTGCCGTGGCGGTGATCAGTGCGCTGGCACACAGCGTGGCCAGAAAGGTCTTACGCAACATGCACGATTCCTTTTGTCGTTCGAATGGCTTGAAAGAACGCTGTCCTGTTGTTCAACGGTTGCTGGTGTCTGCGTCTCGATGAGGTGGATTGGGGATGAATGTCGGTGGGGTGGCGGGAGGCGGCCGGTCTTGGGGATATCGGTTGCCGACGCCACCATTGTCAAGCGTCGGGGGGCGTGGCACAGGCACTGTGTTCGGCCCACGGTTGGCCGGCGCGCTGGGTTGCGTGCCTTGCATGCTGTTGGGATTGGCCCGGCGGATCGGGCTGTTGTAAGGATTGCTGGTGTTGCCCGTCGGGCTCTGGGCCAACAGCAATGAAGAAGGTGGCGCTGCGGTGTCAGCCTGGGCCACATTGCTCAGCACGCCACTCAACGCCAACGCGGTGCAGCCGAGCACAAATCTGTTCATGGGGAGCCTCTCGACATCAGCGTGGATAGGGTCTTCGCTAGCACGCTACGCCCGAGGCTCGGATTTGTTAACTAAAACCTCCTTCACAAGATGTAACACGAGTTGACCCCACCGCCAATCCGCCCCCAGGACCGGGCCGCCACCCGCTGAAACTTTTGCACAGCGTCACCGGTCACCTGAACATCACTCGCGAGAAGACGACAATGGCACGGGCAATCTGGAAAGGCGCAATCAGTTTCGGTCTGGTGCATATCCCTGTCGCGCTGGTCTCGGCGACGTCTTCTCAAGGGGTGGATTTCGACTGGCTCGACAGCCGCAGCATGGATCCGGTGGGCTATAAGCGCGTCAACAAGGTCACCGGCAAGGAAGTCACCAAGGAACACATCGTTAAAGGTGTGCAGTACGAAAAGGGTCGGTATGTGGTCCTCAGCGAAGAGGAAATCAAGTCGGCGCACCCACTGTCCACTCAGACCATCGACATCTTTTCCTTTGTCGACAGCGAACAGATCCCACTGCAAAACATCGATACGCCGTATTACCTGGCGCCGGATAAACGCGGTGGCAAGGTGTATGCGTTGTTGCGCGAAACCCTCAGCAAAACCAATAAGGTCGCCCTCGCCCACGTGGTCTTGCATACCCGCCAGCATCTGGCGGCGCTGATGCCACTGGAGTCGGCGATGGTGCTGGTGATGCTGCGCTGGCCTGCCGAAGTGCGAAGTCTGGATACGCTAGAGTTGGGCAGTGAAGTCACCAAGCCCGAACTGGCCAAGGGCGAACTGGACATGGCCAAACGACTGGTTGAAGACATGAGAGCCGACTGGAAGCCCGAGGATTATCGCGACAGTTTTGAAGACAAGATCATGGCGCTGGTTGAGAGGAAGGCTAATGAAGGCAAGATCGAGGATGTGGAAACGGCGACGGGCGAAGAGGAGCGTAAAACTGCGGATGTTATTGATTTGACCGAGCTGCTTAAACGCAGCCTCGGTGGCAAGAGTGCGGGCAAAACCCCGAGTAAGCCGGCAGCCAAAGCAACAACAGCGAAGAAGGCTACCAAACGGTCTAGCGGTTGATTGAAGAGTTGCGGTGAGTTTTATGGCCTCTTCGCGGGCAAGCCATGCTCCTACGGGTTTTGTGTTGTTCACAACAAACGCTGTTGATCACACGCCCCCTGTAGGAGCATGGCTTGCCAGCGAAGGCGTCTTCAGATCAGAACGATAATCGCCAACAGGCCACCGAAAATCGCCCACTTCTCCAGGTAATAGAGCTTGCGGTTGCGCTTCTTCAGCGCCTTGCCGCGCAGGCGAATCTTGTAGATTTTGGCAAACAATCGGTTGATACCGCCAGTCTTGTCACCCACATCGTTAGGCGCGCCTGCCGCCGACATCACGTTTCGGCTGAACCAGCCATTGAACACCGCCGCCCAGCGATACTTCATCGGACGCTCAACGTCACAGAACAGAATAATGCGGTTCTGCTGGGTGGCGTTTTCGGCGTAATGAATGAAGGTCTCGTCGAACATGACCGCTTCACCGTCGCGCCAGTGGTAGTTCTCGCCATCGACGTTGATGTAGCAACCGGCATCGTTCGGTGTTTCCAGGCCCAGGTGATAACGGTAGGAACCGGCATAAGGATCGCGGTGACGGACCAGTTTCGAACCCGGTGGCAACTCGGCGAACATCGCGGCTTTGATCGAGCCGATGCTTTGCACCAGTTCGGTGGTACGCGGGCAGAGTTTCAGGGCCGAAGGATGGCTGTCGCCGTACCACTTCAGGTAGAAACGTTTCCAGCCAGTCTTGAAGAACGAGTTGAAGCCGACGTCGTCGTATTGATTCGAGCGCTTGATCTCTCCGGCCTTGAGCAGGTCCTGGCCCTCGGCGCGAATTTCTTCCCAATGGTCCTGCAGCGGACTCAAATCAGGGAAGTCGGCCGGGTTGAGATAAGGCTTGTTGGGGATTTTCGAGAACAGATAAAGGAAGCAGTTGATCGGCGCCAGAAACGTCGAGTGGTCGCTCAGTTGGCGGCCCAGCTTGTGGCGCACGCGTCCGCGCAAGTGGACGTACGCAATGGATACGACGTAAATAGCGGCAATGATCAGTTTCACAGAATTCGTCACACGTCAGAACGTCCCTTGCCGACCCATCGGCCCAAGGGCCTGCATTCTAGCCACAGTTTGTAACCAATAGTTAACCTTCAACGGTAAAAATCTGTCCGCTGATGCTGCCAAAGCGGCCGTGCGGCCCTAACACCCTATCGTTTAAAGAGCCAGACCAGTACAATCGCCGCCAAACATTACGCGCCCCCCTTGGTTGATGACGGGAATGAACCCCGTCTCAGCGCACGTCGACTCGGGCCAAGCGCTCCATATGCTGCTGTCCACTTATTGCCAGATGGACCTTCCGCTTCTGACCGGGATGCAATTCCTGTGGTTCGAATACCGGAAACGGGTACTGAATCGGTACTGCCGCAACCCTAGCTACTCTGAATGCTTCGCAGGAAAAACCTTTGATCTCTACAGCTAACATAACGATGCAGTTCGGCGCCAAGCCGCTATTCGAAAACGTTTCGGTCAAATTCGGCGCGGGCAACCGCTACGGTCTGATCGGCGCCAACGGTTGCGGCAAGTCGACCTTCATGAAAATCCTCGGCGGCGACCTCGAGCCATCCGGCGGCCAGGTCATGCTGGAGCCGAATGTACGCCTGGGTAAACTGCGCCAGGACCAGTTCGCCTACGAAGAATTCACCGTGCTCGACACCGTGATCATGGGCCACGAAGAGCTGTGGAAGGTCAAGGCCGAGCGCGACCGCATCTACTCGCTGCCGGAAATGACCGAAGAAGACGGCATGGCCGTGGCAGAACTGGAAACCGAGTTCGCTGAAATGGACGGCTACACCGCCGAATCCCGTGCTGGCGAACTGTTGCTGGGCCTGGGTATCGGCATCGAGCAGCACTTCGGCCCGATGAGCGAAGTGTCCCCAGGCTGGAAACTGCGCGTATTGCTGGCGCAGGCGCTGTTCTCCGATCCTGAAGTGCTGTTGCTCGACGAACCGACCAACCACCTGGACATCAACACCATCCGCTGGCTGGAAAACATTCTGACCCAGCGCTCCAGCCTGATGATCATCATCTCTCACGACCGTCACTTCCTGAACAGCGTGTGCACCCACATGGCTGACCTGGATTACGGCGAACTGCGCCTGTTCCCGGGCAACTACGACGAATACATGACCGTGGCGACCCAATCCCGCGAGCAACTGCTGTCGGACAACGCCAAGAAGAAAGCGCAGATCTCGGAACTGCAATCGTTCGTCAGCCGTTTCTCGGCCAACGCCTCGAAAGCCAAGCAGGCCACTTCCCGCGCCAAGGCGATTGACAAGATCCAGCTGGCCGAGGTCAAGCCTTCGAGCCGTGTGAGCCCGTTCATCCGTTTCGAACAAACCAAGAAGCTGCACCGCCAGGCGGTCATCGTCGAGCGCATGGCCAAAGGCTTCGACGGCAAGCCGCTGTTCAAGGACTTCAGCTTCCAGGTTGAAGCTGGTGAGCGCGTGGCGATCATCGGCCCGAACGGTATCGGCAAAACCACCCTGCTGCGCACCCTGGTCAACGAACTGACCCCGGATGCCGGCACCGTGAAGTGGACCGACGCCGCGGAACTGGGCTACTACGCCCAGGACCACGCGCACGACTTCGAAGACGACTGCAACCTGTTCGACTGGATGGGCCAATGGACCCTGGGCGGCGAGCAACTGGTTCGCGGCACCCTCGGCCGGATGCTGTTCTCCAACGACGAGATTCTCAAGTCGGTCAAGGTCATCTCCGGTGGTGAGCAAGGTCGCATGCTGTTCGGCAAGCTGATCCTGCAAAAGCCGAACGTGCTGATCATGGACGAACCGACCAACCACTTGGATATGGAATCCATCGAAGCGTTGAACCTGGCGCTGGAGAACTACCCGGGCACGCTGATCTTCGTCAGCCACGACCGTGAGTTCGTATCGTCCCTGGCCACCCGCATCATCGAGTTGAGCGCCAGCGGCGTGATCGACTTCAGCGGCACCTATGACGACTACCTGCGTAGCCAAGGCGTTGTTTTCTAAGCGTCTGCTGCAACTGAAAAGCCCTGTCCTGGTGACGGGGCTTTTTTATGCGCGGATCGACCTTGAGAAAGTAGTTAGCCTGCTTCCTTTTATTTGCAGCCCCCGCCATGATGCAGTTCTCCCACCGCCGCCCGCGAACGAGCCCTCATGTCTGCGCAGCAACTGCCACCACAAAGCTCCACGGCGATCACCCTGCAGATCGTCTCCATCGTCTTCTATACCTTTATTGCCTTCCTCTGCATCGGCCTGCCGATTGCGGTGTTGCCGGGGTATGTCCACGAACAGCTGGGTTTCAGCGCAATCATCGCGGGGCTGACCATCGGCTCGCAATACCTGGCCACCCTGCTCAGCCGCCCGATGGCCGGGCGTATGTCGGACAGCATCGGCACCAAGCGAGCGATTGTTTACGGGTTATCGGGGATTGTGTTGAGCGGCGTGCTGACGTTGATTTCAACGCTGCTGCAAAGCGTTCCATTGCTGAGCCTGTTGATCCTGATCGCTGGCCGCTTGTTGCTGGGGATTGCTCAAGGTTTGATCGGGGTCGGCACCATCAGTTGGTGCATGGGTCAGGTGGGCGCTGAACATACCGCGCGATCAATCTCCTGGAACGGCATCGCCTCCTACGGCGCCATCGCCATTGGTGCGCCGCTGGGGGTGGTGATGGTGGGTGAGCTGGGATTCGCCAGTCTTGGGATCGCGCTGTCGGTGCTGGCGCTGGCGGCGTTGTTGCTGATCCGCAACAAGCCTTCGGTGCCGGTGATACGCGGCGAGCGCCTGCCGTTCTGGGCAGTGTTCGGGCGTATTGCACCGTTCGGCGCGAGCCTGAGCCTCGCGTCCATTGGCTACGGCACCTTGACCACCTTCATTACCCTGTATTACGTCAGCCGCGGCTGGGTCGGCGCGGCCTATTGCCTGACGGTGTTCGGCGTCTGTTTCATTCTGGCGCGGCTGTTGTTCATCTCCAGCATCAGCCGTTTCGGTGGATTTACCTCAGCCATTGCCTGCATGAGCATTGAAACAGTGGGCTTGGTGCTGCTGTGGCTCGCGCCTTCGACCGGTTATGCGCTGATCGGCGCAGGCCTGACCGGGTTCGGTCTGTCGCTGGTCTATCCGGCGTTGGGGGTCGAAGCGATCAAGCAAGTGCCCAACTCCAGTCGCGGGGCGGGACTGAGTGCTTACGCGGTGTTTTTCGATCTGGCGCTGGCGATTGCCGGGCCGTTGATGGGCGCGGTGGCGTTGAACCTGGGGTATACGTGGATTTTCTTCAGCGCGGCGTTGCTGTCGGTAGCAGGATTGGGCCTGACACTGTTGTTGAAACGCCGTGCGATGAGCGCCTGATTACTGATCAGCAGTCTGCATCCCGGCCCTGCTCGGTTTGCCCAGAGCGTGGGAGAAGAAACGTCCGGCTTCGGACACCAGGGTGCGGTGAATGTCTTTGCGGTCGACGCCATCGGCATCGGTGCACAGCGCCGGCATGGCAATGATCTGCTCTTCGTTGCAAGGCGCCATGAACACGAAGTGCCCTGCCCCGGCCAGCAACTTGAAGTCCGGTGCTATCGGCAGTTTGCGCGCCAGGGCGGCGGCATTCTTGTCGAACGCCACCAGTTTGTCGCCGTCGCCGCTGTATAGCAGCACCGGCACATGTACGTCGGCCAGGGTATGGCGGCCAAACTTCAGGCTCAGCGGCGCCATTAGCAGCAAGGCGCGAACCCGAGGGTCAGCCACCGGTTGCAAGTCATCACGGTCGACAATCAATTCACCTTGGGTGTTGCAGGCATCGCGGTCGTCCGGGCGCTCCTGGCAATAGCGGCGCAGGCGGTCCAGGTCTGGCGTCGCGCCGGACAGAATCAGCGCCGTCTCCCCACCCGCCGAATAGCCGATCACACCGACCTGATTGGCATTGACGAAGGGCGCGAGCATACGATCGCCGAGCGTCGCGGTAATGGCTTCAGAAATCTGGATGGGCCGACCGTAAAGGTTACTCAAAGTACCGAGGCGGCTGTGGTCTTTGGAGTTGTCACCGGGGTGGATCACCGCCACCACCACAAAACCTTTGCGGGCCAGCGACGTGGCGAGGTCGTGCAAGGCCAGCGGGGTTCCTGTGTTGCCGTGGGACAGCATCAGCAGCGGGAAACGGCCGATGGCGACTGGGGTGTCCTCGCCTGCTTCGACCGTGTAGCCCTCTATTTTGCTGGAGTGCTCCTTGTCGATGGAGGGATAGAAGGCGATGGCGCGCATCGGCTGCAAGTCCAGAGGGTCGAGAAAGCTCATCTCATGGAAGCCGGCGCTCCAGTGAGGATGCGGCGCAGGCGCGGCGTGCACTGAATTCAAGCTGCTGAGCAGGCAAATCAGTAACGTTGCACAAAGACGCGCCATGGGATGCCCCACCTTGTTACTTGACCGGAGACGGTAACCCTCGACTGCATAACCCGGGCCAGGAGATGAAACAGCCAGAAACAAAAACTCCGCTTCTGGCACTTGCGTGATCAGAATACAGAGTTTTCTGGGTATTGCCCGAGCTGTTTGATTTTCTTTACATCAGCCTTACGCCGCGGCGAACAACTGCTCGCTGATTTGCGTGTGAGCGTCGCTCATGGCTTTGGTGCGGACATCGTCACCGTAAGCAAGGCCATGGGCACGGACGAACTCGATGTCCGTGATACCGAGGAAGCCGAACAGCAGTTTCAAGTAATCTTCGTGAGCAACACCCGTCGCTTGACCGGCATGCAGACCACCGGCAGTCGATACGATCACGACTTTCTTGCCGCCGCACAGGCCTTCAGGGCCGGCTTCGGTGTAACGGAAGGTCTGACCGGCAACGGCGATGCGGTCGATCCAGGCTTTGAGTTGTGTCGGGATAGTGAAGTTGTACATCGGGGCTGCAATCACCACGGCATCGGCGGCGAGGAATTCGGCCAGCGTCGAGGCGCTCAGCTCGGCTTCGTGCTGCTGGGCGGCGTTGCGCAATTCAGCGGTAGTACCGGCGGCAACCAGGGTGGTGGCGGAAAAATGGCTGATCGCATCGGCGGCCAGGTCGCGGTAGGTCACCACGGCAGCCGGCGCGGCCGTTTGCCAGGCTTTAACGACTTCGCTGCTCAGCTGACGGGAAGCCGAGTTGTCACCAAGAATGCTCGAATCGATATGCAGCAGTTTCATGTGGGATCTCCAGGTAAGGATCGCTACGCGGCGATCTGATGGAGTGAATCCTACAGGCGAAACCAATAGATGATTAGACCGCAACAATGCGATAGTTCGTCCCACTGATAGAACAATCGAGTTCAACTATGCAAGACCTCAATGATCTTTACTACTTCGCCAAGGTGGTTGAAGCCGGTGGCTTCGCTGCGGCCGGACGTTTGCTCGGGATTCCCAAGTCGCGATTATCACGGCGCATCGCCGAGCTGGAAGAACGTCTGGGTGCGCGCCTGCTGCAACGCACCACTCGACAACTGAAGCTGACTGCCGTGGGTGAACGTTATCTGCGGCACTGTCAGGCGATGCTGCTGGAAGCCGAGATGGCGGATGAAGCCGTTGCCAGCATGTCCAGCGAACCTCGCGGGCGTTTGCGGGTGTCCTGCCCCGTCGGGCTGGCCCACCAAATTCTGCGGACAGTGATTAGCGATTTCCTTGAAAAGTTTCCTCAGGTTCAACTGGAAGTCATGCTGCTCAATCGCCGCGTCGACCTGGTGACCGAGGGCGTCGATGTCGCGCTGCGGGTGCGTGAGTTGGGCGATGAGGATCCGCTGCTGGTCACTCGACGTTTGCGCCAGGCACAGATGGCGATGGTCGCCAGCCCCGCGTTCTTGCACGGACGTGAAATCAACCACCCCGAAGACCTGAAAAACCTGCCCGTGCTCGGCGCCCTGGAAGCCGACCGCATGGTGCATATACGCATGCTCAACCAACAGGGTAAAAGCTTTGAGTTGAGCCTCGAAGCGCGATTGGGCATCGATGACTTTATCGTGCGCAAGGCCTGCACCCTCGCCGGCCAGGGTTTTACCATGCTGCCGATGATGTATTGCGAGCAGGAACTGGAAAACGGCTCGCTGGTGCAGTTGCTGCCCGATTGGTCGTTGCCTGGCGGCTGGCTGCAAGCGGTCTACCCTCATCGGCGCGGGGTGATGCCGGCCGTACGCGCCTGGCTCGACCATTTGATCGAATCATTCAATGCCTGTGGGGACCAACTGATATGAAGGCTGGACGTATGAGCGAAGAGGACGTCGTGCAATTCTGTCTCGCACTGCCGGGTGCGCGGGAAGATTACAAGTGGGGTGGCGTGCGGGTGTTTTCGATTGCGGGGAACAAGATGTTCGCCTTGCAGAATCTGCGGGGCGACTCCCTGGCCTTCAAGGTCGACAAGGACGTGTTTCTCGGTCATTGCGACCGCCCGGGAATCCGCCCGGCGCCGTATCTGGCGCGAGCTCAGTGGATCATCATGGAAACGCCCTACCCGTTGGGCCCTGAAGAGCTGCAAGGCTTGTTGCAGCGTTCCCATCAATTGGTGGTGAGCAAGTTGCCCAAGCGTACCCAGGTCGGACTGCTGCTTTAAAACAGCGCCAGCAGATTGGCCCCCAGGAACAATTGATCGATCCAGAACACTTGGTGCAGCAGCACGATCACCCAGAAGATCAGCTGAAACGACACTTTGCGCGTCTTGTGCCGAAACAGCTGCTGTGCCAGCAAGGCGCCCGGCCAGCCGCCGGCGAGTTCCACCGCATGCAGCACGTTTTCCGGCGTGCGCCAATGGTCGGCACGCGCCTTGCGCTTGTCGCTCCAGTACAGAAAGAACGCCAGCACGCTGACGATCCCGTACGCCGCCAGGGGAATTACCGAAACCCCGCGCAGCCACAACGACATCGCGCCGAACAGCGGCAGCGCGCACAGCACCGCGAACACCAGCAGTTTCAGCCGTGGTTGCTGGATCTCTCCTCCAGGCTTGCGTCCGGGCTTGTTGCGCGAGCTGCCATCATTCATGGCTTAACCGCGGTCCAGTCGATCCAGCCGAACTGCCAGGTGGCCAGGATGACCAGGCCGAACGCGATGCGATACCAGGCAAACGCCGCATAGCTGTGGCTGCCGATGAACACGAGCAAGGCTCTGACGGCAATCATCGCGAAGATGAACGCCGTCACGAAACCGATCGCGAACACCGGAAAATCAGCCGGAACGAACAGGTCGCGATACTTGTAGCCTGAGTACACCGCCGCGCCGACCATGGTCGGCATCGCCAGGAAGAAAGAAAACTCGGTGGCGGTCTTGCGCGACAAGCCGAACAGCAAACCGCCAATGATCGTCGAGCCGGAGCGCGAGGTCCCGGGAATCATTGCCAGGCACTGGGCAAAACCAACTTTCAGCGCGTCTTTCCAGGTGATTTCGTCGACGGTGTGGGCATGCACTTCATGCTGACGCTTCTCAGCCCACAGCATGACGATACCGCCCACGACCAACGCCGTGGCCACGGTGATCGGGTTGAACAGATACTCGTGGATCAGATCAGCGAAAATCACCCCCAATACCACGGCTGGCAGGAAGGCGATCAGCAGGTTCGCGGTAAAGCGTCGAGCGCTCGGCTGCGTCGGCAAACCGATAACCACATCGAATATCTTGCGGCGAAACTCCCACACCACCGCCAGAATCGCCCCCAGCTGAATAATGATGTTGAACGCAATGGCCCTCTCGCCACCGAAGTTGAGCAAGTCCGCCACGATGATTTGGTGACCGGTACTGGAAATGGGCAAAAACTCCGTCAGCCCTTCTACAACGCCTAAAATCAATGCCTGCAAGGCGGTCCAAAGATCCATCAATCCCCCAAAGGCGATGCGCAAAAGCATGCCCCGTTAATAGGTGTCAGAGCGTTAACTGCGATCAGCGTAGCTGAAGTGCCGCGCGCGCAGGATCCAGACAAAACCGTAAAAATTCCGTGAAAAATCAACTTGGATTCAGGTTTTTCCGTGCGGGGCCGAAATCCTATCAGACAAGTCTGATTAACGCTGCCGCGTTATTGGACTTGGGTCGGATATGACCGATAGGCAAAGTGTGGTTGGATGCTGGCGATCATTTATTACAAGAAAAAAAACCGGAGTGGCAGCGTTATGAACAGCTTGCGCAGTATGTCGATCAGCCGACGTTTGTGGCTCATCTTGATCGTGGCCGTGATGATGCTAATGACGTTGGGCGTTTTGATGCTCAAGCAGATTCACGATGACCTGTACCACGCCAAGGCTCAGAAAACCCAGCATGTGGTGCAAACCGCCAGTGGCATTCTGACCTATTACCACGACCTCGAAACCGCCGGCACGCTCACCCGCGATGCTGCGCAGAAGCAGGCACTGACAGCCGTTCGCGGTCTGCGCTATGACCAGAATGACTACTTCTGGATCAATGACCTGACGCCGGTGATGATCATGCACCCGGCCAACCCGAAGCTCGATGGCCAGAACCTCTCGGCAATCCGCGACCCGGATGGTTTTGCTTTGTTTAACGAAATGGTCGCCGTCGCCAAGAGCAAGGGTGCCGGCACGATCGACTATCGCTGGCCTAAACCGGGGGCCAGTGCGCCGGTAGAAAAAACGTCCTACGTCAAACTGTTCGAGCCTTGGGGTTGGGTGATCGGTTCGGGCGTGTACATCGATGACATGCAAGCCGAATTCTATGCCCAGGTCTGGAAGGCCTCGTTCGTGGGGCTGGTGATTGCCCTGATCATGGCGCTGCTGGTGATCCTGATTGCCCGCAGCATCGTGCGTCCACTGCAGGAAACCGTGAACGCCATGGCTAACATCGCCAGCGGCGAGAGCGACCTGACCCGCAGCCTCGACACCCATGGCCAGGATGAAGTCACGCAACTGGCACGGCACTTCAACGCCTTCACCGCCAAGCTGCGACTGGTGATCAAAGAACTGCAAGTGTCCGCCAGTGCCCTGGGCCAGTCGTCCAGCGAACTGGGCAACGACGCTGCCCAGGCCCAGCAACGCAGCCAGCAACAGTCCCAGCAAATGGAACTGGTGGCCACTGCCATCAATGAAGTGACGTATGGCGTGCACGATGTTGCGAAAAACGCCGAGCACGCCGCCAGCGAAATGCGCGATGCCGAGTCTCAGGCGCAGCAAGGTCAGGTCAATATCGATGGCAGTCTGCAACAGATCGACAAATTGTCGTCCACCATCGATCAGGCGGTGGAAGTGATTCGTACCCTGGCCGCCGAAAGCACGCAGATTGGCAGCGTCCTCGAAGTGATCCGCTCCATCGCCGAGCAAACCAACCTGCTGGCCCTCAACGCGGCCATCGAAGCCGCCCGGGCTGGCGAGCAAGGTCGCGGTTTTGCGGTGGTGGCCGATGAAGTGCGACTGCTGGCCCAGCGCACCCAGAAATCCACAGCGGAGATCCAGTCGATGATCGAGCGCCTGCAAAGTCATTCCGAAGCGGCGGTCAAAGTGATCGGCGACAGCAGCCGTGCATCACAGTTGACCATCGAGCAGGCCGGTCTGGCCGGTGCAAGCCTGAATGCCATTGGCCAGGCGTTGCGCAACCTCAACGGGCTGAACGCCTCCATCGCCAGCGCGACCTTGCAACAGGCGCATGTGGTCGAGGACATCAACCAGAACGTCACCCAGGCAGCCGGTTTGTCCCACAGCACGGCGCTGGCGGCCGAACAGTCGAGCGTGGCCAGCGTTCACCTGAAGGAATTGAGTGAGCAGTTGAACGGTCTGCTCAAGCAGTTCCGGGTGTAACCGCCTTTGTGGCAGTTGCCTAGCTCGGCAGCTGCTACAAAGGACAGCGCACGCCGGTTCTACTCGGTAGCGTCTGCCGTTACAATCCGCCCCCCCTCTTAAACTTCCCCCAAGGAACCGCCATGTCCGGGCTTGAACTGTTTGCCGCCACCCTCGGTGTCATTGCCGTTTGGTTGACGGTCAAACAGAACCCCTGGTGCTGGCCGATCGGCCTGGTCATGGTGCTGCTTTATAGCTGGATCTTTTTTGAGGTGAAGCTGTACTCGGACATGCTGCTGCAGGTGATTTACGCCGCGTTGCAGCTCTATGGCTGGTGGCAGTGGACGCGTGCGGGGGATGCGCAGCAGGGTCGGCAAGTCAGCCTGCTCGACGGTAAATCGGTCGCTTTCGGCCTGGTCATTGGAGCGGTCGGCAGTTTGTTGTTGGGTGCTGCTATGGCGAACTGGACCGATGCCGCCCAACCCTGGCTCGATGCCGCGCTGACGGGGTTCAGCCTGGTGGCGCAATTATGGATGGCGCAAAAACGCGTGCAGTGCTGGCCGCTGTGGATCGTCCTGGACTGTATTTTCGTCGGCCTGTTCCTGTACAAGGGAATGTACCTGACTGCTGCCCTGTATGGTCTGTTCACCCTGCTGGCCATTAAAGGCTGGCGCACATGGCGCAGCGATCCGCTGCTGTGCCCATGAAGGTGTTGGTGCTGGCAGGGCCGGAATCCAGCGGCAAAAGCTGGCTTTCAAGCGAGATTTACGGCAATTTTGGCGGCATATTGGTCGGTGAGTACGTTCGGCATTTCATCGAAAGTGAAGCCCGCGTAACCTGCTATGAAGACATTACATCCATAGCGCATGGCCAACTGAATTGGGAAGATGAAGCACGCGCCAAACAACCGTCACTGTTGATTCTCGATACGCACCTCTTAAGCAATATCCTTTGGAGTCGCACTTTGTTTGGCGCTTGCCCGACGTGGATCGAGCAAGCATTGCTGGCACGGCACTACGACCTGCATTTGCTGCTGAGCCCTGAAACCGTGGCCTGGCATGACGACGGGCAGCGTTGCCAACCGCAACTGGCAGAACGCCAGGCGTTTTTCCAGGCCAGCCGCCAATGGCTTGACCTGCACCGCCAGCCTTGCCAGGTGCTGCAAGGTGATTGGAAACAGCGCAAGGACGTGGCCTTCGAAGCTGTGACGCGCTTGCTCAAGGCCTGACAGGGGTACCCCGCCCTGCCGCAAATGTCCATTCCTGAAACACCCTCCCCTGCGAAAACCCGCGAGCTAAAGCGGCCCGAGCACTCCAGCAAAAAAATGTTAAGCCACTGATACAACCTGCCTTCAACGCCCCTAGCGAGCAATGCCGCCAGCATGGACGACGGTTTTGCGCGGCTCTGTATCAGTGGCGTTACAAAAATTTTTTGACTACCTCGACAATTAACGCCAATCAACTGTTTTTAAAAGAAAAACAAAAACCGGCACACCTTCTGCTCTCTTCCTCGTAACGCTGATAAGGGCCAGCGTTCCACTTACAGAAGGAATTGCCGCTGTGGGGAAATTTGATAAAAAAATCTATAGCCTCCTGCTGATCGGATGCGCACTGGGCTCAAGTGTTTGCCTGCCTGTACAGGCTGATAACGGCATTATCATTATCAAACGTGATGTCCAACCGCGCATGGCAACCCGTCCGCCGGTAATGCCCGACCCTAACCCCACGACCGCCAATGCCAACCCGTCCAAACACATCCTCAGCCAAACGAACGAGTTGAGCGACGGTGACTTTGCCAACGTCGCCAGTGGTGCAGGCATCTCCCGCCTGGTCGCTCAAGGTTCCAACAACCTGGGCGGCAATATCACCAACCAGACCCAGCTTTCCAACCTCCCCGCTGGACGTTCGGGAAATTCGGGTAACGGTATTGCCAACATGGTCAATTCAAACATCCAGCAAGGCCTGGGTGCTCTGAAAGTCATAACGGGAGACCGTTAAGATGAATCGTACGCTGCTGATTATCGCCATGTTTTGCAGTGCAACGACCTTTGCCCAACCTCCCGTCATCAATAACGCCGAAATCGACAGTTCGGGCATGCAGTACCACGGCAACCTCACGGTCAACCAGGCTGCGGGCGATCAACAGCAACAGGCCAACGCCCGGGCCATCGCCATTGGCCATGGAGCCAGCGCGACCACACAGATTCGCCAACGGTTGCGGACGCGGGTCGACCCCAGGATCGATGCCCATTCCAGCATTCAAGGCGATTCCTTCAGCCACGGCAACGGCGTACTGGGCGTCAACCAGAGCGCGGGCGCCAGCAACCAGCAAGCCAACGCACTGCGTATCAGCGTCAGTGCTCAGCCGCAAAGTATCGACGACAGCGTCCTCAGGCAACAGAACGTGACGCTGATCACCAACTCCGATCCAACTGACTCTGCACCAGGCTATCGCCAGGTCGCTACCAGCGATCAGGCCTTCACCGGTAGCCGTGGGGTGATCCAGTTGAATCAGAGCGCCGGGGTGGGAAACCGAACTGCCAACACCCTGAGCGTACGGGTCACGGATTGACCCAAACAGGTAGGTACAACACTTAACCTAAAATAAGTACGGAGAATCACCATGAAACCTTCGATGGCAATAAAGCCTCTGGTTTTTGCAATCGCCGCGGTATTGGCTGTTGCTGCACAAGCTGGTCAGAACGATCGACGTGGTGGCAACCACACCCCTCGTCCAATATGGATCCAAACCGACGCGACTGCCAATGCGAGCGATAGGCAGAACAGTACCGGCAACCGCATCTACAACGAAGGGACTCAGAACTCAGCCGAGATGAGCAGCTCTGGCTCAGGTTCGAGCGGCAACGTCGGCATCAACGTGGCAGCAGGCGCGGGCAACCAACAAGACAACGCGGCCGCCATCGCAAACGCTGGCTCCGACTCCAGTCTCGATAACAGCTTCGTGTTCGGCCATGCCAACGCCAGCGCTAGAGTCCAGCAACACAGCAACAACAACAAGGTCTACAACCACGGCACCACAAACTCTGCCGTTATGAGCGGATCGGCCGATGGCAGCAACGGCAATATGGGGATCAACATTGCTGGCGGCGACCTTAACCAACAGAAAAACACCATGGCAATTGCCAACTCCAACTCCCCGCTGGGTAGCGCAAGAGCCACCGCCTCTGCCAATCAAAACGGTCCTGGCCTGACAGTGAATAACAACGCCGATCGGACGTACCGTGTGGATACGATTACGGTTACCAACACGGCCAGCGGTAGTTTCTCTAAAGATAAGTCATTCGAGGTTAGCGGCAGTGAAAGCGCTTCTTCGAGCTGGGCCGCGGCCGGTTCCAACAGCTCTAATAGCAGCGGTTCCCTAAGCATTGATGTAAGCGGTTCTTCCGCCAGCAATGCGAGTGGTTCCAACAGCAGCGCTGCGAGCGGTTCCAACAGCAGTTCTGCGAGCGGTTCCAACAGCAGTTCTGCGAGCGGTTCTTCGAGTGCATCCTTGAGCGCTTCCTTGGGCGCTACTTTGGACATTGATAAGGCGGCTTCCAGTTCCACTACCGTCAACAATGGCTTTGGCGATCGCACCCGCAGCAGGAGTTCCGAGTCATCGCTTAGCGCATCGCTTGACGCAACGCTTGACGTAGCGGTAGACAAATCGTTCGAAAAATCGCGCGAATCCTCGTTCGACATTTCTCGCGACTCCTCGTACGACAAATCGCATGAATCCTCGTACGACAAATCGCGCAATTCCTCGTTCGAAAAATCGTTCGATAAGTCGTTCGAGAAATCGAACGCCTCCTCGTTCGAAAAATCGGCCAGTCAATCGTCCGAATCCGAGTTCGCAAAAGCGGGAAGCTTCAGTGAGAGCAGTTCATTTGATTTGAGCAACACCTATTCCTATCAAGTGCTGACTCCAACTGGCTGGGCTAACCCTGTGACCAACACTGCAACCCTGAGCGGTTCGGTGAATGGTGGCAGTGGCAACCTGGGCGTCAACGTGGCTGCCGGTGTGGGTAACCAACAAAGCAACTCGCTGGCCATTGCCAACCAATCGTTCTAATTGCTGTCTCTGGAGGCCCCCTTATGGGGGCCTTTTTTCAACACAACCAGAAGGCATCCCACTATGCGCATTATCGCCTTGGCATTTTTGCTTTGTGTGACCAGTGTGAGCGAGGCTGCACAAATACCGCTTTCCGTCCTGCCGGGTGGCGCGGTGGTGTTCAAGCCGATCCAAAGCGTGCGTGAGCGCAAGTTTTCCGACCTGGTGCAACAGAAAACCGACTTCAGTTGCGGCGCAGCTGCGCTGGCGACCGTATTGCGCCAGGCCTATTGGCTGGACGTAAACGAAGAACAAATCATCGAAGGCATGCTGTCACACTCCGACCAGGATCTTGTCCGCGTCCAGGGCTTCTCCATGCTCGACATGAAGCGTTACGTGGAAAGTATCGGCATGCGGGCCCGTGGCTACCGGGTAGCGCCGGAAACGTTGAGCGAAATCAGAATTCCGGTTGTGGTCCTCTTGGATATCCGTGGCTACAAACATTTTGTGGTCATGCAAAGAGTCGATAAGGGCTGGGTCTATATCGGAGATCCGGTACTCGGTCATAAACGTTACAAAGTCGACGACTTTGTCAAAGGCTGGAACGGCATCATCTTTGCCGTCATCGGCCAAGGCTACGACAAAACCAATGCGTTGCTCGACCCACCCCTGCCACTGACCGCCAAGAACCGCATCAACACCTTCAGCCCGGTGCAAGACGCAGAGTTGATGGATTTCGGATTCATCCAAAGCGACTTCTTCTAATAACAAGGGAGCACGACGCTCCGGGAGCATTCCAATGAAGACTCCAATCTGGCTGGCCGTGGTTTGCCTGGCCGCCAGCCTGCCGACCCCTGCACAGACGTTCAAACCCATTGAGCTGAATGATCAGGAATTGGCGACCCTGCGAGGCCGCTATGTCATGCCGGGACGGATCATCAGTTTCGGCATTGTCATGACCAGCACTTGGCAAAATGCCAACGGTGAAGTGATCGGGGCAACTTCCTCGATGCACATTCAACAATCGACCATCAAGCCACAGTTCTATGTGTCGATAATCAACGAAAAAGGTAATGGCTCAGCGCGTTCGCAAGGCACCGGTACCGTCACTGGCGGCAGCGGCCTCAACAGCACCGAAGGCGTCACTCAAGTCGTGCGTGTTGCCGGCGACCATAACGCTGCCTACAACAACGTTGATATCAACGTCACAAAGGCTAACCAAGCGCCAGCAACGCAACAGCAGGGCCAGGCATTGGCCGCAGGCTCGACGATGGTCGGCGCCAATGGCGCGGGCTCGCTGAGCATTTCCTCGACCGGTGCTGGTGTGCAACTCAACATCGTGGCCAACAACAACCAGGGCAGTACCGTACAACGCCTGGCCCAGGGTGGGCTGATGCAGAACACGACGTTGCTCGGCGGTGGCAACCAGGTCAGCAACCTCACGTCCTTCAATGTCGTGCTGCGTGACAACGTGCCGACAGCCGGGTCGCTGAACGGCAACCTGGACCAGCTCAAAGGCCTTCGCACTCTCGGATTCTGATCTACGCTCAGTCTCATCAGATGTAATCAGAAGGGACGGCTAACCCATGCACCGATCGTTAACGTTCAGAGCTATCGTTTGTTTGAGTAGCCTGGCCCCGGTCACACTGCTATACGCAGCACCGGACCCCCAGGTCGAAATACTAAAACAAGAACTCATGGAGTTGAAACAGCGTTACGAAGCACAACAGAACGCGCTGATGGTACTCGAGCAACGCGTTCGCCAAGTCGAAGAAACACCTGCGACACCTGCTCCCAAACGCCTGACCAAATCCCCCGCCGAAACGACCAAGGGTGGCCAGACGGTGGCCGCCGGTGCGCCGGGAACCACAGGCAGTTCATACGGCCAATCGCTCAAGGATGATTCGGAGCCTGCGCAAAGCGTTTCCAACCTGTATGACGAAGCCAGCGGCTTCTTCGGTGGCGGCAAGTTCAGCCTCGAAACCGGCCTGACCTACACGCACTACGATACCCGTGCGCTGACGCTCAATGGCTTCCTGGCACTGGACTCGATTTTCCTCGGTAACATCAACCTCGACCGTATCAAGGCGGATAACTGGACCCTGGACCTGACCGCCCGCTACAACGTGGCACAACGCTGGCAGTTCGATATTAACGTCCCCGTGGTTTATCGCGAATCAACGTATTCCTCCGGTGGCGCCGGTGGCGCGGGCCCGGTGACGTCGGACGCAACCGTTACCCGCGACCCGACCATCGGCGATGTGAACGTTGGCGTTGCTTACAAGTTTCTGGATGAGTCGGCCAACCTGCCCGACGCGGTCGTTACACTGCGCGTCAAGGCGCCGACCGGTAAAGACCCTTACGGCATCAAGCTGGTCAATGACCCAAACAACGATAACCTCTCGGTACCCGAGGACTTGCCTACCGGCAATGGTGTCTGGTCGATCACCCCGGGTATCTCGCTGGTCAAGACCTTCGACCCGGCCGTGCTGTTCGGCAGCCTGGCCTACACCTACAACATGGAAGACTCTTTCAGCGACATCAGCCCTCAGATCAACTCCAAGGTGCCCGGGGACGTGAAACTGGGCAATTCCTGGCAGGTTGGCGCCGGCATTGCATTCGCCTTGAACGAGAAGATGAGTATGTCGTTCTCGTTCACCGATCAGTTCGCCCGCAAGAGCAAGATCAAGCCGGACGGTGGTGATTGGCAATCGATTTCCAACAGCGATTACAACTCGGCCAACTTCAACATCGGCATGACCCTGGCAGCAACCGATAACCTGACGATCGTTCCCAACCTGGCCATCGGCCTGACCGACGACTCGCCAGACTTTTCCTTCAGCCTGAAATTCCCGTACTACTTCTAATCCGGACCCCACGAAAAAGCCCGCTTTTTCGGCGGGTTTTTTTGTTGATCCTGTAGGAGCGAGGCTTGCCCGCGAAGAACGATAGCGCGGTGATTCAGTTAAACCGCGTAGCGTTCTTCGCGGGCAAGTCGGATCGCCGCACCGCTCGCTCCTACGGGTCTGCAATCGCTCAACGTATCTGATGCTTGTGCAACAAACGGTAGAAGGTAGGCCTGGATATCCCCAGCACCCTGGCGGCGATGCTCAAATTATCGCTGTGGCGGTTAAGTACATCGCATAAGGCCTGGCGCTCTGCCCGGTGCTTGTAGTCTTCCAGCGTGCCCATCGGCGCGGCAAGGGCCTGATGGCTGATCAGCCCCAGGTCTCGCGCTTCGATCTGCCGGCCTTCGGCCAGTACCAACCCGCGACGTACCCGGTTGGCCAGCTCGCGAACATTGCCCGGCCAGTCATGCTTGCCCATGGCAATCAAGGCGTCTTCACTGAAGCTGCGCGGACGGCGGCCGGTTTCATGGCTGTAGAAATGGGAAAAATGGTTGGCCAGCATCGACAGATCGCCATTGCGCTCACGCAGGGGCGCGGTCGCGACCTGCAACACGTTCAGGCGATAATACAGATCTTCGCGAAAGCGTTTCTTCTCGATCGCGGCCTCAAGATCGACATGGGTCGCGGCCAACACCCGCACATCCACGGGAATCGGCTGACTGCCGCCCACCCGCTCGATGTGTTTTTCCTGGAGGAAACGCAACAGGTTCGCCTGCAGCTCCAGGGGCAGATCACCGATCTCGTCGAGAAACAGCGTGCCGCCGTTGGCCGCTTCGATCCGTCCGACCTTGCGTTGATGGGCGCCAGTAAAGGCACCCTTCTCGTGGCCGAACAGTTCGGACTGGATCAGGTGCTCGGGAATAGCCCCGCAGTTGATCGCGACAAAGGGTTTACTGTGGCGCAGGGATTGTCGATGCAGCGTGCGGGCGACCAGTTCTTTACCTGTCCCGCTTTCGCCGCGAATCAACACCGGCGACTCGGTGGGCGCCAGTTTGCTTAATAGCTTGCGCAGTTCGCGTATAGGCTTGCTGTCGCCCAGCAGTTCGTGCTCGGGCTGATCGATATGAACCGTGCCCTGCCCGCGCAGGCGCGCCATGCCAAAGGCCCGACCCAGTGTGACCTGGACCCTGGAGACATCGAACGGCAACGTATGAAAATCGAAAAACCACTCGCAGACAAAGTCCCCGACGTTCTGTAGCCGCAGGACTTCCTGGTTGAGCACGGCGATCCACTCGGTACCGCTGCGGCTGATCACCTCTTTGACGGCATCCGGGTGATCGAGATGACAGGGCTGCAAACGTAACAAACCCACGTCACAGGCCCGGTCGGCGGCGTTTTCCAGCGAACAGCTGTCAACGTCCCAACCTACGGAGCGTAATCCCGGTAACAGACGATGGCAGTCGTCGCAGGGATCCACCACTAATAAACGTCGTAAGGCAGGCGCTTCGTTCATGAAAGTTCCTTGGCGCCAAACTTTAGGAATTTTTATTAAAAACAGTCATTTGGCGGATCTGGCTGTAACATTAGCAAGAATTTGACGGGAGCTTGTACCGTTTGACTATAGGCCTGCTGCGTATTGAGTTATAAGAAGCGGTTTTTCCAGCTACCTGACGAGTGTTTCCTTACATTGCGCTTTCAAAGCGAGCCTCATTCCCGAGGACAAGAAAGAAAATTGAAATTTCTTTTGATTGTGTGTGACCCAAGCCCTGGTTGCGGGCATCAGTACAAGTAACCAGCCGAACGGTAAGCCCAACCGACGGCACATCACTTGATTGGGCACACAGAGAGAAAATCCCATGACCGCCCCGCTCCGTATCAACGAAGCTCTTTTGATTGCCGACCGCGCGTTCAAGCCATTTCAATGCGTGGCCTGGGCCCCACAAGACGGCAATGGCGAACTCAGCCTGACCGTTATCGATCGCACCAACACCCGCATCAGTCGCACACAGATCCCAAGCAGTGCGTATTCCGATCCTGCACAACTTGAAAGCTTGCTCGAACAGGCACGCGCCGAGTTAAGTCAGGACGGTTATCAACTGCAATCGTGGTCGATGCCACACTAAGCATGTTGCGGGTTACTTATCGGTAACCCGCACCTCCCCGATTATTTTTCGAAGTTGCACGCAGTGAACTACTTGGCAGGCTTGCCAGTGGTTCGAAAAGACACTGTTCTGGCACACAGCGACCCTCCGTTTATTAGTTCTGACAGTTGTGCATCTAATCATTCAAGGATTGAATGATTTCCTTATACAGTCGCCCCCCCACCTCCTGGATCAGGACGACTCGCAAGGAGCTGCGTGCATGTCACTCCAGACAGCGGTTGCCTCACCTGCAGCACTGAACGACGCCGGAACGCTCGATACAACCTTTGCCGGCACCGGCAAAACCCAAGTGTATTTTGCTGGCAGCCTCTCAAGCATGGCCAACGGCGTGGCGATTGATTCACGTGGCAGGTTGTTGGTCGCGGCGAAGGTCGAAACGCGGGGCGGCAACCGCTTTGGTCTGGCTCGCCTGCTTGAGGACGGCTCGGCAGATCTGGCGTTCGGCAGTAAAGGCAGCGTCATCGGGCAATTTGAACACGGCTTCGAGGCCATGGCCGGCAGCGTCCAGGTTTTGCCCGATGGGCACATTCTGGTCGCCGGCCTGCACTACGAAGATGCTCGCCGGACACTGCCCGCCCTCGCCCTGTTTGATCAGCATGGCCAGCCGGTCCAATGTTTTGGCGACAATGGCCGCTGCGTCGTGCGTCTGCCAGGCGGTCTTTCCCGGGGTGTGCGTAACGCCTGGCTACCACCCGGCGTACCGGGAGCAGAAGCCTGTGATGTGTGCGTGCAGGAGGACGGTCGAATCCTGCTGCAGGCCAATCATCACTTCGAACTGGCCGATCATGTTGGCATCCTGATACGACTCAACACCGATGGCTCGCTGGACGATACCTTCAACGGTCGTGGCTTCGTGATTGTCAGGCACTTGCTGATGAACACCTGGCTCAGCAGCCTGAGGGTGCAACAAGACGGTCGAATCCTGGTGGGCGGGTCGATCAACTTCCCTGAAGAGGGTCTGCTGGCCCGCTATCACACCGACGGCAGGCTCGACAATTGTTTCGCCGTGGATGGTTTTATGACCTTCAAGGCACGGGGGTATAGCGCTCAGGTCAGCCAGGTCGTCCAACAGGAAAATGGCGATGTGCAGTGTTTTGGCAGCAGCCGCGACCCGATGCACTGCCTGGCACTGAGAGTAAACAGCAACGGTCGCCCGGACATTCATTGCAATGGAGGCCACGCCCAGTTGCTGCAGATCGGCCACAGTGGCTGCCAGTGGACTGCCGCGCAGGCATTGCCGGACGGTTGTGTGCTGACGGTCGGGGCAACGATCGGCGCTGTCGAGGCGGATTTCATTCTGGCCCGGCATCTGCCTGACGGGCAACTCGATCACAGCTTCGGCAATGGCGCCGGTTGGGTTTGCACTCACCTGAGCCGCAGCCTGGATACCGCGACTTCAGTGATCATCCAGACCGATGGAAACATTGTCGTAGGTGGCTATTCACAGGATGGCAATTATCGGGCGGTCGTCGCCCGCTATCGGGGGTAGGCCTGCATAGTTTTCCTACACTTGATCTTCTCTTCCGCTTACGGCAAGTTGCGCGCTTCTTAATGCAAGGAGTAGCCGATGCCCGGTTCAATGGCTCAGGCGTTCGCGCACAATTTTCTCGGGCATTCACCCCGCTGGTACAAGGCAAGCATTGTTGGCTTCCTGATTCTCAACGCACTGGTGTTGTGGACCGTAGGCCCAGTGGCGGCCGGTTGGCTGCTGGTGCTGGAATTCATCTTCACCCTGGCCATGGCGCTCAAGTGTTATCCGTTGATGCCCGGCGGCTTGCTGCTGGTCGAAGCGCTGCTGCTGAAGATGACCACGCCCCAGGCACTCTACGACGAACTGGTGCACAACTTTCCGGTGATCCTGCTGCTGATGTTCATGGTCGCCGGCATCTACTTCATGAAAGACCTGCTGTTGTTTCTGTTCTCACGGCTGCTGCTCGGGGTTCGCTCCAAGGCGCTGCTGGCGTTGATGTTCTGCTTCCTGTCGGCGTTTCTGTCGGCGTTTCTTGATGCCTTGACGGTAACCGCTGTGATCATCAGTGCGTCCGTCGGGTTTTACTCGGTATATCACCGCGTTGCCTCGGGCAATGATCCGCGTCAGGACAGCGAGTTTGGCGATGACCAGCACCTGCCCAAACTCCATCACGCCGACCTCGAACAATTCCGTGCCTTTCTGCGCAGTCTGCTGATGCACGGCGCCGTGGGTACCGCGCTGGGCGGTGTTTGCACATTGGTCGGTGAGCCGCAGAACCTGTTGATCGGCCACGAGATGGGCTGGCACTTCGCTGAGTTCTTTCTGAAAGTCGCCCCGGTTTCATTGCCGGTCCTGGTGGCAGGTCTGGTGACCTGCGTCCTGCTGGAGAAGTTGCGCTGGTTCGGTTACGGCACGCTGTTACCGGACAACGTGCGTGTGGTACTGGCCAATTACGCCGCCGAAGACAATGCCGAACGCACCTCACGCCAACGTGCAGCGCTCATCGTGCAGGCATTGGCAGCGCTGATTCTGATTGCGGGGCTGGCGTTCCACATTGCCGAGGTCGGCCTGATCGGCTTGATGGTGATCGTGCTGATCACCGCGTTCACTGGCATCACCGACGAGCACCGAATCGGCAACGCGTTCAAAGATGCCATGCCGTTCACAGCGCTGTTGGTGGTGTTTTTCGCGGTGGTGGCGGTGATTCACGATCAGCAACTGTTCACGCCTTTGATCCAGTGGGTGCTGGCCCTGCCGGCGGATCAACAGCCGGGCATGCTGTTTATTGCCAACGGTTTGCTGTCGGCCATCAGCGACAACGTGTTCGTGGCGACCATTTACATCACCGAAGTGAAACAGGCCTTCCTCTCCGGCCACATGAGCCGTGAGCATTTCGAGACGCTGGCGATTGCGATCAACACCGGCACCAACCTGCCGAGCGTGGCGACACCCAATGGTCAGGCTGCGTTTCTGTTCCTGCTGACCTCGGCGATTGCACCGCTGATTCGCCTGTCGTACGGGCGGATGGTGTGGATGGCGTTGCCGTACACCGTGGTGATGGGTGTGTTGGGGTGGTATGCAGTGAGTTTCTGGCTTTGAGTCAGCAGGTTTGACGCCTTCGCGGGCAAGTCGGATCGCCGCACCGCTCGCCCCTACAGGGGTGAATCTGTAGGAGCGAGCGGTGCGGCGATCCGACTTGCCCGCGAAGAACGATAACGCGGTTAACCTGCGTTGAGGATATAGCGCTCGATTGCCTGCGCCGCGCCGTCCTCGGTATTGGCGCCAGTCACCACATCGGCCTGGCGCTTCACCGCCTCTTCCGACTGCCCCATGGCGATCGACAAGCCTGCGCGATGAAACATCGCCGGGTCGTTACCGCCGTCGCCCAGCGCCGCGGTCTGCTCCAGCGGCACACCGAGAAATTTGGCCAGTGTCGCCAGCGCTGCGCCCTTATTCGCCTGCATCGCGGTCACGTCCAGGTACACCGGCTGTGAACGCGAGACCTGCGCCTGGCTCTCAACCTTGGGCAGCAGCTGCGCTTCCAGTTCGATCAACAACTGAGTGTTATTGCTGGTGGCGACGATCTTGTCGATACGCTCAAGAAAAGGCTCGAAGCTCTCGACCACCACCGGCGGATAGCCCAGCCCGTGCTGTTCGCGAGGGACCATCGGCCCGTTCGGATCCTTCAACAGCCAGTCGCCCCCGCTGAACACCCAGACTTCAACGTCTTGTTGATCGGAAAACAGCGCCAATGCCGTCAGCGCAGCCGTCGCCGGCAAGTAATGCGCGACCAGTAAACTGCCGTCCGGATTGACGATGGTGCCACCGTTGAAGGCGGCTGTCGGCAGGTCGACGCCCAAGGCTTCGATCTGCTGCAACATGGCTTTCGGCGGACGGCCAGTGGCCAGGCTGAACAGCACGCCGGCCTCGCGCAAGGAACGAACCGCTTCAATGGTGCGCTGGCTGAGGCTGTGATCGGGCAGTAGCAAGGTGCCGTCCATGTCGCTGAGCAGAAAACGGATGGGATGTTGCGTTGCATCACTCATCCGAGGCTGTGCCAAACGCGACCGTCGCGGGTCAGCAATTCTTCCCCAGCCTTCGGCCCGTCTTCGCCAGCGGCATACCTCTGTACGCTCGCGTCCTGCTGCCAGGCATCGAGGAACGGCTGCACGGCGCGCCAGCCATTCTCGATGTTGTCGGCGCGCTGGAACAGCGTCTGATCGCCCGTCAGGCAATCGTAGATCAGCGTTTCGTAGCCGGTGGACGGCTGCATTTCAAAGAAATCCTTGTAGGCAAAGCCCAGTTCGATATTGGCCATCTTCAAGGCCGGACCGGGTCGTTTGGCCAGCAGATCGAACCACATGCCTTCGTTGGGCTGAATCTGGATCCGCAGGTAGGTCGGTTGCAGCTCATCGACCTCGGTATCGCGGAACTGCGCATACGGCGCCGGTTTGAAGCAGATGACAATCTCGGTATCGCGCACGCTCATGCGCTTGCCGGTGCGCAGGTAGAACGGCACGCCGACCCAGCGCCAGTTGTCGATCATGACTTTCAGCGCGACATAGGTTTCGGTGTTGCTGTCGGGCGCCACGTTGTTTTCCTGGCGATAACCCGGCAACACCTTGCCGTCGACCTCGCCGGCTGCGTATTGGCCGCGCACCGAGTTGGCCAGCGCTTCCTCCACCGACCAGGGGCGAATCGCACCGACCACCTTGGCTTTCTCGCCGCGTACGGCATCAGCGCCGAAGGCGGCCGGCGGCTCCATCGCGACCATCGCCAGCAATTGGAACAGGTGATTGGGCACCATGTCCCGCAAGGCGCCGGTGTGTTCATAAAAACTGCCGCGGGTTTCCACGCCGACGGTTTCGGCGGCGGTGATTTGTACGTGGTCGATGTAGTGATTGTTCCAGAACGCTTCGAACAGGCTATTGGAGAACCGGCTGATCAGAATGTTCTGCACGGTTTCCTTGCCCAGATAGTGATCGATTCGGTAGATCTGGTTTTCCGTCATCACCTTCAGCAAGCAAGCGTTCAAGGCTTCGGCGGTGTGCAGATCGGAACCGAAAGGTTTTTCGATCACCACCCGTCTGAACGCTTCAGGGGTTTCCGCAAGCAACCCGGCGGCACCGAGACGGCGCACCACCTCGCTGAAAAAGCGTGGCGCGGTGGCCAGGTAGAAGACGGCGTTGCCGGTGCCGCTGGCGGCGATTTTCGCCGCCAGTGCTTGATAGGTGCTGTCGTCCAGGAAGTCACCCTGGACGTAGCTGATGCCTTTGGCCAGTTTGGCCCACAAGTCCGGGTCAAGGGCTTGATCGCCCTTGCCGACCTTGGCGGCCACTTCGGCTCGAATGAAATCTTCGAGTTTTTTCGCAAAGGCTTCGTCGGTGATGGCGTTGTGGTCAACGCCGATGATCCGCAGTCCATCCCCAAGCAGACCGTCACGACTCAGGTTGTACAGCGCCGGCATCAGCAGACGCTTGACCAGGTCACCATGGGCACCGAACAGGAACAGCGTGGTCGGTGGTGCGGGTTCTGCCTTGGATTTATTGCGGATCAAGCGGGTCATTTTTTCGCAGTCTCCACGTGGCCGCCGAAGCCGAAGCGCTGGGCCGAGAGAATCTTGTCGCCAAAGGTGCCTTGCCCGCGCGAACGGTAGCGCGAGAACAGCGAGTTCGACAGCACCGGTACGGGCACCGATTGCTCCATGGCGGCTTCGATGGTCCAGCGACCTTCACCGCTGTCAGCCACGGCGCCTGTGTAACCGTCGAGTTTCGGATCGCTGGCCAACGCGTCGGCGGTCAGGTCGAGCAACCAGGACGACACGACGCTGCCACGGCGCCAGACTTCGGCGATGTCGGCCACGTTCAGGTCAAAACGCTGATCTTCCGGCAGGTTAGTGCTGGCCTTGGTCTTGAGAATGTCGAAGCCTTCGGCGAAGGCCTGCATCATTCCGTATTCGATGCCGTTGTGGATCATTTTCACGAAATGGCCAGAACCGGCCGGGCCGGCGTGGATGTAACCGCGCTCGGCACGATCGTCTTCGGACTTGCGGTCCTTCGTCCGCGGGATGTCGCCCAGGCCCGGTGCAAGGCTCTCGAACAGCGGATCAAGGCGTTTAACCACCTCGGCTTCGCCGCCGATCATCATGCAGTAACCACGCTCCAGGCCCCAGACGCCGCCGGAGGTGCCGACGTCGATGTAGTGCAGGCCTTTCTCCGATAGGGTTTTCGCCCGGCGGATGTCGTCCTTATAGAAGGTGTTGCCGCCGTCGATAATGGTATCGCCGGCTTCAAGCAAGGTGCTCAGGGTGTCGATGGTGTCTTCGGTCGGTGCGCCGGCCGGCAGCATGACCCACACCGCACGTGGTTTGGCCAGGCCAGCGACCAGCGCCGGCAGGTCGATGACGCCAGAGGCGCCTTCTGCGGCCAGGGTGTCGACAAAGGCGGTATTGCGGTCGTAAACAACGGTGGTATGCCCGTTGAGCATCAGGCGCCGCGCAATATTGCCGCCCATGCGGCCCAGTCCAATAATCCCGAGTTGCATGTACTGATGCTCCCTACTACAAATAATGTGTGTCAAAGGTTATAGCCCAACGCGACTAATGTGGGTTAGTCCAGAGCGTTGGCACATAGTTTCCGGGCATTGTGCCCGATCCAGACCGATAACGTCGGTAATCGCGCTGACGACACAACGACCGTGAAAAATAAAAAAGTTCCCTTCTGAGGCAAAAGAAATCAAAATTGGCGCCGATAGTAATTCAGCACCCGATCTCGGGGCGGTTTTACAGTTGAGGCAGCCATTTGCGAGGTGAGCAATGGGCACAGTACATGCAGCACGGCCAGCACAAACCCTTTACGTCACGATCCGTCGTGATGAATTGCGCCAATTGAAAGACGAGCGCGACCAGTTGAGGCAGGAGCTCGCGCAATTGCGCTTGTTGACACAAGGCACTCAGACCCAGCCCTTACCTGTCGCCCACCATGCCCCTCACGCCTGATCCCCTCGCTTGAGTCGGAAACAGCCCTCTGCTGTTTCCGACAACGCTTCGACGCCTCGCCAATCCTGGCATCTCACAAAGTTTTCACATCGGCCTGTTGATACTCCGGCTCATTATGGCCGCTCGGTATCCGTGCGGCATCCGTTCGTCGGCGACATGGAAGGCCTCGGCGGTCGAAGTGATTACTAGGCTGGAGCGCCAATGGCTTTGTTTAAACGCAGCAATACGTCTGCGAAAGGTTTCGACTGGACAGGATTTCTCTGGCTGTTCCTGTTCTTCTGGTATTTTTCGGGCATTACCCAACTGCTGATCCAACTGACGGGCACCTCTGGTTTTACCGGGTTTCGCCAGGCCTTTGTGATGAGCGCCATCTGGCTCGCGCCGATGCTGCTGTTCCCCAAACAAACACGTGTCATGGCCGCGCTGATCGGCGTGGTGCTGTGGGCCTGCTCGATGGCCAGCCTGGGTTATTTCTTCATCTATCAGCAGGAATTTTCCCAAAGCGTCATCTTCATTATGTTCGAATCGAACATCTCTGAAGCGGGCGAGTACATGACTCAGTACTTTGCCTGGTGGATGGTGGCGGCGTTCCTCGCTCACACCGCTTTCGCTTACGTCCTCTGGACTCGCTTGCGCCCGGTGTACATGCCTCGCGGTCGGGCACTGGTGGCTGCAACGGCCATTGTGGTCGCTGTCGTCGGTTATCCGCTGATCAAGCAAACCGCGCGTACCGGCAGCCTCGCCGGCGGTTTCGAAAAATTCGAAACGCGCATCGAGCCCGCCGTGCCTTGGCAGATGGCCGTGGCCTATCACCGCTACCTCGATACCCTGGCCGGTATGCAAGACATGCTCCATAGCGCCAGCAAGATTCCACCCCTGCACAATCTTAAAGATACGACGGCCAATCAGCCGGCGACCCTGGTGCTGGTGATCGGCGAGTCCACCAACCGTCAGCGCATGAGCCTGTATGGCTACCCTCGGGAAACCACCCCGGAGCTGGACAAGCTCAAGGAACAACTGGCGGTCTTCGATAACGTCATCACCCCGCGCCCTTACACCATCGAGGCGCTGCAGCAGGTGCTGACCTTCGCCGACGAAGAAAACCCGGATCTGTACCTGTCGACCCCATCGCTGGTGAGCATGATGAAGCAGGCGGGCTACAAGACTTTCTGGATCACCAACCAGCAGACCATGACCAAGCGCAACACCATGCTGACGACCTTCTCCCAACAGGCCGACGAGCAGGTGTACCTGAACAACAACCGCAACCAGAATGCCGCCCAGTACGATGGCGACGTGATCGAGCCGTTCAACAAGGCATTGGCCGACGCTGCGCCGCGCAAGCTGATCGTCGTGCATTTGCTCGGCACGCACATGAGCTACCAATACCGTTATCCGTCGTCCTTCGATAAGTTCAAGGACCGCAAAGGCGTTCCGGACGGTGTGCGCGACGATCAGGTGCCGACGTACAACAGCTATGACAACGCGGTGCTGTACAACGATTTTGTGGTCTCGAGCCTGATCAAGGACTACGCCAAGTCTGATCCGAATGGGTTCCTGCTGTACCTCTCCGACCATGGTGAGGACGTATTCGATTCGCCTGGTCATAGCACACTGGGTCGCAACGAGAGCAAACCGACGGCGCCGATGTACACCATCCCGTTCATGGCCTGGGCGTCACCGAAATGGCGCGAAAACCATGACTGGAGTTTTGCCGGTGATCTGGGGCGGCCTTACAGCAGCTCGCATCTGATCCATACCTGGGCTGATCTGGCAGGCTTGAGTTTTGATGAACTGGATCGCAGCAAGAGCCTGGTCAGCGACAGTTTCAAGCCCCGGCCATTGATGATCGGCAATCCTTATGAGCGCGAGCAAAAGGCACTGATCGACTTCAGCCTGATGAAACCCAAGGCCACGCCTGCCAATCCGGCAGTCGTTCAGAAGTAATCTTTTCAGGGGCCAGCTCCGGCCCCTTTTTCCTACGCCATTGCGCGACAACTCTGCCCGAAACCTCGCAAAGATAATAATTATTCTCATTTAGTGCTAAATCCCGCCTCTCCCCTTCGTCTTTGAACAAACGGAATTTTTCCCTCGAAGACAAGGAGTCGGCTGCGATGTTCGCGCCTATCACCCGTTCCATGACCTTTACCCTGGGCCTGTGCAGTGCCGCCCTGTGTCCCGATCTGCTGGCCGAAACCAGCCCTGATCAAGAGCCCGGCCGCACCCTCGAACTCGGCGCGACCCAAGTGACCGCCCAAGGTTTGGGCAGCACCACCGAAAACACCGAGTCGTACACTACCGGCGCCATGAGCACTGCAACGCGCTTGGACCTGTCGATCAAGGAAACGCCGCAATCGGTTTCCGTGGTCACGCGCCAGCAAATGGACGATTTCAAACTCGGTACGCTGTCCGAAGCCATGAGCCAGACCACCGGCGTGGTGGTTCAACACAACGATTCGGACCGGGTCAGCTATTCGTCCCGGGGTTACACGATCAACAATTTCCAGATCGATGGCATGCTGAATACCTTCAGCTACATGAAGTCCGATTCCGACACCATCATCTACGACCGCATCGAAGTGGTTCGCGGCGCGACCGGCCTGACCACGGGCGCGGGCGACCCTTCGGCCACCATCAACATGGTGCGCAAACGGCCGACGGCGCAGTGGCAAGCCCAATCCGGCGTCAGCGGCGGCCGTTATGACGACTACTACAGTTATCTGGACGTCGGCGGCCCACTGGCTTTCGACGGACGCCTGCGCGGACGCAGCGTGCTGGCCTATCGCGACAGCCATTCGTTCCGCGACAAGTACCAGCAACAACGGGAAGTCGGTTACGGGATTCTCGAAGCCGACCTGACCGATGACACTGTGTTGGCTGTGGGTTACGACTATCAGAACAAACATGTGCAGGGCACATCCTGGGGCACCGTACCGTACTGGAACTCTGACGGCGGCAAAGCCAACCTGGGACGCTCGACCAACATGGCCACGTCCTGGAGTTCCTGGCCGCTGAAGGACAAAACCGCGTTCGCCAATCTGGACCATCAACTGGGAGGCGGTTGGCACCTCAAGGCTGCCTACACTCACCGGGAAAGTGACACCGACGGCAAGATCTACTACGGCGGTGGCGGCTTCCCGAATGCCGATCGCAGCGGCATGAGCGCCAACGTCAGCCACATGATCGGCACGCAAAAAATGAAGGCCTATGACTTCAACGTGTCGGGACCTTACTCGCTGTTCGGGCGTGAGCACGAAATGATGATCGGCTATGGCGAAGCCGAACGCAGCGAAGAAAACCCTTACACGGTAGACGGCGCACGGCCGTCGGATTACGAAAACGTCCCCGATTGGAAGTACATGGGTGGCATCCCCAAATTCCCCGACACCGTCACCAGCCTGCAAGGTTCCAATGAAAGTACCCGGCAAAAAGCCGGTTACCTGGCCACTCGCTTGACCCTGACCGACGACCTGCACGCGGTACTCGGCAGTCGTTATGGCAGCTGGGAAATGTCGAAGAAGACCAACAAATACGACAACAACCTGCAACTGACCGATGTCGAAATCACTCGCCAACTGCACAACGACATGTGGACCCCTTACGCCGGGCTGCTCTACGACATCACGCCTGAGTACACGGCTTACGTCAGCTACACCGATATTTTCAAACCGCAAGAAGACCGTGACAGCCATCATAAATACTTGGAACCGGTGGTCGGCAGCAACTATGAGCTGGGGCTCAAGGGCAGCCTCCTGGAAGAGCGCCTCAACCTCGCCACCGCATTGTTCTGGAGCAAGCAGGATAACGTCGCCGAACTCGACGATTCGGTGCCACCGGACCCGGTCACCGGGGAGGAATTCTTCAAATCGGGCGGCAAAGGCAACAAGGTTCAGGGTTTCGAAGCCGAAGTCTCCGGCGAGGTCACGGCGGGCTGGAACATGACAGCCGGTTACACCTACACCCACTCGGCCAATGGCGAAAAGCAGCGCAACAACATCAACCAGCCGTTGAATATGTTGCGTTTCTCCACGGCCTATCGCCTGCCCGGCGACTGGCAGGCACTGACCGTGGGTGGTGCGGTGAACTGGCAAAGCGACGTCTACCGCGCCGCCAGGCGCCCGGTCGGACGTGGCGCCGGTGGCGAGGTGATCACCGCCAGCGCGAACATCCGCCAGGAGGCTTACACCGTGGTCAAGTTGATGTCGCGTTATGAGTTCGACAAGCACCTGTCGGCCTCGCTGAACGTCGATAACCTGTTCGACAAGAAGTATTACGACAACGTCGGGTTTTACAACGGCGTCTTTTGGGGCGACCCGCGCACGGTGACCCTGAGCCTGGATTGGAAGCTCTAAGCGTTGTTAACTCTCGCTTAACCGAATCGTCGAAAACTGTGCCTTCGACACTGGCTCATGGACGAAAGGCACCCGACAATCGTAGTGGGAGGCACACCATGAAACGTACACCCCTGATCATCGCCGGCCTGATGACGTTCGTCTCGGCAAGCGCATTGGCCGAAGGCGGCGCCGAACGCATGCGGTATTACTTCGACACCCTGCGGTACAACCAACAGCAGGCGCTGGGTAACACCACCGAAGGCAAAAGTTCTGAACTCCGGGTTCCGGACGATCAAACCGCACAGGTGACCGAGTCCTACAGACCGAAATAAACAAAGGGCGTCCTGATGGACGCCCTTTTTTTTATGCCCGCAAGTGATTAAAGCGCCTTGGTCCAGAACAGCATCCGACCGTGCGCCGGGTCGAACATGCCCGCGGCAAAACCGAACTTGCCATAGGACGCTTGGGCGATTGCATTACCTTCCAACACCTCCAGCGTGATTTTGCAGCAGCCGCGTTGGCGAGCGATGTCCTCGACCTTTTGCAGCATTTTCTGGCTCAACCCCAAGCCGCGAAACTTCTTCACCACCATCACATCGTGCACATTGACCAACGGTCGACAGGCGAAGGTCGAGAAACCTTCAAAGCAATTGACCAGCCCCGCCGGCTCGCCACCGACGAAGGCCAGCACGCTGAACGCATAGGGACGCTTGGCCAGTTCCGCCGGCAGTTGTTCCAGCCTGTCGGCGGGCAATGAGTGGCCCCCGCCCATCGGGTCTTCGGCGTAAGCATTCAGCACCAGACCAATAGCCTCGGCATGCACCGCATTGGTGTAGCTGGCCTGAAGCACAAGAATTTCTGCGGATTCCATTTCCACCCTCGATTACACATGAAGTAGCCCCAGCACGCAGCTCGTACTGGAAAGCCGAACGACAATATCGCGAGCGCTGCTCATGCTGCAATCTTTACGATCAAGCGCCCCAGATCAGCGTTTCGGTCCACCCCAGCTCGGCAAAATCCTCGGCCCTCAAGCCTGACTCTCCGGCACAGAAAAACTCGTCCAGTTGCGGCGGTTTGACCGAGGTACCGCTGAGCATGGCGTGAACCTGCCCGCGATGATGAATCTGGTGCTCGAACAAATGGGAGAGCATACGTACGCGGCTCTCATATTGCGGCGTGTCCCGGGCGATGGTCACGATCTTCCCGAGGTCGGCATCGCGCATTTGCTCGCAGTAGGCGATCAGTCGCCGGTCTACCAGCGCTTGTTCGCGCTCGAGGTCGACCGCGTGCGTAAACGGCTCGTCCTGGTTGAAAAACACGTAGCAATCGGGATGCGGATCATCGCCGCGCAACTCCCGCTCCAGCGCATCCACGTAAAACCAGTCACAGGTCAGGATGTGATTGAGGGTAGCGCGCAGACTGGGAAAGAAGCTGACCCGCGGTGCCGCCAGCTCGGCCGGGTTCAACTGGCTCCAGATCTTGGCGAGTCGATGATTGGCCCAGGCGTTCTGGTAGGCCATGGTCAGCAAATGGTGCGACAGAGGCTGATTCATGTTCGCGGCTCCTTGGGTTCAAGCTTCGGCGAAACGTTGCAGCTGCATTTCCTGTAATCGGCTGAGGGTGCGGCGGAATGGAAACTCCAGATAACCCTCGGTGTACAACGATTCCATGGGCACCTGCGCTTCAAGGCACAGCGGCACCTTGCGGTCATAGCACTCGTCCACCAGGGCGATGAAACGCCGTACACCGTCGTCATGCACCGACAATTGCGGCAACTCGCGATCACCCGCCACCACCCGCTCGACGCCGTCTTCAGTGCCCCGGGCGATGCGCCCTTCGCGCTTTTGCGCGCTGAGGTTGGGCACGTCACTCAACAGAATAGCGCTGAAGGTGTCGCACAGGGCGATGAAATCCATGGCGGCAAAAGGCTGTTCACAGAGATCGGCGTAACGACTCCAGAGCACGGTTTCGCTGGCCTGCACGACATTGAGTGAGCGATAGCCTACCTTGATCGGGTCACTGGCCACCGACTGGCCGACGGTCAGTGCCTTGAACACTTCACCCAGCGCACTGGGCTGTCCCGATGCGGCCACCCAGTAACGTTGCAAACCTATGCCGGGGTGGAGACGATGATCTTCGCCACCGTCCACCGCAATCACCTGCATATGTTTCTTGATGGCCTCGATGGCGGGCACGAACCGGTCGCGGTTGAAGCCCTCGGCGTACAGTTGATCCGGGGGCTGATTGGAGGTGCAAACTACAACCACGCCCTGCTCGAACATCACCTGAAACAAACGGCCAAGAATGATGGCGTCGCCGATGTCGTTGACGAACAGTTCGTCAAAGCACAGCACCCGAACTTCCTCGCTCAGTTCGCGAGCCAGTGCCTTCAAAGGGTCGGCGGTGCCGGTCAGCTGAAACGAGCGTTGATGCACCCAGCCCATAAAGTGGTGAAAGTGTTGGCGACGGGCCGGGACCTTCAGGCTTTGGTAAAACTGGTCCATCAACCAGGTTTTACCGCGTCCGACCGGCCCCCAGAGGTACACGCCGGTGATCGGCGCGCGCCCTTCATGCAGCGCTTCGTAGCATTTTTGCAGCGCCCAGACGGCATGTTCCTGAGCTTCGTCCTGGACGAAGCCCTTCTGTTCGATGGCGTGCTGCCAGGCGCTTAAGGGAGAGTCGACATTCATGCGCGGCAGTATGCCACGCGGCTTGGTTAGAGGGAGATGTCTAGCCGGGCGATCTTGCCCTGCTCGTTCAGGCGAAACATGTAGCGCAATTCCAGAGGGCTGCCAGGAAACGTCCCGGAGATCAGGTTGTGCACCAACACTTTGCCGGTGCGCAGTTGCACGTCGAGCACTTCAACCCGTGGCTGGTAACGCTGGGCGGTGTCTTGCATCCACTGCGCGATGGCGTGAGTGCCGACCTGGTGCTGGCCTTCATCGAACACATTGGCATCCTCAGCGAAAAAACTAGCGACCCGCGAGGTGTCGCGGGCATTGGCCGCAGCAATATAGGCGGCGATGGCGGGTGCCAGTGAAGCGTCTGGATTGGGCATGTTTACGGCTCCTTGTTTGTTGATTCTGGCCCCATGCTAAAACAGGCCTGTGTCAGTTCTTGTCAGGAGTGAAACGCCCGGCTTCATCCAGTTGCATCTGCTTGCGCCAGGTCCGCAACAGGTCGCTGCGCCGCCCCGGATACCGCTCGCCCTGCGCACTGGCGGCCGAGATCCGGTCGGTGCGAAAGGTGCGATAGGCGCTGCGCAACTCACACCAGGCGACGATGATTCGCGCCTCGTTCAGAAACCCCAGGGCCAGCGGCCAGATCAGCCGCTGACTCGGCACCTGATGGGCGTCCGCGTAGTCGATGTGCAGCTTGGCCTGATCGCGGATGGCCTGGCGAAACACCGTCAGTGGCACCGCGTTGGGCGCAAAGCCATAACCGCGCGGGCCCGGCAGGACTGTCGGGTTGCGTAACGCGTCGAGCGCTTCAGGCGCCAATACCGCGGCAATCTTGGCCAGCGCATCCGCCGCGGCCTTGCTCAATACCTCATCCCCGCGCTGATCCACATAGCGCAAGCCCAACACGATGGCTTCGGTTTCATCGGCGTTGAGCATCAATGGCGGCAGAAACAAACCGCTGCGCAGCACGTAGCCGATTCCCGCTTCACCGTAAATCGGTGCGCCGAGTGCGGTGAGTTCAGCGATGTCGCGGTACAGCGTGCGCTCGGAAATCTCCAATTCGCCGGCAAGCGTCGCCGCGGTCACCGGACGACTTTTGCCGCGCAGCACTTGCAACAAGGTCAGTAAACGAGTGGTACGCGACACGATCGGCAGGCTCTGTCCGGAAAAGTTGTCGAAGCTTAGCAGAGCATCCTGTCAGAAAGTGGCAGGAGCGATGGGCCGGGGGTCGGCCCTTCTCTGAAGCTGGCGGCAATTTCATCGACACCGCCAACGGTTATCAGGCTGGCCAGTCGGAAGCAGGGCTGAAACCCTGGATCTGCCAATCATCCCGGTCGCCTGAAAAAGCATCGTCGGATCGCCGGCCGGACCAAGCCCGCGCCCACAGGTACTGCGCTGTACTTGTGGGAGTGGCGGTGCGGCGATCCGACTTGCCCGCGATGGTGTCGGAGGAGTCACCGCAGGTCGGTGTTACCGGTCGACCTTATGTTTAGCCGCATACAAACACAGCATTTCCATCGCCAACGTCGCCGCCGCCAGTGAGGTAATGTCCGCACTGTCGTAGGCCGGCGCCACTTCCACGACGTCCATCCCCACCAGATTAATCCCGCGCAAGCCACCCAGGATTTCCAGCGCCTGCACCGTGCTCAAGCCGCCGCACACCGGCGTTCCGGTGCCCGGAGCGAATGCCGGGTCGAGGCAATCAATGTCGAACGTCAGGTACACCGGGTGATCGCCGACCCTCGCCCGAATCGCTTCGACAATTGCATCAACACCACGTCGATGCACTTGCCGCGCATCCAGCACTTGAAAGCCCTGGTGATCGTCATTCGTGGTGCGCAACCCGATCTGAACCGAACGCGACGGATCCACCAGCCCTTCCTTCGCCGCGTGCCAGAACATCGTGCCGTGATCGACGCGCTTGCCGTCTTCGTCCGGCCAGGTGTCGCTGTGGGCGTCGAAGTGGATCAACGACAGCGGACCATGTTTACGCGCATGGGCCTTGAGCAGCGGATACGTGATGAAGTGATCCCCGCCGAACGTCAGCATCGCGCTACCGGCGTTGAGAATGTGTTCGGCATGGGCTTCGATGCTTTCGGGCACCGACTGCGGTGTGCCGTAATCGAAGTCGCAATCACCGTAGTCGATGACCGCCAGATGGTCGAACGGGTCGAAGGTCCATGGCCAGTGGCGTTCCCAGGCAATCCCGGTGGACGCGGCACGAATGCCGCGTGGTCCGAAACGCGCTCCGGGGCGGTTGCTGGTGGCGGTGTCGAACGGGACACCGCTGACCGCTACATCAACGCCACGCAAGTCGCGACTGTAGCGACGACGCATGAAACTGGTGATTCCGGCGTAGGTACTTTCTGCGGCAGTGCCATAGAGGCTGTCGCGGGTCATGGCCTGATCGTTTTGCATCGGGACGTCCATCAGGTATTCCTTTTTAGTGGCGGCTACGGAAAGTGGTCCACAAGCGCGTGCGTTGACGCATGTCCTTGAGGCTCATGCTGCGGTCGGCGTACAACCGGTCACGCACGTCAGCCAGCGGGTAAATGTCCGGGTCGGTGCGCACCGCCTCATCCACCAGCGGTGTTGCGGCCTGGTTGGCCGTCGCGAAGAAAAGTGTGTTGGTCAGTGCCGCGACGGATTCCGGGCGCAGCATGAACTCGATAAAGGCGTGGGCCGCTTCAGGGTGAGGCGCATCCTTGGGGATCGCCAGGTTGTCCTGCCAGACCAGCGTGCCCTCTTTCGGAATCCGGTACGCCACTTCGAACGGCTTGTTGGCCTTGCGCGCCTGATCAGCGGCCATGCTGGCGTCACCGTTATAGGTCAACGCCAGGCATACGCTGCCATTGGCCAGATCGCTGATCTGCCGACCGGTGGCGACGTACAACACATTGGGTTGCAGCTGATGCAGCAGCGCTTCGGCGGCTGACAGATCCGCCTTGTCGGTGCTGTAAGGATTTTTACCCAGGTAATGCAGCGCGAGGCCGACCACTTCCTGGGGTGAATCGAGAATGGCAATGCCGCAGTCTTTCAGTTTGCTGGCGTATTCCGGCTTGAACAGCAGGTCCAGGCTGTTGAGCGGCACATTCGGCAAACGCTGCTTCACGGCTTCGACGTTCATCCCCAATCCCAGGGTGCCCCAGGTGTAGGGCACGCCATAGCGGTTGCCAGGATCGACGGCGGCGAGTTTTTCCAGCAAGTCCGGATCGAGGTTGGCGTACCCCTTGAGGCCTTCGTGAGGGATCTCTTTCAACGCACCGGCTGCCAGTCCGCGGGCCAGCACACTGGAAGACGGCACGACCACGTCGTAACCGCTGCCTCCGGTGAGCAACTTGGTTTCGAGTACCTCCGAAGAATCGAAGGTGTCGTACCGCACATGGATGCCAGTTTCCTGTTCGAAACGCTGCAAGGTCTCGGGAGCGACGTAATCAGCCCAACTGTAGAGGTTGACTACTTTTTCCTCGGCCTGGGCCGATACGGCCATGGCGAGAAACAGTGCGGGCAAACACAGCTTGAACGTGGGAGCCATGACGAAACACCTGACCAGAGGAAGTGGATGCAGAATGCGTCGTCAGATACATTGGAAAAATACCAAGGTAGTTATCCTGACTTTATCTCGGAGTAATGTTTGATGCTCGGCCAACTCCATGATCTCGATCTGCAACTGCTGCGGCTGTTCGTCAACGTGGTGGAGTGCGGCGGCTTCAGCGCGGCTCAGGGTGAATTGGGTCTGAGCCAGTCGAGCATCAGCCAGCAAATGGCCAAACTGGAAACCCGGCTCGGCTATCGTCTGTGCAGTCGCGGCAAGGGTGGTTTCAAAATCACGCCCAAGGGCGAACAACTGCTCAACGCGACTCGCAGCCTGTTCGAGTCCATCGAAGCCTTCCGCCATCAATCCAATGGTGTGGCCGGGCGCTTGATCGGCGAGGTTCGTCTGGGGCTGTCCGAAGCGCTCGATCAATCCGTGTTGCAACGGGTGGCCGATGCGATCCGGCGCTTTCGTGAACGGGACGAATCGGTGCGCATCGAATTGATCAGCGCCATGCCTGGTGAAATGGAACGGTTGCTGTTGCAACAACGACTGGACCTGGCGATCGGCTATTTCTCACAAGTGCAAAGCGCCTTTGACTACCGCGAACTGTTTACCGAAACCCAGCACCTGTATTGCGCCGCCGGACATCCGCTGTTCACCGACGATGCGCCTGACGATCACGCGCTACAGGCGTGTGATCGAGTCGATCACCCTTACCGTTTCCTGCGCAGCGACGAACCCTTCCAGGGGAAGATGTGTTCGGCGCGTTCGGAGCAAGTCGAAGGCACCCTCGCCTTCATTCTTTCCGGTAAACACGTTGGCTATTTGCCCAATCACTTTGCCCGCAGCTGGGAAGACAAAGGATTGCTGCGGGCCGTGCGCCGAGGCGATATGAGTTTTGACGTGGCATTCCATCTGGCCCGCCATCGCGCGCAGGTGCCGGGGGATGCGCAAAGGGCATTTGAAGAGGATTTGCTGGCGGCATTTGCGGCACCCGTTTGATAATGATCGTTCCCATGCTCTGAACTGAACCCGTCTCGCCTGCAGCTGTCGCACCCTTGAACCGCTAGAAAATGCTCGAGGCCGAGCCACGGGTGGTTCGGCCTTTTCTTTAAGAGAGCATGTCCATGCGCAGTGTCCACGCCGTTTTGCTTTCCCTTCTTTTGCTCTCCCTTAGCGCCTGCGCCCTGCTGCCCAATCGCGACCCGCTGAACATCAACGTGGTCGGCTTCGAGCCGTTGCAAAGCCAGGACATGGAAGTACGCTTTGCCGTGAAAATACGCGTGCAAAATCCCAATGAGACCGCGATCGACTACAACGGCGTGGCCCTGGACCTGGAGGTCAATGGCCAGCCACTCGCCTCCGGCGTCAGCGATCAAGCGGGCTCGATTGCACGCTTTTCCGAAACCGTGCTGACGGTGCCGGTGAGCGTTTCGGCGTTCTCGGTGCTGCGTCAGACCTTGGGCCTGAGCCAGACACAAACCCTGAACAACCTGCCCTACGTGCTGCGAGGCAAACTGGCCGGTGGCTTGTTCGGCACCCTGCGTTTCGTGGAAAGTGGCAAACTCAGCCTGCCAGCGTCGACGACCGGCACCTGGTAATTGCGACTCAAGGAGCGACAAAGAACATGGAAGTCACACCCACGCTCGACACCGAACGCTTGATCCTGCACCCGCTGGAGTTGGCCGATGCCGAAGCCATCCAGCAACAGTTCCCGCACTGGGAAGTGGTGCGTTACCTGAACGCCCTCGTCCCTTGGCCGTACCCTGCTGACGGCGCACTGACCTATCTGCGTGACAATGCCCTGCCAGCGATTGCGCGCGGTGATGAGTGGCATTGGTCGATCCGCTTAAAGTCCGCGCCCGATCAGTTAATTGGCACTGTCAGCCTGATGAATGAACAGGACAACAACCGCGGCTTCTGGCTAGGGCCAAAATGGCAAGGCCAGGGCTTGATGACCGAAGCCAGTGCGGCCGTCACCGAGTATTGGTTCAAAGCCCTCGGCCGGTCAGTGCTGCGGGTACCGAAAGCGGCGCCCAACATCGGCTCGCGCAAACTCTCGGAACGCACCGGCATGCGCTTGATCCGCAGCGATGAGGGCGACTTCGTCAGCGGGCGATTCCCCAGAGACCTCTGGGAAATCACCCGTGAAGAGTGGTTAACTCAACCTAGAGATCCAGGGGTTATGCGTTGAAGCGGACACCCGGTTTGGCGCGCTCATCCACCGACAACTCAAACACATCCGGGCGCGCGTAGTGCCCCACCACGTCGCAGTCGTAACGGGCGCGGATCAGGTCATCGGTGTCGATTTCTGCGCTGAGCAAACCGGTGCCATCGCGCAACGGCCCCGCCAGAATGTCGCCCATCGGCCCGACGATCACGCTGCCGCCGGCAATCAATGGCCGGTCCGCCGGCCAGTTGGCGATCTCAACGCCCAAGGCGTGCGGTGAATCCTGAACCTGACAGGCGCTGACCACAAAGCAACGTCCTTCATGGGCGATATGGCGCATGCTGACCTGCCACATTTCCCGCTCGTCCACCGTTGGCGCGCACCAGACCTCCACGCCTTTGGCGTACATCGCGGTGCGCAGCACTGCGAAGGCTGCGCGAGGTGTATGGCGATCAGTTGTTCGTGCGCACCGGCCGAGGCCTCGCGCCCACACTCAAGGCCAACCAGTTGAAACCGGTGGTCAGCGATGCCCTGAACAAATGCCGGCAGAGCCTGGCGATGGTCGATCCGGCCGCCCACCATGACGACGGGCGCTCAGTCACCGGGGGTATGTCAGATGATTTCGAAATTGCTTATGGTCGCCGGCTGATCGAGGAAATCGCCCGCGTCGCGCCGAAGCTGCGGCTGATCTTCCGTCAGACCCACAGCCAGATCGTCGCCCAGGCGTTGATGGAACGCAGTATCGATCTGGCGATTACTGCAGGCGGATTTGCCGAGCGCTTGCTCAGCCGTCAGGTGCTGGGAGAAGGAGGCTATCTGTGCCTGGCAAACCCGATGAGCCTGGCCCAGGGACAGCAAACCATCAGTCTTGAGGAGTTCGTCGCCCGCGAGCACATCCTGGTGTCGTCGGGTGGTTTTATCGGGATCACCGATGAGGGGCTGGCGGCGCTGGGGTTGAGTCGGCGGGTATGGGCGTCGACCACACACTTTGCGGCGTTGCCGCATTTGCTCAAGGGCAGTCAGGCCGTGGCGACCATTCCGGCCCATGCGGCCCAAAGCATCGCGGCGCTCAGCGGCCTGGCGCTGCTGCCCTGCCCCCTGGCGTTGCCGCGTTACCCGATCGAACTGGGCTGGCGCACCAGTACGCAGCTCGATCCGCTGGTGTTGAAAGTGCGTGAGGCCATTGTCGCGAGTTTCGCATGTTCTATTTGGCAGCCATGAGGCGATTGATCTCGCTGCGCACCATGTTCGCGAATTCCGGGGGCGACATGCCGTCAAGTTCGGCACGGACCCACTCGGACCATTTGCCTTTGCGCTTGGCGCGCTCACCGAACAACCTTGCGGCCTCGCCCTTGGACTTGCCCAGGTTGCTTTGCCAGAGATCGAACAGACGGGATTTCTCATCTTCAAGCGCCGCGCGCTCGGCAAGGGGTTTGTCGGCCAGATTGAAGCTCATGGGAGTTACCTGCTGCGTAAATTAGGCGACATCTTACACTGTAGGAGGAAATGTCCGACTCAGGATTTTTCTTCAGGGTGGGGTCAACGCGAAAATTCACTGCAACTTTTTCGCTGACGACAGACTCCATTGTTCACTGTCCATTTACCTGCAAGGAGTACCCCAATGGCCCGGAAAACAGCCGCACAAGTCGCCGAAGACCAGATCAAGGATCAGGCCTTCAGTGAACTTCAGGCTCTGATCGAAGAGTCGGAGAAACTGTTGAAAAGCAGTGCCTCACTCGTCGGTGAAGAAGCGGACACACTTCGTGGGCAAATCGCCCAGAAACTTCAGCAGGCTCGGGACTCCGTCACCAGCGTTCGTGACCGGACCAAACCTGCAGTCGAAGCCACTGAAACCTACATTGGTGGTCATCCGTGGCAAACCGTGGCCATCTCTGCCGGTTTTGGCCTGGTAGTCGGTTTGTTGCTGGGCCGGCGTTAAGCGGTACCGCTTTAATGGGCACTCAGCAAAAAGGCGAGCCTTTCGCTCGCCTTTTTCATGCCCGGGGTTTAGGCAGACCTCAGAGCCCGGCCAATTCCCGCAAATTCGCCAATGTCTGAGCATCGAGCTTAATGCCTTCGGCGCTGGCCTTGGCCCGCTGTTGGTGACGTCGATCACCCGGCAGACGCTTGAGCCCCACACCGTGCATCTGCCGGACCAGCTCCTGGCTGCGCTCGGCAAAACTCTGCCCCGCCGCCTTGCTCGGGTCGATCACGATCAGCAGTTGGCCAGTCCACGGCGTCTTGGCCCCCGGATGGTTCGACCAATCGAACTCGAAGGAAAAATTCCCCCCGGTCAACGCCGCCGCCAACAGCTCGACCATCATCGACAGCGCCGAACCTTTATGTCCGCCAAACGGCAACAACGCGCCGCCCTCCAGAATCGCTTTCGGGTCCTCGGTCGGCTGGCCGAGACCGTCCACACCCATGCCTGGCGGCAAACGCTCACCTTTGCGTGCGGCGATCTGCACATCACCATGGGCAATGGCGCTGGTCGCCAGGTCGAAGACAATCGGTTCGCCATCAGCCCGAGGGGCGGCGAACGCAATCGGGTTGGTCCCGAACAACGGGCGATCGGCACCGTGCGGCACCACGCAGGTCATGCTGTTGACCATGCTCAGCGCCACCAGCCCTTCATAAGCGAAGGGCTCGACATCCGGCCACAAGGCTGCGAAATGGTGGGAATTACGAATCGCCAGCACCGCAATGCCGGCACTGCGGGCCTTTTCAACCAGCAGTGCGCGTGCTGCCGCCAAGGCCGGCTGGGCGAATCCATTGCAGGCGTCGACCCGGACAAAACCCGAAGCGACGTCCTCGACCACCGGCACGGCCTGGCCATTGACCCAGCTGCTCTTGAGCGTCGACACGTAACCGGGAATACGAAACACGCCGTGGCTATGGGCGCCATCGCGCTCGGCGCCGGCGCAGTTGAGGGCCAGTGTTTTGGCGACATCGGCGCTGGTGCCATGACGCTGGAAAATCTGCTCAAGCAAAAGAACGAGCGCGTCGAAATCGAGCGTTTGAGTGTTCGAACTGACGGTCATTTCGGGCGTTGCGGTCATCTGAAGCTCCAGTTTTATTATTGAGTACGGGCAACAGGGTGAAACGAGGTTGCACGGCAACCAAAAACAGTTGTCGATTAAGCGCTGTTTTACCAGCGTCCTGTCAAGTCTCGACAGCCTGTTCGGATCAAGCAATATGTACCGCACTCGAGCCTGCCCCTGGCCGTACTGTTTTTCCTCAATCCAAAGGCCTGCGATTACCCACCAATCGCAGCACATCGAGGAAAAATCATGATTGCTTCTCCACTGCCGTATTTTTTTGACGAAGCAGAACGTGCATCCAATGCCAAACAGCCCGGTGATCGCGAGAAAGCGCTGACCTTCACCCTTGATGACCTGAATTGGTTGCAGGGTGTTTATCTACCGACCCATGTAGCCCGTGTGGCCACTACCAAGCCCATACATATCGAACGATTGCTTCTGGGCCCGACGGACATTCCATTGGCCGGTGCTTTCGCCATGAGCCGGCCCAATAATGGAGAAGTCATGCTCTACACGCCGTGGAAAGGTCTGGTCAAATTCGCGGACAAGGTCGACCTCAAAAGCACACTCAAGGCATGGTTGGCGCAAGAGACCGGAAAACGGGAATTACTGCGTTATCTTTCCATTGAACAACGTAACGCTGTGCAGGCAGCTGCCATGCCTGAGATTTCTACAACAACCATCGAAGGTGCGGTATTCCAGGACCAGGCGCTCACACTCGAACTCAATCAGACACACAACATCCAGTCGATGATGGCCAAACTGGTCAAGATGCCGACACTGCAGTCGATGCTGGACGAAATCCTCAAGATTGCTTTGGCCAAGCGATTCCCCAGGCTGGACCAGCGCCAGACAAGGCTGGAAAGCTTCATCAGCACGGTTTCCACCTTCGACACCCGCGAGTCCCGGTACACGATGTCCTCGCAGCCACTGAGCGACGTCCTCTTGCAGTACTACCTGACCCATCAGTGGCCAACGGGTGATTCCAGGGTCTTTTCCAATCCTGCACACGGCGTGAGCAGCGACGCCGATAACCAGGCATGGGAAAGCTCAATCATAGAGATCGCGCAACGCTTTACACCTCACTTGCGAAACCTGCTGAAAACGTACTGGAACTCCCCCACACGCGCTGGCCAGTCACCCTCGGAGTTTCTTACCGAAGGTATTCGCGATACCTTTCACGTCAATCTTTTATTGAAGCGCCAGCAAGGTGTTTTAACCTCGCAGCAATACCTGCGCTTGATGAATGTGAGCCTCGCGCCTGCCTCCAACGATTCCCTGCGCATCGAAAAAGTACGTATCACCGCGCCCTTCAAGCACTACGCGGAACTGGCCTGCACCTTGATGATCGGCAGCAGCGACGCCCTCGGCTTTCTGTATACCCGGTCCAGAGGTATCGAAGCCACGAGCAACCTGCCCGCGGCCAGAACAATCGTGCTGGCGATGATCAAAAGCGAAGGGCATGAGGACACGCTGCTTAACTACATGTCGCTGGACGAGCGCCGTACGCTGCTTTCAATGGAACCGGATGAACGCATGATTATCGGAGAACCGATCGTTGGCCCGGCGTTCGAACAATTGATGGCAGACATCCTCGACAAGCAATTGCAGAACCTGACTTACGCCTTGAGCCGCTACCGCGAAAGTGAAGGTTCGCTGGACCCGCATGCATTGCTCGACAAGGCGCTTGATGTTCGGGGACTGATCGATGAGCGCCTGTTGGCCGTCGATGCCAACGGGCGCTGGAGTACACACGTGGACCAGCGCTGGAGTGCACAACCGGCCACCGTGCGCGCCGAATCGGTCAAAGAACAATGGGCACTGCTCTCCACCGCGGCGCTTGAACAAAACCTTCTAAACCACCCCGTCATTCCTGCCGCCACCCGCACGATCACCGACGCCCAACGTTTCGTCGGTTCGTCGCTGGAAGGCTTGCAATCAAGTTTCACCCACACCCTGTCCACAGCATTGCGCAGCGAGCTCAAACTGCAGACGGTTGCCCGCACGCTGGGTGTGACGGAACAGGCGATCATCAAAACGGTGCTCGATTCACCGATACGGTTGCACCGGGGCGCGTTGAACGGTTTTCTGCCGGACGTATTTTCCCTGGCGTTGAAGGCAGGCGACGCTACGGATCCGTTGAAACTGGCCAGTTGTTTTGTGCTGACTGAACGAGGAGGCCTGGACCCGGTGCATTCGGGCAGGGCCATTTTGTGGACACCCGCGTTAGGGTTTGAAGCCTTCAAAGCATTGACACCGTTGCTGACCGAACTCGGTCAACGCCTCGCAGACGTCAACCATCGCTCAACGCTTCTGGAGAACCTTGGCCGCAGCGAACGATTGCCTGGCAAGACTTACACGTTGGCGCCCCTGCAGCGGGTAGATGGGCATTTTCTTGATCATCTACAAAAACCCTCTGTGCATCTGGACCCGTCGTGCCTGACCAGCGCGCTGGCGACGAAACTCTCCACCACGCCGCTGACCCATCTCCTGAATCTCGTGGCGCTGCGTAAGCCGAGGTCGGGGCTCGACCGTGCGATGGACATTGCGCGGTCACTGACGACTCAACAAAAACTGCCGGCATGGCTGGCCAAAGCGTCCGTTAACGATCTGATGCTGCATGCCGAGCTGCTTCAGCAATACCTCAATAACGTTAAAGACGACCAGGATTACCTGACCGGCATACGATCACTGCAACGCACGGCACACCTTGAACTTGAAAAACAACTCAAGGCAGACACCTTCAACATCAACCCGGACAACGTCCAGGTCCAAATAAGTGCCCACGCGACATCTGCAGCCAACACTCAAACGCTGACCGACTTTGCGTTGACTCACCTGAAGGATCTGGATCAGGTCCATTTCAAACTGGTATCGCTTGATACCACCGTGATTCCCGAGGGGATGGACGAACGCTACATCACAGACCTGATACGAAACCTGAAACCGGGCGAACATCAGCAGAAAATACTGAGCGACGCCTTGGCAGATACCCAGGCGAATGCGGGCCGCAGGACGCGGTTTTACACACAATTGCCCTGGCAGTTGATGCATTACGCTCACGCGGAAAAACTGCAGGAACGTCTGAGCGAGACGGGGTTTGATCTGATCCGGCAAGTCATGGACATGCCAGACGCCATCGCCCGCGCTGCAGTCGCCGGTGCCCATGCGATCATCCGCCCGCTTGAGTTCTTGGGTATCAAGAGTGCACAGACGATCAAAGTGCCCGGTGTTTATCTAATCGGCTCAACGGCTGATCGCTCTGCACCACAGGTGCTTATTGCGCCTCACAGCCCTCGGCATGGGGTGAAAGAATATGAAAATGAAGCACAACTGCTAACAGAACTGAAGACCCGCGGACCGCTGCTCGACTGGCTACTCCTGAATCTGCCGCAGCCTGATCGGATACTCCTGGAAACCCGGATGGCGATCACTGATCACCGCGTCACCAGAGCCACGCCGACGAGCACCGGTCATCGCTTCACCGAGACCACACTGGCATCCAATCCGATCAAGGGGAACCTGTTCAACCATTTACTCAATGACAACGCTGCGTTGCTGACCCGATTGCTCGGTTGTCAGTCCGATGACAGAAAACAGGGCGAGTGGGCGACCATCAAACAGGTGTTGGGCGAAGATTTGCACGCGGCATTTTCGTTTTGTATAGGCAAACTCGCGTACCCCATCACGGTATGGCGCAGTTACCGCGATATCAAGCAATCCGCCGAAGACCTTCAAACACATAAATGGGGAGCCGCAATAAAAGAGTTCATCAGCGGCATTGCACAACTGGCCTCGTTGCAGCAATCGATGGAGGAGCCTTCGACGACCCGCGCGCCCGCGCCAGAAACGCCCGACACTCGACTCAAATGGCAGGACATCGACATCACTGCACCCGAGCGCACGCAATTGAAGCGTCATGAGAGCATCGACGTCGATCTGGGTTCGCTGACACACAACGCCAAGCTTGGGCTCTACTCTCATCCAACGACAAAACAACTTTACGGGCCGGTTGAAGGAAAAGTGTATCCGGTCGCAAAACCTGGCACCCGTTGGCGCATCGCCGACACCCCCGCTCGCGTCCCTTATCTGCGTCAAAACGAATCGAAACAATGGGTTCTGGACAGGGAAAAACCGGCGCCCCGCTTCAGCCTCATCAACCGGTTACAGAACGCGATAACGGTTTGGGAAAGCATGAATGTCGAAGCACATGGAATGCCTCAAGTCCGTCAAATTTTTCCGCGAAAGGCTCGTCAGATTGACGAGGCGCTGGATCTGGCAACCACCTATGCCTGGAACAGCTTCCGCAACCTGCAAATGCTCAAGACTTCTGACGGTACGGTCACGCCCGTGCACCAGCTCATCATGGATTTTATCGATGTGTCTACCGTGTCGGACGCGCATGTGCAGAAGCTCGAAAAAGTCGTGGGCGACATTTTTGCGGCCCTGTTGGACCCCACACTCAGAAAGCCGAACTCCAGGCGGTTTGTAGTCGGCAAGATCCTCAGTCACGCGGAAAATACGTTCGGCTTCACCCTTCCAAAGGACGTAAAAGGGAAAATTTACCTGACAGATAAATTTTTCTTCCCCCATTTCGACCACTACCGCGATCATCTGTCCGACGCCGCCTTCCCCATCAACGCTCATGCTCGGGCGGCAACCCTGATCCATGAGATTTCGCACATTGCCGGCAAAACCGAGGACATTTCTTATCTCGACTCCAGCAGACCGTTCGTCGACCTGATAGGAACGGCCAGTGCTTTCGCCACTGATCTCAAAACAGCCTTGAGCGAACTTCAGGACAGCGCACTGTCAATCAAGACGCCTTATACACAGCTGTTCAAAATCCAGAACCCTGATGCCGGTGAATGGGAGGACCTGGGCAGTACTACTGATGAAAATACCGATCGGATAAAGGAACATATCTTGACCTTGACCGGCGAGGACAACCTGAGCGGTGCCCGCACAACCTTCAAAAAAGATCCACTGATCAGACTGGCGGTGCAACTCGCTAACGCTGACAGCGTTACCTGGCTGATCACCCATCTGGGGCGCCAATTGCACACCAGCACCCCATGAATCAGAAAATAAACACCACTTTGATGGGTAATTGCCATGACGGTTGTTCTCGCAGACTTCCTCACAAGGTTAGAATGCAGGAAATCAGGATGAGTCAATGACCGAAAACCCTCTCTCGCAAGCCCAATATGACGCAATCACCGATGCCGCTGCGCATTGGTGCATGCGTCTGCACGCCATCGATTGCACGGCTGAAGAGCGGCTGGCGTTCGAGCAATGGCATGACGCTCATCCGCTTCACGCGTTCGAGTACGAGGCCATGCTGGAAATCTGGGATGTCGCGGGGGACCTGCCACGTCCCGAAACCGTGATACCGGTGGCTCGCGCCAAGCGTGAAACGCCTTGGCGCACCTTCGGTATCGCCGCCGCGGTTTGCGCCATGGCGCTGCCATTGGCGGCCTATAGCGGCTGGAACCTGGGCTGGTTACCCAATTCGTACCAACATTTCGAGGCGAGCGATACTGTCCGTCAGGTCACCCTGAGCGATGGCAGTCAGGTGGAACTGAACCTGGGCAGTGAGCTGACGTTCAGCAACTACAAGGACCAGCGCCGGATCACTTTGGAAAAAGGCGAAGCCTTCTTCAGCGTCCGCCACGACACTCGGCACCCCTTCATTGTCAAAGCGGCCGAAGGCAGGATTCGGGTAACCGGAACCAAATTCAATGTCTGGATGTATGAAGATCAGGTACGCGTGAACCTGATTGAAGGTTCGGTGCTGGTCAGCAGCAATGATGCCCTTGCGGGTGACGGCTTGCGTCTCGAGCCAGCGATGCAGGCAAGCTATAGACGCGGCGACTTCACTTCCCAGATCAGTCAGACCTACGACAATGACAACTCACTGGCGTGGCGCAGCGGAAAACTGGTGCTCGATGATCTGGCGCTGGCCGACGCACTGCCATTGATCAATCGCTACTTGAGCAAACCGGTGATGGTGGCCGACCACAGTACCGGCTCGATTCGCATCGGCGGCATCTACAACATCAAGGACCTCAACAACCTGGTGGCGTCCTTGCCCAAGGTATTGCCGGTCTACCTGACCCGCAACAAGGATGGCAATCCGGTCCTCAACTCCATTCCGCAACAAGCCCCAAAAAGCTGAAGGCCGCGAGCCTTGCGGGGTGCGGCCTTCATTCCTGATTCAAGCGCCATCAGCGTTACTGTGCAGCCACCTTCCCGGCTTTTTCATCCTGCTCGCGGATTGTCTGAACCTGGTACTGCGGATCGGACGCGATCTGCTGCTCGGTGAACGGCAACACACTCAACTGCTTCCTGGAAAATGCCAGGGTCTGATCTCTGGAATACTTCGAGGCCGGGTCACTGGATAGCGAGAAAGCCAGCAGCCCCTGGGCCTGCGGTCCCTTGTCATCGAAGGTTACCACCTGCAAATAGCTGGTACCGCTGACGACTTCGAGTTTACCGTCGGCTCTCGGCACACTCTGAATGGCGTTATAAATCCCCAGAGCGCCAGGTCCACCGTGAATCGGCGTCTGTTGGCCACCACCGCTGACCACCTGGATATCACCCCAGCGATTATCAGCCTTGAGCCCCCTCTTATTGATCTGCGCTACCGACGCCAGCATCGCGTCGCGAACCGCCTTTGCGACTTCCGGGTGATCGACCGCCAGGCCACGCGGGGTGTGTTGCGGGTCTTTCGGATCGAACGCCACACGCCAGGGATCAGGTGTTTCCTCTAGCGACTCCATGACATTCTGGAAATGCACAAAGCCCAGACCACTGTCCAGATTCGCACTGCGGTCCCAGGCCTTGAGACTGGCACACAGCGGCGTGAGCGTTGGCGCATCGGAACCCAGGGCCGCAGCACAAAACTGCAGCAGGTCCGGCATCACTTGAGCTGCCAGATACACCTGGTCGTCCATCACCATGTGTTGTAAATCCACCGCCGCAATAGGTCCGGTCTTGTTCAACGTATTCAGGCGATCCAGTGCAAAGCGTGTGCGCAGCCCCAATGGCTGGTCGTCCTGACTGATCAGGGGCGAAAAACCGCTGAGCGGTTGCGCCGGGTTGGCCATCCAGGCCGAATCGTTGGAGTGCTGCACAAAGTCCTTGCGCAACAGCTGCGGCAACTTGTCTGCCGCATAGATCCCTTTTTGCGCAGCCTGCGGGTCGATGTCCCAGGCACACGCGCTGTTGGAACCGTCGAGGACGATCATCTGCAACCCGGCGCGAGGATCACTGCACTTGGCCAATTTGTCGGCACCGACGTTCGGCACGACCGAGAGGTTCATGTACAGCGTCTGCCCCTGATCATCCGTCGCCAGGGTGTTGACCCACGGGATCCCCTGAATCTTGTGCACCGACGCCTGCAAGTCCTTGAGGCTGACCGCACGGTTCATTGCATACCACTGCTGCAAGACTCGGTCGTTTTCCAGATTGGCATCGCGCAGGCTGTAGGCGAACTGGTTGTCCCAGTCGAGTTTTCCGGGCCACTGCACGATCGGGCCGAACTGCGAGCTGTAGATCACATGAGAGGCCGGATGGGTCTGGCCATCAGGTTGTTTCACGTTCACGGTCAGGGTCTGTTTCTTCATGGGCAAGGACTTGCCGTCGAGCAGGTAACGGGTCGAATCCTTGGGATCGAGTTGCAGGCGATATAAGGTGAAATGCTTGGACGAGTCCACGGTGTGGGTCCATGCAAGGTGCTGGTTGAAACCGATATTGATCATCGGCAGTCCTGGCAGTGCCGCGCCCATGACGTCCAGTTTGCCGGGAATGGTCAGGTGCATTTGATAGAAACGCATCCCGCCTACCCAAGGGAAATGCGGATTGGCCAACAACATTCCGCGGCCGTTGAAAGAACGTTCACTGCCGACCGCCACGGCATTGCTGCCGCGATCCAGGGCAAAACGCTGCAGGCGTGAGGCGGCCACCTGGAACGCCTCGGGGTCGCCTGCCGTCTGAGCAACGGCTTTGGGTGGCGTCGCGCCGGCCAAGGCTTCGGCAAACTGCCCTACTCCGCCTTCGACCAGCAGACGCCGCGTCAACTTGACCAGGTCCTGGATGGTAATCTCACGCACCCAGTCGCCCTGACACTGCTGCGGCAAACCCTGCGCCCGATGCTCTGCCAGCGAACGGTTATAGCCCGCCACATAACCTTCGATGAGATCGCGTATCGGCGGGGTTTGCGCCTGCCAGAAAGCGGAGACGGCCTGCGGGGTGTTCAGCCAATTGAAGAACAGATCGCTGACCAGATTTTCGCGCTCTTCGACCGTGAACTGATCCGGGCCGAAATACCGTGAACGTTCGCCGTTCACGGTGGTGATCTCATTGGCCAGCAGGCACAGGTTGTCCTGAGCGTAGGCGTAACCAATGCCATAACCGAGCCCGCGCTCGTTGTCAGCACGGATATGCGGCACGCCGAAACTGGTCCGGCGAATCTCAGCGCTCGCCTGCTCTGGCTGACTGCGTGCGTTTGCCGCAAGACTCAAGCCCACAAACACACCCGCAAGGCTCAACCTGGTTAACTGCCTGGAAATAATCACGCTCGCTCCTGATCGAACAGACAAACACCCTGCGTCACACACGCACTGCGCCTTCCCCTACAAACGAAAGAAATGACAAAAAATTTAGGCCCTGAAAGGCGCTTTTCACAGCCATCTCACCGGCTGCTGACGTGATGGCGACAAAATTTCTACATTCAGGGCTTCATTATTTGCCCTGCTCATACGTCTTATAGATTGAGAGCACCCATCACATTTCCTGGCCGGCTCGGATAAGGAGTTTTTGCATGTACAACTCGCAACTGCCAACGGACGGTAGCAACGCGCCAAAGGGCTCTGCCATGGGCTCCGGTGTTTTCAGTCAACGGAGTGAGCGCAATGGCAACGAGCGGATCAGGTCGCTGCTCAAAAGCTTTGGTCTGCGCACCAGTCTGATCCGACTCAAAGTCATCGATGCGTTGCTGACTGCCGCCGAAAGCGACCGCAGCCTCGGCGTGCGCGGCGTGCACAGTCACTTGCTGGACCTGGATATTCCCCTGTCCTTTCTCAGTGTGCGGGAAGTGTTGAAACGCTTGTGCAGCGAAGGCGTGATCACACTCAATTCAGACAAAAGCTACAGCCTGCATCCGCACGCTGCAGCCATGCTCCAACACGAGTGATCAGCTCAAGGTGCGTCGCTCAGGGTTTGACCTTGCGACGCATCATGCCATTGATTACCACCACGATGACCGCCACACCGATGGCGATGTACTGAAACAGCTTCTCGCTGATGACGCCTGCGTTTTGCAGATACGAAAGGCCGAACATGATCCCCAACACCACGAGGGAGATCAGAATCGAGTATTTCAAACGTTGCGACTGAGTCATTGCGAGTTCCTGAACCTGAAAAATGTATCCGATTTGTATCCATATGCATGCCAAGCCCCTACCTTTCTCCGGGGATGGGACGCTACAAGCGGGGTCTCATGTTACAGCCGATGAAGCGTTTTGGCTTTATTGCCCCATGAGGGTTTTGAAATATTCCGTCGAATCACACTGCTGATTCCGCTGCTTGCCATACTTTCCCTGAGCGGCTGCATCATTTTCCCCCACGGTGGCTGGCACGGCGGTCATCATTACGACCGTGGCGGGCCGGGTTGTTACCCGCATCGATAACGTGAGTAATTGAACTTTCATTCGTAAGCTAATTACCCCACCCAATAACTTCTGAATAAATGCCCGCGTGTCGCGGGCATTTTTCGTACATGCATATTCACTTCTTATTTCGTTCCCGGCACCCATCGAAACATAGCGATAACCATTGAAGCTTTTGGTCTTAATCGTCCACTTGAGCTATTCATATTCGATGATTACTCTCGGCGCATCGCAATAAAACCCGCTATCAAACTTCGAGTAAAGAACAGGGATGCCATGCACACGCCTTTAATCAATATCAGCCCCCATTATTTATTTGGCTTTTGCCTTGCGATCACTTTTTTCGAACTTCTGACCTATATGGCCAGCGACATGATCATGCCGGCCATGCTGACCGTCACCCGTCAACTGGATGCCAGCCCCGGCCATGTCCCCTACGCTTTCAATCTTTATCTGGCCGGCGGCATTCTTCTGCAATGGCTTGTTGGTCCGTTGTCTGATCACTTCGGTCGTCGCAAGATATTGCTCATCGGTTGTGCGGTTTTTGCGCTGGCCTGTGCCGCAGCGTTCAACGTGCAAAGTATTTATGCGTTCAACAGCTTGCGACTGATTCAGGGCATGGGGTTGGGGTTTGTCATTGCGGTCAGCTATCCAGCCCTGCAAGAAGTTTTCTGCGAAGCCGACGCGGTAAAAATCATGGCGTTGCTGGGGAACGTTGCGTTGCTCTCCCCACTTCTGGGGCCGTTGCTCGGGAGCCTGCTGCTGGAATGGCTGTCATGGCGGGAGCTGTTTTTACTGCTGGGTATCGGCGGCGTGATGGTCTGGCTTGGGCTGTACCTGTTCATGCCGGAAACCGTGGGCACCCTGCGCCACGACGGTCAGCGACTGCAAGCGGTGCATTTTGAATGGCGCAGCACCGTGTGCCGCTATCTGGCGTTGCTGGCTAACCCGCGATTCCTGAGTGCAACTGTCGCGTTGGGCGTGATGAGCCTGCCGTTGATTGCGTGGATCGGGCTGGCGCCGCTCTTGCTGATCCAGAACCAGGGACTTTCACCTTTGCAGTACGGCCTGTGGCAAGTCCCGGTGTTTGCGGCGGTCATTCTCGGCAACCTGATTCTCAACCGACTGATTGCCCACACTCAATTACCACAGTTGATTCGATACGCGCTTTGGCCGTTTTGCGGCGGCCTCATCGCGCTGGTCGCCGTCAGCTTCTACGGCGCTTCGACAGCAGTGCTGATCAGCTGCCTGGCGCTTTACGCCGTTGGGCTAGGCATGAGCAATGCCGCGCTGTACCGGCTTGCGCTGTTTGCAAGCGACGACAGCAAAGGCTTGGTCTCGGCGATGATCGGCATGACGTCGATCGCCGTCATGGGCGGTGGCGGCTCGATTATTGCTGCGGCCGGGGCCGGTAATAGCCACGAATCCTTTGCTCTGATGGCGGGTATTGCGGGGCTTCTGTGCCTGGCGCCCCTACGCCTGTTTCTGCGGCGTTCCCACATCGTGCTTGCCGTCTGACACCACAACGTAGGTCTTTTGATGATCCATTTACCCCACACCGATGCGCTCTGCGCGTTAACGCAACCCTATTGCCTGGATTCCGTGCCCGAAGGCCTGTTCGACCAGGCGATGGGGGAAATCAGCCTGTTTCATTGTCACCACACGCCGGGTTACGAACGCTGGCTAAACGCCAATGGGCTCGATGCCCGAGACCTTGAAACACTGGATGACTGGTCAAGACTGCCGCCGATCTTCGCCAACTATTTCAAACGTCACGTGTTGTTCAGTCCCACCGGCGAAGGCGCGCTGGAGCTGACATCGTCGGGTACCAGCGGCCAGAAGAGTCGCATGCGCTATGACCCTCGCAGCATGGCGGCGGCCCAAGGCATGGTGAGCCACATTTTCCGCCACTACGGCTGGGATACCCCGGACAGCCCTTGCAATTACTTGCTCCTGAGCTACGAACCCGAGCCCAGCAACACCTTGGGCACCGCTTATACCGACCAGTTTCTCTGCAGCTATGCGCCCGTCAATCGAGTTGTCTACGGATTGCGCCTGACCCGTAAAGGTCACGAGTTCGACCTGTTTGGTGTTATTCGCGCCTTGCAGGCGTTTGCCGACGAAGGCTTACCCGTTCGAATTCTCGGATTTCCAGCATTCCTTTCGCATGCGCTACAGCACATGGAAGACACCACTGCGCCGAATCTCAAGTTACCTGCCCAGTCCCTGGTGCTTCTGGGCGGCGGCTGGAAAACCCAGGCAGCGCAGGAAATACCGTTGCTTGAGTTGTATGCCCGAACCAATCGGCAATTAGGTGTCGACCTGCCCCGCTGCCGGGACGGCTACGGCGCAGTAGAGCATGCCGTGCCTTACCTCCAGTGTGCCCACCATCATTTCCATGTACCGGTTTACTCGAAGGTTTTCGTGCGCAACCCATCCGATTTCACTGTCCAGCCATATGGCCAGCGCGGCTTGCTGGAATTTGTCTCCCCGTACATATCATCAAGCCCGGCGCATGCCGTGGTCATGGGCGATCTGGCGACATTGCACCCCGGAGCAAGTTGCGGATGCGGCCTGGCGACCGATTGGTTCGAGCTGCATGGTCGTGCCGGCACCACCGCGAGTCGCAGCTGTGCCATGGCTGCCTCAGAACTGCTCGAAGGAATTTGATATGTACTTGATCAATGGCCAATTGCGTGACGACATTACCCTGGAAAGCGCCCTCGACCTCCTTCAGAATCAATTGCCTCAGTTGCTTTCTGCGCCGATCGACAGTGATACCGTCATCGATTCGGCGGCTCGTTTCGCCACGCAATTACAGACTCGCAGTCTGGATCTGTCCCTCGAAGACGATCAACGTCAGGGACTTATCGATTTCTGCCAGCCCGGCAATCTGAGCACAAAGCTGGAGCGGGAACTGGGCGTGCACCCTCGTTCGCTGAGGCGAATTGACTACCAACAGCCGAGTTTCGAAAGTTGGCACCCCTTAGGGTTGGTGGTACATGTCACACCGGGCAATGCGCCAATGCTGGCATTCTGCGCAGTCATCGAAGGCCTGCTGGCCGGTAACATCAATTGGCTACGCCCTAGCTCAAGTGATGAGGGTTTCACCGCTAAGTTGCTGGCCGCCCTTGTGCGCTGCGACATCAGCGGCAGGCTTGCCGAATTCGTCGCAGTTTTGCCTGTGAGCACCTCTCGCATACCTCAGCTCTGCGCTCAGGCCGACGGCGTGTCAGCCTGGGGTGGGGAAAAGGCGCTCAAATCGATTCGACAGCAGATCCCGGCCGGATGCCGCTGGATCGACTGGGGGCACAGGATCAGCTTTGCCTATCTACTGCCCGACGCGGCGAGTCTTTCGACGATGGATGCGTTGGTGGATGAGGTCTGTCGTTTCGATCAGCAGGCGTGCTCCAGCCCGCAATGGGTGTTGGTGGACAGCAACGATCCGGTAGTCCTGCAAGATCTGGGGGAGCGCCTGGCCGAAGCCTTCAAACGTCGCGCTGCCCATTGGCCAGCGCGGGTTCCCACAGACCCGGAAGCTTGCGAGATCACTACCTGCACGACCATGGCGCGGCTGGAACACTGCTTTACGAACCAGACTGGCCAGGTCTGGAACGGCCTCGGATGGCGTGTGATCTGGGAGCACCATCAGACGCTCGCACCGTCGCCGCTGTTTCGAACGATTGTGTTGAAGCCAGTACCCCGGCACCTGATCGCCGAGACGCTGTTGCCCTGGCGCACGGTGTTGCAAAGCTGCGCGCTGATGTGCACCCCGGTAGAAACACCCGAGCTCGTTCGAACACTGGTCAACGCCGGCGTCACCCGCATTGCGCCTTGCGCGTCGATTCATGACGGCTACGCCGGTGAGCCCCACGATGGTGTCTATGCACTGTCGCGCCTGAGTCGCCGTCTCTCCGTAAGTCTGGCTCCCGATGTCTCGACGGGCCGAGCAACGCTCGACCCGGCTCCACCCGCCCCCGACACCGCCAATGATCCGATCATGGACAAAGACACCTTCACGGCCCAGTCGATTGGCCCTGCGGCACAATTGTATTTCCGCTCTGGAGGCAGCAGCGGGATCCCGGCCCTGGCCGGTTTAAGCTATCGCGTTTATCAACGAGAGATGCGTGCCGCGGCTGATGGCATGTTCGCTGCGGGGCTAGATCCGTCACAAGACCGGGTCATGAACCTGTTCTACAGCGGCAACCTGTACGGCGGGTTCTTCAGTTTTTCCACAATCCTTGAACAGATGGCCGTTACGCATTTCCCCATGGGGGCGCCCCAGGAGGATGACTTCAGCGAAATCGCCCAATTGATCGTAGACCAGGGCATCACCGTGTTGATCGGCATGCCGAGTACCTTGCACCGACTGTTTTTCACCGAGCAGGCCCGACTTCGCGCGTACGCGGGCATTGGCAAAGTGTTCCTCGGCGGAGAGCATCCGGGAGAGGCCAGTCGGCGCCTGATGGAAAGCTGTGGGGTCTCGACAATTCGCTCTTCACTCTACGGCTCCGTTGACGCAGGTCCCCTGGGGCATGCTTGCGCGGCAACAGCGGATGGCGTGTTTCACTTGATGAGCGACATCCAGCACCTGGAAATCGTGCAGCTCGAACAGGACGTACCGGTGCAGAACAACGAGAGGGGTCGCCTGCTCTTTACTTCCCTCGCTCGGCAAGATCAAACCGTACGTCGATATGAAGTAGGAGATACCGGTCGCTGGATACCCGACGCCTGTCCCTGTGGACTGGACTCACCGCGGTTCGAGCTACTGCAGCGCCACGGCAAGCTGGTGCGAATTGGCACGGAATTCATTTCGCCTTCCGCTCTGCAACAAAGTCTGGGTTTGCCCATTCAAGTTCTTCTGGACCACGCCGCCAACGGCGTCGAACGCATGCGGATCCGAGTGGATGCTGACGCCGACCGAGTTCACGACCAACTAATGACACACATAGCCGTGGCGAACGCCGTGAGCGCCGCGTTGTTAATAGTGGACATTGAAGTGTGTGCCGAACATGAGTTCAGCCGAAACAAACACAGTGGCAAGACACCCCTGGTCATCGATCAAAGAAAATAAAAACAGACTGTTTATTCCGTGACCTTGTTATTTAACCAGACGCCTGATAGCAAACGAGAATCCAGTGAAATCACCCTATTCGCTTGAGCAACTTGTGCCTTATGTACGGCAACATTCCAACTTCTATCGCACACACCTGAAACACTTGCCGTTAAACAGTACTGATTTAAAAGATTTACCACTGATCAACTTGACCGACTATTGGGCTGACAGCGATGACCTGCATCACTGGCCGGTCCTGACAGGCACCGTCGATGATGCTCTGGTGTTTAAAACTGGAGGATCGACCGGCCAGGGCAAACTCTCGGTTTACTCCCGCGACGAATGGCACGCCATGGTCAGTACGTTTGGTCAAAGCCTCACGACTCAACTGAACCATGGCGACCGGGTGGCGAATCTGTTTTTTTCCGGGGATCTTTACGCCAGCTTTCTGTTTACGCATCACTCTTTGGCACACGTCGGGAAATCCATCTGTGAATTTCCGTTCACCGGGCAAGTCGAACTGGATGGACTGGCAGAGGCCATTGCCCGACATCGAATCAATGTTCTGGCCGGGATCCCGGCACAGTTACTGCGATTCGCTGCTTACCTGGCACAGCATCGGCAAGTGCTATGCGGGGTCGAAACGCTACTTTATGCAGGAGAAAGCCTGTTTGCTGCGCAATTGGCAATCTTCGCCGAAGTGTTCCCCAACGCCCGCATCGCTTCGATTGGCTATGCCAGCGTGGACGCCGGTCTCATCGGGGCTTCCGACCGCGACTGTGCATTGGGCGAACATCGGGTGTTCGAACGCCATACCCTGTTGGAAATCGTCGATGAACTCACCGGTGAGGTCATCGAAGAATGCGATCGCACCGGGCTGTTAGTGGTGACCAATCTGGCTCGTCGGCTCATGCCCTTGCTGCGTTACCCGGTGGGTGACCTTGCCTGCTGGCGTGAACCCGGCGCGACCCCGAGGCGTAAATTTGCTCTAAAGGGGCGAAGTGCGTACAGCCAGCGGGTACGAGTTGGTGTGATGTCGCTGTTTCCCGCCGAAATAAGCGAGATCGTCGAGCGGATTGCCAACAGTAACCAATGGCAGTTGCTCATCGAAAATACCGGTTACAAGGACATTCTGAGCGTGAAATGGGTACCCGGGCCCCAGCAACAGAGTGTCGAGCCAATGCTCCGGGCATTACAGGAAGCGCTGGTCACCCAATACCCCGACATCGACGACCTGAGTCGCGATGGGCTGCTCGAATTGCGAGTCCTGCCCTGCGCAGTCACAGACCTGAGCCTGCATCCCCGCTCCGGCAAACAACCGCGGGTCCTGGACTTACGAGTGTATGACGCCCCCTCGCCGGAGCCCGCGTGATGAGCCAATTGATTTTTCGGCGCTACCAGCCTTCCGACGCACAGGCCGTGAGCCAGTTATTTCGCGAGATCTACGGCGATCATTACGCCAGGCCAGATATTTACTTGCCGGCCATGATCAGTCAGCACAATGCCGAGGGCCGCTGGCAATCCGTCGTTGCGGTGGACGACAAGCACGTCCTGGGACACGCCGCGTTGTGCCTCGATGCGCTTTCATTAACCGCTGAACTGGCGCTCATGGCGGTGCATCCCGCCGCTCAGGGGCAAAACGTCGCGACGCTTCTTGGCTCGCAACTCATCGAGCTTTCAGAATTCTTGAAACTCAAAAGCCTCTCGATCAAGCAAGTGACTCACCATCCGTACACTCAACGCATGGCAGAAAAAATCGGCTTCCATAGCACTGGCTTGCTTCCCGACTACATCGCGTCGCCACTCACTGAACCGTTGCGGGAAACCATGGTGCTGGGTTGTCACATGAATGAAGGACATGAACGCCCGCTCCCCGATACCCCATGGCCCGAGAGTTGCCGAGCGTTCATGGAGTACCTTTGTTCAGTATTCGGCACTCACCAGGGCATGGCGCCTTGCCTCCCTCTGCCTGTGCAAATCGAACAACACCATGAACGGTTCGAAATACTCATTCATCGCTTGAACAAACATCTTCTGGATCAAATCCGGCACCTGCCCAGGCGCTGGTTGATCTCGGCCAAACTCGAACTGTCCTGGCACTTTGCCGAGGATTTAAGCAATTTGTCGGCCCTCGGCTTCACCTTCACCGGGCTGATGCCCACGCAATACAGTCAAGGGTGGTTCGCGCTGTTTCACCGAGGGGCCGAGCCTCGGCACCTCGAACTGCATTGCCCGTACATGCAACGGTTGCATGACGACTTACAGCAAAACGGCAACACCCTCAGCAGCAACGCTGCACAGGACAGCGCTTGCTCAGCCGCTTGAGTCTTTTCGATGAAAGTCATTACCCGGTTCTTGCTTGGGGGTGACATTTTCCGGATCGAAGCCTTTGATGTTCCTGTGCAGTTTCTGCTCATCCATTATCTTCGTGTTCAGCACGGTGGGATTGCTTCCCACCAATGCCAGCATCTGGAAAGTGCCCTGTTTCATTGGTCTAGACATTAATTAGAAATGGGCATAGGTAACTGAACAAGTACTAAGTACACGCTGGCTGCGTTAGTTAGTATCCCCTACGACACCTTTCACGCGCGCCACCCGTCACCTCACGCCGTTCTTGCACTATCGTACCTAAAGCTCGGCTTTCCCAAGCCGATAGCCCTTGAAAGCGCCAATTTTCCATACCAATAATCACAACAAGAACGCTGCACAAGGACCGGTCCCATGCCCGCATTCCGTACCATTCAGGCTCGTTACACGCTATTTCTGGTCCTGTTCATTCTGCTGTTGTCCGTGCTGACAGTGGTCGGCATCAGCCAGTTGGTCGCACCCAAGCTGCGCCACACTGAAGAACAAGTGGCCCTCAACCGCATCGCCGAAGTCGCCGAGCAAATCCAGGGCGAATTAAACAAGGTTCAGGCGCAACAGCGCAGCATCACCCAGACCATTCCCCTGCTCGACAGTGCGGCCATCGACAGCGTTCTGCCGGGGTTAGTCGACCAGTACGGTGAATTGAAAGTCTTCGGCGGCGGCATCTGGCCACTGCCCGGTCAGCGTGAAGCCGGACGCAACAAGTTCAGCACCTTCTGGCACCGCGATGCCTCGGGAAAATTGGCCGTTAACATGTTCTGGAACAGCGACGCCGCGCCCAACTATTACGACCAGACCTGGTACAAGGGTGGCATGCAGACCCCACGCGGCCAATGCGCCTGGGCAGCTGCTTATAAAGATGACGCCAGCGCCGAGCCGCGCACCAACTGCGCCATGGCAATCCAGAAGAATGGCGCGGCCTATGGTGTCTCGACCATCGACGTGACCCTGGGCTTCTTCAATGACCTGATCGCGCGCAAGGAAAAAGACCTCGGCGCCGAAATGCTGATCGTCGAGGCCGACGGCAAGATCATCAGCAACAGCTCGCGCATCAGCGGGCCGATCGTACTGAAGAACATCAGTGAACTGGCCGGCAACTCGCCATTCGCCACTCAGGTGAAGGCCGGCCTGCAAAACCGTGACCAATCGCAGCGTGTCGAATTCGACGACAACGGCGAACCCAATACTTTCTTCATGCGTCCGATTGAAGGCACACCCTGGTTCCTTGCCACGGCCTTGCCGACCAAGCTGATCACCGCCCAGCGCGACGACGTGCTCAGCACGCTGAGCCTGCTGCAAATCCCGATGGTGATCCTGCTGGTGTTGTTGCAGATCTACGCGATTCGCCAACTGATCCAGCGGATGAAAGCCCTAAAGGCCAACATCGACGCACTGTCTGCCGGTGACGCCGACCTGACCAAACGCATCACCATTCGCGCCGAAGACGAACTGGGCGCCATCGGCCACTCGGTCAACGCCTTCATTGCCTACTTGCAGAACATGATCGGCGAAGTCACCCAGGCCACTGGCGCCATGGCATCCAGCCTGGATAACCTGCAACGCACGTCCGCCCACACCAGCCAGATTCTGGTGCGTCACGCTTCGGAAACCGATCAGACCGTCACCGCCATCACCGAGATGAGTTCCACCGCCGAGAGCGTCGCGCAGAACGCCGCCGAAACCGCTGCCTTCACCCAGCGCGCCAACGAAAACGCCGACCGTTCGCGGGTCGTGGTGGGCGAAGCGTCCAGCAGTGTGATTGCGCTGATCGACGAAGTGGCCAGCGCCACTCATAAGGTCGAAAGCATGCAGCAGGACGCGCAACGCATCACTGAGATTCTCGGAGTGATCGGCGCCATTGCCGGGCAAACCAACTTGTTGGCACTCAACGCTGCCATCGAAGCGGCCCGTGCCGGCGAACAAGGCCGCGGTTTTGCGGTGGTGGCGGATGAAGTGCGTGCCCTTGCCGCCCGCACTCAGGCCAGCACCTCGGAAATCAACGAAATGCTGACCCGCCTGACTCAGGGCGTGAGTTCGTCGGTAAGCGCCATGGAAAACACCCAGGCCAGCTGCCAATCGGCCGCCGATGCCACGGCACGGGTCAACACCGGTCTGGATGAAATGGCCGGTTCCGTCAGCCATATCAACAGCCTCAGCACCCAGATCGCCACCGCCGCCGAGCAGCAAAGTGCGGTGACCGAAGAGATCAACCGCAGCATGGTGCAGATCCGCCACATGGTCGATGAACTGGTGAAAAGCGGTCAGGCCAGCGAGCTCAACACCCAACAACTGCTGGAAGCCAACAGCCGCGTGAGCGCGATTATGGGGCGGTTCAAGGTCCGCTGATTTTCAGCTGACGCACGACCTGTAGCAGCTGCCGGACGCAGCCTTCGGCAGCTGCTACAAAGATTTGGAGCGCAGCTAATTATTCGGTATTACTTCGAAACAATCTCCTGCCTCGATGTTGGCTAAACGGGTCAGAATGCTTTTTTTGGCCGCAATTCGAGACGAGATTCCCCATGCGAACCCATCTGCGACTGGTCGCCTTGAGCGCCCTGTTGATTTCCTCCCTGGCCCAGGCCGCTGACCTGATCCCGATCGAGGTTCACCGTGATGCCAATTGCGGTTGCTGCAAAAAATGGATCAGCCATCTGGAGGCCAACGGCTTCAAAGTCGACGATCACGTCGAAACCAACATGAGCGAATTCAAGCAACAGCACGGCGTGCCTCCGCGCCTGGCGTCGTGCCACACCGGCTTGATCAACGGGAAATTCGTTGAAGGCCATGTTCCGGCCGATCAGGTGTTGGCCTTGAGCAAGCGCGACGATCTATTGGGCGTTGCCGCCCCCGGCATGCCCATGGGTTCGCCCGGCATGGAAATGGACGGCATGAGCGACGCATACCAGGTGATCGGCCTGAAAAAGGACGGCACTGATGTGGTGGTGGCGGACTACCCCGCCCATTGATGTTCGGTGCGTACTTCGGGCTGTTTTTCGCGGCATTCGGTGCGGCAACCCTGCTGCCCTTGCAGTCCGAAGCGGTGTTGGTGGGCCTGTTGCTCAGCGGCAAGTATGGGCTCTGGTCGCTGCTCGCCGTGGCGACGTTGGGCAATGTTCTGGGGTCGCTGGTGAACTGGTGGCTGGGCCGCAGTATCGAGCGGTTTCGCGATCGGCGCTGGTTTCCGGTCAGCCCGCGTCATCTGGAAAAAGCCCGAGTCCATTATCAGCGCTATGGTCATTGGTCGTTGCTGCTGAGTTGGGTGCCCGTCATCGGTGATCCGCTAACCCTGGTGGCCGGCGTGATGCGCGAACCGCTCGGGCGCTTCCTTCTGATCGTGACCCTCGCCAAAGGCGCCCGTTATGGCGTGTTGGCCTTCGCGACATTGGGCTGGATGGGGTGAACAATCATGCACCGTGATTGCCTGTGTTTAATGTCGCCCTAATCGTGCCGATCCAGCATCGGCCGATTTCCAACGGAGTTCACCCATGTCCCTCACCCTTTCCCGATGGCTGCCCGGCCTGCTACTGACCGCTGCACTGCCCGTCATTGCTCACGCCGAAGGCCCGGAATATGGTCAGGAACTGCAGGGTTTCGAGTATCCCTACACGGTCAAGCATTTCGCCTTTGAGTCCCAGGGCAAATCACTGCAAATGGGTTACATGGATGTTGCCGCGTCTGGCAAGGCCAACGGGCGCAGTATCGTACTGATGCACGGCAAGAATTTCTGCGGTGCAACCTGGGAAACCTCGATCAAGGCCCTGAGCGAAGCCGGTTACCGGGTCATCGCCCCGGACCAGATCGGTTTCTGCACCTCCAGCAAACCGGACAACTATCAGTACAGCTTCCAGCAACTGGCCGCCAACACCCAACAACTGCTCAAAGCTCTCGGCATCCAGAAGGCCAGTCTGCTCGGGCATTCCACTGGCGGCATGCTTGCCACCCGCTATGCGTTGCAATACCCCGAACAGGTCGAACAACTGGCCCTGGTCAACCCTATCGGTCTTGAGGACTGGAAAGCCCTCGGCGTGCCGTATCTCACAGTGGATCAATGGTATGAACGCGAGCTGAAGGTGACCGCGCAACGCATCCACGACTACCAGCGCAGCACTTATTACGACGGTCGCTGGAAACCCGAGTTTGACCGCTGGGTGGACATGTACGCGGGCATGGCCAAAGGCCCGGGTAAAACCCAAGTGGCGTGGAACTCGGCGCTGATCTACGACATGATCTTCACCCAACCGGTGTACTACGAATTCAAAGACCTGAAAGTGCCGACGCTGCTGCTGATCGGCACCTCTGACACCACGGCCATCAACAAGGACATCGCACCGCCCGAGGTCAAGGCGAAAATCGGTCATTACGACGTCCTCGGCAAACAAGTGGCGAAACTGATTCCCCGGTCGACGCTGGTTGAATTCCCCGGCATGGGCCACGCGCCGCAAATGGAAGAACCGGCGCAATTCCACCAGTCCCTGCTCGCCTGGCTGAACAAAACCAACCCCGCTCATTGATGAGGTAAGGCTCTGATGGCTGTGCAGATTGCGGTGATTGATGACTGGCAGGATGTGGCCCGTGGCGTGGTGGACTGGTCGGTGCTGGACGCCATCGGTCAGGTGAACTTCATCCATGACTACCCGGCCGACAACGACACCCTGGCGGCACGGCTGGGTGAGTTTGAGGTGATCTGCGTGATGCGCGAACGCAGCCGGTTCGATGAAGACCTGCTGCGCCGCTTACCGAAACTCAAGCTGCTGGTCACCGGCGGCATGCGCAACGCCGCCCTGGACCTGAAAGCCGCCACCGCGCTGGGTATCCAGGTCTGTGGCACCGACAGTTACAAGCACGCCGCCCCGGAACTGACCTGGGCACTGATCATGGCCGCGACCCGCAACCTGATGGCCGAAGCCAATGCCCTGCGCGCAGGCAAATGGCAGCAAGCGCTGGGCGGCGACCTGCATGGCAAGACCTTGGCGATTCTCGGTTTAGGCAGCATCGGCACTCGCGTTGCCCAGTTCGGCCAGGTGTTCGGTATGCGGGTGATCGCCTGGAGCGAAAACCTGACCGCCGAACGTGCAGCCGAAGCCGGAGTGACCTATGTCAGCAAGCAGGAGCTGTTTGAACAGGCTGACGTGCTGTCGGTCCATCTGGTGCTCAGTGATCGGAGCCGAGGTTTGGTCGACGCCCAAGCGCTGGACTGGATGAAACCCACGGCGCTGCTGGTCAACACCGCCCGCGGGCCGATTATCGATGAGGTGGCGTTGATCAAGGCGCTGCAGAAACAGCGACTGGCAGGCGCGGCGCTGGACGTCTTCGAGCAGGAACCCTTGCCTGCTCATCATCCGTTCAGAACCCTGGACAATGTGCTGGCCACGCCCCACGTCGGGTATGTCAGCCAGCACCACTACCAGCAGTTCTTCTCGCAGATGATCGAGGACATTCAAGCCTGGTCGGTCGGAGAACCGATTCGCCTGTTGAGCTGACTCCGCGTCATTGCACATCGCGAGCAGGAGCCTGCTCGCGTGATGCCGGCGACTCGGTCGTTAGATCAACCCTCCGGACGCAGCATCAACACCGCCAGCGGCGGCAAGTTCAACACCAACGACAGTTCCTGCCCATGGCTCGGCTCTTCCTCGGTAAACGCCCCGCCGCTGTTGCCATAGTTCGAACCGGCGTAGGTGGCAGCATCGCTGTTGATCACCTCGGTCCAACGCCCGGCAAACGGCACGCCGACGCGATACCCCCCGCGCGGCACCGGAGTGAAGTTAGCCACCACTAACACCGGACGCCCGTCCTTGCTCCAGCGCATGAAGGCGTAGACGCTGTTGATCGCATCATCACCAATCAACCACTGGAAGCCTTGCGGCGCGTCGTCCTGATCATGCAGCGCCGGCTCTTCGCGATACAGCCGATTAAGATCGCCGACGAGTTTCTGCACCCCTTTGTGTTCCGAGTACTGCAGCAAGTACCAGTCCAGTTGCTGATCGTGGTTCCACTCACGCCATTGACCAAACTCGCAGCCCATGAACAACAGCTTCTTGCCCGGGTGCGCCCACATGAAACTCAGGTAGGCGCGCAGGTTGGCGAATTTCTGCCAGCGATCGCCCGGCATCTTGTCGATCAGCGAGTGCTTGCCGTGCACTACTTCGTCATGGGAGATCGGCAGGATAAAGCGCTCGGACCAGGCATACACCAGGCCGAAGCTCAGTTCGTTGTGGTGATGGGCGCGGTACACCGGGTCCTGCTGGATGTAGTGCAGCGAATCGTGCATCCAGCCCATGTTCCACTTGTAGTCAAAACCCAGTCCGCCCTGTTGCGTGCCCTGGCTGACACCCGGCCACGCCGTGGATTCTTCAGCAATCACCAGCGCGCCGGGGGCTTCGAGATCTACCACATCATTGAGATGGCGCAGAAAGTCGATGGCTTCGAGGTTTTCCCGACCACCGTGACGGTTCGGCACCCACTCGCCAGCCTTGCGTGAGTAGTCTCGATACAGCATCGATGCCACGGCATCGACCCGCAGGCCGTCGACGTGGAAATGTTTGAGCCAGTGCAGCGCCGAGGCCAGCATGTAGCCGTGCACTTCGGTGCGACCCAGGTTGTAGATCAGCGTGTCCCAGTCTTGATGGAAGCCTTCCTGCGGGTTGCCGTATTCGTACAGCGCAGTGCCGTCGAATTGCGCCAGGCCGTGGGTATCGGTCGGAAAATGCGCCGGCACCCAGTCGAGGATCACGCCGATGCCGGCCTGGTGGCAGGCATTGACGAACGCGGCGAAATCATCCGGCGAACCGTAGCGGGCGCTCGGGGCGAATTGCGACAGCAGCTGATAACCCCATGAACCACCGAACGGGTGTTCCATGATGGGCATCAGTTCGATGTGGGTGAAGCCCAGTTCCTTCACATACGGAATCAGTCGTTCGCCCAACTCGTGCCAGGTGTACTGGCGCGCCACTTCGCCCAGATCATCCAGCTCGCATTGCCAGGACCCGGCATGCAATTCGTAGATCGACAGGGGTGCGCTCCGCTGATGACGGTCCCCACGCGATTGCATCCACTCGTGGTCCTGCCAATCGATGTTCAGCGGTGAAGCGACTTTTGACGCGGTATCCGGCGGCAGCGAGGTGGCCAGCGCCATCGGGTCAGCCTTCAGCGGCAGAATGCCTTGGGCACCGAGGATTTCGTATTTGTACGTTTCCCCCGCCTGCAGTCGCGGGATAAACACCTCCCAGACTCCGGTGGGATGGCGCAGGCGCATCGGGTGCCGGCGACCGTCCCAGTTGTTGAAGTCACCCACCACCGACACCCTTTTGGCATTCGGTGCCCACACGGCGAACCGCACGCCATCGACACCCTCTACCGTCTTCAGCTGCGCACCGAGGCAAGCGCTGAGATCGCGGTGATTGCCTTCGGCGAACAGGTACAAGTCCATCTCGCCGAGTAACGGGCCGAAGCTGTAAGGATCCTCGGAAACTTGTTCGCCGCCGGCCCACCGGGTTCGCAGCAGATAGGGCTGCTCCCGATCGAAATGCCCGACGAACAGGCCCGGTGTCTGGGTGGCCTCAAGGTTGCCGAGTTCTTCCCCGGAGTTCTTGGCCAGTACCTGTACGCTCAAGGCGTCCGGCAAATAGGCCCGAATGAATTGCCCGCCGGCACCATCGCCGTGGGGGCCGAGAATTGCAAAGGGGTCGTGATGTTCGGCGCGTACCAATGCGTCGATGTCCCGCGATCTGGGCAGCAACGCTTCTTTAGCGTGACCCTGTTCCTTGTTCGAGAAACTCATGACTACTCTCCACCAAGATCGGAAAAGGGTTTAAGCCCACTCAATAACCCATACAAACCGTGCAACGGCACGGGCAACCAGGTGGGGCGATTTTCTGCCTCATAGGCCACTTCATACGCTGCCTTCTCCAGGCCGAACAACGCCAGCGCGGCGTCCTCGCCTTCCGGATCTTGCCATGCATGAGCAAGACTAGCTGCCGCCAGCCGATAAGCGTCGACAAATGCTTGTCTTGCTTCATTTAAATAGCGATCGGCGACACGTTGACGAGCAGCTTGGGCATCGGCCGTGTTGTCGACGTTGTGCACGTTGATCGCCATTGCCGCAGCGTAGTCAAAGGAACGCAATACGCCACTGACGTCTTTGTACGGGCTGTGTTTGCCCCGACGTTCGTGCAGCGGTCGCGCCGGCTCGCCTTCGAAGTCGATCAGGTAAGCGTCGCCCTTGATGACCAGCACCTGGCCCAAGTGCAAGTCGCCGTGGACGCGAATCCGCAGACCACCGGTGGCTTTTTTACCCAGTTCCTGAACATGGCTGAGGATGGTTTTTTTGTTGTCCAGTAAACGACTGACCAAGGCGTTGTCTGCCGGATTCAATTCGCTTTGATGCTGCTTGAGTAACTTCAGCGCGTACTCCAGTTGCGCCGCCACGTCCTTGGCCGATGCCAGGGCATCTTTCTGGGAGGTGACCTGCGGGGCGAAGTCCGGGTTGTCGCTGGGCGCCGCCAGCAGCTGGTGCATTTCGCCCAGACGCTGACCGAGCATGCCGGCGAAGTCTCTCAATTCACCCAAGGCGTTGTAGTGTTGATCCTGCTCGGACATGGCGTCGGCCAGTTCGTCGCGCAGTGCCCGTTCGAGGTTGTTCTGGGTCCATTCCCAGGCGTCGCCCTGATTGCTCAAGTAGCCTTGGGCAATCATCAGCAGATTGTCCTCGCCCACTGGATCACGGCGCACCACCGAACCCAGCAGTGGCGAAATATTGCGGAAACCGGCGTTGGTCAGGTACGCGCTCATTTCCAGTTCCGGGTGCACGCCAGACGCGACCTTGCGGATCAGTTTCAGCACCAGGCTGTTGCCGATCACCACCGAACTGTTGGACTGTTCGGCGGACAGGTAACGCACTTCCGATTCCCCGGTCAGACCGAGTTTCGCCAGCTCCGCCGTCGGCTCGAAGTGGATCTCGCCCGCGCTGGATGGCAATACGGAATTGCTTTGTATGCTGTGCAAGACCGTATGCACAAAGGTGTCGAGGCTGAAGGCGTCGGTGATCAAACCGACCTGACGCACGCGCCGGACCCGAGACAAGGCCAGTTGCTGAGGCAACGCGGCACCGACCTGATCTTCGGAGATAAAGCCGAACGGCAACTGATAGCGACTGGTCTGGCCGCCGCTGGTGACGTTGATTTCACTCAACAGCATCGGATGTTGCGGATCGCCGAAACGCACACCGTAAGCAATGTTGACCTGCTCGATGGCCGCGTCCTTGCCGGCGAACCAGCGGCGATTCTGCAGCCAGCTCGGCAAGATGCCCTGCTCCAGCGTGCCGCGGGACGGCGCCTCAAGCAGCTCCTCCATGCGTTTCTTCAGCACCAGCGTGGTGAAGTCCGGCAGGCTTTGCGCCGGTTCCACGTGCCAACTCGGCATCTGGTTTTCCGCCGCGAGCACGAACCAGTAGAAACCGTAAGGCGCCAGGGTCAGCAGGAAATTCAACTGGCCGATCGGCGGGAAGGCGTTACCGCCGAGCATCTCCACCGGCACCATGCCGACGTAGGCTGACAGGTCCAGCTCCGCCGCTTGTGCGCTACGCGACACGTTGGCCACGCACAAAATGATCTCGTGCTTGCCGTCGGCCCCGGTGAATTCCCGGGTGTAGGCCAGAATCCGCCGGTTACTCGGCGACAGCATTTTCAGCGTGCCGCGACCGAAGGCCTTGGACTGCTTGCGCACGGCGAGCATGCGCCGGGTCCAGTTCAACAGCGAATGCGGGTCGCCGGCCTGGGTTTCGACGTTGACCGACAGGTAGCCGTATTGCGGGTCCATGATCGGTGGCAGCACCAGGCTCGCCGGATCGGCGCGGGAGAAGCCGCCGTTACGGTCAATCGACCATTGCATCGGCGTACGCACACCGTCACGGTCGCCGAGGTAGATGTTGTCACCCATGCCGATTTCGTCGCCGTAATACAGGGTCGGCGTGCCGGGCATCGACAGCAGCAAGCTGTTGAGCAATTCCACGCGGCGACGATCGCGCTCCATCAACGGCGCCAGACGCCGACGAATCCCCAGGTTGATCCGCGCCCGACGGTCGGCCGCGTAGTAATTCCACAGGTAATCGCGCTCCTTGTCGGTGACCATTTCCAGGGTCAACTCATCGTGGTTGCGCAGGAAAATTGCCCACTGACAGTTGGCCGGGATTTCCGGGGTCTGGCGCAGGATGTCGGTGATCGGAAAGCGATCCTCCTGAGCCAACGCCATGTACATGCGCGGCATCAGCGGAAAGTGGAACGCCATATGGCATTCGTCGCCGTTCAGGCATTTGGCATCGGTATCGCCGAAGTACAGTTGCGTGTCTTCCGGCCATTGGTTGGCCTCGGCCAGCAGCATGCGGTCGGGGTAATTGGCGTCGATTTCGGCGCGGATCTGCTTGAGGACGTCGTGGGTCTCGGGCAGATTTTCGTTGTTGGTGCCGTCGCGTTCGATCAGGTACGGAATGGCGTCCAGCCGGAGACCGTCGATGCCCATGTCGAGCCAGTAGCGCATCACCGACAGCACCGCTTTCATGACTTGCGGGTTATCGAAATTCAGGTCGGGTTGGTGGGAATAGAAGCGGTGCCAGAAGTACTGGCCCGCCACGGGATCCCAGGTCCAGTTGGACTTTTCGGTGTCGAGAAAGATGATGCGAGTGCCGTCGTATTTTTGATCGTCATCGGACCAGACATAGAAGTCGCGCGCCGCCGAGCCCGGTTTGGCTTTGCGCGCACGCTGAAACCACGCGTGCTGGTCCGAGGTGTGGTTGATGACCAGTTCGGTAATCACCCGCAGGCCACGTTTGTGGGCTTCAGAGATGAAACGCTTGGCGTCGGCCATGGTGCCGTAGTCGGAATGCACGCCACGGTATTCGGCAATGTCGTAGCCGTCGTCGCGCCGTGGCGAGGGATAGAACGGCAACAGCCAAATGGTGTTGACGCCCAGATCGGCAATGTAATCGAGTTTGGCAATAAGGCCGGGGAAGTCGCCGATTCCGTCATTGTTGGAGTCGAAAAAAGACTTAACGTGTACCTGGTAGATCACCGCATCCTTGTACCAGAGCGGGTCTTTGATAAAGGTGGCTGCCTTGGGTTTCTTCGCCATTTGAAGCTCCTGTTGAAAACTGGAAAGCGCCTCGGCCCAGATCGTTCCCACGCTCTGCGTCAGTGCTAAACGGTGATTCGCCAGATCCCGAACGGTTGATTCGCCGGGTCGATCCGCATGAATTGATACTTGCCGTGCCAGGTCCAGCGATGACCGTTCATCAAGTCTTCGCCCTGGGTGCTGGCGTCGTCGGACAAGCCCATTTCCCACAGCGGCAATTCGAAATTCGCTTCCTGGACGTTATGCGGATCAAGGCTGACGGCCACCAGAATGAAATTGCTGCCATCCGTGCTGCGTTTACCGAAATACAGAATGTTGTCGTTCCAGGCGTTGTAGACCTTCAAGCCCAGATGCGTCTGCAGCGCTGGGTTCTGCCGACGGATGCGATTGAGCTGGGCGATCTCGGCAATGATGTTGCCCGGCGCGTTGAAGCCTCGTGGGCGGATTTCATACTTCTCGGAATTGAGGTACTCCTCCTTGCCCGGCACCGGTGCCGCTTCGCACAGTTCGAAGCCGGAATACATGCCCCACAGACCAGAGCCCATGGTTGCCAACGCCGCGCGGATCAGAAAACCGGCGCGCCCCGACTCATGCAAAAACGCCGGGTTGATGTCCGGGGTGTTAACGAAGAAATTCGGCCGGAAGCATTCACGCCACGGCGACTCGTTGAGTTCGGTGAAGTAGGTCGCCAGTTCGGACTTGTTGTTGCGCCAGGTGAAGTAGGTGTAGCTCTGGGAGTAACCGACCTTGCCCAACCGCGCCATCATCGCCGGGGTGGTGAAGGCTTCGGCCAGGAAGATCACCTCCGGGTACAGCGCCCGCACATCAGCGATCAGCCACTGCCAGAACGGCAGCGGTTTGGTGTGAGGGTTGTCGACGCGAAACAGCTTCACGCCCTCCTCGACCCACCCCACCACGATGTCGCGCAACTCAACCCACAGACTCGGAATCGCATCGGCGGCATAGAAGTCGACGTTGACGATGTCCTGGTATTTCTTCGGCGGGTTCTCGGCATATTTGATCGTGCCGTCCGGCCGCCAGTTGAACCAGCCCGGATGCTGCTCCAGCCACGGGTGATCCTGGGAACACTGAATCGCGAAGTCGAGGGCGATTTCCAGCCCATGGTCAGCGGCTGCCGCGACAAGACGCCGAAAGTCTTCGCGAGTGCCCAGCTCGGAATGAATCGCCTCATGCCCCCCCTCTTCGCTGCCGATGGCATACGGACTGCCCGGATCGTCCGGCCCGGCGGTGAGGGAGTTGTTCGGGCCTTTGCGGTAACTGCGGCCGATCGGGTGGATCGGCGGAAAGTACAGCACATCGAAGCCCATGTCCTGGATCATCGGCAGCCGCGAATGCACATCGTTGAAAGTGCCATGACGGGCCGGATCGTCAGTGATCGAACGCGGGAACAGTTCATACCAACTGGCGAACTGCGCCAGCTCCCGTTCGACGTCGAGCGGGTACTCAGGGCTGATGCTCAAATAGGCCCGATGATCGGCCTGCGACATCAGCTCGGCGCTACGCTGGTGCAGAAACAGCTCGACCTGCTCGGTTTCGAGCAGACCCGACAATTCATGGTGCAGTGCCGCCAGTTGTTCACTCAGCAGCCCTCCCATGCGTTCGGCGGCTTGCTGGACCAGCGTTCGCCCTTCCTGCAATTCCAGGCTGACCGGCACCCTGGCCGCGTGTTTTTTCTCCAGCTCATAACAGAAGCTGGCGAACTGATCGATCCAGGCTTCGATGCAAAACATATAACGGCCCTGGCGCGCGACCCGGAATTGGCCCTGCCACCCGTTATTGCCCAAGTCAGTCATGACTTCGCTCTGCCAGGTTTCGTCGCCCTCGGCACGCGAGCGCACTCGCACGGCCAACGTGTCGTGACCGTCGGCAAACACTTTGCTGGTCACCACCACGTCCTGACCCACCACGGCTTTGACGGCGAACTGCCCGCCATCGAGTGTCGGCATGGTGTTTTCGATTGCGATGCGCGGTAGCAGTAAAGCCTGCGACAGCGGCATATGAGGGTTGTAGTTCAGCTCTGTCGGTTTTTCAGCAGTCATCGAGCATCTCTCCTTTACGCCCCAGGGACGCTCTTGTGTCTGTGGCTTGTCACTGGATAGCCATCCCGCAGGACCGTCCGCCCCGGAATGAACTCACTTAGGTTCCGAGCGACAGGCACCGGTAAAGTTCACGAGCATTGGCCTGAGCCTTTGGGGGAATCAATCCCTTTGCACGGTGGTCAACACACTTAAGCACGACTTACGCCATGTGCAACTGGAGGCTAAATTTATGAGCATTCCAATCCCTGCCGAGACGCCTGATCCAAACATCGACAGCCCGACCATTGCGCCGACCGAGCCTGAACCTGTGCCTGAGCAAGAGCCGCCCGGCACCACCCCGCCACCTCGGGAAGAGCCACCGAGCACCACGCCGCCGGTTATTGTGAAGCCGACGTCATGACAATTTACGGGGCGTGATCCTTATCGAGCATGCGTACGATCCTTGGCATCACACTGAAGATCGCCAGCGCCAGGAACGTACTGAACACCGCCGTCGCCTCTCGCCCCAACCCGGCCGAAACGCCAATGGCCGCGGTCATCCACAACCCGGCAGCGGTGGTCAGGCCTTTGACATGCCCCTCATCGCCCTCGTTGTTTTTCAGAATAGTCCCTGCACCAAGAAAGCCGATCCCCGCGATCACACCCTGCACCACACGGCTCATGGCATCGGCCTGAGAGCCGGACATTTGCGGCACCAGCACAAACAGCGCGGCGCCGAGGGCCACCAGCATGTGGGTGCGCACGCCAGCGGCCTTGCCTTTGTGTTCGCGCTCGAAGCCGAGAATCCCGCCCAACACCGCCGCCATCAGCAGTCGCACGGTAATTCGCGTCAGTTGTGAAGCGTCGCCGATGTCAGCGAACTCCGCTTGCAGGGTTACCCAAACCTCATGCCACCAAGCGTTCATGGTGTTGTCCTTGTGATGACTGGATAGAAAGTTGCTCGATTCAGGATGGACCGCATCGACCATTAATCGGTTGCACAGAACGATGATCCTCGGCTGTGTCCTAACACGTTAGACCCCGCAGAAAAAAGGACACTTCCATGACTGTGCGCATCGAAAACCAGACCTGCTTCTTCATAACCGAAAACGGCGAAGAAATTCGTCTGTGCCCCGACGTCACCATCATCACCGACTCGGAAAAAGCCATGTCGGCGGTGGAACTCAACGGCCAGCGCGTTTACATCACCGAAGCAGAAGCCGACGCATTGACCGTTGCAGGCGCAGTCGACGGTCGTAGGCATTTGAAGGCTACCGACAGTGATTCGGTGATTTGACTGACCCGGATCAACACTCGCAGACGCTTGATGTAGGCCTTTGCATCCTGCTGCAGCGGGTGCAACAAGTTGTCGCAGGCAGCGGATCAACGCCCATCTGATCCGCTTTTTATTGCAATAGGTGAGTCTGTTATGCAAACAGATCGCCGCTCATAGTGCTCAGGCCTGATGGAGGCTGATGAGCGAAAGACCATGAGCGATAGAATCCCCGTCCGAATTGTTGAAAGTGCTCCACTAGTACGAAGCTACGAGCCTTCGCGTCCAAAGATGAAGGCCAAGTCCAGCGACAACCTGATTCACACCCGCAGCTTCACCGGTTTATTCCGCACCCTGCGCATGAGCGGCGCGGGGTTTCTGTTTCTGCTGTTCTTTGGCACGGTGTGGTTGAACTGGGGCGGCCGCCAGGCGGTGCTCTGGGACCTGTCCGAAAGCAAATTCCACATTTTCGGCGCGACCTTCTGGCCGCAGGATTTCATCCTGCTGTCGGCGTTGCTGATCATCGCTGCCTTCGGTCTGTTTGCAATCACCGTGTTCGCCGGACGGGTCTGGTGCGGTTACACCTGCCCACAGAGCTCCTGGACCTGGATTTTCATGTGGTGCGAGAAGCTCACCGAAGGTGAACGCAACCAGCGGATCAAGCTGCAAGCCGCGCCCTGGGGCCTGAACAAACTGATCCGCCGCTCGGCCAAGCACACCTTGTGGCTGGCCATCAGCCTGTTGACCGGCCTGACCTTTGTCGGCTACTTCACCCCGATCCGGCCGCTGGCCGAAGAACTGCTGACCTTGCAGATGGGTGGCGTCAGTCTGTTCTGGGTGCTGTTTTTCACCGGTGCGACTTACGTCAACGCCGGGTGGCTGCGTGAAGCAGTGTGCATGCACATGTGCCCGTATGCGCGGTTCCAAAGCGTGATGTTCGACAAGGACACCCTGACCATCTCCTATGACGTCGCCCGTGGCGAAAACCGTGGCCCGCGCAAACGTGACGTGGCGCCGGTTGACGTCGGCCTCGGTGATTGCATCGACTGTCAGTTGTGCGTGCAGGTCTGCCCGACCGGCATCGACATCCGCGACGGTTTGCAGATGGAATGCATCGGCTGCGCCGCGTGTATCGACGCCTGTGATTCGATCATGGACAAAATGGGCTATGCCCGTGGGCTGATCAGCTATACCTCGGAGCATGAGTTGCAAGGTGGCAAGACTCACCTGCTGCAGCCGCGATTGATCGGTTACACCGCGGTGCTGCTGGTGATGATCGGTGCGCTTGCCCTGGCGCTGGTTGAGCGGCCGATGGTCTCGCTGGACGTGAGCAAGGACCGTGGCTTGTTCCGAGAGAACAGTCAGGGGCAGATCGAAAACATCTACAGCCTGAAAGTCATCAACAAGACCCAGCAACGTCAGGACTATCGTCTGACCCTGGTCGATGGCGACGGCTTCCAATTGCAAGGCAAGACCGAACTGAGCCTCGCGCCCGGAGAGATTGTTGATGTGCCAGTGTCGGTGGCGATGACCACGGAACGGCCGAGCAGCCGTTCGCAGAGCATCAGTTTCAAGGTTGTCGACAGTGATGAACCGGAGATTTATAGCGTGGCGAAGAGCCGGTTTGTTGCGCCGATGAATCGTTGAGCTATTAAGATGCAAATCCTCCTGTGGAATACGGTCCTCTGAATTACTCCAAACCGGGCTTTAGATGAAACGCTACGAAAAATTCGCCGACGACATCGCTGAACTGATCCGCTCCGGCGTCCTCGGCCCCGGTCAGCGCGTGCCGTCGGTGCGCTACGCGAGCCAGACCTATGGGGTCAGCCCGTCCACAGTGTTCCAGGCCTATTACCTGCTCGAACGCCGAGGCCTGATCCGCGCTCGCCCGCGTTCCGGCTATTTCGTCAACGCGCACGCGCCGAGCCCGTTCTCGGAGCCGGTGATCAGCAGCCAGGTCAACGAGTCCACCGAAGTCGACGTCAGTGAACTGGTGTTCTCGGTCCTCGACTCGATCAAAGACCCGAACACCGTGCCCTTCGGCTCGGCCTTCCCCAGCCCGACCCTTTTTCCGTTGCAGCGTCTGTCCCGCTCCCTGGCCAGCGCCGCCCGAGAGATGGACCCGCGCATGGTCGTCACCGACATGTCGCCGGGCAACCCGCAGCTGCGTCGACAAATCGCCCTGCGCTACATGGTCGGCGGGCTGATGCTGCCCATGGAAGAACTGCTGATCACTAACGGCGCGCTGGAAGCGCTGAACCTGTGCCTGCAAGCGGTCACCGAGCCCGGCGATCTGGTGGCCATCGAAGCCCCGGCGTTCTACGCCTGTCTGCAAATACTCGAACGGCTGAAGCTCAAAGCCGTCGAAATTCCTGTGCATCCGCGCGACGGCATCGACCTTGGCGTACTCGCGCAAACCCTGGAACGGCACCCGATCAAGGCTTGCTGGTGCATGACCAGTTTCCAGAACCCGATGGGCGCGACGATGCCCGAGGCGAAGAAACAGGCACTGGTTGAGCTATTGCGCAGCCATCAAGTGCCACTGATCGAAGACGACGTCTACGCCGAACTCTATTACGGCCAACAGGCGCCGAAACCGGCGAAGGCTTTTGATACCGAAGGGCTGGTGATGCACTGCGGTTCGTTCGCCAAAAGCCTGGCCCCCGGCTATCGCATCGGCTGGGTCGCTGCCGGGCGCTATGCGCAGAAGATCGAACGCCTGAAACTCATGACGTCTCTGTGCGCGTCGATGCCGGCCCAGGCAGCCATCGCCGATTACCTGCAACACGGCGGCTACGACCGGCACCTGCGAAAACTGCGGTACGCGCTCGAAGAACAGCAACGCGCCATGCTCGCCGCCATCGCACGCTACTTCCCGGCGCAGACGCGCGTCAGTCAACCCGCCGGCGGTTACTTCCTGTGGCTGGAATTGCCACCGCAGATGGATTCGCTGAAGTTGTTTCAGATGGCGTTGGCGCAAGGGATCAGCATCGCACCGGGGCCGATTTTTTCACCGACCCAGCGGTTCAGGAATTGTATTCGGCTGAATTACGGCAGCCCTTGGGATGAGACTGCCGAGAAAGCGATGGAGACGTTGGGACGGATTGTGCGGTCGTTCTAAGACTCGAGTCGCCCCGGCCCTAAAAAAAGCCTTTCCGACAAAGCTTCATATGGAAAAATCGACGAATGGTCACTTTTTTTCAGAAAACCTGTTACTTCTGACAGTAGCCGGCACTACGACTTAACTATTTAATTAAGCGAGAGGCGAATTGAGAAACAACTTTGCTAACTCAAGTTTTTCGCTTCTTTTCATCTTCTACTAACACCAAATTCCTACGAGGCGAAAAAAATGAACATTAAGGACATTTCAAAATTTCAAGATAACGGCGACGCGCAAGGTTGGTTTTCTACATTGGGTCCTCCAACAGTTGAAAATGACTACTACAAAACAGTGTTTGCTGACAGCACCATCGCTGACCGCCCTCAAAAACTCAACCTAGCTATGGCGGACCTGAGAAAGAAATTTAATATCGAAAAAAAACCTCTGTCGGTCAAACTCCGCTTTCGCACTTCAAAAGAAGTTAATCTCCAGGGTATTTCCCTTACCGGCGAGGGTGCAGGCGAAGAAGTACCTGTAGAATTTGATACAAATACGGAGGATTGGCAGGATATCCAATGGACGTGGACGCCAAAGATTGGCGGAATACCCCAACTATGGATTTATTTCGATGCGACAAATGGCGTAAATGGAAAAAATCTAGAGATTGACTTCATAGAAGTTTTGCAAGACTAGGTTCTGATAAAGGAGCGAGCAGGGATTGGTAGCATTCCTTAATGGCATATCACCCTGTATCGCTCACTTGCTTCCTTAATTAACTTTCAGTTCAAAAATGCACTACCGCCCGCCCCCGAGATCGACGAAAGTCCCCGTCGCATAGGACGCCTTGTCCGACAGCAACCACACAATTGCCTCAGCCACTTCATCCGGCCGGCCGCCCCGCGCCATCGGAATCGCCGACTCCAGCTTGCTGACCCGATCGGGATCACCGCTCAACGCATGAAAGTCGGTGTAAATGTAACCAGGCCGCACCGCGTTGACGCGAATGCCTTCGCCGGCCACTTCTTTGGACAGACCGATGGTGAACGTATCCAGCGCACCTTTCGACGCCGCGTAGTCGACGTACTCGCCGGGGGCGCCCAAGCGTGAGGCCACCGAGGACACGTTAACGATGCTGCCACCCTGCCCGCCATGTTTGGGCGACATGCGCAGGATCGCGTGCTTGGCGCAGAGGATCGGCGCCAGGACGTTGGTTCTGAGGATTTTGAGGATGCGGAATTCGGACATTTCATCGACCCGGGACTTGTGCCCGACGGTGCCCGCGTTATTCACCAGTGCCGTGACCCGGCCCAGTTCAATGTCCACACGGTGGAACAGCGCGATCACTTCGTCTTCGATGCTGACGTCAGCGCGTACTGCGATGGCTTGGGCGCCGAGGGCGCGGACTTGCTCCAACACCTTTTGCGCAGCCGATTCGTCGGCCAGGTAATTGATACAGATCCGATAGCCTTGTTCAGCGGCCAACAGCGCTGTGGCGGCGCCGATACCGCGGCTGCCGCCGGTGATGACGATGACTTTGTCCATGCGAGCGTTCCCCCTTTCCAAGCGTTAGCAGTCGGGGGCAAGAATAACCGTCATCGCAGGCTTTTGCATGGGCTCACATCGATCAGCTTGTTCTCAGCACACCGCCAATTGCTCTGCGCGGTGAATATCCACCATGAAGCGTTCGGCCGGCAGCGGGTGCCCTAGCAGGTATCCCTGCAACGAGTCGCAACCGAGTTGCGTCAGGAAGTCTTGCTGCGAGTTGGTCTCCACCCCTTCGGCGACGATCCGCAACCCCAGCGCCCGGCCGAGGGCGACGATGGCGGAAACGATGGCGGCGTCATCGCTGTCGCGTTCCAGATCGCGGACAAACCCCCGGTCGATTTTCAGTTCATTGGCTGGCAAGCGCTTGAGGTACATCAAACTCGAATAGCCGGTGCCAAAGTCATCGATCGACAGGTCGACACCCATTGTCGAAAGCACCTGAAGTACGGTCATGCTCGCATCGGCATCGCTCATGGCGGTGGTTTCAGTGATCTCAAGGGTCAGGCTGTTGGCCGGCAAATGGTGAGTGGCCAGGGCGTTGGCGACACTCTGGACCAGACCCGCGTGGCAGAACTGCAAGGCTGAAAGGTTCACGGCAATGCGCCAGTCGGTGTACCCGAGCACATACCATTCGCGCATCTGACGGCAGGCTTCGTTGAGCACCCACTCGCCAATCGGAATGATCAGCCCGGTCTTTTCCGCCAGTTCAATGAACCTGTCCGGCATCAGCATGCCCTGGGTCGGATGCACCCAGCGCAACAACGCCTCGGCGCCGACCGGCCGGCCATTGCTGGCATCGAACTTGGGTTGGTAATAGAGACTGAATTGCTGTTGATCGAGGGCAATACGCAAGTCCTGCAGCAATTGCAGCTGTTTGCGCGCGTTGCAGTTCATCGAGGCATCGAAGAAGCTATAGCCGTTTTTCCCGGCGCCCTTGGCGTGATACATCGCCGCGTCGGCATTCATCAGCAATTCCTCGGCGGTTTCACCGTTACCCGGATAAATCGCGATGCCAACGCTGGCGGATATCTGCAAGTCATGTTCGGCGACCCGGAACGCGCGCGCGATCAGCCCGACCTGACGGGCAGCCAGATTCAATGCGTCGCTCTGCTCGCCGAGCTGCACCAGCAATACGAACTCATCACCGCCGATCCGCGCGAGGGTGTCCTGGCTGCGCAAATCCTCGCGCAGGCGCAGGCCGACCTCACGCAACAACTGATCGCCCATATGGTGACCGAAGGCATCGTTAACCGGTTTGAAACCGTCCAGATCGATGAACATCAACGCGAAGCAACCGCCCTGCTCACGCACCCTCGACATCGCCTGATCGATGCGGTCAGCCAGCAACACGCGATTCGGCAGGCCGGTCAGGGTGTCATGCAGGGCCAGTTGGGTCAGTTCGCGGTTGGCCTGGGTCAATGAGTTGGCGAGTTCTGCGGTGCGGGCCTCAAGGCGCGCATCGAGGATCGAAGTCAGTAAGGCAAGACTCAACACCGCCAGGGTGGTGATCAGCACCAGATTGTCCAGGCCCTTGCCGTTCAAGCCGCTGACGGCAGCCCCACAGAAGCTGCCGTCCGGAAAACGCGCCGCCGCCATGCCGGTGTAGTGCATGCCGACAATCGCGAGGCCCATGATCACCGCCGCACCGCCACGGATCAGGCCGACATAAGGTGTGTGCTGGCGCAGGCGGAAAGCGATCCATAACGCGGCGCCTGAGGCGACTACGGCGATCAGCAGCGAGGCGCCGAATAGCGTCGGATCGTAATCGATACCCGGCTGCATGTGCATGGCGGCCATGCCGGTGTAGTGCATGGCGCTGATCCCGGCGCCCATGACCAGCGCGCCGAATGCCAATTTCCAGGCCGGTAATTGTGGCTGGCTGACCAGCCACAGGGCAAAGCCGCAGGACAGGATGCCAATCAGCAGCGACAGCACCGTGATGCTGATGTCGTAACCCAGGTCGATGGGCAATTCAAACGCGAGCATGCCGATGAAATGCATCGACCACACGCCAACCCCCATGGCAAAGGCGCCGCCCGCCGTCCATAGATGCACGGCTCGGCCCTTGGCCGTGGAGATGCGTTCGGTCAGGTCGAGCGCGGTATAGGAGGCGAGAATCGCCACAAAAAGCGAGATGATAACCAGCGTGGGGGAAAAGCTACCGATAAGCATGAGACTACTCGCGACAGCCCCTCCGTACTGCTTCCATTCTCGGGGGGCAAATCGGGCGATTGTACTGATTCCGCAAACGAACGCACTGACAAAATTAGCAAAGGGCCATCAAACCGATATGATCGTTCCCTCGCTCTGCGTGGGAATGCCTCTAGGGACGCTCCGCGTTCCAGCTCTCGAAAGGGACGCGGAGCGTCCCGGGCTGCATTCCCACGCAGAGCATGGGAACGATCAGTTGCGCTGGCGCCTATTCTTTTTCGCTCACCTGTAGCTGACCATCCCAGCCGCCCCCCAACGCCGCAATCAACTGCACGCTCGCTATCAGCCGGCTCTGCAACAGGCTCAGTACGCTGCGTTCATTGCTCAACGCCGTGGCCTGAACCGCCACCACATCCAGATAAGCAATCAAACCTGCCTTGTACTGGTTCTGGGTCAGACGCAGGGACTCCCGCGCCGCGTCCAGTGCTTCCTGGCGCACGCCCGCTTCGTTTTCGAGGACCTTGAGCTGGACCAGGTAGTTTTCCACTTCACGGAAGCCGTCGAGCACGGTCTGGCGGTACTTGGCCACCGTTTCGTCGTAGGCCGCTTCGCTGCGGTCAACTTCCGCGGAGCGCTGGCCGCCGTCAAACAAGGTCATGGCCAATTGTGGCCCGACCGACCAAAAGCGGTTCGGCACGCTGATCCAGTTGGCATAGGTGCTGCTGCTATAACCGCCGTTCAGGCTCAGGGTCAAATCTGGATAATACGCAGCCTTGGCCACGCCGATGTTGGCGTTGGCCGCCATCACCGAACGTTCGGCGGAAGCGATGTCCGGGCGGCGTTCGAGCAACTGCGAAGGCAGGCTCAGAGGGACCTCGGGCAAGTCTGGGATGTTCTTGGCTTCGGCCAGACTGAATTCGGCCGGCGGCAAACCGATCAGCACGGCAATGGCGTTCTCGAACTGGGCTCGCTGCCAGATCAGATCGACCAGATCAGCCTCGGTGCTCTTGAGCTGAGTCTGCGCCTGCGCCACCGCGTCCTTGCCGGAGACACCGGCGCGGTACTGGTTTTCGGTCATTTTCAACGATCGCTGATAGGCCTCGACCGTCGCTTCCAACAGGCGTTTCTGCTCGTCGATCACCCGCAGTTGCAGATAGTTCTGCACCAGTTCCGACTGCTGACTCAAGCGCATCGCCGCCAGATCGGCAAAACTGGCCTGGGCGTTGGCGGTGTCGGCCTCAAGTCCACGGCGCAGTTTGCCCCAGATATCCGCTTCCCAACTGACCCCGGCCTGAGCGGTGTAGGTGTCGCGAATACCGCTGGAAGAACTGGTCAGGCTCGAACTGCTGCTGCCGGTGCCCTGGCTGGAACGGTTTTTCCCGACGGTCAGGTCCACGGTCGGGAAAAACGCACCTCGGGCACTGCGCACCAAAGCCTGAGCCTGACGGTACTGGGCTTCGGACTGCGCGACGGTCTGGTTGGCGCTGTTGAGTTTTTCGATCAGGCCATTGAGCTGTTGATCGCCATACAACTCCCACCAGGCGCCACGTGCCAGGGAATCACTTGGGTTGGCCTGACGCCAGCCGGCAGCTTCCTTGTATTGCACCGGCGAGGCGGCTTGCGGGCGCTGATAGTCCGGGCCGATGGCGCAGGCGCTGAGCATCGCCACGCACAGCGCCAGGCTCAACAAACGCGAGCCTCGGGCCGTAACCAGCGGTGCAGCCAGATTGATAAGCGAACGGTCAGTCATAGCGGAGTTTCCAGAGCAGCATCGGTACGCACCCCACGCCAGTGGTTGAAGCGATGGCGCAGTTTGTCGAGATAGAGGTAAACCACCGGGGTGGTGTAAAGGGTCAGCACCTGGCTGAAGATCAGCCCGCCGATGATGGTCAAGCCCAGCGGCTGACGCATTTCCGCACCTTCGGCGCGGCTCAGCAGCAACGGTAACGCGCCGAGAATCGCCGCCAGGGTGGTCATCAGAATCGGCCGCAGACGTTGCAAACAGGCACTGCGAATCGACTCCAGCGGCGCCAGGCCTTGATGCCGTTCCAGCTGCAGCGCCAAGTCGATCATCAGAATGGCGTTTTTCTTCACCACGCCGATCAGCAGGAACAGCCCGAGCAACGAAATCAGGCTGAACTCACCGCCCAGCGCATAGATCGACAGCAACGCGCCGACCCCCGCCGACGGTAAGGTCGAGAGAATAGTCAGCGGATGGATGTAGCTTTCATACAGCACACCGAGCACCAGATACACCGCCACCAGCGCCCCGAGAATCATCCACGGCTGGCTCTTCTGGGTCGCGGCGAAGGCGTCGGCGGTGCCGGCCATTTTCACGATCACGTCTTCCGGCATGCCGAGACGGGCAATGGCCCGCTCGATGGCCGCCGTGCCCTGCTCCACCGTCACGCCTTCGGCCATGTCGAAGGAAATGCTCTCGGAGGCGAACTGGCCTTCGTGGCTGACGCGGTCGTCTTCCAGGCTATTTTCGTAATGAGCGATGGTCGACAGCGGAATCCGCGCGCCGTCAGCGGTGATCACCTGCACCTGTTTGAGGGTGATCGGGTCCTGGGCATATTTCGGATTGACCTCCATGACCACTTGATACTGGTTAAGGCTGTCGTAAATCGTCGAAATCTGCCGCTGGCTGTAAGCGTTGTTCAGCACCGCAGTGACCATGTCCATGTCTACACCCAGGCGCTTGGCCTGATCCCGATCGACAATCAGCGTCACCTGTTGGGCGCCGCGCCCTTCACGGGCGTCAATCGCGGTCAATTCCGGCAAAGCCTTGAGTGCGATAACGACTTTCGGGTACCACTCGCGCAACTCGCCAAGATCGGCGCTTTGCAGGATGTAGGAATACTGCGACGTGGTTTGTTCACGACCGCCGCCAAACTGCAGGTCCTGATCGGCCATCAGCATCAACTGCGCACCGGCGACCTTGGGCATTTCCTTGCGCAGACGTTCGATGACTTTTTGCGCAGAAATGTTGCGTTCCTTGATTGGTTTCAGCCGCACCAGCATGAAGGCGTTGTTGGTGCCGTTGGTACCGCCGATGAAGCCGGCGACGCTTTGCACCGCGTCATCCTTGAGCACGGCCCGGCGGAAGGTTTCCATTTTTGGCTGCATCACGCTGAACGACAACCCGTCATCGCCACGCACGAACCCGATCAGCTGACCGGTGTCCTGCTGAGGCATAAAAGTCTTAGGAACAACGACATACAGCGCAATGTTCACGCCAACTGTCACGATCAGGCTAAGCAAGGTCAACCGGCGGTGACGCAGCACCCAGTCAAGACTTGTTGCGTATTTGCCGACCATCCACTCGTTAGCCCGCTGACTCCAACGCTGCAATCGGTTTTCCTCACCCGGCGTATGCGGCTTGAGCCAACGGGCGCAGAGCATCGGCGTCAGCGTCAGCGAGACCACCAGCGACACCACGATAGACGCCGCCAATGTGATGGAAAACTCGCGAAACAGGCTTTGGACAATCCCGCCCATGAACAGGATCGACAGGAACACCGCCACCAGCGAGACGTTCATCGACAGCAAGGTGAAGCCGACTTCCTGCGCCCCCAGGTACGCGGCCTTCATCGGCGGCACGCCTTTGTCGATGTGCCGGGAAATGTTCTCCAGCACCACAATGGCATCGTCCACCACCAGCCCGGTGGCCAGAATCAGCGCCATCAGCGACAGGTTGTTCAGGGAGAATCCGTAGAGGTACATCACCGCAAAGGTGCCGACCAGCGACACAGGCACCGCAAGGGTAGGAATCAACGAGGCGCGGAAGTTACCGAGGAACAGGAACACCACCAGAATCACCAGCGCCACGGCAATCAGCAGGGTCATTTCCGCTTCGTGCAAGGTCGCCTTGATCACCGGCGACCGGTCCATCGCCACGTTCAGCTTCACGCTGGCCGGCAACACGGCCTGCAACGCCGGCAGTTGAGCCTTGATTTCGTTGACCGTCTCGATGATGTTGGCGCCGGCCTGGCGGTTGATCACCAGCAGTACCGCCGCGTCGTTGTTGAAGAAGCCGCTGTTGTAGCGGTCTTCGACGCCGTCGCTGACCTTGGCCACGTCCTTCAGGCGCAGGGCCGCGCCGTCCGCGTAGTGAATGATCAGCGACTCGTAATCCTTGGCTTTCTCCAGTTGATCGTTGGCCTGAACCTGCCACAGTCGCTGGCCGTCTTCGACCGACCCTTTTGGCCTGCGCACGTTGGCGTTGGCGATGGTGTTGCGCACATCGTCCAGCGCTACGCCGTACTGGTTGAGCGCCTGCGGTTCGAGCTCTATGCGCACCGCCGGCAAGGAACTGCCGCCGATCTGCACTTCGCCGACACCCTGCACCTGAGACACGCTCTGGGACAGAATCGTCGAGGCCAAATCGTAGAGCTGGCCTTTTTCCAGTACGTCGGAGGTCAGCGACAGCACCATGACCGGCGCCTGGGACGGGTTGACCTTCTTGTAGGTCGGCATGCTGCGCATCCCGCTCGGCAGCAAATTGCGCGAGGCGTTGATTGCCGCCTGCACTTCCCGCGCCGCGCCGTTGATGTCGCGGTTCAGGTCGAACTGCAAAATCACCCGGGTCGAGCCTTGGCTGGAGCGGCTGCTCATGGTGTTGACCCCCGCGATGGCGCCGAAGGAGCGCTCCAGCGGCGTGGCCACGGTCGAGGCCATGACCTCAGGGCTTGCACCGGGCAGACTCGCCTGGACCACGATCACCGGGAAGTCCATCTGCGGCAGCGGCGCCACCGGCAACAGGCCGAAGCTCACGCCGCCCAGCAGCAGGATCGCCAGGCTCAGCAACATCGTCGCGACCGGGCGCTTGATGAAAGGTCTGGACAGGTTCATGGCTGTTCTACCGCTTCCACGGATTCAGTCTTGCGCCCCCAGCGCCGGCCGAGGCGGTCGAAGTACAGATAGATGACCGGAGTGGTAAACAGCGTCAGCACCTGACTCACCAACAAGCCACCCACCATCACCAGACCCAACGGTTGACGCAGTTCTGCACCGGAACCGGTCGCCAGCATCAGCGGCACAGCGCCAAACAACGCGGCCAGTGTGGTCATCAGAATCGGCCGGAAACGCAGCAACGCCGCTTGATAGATCGCCGTTTCCGGGTCCATGCCCTGATTGCGCTCAGCGTCGAGGGCGAAGTCGATCATCATGATCGCGTTCTTTTTCACGATACCGATCAACAAAATGATGCCGATGATCGCAATCATGCCCAGGTCATTGCCGCTCAACAGCAGCGCCAACAAGGCGCCGACCGCCGCCGAGGGCAAGGTCGAAAGAATGGTGATCGGGTGGATATAACTCTCGTAAAGCACGCCAAGCACGATGTACATGGTGACCACCGCCGCCAGAATCAGCAGCAAGGTGCTCGACAGCGACGCCTGGAACGCTTCGGCCGCGCCCTGGAACTGGGTCTGCACGCCAATCGGCATGCCGATGTCTTTCTGCACCTGGTCGATGATCTCCACCGCGTGCCCCAGCGCCACGCTGGGTGCGAGGTTGAAAGACATCATCACCGCCGGGAACTGACCGATGTGAGTGATCGCCAGTTGGGCCTGACGCTCCTCGATGTGCGCCAGACTGGTCAGGCGCACTTGCCCGCCGTCGGTGGTTTTCACGTGAATCTGGTTTAGCGCATCCGGGCCGATCTTCTCGCCGGACTGCGATTGCAGCACCACGCGGTATTGGCTGGCCTGGGTGTAGATGGTGGAAATCTGCCGCTGACCGAAGGCGTCGTACAGCGCATCGGTGATGTTCGACACCGACACACCGATCCGCGACGCCGCATCGCGGTCAATCACCAGATAGACCTGCAAGCCCTTGTCCTGCAAATCGCTGGCGACATCGGTCAGCTCAGGCCGTTGGGCCAGTGCGTCCACCAGACGACCGCTCCACAAACTCAGCAACGCCGAGTCCGGCGATGACATGCTGAACTGGTATTGAGTACGGCTGACGCGGTCTTCAATGGTCAGGTCCTGCACCGGCTGCATGAACAGGCGAATGCCGGTGAGCTTGTCCAGTTCCGGTTGCAGACGTGCGATCACCTCGGTTGCGCTCAAGTCGCGATTGCTGTGCGATTTGAGGTTGATCAGCAGACGACCGCTATTGAGCGTCGAGTTGTCACCGTCCACACCGATATAGGACGACAGGCTTTCCACCGCCGGATCCGTCAGGATCACTTTGGCCAATGCCTGCTGACGCTCGCTCATGGCGGCGAAGGAAATCGACTGCGGCGCCTCGGATATGCCCTGGATCACCCCGGTATCCTGCACCGGGAAAAACCCCTTGGGCACCACCATGTAAAGGAACACGGTCAACGCCAGCGTCCCGATGGCCACCATCAGGGTCAACGGTTGATGCTTGAGAACCCACTTTAACTTGCGCCCGTAAGCCGCAATCATCCAATCAATTGTGGCGCCGCTGGCCCGGTAGAAACGGCCCTGTTCTTCTTCCTTGGGTTCACGCTTGAGCAGCCGCGCGCACATCATTGGCGTCAGTGTCAGGGAGACGACAAGGGAAATCAGGATTGCCACCGCCAGGGTGATGGCAAATTCGCGGAACAGCCGCCCCACCACGTCGGCCATGAACAGCAGTGGAATCAACACGGCGATTAGCGACAGGGTCAGGGAAATAAGAGTGAAACCGATCTGTTTGGCGCCCTTGAGCGCCGCATTAAGGGGGCTGTCGCCCTCTTCAATAAATCGGGAGATGTTCTCCAGCATGACGATCGCATCGTCCACCACGAAACCGGTGGCGATGGTCAGTGCCATCAGGGTCAGGTTATTGACCGAGAAACCCGCGAGGTACATCACGCCGAAGGTGCCGATCAGCGACAGCGGTACCGCGACCGACGGAATAATTGTGGCGCTGGCTCGACGCAGGAACAGGAAGGTCACCATCACGACCAGCGCAATGGCGATCAACAATTCGTGTTGCACGTCGGTGACCGAGGCGCGGATGGTCTGGGTGCGGTCGGTCAGCACGGTGACTTCGAGACCCGCCGGCAGGTTGTCGGTGATGCTTGGCAGCAGGGCTTTGATCCGGTCGACCACTTCGATGACGTTGGCACCGGGCTGACGCTGGATGTTCAACAGCACCGCCTGGTTTTCATTGGCCCACGCCGCCAGACGTTCGTTTTCCGCGCCATCGACGATTTCCGCCACATCCTTGAGCCGCAACGGCGCGCCGTTGGCGTAGGCGAGAATCAGGTTGGCGTAGTCCTTGGGCGAGGTCAGTTGATCGTTTGCATCGAGCATCGACACCCGGGTCGGGCCGTCGAAGTTGCCCTTGGGCTGGTTGACGTTGGATGCGCCGATCAGGGTTCGCACGTCGGAGAGGTTCAAGCCATTGGCCGCCAGGGCTTCAGGGTTAACCTTGATCCGCACCGCCTGACGCTGGCCACCGGCAATGCTGACCATGCCGACACCGCTGATCTGGGCGATTTTCTGCGCCATCCGCGTGTCGACCAAGTCATTGAGCTTGGGCAGCAGCATGGTCTTGGAGGTGATGGCCAGGGTCAGCACCGGGGTGTCCGCCGGGTTCACCTTGTTGTACACCGGCGGCGCCGGCAGGTCCTTGGGCAGCAAATTGGTCGCGGCATTGATCGCGGCCTGCACCTGCTGCTCGGCGACGTCCATGTTGATGTCGAGGCTGAAACGCAGGGTCAGCACCGAGGCACCGCCGGAACTGGTCGACGCCATCTGCGTCAGGCCAGGCATCTGCCCGAATTGACGTTCAAGGGGCGCGGTCACGGCGCTGGTCATGACATCCGGGCTGGCGCCGGGATACAGCGTCATGACGCGGATGGTCGGGTAATCGACCTGAGGCAATGCCGACACCGGCAGCAGCCGATAGGCGATCACGCCAGCGAGGATAATGGCCAGCATGCTCAGGGTGGTGGCTACCGGGCGAAGGATGAACAGCCGCGAGATGTTCATGCGCCGCCCTTTTTCGCCTTGTCGGTGGTCGCCGGCTCTGTCGCGTTGGCCGCCGACTTGCCTTGCAGATGGCCGGTCGGGGTCGTCGGCACGTCCTTGGTGTCGTTGACCACTTCCACTTCGCTGCCTTCCTTCAAGCGGTCGGTGCCTTCAAGGACAACGCGATCCCCAGGGACCAGGCCTTCGGTAATCACAGTGTTTTCACCGTCACTGGCGCCGACTTTCAACTGACGAATCGTGACTTTCTTGTCGCCGTCCAGGGCGTAGACAAACGTGCCGTTGGTGCCGAACTGAATCGCTGCTGAAGGTGCGAGCACCACGTCTTTGAGGGTGTCGGCCAGCAGATGAACGTTGACGAACTGATTCGGGAACAGCGCCTGATCACGGTTCTCATAACGAGCCTTGAATTTCAGGGTGCCGGTGGTGACATCGATCTGGTTGTCCAGGCTCTGCAAGACGCCAGTGGCCTGCAACTTGGTGTCGCCACGATCCCAGGCTTCGGCGGGCAATTTGGCGCCAGTGCGATAACGGGCCAGCACGGTTTCCAGGCTGTTTTCCGGCAAGGTGAAGGCAACGCTGATCGGTTGGGTCTGGGTGATGATCACCAGCGCCGTGGTGTCGTTGGCTGCCACCAGGTTGCCGACATCCAGCTGACGCAAGCCCACACGCCCGGCAATCGGGGCGCGGATCTTGGTGAATTCCAGATTGAGCTTGGCGTCGTTGACCGCCGCCTGATTGGTTTTGACCGTGCCCTGATACTGGCCCACCAGCGCTTCGGCGGTGTCCAGGGTCTGCTTGGCGATACTGTCTTCGCGGTACAAGCCGCGATAGCGCTCCACATCGACCTGGGCGTTTTTCAGTTGTGCCTGGTTCTGCAACAACGTGCCTTCGGCCTGAAGCAAGGCGTTCTGGTAAGGACGCGGGTCGATTTCAGCCAGCAGATCGCCAGCCTTGACCATCTGCCCTTCCTCGAAGGAGATCTTCATCAGCTCACCACCGACGCGGCTGCGCACATTAATGGTGTTCAGCGCCGTCACGGTGCCCAGCGCCTTGTAGTACAGCGGGAAGTCGCCCTTGACCGCTGGCGCGACACGCACTGGAACGGGCCCGGTCGCCCCGCCAAAACCCGGACGCATCCCTCCCGACCTGCCGGTCTGTCCGGCAACGGCTTTTTGCCCTGCGCCCTTTTTTTGGGCAGTGCCGGTGGGCCAGAATTTCCAGCACAGGCCAGCGATGACCAACAGGACAAGCAGGCCAAACAGCCAGCGACGGGGACTACGGGAAACGGAGGATTGCATGGAATGATCAACCATTGGACGCGTGAGCTTCTTTCTACAGGAGGCTGAACGATAAGCACTGGTGGGTATTAAGCAAAGCGCCTTTACCGGCAATTTACCTTCGGCTTACGTAACAGGATGTTTGGCCAAGACACTGAATCGCAAATGAAAACGGCCTGGACAAGGCCAGGCCGTTAACAATTGTAAAAGTACGCTTATTTCAGAACGGCAAGTGCCGCTTCGTAGTTCGGCTCTTCAGCGATTTCACCGACCAGTTCGCTGTGCAGAACGTTGTCGTTTTCGTCCAGCACCACGACGGCACGGGCAGTCAGGCCTTTCAGCGGGCCGTCAGCGATGGCAACACCGTAGTTCTCGATGAACTCGGCACCGCGCAGGGTCGACAGGTTCTGTACGTTTTCCAGGCCTTCGGCGCCGCAGAAGCGCGCTTGAGCGAACGGCAGGTCAGCGGAGATGCACAGCACGACAGTGTTGGCGAAATCACTGGCCTGGGCGTTGAACTTGCGAACCGACGTCGCGCAGGTCGGGGTATCAACGCTTGGGAAGATGTTCAGCACTTTGCGCTTGCCGGCGAAGCTCGCTAGGGTCACGTCGGACAGATTGCCGGCAACCAGGGAAAAGGCTGGCGCCTTGGAACCGGCTTGTGGCAGTTGGCCGTTGACTTGAACCGGGGAGCCTTTAAGGGTGACTTGAGCCATGAACGGAGTCCTTCTGACGTTGTTGTAGAGAATTTTGAAGAGGCCGAAGTTAACCACGAAATGGTCCGACGACCTATGCCCAGATACAAATTGTGATGTCTCGTCGCACACATTGGATACAACCCGTCTCAACAACCGTATAGCGAGCTTACTGTCGAGAAACAAATCTGCTTTTTCGGCGATTTTCCGTAAGAAACGTTGTCGATTCAGATGACGGCCATTCGACTAGGAAGTGAGTCACTCAAATCCAGCGGAGATAAGGACCATGCGATTCATGATCATTGTGAAAGCCAGCCAGGATTCCGAGGCCGGTGTGATGCCCAGCGAGGAACTGATGACCGCGATGGGCAACTACAACGAGGAACTGGCCAAGGCCGGCATCCTCATCGAGTGCGATGGCCTGCAACCGAGCAGCAAAGGCGCCCGCGTGCGTTTCTCGGGTGAGCAGCGCACGGTGATCGACGGCCCGTTCGCCGAATCCAAGGAGCTGATCGCCGGCTACTGGCTCTGGCAGGTGAAGTCGAAACAAGAGGCGATCGAGTGGGTCAAGCGATGCCCCAACCCGATGCCAGGCACCGATGCCGAGATCGAAATTCGCCAGGTGTTCGAGGCTGAAGATTTTGGGGCTGAGTTCACGCCGGAACTGCGGGAGCAGGAAGAACGGCTGCGCGAGCAGGTGAAGAAACGCTGAGCGCGCAACAGAATGCGGTGCCGCGACTGGAATATTCGGCGCAGCCGGTTGTGTCCGACGTCGGGGTTAAGGTTATGCTTCAGCAATTGTCATATCAGGATATTCGCGCCGATCTCTGAACGTGACGTACACCGGGTCCAGTCCTGCCGCGATGGGGAAGACAACGATGTAGTCGTCAAACCGGGCATCTTCCTCTCCCGTCGAGGTTTCGAGTATTGGCACCGGTAAGGATCGAACAAAACCCAAACGATGCGAAGGGGCCGGGGCCACGGGCGGGCTAGCTTCAAGAGTGACCGGGGCAGACCAGTAAACGGTGATCGGTGCGGCGCCATCAGCCGTAAAACTGAAAGTATTCAGTCGTTCATTGAGTTGCGCTGCTCTGACCCGAACCCCAGATGCCGGATGACTGCCTTTGGACGGTGTGATGTGAACCTGTGACAGCGTTTTGATTTCGCGTAATCCCTGAAACATCGTTCCAGGTTCGGCAGGTACTAGGGCGGTAGTCATCCTGAAAGGAACATCGACCTCAGCCCTGTTCGCCGCCAGACTTTGCCAATCCTGACCTTCGATTGGTAGAAGCTCAGCCAAGGGAACACTGAGACCGTATACCTGCGTATCGGCGCGACTGGAAAACTCAAAGTGCAACACCGCAGCGCACTGGACATCATCGGGCGGTTCGCCTGACGTGTTCTGCCAAGCGAATTGCGCAACGGCCGAACGAATGGCTTTTTGTAAATATGTCCGTTGCGACACCAACAATGCCGATGGCCCACCCTCCAGCAATACATCGGGACGTTTATCGGCCAAATCCAATGATGCGGTCATCGCGCAGGCAGCTTGAGCCGGACCGGTCCCTGCCAGATTACGTGACCGAATCAACTGTTCCTGCGCCGCTATCAACAGCGCTTCAGCCTCGTCATGTAGAACGCGATGGCGCTGAGTAATGCCGGCCAATCGCGCAATGTACCGGTCGTGTGTTGAGTTGATCTGTTGCACGAGGCTCTGCCACCGTGCTTGCTCCGACCGGGCATAGGTCATGTCGCGCTGAGCACCGCGCTTGGCGAACTCCACGCGCATTTTGCAGAATTCGAACTTACTGATTGCCATGAGTGTTTCATGCTGAGTACGTTCCAGAGCCCGGATATTCGTGTCTTGCTCAGGGATATCCAGGCGAAGGCTCTGTTGACTTCGCAAGCGCTTGATACCTTGCTCGAAAAAGCTGAAGGCCGTTTCGACAGCCCGCTCCGATACGGCCACATCAGCGGCGATTTCTTGTACTTCTGCCAGACTCCGGGCGACATCGCTTAGCTGTACCGGTGGAGCCGATACGGAAACATTCTCGTCCTTAAACGCCGCCATACCCCGTTTGCGATGCCAATTCTTGACGAAAAAGACAATCGATCCAGCACCATTCGTATTGACTTGGTCGTCAGGGTAAAAAAACAGGTCCGCACCTTTGGGGTGGCCGACGATCCGGTCGAAATGGTTGATCAACCGATCATGGTCCCGTTTCGGCAGATCGACGACCCAGATTCTATTTACCAACGCCTGGAATTCCGGCTCGGTGTAATCCTTGAGAGTTGCTTTAAGTTCCATCTTTGGTTCTTCCTTGTGTCTCTTGGGCAAACTGCTGAAGACAATGGCACCTGCTCATTTCGTTATGAACAGATGCCAGTTAGTCATTGGTGGCAAGTCATTCGGGTTTGAAGCCAGGTTTGTTGTTGAATGCGCGCCATTCTTTGACTTCTTTCAGGATGCCTTCCGGGCTGTCCTCCTGGCCTTCCTTGGGGTAGAAGATGACGTCTGAGCGGTCTGGGTGTTCGGTGACAGTTTCGAAATGTTTAACTCGATCAATCATGTACTTATCAAACTCATCTGCTGTCAAATCCTCCCCTCCATCAAAAAGCTCTTTAAGGAAGTCCAGAAACTCAGACTCTGTATAGTCTTCGAGACGTGAAGTATTTTTCATAGTTGCTTACCTCCTTTATGCACAAGAACATGTCGTTTCGGTGTCATCACGACAATGTTTTCCATGTCATACACCGCACCTCCCTGCGCAATCTCTAGTCGGTGATGGAGTTCGAACTTAACTCGACCTCCGTGCTGATCTTTTGCGATAGGGAAAGGCGCACTGCCCTTACGCATAAACCTTAAGTTTGTGGCATTGAATTGATCGCTTAAACTTTTGTCACCCGCAACCGCCTTCCAAAATGCCTCTCTGAATCTATGAAAGTTAGCAAACTCCTTCCCTGTTAACTGGTCCGCGATCTGCGAAGGAATAGGCGCCCCCTCCTCTCGCGCGGCTGCGCCCAGCCAAATCCCTGAAACCGACTGTCCAAACCCGGTCGCCACGCCTGGATCATCGCGCCGATCCAGAAACAGAACATCCGGCGAAGGCAACTCTATATCCCCCGGATACCCAGGAATACTGGCACCGATCTGCCCTTCGTCAACAGCCGGAAACGTCTCGTTTTGCGGTAGGACCGGGAGGGTCGGTGCGCCGGGATAAACCGCTGGAATCGGCGGTGTGATCGGCGAGGTCGTTGGCCCGAGATGTTCGATGCCTGGAGGAACCAACGGGGTCCAGGTACCGCCACCCACGGGACGAATCGGCCAGGGTAGAACTGCCGGCGTGATCCCCATCCGGCCTTGGGTACTTTGCGGTGTGGTGATGCTTATTTTGTCGAGCTTGAAGGGGTTCGCGCCGAGTTCTGCCCGCTCCTGATAACGCAGTTCGAATTCACGCCGTTCACCGACCCAGGTGCTCTTCGGGGCGTAGGGTGCGAAGCCTTGTTCGACGCGTTTTTTGTTCACCTCATCGAATTCGGCAACAAGCGCAGGGTGTTCGCCGACCGTTTGCCACAGTGCTCTATCGAAGGCACCGAACGAGCTGATTTCCCGACCCCGGAACTGGTCGCCAATCTGCACCGGAATGGCCGCACCCTGTGCCTGGCTTGCGGCTTTCCACCAGTCATTCGCAGCAGGTTGACCAGTCCCGGTGACGATGCCCGAACCCATGGGCGGTAGATTGAAGGACAGGTACATCGGCGGCAGACCCGGCACGCAAACGATGCAATCCTGAATGCGCAAGTCGACACCTGCCGGGATGTCCTGGATCTGCGGCGTCATCACCGCCAGTCCGGCCTGACCGGAAGTGGTCACCTGAGGTGTGGACGCGGGTGTGAACTGCAGGAGTCGTGGCGGTGAACCCGGGACCTCGGCGCTGTAGACCCCGGTCAGCGGGTCAAGTACGGCATTGATGACCGGTACGCGAGCGCCTACCTCGCCACCGGTGCCGGTGACGATAATCGCGGTACCTTCCGGTACGGCTTCGGGTTTGAGCCGGTACGCCACTTCCACCGAACCGCCCGCGTTGGCGATTGATTGCAGCGCCTGACGGTCAGTAAGTCCCAACGCCTGCGCCGGAACGCCGACCGACTGGAGCAATCGCTGACGTTGCTCGGGGGTCAGCTCGCCATTGCCAAGGGTTGGCGAATAAACCATTGCAGTGACAAATACTGGCCCCGTCCTGGCTACGATGCGCCCGGCATCGATAAGGGTGTCGATGGCAGCCTGGACAGCCTTTTCAAGTGCAGCGGCGACGTCATGCGCAACCAACACACTTTCTCGAGTCAAAAACATTCCGCCAGCGGCCACCGAAGTTACCGGAGCCGTCAGCGTATTGGCATGCCTGACCCGTTTGACACGAACATCTTCATCAGACTGCTGCTTGAACCGAACTCGCGCTTCACGCTGCTCGTCCAACTGACGCTGGGCCTCCCAGACGGCCTCCCGCTCACGCCAGACAATGGTCTGCTCGGCGTGGTGCCTGGCCAGTGCATTGGATCTATCGCTGAGTGCGCTTATCTGTGCCGATAGCAGTCGAGCTTCATGGGCCGCGTTGTAGGCGTTTTCCCAAATATGGTGGCCGTCATTGAGCGCCTCACCGAATTGCCCCAGTCGGACCTGGTAGTCGTTCACCGTGCGGGTGAGTGGATCGTGCCCATCGAACGATCGGGCAACCGTGTTCTTTGCGTTCAGTTCTGCGGTTCTACGGGCGACCAGCCCGTCGACTTCGTTTTTGTCTGTAGTGATGGTGTAAAGGTGATATCGCTCGCTTGAGTCACTATTGGGCGGCCGTCGTGCCGCCACGACTTCCTGTTCGAGGGCGGGCGCGAGTTGTGCGGCCCGGGCTGCAAAACGTTGGTCTACCTCAACTCTTACGGCGGCATGACGCTGCGCCAGCCCCGCGAGTCGTTGATGCAGGGCCTGCACACGGGCCTGCTCCTGCATGTGTGCAGCGGCGGCTTGCGCCTGAGCCGCTGCTTGCGCGCTCGCTTGCTCCCTTGCCTTACGATCAGCTTCTATGGCCCGCTTTCGGGCTTTTGGCTTTTTCTTGTTGGTTTTACCGAATCCGCCTGAAACCCCACCGCCGCCACCGAAATCTCCACCAGAACCACCACCCGAAGAGGGCGGTCCGGACCTGATGACAACGCTCCCTGAAGATCCATCGTTAAATGTGTGTTGTGCCATACAGTCACTCCTTGTCTGTAGGGCACAGCATGTCGATGAGGCGGTGGTCAGGTGCGGTACATAGTTATAGGAGTGGATTTATATCGAGGGTCGGCGCGCTGACAAATCGCATCCAACGGGTTTGAAGTATTCCCCACTTCGACTGGCGAACCCGGCGTTAGCTGCTAGCTTCAACAGACGTGTTCTACAGGTTTTGAAAGGAAAGAGATTGCGCAGTAACGAGGGAATCAGCACACGCCCCTATCCAAACGGCAGCTACAACACCGGTGAAACAGCAGGCCACAGTTCACGCTGTTCGCCGGGATCAACGTCACCTTCGGCGAATGAGGCCTTAATATGCACGTTGCAATTCGCGCAGCCGGTTTCAGCCTGATGACGATGTTCGTCAGTTGCGGCGTTGGTGCTCAGGAGATTGATCCGCGGATCGTCAAGATCGCAATGGAAGGCGAACGGTCGGCCCATGAATCGATCACCAGGCTCTACGCCGAGCCGGATTTCCAACAGGCGGCCCAACGTTATCTGTGGGTCTTGCCGCTGGTTTCCAACGCGCAGTGACAGGAAGAATTCCGTGACAAGCTCGGCGTTCAGACGGCGACCAGTCAGCGAGTGATGCGGCGCTTCCACGATCATTCCCACGCAGCGTGGGAATGATCATTTGAAACCTACTTGGACTTGAGCTTCAAAAACGACTGATGCAGATCAGAAGCCCAGCCATCGATCACACCTTTCACATCATCGGCCTTCATCACCTGAGACTCGTTTTCCAATGGTTTACCAGTGCCTTTGCGCACAACCTGGGCCAAGACTTTGTTGTTGCCGCCATCAAGGAACACCGCTTCAGTGGCCAGGTCGGTATCCTGATCGCGAATGCCACTGGCTGAGCTCACCGCCGCTGCCACCAGGGCGATCGGGATCACTTCATAAGGCTTGCTGCTCACGGCAGTGATGGCAGCGCGCACTGCCATCACACCCGGGCCAGGGCCCGCGGCTAACGGCAGGGCTTTACCCACTTCACGCTTTAGCGCTTGATCGTAGTAATTGGTGATTCCGTTCAGGGTAGCCTGCGGGATTTTCACGCTCGGTTGAGGTTTGGGATAGAGCTGGGTTGGTTCGATGTAGACACAGGTGAACTGGTTGATGTCGAGTTGGGGATCCACCCAGCGCATCACCGTGGCACCCGATGGCGATTTGGCCGAGGGGGTCAGTTTTTTTGTGTGCGGGCCGGTAACGGCCTGCCGTCAGGCAGACCTTCATTTCAACAGCTCGGCCTGGTGAATCGATCTCCGTACAAGATCACAACCGTCATTTGATAGACGCCGGCCAGCCGGCAACGCTGCATCGAGCTTGAACGCGCGCCTGACGGCAAACGTACCCGGGCTATGAAAGTCGCAATGCCGAAACATAAAAATACAGCGGTACACCCAAACCCTGATTCGCCACCCACCTTGAAAAAGTTACCGCCCCACACCCAGTACAAATGCCTTCCACCACCACACAACATTTCCCGGGCGTGCGACTCAATCGAATTAACTCGAAATCCCAATAGTGGCGCACCGCCATTAGTGCTAGAGTCCGCGCCGTGCAATCTGTCCCAATAATCACATCGAGGCCACATGAAGCGTGCCTCGGCCAATGACGGCAAACTCGGTCTCAAGGATCAACAATGAAAGCTCTCCGCACGCTGTTCACCGTTACAGCCCTGGCCGCCACTCTCCTGACTTCGGGCTGCGCAAGCATCGCCGGAGACAGCAAGTACCCGGTGAACGTATCGAGCACCCCAAGCGGTGCCAACTTCACCATCACGAACAAGGCCGGTGTCATCGTACATAACGGTTCCACGCCCAATACCGTGACGCTGCCTTCAGGTCGTGGCTACTTCAAGGGCGAGGCCTACACCATTACCTTCAAGAAAGAAGGTTATGCCGATGCCAACGCCACACTGGAAACCAGCATGAGCGGCTGGTACTGGGGCAACATCGTGTTCGGTAACTTGATTGGCATGCTGGTCGTCGACCCGCTGACTGGCGCGATGTACAAACTGCCCGAGGGCGCCGCGGGCAATCTTGGCAACCCATTGGCCGGTGAAGCGCCAAAAAACCTGACACTGCTCGAAATCGATCAGCTTTCACCAAGCAACCGAGCAGCCCTGGTACGCATCAACTGACAGCGCCCGGCGCATCCTCCTATACAGGATGCGCCATCCTCACCGACGTTCTACTCACGTCGTCTGAACAACGGCCGAGGCTCAATCACCGAACGCCCATACAGCACACTCATCCCGGCCAGCCCCTTGAGTGCATCTTCTACGGACTTGTCCTCACGCACCGCGAAGCTGTCGAACCCGCATTGGCGCATGTGGCTGAGTTGATCGCGCAGCCGACGGCGCGCAACTCGCCCGTCCAGCCCAATCAAGTGCGCAGCAAGTACGCCTGGCTGTAACCGCGGCCATCACGGAAACTCGGAAAATCCAGGGCAATCAGCGTCAGGTGTGAAAACCACGGCTTGAGGCTTTCCACCTCATCGGGCGCTGATCACCCTGTACATCTGGGCCGGCCCGCACCACTTGCACTACACCGCGCTGCCGGACTGGGCGCAGTCGCTCGGCATGGCCATGTCGCTGATCCTGTTGGCACCGAGTTGAGGGGGAATGATCAACGGCATGATGACGCTCTCGGGCGCATGGCATAAATTGCGCACCGACCCGATCCTGCGCTTTTTGGTGTTGTCCCTGGCCTTCTACGGGATGTCGACCTTTGAAGGGCCGATGATGGCGATCAAGACGGTCAACGCCCTCTCCCACTAGCCCGACTGGACCATCGGCCACGTCCACGCTGGCGCCCCATCGCCTCAATGTGGGCCAACGGCATCACCCAGGGCCTGATGTGGCGCGCGATCAACGACGAGGGCAACGCTGACCTATTCGTTCGTTGAAGCCTTGCAGGCCAGCCATCCGGGCTTCGTAGTGCGCTTCGCCGGCGGGGTGTTCTTCCTCAGTGGCATGTTGCTGATGGCGTACAACACCTGGCGCACTGTGCGGGTTTCGGACGTCGAAATGGCGGAAAGCGAAGCGCAGATTGCTTGAGGCTAGGGGCTTGAGATGATTGAGGTCTTTTTGAATGTGCTGGGCGTGGCGGGGCTTTGGCTGGCGGTTGAATACTGCCTGAAGCATCAGACAGCTGAGAGCCTGGAGGATGCGAGCCTGATTCCGTTTGCCGATGACCCGGAGGTGGCGCGGCGGGTGGAGGTGGCGACCGGGAAGACCGTGAAGGCGGTTGTACCGGAAGGAGCGAATCCGGGGTGGGGCAACCTCGACATCTGAAACCACAATGATCGTTCCCACGCTTTGGGTCGGAATGCCTCAAGGGACGCTCCGCGTTCCAATGGGACGCAGAGCGTCCCGGGCTGCATTTCGTTGCTGCGCGTGGGAACGATCAGTGACCTCAACCGCGCTCGCGAGGAATCAAACTCTGCAACTGCTGCGCCAAAAAGTTCGCATCGAACGCAAACGTATCCGGATCTTTCAACCCATTGGTCTTGCGCCATTGCCAGCTACTGGACGGCGGCAGGCACACCAGCGAAATGCTGCCGTAGCGCGCGGCCGTCAGGCCCATCACGGCCAGCGAAATCTGACCACCGACACCCATCACATCCGGTACAAACTCCACCGGTTTACCGGCTATCACAATCGTCAGCTTCTCGGTATTGAAAGTCGACGTCTCGGCCGGCACGCTCGGTCCCGAGGCGACATACACTTCGCGGCTCACCTCAAGCAGATTCGGCGCCTGGACCGGTTCCAGCCATTGCTGGATCTGATCGAACAGCTCACCAATGCGCGTCGCCCACACGGCCGATTGCGACTCGAACAGTTGCTTCTTGTGCGCTTCGCTTTCTGCGTAATGGCGAAGCATCTCACCCAGTTGCTGTACGTCGTCCATTGCGGTGTTCCTTTGTTGAAGCGGTGTTGCGGACTTTGAGCATGGCAGATGCGCGCTGCCGGCGTACGACTAAAAGCGTGAACGGTATTGGCTGGGGGTCATGGCAAGGGCATGCTTGAACAAAGGGTTGCCATCAACAGGAGCACGACATGCGCACCATCGGCCTTATCGGCGGCATGAGCTGGGAGTCCAGCGCCGAGTATTACCGTCTTATCAACCAGCAGGTGCGCGACCGGCTCGGGCCGTTGCGTTCGGCGAAATTGCTCATGTACAGCGTCGATTTCGGGCCTGTCGAACAGGCTCAACATGCCGGGCGCTGGGACGATGCAGCGGCGATTCTGGTGGACGCGGCGCAGCGGTTGCAGGCCGGTGGCGCCGAGTGCGTGGTGCTGTGCACCAACACCATGCACAAGGTGGTCGGGCAGATTCAGGCAGCGATCGAGATTCCATTCCTGCACATCGCCGATCCGGCCGGTCAGGCGGCACTGGACGCCGGTACGCTGCGGGTGGGTTTGCTGGGCACCGCATTCACCATGGAGGAGGACTTTCTCAAGGAGCGCCTGACAGCCAAGGGCCTGACGGTACTGGTGCCGAAGGCCGATGAACGTCAGGCCGTCCACCGGATCATCTATGACGAGTTGTGCGTCGGGGTGATCAGCGAGGCGTCACGCAAGGTGTATCAGCAGGTGATCGAATCACTGACGCGGCGCGGCGCCCAGGCGATCATCCTTGGCTGCACGGAAATCGGCCTGCTGATCAAACCCGAGCACAGCGCCCTGCCCTTGCTCGACACCACCGAACTGCATGCGCAGGCGGCGGTGGCGTTCGCGTTCGCGTTGGGCGAGTGACTCAACCGGCCTTGGGCGTGCGACGCAGGCGCGCCATGCTCAAGGCATCCACCAGCACGCCGTCACGCACGGCGTAGTCGCGAAACAGCCCTTCGGTTTCGAAGCCGAACTTGCGGTAGAGCCCGATGGCGGCTTCGTTGTCGGCGTAGACCGAAAGCTCGACCCGTTGCAGGTTCATCCAGTTGTCGGCGATGTCCAGCGCCGCCGTCAGCAGTGTCGAGCCAACGCCCTTGCCCTGCCACGCCGTCGCGACCCCCATTCCAAGATTACCGGCGTGGCTGCGACGTATCCGCGAAAACTGCTCCAGGCCAATGTTGCCGATGACCATCCCTTGATGCAGCGCCACCAGTTGCACCACACGCTCGTTGTCGGGCATCAGGCGTTTGCGCCAGACCTCGGTGGACTGAAACGGCATTTGCAGCACCTGCCGGGTAATGGCCGGGGCGTTGTAGAGCGCGGTAATGCCGTCGAGGTGGGATTCGTTGAAACGTTCGAGGGAGATGACAGCATCAGTGGCGGGCATGGGTGATTCATCCTTGATACAGACATGGCCGCTTACTCTATACCGCCGAAGGTTATTCGAACCACTCCCGCCGTTCACTGAAGGTGTTCTGGATCAGCTCAACGATCATCTGCACCTGCGCTGAATCCTCGGATTCAGCATTGACCGCCATCCACACCTGGCGCCGCATCGGCTGAGTGAACAACCCCGGCAATTCAACAAGGCCGCGATCGAAGCGGCTGATGTATCCGGGCAACAGGCCAATGCAGGCGCTGCAACGGATCATCTCCAGCATCAACTCGTAGGAATGCAACTGCACCACCCCGGCCAGGCGCTGGTCCACGAGCCTATTCCACGGCCGAAAACTGTCGACCTGACGGTCATGCTGCCATTGCACCAGCAGGAAATCGGCGAGGTCATCGAGGCTGTCAGGGCGGGACGCGACCCGTGAGTAACGTTTGGCGATGTGTGGCAGGTAGTCGAGCCGTGCCAGACGTTGGGGCTCGCTAACCGCAAAACTCGGTCCTGGCAGTGGTGAATCGGTGCCGGCCAGCCACAGCACCACATCGGCACTGACCGCTTGCAGGGACAGTTCGCTGTCGAGGGTAATGATGTCCAGACGCACGCTGGCGTTGCGCCGCAAGAGAGCAACCAGGTCGCGACCGAGAATGTCATGCAGGGTCGATTCGGCGACGGCCAGGCGAATCAACGGCTGTGCGATCACCGGCACGTCGCGCTCGTTGGCCAAGGCAATCAACTGCGATTGCAACTGCAACCCGTCACAACTGAGGGCAACGCCATTCTCTAAATGGCTGAACAGCGAACACTGCAACTGCGCTTCAAGCTGCGCCAATTGTTTGCGCAGCTGGGTGGCCTTGATGTTTAGACTGCGTGCTGCCTGCATGAAACAGCCGCAACGGGCACTGACCCGAAAAGACTGCGCCAGTACCGGATCGATCCCTGCCGCCAGTGTGCGCCAGGATGAGGTTTTTTCTACGGGCGAGCGGTACTGGGCAACGCGCTGACGACCTGTGGTTTCTATAAATGGCATCGCTGACTCCCTGTCGATCTATCCTTGAAAGCCTCATCCTGCGCAGCGTTTATGAACCTGATGTGACGCTCGGGGTGGAAAATCGATTCAGCCTCCGGGGGTTTGCCGAAAACTCACCGCCAGGCGATTCCAGCTGTTGATGGTGGTGACGGCGATGGTCAGGTCGACCATCTCGCCTTCGCTGAACTGCTCTCGGGCCAGTGCGTAGACGTCGTCCGGCACGTGGCTTTCAGAGAGCAAGGTGACGGCTTCGGTCCAGGCCAGCGCCGCACGTTCTCGCGCATTGAAGAAGCCGCTGTCGCGCCAGACCACGATCGAATACAAACGGCGGTCGGTCTCGCCGAGTCGCCGGGCATCCACCGAGTGCATGTCGGTGCAGAAGGCGCAGCCATTGAGCTGCGAGGCGCGAATCTTGATCAAATGCAGCAAGGCTGGCTCGATGCTGAGGTTGCTGGTCAAGGCCTCCATGGCAATCATCGCTTTCATCGCTTTGGGCGATGCGCTGTAGTAATCCAGGCGGGCGTTCATGGAGTGACCTCGTGGATCGGATGTGTGCCCCTCAAGGTAGGCGTTGATGCGCTGGCGTTACAGATCCAATTCTGCGAAATACCCGTTGACCACTGAGCCACCAGACCAATTGGAGGTTTTTCGCCCACGCAACTTCTGCGCAGGCGCTCATGCGGGTAATCTGGCGCGACGCACACGCGCCTCAATCGCCCCAGGAGCCTCGCCGGTATGGAACTTCACGTTGTCATCAACGGTCGCAAGGACCTGGCAGGCCAGTTGTACAACCAACTGCGCAGCGCCATCGAATCCGGCCGTCTGGCAGCCGGGACGCAGCTCCCGCCCAGTCGTTTACTGGCTGAACAACTGGGCATTTCCCGCAAGACCATTTCCGACACCTACACACAACTGACCTACGAAAACTTCCTCACCGGGGTCATCGGCAAAGGCACCTACGTCAACGCCCGGACCGCGAAAGTCACCCGTAAGCAGAGCCATTCGGAACTGGCCAGTGCCGAGGTCATCGAGTCCTGGCGCAACCTGCCGGTGTTTCTGCGCCATCCGACGCTGGAAGGCTCGTTGCGCTACGACTTCATCGGCGGCGCCACCAGCAAGGGCCAGTTTCCCCAGGATGACTGGCGGCGCTGCACCTCTCACGCCTTGCGCCAGATCGCCGCTTCCAAGGGTTTCTACAGCCTGCCCGAGGGGCTGCCGGCGCTGCGCAACGCGATCGCCCGGCACATCGCGTTTTCTCGCGGGGTCAATTGCCAGGACGAAGACGTGGTGGTGTGCAACGGCGCGCAACAGGCGCTGGACCTGATCTCCCGGGTGCTCACGCGCCCTGGCAGCATTGTTGCCATGGAAGACCCCGGCTATCCGCCCGCACGCCTATTGTTCGGTACCCACGGCGCCACGGTGATCGGCGTCCCGGTGGATGAGCAAGGCATACAGGTGGACAAGATCCCCCTCGGCACCCGGCTGATTTACGTCACCCCGTCTCACCAGTTCCCGCTCGGTATGCCGATGAGCCAGGCGCGCCGGGTTGCGCTGCTGGAGCGGGCCCATGAGTTGGGCGCGATCATCATCGAGGACGATTACGACAGCGAATTCCGCTACGAAGGCCGGCCCACCGACTCGCTGCAAAGCATGGACGAACGCGGGATCGTCGCCTACGTCGGGACCTTTTCGAAAACCCTGCTGCCGGCGCTGCGGCTGGGTTATGCGATCCTGCCGCCGGCGATTCTCGAAGCGGTCATTCGGGCCAAGCAGCTCACTGACCTGCACACCTCCACCCTGCCCCAATGGGCGCTGGCCAAGTTCATCGCCGAAGGCTGCCTGCTCAAGCACATTCGGCGCTGCCATACAATCTATGCCGGACGCCGCGAACGAATCCTCGCGCGCATGGCCGGCGACCTTTTCCCGTGGCTCGAGGCTGTCCCCACCACAGCCGGGTTCCACATGGTGGTTATGTGCAAAGTGCCTATCGATATTCCATTGGTAATCGAATTGGCAAAAAAAGTCGAAGTCGGGCTCTACCCCATCGATAGTTTTTTCTACCAGCAAGCGCCGCAGGCCGGGCTTTTCCTGGGTTTTGGCGCCATCGAAACCCTGGACATCGACATTGCCCTGGACCGCTTGCGGGACATTTTGCAGCAGGTCGCCTGACAGATTGGTCTGCGTTTTTATCCGGCAATTGGCTATTGGTGGTCCGGAAGTGCAGGCCTATCCTGCATGAGCGTTATCCCTCAATGAGCAGGAATCGTCCGGCCTGATTCAGGAGTGTGAGCAATGTCCTACGAAGTGATCAATACCGTAAAGGTGCAGGCCGTCGCCGGCCGCTCGGATGAACTGGGTAAACAACTGCAAAAGATTGTCGATACCCTGCGCGAACTACCGGGCTGTGATTCCTATATGGTCGACCGCTGCCCCGAGGACGACAACCGCTGGACTGTCAGCGCCCGCTGGCAATCGGAAGCGGCCATGCACATGCATTTCAACTGCCCTGAAGTACAAGGTTTTATCGGTCTGATCGACAACCAATTGGCGAATGCCGTGGACTTCAACAGCTTTCCGATCCGCTAAAACAAGATTAAAAGATCGCAGCCTTCGGCGGTTCCTACAGGGCAATGGGTACCTCTGCAAGAACCGCCGGACGCTGCGATCTTTTTTTTGGCCGCAGATATTGGTCCCCTCAGCTTCCCGAAAATTGGCTGTTTGAATGCCCCGACTTGCGGACTAACGTAGTCCCTGACGACTAACTACCGCAGGTGATGAACCATGCAAGCTATGCGCTTCTGTGCTGCCCCCCTGGCTGTCCTGGCCTTGACCGTTTCAGCCGCGGCATTCGCCCACGACCCCTCGGAAAAAGTCACGATCCTGCAGGACGAAGTACTGAAGAACGTCCCGGGCAAAAAGGCGTTGATGATCGAGGTCGACTACGAGCCGAGGCAGTCCTCCATCGCCCACAAACACGAAGGCACGGCAATGGCCTACGTGATTTCTGGATCGATCGTTTCACAAGTGAAAGGCGAGCAACCGAAGACCTACAAGACCGGCGAGTATTGGTATGAACCGGCCGGCTCGGAACATCTGGTCTCGAAAAATGCCAGTGCAACCAAGCCAGCCAAACTGTTGGTGTTTATGGTGTTGTCCCCCGACGAGAAAGTGTTGATCCCGCTGGAAAACTGATAGCTGAACGTACAGCCATACATAAAAAGCCCTGAACTATCCATTCGGGCTTTTACAACAGAATGTGCACGTCAGGGCTGTGCAGAAGTTTGACCTGTCGCTCAGTAATTTATTGACCAGGCCGACAGATAAGTTGTCGATGATCGATAGCTCAGCAAACCAGAAGTTGTACTAAGGCTGATGGCCTCTTCGCGGGCAAGCCTCGCTCCTACAGGGACTGCATAGTTCTTTGTAGGAGCGAGGCTTGCCCGCGAAGAGGCCCGACAAAACGTCACAAAAATATCAGACAAAAAAGCCCCGCATCTCTCAATGCGGGGCTTTCTTCATTCAGCGCCTGATCAGGCAGCCGGCTCCAGCTCGACGCTGACAGCGGCAGCGACAGTGGCAGGCACTACCGCTTGACCGCTCAACGCCAGATCCAGCAACTCACGGTTGGCCACCGCATACATGGCGTAATCAGTGCCGCTGGCGGCACGGATTTCTACCAGCATGGTGCGCCAACGTTCGATCATGCCTTCGTGCTCTTCCATCCACAGTTCGAGACGAGTTTCCACGTCCTGGGTACCGTCGCCCTGTTGCAGGACCGAGATGGTGATCGCACGTTGTTGCCAGTCGACGTCATCGCGGAACGCTTCACGGGCCAGGGCCTGCCAGTTGTTTTCAACCGGCAGAGCGCTGATCTGTTGCAGGTACCAGGTGATGTCCAGCGCGCTGCCGACGGCGAAGTAAGCCTTCGCGACGTCTGCTGCGTTCTGGCCGGTCACGTCGGACGCTTCGATGATCGGCAGCAAGGTGTACAGGTGAGTGGTGCCTGCAACCATGCGCGCCAGCAACTCAGGAACGCCAGCCGCAACGTAGGCCTGATAACGGGTCTGCCAGCCTTCGCGGGTCGGGCCTTCCAGCAGTTCGTCGAGCTTGAGGCCCAGCGCTGCCAGGTGTGGACCGAAGTGCGCGACGTCACGGGCAGCATTCTGCTCGTTACGACGGCTGCGCAGGAACCAGCGCGTAGCGCGACGGCCCAGACGCATCAGCTCGTCCATCAACTCCAGTTGTACGTCGGCTGAAACCTGGTAATCCAGGGCTTCGATCTGGCGGAACCAGTGCGGGAGGTGGAAGATATCCCGAACAATTACATAGGCACCCGCCACATTCGCCGGGCTCATGCCGGTCGACTCTTTGAGTCGTTGAACGAAGGTGATGCCCATGTGGTTCACCAGATCGTTGGCGATCTGGGTGCTGACGATTTCGCGCTTCAGACGGTGACGGCGCATGGCATCGGAGAACTTGCTCACCAGGGTCGGCGGGAAAGCGGTTTCCATGTCGCGTGTCAGGTAGTCGTCGTCCGGCACCTGGGAATTGAGCAGCGCTTCCTTGAGGTCGATCTTGCTGTAGGAGATCAGCACCGACAGCTCGGCACGGGTCAGACCATGGCCTGCCGCGATGCGCTCGTTCATCGCTTCTTCAGCCGGCAGGAACTCGATGGCGCGATCCAGCTTGCCGCGGCCTTCAAGATCGTTCATCAGACGCTTGTATTCGGCAATCCGCGGCAAGGCACGACGGGCCGCCAGGGACAGGGCCTGAGTCTGCTTGTAGTTATTGCCGAGCACCAGGTTGCCGACTTCGTCGGTCATGCTGCCGAGCAATTGGTTACGTTGCTTCTCGGTCATGTCGCCGGCATGAACCACTTCGTTCAGCAGGATCTTGATGTTTACTTCGTGGTCGGAGCAGTCAACACCACCGGCGTTGTCGATGAAGTCGGTGTTGGAACCGCCGCCATTGAGGCCGAATTCGACACGACCCAGCTGGGTCATACCGAGGTTACCGCCCTCGCCCACGACTTTGCAGCGCAGCTCGTTGCCGTTCACGCGCAGTGCATCGTTGGCCTTGTCGCCGACATCGGCGTGGCTTTCGCTGCTGGCTTTGACGTAAGTGCCGATACCGCCGTTCCACAACAGATCCACCGGGGCCTTGAGCAAGGCATTCAGCAGTTCGGTCGGGGTCAGCTTGTCCGCCTGAATGTCGAAGCGCTCTTTCATCTGCGGGGAAATCGCGATGCTTTTCGCGCTACGGGAGAAGATCCCGCCGCCTTCGGACATGATGCTGGTGTCGTAATCCGACCAGGCCGAACGCGGCAGGTCGAACAGGCGCTGACGCTCGGCGAAGCTGTTGGCAGGCGCAGGATTCGGGTCGATGAAGATGTGCAGGTGGTTGAACGCTGCGACCAGTTGCAACTTGTCGGACATCAACAAGCCGTTACCGAACACGTCACCGGCCATGTCGCCGACGCCGACCACCGTGATGCTGTCTTCCTGGACATTGATGCCGCGCTCGCGGAAGTGACGTTGTACGCCCACCCACGCGCCTTTGGCGGTAATGCCCATTTTCTTGTGGTCGTAACCGGCCGAGCCGCCCGATGCGAATGCATCGCCGAGCCAGAAGCCGTAGTCGATGGCGATACCGTTGGCGATGTCGGAGAAGGTCGCAGTACCCTTGTCCGCAGCAACCACCAGGTATGGGTCATCGTCGTCATGACGCACGACGTTGGCCGGCGGTACCAGCACGCCGTCTTTCAGGTTGTCGGTGATGTCCAACAGGCCCGAAATGAAGATGCGGTAGCAAGCGATGCCCTCGGCCGCGATCTCGTCCCGACCACCGCCCAATGGCAGGCGACGCGGCAGGAAGCCGCCCTTGGCGCCGACCGGCACGATGACCGAGTTCTTCACTTGCTGGGCTTTTACCAGGCCCAGGACTTCGGTGCGGTAGTCTTCTTCGCGGTCGGACCAGCGCAGACCGCCACGAGCAACGTTACCGAAGCGCAGGTGCACGCCTTCGACGCGAGGCGAGTAAACGAAGATTTCGAACTTCGGTACAGGCTTTGGCAGCTCCGGGATCTGGTGCGGGTTGAACTTGAAGCTGAAGTAGGACTTGTTCTGACCGTGCGCGTCGGTCTGGTAGAAGTTGGTCCGCAGGGTGGCCTTGATCAGGTCCAGGTAGCGACGCAGGATGCGGTCTTCGTTCAGCACCTGGACATCGTCCAGAGCAGCCAGAATCGCGTGTTCCAGACGTTGCTGCTTGTCTTCCAGATCGTCAGTACCGAGCTTGCGGGCCAGGTAGAAACGGGTTTTGAACAACCGGGTCAACTCGCGAGCGATGTCGGTGTGGTTGTTCAGGGTGCTGGCGATGTAACCCAGATCGAAGCCCAGGCGAATCTGCTTCATGTACCGGGCGTAGGCACGCAGCAGCGCAACATCGCGCCATGGCAGACCGGCGGTCAGCACCAGACGGTTGAACGCATCGTTCTCGGCATCCCCGCGCACGATGTGGACGAACGCATCCTGCAAGGTGTCGTTGAGTTGCTGGATGTCGAGTTCCAGGCCTTCAGCGGCAGTGAACGCGAAATCGTGAATCCAGAACTCGCGGCCATTGTTGTGACGCAGGCGATACGGGAACTCACCCAGCACGCGCAGGCCGAGGTTTTCCAGGATCGGCAACACATCGGACAGCGCCAGCGGCGTATCGGCGTGATACAGCTTGCAGTGCAGCTCGCGTTGACCGGATACCTGACCCAGTGGCTGATAGAAGCTCATCACCAGTGGATTTTTTTCGCTCAGGCTCAGCAAGTGCTGCATGTCGACCACAGCCGAGTGGGCTGCGAAACGCTCGCGGTAACCGGCCGGGAAGCCTTTCGGATAATCTGCCAGCACGTTGGTGCCATGGGCTTCGCCGAAGCTTTCGACGACCAGGCTGGCGTAGTCGTCCTGCCAGCTGCGGCAGGCTTGTACCACTTCTTTTTCCAGCAGAACCGGATCGATGTCCAGACGGTTCTTCGGATCGACGCGCAGAATCAGTTGCACACGGGCCAGCACGGATTCGGAGAAAAAGGTCCAGAACTCGCAGTCCGAGGCTTTCAGGCGATCCATCAGCACTTGCTGGATCTTCTGGCGCACTTCGGTGGAGTAGATGTCACGCGGCACATAGGCCAGGCAGTAGCAGAAGCGGCCGTACGGGTCTTTACGCAGGAACACGCGAATCTTGTTGCGTTCCTGGATCTGCACAATCGACATCACGGTGCTGAACAGCTCATCCACCGGGGTCTGGAACAGATCGTCGCGCGGCAGCACTTCAACCACCTGCGCCAGTTCCTTGCCCAAGTGAGCCTTGGCCTGGAAGCCGGAACGACGTTCGATTTCTTCGACCTTGCGACGGATGTACGGGATGACCCGCACGCTCTCGCCATACACCGACGAGGTGTACAGGCCCATGAAGCGGCATTCCTTGATGACCTTGCCGTCGGCGTCGATTTCACGGATCGACACGTAATCCGGGTAAGCCGGACGGTGTACACGGCTTGGGTGCGCAGCCTTGGCGAACGACAGCAGCGTCGGTTCGCGCAGGTAGTTCACGGCGTAGTCTTCGATGCGCAGGTCATCGTAGGTCAGGCCGGTGCGCAGCAGTTTAGTCAGGCCGAGGAAGGAGTCCTGGTCGTAGACGATGTGGCCACCATCGGCTTCATCGCGAACCACGAACTCTTCATAACCGAGGAAGGTGAAGTGGTTGCCCACCAGCCATTCCAGGAAGCTTTTGATTTCGGCTTTTTCTTCGGCGTCGACAGCAAACTGGCTGGTGTCCAGGCCGGTGAGGATTTCCTGGACCTTGACTTTCATCGGCTCGAAATCGGCGACCGCGACGCGGACTTCACCGAGAACCTGTTCCAGCTCTTTGCTCAGGACATTGAGTTCGGCCGCGTTAGCGCAACGGTCGATTTCCAGGTACATCAACGACTCTTGCAGAACGTCGTCGCCCTGGGTGCCTTTCGGCAGGATTTCCAGCAACTCGCCCTTGCTGCCGCGACGCACGCTCAGCACAGTGGTTTGCAGGGTGTGGATGCTGTAGCCGCGACGGTTCAGCTCGGTACGCACCGAGTCCACCAAAAATGGCAGGTCGTGGTGCAGTACTTCGACCGCGGTGTGGGTCGACTGCCAGCCGTGGCGTTCGTAGTCAGGGTTGTAGACGCGCACTTGCGGTTGCGCGTGATCGAAGCGCTCAAGCAGGCGCCACGCAGAGAGGGTACAGCCGGCGAGGTCGGACAACCGACGCTGGGTCAGCTCATCCAGGGAAATAATGCCGAAAAATTGTTCCGCGAACAGCGCCACTTGTGGCAGTGCCTGTTCACTGATGTGCTGCGCCAGTGCCGCTTGCAGTTGGTGCTGGAAGTCGGCTTTGCTGGCTGCGGTGAAGAACGCCATCTGTGGTACTCCGCTTGGGCTTGTTATTGATGGAAGCGTCGCGTGCAAACCCCTTTCGGGGTGATCCGTTACCCTGTTCCTGATTCTCGGGCAGAGGAAACAGGATGACAGGTGGGTGAAGCTGGACGAGACACTCAGGTCACATTCACCTTCCATAGAATGGGCATCTGCAAAAACGACTGGGCCATGTATCGCGCAATGTCTTTACAGGTGCTCATCCGTTGCGCAGCTTAACGAGTGCGGCAAGGCCCGTGCTTGCAGCGCTGCGACATATTCGGTCATCGGCACGTAACTCGCGGCATGTGCCTGGGACAACACTAGCAGCCGTGCGGCAAAACGGGGGGGTTAAGCCCGGTTTTGCGGCACATCCATACCAGAAATGACCAGCAACACCCCGGATGTTCACGACACATCCTCTGACACTCAGGCGAGCAGAAATTCCCGTCTGCTGGCAGAATCGCCCTTTGTTCGTCTTCACAATGCTCGTCGAGCCAGGAATTCCCCATGCAAATGACCACCGCCCTCTTGATCGTCAACCCGTGCGACGACGAAGAAGACAACATGGCCATGCTCTGCTGCCACAGCGATCAGGGCGACATGTTCCTGATGACCCGCTACCCGGACGAGGACGCGCTGGACATCACCCTCGACGGCGAGCCTTCGACGCTGGACGGCGTGAAAGTCACCCTCAGCTCTACCCGCCTGCTAATCGAAATCGCCGCCGCTGACGCCGATGCGCTCAATGGTGATGATTCGCTGGAAATCATTCACAGCACTGATGCAAGTGATCTGGCGGAAGTGGAAGAAACGTTGCAGAACATTCTCAAGGGTACTGGCACCTATATCAGCGAACTTTGATGGTGTCTGAGCGTGCGCCTTCGCGGGCAAGCCTCGCTCCTACAGTACCGAGGCGGTCGCGATATTGCGTCTGAACCAATACTTGTAGGAGCGAGGCTTGCCCGCGAAGGCGTCCGAAAGAACACCGCAATACCCCGTCCCTACAAATCTCCAACAATTTCGCCCGCCTATTCCCGCACTTTGCACAAAATGCCGTTAGTCGCCGCCCCCTGCGATGGATTAAAGTAACGCCCCCAGCCCTGGCGTTATTCGAACGTCTTCGGTCACCCTTTCCAGGAACAGTCATCGATGGAACATCGTGAAGCGCTGCTAGCGCTGCGAACCTTTCTTTCAACGCAGATTCTCGGCCAGGAAAAACTCATCGAGCGCTTGCTCATCGCCTTGCTCGCCGACGGCCACATGCTGGTCGAGGGCGCTCCGGGCCTGGCCAAGACCAAGGCCATCAAAGAACTTGCCGAAGGCATCGAAGCACAGTTCCATCGCATCCAGTTCACCCCCGACCTGCTGCCCGCCGACATCACCGGTACGGAAATCTATCGCCCGGAAACCGGCAGTTTCGTGTTCCAGCAAGGCCCGATCTTCCACAATCTGGTGCTGGCGGACGAAATCAACCGCGCCCCGGCCAAGGTTCAATCCGCCCTGCTCGAAGCCATGGGCGAACGCCAGGTCAGCGTCGGGCGCAGTACTTACGAGCTGTCGCCGCTGTTTCTGGTGATGGCCACGCAAAACCCGATCGAGCAGGAAGGCACCTATCCACTGCCCGAAGCGCAGCTCGACCGCTTTCTGATGCACGTAAAAATTGGCTTCCCTGACGCCGCCGTCGAACGGCGGATCCTGCAACAGGCCCGGGGCGAAGCGTTGAACGGCGAAACCAAACCCGAGCGCCGGGTCAGTCAGCAGGCGATCTTTGCCGCGCGCAAGGAAATCCTCGGCTTGTACATGGCCGACGCCGTGGAGGAATACCTGGTGCAACTGGTCATGGCCACGCGCACCCCGGCCAAGTTCGACCCAGAGATGGCCGAGTGGATCGCCTACGGCGCCAGCCCGCGCGGCTCGATTGCCCTCGACCGTTGCGCCCGGGCCCATGCCTGGCTGGCGGGTCGCGACTTCGTCAGCCCGGAAGACATTCAAGCGGTGCTGTTCGATGTGCTGCGTCACCGCATCATTCTTTCCTTTGAAGCCGAAGCCGCGGGCATCGACCAGGACCGGGTGGTCCAGCGGATTCTCGACGTCGTAGCCGTCGCTTGACCCCGATGAACGCCATCCTGCCGCCCGAGCCGGGCATCCGTGTCAGCCTCGCCGAGCTGATCGAGATGCGCCATCGCGTGCGTGAAGTGCAACTGTTTTCCACACCGAGCCAGCGCAGCCCGCTGATTGGCCTGCACCATTCCAAACTGCGCGGACGCGGGGTGGATTTCGATCAGGTACGGGTCTATCAGGCCGGCGACGACGTGCGAAGCATCGACTGGCGCGTCACCGCCCGCACCCAGGAACCCCATACCAAGCTGTTCCATGAAGAGCGCGAGCGGCCGATTTTTATCATGGTCGAGCAAAGTCGCCGACTGTTTTTCGGCTCGGGGCTGATGTTCAAATCAGTGCTCGCTGCGCAGGCCGCGAGCCTGATTGGCTGGGCCGCACTGGGTCATAACGATCGGGTCGGCGGACTGGTATTCGGCAACAATGAGCACTATGAAATCAAGCCACGACGCAGCAAACAGAGCCTGCTGCAGTTTCTCAACCGTATGGTGCGGGTCAATCAGTCTCTGCACACGGAAAGCGAGCCGGACCGGGACGCCTTCAACATTGCCCTGCGTCGGGCCCGGGAAGTACTGCGTCCCGGCAGTCTGGTGATCGTGATCTGCGACGAACGCACCCTGACGGAGGGCGCCGAACAACAGTTGAGCCTGTTGTCGCGGCATTGCGATCTGTTGCTGCTGCCGGTGTCCGATCCACTGGATCACGCCCTGCCCGCCGCCGGGCTTTTACGCTTCGCCGAACGCGGGGCGCAACTGGAACTCGACACCCTCAATTTCGAGCTGCGCCAGACCTATCGCGCCCAGGCCGAAGCGCGCATCGCTCGCTGGGAACTGCTGGCGCAGAAGCTGCGGGTTTTGCTGATGCCCTTGAGCACGCAGAGTGAGATGGTCGAGCAACTGCGCGAGTACCTGAACCCACAGAAACCGGGGAAAGGTCGATGAGCAGCCTCGATCAACTGCAACCACTGATCTCCCCGCCACCGATCGAATTCTGGCCACCGGCACCGGGCTGGTGGCTGTTGCTGTTGTTACTGCCACTCATTGGTTTCGGTCTGTGGAAGGCCAGGCGCTTCTTTACGAACAAACACCCAATCGTGCGCGCCGAACAACCGCTGGACCCGGTGCGCCTCGCCGCGCTGGCCGAACTGGCACGGATGCCCAAACCCTACGACGGCGCTCCGGCCGGCGCCTGGTTGCAGCAACTCAACGGTTTGCTCAAACGCCTGTGCCGCAACCACTATCCCTACAGCCAGAGCCACACCCTCAATGGTCGCAAATGGCTGGCATTCCTCGACAATCGCTGCCCGGCCGCCGGTCTGACCCGCTGGATGGTGCTGGTCGAAGGCGCCTACAAACCCGAATGCAAACTCGACGACAAGGCCATCGCCGGCCTGACCCAAGCCGTCGACACCTGGATTCGTAAGCATGTTTGAGTTCGCCTGGCCGTGGATCTTTGCCCTGCTGCCGCTGCCCTGGCTGATGCGCGTCGTGCTGCCGGTCGCCGACAGTGGCGAGCCGGCGCTCAAAGTCAGCTTCCTCAGTGACCTCGAAGGCCTCGCCCGCCGCCGCGCCCGGGCCAACCTGCCGGCCTGGCGTCAACAAGCGCCTTTCATTCTGCTGTGGCTGTTGTTACTGATCGCCGCTGGGCGCCCGCAATGGCTCGGCGAACCGCTGCCGATTGCCGCCAGCGGTCGCGATCTGCTGGTGGCGGTCGACGTGTCCGGCTCCATGGATTTTCCCGACATGCAATGGCAGGGCGAAGACGTCAGTCGACTCACACTGGTTCAACACTTGCTCGGTGACTTCCTCGAAAGTCGTGAGGGCGATCGCGTCGGGCTGATCCTGTTCGGCAGCCGGGCGTATCTGCAAGCACCGCTGACGTTCGATCGGCACACGGTGCGCGTGTGGCTCGACGAAGCGCGGATCGGCATCGCCGGCAAGAACACCGCCATCGGCGATGCTATCGGCCTGGCCCTCAAACGCCTGCGCCAGCGCCCGGCACAAAGCCGCGTACTGATTCTGGTCACTGACGGCGCCAACAATGGTGGTGAAATCGACCCGCTCACGGCGGCGCGCCTGGCGGCTAATGAAGGCGTAAAAATCTACCCGATCGGTATCGGCGCCGATCCGGAGCAAAGCGGCACGTTGGGTTTCCTGGGGGTCAACCCGAGCCTCGACCTCGATGAAGCCTCCTTGAAGGCGATCGCCGAACCCACGGGCGGCCAGTATTTTCGCGCCCACGATGACAAGGAACTGCAAGCGATCAAAGGCACCCTCGACAAACTGGAACCCGTGACCCAACAACCGACTCAGGCTCGCCCGGCACAAGCGCTGTACCACTGGCCTTTGGCGATGGCGTTACTGTTGAGCATGCTGCTGGTGGTTCGCGAGCGCTGGCCGGACAACCCGTTGCGGCGACTGTTCACCAAGGATCTTCTGCAAACGCAATTGCCCGACTGGCGCCAGCGGCTTAAACGCCTGCGTCTGCGGAGACGCCGATGAGTGCGCTTTGGCCGTACTGGTTCCGCCCCTGGTGGCTGCTGTTGTTGCCGTTGCTCGGCTGGTTGATCTGGCAACTCTGGCATCGACAGAAGCGCGCCGGGCGCTGGCAGATGATTTTGCCACCGGCCTTCCATGCGGCGTTGCTCAGTGGTGGCAGCGGTCGCGACAGCAAATTGCCGTGGGTCATCCTTGGCTGTGCCTGGGTGTTGACCGTTCTGGCGCTGCTCGGGCCGAGCTGGGAGCGTGTCGAGCAATCCAGTCAGAAACCCGCCGACCCGCTGGTCGTGGTACTTGAGCTGACCCCGGAAATGCTCGCCACTGACGCGCCACCCAACCGGCTTGAACAGGCCCGGCGCAAGCTGTTCGACCTGCTGCAGAGTCGCAGCGACGCCCAGACCGCGATCGTCGTCTACGCCGGCAGCGCTCACACGTTGGTGCCGCTGTCGGATGACCTGTCGACCAGCCGCAATCTATTGGATGCTCTCAAGCCTTCGCTGATGCCCGAGGCGGGCCATCGCGCCGATCTGGCGGTGGCCAAGGCCCTTGAGCTGCTGGATCAGGGCGCCCTCGGCGACGGCCGGATCCTGTTGATCGGTTCAACCTTGACCGAACAGGAACGTCAAGGGATCCGGCAGGTGCTGGACGGTAAATCGACGCAATTTCTGATGCTCGGTGTTGGCACTGCCGAAGGGGCGCCGATCACCCAGGAAGATGGCAGCTTTCTCAAGGACGACCAGGGCGCAATTTTGGTGCCACATTTGGACGAGCCCGGCCTGAAAACCTTTGCCAATGACCTGGACGGACGCTATCGCCATGCACGCCTGGACGATGCCGACCTGCGCGCCCTCGGCTTGCTCGAGGGCCCAAGCACGCTGCGCAACGACGGCCACACCCTGCGTCTCGACACGTGGGCCGATCAGGGTTACTGGCTGTTGCTGCCGCTGTTGCTGCTGGCCGCCTGCGCCGGCCGTCGCGGCTGGCTGTTCTGCCTGCCACTGCTATTGCTGGTGCCACAACCAAGTTATGCCTTCGACTTCGAAGATTTGTGGCTGCGACCCGACCAACAGGGTTTGCTCTTGCTCAGGCAGAAACACTCGGCCGAGGCTGCGCAGCATTTCGACGATCGACAATGGCAAGGTATAGCGCTCTACGAAGCCGGCGACTACAACGGCGCCGCCCAGCGGTTCGCCGAAGGCAACGACGCCCACGCCCACTACAATCGTGGCAACGCCCTGGCCAAAAGCGGTGAACTGGAAGCAGCGCTGGATGCCTACGAACAGGCGCTGGAGCGTCAACCGGATTTGCGTCCGGCGCAGACCAACAAGGCGCTGGTGGAAAAACTGCTCAAGCAGAAAAACACACCGCCGCCGGTTGATCCGGACAAAAACGCCGGCAACGAGACCGAGCCCCCCACACAAGAAACGCCGCCCGGCGCGGCCACGCAACCGTCAGATAATAGCGAACCAAAAACCGACGCCCAGCAGACCACACCGAACTCCGAGCAACCGAACAAAACGCCACCGAAACCCGGCACCAATGAAGTTCCGGGTAGCGAGTTGGGAGACGAACAAAGCACCAGACCACCGTTGCGCCCCGCCAGCGACAGCATCGATGGTGAACAGCGCCAGGCGCTGGAGCAATGGCTGCGCAAGATCCCGGACGACCCGGGTGAATTGCTCAGGCGCAAATTCTGGTACGAACAGCAACAACATCAGGATCAGGGAAAAACTCGATGACCCGCTTCACCGCCTTCTTGCTCGCACTGCTGCCCGCCCTGTTGCTCTGCTCCATTCAGGCACAGGCAGCCGGACTGGTCGCCAGTGTGGATCGCAGTCGCCTGAACACCGGCGAGACGATTGAACTGACGCTGGAATCCACCGACGTGACGCAGTTCGGCAAGCCTGATCTGACACCGCTGGAGCCGCTGTTCGAAGTGCGCGGCACCCGTCAGGTCAACCAACTGACCACCCTGAACGGCGACAACCGTGCGACCACCCGCTGGATCGTCACCCTGCTGCCCAGGCAAAACGGCAGCGTGGTGATTCCGTCACTGCAACTGGGTGACGTACAGAGCCAGCCAATCACCGTGCAAGTGGTCGAGACCGAAACCCAGGACAGCCCGAACAAACGGCCCCCGGTGTTCATCGACGCCAGCCTCGATCAAAACAGCGTGTACGTGCAAGCCCAGGCGATCCTGACCTTGCGCATCTACCATTCGGTGTCGCTGTACGACGACAGCAGCCTGCCCCCCTTGCAGATCCCCGATGTGCGCATCGAACAACTGGGCGAGGCGCGTACCTACGAGAAAGACATCAATGGTCTGCGCCACGGCGTGATCGAAATGCGTTACGCGATCTACCCGCAACACAGCGGTGAGCTGATCATTCCAGCGCAGATATTCAATGCCGCACTCGTGGACGCGCAGCCCGCCCAGGACGCCGCTACCCAGGCACCGAAGTCTGGCAAACTGATGCGGGTCAGCTCCTCAGAGCTTCTGCTGACGGTCAAGGCCAAACCCATCACGTACCCGGCCGACAGGCCATGGCTGCCGGCCCGTAGCCTCAGCCTGAGCGAAAGCTGGAACCCGGAACCGGATCATGCGCAGGTGGGTGACTCTTTGACCCGCAGCCTGACAGTGAAGGCTGAAGGCTTGGCCAGTTCGCAATTGCCACCACTGCCCGCCACCGACGTCAACGGCTTGCGGCGCTACCCGGATCAACCGGTGCTGGGCAACCAGAACAGCGAGCGAGGCCTGGTCGGCAGTCGTGAAGACCGTGAAGCCCTGGTGCCGACGCGTAGCGGCGCAATCGAGTTGCCAGCGGTTGAAGTAGTCTGGTGGAACACCTTCGAGGACCACCTGGAACACAGCAGCCTGCCGGCCCGAACCTTGCCAGTGGCGAACAATCCGAGCCTGATGGTCGACACCCCGGCCGGCACGCCTCAAGTCCTTTCCGCTGCCGGCAACGAAGCCCTCCGGTGGTGGAAATTCAGCACGCTGATCCTGGCCTGCACCACCCTGCTGGGCTTCGGTCTCTGGTGGCGCGCCCGCTGGCAACCGGCGATCCTGCGCGCGGCGCAGACCGGACCGAGCCCGCGCACCGTGCTCGACGACCTCAAGCGTGCCTGTCAGGCCAACGATTCCCACGCCACCCGCCAGGCCCTCGACGCCTGGGCCCGGCAACAACCGGAAACCCTGGCCGATATGGCGGCGCGTTTTGTACCGCTGTCCGACGCCCTCGACGGCTTGAACGGCGCGCTCTACAGCGAAACCGGCCAGCATTGGCAAGGTGACGATCTGTGGCGGGCGATCAAGGCGATTCCGATTGCCGAGCGGGTTCAGGACCCGGTGGGTGATAGTGGATTGCCGCCGCTTTATCCGAAGTAACTGTCAGAAAAGGTCGCCATCCCGGCTGCGATTCTGCTTCACGGACATGTCCTACAACGGATATCGAATCGACTGACTTCGCCAACTCGTTGATTCACGCAAAGTCCTGTGCCTTAAAAACACAGGGATGCGCGGATGTTCTCTACGGCGAACGAAGTTGTTTTCACACTCGACATTGCAGGGTTTTCCTACGACCTTCAGGTCCTCGAATTCCGTGCCAGGGAAGCGCTTAACCAGCCCTACGAAGTCAAACTCGAACTGGTCAGCGAGCGCCCCGATCTAGATCTCGAGTCGCTGCTGCATCGCCCGGCATTTCTGACGTTCGGCCCTGACAATTCCGGCCTTCATGGCCATGTCTATCGAGTCGCCCAAGGTGACTCGGGCAAACGCCTGACCCACTATCAAATCACCCTGGCACCCCGCCTCGCCTATCTCGCGCATCGCCACAACCAACGTATTTTTCAGCACCTGAGCGTGCCGCAGATCATCGGCAAAGTACTGGCCGACCACGGAATCCAAGCGGATACCTGGCGTTTCCAACTCAACGCAGAGTACCGGCCACGACTCTACTGCGTTCAATACACCGAGTCAGACCTGCACTTCATTCAACGGCTGTGCGAGGAAGAAGGTCTGCACTTTCATTTTCAGCACAGTGCCTCAGGGCATGTGTTGGTGTTCGGCGATGATCAGACGGTTTTCCCGAAACCCAAGTTCCCGACGGCGTATGCCCAGGGCAGCGGTATGGTCGCCCAAACCTCTGTAATTTATCGCTTCCAGATAAGCTTGGAAACCCGCACCACCCACGTCAGCCGCCGGGATTACGACTTCGAAAAACCGCGCCTGCAACTGGATAGCGAGAGCAAGAGCCCGCAACTGCCCCATCTGGAGGACTACGCCTTCCCAGGGCTTTTCACTGAGCGTGATCGCGGTAAACATCTGGCCAAGCGAACGCTGGAGCGCCATCGCGCCGATTACCGGCAAGCCCATGGGCGCAGCGATCAGAGCGTCATGCGCAGCGGCCATTTCATCGACCTGACCGAACACCCGCGTCGCGCCTGGAATGGCTACGAGTTGCCGCTGGTTGGGCAAATGACCGCTATGGCAGCGTGCTGATCCCGCGAGTCGGCATGGAAGTGCTGGTGGGCTTCAGCGAGGGCGATCCTGA
>NZ_JASBRE010000019.1 GCF_029960815.1 Pseudomonas sp. AL03
GAATCCTTGAGCGTAACCTCTCTCGTTGGAATCAGGGTCAACATACAAGGAGCGAAGCTTGCTCGCGAAGCTTTTGGCGTACTTGAGAACGCCTTCGCGGGCAAGTCGGATCGCCGCACCGCTCGCTCCTACAGGGTATGTGTCGTTTAAGCCGCCGACTGATCCAGCTCCAGGCCTACGCCCAGCTGGCGCGACAGGCACGGCCAGCGCTTCCACGCAGCGCCGGTGTCCGGGCTGTTGAGTTTCTCGCGGTAGGCTTCCACCGATTCCAGCGCGAAGCTGTCTTCGTTGAGCATCTCGTCCACGGCGTGATGCACCGCCTCATCCAGTTGATTGGCGAACTCCTCACCGATCAAATGGTGGGCAATCAGGTTGGCAACAGTCGTGTCCAAGGGGATCAGCGGCTGGCCAAAATGCTTGATGTAGAGGTCATTGACCTCTTCGACCAACCGATGCGCCAGATAAGCTTCGTCCAGCAGGCTGTCCAGGCCGATATGCCCGGTCATGATCGCCGGCGGCTGGAGGAAGAACTGCTCGGCGATTTTCAGCACCGGTTTGATCTGCGATTCGATGCCCGCTTCCCGTGCGACATCATTGGCTGCGTCCAACAGGTCCGGCACTTGCTCTATATAAGCGGCCACAAAACGGGTCATCACGCCCTTGGCGTCAACATCCGGTAATTGGATGGCGGCATGCAGGTGCGGCAGTTGGGTTTCCAGTTGACGAGTTAACAGGCCGGTCTCGGCCTCGTGTTGTTGGGCTTTTTGGATCTGCTCGCGCAATGCGGCGGTGTTCATGAAAACTCCAGGAAACAAAGGCAATGAAATAGGGAAGGCATAACTTAGCTGGCATACGAAAAATGCTAAGACGCATTTGTCATAATTATTTCATCCTTGAGTCATCGAAGTTATATCGATTTGCCACCACTCGTCTGCATCCTTCTCCATTCGTGACCTAGAACGCAAGTCCCAGCTGTTTCAGATCATTTACGCCATCACGTTGCGAGGTGGCGGTCGCTGTCTATACTCGGGTGGGAATGGAGTTAGCTGATGACGCCCGACTGCACACGTAGCAAGGCCCGGCGATTCAAGTTCGTAGTCTGAAAAAGCCGCTCCCTTGCCGCAGGTGAAAGCCGGCGGGATAACAAGAACGATAAGGGGAACCCGCAATGATGCGACATCCACACGTCTGGATGGGCCTCCTGTTGTGGTCGATTTTCGGTCAGGCGCAAGCCGCCTGGACTGTGAATATGGCGCCGGGAGCGACTGAAATCAGTCACGCAGTATTTGACCTGCACATGACCATTTTCTGGATCTGTGTAGTGATCGGCATCATCGTCTTCGGCGCCATGTTCTGGTCGATGATTCTCCACCGCCGCTCGACCGGGCAGGTGGCCGCAAAATTTCATGAAAGCACCACCGTCGAAATTCTCTGGACCATCGTGCCCTTCCTGATCCTGGTGGCCATGGCGGTTCCCGCAACCGCAACCCTGATCAAGATGTACGACGCCAGTGAGCCGGATATTGATATCCAGGTCACCGGCTATCAATGGAAGTGGCACTACAAATATTTGGGCCAGGACGTTGAGTTCTTCAGCAACCTGACCACGCCCGCCGATCAGATCCATAACAAGGAAGCCAAGGGCGAGCACTACTTGCTTGAGGTCGATAAGCCTTTGGTGCTGCCGATCGGCGCCAAGGTGCGCTTCCTGGTGACTTCCGCCGACGTCATCCATTCCTGGTGGGTGCCGGCCTTTGCGGTCAAGCGCGATGCGATTCCGGGGTTCGTCAACGAAGCCTGGACCCGCGTCGACAAGCCCGGCATCTACCGCGGTCAATGCGCTGAATTGTGCGGCAAGGACCACGGCTTCATGCCGATCGTGGTCGAGGTCAAGGAAAAGGCCGATTACGAAAAATGGCTGGGCGAGCGCAAGGCTGAAGCGATGCAGCTCAAAGAGCTGACCAGCAAGGAATGGACGCTCGACGAGCTCAAAGAGCGCGGCGACAAGGTCTATCACACCACCTGCGTGGCCTGTCACCAGGCCGAAGGGCAGGGTCTGCCGCCGATGTTCCCGGCGCTCAAGGGCTCGAAAATCGCCACCGGACCGATCAAGGATCACCTGAACATCGTCTTCCACGGCAAGCCTGGCACGTCCATGGCGGCGTTCGGCAAGCAGCTCTCGGAAGTCGATATCGCGGCGGTCGTGACCTACGAACGTAACGCCTGGGGCAACAACAAGGGCGACATGGTCACCCCTAAAGAAGTGCTGGAGCTGAAACAGGCGGAAAGCAAATGACCCGGTCTATTGCGCACGTAAGGAACCAGTCGGGGCATCGCGCCCCGGCCTGCCCAGCCCATCTGTTTGCAGGAGACAGGACATGACTGCTGTAGTCGATGACCATGTTCATACCGGCACCGCCCACGCCCACGGCCCCACCAAAGGCCTGATGCGCTGGGTGCTGACCACCAACCACAAGGATATCGGCACGCTGTACCTGTGGTTCGCGTTCTCCATGTTCTTGCTCGGCGGCTCGTTCGCGATGGTGATTCGCGCCGAGCTGTTCCAGCCGGGTTTGCAAATCGTCCAGCCGGAATTCTTTAACCAGATGACCACCATGCACGGTCTGGTGATGGTCTTCGGTGCGGTGATGCCGGCGTTTGTCGGCCTCGCCAACTGGATGATCCCGCTGATGATCGGCGCGCCGGACATGGCCCTGCCACGGATGAACAACTTCAGCTTCTGGCTGCTGCCGGCGGCGTTCATTCTGCTGGTGTCGACCCTGTTCACCCCCGGCGGCGGACCGAACTTCGGCTGGACGTTCTACGCCCCGCTGTCGACGACCTACGCGCCGGAAAGCGTGACGTTCTTCATCTTCGCCATCCACTTGATGGGGATCAGTTCGATCATGGGGGCGATCAACGTGATCGCCACCATCCTCAACCTGCGAGCCCCCGGCATGACATTGATGAAAATGCCGCTGTTCGTCTGGACCTGGCTGATCACTGCGTTCCTGCTGATCGCGGTGATGCCGGTCCTGGCCGGGTGCGTGACGATGATGCTGATGGACATCCACTTCGGCACCAGCTTCTTCAGTGCCGCCGGTGGCGGTGACCCGGTGTTGTTCCAGCACGTGTTCTGGTTCTTCGGTCACCCCGAGGTGTACATCATGATCCTGCCGGCCTTCGGTGCCGTCAGCTCGATCATTCCGACCTTCTCGCGTAAGCCGCTGTTCGGCTACACCTCGATGGTCTACGCCACGGCGAGCATTGCGTTCCTGTCGTTCATCGTCTGGGCGCACCACATGTTCGTGGTCGGCATTCCGCTGGTGGGCGAGTTGTTCTTCATGTACGCCACGCTGCTGATCGCCGTACCCACCGGGGTCAAGGTGTTCAACTGGGCCAGCACCATGTGGCAAGGCTCGCTGACCTTCGAGACGCCGATGCTGTTCGCGGTGGCGTTCGTGATCCTGTTCTCCATCGGCGGTTTCTCCGGATTGATGCTGGCCATCGCCCCAGCGGACTTCCAATACCAGGATACGTATTTTGTGGTCGCGCACTTCCACTATGTGCTGGTGCCGGGGGCCATCTTCGGGATCTTCGCTTCGGCTTACTACTGGCTGCCGAAATGGACCGGCCACATGTACGACGAAACCCTTGGCAAGCTGCACTTCTGGCTCTCGTTCATCGGCATGAACATGGCGTTTTTCCCGATGCACTTCGTGGGGCTGGCGGGCATGCCACGGCGAATTCCGGACTACAATTTGCAATTCGCCGACTTCAACATGGTGTCGTCGATCGGCGCGTTCATGTTCGGCGCCACGCAGCTCTTCTTCCTGTTCATCGTGATCAAAACCATCCGCGGCGGCGAGCCGGCACCGGCCAAGCCGTGGGATGGAGCGGAAGGCCTGGAATGGAGCATTCCGTCACCGGCGCCGTATCACACCTTCACCACGCCGCCGGAAGTGAAATGAAATGAACGCTGTAGCCCTTGAGGCCCACCATCATGGCTGATTCGATGTCGATGAAGAAGCTGGTTACGCGCCTGCTGATGGTGGTGGTGGCGATGTTTGCATTCGGATTTGCCCTGGTGCCGATCTACGATGTGATGTGCAAGGCGTTCGGCATCAATGGCAAGACGGCCGGGCAGTACGAGGGCGAACAAACGGTCGACACTTCGCGGCAGGTCCGCGTGCAGTTTCTGTCCACCAATGCCGCCGACATGTCCTGGGACTTCTATCCCAAGGGCGATGAACTGGTGGCGAATCCGGGGGCGGTGAACGAGATGATCTTCATCGCGCACAACCCGACCGATCGGCCGATGAGCGCCCAGGCGGTTCCGAGCATCGCGCCCAGCAACGCGGCGGCGTACTTTCACAAGACCGAATGCTTCTGCTTTACCCAGCAAGTGCTGCAGCCCGGTCAACGGATCGAGATGCCGGTACGTTTCATCGTTGACCGTGACATGCCCAAGGATGTGAAGCACCTGACGCTGTCCTACACGCTGTTCGATATCACCGCCCGACATCCTCCGGTGGCTGTAAATACTGGCGGCTGAGCGTGCCCGATAAGGAGAACAATAAATGGCAACTCATGAACATTATTACGTTCCGGCACAGAGCAAATGGCCGATCATTGCCACGGTCGGCATGCTCACCACCGTGTTCGGCCTGGCCACCTGGTTCAACGATCTGAAAGCCGCACGGCCCGAATCCCACGGCCCGTTGATCTTTTTCGTTGGCAGCCTGCTGCTGGCGTACATGCTGTTCGGCTGGTTCGGCACGGTCATCAAAGAAAGTCGCAGTGGCTTATACAGCGCGCAGATGGATCGCTCGTTTCGCTGGGGGATGAGCTGGTTCATCTTTTCGGAAGTGATGTTCTTCATTGCCTTCTTCGGTGCACTGTTTTATGTGCGGCAGGTCTCCGGACCGGCTCTCGGCGGTGAAGGTGCTAAAGGCCTTGCCCACATGTTGTGGCCGACGTTCGAATTCACCTGGCCATTACTGAATAACCCAGACCCGAAACTCTTTCCGGCGCCCAAAGACGTTATCAGCCCGTGGGGCCTACCGCTGCTCAATACCGTGCTGCTGGTCAGTTCCAGCGTCACCGTGACCATTGCCCACCACGCTTTGAAAAAGGGCCATCGCGGCGCGCTGAAAATCTGGCTGGCGATCACCGTGTTGCTGGGCTGCGCGTTTCTCGGCTTCCAGGCTGAAGAGTACATCCACGCTTACAACGAACTGGGCCTGACCCTGGGTTCGGGCATCTATGGCGCGACGTTCTTCATGCTCACCGGTTTCCACGGTGCCCACGTCACCATGGGCACCATCATTCTGTTCGTGATGCTGATGCGGGTCATGCGCGGGCACTTCGACAACGACCATCAGTTCGGTTTCGAGGCGGCCAGTTGGTATTGGCACTTCGTGGACGTGGTGTGGATCGGGCTGTTCGTTTTCGTCTACGTGCTCTGAGGCTTCACCAAGGCGCCGTAGAGGCCAGCTGGCCGCTGAAAAAACCCCAGGCGATCAAGCCGACGGTAATGGCGGCCAGTGCGACACGAACACTCAAGGCAATGACGAGGCGGTTCGAGCTGCTGTCGTCCTTGACCAGAAAAAACAGGCCGCTGAACAGGCTGACAACCGTGGCAATCAGCATCAGGACGATGGCTGCTTTGAGCATGGTGAGGCTCCGGGGGAAAGGCGATGCACTTGAGTATAGCTATCGCGATCAGCGACTTTCTGGCGATGCCATGAAGCGCTTCCGGCCGGGCATCGTGCCAACCGTGGTGGTCGCGTTGTTGCTGCCTATGCTGGTGTCACTCGGGTTCTGGCAACTGAGCCGGGGCGCGGAGAAAAGTGCGCTGCTGCAAAGCTACGCCGAGCGTCGGGCGGCTGAACCGATGGCCAGCGCCGAGCTGCAACACACCGAGGATCCGGCATTCCGCCGCGTTCGCCTGCACGGCCAGTTCGATGCCGCGCACAGCCTGTTGCTGGATAACCGCCAGCGTGACGGCAAGGTCGGCGTCGAGCTACTGCAACCCTTTCAGGATCAAGCGACCGGGCTGTGGCTGCTGGTCAATCGCGGCTGGCTGCCGTGGCCGGATCGGCGCACCCCGCCGCAGTTCACTACACCCAAAGAGGCGTTGAGTCTCGATGCCTGGGTCTACGTCTCCCCCGGCGCCACCTTCCAATTGCACGCCGACCCGAGCACCACGACCTGGCCACAACTGATCACCGCAGTCGAGCCGGCCAAGCTCTGGACAGCGCTCGATCGTGAAGGTTTTGCCTACGAATTACGCGCAGAAACCGGTCCGGCGTCCTACCAGGCCGACTGGCCGGTGGTGGCCATGGGGCCGGAAAAACACATCGCTTATGCCGTGCAGTGGTTCGCCATGTCGATCGCCCTGTTCGGCCTCTATCTCTATCTCGGCTGGCACAACGCAAAGGAGAAACACCATGGGAGCGGCCATGAATCCACCCAGCATGTCTGAGGCGAAAACGCCGGCGAACCGGCGTAAGGGTCGCTTGCAGTTACTGTTAATCCTGCTCGGGGTGATCGGTCCGATGATCCTCGCCACCGGCATGTACAAATGGCAGTTCTGGGTGCCGGAGGGCCGCAGTTACCACGGCGAACTGATCGGCACCGGCCAGACCCGCGCCGACCTCGGCGTGCAGGCGCAGGAAGACCGCTGGCAGATCCTGGTCACGGCGCCCAAGGAGTGTTCGGTGGACTGCCAGCAACTGGTGTATCTGGCGCGGCAGATTCAGATCGGCCTCGGTCGCGATGCGTCTCGCGCCAGCCACGCACTGGCCGCCGCGCAACCGCTGAGCAGCGAGTACGAAGCCAAGCTGACGCGCGAATACCCGCAACTTCAGCGCTATCCCATGGACCTGACCACCTTCAGTAAAACCATGGGGGACAAGGCCGTACCTCAACTGTGGATCATCGACCCTCACGGCAATCTGGTGCTGCGCTACGACCCAACGGTGAAGGGTAAGGATCTGCTCAACGACCTGCGCCATCTGCTGAAACTGTCGAACATCGGATAAGGGCATCGTCATGGCCAAACCTGGATTTCGCCTCGCGCTGTTTGCCACCTTGCTGGCACTGATTGTGGTGTTGCTCGGCGCCTACACCCGCCTGACCCACGCCGGACTCGGTTGCCCGGACTGGCCGGGCTGCTACGGTTTTATTAGCGTGCCGAAAAGCGAAGCCCAACTGACCCATGCCGAGCTGCATTTCCCTGACGCACCGGTGGAAGCCCACAAGGGCTGGAACGAGATGGTCCACCGCTATTTCGCCGGCGCGCTGGGGCTGTTGATCTCGGTATTGGCCGGCCGCACCTGGGTCCATCGTCGTCATCCAGGGCAACCGGTGAAGTTACCGTTGTTTCTGCTGGCGGTGGTGATTGCCCAAGCGGCGTTTGGTATGTGGACGGTAACGCTCAAGCTCTGGCCGCAGGTGGTCACCGGGCATTTACTCGGTGGTTTTGCGACGTTGAGCCTGCTGTTTTTGTTGACGTTGAGACTGTCCGGCGTGCTGCCGGCGCTGACCGTGCCACGGCGTTTACAGTACTGGGCGACTGCCGGTTTGCTGCTGGTGATTGGACAAATCGCCCTGGGTGGCTGGGTCAGTTCCAATTATGCCGCCGTGGCCTGCATCGACTTTCCGACCTGCCACGGGCAATGGCTGCCCCCGGCTGATTTTGCCAACGGCTTTCACTTGACCCAACACATCGGCCCCAATTACCTCGGCGGGCAGCTGGACAGCGATGCCCGCACCGCGATTCACCTGACTCACCGTATCGGCGCATTGCTCGTGACTCTGGGGTTGCTGGGCCTGACCTGGCAACTGAAGGTCGTCGGCATGACGCGCCTTGCGGGGCTGGTACTGATCGCCCTCGCGGCGCAGATCACGTTGGGCATCAGCAACGTGTTGTTTCATCTGCCGCTGCCCGTGGCCGTCGCTCACAACGCGGGGGGCGCGGCACTGTTGCTGACGTTGGTGCTGGTCAATTATCACGCGCGAACCAGTCTGGTTCGGGTCAAGCAGCAAACCCTTGCGCGCTGGCGCTTCAGCCCGCGTAAACACTCAGCCGGGCCCATAACAATAAAAGGAGAGATGCCATGGCGACTCTGATCGGCGAACGTCACAGTCAGGCAATCTGGCGTGACTACCTGGAGCTGACCAAGCCGAAAGTGGTGGTGCTGATGCTCATCACCTCGCTGGTGGGGATGTTTCTCGCGACCCGCGCCGGGGTGCCGTGGACGGTGCTGGTGTTCGGCAATCTGGGGATCGCCTTGTGTGCCGGCGGTGCAGCGGCGGTCAACCATGTTGTGGACCGACGGATCGATGCGGTCATGGCCCGCACGCACAAACGACCCTTGGCAGAGGGTCGAGTGTCACCGGCGGCCGCGCTGACTTTTGCCTTGGTATTGGCAGTGCTTGGGCAAGCCATACTGCTGGCCTTCACCAATCCACTCACGGCATGGCTGACCCTGGCCTCGCTGCTCGGCTATGCGGTGGTCTACACCGGTTTCCTGAAGCGCGCGACGCCGCAAAACATCGTCATCGGCGGACTGGCCGGTGCCGCCCCGCCACTGCTCGGCTGGACCGCTGCCACCGGTCACGTCAGCGCCGAACCCTTGCTGTTGGTGCTGATTATCTTCGCCTGGACCCCGCCCCACTTCTGGGCCCTGGCCATTCACCGCAAAGAGGAATACGCCAAGGCCGACATTCCAATGCTGCCGGTGACCCATGGCGAGCACTACACCAAGGTTCACATCCTGCTGTATACCTTCGCGCTGCTGGCCGTGAGCCTGATGCCTTACGTGATCCACATGAGCGGCGTGCTCTACCTGATTTGCGCGCTGGGACTGGGCGCGAGGTTTCTGCAATGGGCCGTGGTGCTGTACCGTGGCACTCGGCCGCACGCGGCGATCCACACCTTCAAGTACTCTATTTATTACTTGTTCCTGCTGTTTATCGCGCTGCTCGTAGACCACTACTTACTGTTGAACCTATGACTCGAACCCATAAAACTGTCTTCATCCTCGTCGCCCTGATCGCGCTGGTCATGGGCCTGACCATCAACAAAGTGCTGTCCGGCAAAGGCCAGGGCGACCCGACCGCGTTGATCGACGCCGGGATCATCCTGTTGCCGCAAAGTCGCAACCTTCCAGACGTGACGATGACCGATCAGGACGGTAAGCCGGTGGCGGTCAACGCGCTGAAAGACAAGTGGTCGCTGCTGTTCTTCGGTTACACCTTCTGCCCGGACATCTGCCCGACTACCCTCGCCCAGTTGCGCCAGATCAAAAGCGAGCTGCCGCCGGAAGCGGTGGATAAGTTGCAGATCATTCTGGTCAGCGTCGACCCGAACCGCGACACACCCAAGCAGCTCAAGCAGTACCTGGGCTACTTCGATCCGCAGTTCAAAGGACTGACGGCGTCTTCGGTCGAGGACATCCAGAAGCTCGCCAATGCGGTCAGCATTCCGTTCATTCCGGCGGACACCAGCAAGCCGAACTACACCGTCGACCACAGCGGCAACCTGGCAGTGATCGGGCCGGACGGAACGCAACGTGGGTTCATTCGGGCGCCGTTGAACAACGTGAAACTGGTGGCGCAATTGCCGGTGATGCTCAAACGCAAATAAGTCGACAGGCCAAAAAAAACCGCAGCCAATGACTGTGGTTTTTTGTACCTGATCGTTCCCACGCTCCGCGTGGGAATGCAGCCAGGGACGCTCTGCGTCCCCAAAGCGGACGCGGAGCGTCCGGTGAGGCATTCCTTTGCTGCGCGTGGGAACGATCAGCGTAGAGGGCTAGATCAGAACGCCGGCAATACCGCGCCTTTGTACTTCTCGAGGATGAAGGCTTTCACTTCAGGGCTGTGCAGGGCAGCAATCAGCTTCTTCATCGCTTCGCTGTCCTTATCGTCTGGTCGGGCAACGAGGATGTTCACGTAAGGCGAGTCGTTGCCTTCAATAACCAACGCATCCTTGGCCGGATCAAGCTTGGCTTCCAGTGCATAGTTGGTGTTGATCAGCGCCAGGTCGACCTGGGTCAGCACACGCGGAATGGTCGCGGCTTCCAGTTCACGGAATTTCAGGTCCTTGGCATTCTCGGTGATGTCCTTGACGCTCGAGAGGATGTTGTTCGAGTCCTTCAACTTGATCAGGCCAGCCTTCGCCAGCAGCAACAGCGCACGGCCGCCGTTGGTGGCGTCGTTCGGGATTACTACGTTGGCGCCGCCTGGCAGCTCGGTCAGCGCTTTGTACTTGCTGGAGTAAGCGCCCAGTGGTTCCAGGTGCACGCCAGCAACGGCCACAAGGTCGGTGCCCTTGGCCTTGTTGAACTCATCGAGGTACGGCTGGTGCTGGAAGAAGTTGGCGTCCAGACGTTTCTCGGCCACTTGCACGTTCGGCTGAATGTAGTCGGTGAAGACTTTGACCTTCAGGTCCACGCCTTCCTTGGCCAGGGCCGGTTTCACGAATTCGAGGATTTCTGCGTGCGGGACCGGGGTGGCCGCGACGGTCAGGGTGTCGGCGTGGGCGGAAAAGGCTGCAACGGCAGCGAACGCGACGAGTAGTTTTTTCATTCAGCTAACTCCTTGTGAGCTTGCGGCGCCTGCCAGCGAATGGCCGGCGCATGTCTTATTTACGCGAGAAGTGTATGACCAGCTTATCGCCAACGGTTTGCAACACTTGAACCAGCACCAGCAGCAACATCACGGTCACGACCATCACATCAGGCTGGAAACGCTGGTAACCGAAACGGATCGCCAGGTCGCCCAGACCACCCGCGCCGACCACACCCGCCATCGCCGTGTAGGACACCAGTGTAATAGCTGTCACCGTAATCGCTGCGAAGATGCCCGGGCGGGCTTCCGGCAGCAAGGCATTGGTGATGATCTGCCGTGTCGTGGCACCCATGGCCTGGGTGGCCTCGATGATGCCGCGATCCACTTCACGCAGGGCGGTTTCCACCAGTCGCGCGAAGAATGGCGTAGCGCCAATCACCAGCGGTGGAATGGCACCGGCAACCCCGAGAGACGTGCCGGTGATCAACACGGTGAACGGAATCATCACAATCAGCAGAATGATGAACGGCAGCGAACGCAGGATGTTCACCATCAGCGACAGCATCGCGTAGACGCCTTTGGCTTCCAGCAACTGACGCGGGCTGCAGAGGAACAACAGCACGCCTAGGGGCAGGCCGAGCAAAACGGTGAACAACAACGAACCGAAGAGCATCAGCAAGGTGTCGCCAGTGGCCAGCCAGATTTCAAACCAGTCGATATTGACGAAGAAACTTGTCAGGACTTCCATTAGCGCAGGACCTCCATGTGAACGTCAGCCGCGGTGAAGCGGGCAAACGCCGCCTCCATGTCGCCACCGGTAACGGCCAGGGTCAACTGCCCGTAGGGCACGTCTTTGATGCGGTCGATACGACCGGCCAGGATGCTGTAGTCCACACCCGTTTCCCGAGCGACGGTTCCCAGCAACGGCGCGTAGGTCGCTTCACCCTGGAAGGTCAGACGCACGATGCGACCCGGCACGTGAGCGAAGTCATCGCGCTGTTCGCTTTCGTCAATCTGCTCGTCTTCCTGCACGAAACGCTTGGTGGTCGGGTGCTTCGGATGCAGGAACACCTCGGCCACCGAACCTTGCTCGACGATCACGCCAGCGTCCATCACCGCCACTTGGTCGCAGACCCGGCGGATCACGTCCATCTCGTGGGTGATCAACACAATGGTCAGCTTCAGTTCGCGATTGATCTCGGCCAGCAATTGCAGGACCGACGCCGTGGTCTGCGGGTCTAGCGCGCTGGTGGCTTCGTCGCACAGCAGGATTTTCGGCTTGGTTGCCAAGGCGCGGGCGATGCCGACACGCTGCTTCTGACCGCCAGACAATTGCGCCGGGTATTTTTTGGCGTGGTCGGACAGGCCGACCCGCGCCAGCAACTCGGCCACACGCCGGTCGATCTCGCTGCGCGACAGTTCGCCGGCGAGGGTCAGGGGCAGCGCGACGTTGTCCGCCACAGTCTTGGACGCCAGCAAGTTGAAGTGCTGGAAAATCATCCCGACCTGCTGACGGAAGCGCCGCAGGCTGTTGGCGTCAAGCGCGGTGACTTCTTCGCCGTCGACGAATATCTTGCCGCCACTGGACTCTTCCAGGCGATTGATCAGACGCAGCAGAGTACTTTTCCCCGCACCGGAATGGCCGATCAGACCAAAGACCTGACCATTCTCAATCGTCAGACTGGTCGGATGCAGGGCGGGAATATCCTTACCGGCAACGCGGTAGGTTTTGTGGACGTTTTGAAACTCGATCACGTAGCGAACCTTGTGGGGCGCGTTGGAAAAGGATCAGCGGTTAGCCGGGCGCGCATTTTAGCCTGTCCGTATAGAGGTTATTAGCATTTATTCCGCATTCAACCTTCCATTTGGCAATAACGCGATCAAAGGTTAGAAAAAAGGAACGGCGCAAAACCTCATCAGTCACTAATTAGGCAACTCGAAAACGCCCCTGGTGCCGTGCCGGGGGGAATTGCTCAAGAGTCCTGGCTACGGCGGGAATCGCAACGAGGAGTTTTGTCTGATGAGTACTAAAAAACCTGCCGCAACCAAAAGCGCATTGGCCGGGACCGATACCCTGGACCGCGGCAACACCAATGCCAAGCTCGACAGCCTGGAACAATTTCGCTCTGACGCCACTGAAAAGGCCCTGCGTACCAACCAGGGCGTGAAAGTCTCGGATAACCAGAACACGTTGAAAGTCGGCGCGCGCGGGCCATCGTTGCTGGAAGATTTCATCATGCGTGAAAAAATCACGCACTTTGACCATGAACGCATTCCCGAGCGCATCGTCCACGCCCGCGGCACGGGTGCTCACGGATACTTCCAGACCTATGAAACCCATTCCGTGCTGACCAAGGCTGGGTTCCTACAAGACCCAAGCCAAAAAACCCCGGTTTTCGTCCGTTTCTCCACGGTGCAGGGCCCTCGTGGGTCGGGCGATACCGTGCGGGACGTGCGAGGTTTCGCGGTGAAGTTTTTCACCGACGAAGGCAACTTCGACCTGGTGGGTAACAACATGCCAGTGTTTTTCATTCAGGATGCGATCAAGTTTCCTGACTTCGTGCACGCGGTGAAACCCGAGCCGCACAATGAGATACCCACCGGCGGCTCAGCTCACGATACCTTTTGGGATTTTGTCTCTCTGGTACCGGAGTCGGCGCACATGGTGATCTGGACCATGTCCGACCGGGCGATCCCGAAAAGCCTGCGCAGCATGCAAGGCTTCGGCGTGCACACCTTCCGCCTGATCAATGCCGAAGGTAAATCGCGTTTCGTCAAATTCCACTGGCGCCCCACTGCCGGGACGTGTTCGCTGGTGTGGGATGAAGCGCAGAAACTCGCCGGTAAAGACACCGATTACCACCGTCGCGATCTCTGGGAGTCGATCGAGATGGGTGACTATCCGGAATGGGAACTTGGCGTACAGGTCATCGAGGAGGAAAACGAACATAAATTCGACTTCGATATCCTCGACCCGACCAAGCTGATCCCGGAAGAACTGGTGCCGATCACCCCGCTGGGCAAAATGACCCTCAACCGCAACCCCGACAACTTCTTCGCCGAAACCGAACAGGTCGCCTTCTGCCCTGGGCATATCGTGCCGGGGATCGACTTCTCCAACGACCCATTGCTGCAAGGTCGGCTGTTTTCCTACACCGATACGCAAATCAGCCGACTCGGCGGGCCGAACTTTCACGAGATCCCGATCAACCGCCCGGTGGCACCGTTCCACAACGGCCAGCGGGATGCGTTGCATCGCAGCACCATCGACAAGGGCCGCGCGTCCTACGAGCCAAACTCCATTGATAGCGGTTGGCCGAAAGAAACACCGCCGGCAGCACAGGATGGCGGCTTTGAAAGTTATCCAGAGCGCATCGACGCCAACAAGATCCGTCAGCGCAGCGAGTCGTTCAGCGACCACTTCTCCCAGGCGCGGCTGTTCTTCCATAGCATGAGCAAGCACGAGCAGGAACACATCATCTCGGCTTACAGCTTCGAGCTGGGCAAGGTTGAGCGAGTGTTTATTCGTTCACGTCAGGTCAATGAGATCTTGGCCAACATTGATCTGGACCTCGCCAAGCGCGTGGCGCAAAACCTGGGCCTGCCTGCGCCGAAGGCCGGGACGGTCGAGGTGCGTAAGACCTCGCTGGATCGTTCGCCGGCCCTGAGTCAGGCCAACTTGCTGCCGGCGGATATCAAAACCCGCAAAGTGGCAATCCTGGCAGCCCATGGGGTCGATGGTGCAGCGATTGAGGCAATGAAGACAGCGTTGAAGGCCGAAGGTGCGCACGCCAAACTGCTCGGCCCGACGTCTGCGCCTGTGACGACCGCCGATGGCAAGACACTGCCGGTCGATGCGTCGATGGAAGGCATGCCTTCGGTGGCGTTCGATGCGGTGTTTGTGCCCGGTGGCGCGGCGTCGATCAAGGCGTTAAGCACCGACGGCGTGGCGCTGCATTACCTGCTGGAGGCGTACAAGCACTTGAAGGCGATTGCACTGCAGGGCGAGGCCCAACAGTTGCTGAATGTGTTGAAGCTGGAGGCTGATGCGGGGTTGATCGTGGGTACGGATGCGAAGTTGATCAAACCGTTTTTTGCCGCGATCGGGCAGCATCGGGTGTGGGACAGGGAGCCAAAAGCCAAGGCGATTCCGGCTTAAGGACCTTTATTGGTAGCGAGGGCGCCTTCGCGTGCAAGCCTTGCTCCTACAGGATTGCGTCGTTCATACCACTAGCGAACGACACAAATCCTGTAGGAGCGAGGCTTGCCCGCGAAGCTTTTAAGGTTTACGCGGGCTCAAAACCATCTGCGCAGGAATGTTGCGCAGAATCTGCTTCTCCAGATTCAGATCAAAATCCGCATCGAGCTTCTTCACGCGCTTGGTCAGCAACGTGGCCAACCAAGGGTAGTCCTGGGTGCGTGGCGCCTGAATACTCACGTCGCATTGGTAATTCACCACATCAGCGGCGATCGCATCCAATTGGCGACGAAGCTTCGTCATATCCGTCAGGTTCAACGCAACTGTGGTGCTTTCAGCCGTCGGATCTATGACGTTGGCCTGTGGCTTGGCTTCGGCTGCCATGAGCGCCGCTTCGGCTCTATCCAGTTCAGCTTTGCGGGCATCAACGATGGCGTTGTTGACCCCACCCGTCAGCGCCGGCGCCTTGGGCATCAACGCCCGGGCGCGGCTTAGCGCCGTGGCAGCCGCATTCACGTCGCCTTTCTGCAGCACGATTTGACTGCGGCGCAGATAGGCTTCGGCCAGTTGCCGCTGGTATTGCTCAAGGGCTTGATCATTGGGCGACTCGGCCTGCAAGGCAGCCAGTTGATCTTCGGCAGTCGCCAGTTCGCTGCTGGCGAGGTTTTTTTCCAGCTGTGCGATGGCCGTGGCCCGTGCACCGGTAGCCTCGGTGGCCGCCGGTGGCGTGCTTTGGCAAGCGCCCAGTAGCAGCGAAAATGCGACAAGGAGCAGATAACGGGAGGCGAACGACTTCATTCCTGCGACTCTCTATTTGCGCAAAAAACGAGCAAGTCTACACCCCTCGACGGGGCAGGACAAAACTCAGCAGAAACAGTGCGGCGGCCGTCACAACAATCGATGGGCCCGCCGGGGTGTCTTTGAACCATGAAAGCGACAGCCCGCCACAGACCGCGAGCATACCCAGCAGGCTCGCGCCCAATGCCATCTGCTCCGGTGACCGGGCGTGACGTTGTGCCGCAGCCGCCGGGATGATCAGCAGTGAGGTAATCAGCAATACACCGACGATTTTCATCGCCACCGCGATCACCACAGCGATCAGCAACATCAGGGTCAAGCGCAACGCCGCCACCGGCAGACCTTCAACCCTGGCCAATTCTTCGTGCACCGTGATCGCCAGCAATGGCCGCCACAACGTCACCAGCAAGGCCAGAACGGCCGCGCTGCCGCCGAGTATCCAGGCCAGATCGGTCGGACTGATCGCCAGCAGGTCGCCGAATAGATAGGCCATCAGGTCGATCCGCACTTCGTGCATGAAGCTTAGTACGACCAAGCCCAGAGAGAGCGTGCTCGGTGCGAGAATTCCCAAAAGCGTGTCGGACGCCAGTGGTTGGCGCTGTTGCAAGGTCACCAGCAGCACGGCTAACAGCAAACAGCCTACGGTGACCGCAACGGTCGGGCTGACATCCAGCAGAAAGCCCAGTGCCACGCCAAGCAGCGCGGCATGGGAAAGGGTGTCGCCGAAATAGGCCATGCGCCGCCAGACCACGAACGAACCCAGCGGGCCCGCGACCAACGCCAGGGCCAGACCTGCAAGCAGGGCGTAGAGCAGAAAATCAGCCATGCTTGCAGCCATCTCCGTGAACGTGGGTAGGGGCCAACGGGGCCGCGCTGACCACCGAACCATGCAAGTCATGGGCGTGGTCGTGATGGTGGTGATAAATCGCCAGGCTTTGTGCATTCTTTCCGAACAGCTCGACGAAAGCCGGATCGCCACTAACCTGCTCGGGGTGCCCGGAGCAGCAGACGTGACGGTTGAGGCAGACCACCTGGTCGGTGGTGCTCATCACCAGGTGCAGATCGTGGGACACCATCAACACGCCGCAGCCGTGACGGTCACGCAATCGGGTGATCAGGCTGTAAAGCTCGGCCTGACCGGCCACGTCGACGCCTTGCACAGGTTCGTCGAGCACCAGCAATTCCGGTTCGCGCAGCAATGCCCGGGCCAGCAACACCCGCTGCATTTCGCCACCGGAAACACTTTGCACCGGGCTGTCGATCACCTGTTCGGCGCCGACTTCCTTGAGTGCCGCCAAGGCCGTGGCGCGTTCTACGCCCGGCACCAGACGCAAGAAGCGCAGCACCGACAGTGGCAGCGTCGGGTCGACGTGAAGTTTTTGCGGCATGTAACCGACCCGCAGTTTCGGCTTGCGCCACACGCTGCCGCTGTCCGGTTTCAACAGACCGAGAACGGCGCGAACCAGAGTCGTCTTGCCGGCACCATTGGGGCCGATCAGGGTGACGATCTGCCCGGGCTCGACGCTCAGCTCAATGTTGTCCAGCACGTTTTGCCCGGCAAAGGTCACGACAACCTGCTCGAGGCGGATCAGCGCATTGCTCATCAAACCCCCTGGCAACCCGAGCAGAGGCCGACTACTTCAACGGTCTGGCCTTCGACGACGAACCCGACATCCTTTGCGCTATTGATAATCGCGTCGCTGATGGATTTTTGTTCAAGTTCAATCGCGGCGTGGCATTCACGGCAGATCAGGAACTGGCCCTGGTGGGCGTGTCCCGGGTGATTGCAGCCGACGAAAGCGTTCAGCGAGGAGATGCGGTGTACGAGGCCGTTTTCCAGCAGGAAATCCAGTGCACGGTACACGGTCGGCGGCGCCGCACGGCGGCCGTCCTGCTCGCTGAGCACCGCGAGAATGTCGTAGGCACCCAACGGCTTGTGGCTTTGCCATACCAGTTCCAGCACCCGCCGGCGCAAGGCGGTCAGGCGCAGGCCTTGACGTGCGCACAGACTATCGGCCTCAGACAATGCGCTGTGGACGCAATGAGAGTGGTCGTGGGGACGGCTGGCAATCGGTGTTTTAGGCATGAGCGGCGACGAGTTTTGTGAGAGACGTTATTATGTTACCCGTTCTCGCCTCTTTGAGTGGTCATCGTGTCCCGACTTTTTTCTATCTTTGTCGCATTTGTCGCAAGTTTTCTGCTGATGGGTTCAGCTCATGCCGACGTCAAAGTTCTCACCAGTATCAAGCCTCTACAGCTGATCGCCGCTGCGGTGCAGGACGGTGTGGCGATTCCGGAAGTCTTGCTGCCGCCTGGCGCCTCGCCTCATAACTATGCCTTGCGCCCCTCCGACGTACGGAAGGTGCAATCGGTGGACCTGGTTTACTGGATCGGTCCGGACATGGAAGGTTTCCTGCCTCGCGTGTTGAAAGGTCGTACGCTGCCAAGCGTCGCTGTGCAAGACCTGCCGGGCCTTAAACTGCGACGATTCGCCGAAGATAGCCCCTCTCATGCAGAAGAAGCCGACGAACATGATCACGACCACCGCCCCGGCAATCTCGACTCGCACTTGTGGCTTTCGCCGGTCAACGCTCGTGTCATCGCCAACAAAATGGCCGCAGACCTAAGTGCAGCCGATCCTTCCAATGCGGCGCGCTATCAGAGCAACCTCAAGGCGTTCGATGAGCGTCTGGATGCGATGGATCTTCGCTTGAAGGCGCGTCTGGCCGGCATCGCAGGAAAACCGTACTTCGTTTTCCACGAGGCCTTCGACTACTTTGAAGACGCCTACGGCCTCAAGCATGCCGGCGTATTCAGCGTCGCGGCCGAGGTACAACCCGGCGCCCAGCATGTCGCGGCGATGCGCACTCGACTGCAGGAAGTCGGCAAAACCTGTGTGTTCAGCGAGCCGCCGTTGCGTCCGCGCCTGGCGGAAACCCTGGTGGCGGGTCTGCCGGTGAAACTCGCGGAACTGGACGCGCTGGGCGGGTACACGCCGGCGACCGCTCAGGGGTATGAGCAGGTGCTGGAGAAGTTGGGGAACGATTTGGCGGGGTGTCTGGAGTCGTTGTAAGCGCAGGATCTGCGGCGCCCCATTCGCGGGCAAGCCTCGCTCCTACAGGGAATTGCACTATCCCGTGGGAGCGAGGCTTGCCCGCGAAGCTTTTAAAGGGCGAAAGGTAACGGCGTACTGATCTTCTGACGCTGCGCCAGACGCTGTTGAAACTCCATCGGATCGTGAATCAACACGTCCTGCCCGGCGAAAGACTCCGCCGCGATCAACCGCGACAACCAGAACCGCACACACGCCACCCGCAACAGGGTCGGCCACAACTCGGCTTCGGCTGCGGTAAACGGCCGCAACGCCGCATAAGCGCCGAGTAACGCCCGCGCTCGTGGTCCGACGATCAACCCGTCCTCGTCTGAACACCAGTCGTTCAACGCAATCGCCACGTCGTAGAGCATCGGCCCCGAACAGGCGTTGTAGAAGTCGATCAGCCCGGTCAGGTGAGTGCCTTCGAACATCGCGTTATCGCGGAACAGGTCGGCGTGGATGTTGGCTCGCGGCAGCGCCAGAATTTTCGTCTTCTGCTGTGTGATTTCGTCCAGAGCCCGTTGCAGCAGATCGCTCTGCTCGGCATTCAGGTGCGACAGCAACTGCGTGCCCTCCTCCAGCATCCAGTCCAGGCCGCGATCGGTCTTGCGTTTGATCATGTTGGCCCGGGTTGCAAGGTGCAGATGACCGAGCAACTCGCCGACCTGAGCGCAATGCTGCGCGTTGGCTTCCTTGATGTGCTTGCCGGCCAGACGCGGCTGCAACAGCGCAGGTTTGCCGGCCAGTTCGCGCAAGGCGACGCCGTCGGTGGTGCGCAATGCATAAGGCACTGGCAGGTCAGCGTCATGCAGCACGTCGAGCAGTTCAATGAAGAAAGGCATCTCCTGCACCGGACCACGCTCAACGAGGGTCAGGACAAATTCGCCCTGCTCCAGGCTGATAAAGAAATTGGTGTTTTCGCTACCAGCGGCAATCCCCTGGAAATCAAGCAGGCGGCCGAGCCCGTAAGGGGCGAGAAAGGTTTCCAGCTCGGGCCGAGCCAGCGGGGTGAACACAGACATGTTTGAACTGCCAGTACGGGCGCCGCTGCTTGAGCCAGCGCCGATTGAAATTAAGAAACTACTTCCACTCAAAAATCTTCCATGACGGAATCAGCATATCCGGCTGATCCGAGCGGATGAAGTTTGCATCCGTCCCGTCCGCGCGCACCAGAAAGTAAGGCGGTGCGCCCTTCGGTGTGACCTTGATCGCGTACAGGAAACCGTTTTGGCGGTATTCCTGGATGGTTTTATCGCCTTCCGTGCGAATGGTGACATCTGGGTCCGACGAGGGCGCATCGTCCGCCGCCATGACGGCCAATGGTGCGATTGCAAACAAGCCAGCCAGCAGCAAGCGATTTAGTGTGCGCATGATAACCTTGTCCCTTTGTCGTCAACGGTCCCGCTATTCTAGCGCCGGACCCGCCGAAAAGGTTGATCCTGCTCATGAGCCAAGCCCCCCTCGTCCTGGTGGACGGTTCTTCTTACCTGTACCGCGCCTTTCACGCCCTCCCTCCGCTGACCACGTCCAAAGGCCTGCCGACCGGTGCGGTCAAGGGCGTATTGAACATGCTCAAGAGCCTGCGCAAGCAGTACCCGGACAGTCCGTTCGCCGTGGTGTTCGACGCCAAGGGTGGGACATTTCGCGATGACATGTACGCCGAATACAAGGCCAACCGTCCGAGCATGCCCGACGACATGCGCGTGCAAATCGAGCCACTGCACCAAAGCGTGATCGCCCTGGGTTTTCCGCTGTTGTGCGTCGAAGGCGTCGAGGCCGATGACGTGATCGGTACCCTGGCCCGCAGCAGCGCGGCGGCCGACCGCCCGGTGGTGATCTCCACCGGTGACAAGGACATGGCGCAATTGGTCGACGGCCACATTACCTTGGTCAATACCATGACCGGTAGCGCGCTGGACGTGGAGGGCGTGAAGGAGAAATTCGGCGTCGCTCCCGAGCAGATCATCGATTACCTGGCACTGATGGGCGATTCTTCCGACAACATTCCGGGCGTTCCGGGCATTGGTCCGAAGACTGCTTCCGGCCTGTTGGTCGGTGTAAATGGTGGTCTGACTGAGCTCTATGCGCAGCTCGACATCGTCCCAACCCTACCGATTCGCGGGGCCAAGACCCTGCCGGCCAAGCTCGAAGAGCACAAGGAGATGGCGTTTCTCTCCTATCAATTGGCCACCATCAAGATCGACGTGCCGCTGGATATCGGCCTCGACGACCTGCAAATGGGCAAGCCGGATCACGACAAACTTGCCGAGCTCTATACCCTGCTGGAGTTCAAGAGCTGGTTCGAAGATAACCAGCGCGACGCCAAGCGTTCCGGCCAGGAAGTGACTGCTCCGGTGGCTGAAGAAGCCGCTGTCGAGACTGAGCTCAAGTACACAACGATCCTCACCCAGGCAGACTTCGACCTGTGGCTGAAGAAGCTCAACGACGCCAAGCTGATTGCCTTTGACACCGAAACCACTGGCATCGATGCGCAGCAGGCGCAACTGGTCGGTCTGTCTTTCGCTGTACAAGCCAACGAAGCGGCCTACATCCCGCTGACCCATTCCTACATGGGCGTGCCCGACCAACTTGATCGCGACACCGTGCTGCGGGCACTGAAACCGATCCTGGAAGACCCGAACAAGCTTAAGGTCGGCCAACACGCCAAATTCGACATGAACATCCTGGCCAACTGCGCCATCGGTGGCGATCAGAGCTGCGGCATCACCGTCCAAGGCGTCGCTTTCGACACGATGCTTGAATCCTATGTACTGGACTCCACCGCGACCCGTCACGACATGGACAGCCTGGCGCTGAAGTACCTGAATCACACCACCACCAGTTTTCAGGACATCGCTGGCAAGGGCGCCAAGCAACTGACCTTTGACCAGATCTCCCTGGAGCTGGCCGGGCCTTACGCCGCCGAAGACGCCGACGTGACGCTGCGCCTCCATCAAACCTTGCAGGAAAAGCTCAACGCAATTGCGAGCCTGAGCAAGGTTCTGAGCGAAATCGAAATGCCGTTGGTGCCGGTGCTGGCACGAATCGAACGCCAAGGTGCGCTGGTCGATGCCAACCTGCTGGGCATTCAGAGCGTGGAACTGGGCGAGAAAATGGTCGCCCTCGAGCGTGAGGCGTTCGCCATCGCCGGGGAAGAATTCAACCTCGGCTCGCCGAAGCAATTGGGCGTGATCCTGTATGAAAAACTCGGCCTGCCGATCCTCAGCAAAACCGCCAAGGGCCAGGCGTCCACCGCCGAAGCCGTGCTGGCGGAACTGGCCGAACAGGATTTCCCGCTACCCAAAGTGCTAATGCAGTACCGCTCGATGAGCAAGCTGAAAAGCACCTACACCGATCGCCTGCCAGAGCAGATCAACCCGCGCACCGGACGGATTCACACCTCTTACCACCAAGCCGTAGCGGCGACCGGGCGTTTGTCGTCCAGCGATCCGAACTTGCAGAATATTCCGATCCGCACCGCCGAAGGTCGTCGGATTCGTCAGGCGTTCGTCGCACCCAAAGGCTACAAGCTGCTGGCCGCCGACTATTCACAGATCGAACTGCGGATCATGGCTCACCTGGCCAAGGACGAAGGTTTGCTGCACGCCTTCCGCAACGATCTGGACGTGCATAAAGCCACCGCAGCGGAAGTCTTCGGGGTTGAACTGGGGGACGTCACCACCGACCAACGGCGCAGCGCCAAGGCGATCAACTTCGGTTTGATCTATGGCATGAGCGCGTTTGGCCTGGCCAAGCAGATTGGCGTTGATCGCAAGCAATCCCAGGCCTACATCGACCGTTACTTCGCCCGTTACCCGGGCGTGCTGGAATACATGGAGCGCACCCGCACCCAAGCCGCCGAACAAGGTTTCGTCGAAACCATCTTTGGTCGTCGCTTGTACCTGCCGGAGATCAACGCAAAAAACCCGGCCCTGCGCAAAGGTGCCGAACGCACAGCGATCAACGCCCCGATGCAAGGCACCGCCGCGGACATCATCAAGAAAGCCATGATTGCCGTGGACAGCTGGCTGACAGCGTCAGGCCTCGATGCCAAAGTCATCCTGCAGGTGCACGATGAATTGGTCCTGGAAGTGCGGGAAGATTTGGTCGACCAGGTCCGTGATGAAATTCGCGTGCACATGAGCGATGCAGCGAAGCTTGATGTGCCGCTGTTGGTCGAGGTTGGCGTAGGAAATAATTGGGATGAGGCTCACTGAGCCGTCTGAAAAGACGACTTCCGCTGCGGCATAGTGCCGCGGCAGAGAGGGCGAAGGGGCTCTTAGTTCGGTAAACTCGCTGGGCTATTCCAAAGGCTTTTTAAAAAATTCTGAACTAATCTCCGGAATCGCCACTCAGAGTTACTGAATGGGTGGTGAAGCCCTTCGATGCTCCTAATGTTGTGTTAAGTGTTGGCAGATATCTGGACCCCGCCCTAGCGGTTCGGAACTTGAACCCCGGAACTTCCCCCTCCCCATAAGAAGTCCGGGGTTTTTTTGTCTGCTGCTTTTGTGTGGACAGCTTACTCGGCAAGCTCCGCGCCCTTGTCCGCAAGTTCCATCCAGCCCGCCAGTACAGTGTAGGCGTCTTCCAGGCCCATGCGTTTTGGTGCCGAGAACAGTTGGATACTGATCGCATCACCCCAGCCCTTGCGGATGTCTGCCTGAACCTTGAGCAGGACGTTTTTCGCCGCGCCGTAAGTCAGCTTGTCGGCTTTGGTCAGCAAAATGTGCATCGGCATGCCGCTGGCGACGGCCCAGTCAAGCATTAACAGGTCGAAGTCGGTCATTGGATGACGGATGTCCATCATCAAAATCAGACCTTTCAAACTCTCGCGACCACCCAGATACGCTTCCAGGTGACGCTGCCAGTGCAGCTTCAACGGGATGGGTACTTTCGCGTAACCGTAACCCGGCAGATCGACCAGACGGCGATCATCGTCTAGCTTGAAGAAGTTCAAGAGCTGCGTGCGCCCCGGAGTTTTCGAGGTTCGCGCCAGACTGGCGTGCGTCAGGGTGTTCAGAGCACTGGATTTGCCGGCGTTGGAACGCCCGGCGAAGGCCACTTCAAAGCCTTCGTCGTCGGGACATTGGTCGACTTTGGCGGCGCTGAGCATGAAGGTGGACTGTTGGCACAGACCGAGGATGGGGTTCTTGAGTTGCATGGGATTTCCGATGTGGGCGGCGCCGGGAATGGACGCGGCGAGCAGTGTCGTTTCCGTTTCAGTGACGCCAGTATATAATGCCGCAGATTTTGTGTGCGCTTTGTCCCAGCGTAGGATGAAGTTCACGAGAGCGATTGACCTTGATTGCGCACTAGAACGCAGCACGCTCTCAACCCTGAAAAGGTCGTTTTATGACGAAATGGCTGCTAGCTGCCGGTGTCTTGATGCCGCTTTACAGCGCTCAGGCTACACAGGATCCGGAAGCTGTGTACAACCGTGTTTGTGTTGCTTGTCATTCCGGCCAACTACCCATGGCGCCTAAAAAGGGCGATCAGGAAGCTTGGACGCCGAGGTTGGCGAAAGGTATGGGGACGCTGGTGCAACACGTAACCCAGGGTTTCAAGGCGATGCCGCCGCGTGGTTTGTGCATGGACTGCAGTGCCGAGGATTACCGAGCAATCATCCAGTGGATGAGCGAGTGATCCCGGCCCATAACTCTTTAACCCTTAGCCGTAGTTGGATTAGCTGATGAACAAATTGATCGTGAGTCTGCTGTTGACCGTGGGGATCTCCGGCATTGCCCATGCTGCAGGTGATGCGACTGCTGGTCAGGCGAAAGCCGCAGTATGTGGCGCCTGTCATGGCCCGGATGGCAATAGTATGGCGCCTAACTTTCCGAAACTGGCAGGCCAGGGCGAACGTTATCTGAACAAGCAGCTGGTCGACATCAAGTCCGGCAAACGCACGGTGCTGGAAATGACCGGCCTGCTGACCAACCTGAGCGATCAGGACCTGGCCGATATGTCCGCTTACTTCGCCAGCCAGAAAGGCAGTGTTGGCGCCGCCGACCCGAAAGTCGTGGCTCGCGGTGAAGCACTGTTCCGTGGTGGCGACCTGGCCAAAGGCCTGCCAGCCTGCACCGGCTGCCACTCGCCGGACGGCAAGGGTAACGCGGCTGCCGGTTTCCCGCACCTGGGCGGCCAGCACGCTCAATACATCGCCAAGCAACTGACCGACTTCCGCAAGGAAGAAGGCGGCCGCACAAACGATGGCGACGTCAAAACCATGCAGACCATCGCTAAAAAGCTGAGCGACGAGGATATCGCAGCGGTGTCCAGTTACATTCAAGGCCTGCACTAAGGCCGGCGAATCGGGCGTTGCGAGAGGTGCACATCTCCTGCAACGTTAACGCTCGATTAATCCGTCGATGCAAGCATAAAAAGGGTGGCTTTGGCCGCCCTTTTTTGTGGCCGCTGCCGTTACACTACAGAACTCAAGCCCGCCAGGATCTGTCTGAAAACAGGTCGCGCGAGGCGACCCAAATTGTCCAGGAGTAAAGCATGCGTAATCTGATCATCAGCGCCGCTCTCGTCGCTGCCAGCCTGTTCGGCATGAACGCCGCCCAAGCCGCCGAAGCACCAGCAGCGCCTTATGTCGAGTTGAGCAAATCTGTCCCGGTGGCTGTACCTGGCAAGATCGAGGTCGTGGAGCTGTTCTGGTACGGCTGCCCGCACTGCTACGCCTTTGAGCCGGTGATCAATCCTTGGGTTGAAAAGCTGCCTTCGGACGTGAACTTCGTGCGTATTCCGGCCATGTTCGGCGGCCCATGGGACGCTCACGGTCAAATGTTCCTGACCCTCGAAGCCATGGGTGTCGAGAACAAGGTTCACGCTGCGGTGTTCAACGCCATTCAGAAAGAACACAAGAAGCTGGTCGACAAGGATGAGATGGCAGACTTCCTGGCGACCCAAGGTGTAGACAAGGACAAGTTCCTGGCCACTTTTGACTCTTTCGCCATCAAAGGCAAAATCGTCCAGGCCAAAGAGCTGGCGAAGAAGTACGAGATATCCGGCGTTCCAACCATGGTCGTCAACGGTAAATATCGCTTCGACGTAGGTTCTGCCGGCGGTGCCGAGCAAGCCCTGAAACTGGCCGACAAACTGGTCGACCAAGAGCGAGCGGCTAACAAGGCTGCTGCCAACTAAGCCCGGCCCCTGCCATGCGCCGCTGGGGTACTGAACGCGTCGTTGGCCTGCATGATCCGCGGGTCAACGAGCATCATCTGGAATCGACGGGCTTGCCCGCAGACAGCCGTCTGCGCTTGCTCAGTTTCAACATCCAGGTCGGCATCAGTACCGAGCGCTATCGGCACTACCTGACCCGGGGCTGGCAGCATCTGTTGCCGCACACCGGGCGTGCCGACAATCTGCAAAAGATCGGCAATCTGTTGGGCGACTTCGATCTGGTCGCCTTGCAGGAGGCCGATGGCGGCAGCCTGCGATCAGGCTACGTCAACCAGGTGGAACACCTCGCCCAGCTCGGTGCATTCCCCTACTGGTATCAACAACTCAATCGCAACCTCGGTCGCCTCGGCCAGCACAGCAATGGCGTGCTCAGCCGCCTGCGCCCGTGGGCGATTGAAGATCATCCGCTGCCGGGGCCCAAGGGGCGCGGGGCAATTCTGGTGCGCTTCGGCGAAGGTCCGGAAGCGCTGGTGGTGGTGATGATGCACCTGGCGCTGGGCGCGCGCACGCGCACGATGCAGCTGTCGTACATCCGCGAGTTGATCGGCGGCTATAAACACCAGGTGCTGATGGGTGACATGAACACCCACGCCAGTGACTTGCTGCAAAACTCTCCATTGCGTGACCTCGGCCTGCTCGCGCCGCAACTGGAAGCGACCTTTCCCAGCTGGCGTCCGCAGCGTTGCCTGGACCATATTTTGCTGAGCCCGACCCTGACCCTTGAAAAGGTCGAGGTGCTGGCACAACCCATTTCCGATCACCTGCCGGTCGCGGTAGAGATTCGTCTGCCGGGTTCGCTCACGGCTGATGCATTGCCCGCGTTGAGTCCTGCCCCTCGCGGATCCCATGAATGAGCGACGAAGCACAGCGCTGGAAAGAGAAATACCTCAAAAGCATCGAACAACAGGAAAAGCTCGAGCGTCGATGGGACGCCCGGCTCGATCTGCTGCGCCGCGGCCTGGTGCGCAGTACCCTGGCCGCAGAGGGCACCGATCGCGCTGTTGACCAGTGCATGAAGGAAATGCGCGAAATCCTGCGCTCCGATGACATGGACGCCGGCCTGGCCGCCCTACTTCCGCGGCTGGAAAAAGCCGTGCTCGACTCCGAACAGCGCCGGGAAACACGGGTCAATCAGACCAGCGTCGCACTGACCGCGCTGGTCTCCCAGCTGCAAACATTACCACTGCCCCGGGAAATAAGCCGGCCGCTGAAAAACTTCGCCAAGCATCTGGATACCAGGGTCGGGCAGGCGCGCGAAATTCCGTTGCTGCTCAGCGAACTGAGTGGCCTGCAAGGCAAAGCCTTGGGTCAGCTCGAAAACCCCGCGGAACCCGGCCGCCCAGGTTTGCTGCAGCGGCTGTTTGGTAGCCGTGAAACGGATGAAACGGCATTCCAGGTCACCCCCGCCGCTATTCCGACGCCCGCCACGCAGTATACCGAATCGATGGCGGTGCCTCATGCCGAGAGACCACAGGTAAACGTCGATCTCGCGCCAGACGTCGATAAGCCGCAAGTGGCGGTCGTACACGTCGCCGCTCCCGTTGCTGCACCCGAGCGACTGACGATCGAGACACAATCGCCCGCAGCAGCGCCTTCTCCTGCCGTTGTAGCGTTTATCCCGCCGGTGCTTGAGCCGCAGCAAGCACCCGACCCGATACCAGAGACGCCACCGCAACCGGGCCTTGAACCTCCAGAAGAACTGGCTCCTTTGATTATCGAGCCAGCAACTCAGGCTCAACCGGCACTCAATCCCGACGAATTAACCCCGGTGGTCTACCTCGACAGCCTGCCGCTGCCCCCGGCCATGTCCCAAATGTTGGCCACCGCAGGTCCAGACCAATCCGAGCCGGATACTCTCTACGCCCTGCCGGACTCACCCGAACCGTCTTATAGCTCGGTGGCCAAGCACATCGAAGACACGCTTCTGGGCTTACTCGACGACCTGACGCTCCCCGAGCGTCATCGTCCGCAAGCCGAAGCCATGCGTGATCGACTGAAAAATGGCCTGAACTGGTATGAATTGCTGCCAATCCTCGATGATCTGGCAACCTTGATGCTAGCCATCACCGACAGCGGCCAGCACGAATTCGAAGCCTATTTGCAGCAGCTCAACGAACGCCTCGAGTCGTTCCAAAGCAACTTGCAAGCCGCCAGCGAGGGCCATGCCGACAACCGTTCTGCCGCACGCAAGATGGACACCCAGATCCGCGAGCAGGTCGACGGCTTGCAGAACAGCATGCAGGACGCGGCCGACCTGGACGATCTCAAGCACGTCCTGGAAAACCATCTGGAAGGCCTGCTCGGCACCATGGACCAACACCAGAGGCAGCGTGACGAGCGCGAGCAGGAGGTCGCGGCCCGCCTTCATGGTCTGGCCGAACGCGTTGCGCACATGGAGCAGGAAGCCTTGGGCTACCGCGAGCATCTCGAAGAGCAACGCCAGAAAGCCTTGATCGATCCACTGACCGGCCTGCCTAACCGGGCTGCCTGGAGTGAACAGCTGGATCAGGAAATCAGCCAATGGCAACAACAGGGCAACTCCCTGTTGCTGGCAATGCTCGACCTCGACCATTTCAAACGTATCAACGATAACTATGGTCACCTGGCGGGCGACAAAGTGTTGAAAATCATCGCCAGCGTGCTCCGCAAGCGCCTGCGCGGGACGGATTTCATTGCCCGGTTTGGTGGTGAGGAGTTCGTCCTGTTGATGCCCGCGACAGTACCGGCTGTCGGCGCGAAACTGCTGGAAAACCTGCGCGCGTCGATCGAAGCCTGCCCGTTCCACTTCAAGGGTGAGCCGGTGACCATCACCACTTCCATGGGACTGACTGCGTTCAAGCCCGGCGAACATAGCGATCTGGTGCTGAAAAGAGCCGATCAGGCGCTATATCGGGCAAAACATGCAGGCCGCAACCGGGTGGAACTGGGCTGACGGTCAATTGTTCCATTTTGTTTAAAACTTCGCGCTGGCCGTCTGAGTGCAAGGCAGTACGTTACACTGTTGCATTACTGACTTGCGTGTGTTGCCTTCTGCCATGAAATACCTAGCCCTCGTCGTGTCGCTGATTCTATTGGCCGGTTGTGCCAGCGGCCCACGGTTTGACACCCGTCACCCTTCAGCCAATCACGACAGCCGCATTCAGTTCGTGGTGGTGCATTACACCTCCGCGTCACTGGAACGTTCGCTGCAACTGCTGACCCATGGCGAGGTCAGCAGCCACTACCTGATTGGCGACGACAAGAACGCCACTATCTATAAGCTGGTGGATGAAAATCTCCGGTCCTGGCATGCAGGGGAAAGCGAATGGGAAGGCCGAACCTGGTTGAACTCCAGCTCCATTGGCATCGAAATCGTCAATCCGGGCTTCAAAATCATCCCAACAGGGCGTCTCTGGTACCCCTATAGCGAAGCCCAGGTCCAGTCCTTGATCATTCTGCTCAAAGACATCAGCAAGCGTTACGCCATCAGCCCCCGCAACATCATCGGCCATAGCGACATCGCACCGCTCCGCAAGCTGGATCCGGGCCCGATGTTTCCCTGGAAGCGTCTGGCTGCCGAAGGCCTTGGTATCTGGCCGAACGAGCAGGCCGTAACGCGTCAGCAGGCACAGTTCGAAGTACAGCCGCCAACCATCAGTTGGTTTCAGGCACAGCTGGCCCGTCTGGGTTATCCCACGCCGCAAACCGGCGAACTGGATGTTGCGACGCGTCATGTGATTACGGCCTTTCAGATGCATTTCCGACCGTCTCGTTTCGATGGCACACCGGATGCGCAAACCGCGGCGCTTCTACAAGTCTTGAATCAGACAAAATAATGACGCCCGCCCGACGGTCAGGGCTTTTTTTCCAATCAGCAGCTATAACTCATTGGTAATTCTTCGGATATTCCCTATGCCTGCTGCTCGAGAGACATTACGTAGTTGGTTCTGTCGCCCATGGTTTTTGGCGATACTGGCTGCTGCCTTGAGCGCGACACTCCTGATGGCCGGCAGCCTGTTCGTGGCCATGCATCAAGTCGAGCAGAGCGAAAGCGAAGAGATGAATGCCCAAGGCGAGCGCTTCCTTGCTCGTCTGGAGCAACTGTTCGGGCAGTTGCGTGAAAGCCTCGACGACCTGGAAGCCCAGCCGTTACGGGGCTGCGATGACGAAATGATCGCAACCTTGCAGCAGGTCAGCTTCAATTACCGTTTCGTTTACGAAGCCGCCTATATGGATGCCTCGCGGATCTGCTCCAACCGCCCCCGCCAGGAAGGGCTGTCGATGACAAGACCGCCGGACATCAAAGGCCCGACCTACAGTTACTGGCTGAACACCACCACCGAACCCGATGAAAACCGTGCCGCACTGATGCTCGGGCGCGGTAATTTTCGTGTCGCGACGTCTCGCGGACACTTGACTGACATGGTCGACTTGCCACCGGGAAGCAGCCTGCTGGTGGTACTCGACGGCACGCGCGCGATTCCGGTACTGGGTGTCTCACAGGTCTGGCCACCGACCGAACCCTGGCCCCCGAAAAGCAGCGACGCGCTACAGATCACGCAGTCCCGCTTGATTTACCGCATGCCCACCAACAATCCGGAATACCAATTGGTGCTGATCAGCCCGCGCACCGGCATGCATGTGCCTGCGGCTTGGTGGTGGTTGCTACCGGCCAGCCTGGTGCTGGCGGTGTGTGTGGGCTTTCTGGTGCTTCTGTTAGTGCGCCAGCGACAGTCGCTGGACGCCGAACTCAGTGGCGCCATACGGCGAGGCGAGTTGCAGGTGTTGTACCAACCGATCTTCGACCTCGACAGTCGCAACTGTGTCGGAGCAGAAGCCTTGTTGCGCTGGCGAAGGCCGGACGGCACCCTGACCAGCCCCGACCTGTTCATTCCGATGGCGGAGAACACCGGCCAGATCCGCCAAATGACCGACTTCGTCCTGCAACGCCTGCTTGAGCAACTGGGTCAATTGTTGCGGGCTAATCCACAACTGTACATTTCGGTCAATCTGGCGGCCTGCGACGTCATGGTGCCGCGTATTGGCCAGGTGATGGCGCGCCTGCTGACCTTGCACCGCGTCGCAGCAAAGCAAATTGCCTTTGAGGTCACCGAGCGAGGATTGATCGATGTCGTCGTCGCTCGGGAAAACCTGCAAGCCTTGCGGGATGTGGGGCATCAGGTGCTGATTGATGACTTTGGCACCGGCTATTGCAGCCTCGCCTATCTGCAAACCCTGCCAGTCGACTGCCTGAAAATCGATAAGGCGTTTATCGATGCGCTGGGTCATGACGCTGCGAGTAGCGGTGTCGCACCGCACATCATTCACATGGCCCAGGCCCTGCAACTCAAAGTCATTGCCGAAGGCATCGAACATGAATCCCAGGCGGCGTTTCTGAGCAGTGAAGGCGTGAAGTTCGGCCAAGGTTGGCTCTTCGCCCGTGCGTTGAGTGCGGTGCAGTTCATCGAGCTGATTACCGGTGGCCGCCGATTGGCCGCTCGACGCCTCGATGACGAAGCCTGAAGCTGCTGCGGCTTATACCGACAGCGCCATATAGAACTGGGTGCCCTGCCCTGGCCGCGAATAAACGCCCATCCGTCCGCCGTGCAACTGCACGATTTCCTTGCACAGTGCCAGACCGAGCCCGGCCCCCCCCTTCTTGCGACCCACCTGTACAAAGGGTTCGAAAATCCGCCCCTGCTGGCCGTAGGCAATGCCTTCACCGTTATCCTCGACGCTAATAATGACTCGCTCTCCATGGCGTCGAGCCTGCAAACGTATTTGCCCGCCGGGGGCAGTGTGGCGCATTGCGTTGTCGATCAGGTTATCGAGCACCCGGTCCAGCTGCGGCTGATCAGCCTGCAATCGCGGTAACGGCCCTTGCACCTCCACCGACAGGTCGATGCGCTGCTCTTTTGCAGGGCCGGCAAAACGCTCCCGGGCCTGTTCCAGCAACTCCTCGATGGCGCACGGCGCCAGCGTGAGTTTCTGTAATCCGTTCTGATAGCGGGAGAAGTTCAGCAGATCGTTAATCAACTGCATCAAGCGCTGCATCTCTTCGTTCACGGTATCCAGCAAATCAGCTTCACGCGAGTCCTCGGCAAAGTGCGCGCGCTCGCGGAATAGGCCGAACGCCATGTGCATCCCAGTGACCGGCGTTCGCAATTCATGGGAGGCGCGCAGTACGAACTCGCTGCGCACCCGTTCAAATGCACGCTGTTCGGTGACGTCATGCAGCACCATCACGGCGCCGAGAATATGGCCCTGTGTATGGCTGACCGGTGTCAGGCTAAAGGTCAGCAACCGCGACTCACCGTCGACCTCGATACTCAGGTCTTCCGGCGCTCGCTCCAAGGTGCCGCCGCGTAGCACCAGTTGCAGCTGTTCATCGAGTTCGGGACGCTCAAGCGCCGTCCCCAGACCTTGACCGAGACGATCGGTGTCCCAACCCAACTGACGCTGCGCCACGGGGTTGAGGTGTTCCAAACGACCATCGCGGTCGATCATCAGCAACCCATCATCAATGCTGTCAAGCACGGCCTGCAAACGTTGCTGGCCTGCGAGCAGCTCATGGACATTGGTGGCCTGATGCTCGCGCAAGGCCTCGGCCATGATCCCGAATCGTTTGGTCAGCTGGTTCATTTCCACTGCCGAGGAAATCGGCAGCGTCACTTCGAAATTACCTTGGCCGATGTGGTCCGCCGCCTGAGCCAAGGCCTCGATCGGTGCACCAAAACGCCGAGCAATAGCGTGGGCGGTGACGAAGCCGATGATCAGCACCGCCAGCCCCACAAGCCCGAGCAGGCCGGCAACCAGCAACGCCCTCTCCCTAGCCTGCCGTTCGGTGGCATTGATGTTATCCAGCGCACGCTTGTGCTCGGCAATTAAGCCATTGCGCAGCGCATTGATTTTTTCTGTGAGTACTTTGTTGCCGTTCAACACGTGCGTCGAGTCACGTGACGAGTCGTACGCTTGCAGAAAGCTCTGGTAGTCAGCCTTGGCCTGCTCGAAGCCGTACTGGAGCTCATCACCCGTCCGGGCATGGGCAACACCGTCATCAAGCAACTGAAAATAATGCTGCCTGGACGCCTCGAACGCCGCAGGATCTGGCTTTTCGCTGAGCATGATGATCAGTTGATCGCCCAGGGTCTGACGCAATTTCAGCCCTAGGTCTAGCGTGACGAAACTATTGCGAATCAGCGCTTCCTGGGTACCCGCCATCTGCATGACGCTGACCAGCCCGAGCAACAGCCCAAGCAGCGCCACGGTGATCAGTGCGGAAATACTCAGAAACAGCCGGGTGCGCAACTTCATCGCCAGTTTCATCGCAGACAGCTCACAAGTTGTACTGCTTGCGTTTGCGGTACAACGTCGAGGCATCGATACCCAGGGTCTTGGCGGCCTGGTCCAGTGTGTCTGCGGTGGCGAGGACCGCTCCGATGTGGGCTTTTTCCAACTCATCCAGACTCAGCGCAGCGCCGATGCGTGGTGCGTTGTTGACCGGGGTTTCGGCCATGCCCAGGTGGCTGATCTCGACCCGCTCCTGTAGACAAATAATGCTTGCCCGCTCCACAACGTTGCGCAACTCCCGGATGTTCCCCGGCCAGCGGTAGCCGAGCAGCGCTTCGCGGGCTTCGTCGCTGAAGCCACGAGCCGGACGCGCGTACTCCTTGACGAAACGGGCCAGAAAGCGATCGGCCAGATTCACAATATCTTCCCGGCGCTCGCGAAGAGGCGGCAGGTGCAAGGTGATGACGTTCAGGCGGTAGAGCAGGTCTTCACGGAAACGACCGTCGCGCACCATGTCTTCGAGGTTGAGGTTGGTGGCCGCGAGAATTCGCACATCGGCGCGGCGGGTCACCGGATCGCCTACGCGCTCGTACTCTTTGTCCTGAATAAAACGCAGCAACTTTGGTTGCAACGTCAGGGGAAAATCGCCGATCTCGTCAAGAAACAGCGTCCCGCCATCGGCCTGATTGACTCGCCCCAAGGTGCTTTCGCTGGCACCGGTGAACGCGCCACGGCTATGGCCGAAGAGCTCGCTTTCCATGAGTTCGGCGGTCAGGGACGGGCAGTTGATCGTGACGCAGGATTTCTTCGCACGCTTGCTCCAGCCGTGAATGGCCTGGGACAGCTCACCTTTACCGGTGCCGGACTCGCCGAGAATCAAAATATTGGCATCGGTGCTGGCCACTTGGCGGGCGGTCTCAAGCACTACCTTCATGGCCGGGCTGTGGGAGTCCAGGCCATCCCTGGGTTTACGCACTTCGCCTTCAAGGGCTTCCAGACGTGCCGACAGTTGCCGCACTTCCAACTGTTTGGCGGTGGCCAGACGCAATTGGTCGGGGCTACAAGGCTTGACCAGATAGTCGGCGGCACCGGCCTGAATGGCATCCACGGCGGTGTCCACAGCCGAATGAGCGGTGACGATCACCACCCTCATCCAGGGTGCCTGAATGCGCATTTGGGCCAGCACATCGAGGCCGTTGTCTTCACCCAGACGCAGGTCGAGGAAGCACAGGTCGAAGACTTGGCGCTGAAGCAGCGCATCGGCCTGGGCGGCGCTGTTGGCGGTAGCGACGCTGTAGCCTTCATCTTCGAGGCAATAGCGAAAAGTACGCAGGATGGCAGACTCATCGTCCACCAGCAGAATGCGGCCTTGATGCTCAGTGGCTGATTCCATTTTCCTACGCTCCTTAATGAATGATCTTGGTTAGTCCCGGAAAAATCGGGCAAGTTGCATGGTTGATTCTGGTCGATTCCAGCTACAGCAGCGTAGTTCTCTCAGCACCCTACGGCTAATCGCCTGATTTTGTTGTTTTTTTATCAGATAGCCGGCTCGCAGGCAGTTACCGGTGTCCCCTTGTGACATCCATGCCCTCCTCGCAATTCAAAAATATTGAAATCTCCTACGAAACTATCGTGCATTACGCACGGCTTCAAAAGGACCATCGTGCAGGATGCGTCCGATCCGAATTCCGCTTCATTCATAACCAATTGATTTTATTAATTTTTATCATCATGAAAAGCTGGCATGCAGGCTGCAACAGTCTGATTAACCCAGGGCACTTAAACGGCGCCCAACAAGATCACCCCAGTGTGGGAGGAGCTTCAGGATGAGTCGCCAACGTGCCGCCCAATTGCGTTTCTCGCCACTGCATATCCAGCAAGGTCTGTTTGCTGTTATGGCGCTACTGATCACCTTGATCGGCGGCCAGCAGTTTCAGCGTTGGGAGCAAAGCCAGCAGCAAGAAGCGCCACGCCTCTCGATTCAGCATCCGACCCAAACCCATTTCAGTGCGGCCAGCAATAACCAGGCTGACAGCGCCCCGATGCGAATGATGGACGTCGACCAGGCTCAGCCTGTGGATGAGATGCCTCGTCAGGAACGTTGGGTGTTCTAAACACACGAACTTGGCGCGTTCGATGCGCCGGGAAAAGCACCACAAGTCACATCTCTAAATAAAAGCGTAAGGAGAATCACCATGTTGAGCTGGGCAATCACATTCTTGATCATTGCCATCATCGCTGGGGTATTGGGCTTCGGTGGTATCGCGGGCACCGCCACGGGTATCGCCAAGATTCTCTTTGTCGTGTTCCTGGTGATGTTTATTGCTTCCTTCTTCTTTGGCCGTCGCGGTCGAGGCTGAGTATGAGCGTTTCGTTAAAAACACTGGCAGCCGCCCTGCTTCTGGGCGGTTGTGCCATGGCGATGGCGGCCAATGACGGCCAGGCACGGGTCAATGAACTGGTCAATGCAGATCCGCAGTACCGCGAAACCTGGCAAGGCGTGGTGCAGAAGGAAGAACGCCTGCCGGAATGGGTCATGAACCTGTCCGGCGACGCCGAGCAAATGAATGCCGTTGAAGAAGAGGGTGAGAAGTATCTTGTTGGGCCGCTTTGCGAATCGCAGGCGACATGCCTCACCAAGCGCTTGATCGTTGCCGTCAGCTTCGACAAGAAGGATGCCTACGCCATGTTAGTTGAAGTGCCTGCGGGACTGCCGGCCGACAAGTCGCCCACGCGACATGCCGACTACCGCTTTCTCGGCAAGCCGGATCAGGGCATGCAGGACCTGTTGATGGAACAACTCAAGAAAGATCCACACTGGTACTGAATTCGTAACATGAAAGAAGCAGCATGGCTTCTTTCCAACTGCGCTACCCGAGGAAGGTAGACGCATGACCAAGGGGTCGGGACGTTCTGTCTGTTTCAGGGGCGGAGTGACCTACGGGTACAGGGAGTACCTGCGCAAGGGCCGGGTCAGGCAAAAGCTGCGACGCAAGTTCGCTGGTCACTCATGACTAGACGAACTTGCGAAGAGCTTTTTCAGTGCAAACCGTTGTCCTAGAGCGTCTGCTTGCATCCCCGCTGCACCTCTGTCAATCCCTCGCAAAACAATTTCGCGGTGTTTTTTTTGTGACCGTGTATCGAGAAAGCTGCGCCTAAAAAACAGAGAAGTTTCGCGTTTAAACGTAGGCTTTTTCCCAATTTTTTGCCCGAATCCCTCGCTTAAAAAACAACCAACCTCCTCTGTGATGGCCGGTTCACGGCACTTATGCCTGCCGAAATGTCGCATTCGAACCGGTTGGGACGCGAGTTTCAGTAAAAAAATCTCATGCCGATTCGGCATAGGGTAGGCGTTTACAGCATTAGACGTTGCGTCCTTGCATCTGAATAGTTGCGCCTTTTTCGCCTGCCAGAGAGCCGATAACAATCGCTTCGGGGCACCTTATACGGGGGTAGATGCACAAGACTTTTTCGCCACAAGCGTTCCAGTTTTTGCATGTGCCTGAGTCAAACGCAAGTAAGGGTAAAGATATGAAGAAGGCAAAGCTTAGCCTCGCCTGGCAGATCCTCATCGGTCTGGTATTGGGGATTGCAATCGGTGCGCTGCTCAACCATTTCAGTGCCGAAAAAGCCTGGTGGATCAGCAACGTCCTGCAACCAGCAGGCGATATCTTTATCCGTCTGATCAAGATGATTGTGATCCCGATCGTGATCTCTTCGTTGATCGTCGGTATTGCAGGCGTCGGTGACGCGAAGAAGCTTGGGCGTATCGGCCTCAAGACCATCCTTTACTTCGAGATCGTCACCACCATCGCCATCGTGGTCGGTCTGGTGTTGGCCAACGTGTTCCATCCGGGCACCGGCATCGACATGAGCACCCTGGGTACCGTGGATATTTCCAAGTACCAGGCCACTGCCGCCGAAGTTCAGCATGAACATGCGTTCATCCAAACCCTCCTCAACCTGATCCCGTCGAACATCTTCGCGGCCATGGCACGCGGCGAGATGCTGCCGATCATCTTCTTCTCCGTATTGTTCGGCCTCGGTCTGTCGAGCCTGCAATCGGACCTGCGCGAGCCGCTGGTGAAGATGTTCCAGGGCGTGTCGGAAAGCATGTTCAAAGTCACTCACATGATCATGAACTACGCCCCGATCGGCGTTTTCGCATTGATCGCGGTGACCGTGGCCAACTTCGGTTTCGCCTCCCTGCTGCCGCTGGCAAAACTGGTGATCCTGGTTTACGTCGCCGTCGCCTTCTTTGCCTTCGTGGTGCTGGGTCTGATCGCTCGCCTGTTTGGCTTCTCAGTGATCAAGCTGATGCGCATCTTCAAGGATGAGCTGGTGCTGGCCTACTCCACCGCCAGCTCCGAAACCGTGCTGCCGCGCGTGATCGAGAAGATGGAAGCCTACGGCGCGCCGAAAGCCATTTGCAGCTTCGTGGTCCCGACCGGCTACTCGTTCAACCTCGATGGTTCGACCCTGTACCAGAGCATCGCGGCAATCTTCATCGCCCAGCTCTACGGTATCGACCTGTCCATCAGCCAGCAATTGCTGCTGGTGCTGACCCTGATGGTCACCTCCAAAGGCATCGCCGGCGTACCGGGCGTGTCCTTCGTGGTGTTGCTGGCCACCCTGGGCAGCGTCGGCATTCCACTCGAAGGCCTAGCGTTCATCGCCGGTGTCGACCGCATCATGGACATGGCGCGAACCGCGCTGAACGTGATCGGCAATGCCTTGGCCGTATTGGTCATCTCCCGCTGGGAAGGCATGTACGACGATGCCAAGGGCCAACGCTACTGGAACTCCCTACCGCATTGGCGCAGCAAGGAAAAGTTGCCGGTCGGTGAAGTCACCAGCCACTGAGTCATCCTGCATTAGAGCCAAAACAAACCCCGGAGAAATCCGGGGTTTGTCGTTTCTGGCGACCCCGCTATCATTCGCCGCATTCTTCGGGGGATTTAACTGATGCTCAATGGCCTGTGGCTTGGCTTCTTCATCGTGGCAGCCGTATCGGCGCTGGCGCAATGGCTGATCGGCGGTAACGCCGGGATCTTCGCGGCGATGGTGGAAAGCATTTTCGCCATGGCCAAATTGTCGGTCGAGGTCATGGTCCTGCTGTTCGGCACCCTCACCCTCTGGCTGGGCTTTCTGCGGATTGCCGAGAAGGCCGGGATCGTCGAGTGGCTGGCCAAGGCGCTGGGCCCGCTGTTTCTGCGCCTGATGCCCGAAGTTCCGGCGGGTCACCCGGCCATCGGCCTGATCACACTGAACTTTGCTGCCAACGGCCTGGGCCTGGACAACGCCGCTACGCCGATCGGCCTTAAAGCCATGAAGTCGCTGCAAGAACTCAACCCCAGCGACACCATCGCCAGCAATGCGCAGATCCTGTTCCTGGTGCTCAACGCCTCCTCCCTGACCCTTCTGCCGGTGACGATCTTCATGTACCGCGCGCAGCAAGGTGCGCCCGATCCGACCTTGGTGTTCCTGCCCATCCTGCTCGCCACCAGTTGCTCGACATTGGTCGGCCTGCTGTCGGTGGCGTTCATGCAGCGTCTGCGCCTGTGGGACCCGGTGGTGCTCGCGTACTTGATTCCCGGTGCCCTGGCCCTCGGTAGCTTCATGGCGCTGCTGGCGACGCTCTCGGCGACCGCTCTGGCCGGCCTGTCATCGATCCTCGGCAACCTGACGCTGTTCGGGCTGATCATGTTGTTTCTGGTGATCGGCGCGTTACGTAAGGTCAAGGTCTACGAAGCGTTCATCGAAGGCGCCAAAGAAGGCTTCGACGTGGCCAAGAACCTGCTGCCGTATCTGGTGGCGATGCTGTGTGCCGTCGGCGTGCTGCGGGCATCCGGAGCGCTGGACTTTGGCCTGGACGGGATTCGGCATTTTGTGGAATGGGCCGGTTGGGACACGCGCTTCGTCGATGCGCTGCCGACCGCCATGGTCAAGCCGTTCTCCGGCAGTGCCGCCCGGGCGATGCTGATCGAAACCATGAAAACGTCTGGCGTGGACAGCTTCCCGGCGCTGGTGGCGGCGACGATTCAGGGCAGTACCGAAACGACCTTCTATGTATTGGCGGTGTACTTCGGCGCAGTGGGGATCCAGCGGGCGCGGCATGCGGTGGGGTGTGCGTTGCTGGCGGAGCTTGCTGGCGTTCTAGGCGCCATCGGGGTTTGCTACTGGTTCTTCGGCTAGCCGAGATCCCCTGTGGAAGCGAGCTTGCTCCCACATTGGGTTTGCGTTGGCCTCAGGGCCTAAGGGGCGGCGCAACTTTCTGTCCTTGCTCAACCGCCCAAGCCACCACCTGCGCCGTCAGTTGATCACTGGCCTGTCCGAACCCGGCCACCACCGCCGGCACCTTCACATCGCTCAATGGCTGGCGTACTTCAAAGCGTCGGCTGGCGAGGATTCGCTGGTCATAACCGCGCACCAGCAGTGCATCCAGACGCACGACCACGCTTGCAGCCGTGCCTTGGTACTCGGTCTGGAACGCCTGCAGGCTACCGCCCAGTTCAAGATCTGCCTGGAAGTTGCTGTCATCGGTACTCAGCAATGAAACTCGACCATCACGCTGGAAACCGTCCAACAGACGATTGCGCAGCAACACCGGTGCCGGGTCGCTCCAGCGCGAGGCCTTGTAGCTGCTGATCAGATCCCCCTGAGGGATCACGGCGATCTTCGGGCTGTTCAAGGCCTCGCTGGCCTGCGGCTTGGCCAGGCGCAGCGACCAGCGCTGCGGCGTCCCGTGACTGCCCGATGCGCTGCTCTGGGCTGAAGGCAACCGATAGACATCGGACGGCTCGGACTTGGGCAGGATCGAGCAGGAGCTGACCAACGTGAAGCTGACGAGGAGGGCGAGGTGAGTCAGCTTCATGGCGTGAACTCCTTGTTCTTGTCATTGCCCAGCAAGTAACCGCTGGGGTTGGCTTCCAGGCGCTGGGAAATAGCCCGCAACGACGTCAGGGTATCGCGCAGCTCACGCACCGCCGGGGCCAGGCCGTTGAGGCCTTGCATGCCGCTGTTCAGAGAATCCTGATGGGTCGTGAGCAACGTGTTGATGGTCGCGCTGCTCTGTTCCAGCGACTTCATCGCCTGCTCGGCGCTGCCGAACATCTGCTTGCCCTGATCGCTGAGCAAGCCGTTGGCGTTGCGCATCAGCGCGGCAGTTTGTTCCAGCGTGGCGGTGGCTTGCTTGCCGATAGCCCCCAGTTGCTGCATCGCCTGACGGATATCGCCGCGCTGGTCGGCGATGGTTCCGGTGGTTTGCTCCAAGTGTTCAAGGGTGCTGCTGATACGGGCGACGTTTTCCGCGGAAAACATCTGGTTGGCGTTATGCATCAGCATGTTCACGCCAGCCATCAGGTCATTGCTGTCGTTCAACAGACGGGCGATGGGTGAGGGCGATGCAATGATCGTCGGTAAATCACCGTCCTTGCCCTTGAGCGTCGGACTCTGCGGAGTACCGCCGCTGAGCTGAATGATTGAGGTGCCGGTGATGCCGGTCAGCGCCAGTATCGCGTGGGTGTCTTCCTTGATCGGTGTCTCGCCGCCCAGGCGAATTCGCGCCAATACCCGGCGCGGGTCTTTCGGGTCCAGACGCAGGGTCACCACGTCGCCGACCTTGATCCCGCTGTACTGCACGGCGCTGCCCTTGGACAGGCCGCTGACGGCCTCGTTGAAGACAATTTCGTAATCCTTGAACTCGGTGTCGACGCTGGATTTAGCCAGCCACAAGCCGAAGAGCAGGGCGCCCGCCACCACAATCACGGTGAACAGGCCGATCAATACATGATGGGCTCGGGTTTCCATGTCAGACCTCCTTAAGCTGTTGAGCGGCCGTCAGCGCCGCGCGGCCGCGAGGGCCATGGAAGTATTCGTGAATCCACGCGTCGTCAGTTTCCGACACCTTGTCGATGGCGTCCGCCACCAGCACTTTCTTTTGCGCCAGCACCGCCACCCGGTCGGTGATGGTGTAGAGCGTGTCGAGGTCGTGGGTGACCAGAAACACACTCAGGCCCAACGCATCGCGCAGGGTCAGAATTAATTGATCGAACGCGGCTGCGCCAATCGGATCGAGGCCGGCGGTGGGTTCGTCGAGAAACAGGATGTCCGGGTCCAGCGCAAGAGCCCGGGCCAGTGCCGCACGCTTGATCATGCCGCCGGACAGCGAAGCGGGGTACTTGTCGGCCGCCGACAGCGGCAACCCGGCCAAGGCCATTTTCACTGCCGCCAAGTGTTCGGCATCCTCGCGGCTCAAACCGGCATGCTCGATCAGGGGCAGGGCGACGTTTTCGGTAACCGTCAGCGAAGAGAACAGGGCGCCTTTCTGGAACAGCACGCCGAAGCGCCGCTCGACCTTAGAGCGCTCGTGTTCGGACAGCGTCGGCAGGTTTTTACCGAAGACCTTCACCACCCCTTCGCTGGGCTGGCGTAACCCGACGATGCTGCGCAGCAGCACCGATTTGCCGCTGCCGGAACCGCCGACCACGGCGAGGATTTCGCCCTTGAACAAATCCAGGTCGAGGTTCTCATGCACGCTCTGGCGGCCGAAGCGATTGCACAAGCCGCGGACTTCGATCACCGCCTCGGAAGGTGCTCGGGGTAGACGACTCACCAGCCCATCTCCATGAAAAAAAGCGCGGCCACGGCGTCGAGCACGATCACCACGAAAATCGACTGGACCACGCTCGACGTGGTGTGTGCGCCGACGGACTCGGCGCTGCCGCTGACTTTGAAGCCTTCAAGACAGCCGATGGCGGCGATCAAAAACGCGAAGATGGGCGCTTTGACGATCCCGACCAGGAAGTGCTGAACGCCGATGTCCGATTGCAGCAGCGACAGGAACATCGCGGGCGAAATATCCAGAGACACCGCGCAAACCACACCGCCGCCGACAATCCCCGAGAGCATCGCCAAAAAGGTCAGCATCGGCAGCGCGACCAGCAGGGCCAACACTCGCGGCACCACCAGCAACTCCATCGGGTCGAGGCCCAAGGTGCGAATAGCGTCGATTTCTTCGTTGGCTTTCATCGAGCCGATCTGCGCGGTGAACGCACTGGCGGTGCGGCCAGCCATCAGGATCGCGGTCAGCAACACACCGAATTCGCGCAGGAAGGAGAACGCCACCAGGTCCACGGTGAAAATACTCGCGCCGAAACTCGCCAGCACCGTCGCGCCGAGAAACGCCACCACGGCGCCCACCAAAAAGGTCAGCAGGACGACGATGGGCGCGGCGTCGAGGCCGCTCTGTTCGATGTGCGCCACCATCGGCGTGATGCGCCAGCGCTTGGGGCGAAACAGACTGCGGGCGATGGTTTCCAGAATCAGGCCGACGAAACCCAGCAGTTGCAGGGTGTCCTGCCAGACCGCGTCGACCGCGCGGCCGATGCGGGTCAGCAGTTGAATGCCGACGCTGATTTCCGGTTCCTTGATCGGCACGCAGAAGTCGGTCAGCGAGCAGTAGACGGTTTGTAGCAAAGCGCGATCGGCGGAGGAGAGGGTGCACTCGGGGTGTTCAGCCGATCGGCCGAGGCGCTCGGACCCCAGCAACTCCACCAGCAACGACGCGCCAGCGGTGTCGAGCGCGCCGAGGCCGTTGAGGTCGATGTGAGTGCTGTCGTCGTATTGGCCGTGGAGCTTTTCGATCAGGTGCTTGAGATCGGCGTAATGGGCAAGCGTCCAGTCACCCGTGACCCGCAACTGAGCAGGGGAGTGAGAGGTGTCCAGTCGGGCACTGCCGGGCATTGTGCTGCTGGTCATAAGCTCCGTGCTTTATCGGCTATTACGCAGCTCTACGTAATAGCACGAACGGGTTACTTTGCGGCAGTCGCAGGCTTTTTGTCCTTTACCTCGAAGCGCAACACACCGATGACCTGGCCATCTTCGGTCAGCACCCGAACCTGCCACTTACCCGCAGGGTTGCCGGGGAAATTCTGCTTGTGGGTCCAGGCGCGGTAGCCTTCCTTGCGCCCGCCATGGATGTCCAGGGGGATGCGGTCGACCTCTTTGCCGTTGAACTGCCACACATGATAGATCCGCTCCTCCAGACCACGCGGGGCATTGATCGCGGTGTAAGCGTACAGGCCGGTACCACGGATCTGGTCGGCGGTGACCTCATCGAGGCTGTCGCCGGGGATACGGCCCTGCATTTGCGTACTGATCGCGACATCAGTCATCCACAGCGTCGCCGGCGGAACCCACGAACGCAGCACCCAGCCAACCCCGCCGATACCTACGGTGATGCTCAGAATCGCCAGCGCGTTGCGCACAGTACGAATCGGGAAGATCGACGCCAGGCTCGGGAACGACAGCACGACAGCGGTGCCCAGGGCCAGCTTGAAACTCTGGGAGGTGGTCAGGTGCAGGATGACGGGCAGGGCGGTCAGCAGTGCAGCGAACAACGTCAGCGTGTGCAGCGCCAGGAACGCCCAGCGTCGAGGCGCCAGCCATTTGTAGTAGAGCGGATCGATGATGGAAATCAGCGCGGCGATACTCAGCAGCCCGGTGAAAACCAACTGACCGCTGTTCCAAGTGGTAGTGATGAAGAAGAACGGCAGGACAAAAAACAGGCTTTCCTGGTGGATCATCTGCGTCGCGTAACGCAGCAACGGCTGGGGTATTTCGCGCTTGAAGATCCTGGCGAACAACTTGGTGAGGCTGTTTTCCAGCATCAGCCAGATCCAGCTGACCAGCATGATGGTGGTGATCCAGGTCGCCAGACCTTGCTGACGATCCACCAGCATGAAGCTGCCGACCCCGGAAATGAAACCACCGAGCGCAATGACCCCTGGGTAGCGCTTCATCAATTCCAGGATGCGCTGTACGAATAGGGTCAGAGTCGGCATTCGGCGGTTCGCAATAGTCGTGGGAAAAATCCTCGACAGGGTAACCGCCGAGAGGGCGGTGTGGCGAGGGGCTGCGGTCCGATCACAAAACCTGTGTAGCAGCTGCCGAAGGCTGCGTTCGGCTGCGAAGCAGCCGCAAATCCGTTATGTCACATGTGACTGATACACCGAGATGAATGGTTTTAACGACTGCTTCGCAGCCGAACGCAGCCTTCGACAGCTGCTACACGGTCGGTGGCGCCCTGCGATGAAAGCGCAATGCCAATAGCCCGAGCACAATCACGCCGAACACCCCGGCAATCGCCCACATCACCTGGTCATCACTCATCAACGGCTTTTCGATCCGCAGGTAGCCCGGCTGCATGAGCAATTCACGCATGGCCTTGTTCGCTTCCGCCAGCGTCACCCCTTGCAGTTCCTTGGCCGGGTTGGCGAAACGGCCGTCCTCGTAATCCCCAAGAGCACTCCAGTAATAATCGGCCAACGCGCTATTGCCTTGCACGGCCCAGGCCTGGCGGGCGATGGCGGCCTGTTTGAGGCGGTTGAAGGTGTCGGCATTGAGACCGTCCCTGAGCAACCCGGCCTTCAAATCATCCAGCACCTGTTCGGCCTCGGACACGTCATCGCGCTCAACGTCGGCGTTCAGGCTCATGAAACCCACGCCACCAAACACCTCGCGCTCCGCCGAAGGCCCGTAGGACAAGCCATGGGCCAGGCGCATTTGGCGGTAAAGCGCCCAGTCCAGATAGTCCTTGAGCAAGTCGAAGGTTTCGTCGTGCTGATCTTCCAGCACCGGCTCCGGCACCAGCCAATGCAACTTGGCATTGCCGCCGACAAAACCGTGACTCAGGGTGCGCTCGTGGGCGGCACTGGCCTGGATGGCCGGCAGGGGCGGGTGATCGGTAGGGTCGACCGCTTCAAGCGCACCATAAGACCGTTCCAGATAGGCCGGCAGCAATCGATCGAGGTCGCCGACCACGATCAGGGTCATGTTGTTCGGCGCGTACCAGGCCTTGCGTACCTTTTCCAGCTGTTCGCGGGTCAGGTAATCGACCTCAGCCCGCTCGGGGCATTTGAGGCCCAGTTCCACCGCCAGCTGATTACTCGCCGTGTGGCCAAGATCCTGGCGATCCAGCCAGCGTTGCAGGTGCGAGTAATGGCCGCCGTCTTCGCGCTCGACCACTTGTTTGGCGGCGTTGATCGCGTTGTCGTCGATTCGGGTTTGGGTCAGCAGTGCCAGCAGCAGGTCGAGGACCTTGCGCTGGTTTTTCGCCGGGGCTTCGAGGACGAACGTCGTGTCGGCGTTGCTGGTGTAGGCGTTCCACTCGCCGCCCAGCGCCTGCATGCGCTCTTCCAGCCCGCCTTCGCCAGTGGCATCAATGCCGCTGAACAGCAAGTGCTCAAGCAGGTGCGGCAGCTCTTTGTCGGCGCAGCTGAAATCATCAATGCCGACGCCGACCACTAGACGAATCGCCACATGCCCGCGCTCCGTGCCGGGTTTTAGCAGCAATTGCAGACCGTTGGGCAGCGTATAGCCCTCGACCTGAAAGCGATCCAGGGCAAACGCAGGGAGTGAGCCAAGCAACAGACAGGCGAATAGCAGACAACGCATAACGAGTTTCCATACAGCTTGCGTAAGTTCAACAGACTGCAGGCAACTGTGGACGTTCAGGGTGAATGCGTGATGTCAGCAAAATCATCGGCAATGAGTGCGCCGGTGTCGGAAGTTTCCAGCACCACATAGGCGCTGCTGCAGAACAGCGAACTCAGACGCTTCATGTCGGCAATCAACTCCAGGTGCAACGAGCTGGTCTCGATGCTCTGCACGATCTTACGTTGCAATCGGCTGACGTGAGCATGGGCCAGGCGGCGTTCCTGTGCGCGAAAGCGACGTTTCTCACGCAGTAACTGGCGGGCACTTTCCTTGTCGGCACTGAGGAACACCGACAAGCCGAGACGCAGGTTGGCTATCAACTGACTGTGCAGCCCCGCCAACTCTTCCAGGCCGACCTCGGAAAAAGACCGGCGCTGCGAGGTTTTCTGCTGCTGAACCTTGCGCAGCATGCGTTCGATGAGGTCGCTGGCGAGTTTAAGGTTGATCGCCAACTCGATGATTTCCGCCCAGCGTCGGCTGTCCTGCTCGCTGAGGTCTTCGCGGGGCATTTGCGCCAGATAGAGCTTGATCGCACCGTAGAGCGATTCCACATCATCGGTCAGGCGCCGCATCTCCTGGGTCACGGCGGTTTGGTTGCCGCGCAGCACGTCGAGCATGGCCTCAAGCATGTTGTCGATCAGGTCGCCGATGCGCAGGGTTTCCCGGGCGGCATTGGCCAGCGCCAGGCTGGGCGTGACGAGTGCCGTTGGATCAAGATGCCGCGGTTTGGCGGTGCCGTTGATTTCCGGCCGCTCCGGCAGCAGCCACGCGCAAAGCCTGGCCATCAGCCCGACACTTGGCAGCAAGATCAGGCAGCGCGCGGTGTTGTAGAGCAGGTGAAAGCCAATGACCATTTCCTGAGGGCTGAAGTCCAGACTGTCAATCCAGTGCACCAATGGGTCAAGCACCGGAATGATCAGCAGCAGGCCGATCAGTTTATAGAGCAGGCTGCCCAAAGCCACTTGGCGGCCGGCGGCGTTCTGCATGCTGGTGCTGAGGAAGGCAAGGATGCCGCTGCCGATGTTGGCGCCGATCACCAGGCCGATGGCAACGGGCAAGCTGATCACCGCGGCACCGGCCAGGGTCGCCGTCAGCAGGACGGCGGCCAGGCTGGAGTAGGAAACCATCGCAAACAGCGCGCCGACCAAGGCATCCAGCAGGATGTCGCCGGTCAGCGAGGCGAAAATCACCTTCACACCTTGTGCCTGCGTAATCGGCGCGGCGGATTCGACGATCAGTTGCAGGGCCAGGATGATCAGCCCCAGGCCGATGCCGACCCGGCCCATCTGTCCGACCCGGGTCTGTTTGCGCGACAGGAAGAAAATCACCCCAAGAAAGATCAGCAGCGGCGATAGCCATGACAGGTCGAGGGTCAGCACTCGCGCCATCAGCGCGGTACCGACATCGGCCCCGAGCATGGTTGCCAGGGCCGGAGTCAGCGCCATCAGGCCCTGACCGACAAAGGAAGTGACGAGCATGGCGGTGGCGTTGCTGCTCTGGACCATCGCCGTCACGACGATCCCCGAGACGAACGCCAGCCAGCGCTTGGACATGTTCCGGCCAATCACATGGCGCAGGTTGGAGCCGTAGACCCGCAGGATGCCGGTTCGGACGATGTGCGTGCCCCAAATCAGCAAGGCCACGGCAGATAACAAATTGAGCAGGGTGAGCATGCAGGCCCCCTGTGGTGGTAGCGCCCCAAAGGGGCAAGTTGACGGTGCCGCGCGTTCTTCTACGTTCTGTACTTAAGCTGTAGTTGGCTAACGGGCTGTGCGCCAGCATCGCACAGCTAAAGAAGCGATTGAAACAGAACTGTCATGAAAACAGCTTGATGCAGACGCGACAAAGGGGCCCGAAGGCCCCTTTGTCATAGCGCAACATTCGGGTTATTGACCCGGAATGTCCTTGCGCAGTTTCACCGGGTCCTGCTGCTTCTTCTTTTTCATCATCGCGGTGCGCATCTTGATGTTGATCGCTTCCACCGCCAGCGAGAACGCCATGGCGAAGTAGACGTAGCCTTTTGGCAAATGCACTTCGAAGGACTCGGCAATCAACACGGTACCGACCAGCAACAGGAACGACAGCGCCAGCATTTTCAGCGACGGGTGCTTGTCGATGAATTCGCTGATGGTGCCAGCCGCCAGCATCATCACCAGTACGGCGACGATGATCGCAGCGACCATGACCGGCACATGGGAAACCATACCCACGGCGGTAATCACCGAGTCCAGGGAGAACACGATGTCGATAATCGCAATCTGGATGATGGTGTACAGGAAGCTGCCGCCCTTGGCGGTCGGTTCCTCGTGGGTTTCGTCTTCGCCTTCCAGCGCGTGGTACATCTCTTGCGAGCTCTTCCACAACAGGAACAAACCACCGAAGAACAGGATCAGGTCACGCCCGGAAATACCCTGGCCGAACATTTCGAACAGGTCGGCGGTAAGACGCATGACCCAAGTAATCGACAGCAACAACAGGATCCGCGTGACCATGGCCAGCGCCAGGCCGAAAATCCGGGTGCGCTGCTGCATGTGCTTGGGCATGCGGCTGACCAGGATCGAAATCATGATGATGTTATCGATACCCAGGACGATTTCCAGGGCGGTCAGGGTAAAGAAGGCAACCCAGATTTCAGGGTTGGTCAGCCATTCCATGTGTATTCCTTTGAGGATGTGTTAAACCACGAAGGGCCCGGGCTTCAAACAGCAAAGCCTGGACCCGTCATGGTGAGTCTTGGGCTTATAGAGTGCTGAACAGCGGAAAAATCCCCATCAGCAACGCGGCAACCAGTATGCACATGCACACCAGCACTGCCCATTTCAGGGTGAAGCGCTGATGGTCACCGAAGTCGATACCGGCCAGGGCCACCAACAAGTAGGTCGATGGTACCAGCGGGCTCAACAAGTGGACGGGCTGACCGACGATCGAGGCACGTGCCATTTCAACCGCGGTTATACCGTAATGACTGGCGGCTTCCGCAAGTACCGGTAACACGCCGTAATAAAATGCATCGTTCGACATGAAGAACGTGAACGGCATGCTTACCAGCGCAGTGATCACGGCCAGATACGGGCCAAGAAAATCCGGGATGACCGCCAGCAGGCTTTTCGACATCGCGTCGACCATACCAGTGCCCGTCAGGATACCGGTGAAGATGCCCGCGGCAAAGATCAACCCGACCACCGCCAGCACGCTACCGGCGTGGGCCGCGACGCGGTCCTTCTGTTGTTGCAGGCACGGGTAGTTGACGATCATCGCGATGCTGAACGCCACCATGAACAGCACCGGCAGCGGTAACAGGCCGGCAATCAGGGTGCACATCAGGCCCAGGGTCAGGGCGCCGTTGAACCAGATCAACTTCGGACGACGGGCATCCGGGAATTGCGAAACGCTGATTTCACTGTGGTCGATTTCATCGCCCACCAGGTGCAGTTCACCCAGACGCGCACGCTCACGCTTGCCGTAGAAGTAGGCAATCACGAGAATTGCCAGCACCCCGGCAGCCATCGCCGGAATCATCGGTACGAAGATGTCGGACGGGTCCACATGCAGCGCACTGGCTGCACGGGCGGTCGGGCCGCCCCAAGGGGTCATGTTCATCACGCCACCGGCGAGGATGATCAGACCGGCCATGATCCGCGGGCTCATGCCGATACGGCTGTAGAGCGGCAGCATGGCGGCCACGCAGATCATATAAGTGGTCGCGCCGTCACCATCGAGGGAGACGACGAGCGCCAATACGGCGGTGCCGACCGAAACTTTCAGCGGGTCGCCCTTGACCAGTTTGAGGATCTTGCGCACGGCCGGGTCGAACAGGCCGGAGTCGATCATCAGGGCGAAGTACAGAATGGCGAACATCAGCATCACACCGGTCGGCGCGAGCTTGGTAATGCCTTCGAGCATCATCGGGCCGATCTTCGGCGCAAAACCACCAAACAGCGCGAACAGGATCGGGATGATAATCAGAGCGATCAGCGCGGACAGGCGCTTGGTCATGATCAGGAACATGAACGTGATGACCATGGCAAAGCCAAGGAAAGTCAGCATGGGAATACTCCAGGCATAGCGCGGCTAGGGAATGGGCGAACCGGGTGGTCAGCGCAGAACGGGAAGCACGAGACGTATGGGCGGAGTGACAGCGAAGTGGCGGGTAGCAAAGGACATCAGGATCACCATTGTTGTTGTTAAATGGGCTGTGCGAGCGATAAAACACTGGCATTGGCCGACCGGTCTGTTGCCGGTAGTGGGGGCGATCCTAATCGGGGAAGCTTTCACCGAGCTTTCGCGGATGAAAGCATTGACCAGATGTGCAACCGGTCGTCGGACGGGTTTAAAGTCCCTGAATACGGGGCAGGAGGAAAAACATGGCCGACATTCATACGGGCGGCTGCCACTGCGGACATCTGCGCTATCAATTCAGCGGGCCTTTGCACGACATCGCCCACTGTCATTGTTCGATTTGCCGACGGGTCAGTGGCGGCATCGTGACCACCTGGATCACCGTGCCGGCATCCGCTTTTGAATGGGTGAAAGGAACACCCGCGCAGTACGACTCGTCGACAACCTGCGTACGGTATTTCTGCGGCAACTGTGGTGCGCAGCTGGCGCTGGTCACGCACCTGAGCCCGGACAGCATCGACGTGACCATCGCCACCCTCGATCATCCAGAGCAGGCACCCGCCGAAAGACATATCTGGACGGACAACCGTCTGCCCTGGCTGCATCTGGACGAACATTTGCCCGGCGAAGCTGAGGAACAGTTGTAAACTGATCAAAATATAGACAGATCCAGCGACCGAATCGCGCCCATCCAGATGGCATGCTCAGTGTGATCGAGCAGATCGTCGCCGGTGTCCGGGTGCAGGAACACCACCAAACCCTTGCGGTTGAGCGCAAGCCAGGGCAGCACATCGCCGATGTATTGCGGCTCGAAAGCCAACTGGCAGCTCCAGTCAGGGTGCGGGCCCACCGGGCGTTCATGGACGCGGCCCATCTTCACTGGAAACAATCGCGCCGCCTGCTCACACAAGGCTTGCGCCTGAGGAAGGGTGCTGGCGTCGAAGTAGACATGGGCGTGGTAGCCCTTGATCCGCTGCATTTGAAACCCTCTGAACCGAGTCGAACCGGCGTTGTTTCCCACAGGTCACACGCCATATATCTAGGAAAAACGGAGCACGGCCATGAAAAATGCCGAAACCCCGGTGGTGAAAGTGGTGCTTTATGGTGCCATGAGTAGCCTGGGCAGTGCGCTGATGGCTGAAATGCTGCGGCGCCAACATGAAGTGATCGCGATTCTCGATGATCTGACGGCGCTCGCGCCGCGCCCGGGATTGCGGACCAAGACCGGCGATGTGTTCGACGCCGAGCGGGTCAAGCAGAGTGTCGCCGGTTGTTCGGCGGTGATCTGCCTGCTGGATGCACCAGGGTTGCCGATGAACAGCGAGCACGTGGAAAAGTCCATCGTGCCCGGCCCGGTCGAGCAAGTGCTGGCGGTGGATGCTCTGATCGATGGCCTGCAGGCCTCGGGGATTGTCCGGTTGTTTCTGGTGGGCGATTTCGAGGTATTGGACGATCCGGAAATAGAAGATCGACTGCAACGCCACGCCGCCGAAGAAATTCGCGAAGCCCTGCAAAGCAGCACCTTGCACTGGACGCTGGTGAATGCACCGCGCGGGGTGCCAGGGCTGACCATCGAACATTTCAGCCAGGTCAGCAGCAGCCTGGAGCCGGGCCTCGCTGAACCACTTGAGCGGTTGAGCCGGGTGGCTGTCGGGATTGCCGATGAGTTGCGGTTGAACCTGCATGTCGGCGAACACGTGACCTTTGTCGCGACCGAGGCTATACAGCGATAGACGGCAGCGGAAGGCCATTCAACGATTGCGCACTGCCGGCCTGCTCAGCCATCAGCCAGTCCACAAACTGTTGAATCAGCGCACCACGCCGTTTTCGCTGGGGCAGGACCACGTAATAGCCGAGCCTGGAGATAACCGTTTGCGCAATCGGTCGGCACAACAATCCCTGCGCCAGCAAGTTATCCACAAGGTGTCGCCAGCCAATCGCCACGCCTTGGCCGCCAATCGCCGCTTGAATCAGCAGCGTGTAATTGTCGAAGCGCAATTGCCCGGGCGCGGGTGCCGAAGCAATCCCCAACTCCCGAAACACGCCGCTCCAGTCGAACCAGTTGCTGCTGTTCTCACCTCGAAGGTGCAGCAGCGGGAATTCCAGAAGTGACTGGACCGGCAAGGGCAGGGCGCGGTCCTTCAGCAACAGTGGGCTGCACACCGGAAATACTTCTTCGCTGAACAACCAATGGCTTTCACCCTGCTTGAATCGACCATCACCAAACAACACCGCCACATCGATATCGGTGCGCAGCATGTTGAGGCTGCGTTCGCTGGTGACCAGGCTGACGTCCACTTGAGGATTGGCGGCATGAAAGCGGTGCAGGCGCGGCATGAGCCAATACGCGGCGAAGGCGAAATCGGTGGCCACTTGCAACACTTCATGTTGGTTCTGTGCACTGATCGCGCTCAATCCTGCGTCGATGTTCTGCAATCCAAGCTGAACCTGCTCGAACAGAATCGTCCCGGGCTCGGTCAGTTCAATGCCGCGATAGATGCGATCAAACAGCCGCGTCCCCAACTGTTCTTCCAACCGTTTGATCTGCTGGCTGATGGCCGGTTGCGTGGTGCCAAGTTCCACCGCAGCTGCGGTGAAGCTGCGCTGACGGGCCGCCGCTTCAAAGGCGCGAAGCAAATCCAGAGACAAATCACCAAGGGCGTAATACATAAGCTGTGCTTATCCTAGTCATTGCCGCGCAGGGGCTTTACCACAAAATGCATGGGCTCCATGCTCGATCGCAGCACTCTCGCATAAATATTCACTATGGAATGCCGCGATCACATGAAGCGCAAGAATATTCTTTTCATCATGGCCGATCAGATGGCCGCGCCAATGTTGCCATTCTACGGCCCTTCGCCCATCAAACTGCCCAATCTCAGCCGCCTCGCCGCCGAAGGCGTGGTGTTCGACGCGGCTTATTGCAACAGCCCATTGTGCGCGCCGTCGCGTTTTACCTTGGTCAGCGGTCAGTTGCCGAGCAAGATCGGCGCCTACGACAACGCGGCCGATTTCCCCGCCGATGTACCGACTTATGCCCACTACCTGCGTCGACTCGGCTACCGCACCGCGCTGTCGGGCAAGATGCATTTCTGTGGCCCGGATCAGCTGCACGGCTATGAAGAACGCCTGACCAGCGACATCTATCCGGCCGATTACGGCTGGTCTGTGAACTGGGACGAGCCAGACGTGCGTCCGACCTGGTTCCACAACATGTCATCGGTGCTGCAAGCCGGGCCGTGCGTACGCACCAATCAGCTGGATTTCGACGAAGAGGTGGTGTTCAAGGCCCAGCAGTATTTGTTCGACCACATTCGTGAGGAGGGCGATCAGCCGTTCTGCCTGACCGTTTCGATGACTCACCCACACGACCCGTACACCATTCCCAAGGCCTTCTGGGATATGTATGACGACGCCGACATTCCGTTGCCCGAAACCCCGGCGCAGACCGAACTTGATCCACACTCCCAGCGTTTGCTGAAAGTTTACGACCTGTGGGACAAACCACTGCCTGTGGATAAGATTCGCGATGCACGCCGTGCGTACTTCGGTGCGTGCAGCTATATCGACAGCAACGTCGGCAAACTCCTGCAAACACTCGAGGAAACCGGCTTGATCGACGACACCATCATTGTGTTCTCCGGTGACCACGGCGACATGCTTGGCGAGCGTGGGCTCTGGTACAAAATGCACTGGTACGAAATGGCCGCCCGCGTGCCGCTGTTGATCAGTGCGCCGGGGCAGTTCGGGGCTGGCCGGGTCAGCGCGGCGGTGTCCACCGCCGATTTGTTGCCAACCTTCGTGGAACTGGCGGGCGGTTCGCTGGAACCAGGCCTGCCGCTGGATGGCCGCTCACTGGTCTCGCACCTGCAAGGGCAGGGCGGTCATGACGAGGTCTTCGGCGAGTACATGGCTGAAGGCACCATCAGCCCGATGATGATGATTCGCCGTGGCAACTACAAATTCATTTACAGCGAAGACGACCCTTGCCTGCTGTTCGACGTACACAACGACCCGCGTGAACAGCAAGAACTCAGTCAATCGCCGCAACATCGGTCGCTTTTCGATGAATTTCTCGCCGAAGCCCGGGCCAAATGGGATATCCCGGCGATCCACCAACAAGTGCTCGCCAGCCAACGGCGCCGACGTTTTGTCGCCGAAGCATTAACCATCGGCAAGCTGAAGAGCTGGGATCACCAGCCGCTGGTGGACGCCAGTCAGCAGTACATGCGCAACCACATCGACCTCGACGATCTGGAGCGTAAAGCACGTTATCCACAACCCTGCCAAAACCAATAATGTTAAGGGAAATGCCATGCGTAAGTTATCCACAGCAGTGACGGTCGGGCTTCTGGCTCTGGGCAGTGCATCGGCGTATGCCGATCAGAGTTGCGAGACGGTAAAAATGGCCGACCCTGGCTGGAGCGATATTGCCGCGACCAACGCCATCACCGGGTTTCTGCTGGACGGCATGGGCTACAAGGCCAAAGTCGACACGCTTGCCGTGCCGATTACCTTTGGCGGGCTCAAGGACGGCCAGGTCGATGTGTTTCTGGGTAACTGGATGCCGGCGCAACAGGGTTTCTATGACAAATTCGTGGCCACCGGTGACGTCACGCAACTGGCGAAAAATCTCGATGGCACCGAATTCACGCTCGCCGTCCCGGACTACGTCTGGGACGCGGGTGTGCATAACTTTGCCGACCTGAACAAATATGCCGACAAGTTCGACAAGAAGATCTACGGCATCGGCTCCGGCGCTCCCGCCAACATCTCCTTGCAAGAAATCATCAAGAAGAACGACTTCGACATGGGCCAGTGGAAACTGGTCGAGTCCAGCGAGCAGGCGATGCTGGCGGAAGTGTCTCGTGCGGTGAAAAAGCAGAAGTTCGTGACCTTCCTCGGCTGGACCCCGCACCCGATGAACGTGCAGCTGAAAATGCATTACCTCAAGGGCGGCGAGAAGTATTTCGGCGACACCGGCAGCGTTCATACGCTCACCCGCAAAGGTTATGCACAGGCCTGCCCGAACGTCGGCAAGCTGCTCACCAACCTGAGTTTCACGCAGGAGATGGAGAACAGCATCATGGCCGACGTGGTGAACAAGAAGGTCAGCAATGCTGATGCGGCGAAGGCGTGGATCAAGGCTAATCCGGCGGTGCTGGACAAATGGCTGGAGGGTGTGAAGACGGTGGATGGGAAGGATGCGTTGCCGGCGGTGAAGGCAAAGCTTTAACTCTCTCCGCCGATCGTTCCCACGCTCCGCGTGGGAATGCCGCCATGGACGCTCCGCGTCCGCTTCAAGATGTGACGCGGAGCGTCACGGGATGCATTCCCACGCGGAGCGTGGGAACGATCAGCGATCGGTGACTCGTCCTGATACCCTTGCGCAAAACCCACCCGAGAGGACCCATGGCCTTCCCAAGCCGCCATTCGCTCTTCCCCTTCCTCAGCTGGATGCCCCGGCAAACCCGCGCCAGCGTCGGTCGTGACCTGATCGTCGGTCTCAGCGGCGCCATTCTCGCGCTGCCGCAATCCATTGCCTACGCGCTGATCGCCGGTCTCCCACCGGAATACGGTCTGTACGCCGCCATCATCCCGGTGCTGATCGCGTGTCTTTGGGGGTCTTCGTGGCACTTGATCTGCGGTCCTACGGCGGCGATTTCTATCGTCTTGTACGCCAGCGTCAGTCCTCTAGCCGTTCCTGCGTCAGAGGACTACGTCACCCTGATCCTGTTGCTGACGCTTCTCGCCGGTATTTTCCAGTGGCTGCTCGGCTTGCTGCGCTTCGGCGCCCTGGTGAATTTCGTCTCGCACTCGGTGGTCCTGGGTTTCACCCTCGGTGCGGCGGTGGTGATTGCCATCGGCCAACTGCCGAATCTGTTGGGGCTGGACTTGCCCAACCAGGCAACAGCGCTGAACAGCTTGATGATGCTGTTCAGTCACCTCGGCGAAGTGGATAAACCCTCGCTAATGCTGGGCTTGGCGACCGTCGTGGTGGGCGTGGTGTTGAAACTGCTCTTGCCACGCTGGCCGACGCTGTTGATCACCCTGGCGCTGAGCGGATTGCTGGTCTGGCTCTGGCCATCGATGTTCGGTCATGTGAAGTTGGTCAGCGCGTTTGTCGGGCGGTTGCCGCCCTTCAGCCCGCTGCCACTGGATCTGGACCTGATTCTGCGCTTGCTACCCAGCGCGGTGGCGGTGGGCATGCTTGGGCTGGTCACCAGTCTGTCGATTGCCCGTTCCTTGTCGGCCCGCTCACAGCAGTTGCTCGACGCCAATCAGGAAGTCCGCGCCCAAGGTTTATCGAACATGGTCGGTGCGTTTTTTTCCGGGTCGCTGTCAGCCGGTTCCTTCACCCGCTCGGGCTTGAGTTATGAAGCAGGTGCCTGTTCGCCGATGGCCGGCGTGTTCTCAGCGTTATGGGTCGCACTGTTCGCCCTCTTCGGCGCGGCGCTGATCGCGCACATTCCAATCCCGGCCATGGCCGGCAGCATTCTGTTGATCGCCTGGGGACTGGTGGATCATCGCGGCATTCGCGCATTGCTGCGGGTCAGCCGCGCCGAGTTCCTGGTCATGGTGCTGACCTGTGTCGCCACGCTGTTGCTGGAGTTGCAGACGGCGATCTACGCCGGCGTGCTGGCCTCGTTGTTTTTCTACCTCAAGCGCACCTCGCAACCGCGGGTCCAACATTGGCGCGATGGGGATGAAGACATTCTGCGGGTCGGCGGCTCGATCTTTTTCGGCGCCAGCCATTACCTGCAAGTACGCCTGCAACGGATGCACGGCGCGCGCGTGGTGATCGAGGCGCAACAGATCAACTTCATCGACTACTCGGGCGTGGAAATGCTGCACCAGGAAGCGCGGCGACTACTGCGCCAGGATCGCAGCCTGACCCTGCGACGGGCAAGGCCGCAGGTAGTAGAAGAATTGAGAAAGCTGGAAGGGGCAGAGAAATGCCCGATCCGTTTCGAAGATTGAAATACCGTCTCCTGTAGGAGCGAGGCTTGCCCGCGAAGCTTTTGGCATACTCGAGGACGCCTTCGCGGGCAAGCCTCGCTCCTACAAGGGTTACGCGGCTAGCTGCCGGCGGAGTTCTGCCAGCACCGTTGCCGTGTCCGGGCGCACGCCGCGCCACAGGAAGAAAGCTTCTGCCGCTTGTTCGGCGAGCATCCCCAAGCCATCCATCGACACCGCCGCGCCATGTTCACTGGCCCAACGGCAGAACGAGGTCGGCTCCTTGCCGTACATCATGTCGTAGCACACCGTTTTGCCCGGCTCGATCAAACTGCTGGCAATCGGCGGTACTTCGCCTGACAGACTGGCGGACGTCGCGTTGATGATCAGGTCCACCGATTCCTTCAACCAATCGAAACTACTGGCCGACACTGGCCCCAGGTCCGCGAACAATTCCGCCAACAGTTCGGCTTTTTCCACCGTGCGGTTGGCGATGACCACTGACGCCGGTTGCTCGGCCAGCAAAGGCTCCAGCGCACCGCGCACCGCGCCACCAGCACCGAGCAGCAGGATGCGTTTGCCCTTGAGGCTGAAACCGGCGTTAACCGTCAGATCCCGCACCAGTCCGGCGCCATCGGTGTTGTCGCCCAACAGGCTGCCATCAGCCAGTTTGCTCAGGGTGTTCACCGCACCGGCGCGTTGCGCCCGCGCCGTCAGACTGTTCGCCAGACGATAGGCCTCTTCCTTGAACGGTACCGTGACATTCGCCCCGCGCCCTTCGAGGAAAAACGTCCGGGCGCACGTGGAAAAATCGTCGAGGGGCGCCAGCAACGTGCTGTAGTCGAGTTTTTGAGCCGTCTGCTCGGCGAACAGACGGTGGATCAGCGGCGACTTGCTGTGGCCAATCGGGTTACCGAATACGACGTAACGGTCCATCAGAATTCCTCGTTCAGGCCTTGGCCAACCAATCGCGGTCTTGCAGGAAGTATTCGGTCAGGCGTGCCTCTTCGCTGCCCGGCTCGACTTTCCAGTCGTAGCCCCAGCGTACTTGCGGTGGCAGGGACATCAGGATCGACTCGGTACGACCGCCCGATTGCAGGCCGAACAGCGTGCCGCGGTCGTAGACCAGATTGAACTCGACGTAGCGCCCACGGCGGAATTCCTGGAATTCACGCTGTTTCTCGGTAAACGCATCATTTTTGCGGCGCTGCACGATCGGCAGGTAGGCGTCGATGAACGCATCACCGATGGCGCGCATGAAGGCGAAGCTGGTGTCGAAGTCCCACTCGTTCAAGTCATCGAAAAACAGCCCGCCGATGCCGCGCGGCTCGTGGCGATGCTTGATGTGGAAGTAGCTGTCGCACCAGGCCTTGTAGCGCGGGTAAACATCCGCACCGAACGGCGCGCAGGCCTGCTCGGCGACACGGTGCCAGTGCACACAATCTTCTTCGTTGCCGTAATAAGGCGTCAGGTCAAAGCCACCGCCGAACCACCAGACCGGTTCCTCGCCTTCTTTTTCCGCGATGAAAAAGCGCACGTTGGCGTGGGATGTCGGCACATACGGGTTGTGCGGGTGGATCACCAGCGACACACCCAAGGCTTCGAAGCCACGGCCGGCCAGTTCTGGTCGGTGGGCGCTGGCGGACGGTGGGAGACCGCTGCCGAAGACGTGGGAAAAGTTGACGCCGCCCTTTTCGATGACCGCGCCGTTTTCGATCACCCGGGTGCGACCGCCACCGCCGGCAGGCCGGGTCCAGGTGTCTTCAACAAAGCGTGTGCCGCCGTCTTCAGCTTCGAGGGCCGCGCAAATGCGGTCTTGCAGGTCGAGCAGGTAGGCTTTTACGGCCTCGGTGCGGGTCGTCATGTCATCACCTTGAATCGGGCAAAGCTACGCGGCGCTTAACGGCCGGCGGCAAATTGCTGCGTAGGATAACACTGCACCTTGCTCCGTCGCAGTTGACGAAGATCAAGCATGGGAGTTCGATAGGGCGCTTCGCGCTACAACTCTAGTAGCTAAGACCCAAGGAGTAGGCAGATGGCTAAGCGTATCCAGTTCCGCGCCCATGGCGGCCCTGAAGTGCTCGAGTATGTCGATTACCAACCCGCCGAGCCCGGCCCGCAGCAGGTTCGCGTGGCTAACAAGGCCATCGGCCTGAATTTCATCGACACCTATTACCGCAGTGGCCTCTATGCACCGCCAGCCTTGCCGTCGGGCGTGGGCGCGGAAGGTGCGGGTGTGGTCGAGGCGGTGGGCAGTGAAGTCACCCGGTTCAAGGTCGGTGATCGCGTGGCTTACGGCAGCGGCCCACTGGGCGCCTACAGCGACGTTCACGTCTTGCCGGAGGCCAATCTGGTGCACCTGCCGGACGCGATCAGCTTCGAACAGGCTGCCGGGGTAATGCTCAAGGGCCTTACCGTGCAGTACCTGCTGCGTCAGACGTATGAATTCAAGGGTGGCGAAACCATTCTGTTCCACGCCGCGGCCGGTGGTGTCGGCTCGCTGGCCTGCCAATGGGCGAAGGCCTTGGGTGTGAAGTTGATCGGCACGGTCAGCTCGCCGGAAAAAGCCGCTTTGGCCAAAGCCAACGGCGCTTGGGCAACCATCGACTACAGCCATGAAAACGTCTCACAACGCGTACTGGAATTGACTGACGGCAAAAAAGTCCCGGTGGTGTACGACGGCGTCGGCAAGGACACTTGGCTGACTTCGCTTGATAGCACGGCGCCTCGCGGTCTGGTGGTGAGCTTTGGCAATGCGTCCGGTGCGGTAGACGGGGTGAACCTGGGGATTCTCTCGGCGAAGGGTTCACTGTACGTGACCCGCCCGACCCTGGCGACCTACGCCAACAACGCTGAAAACCTGCAACGTATGGCGGATGAACTGTTCGAGATGATCATCAGCGGGAAGTTGAAGGTGGACATCAGCCAGAAGTATCCATTGGCTGAAGCGGCGAAGGCGCAGACCGAGCTGTCGGCGCGGCGTACGACGGGCTCGACTGTTTTGTTGCCTTGAGGGCCTCTTCGCGAGCAAGCCTCGCTCCTTCAGGGGATCGCGTACTACCTGTAGGAGCGAGGCTTGCCCGCGAAGAACGATGACCGGTCCTAATCCGGGCGCACAACCTTGCCGGTCGCCAGATCGCGGATCACGCTCGGGTTCTTGCGCCCACCCAGATTCCCACCCAACACGTAATCCACCTGCCCACGGAAATACTGCTCGACGCGAATCCGCGTCCGCGCCGCCGGTTGGCCCTGCGGGTTGGCCGACGTCGAAACCAACGGCCCGACCACCGCGCACAAATCCCGCACCAACGGGTGATCGCTGACCCGCAGCGCCACCGTTTCATGCACGCCGGTAATCCACTGCGGCAACATATTCTGATGCGGCACCAGCCAGGTATTCGGCCCCGGCCAGGTGCTGGCCATGCGGTCCATCCACAGTTCAGGGAAGTCTTCGAAGAGGAAGTCGAACTGACGAATGTTGTCGGCCACCAGAATCAACCCTTTTTCCACCGACCGACCCTTGATCGCCAGCAGACGATAGACCGCTTCTTCGTCCCACGGGTCGCAACCCAGGCCCCAGACAGCTTCGGTTGGGTAGGCAATCACCGCCCCTGCGCGAATTGCTCGTGCGGCTTGTTGCACACGCCAACTGTTGACCATGAAAAAAACTCTCCGGAATAGGGCTCTGCGCAGTTTACCGATCTTCCTTATAAAACCTAGCTCACCCGCGCAAACCAGCGTCCGTTTTCGCAGACCGCACGGCCGTCCATTTCCAGCTCCGTCAGCGCTGCCAGCACTTTGGGCAAGGCCCAGCCGCTGGTGACGGACAGCGCTTCACTGGTATGGGGCGCCGCGTGAAGCAGCACAAGCAAGGGATGAGTCGCCGCCGCCGAAGGCATCTCTGTGGATAACGGCAACCGTTGCCAGCCACGCAAGGCTTCGAGGATATGCTCGATGGTTTCCACCAGCACCGCGCCGTCGCGAATCAGCTGATGACACCCCTTGGCACCAGGGTGGTGGATCGACCCCGGAATCGCATACACCTCACGCCCTTGTTCCGCCGCCAGCCTCGCGGTGATCAACGAACCGCTGGCGACACTCGCCTCGACCACCAGCACGCCGAGGGATAAACCGCTGATAATTCGATTGCGCCGGGGGAAGTTGCTGGCGCTGGGACCGGCGTCCAGCGGGAACTCCGAAATCACCGCGCTGCCCGAGTCGATCATGGCGTCCGCCAGCCGTCGATTGCGCTGTGGATAAAACTTTTCAAGTCCCGTGCCAAGTACACCGACCGTTCGCCCGCCCACGTCCAAAGCGGCTTGATGCGCGGCAGCATCAATCCCCAGCGCCAAACCGCTGGTAATGACAAAACCGGCGCCAGCCAAACTACGGGAAAAAGCGGCGGCAGTATCCATGCCCGGCCGCGAGGCGCGACGACTACCGACCATCGCCAGCTGCGGTTCTTCCAGAATGCCCGGATCGCCGGCAACGAATAACAGTGGCGGCGCATCACTGATTTCCGCCAGCAGCGCCGGGTAGTCAGGTTGGTCCCACATCAGTAAATGCTGGCCCGGGCGCTCTAACCAGGCCAATGCGTGACCCGCACCATCACGGATTTCAGTGGAGCGCCTGGCCTCCGCGCAAGCGAGGGGCAAACCCAGCGAACGCCAGGCACTGGCAGGCGCGCTGATAGCCTTGGAGGCCGAGCCGAAAGCCTCAAGCAATTTCTTGAAACGCGCTGGGCCGAGCTCCGGTAGTCGATGCAAACGTAAACGAGCTTCCAGTTCCGCAGGGGAAACCGGTGCAAAATCAGGCAGTGACATGGATCATCCTTGATCGTTATGAACTCCCGTTCAAACGGGAATAAGCTGTGGATAACTCTGTTGGTAACTTGTGGAGCCTGCTTACGGATTTCGCACCTTGTCCAGGACTGCCAGGGAGCGTGATGCGTTGAGCACCAGCCCGTAGCTGAGCTTGTCGTAGGTGCGGAAAACCATCAGCAAACCGGCGCGCTCATCCGGGATTTTCAGTGGCTGACCGGTGATTCGGTCACGCACGGTCTCGCCGGTTTTCATCACCACCAGCACATTGCCTTCGGCGAGACCATCGCGTCGGCCCTTATTCAGCGTGACCACATCCAGTGCGCCAATCTGCGTGACACCGCGCGGCACGTCGATGATCAACCCGTTGATCTCGGTTGTTGGCGCACTGGGCATGAAGGTCGAGTTGATCGATCGCTCTTCACCGCTGAACAAGCGGTCGCCGAGGCGGACCTCTTGAGTCGTGCGTTGCAGCGCCAGGGTGGCGACGTCGCCTTCGGTGGCCACAATCTCGCCGCTGCCGATGTCGTCGGCATTGATCCCCAAAAACTCTTTACTGCCAGGATCGGTGTAGATCTTGCCCTGACGGAAGATGCCGTAAACCGGCTGGTCTGGGTCGAAGTGGCCGCGAGCAAAGATTCGGTCACCGGAGCCACTGAGCACGCGCTCGGCATCGCCGGCGACGATATAAGGCGCCTTGTCGAAGTCCTTGACCGTGTCGACGATGCGGTTGCTCAGCAGAAAGCTGTTGATCGATTGCAGCGGAATGCTCGGGATGGCGTCGGCTACCGGGCTGCTGCGGATGCGTGGCGAAAGCTTGATGGTGCCCCTGGAAGCGCCGCGGTTAAGGGTCAGGCGTGGCTGCCCGTTGACGTAGACCAGCGAAAGCGAGTCGCCGGGGTAGATGAGATTGGGGTTTTCGATCTGTGGATTGGCCTGCCAGAGCTCCGGCCATTTCCACGGCTCACGGAGGAATTTCCCCGATATGGCCCAGAGTGTGTCACCCGATACCACGGTGTATTGCTGTGGAAAACCTTCCTTGAGTTGCACTTGCCCGTGCGCCAAACCGGCCGAGACCAGAAGGAGCAAGGCGAGTAGTGATTTCCTCATGCGGTGAATCCCTTTATTATGTGCGTTCGCGTGAAACGCCAGAGCCCCCGTGGCTCGCTCCTGACTCTTCTCGAAAAGAAGGGAGCTACGTTTTACAACGGTAGCCTGCATCTTCGGACCCGCCAGGCCATCGACCCGACATTACCTCACACGTGCAGCAATTAAGCTTATGGCCATTTTAGACATCCTCGAATTCCCCGACTCGCGCCTGCGTACTATCGCCAAACCTGTGGCCGTAGTGGACGACGAAGTGCGTCAGTTGGTCGATGACATGTTTGAAACAATGTATGAAGCGCCAGGCATCGGTCTCGCCGCGACCCAGGTCAACGTGCACAAACGTATCGTCGTGATGGACCTCTCCGAAGACCGCAGCGAACCACGGGTGTTCATCAACCCCGAGTTCGAAACCCTGACCGACGAGATGGAGCAATATCAGGAAGGCTGCCTCTCGGTGCCGGGCTTCTACGAAAACGTCGATCGCCCGCAGAAGGTCAAAATCAAGGCCCTGGACCGCAACGGCCAGCCTTACGAACTGATCGCCGAAGGCCTGCTCGCGGTGTGCATCCAGCATGAATGCGACCACCTGAACGGCAAATTGTTCGTTGACTACCTGTCCAGTCTCAAACGCGACCGAATCAAGAAGAAACTGGAAAAGCTCCATCGCCAGAACGCTTGATGCCCTCCTTTCAAAGGCTTGCTGCGGCAAGCCTTTTTCTTTTCAGAGATTGCTTCCATGACTGAGCCACTGCGCATCGTCTTTGCCGGCACCCCGGAATTCGCCGCCGATCACCTCAAGGCCCTGCTCGACAGCCCTTATGAGATCGTCGCGGTCTACACCCAACCGGACCGTCCGGCGGGACGTGGGCAAAAGCTGATGCCGAGCCCGGTCAAGCAGCTGGCGCTGGAAAACAACATCCCGGTGCTACAACCGCCGACGCTGCGCAACGAAGACGCTCAGGCTGAACTGGCCACGCTCAAGCCGGACTTGCTGGTGGTGGTCGCCTACGGCCTGATCCTGCCGCAAGTGGTGTTGGATATTCCGCGCCTGGGCTGCATCAACAGCCACGCATCCTTGCTGCCACGCTGGCGCGGTGCGGCGCCGATCCAGCGCGCCGTGGAAGCGGGCGACAGCGAAAGCGGCGTGACTGTGATGCGCATGGAACTGGGCCTCGACACCGGGCCGATGCTGCTGAAAGTCACCACGCCGATCACCGGTGAAGACACGGGGGGCAGTCTCCACGACCGTCTGGCGCAAATGGGTCCGCCAGCCGTGATCCAGGCGATTGCCGGCCTCGCTGCGGGCACTCTGGAAGGTGACGTGCAGGACGACAGCCTCGCCACCTACGCGCACAAATTGAACAAGGATGAAGCGCGCATCGACTGGAGTCGCCCGGCGGTTGAGCTGGAACGCCTCATTCGTGCCTTCAATCCTTGGCCGATCTGCCACAGCACGCTGAACGGCGAAGCATTGAAAGTGCTGGCCGCCAACCTGGCTGAAGGGCAGGGCGCACCGGGTGAAATCCTCAGCGCCAGCAAGGACGGTTTGATCATCGCCTGCGGTGAGCAGGCACTGTGTCTGACCCGTCTGCAATTGCCCGGCGGCAAGGCGCTGAACTTCAGCGACTTGTTCAACAGCCGTCGTGAGAAATTCGCTGTTGGCACCGTTCTCGGTCAAGCGGTGGACGCTCAATGAATCCACGTCTGGCCGCCGCCAAGGCACTGGCTGCTGTTCTTAACGGAAAAGCCTCACTCAATAGTTCCCTGCCGACACAGATGGACAAGGTCGACGACCGCGACCGCGGCTTCACCCAGGACCTGGCGTTTGGCACCGCTCGCTGGCAGCCGCGTTTGTCAGCGCTGGCGGCCAAATTGCTGCAGAAGCCGTTCAAGGCAGCCGACGCCGATGTCGAAGCGCTGTTGCTGGTCGGTCTCTATCAACTGCTCTACACCCGGGTCCCGGCCCACGCCGCCATCGGTGAAACCGTGGGTTGCGCCGACAAGCTGAAAAAGCCGTGGGCCAAGGCTTTGCTCAACGCCGTGCTGCGTCGCGCCCAGCGGGAAAGCGAAGCGCTGCTGGCCGAGCTGGAACATGACCCGGTGGTGCGCACCGCCCATCCGCGCTGGCTGCAAAAATCCCTCAAGGCTTTCTGGCCTGAACAGTGGGAAGCCATTTGTGTGGCGAACAACGCGCATCCGCCGATGATTCTGCGGGTCAACCGTCGCCATCACACCCGCGATGCTTATCTCGCGTTGCTGAGCGAAGCCGGCATCGCCGCCACGCCGTGCGTTTACAGTCAGGACGGCATCATCCTCAACGCCGCCGCCGACGTGCGCAGCCTGCCGGGTTTCGCCGAAGGCTGGATCAGCGTGCAGGACGAAGCGGCGCAACTGGCCGCTGACCTGCTCGACCTGGCGCCGGGCCAACGGGTGCTGGACGCTTGCTGCGCGCCGGGCGGCAAAACCTGTCACATTCTTGAAGCCGAGCCGGCACTCGCCGGTGTCGTAGCGGTAGACCTGGAAGCCAAACGTCTGGTGCGAGTGCGGGAGAACCTTGCACGCTTGGGCCTCAGCGCCGAACTGATCGCCGCCGATGGCCGCGACACCGCCACTTGGTGGGACGGCAAACCGTTTCAACGCATTTTGCTGGACGCGCCGTGTTCGGCCACCGGCGTCATCCGTCGTCATCCCGACATCAAGCTGACTCGTCAACCTGATGACATCGCCGCGCTGGCGGTGCTTCAGGGCGAGCTGCTCGACGCCCTGTGGTTAACGCTGGAAGTCGGCGGCATTCTGCTTTACGCAACATGTTCCACGCTGCCGACCGAGAACACTGAAGTCATCGAAGCGTTCCTCGCTCGTACCCCGGGCGCCCGTGAACTGGACCTCGCCACTGCGGCTGGGATCAAGCAGCCTCATGGTCGCCAGTTGCTGGCCCAGGAAGGCGGCCACGACGGGTTCTATTACGCCAAGCTGATCAAGATCGCCGCCGCGCGCGGTTAAATGGACTCAATGGAGTGACCGGATGAAAATCATCATCCTCGGTGCGGGGCAAGTCGGCGGTTCGCTGGCAGAACATTTGGCCAGCGAGGCCAACGACATCACGGTGGTCGACACCGACAGCGAACGCCTGCGCGATCTCGGTGATCGGCTGGACATCCGCACCGTGCAAGGCCGCGGCTCACTGCCGACGGTGCTACGTCAGGCTGGCGCGGACGACGCCGACATGCTGGTAGCGGTGACCAACAGCGACGAAACCAACATGGTTGCCTGCCAGGTTGCCCACACCCTGTTTCACACCCCGACAAAGATCGCCCGGGTTCGCGAAGCCGCGTACCTGACTCGCTCCGAGCTGTTCGACAACGAAGCGATTCCGGTGGACGTGCTGATCAGCCCGGAGCAAGTGGTCACCAACTACATCAAGCGCCTGATCCAGCACCCGGGCGCCTTGCAGGTGATCGACTTCGCCGAAGGCAAGGCGCAATTGGTGGCGGTCAAGGCTTACTACGGCGGCCCACTGGTGGGTCAGCAACTGCGCCAGCTGCGTGAACACATGCCGAATGTCGAAACCCGCGTGGCGGCGATTTTCCGTCGCGATCGGCCGATCCTGCCTCAGGGCGATACGGTGATCGAGGCGGACGACGAAGTCTTTTTCATCGCGGCCAAGGCGAATATTCGCGCGGTGATGAGCGAAATGCGCCGCCTCGATGAGAGCTACAAGCGCATCGTTATCGCCGGTGGCGGACAGATCGGTGAGCGTCTGGCCGAGGCCATCGAAAGTCGTTACCAAGTGAAGATCATCGAGATGAACCCGGCGCGCTGCCGTCATCTCTCGGACACCCTCGACAGCACCGTGGTGCTGCAGGGCAGCGCTTCGGATCGGAACTTGCTGATGGAAGAGAACATCGCCGACGCTGACCTTTTCCTGGCCCTGACCAACGACGACGAAGCCAACATCATGTCCTCGCTGCTGGCCAAGCGGCTGGGTGCGAAGAAGGTGATGACCATCATCAACAACCCGGCCTACGTTGACCTGATCCAGGGCGGCGACATCGACATCGCCATCAGCCCGCAATTGGCGACCATCGGCACCTTGCTGGCCCACGTGCGCCGAGGCGATATCGTCAGCGTGCACTCATTGCGCCGGGGCGCGGCGGAAGCCATCGAGGCGATTGCCCACGGTGATGAGAAGTCGAGTAAGGTCATCGGCAAGGCCATTGAGAACATTGGTTTGCCGCCGGGCACCACCATTGGCGCAATCATCCGCGCCGAAGAAGTGATCATTGCCCACGACGACACGGTAATCGCGGCGGGTGACCATGTGATTCTGTTCCTTGTGGATAAAAAGCATATTCGGGATGTGGAAAAGCTGTTCCATGTGGGGTTGAGCTTCTTCTAATCCAACTTGCCCGCGAAGGCGACTCCGAACTTCTTCCATAAATCGAAGGTGCCGGCATGATCGAATCCCTGGAAAAAATGCTCGCCAAGGGTGTGGATAACGCATTGCTGCGCTTTGGGCTGGGCAAGGGTTACCTGGATCTTGGGGAACACGCCAAGGCGGCCGAGCATTTCCAGCATTGCGTCGAATTTGATCCGAAGTATTCGGCGGCCTGGAAGCTTTTGGGCAAGGCCCATCTGGGGCTGGAGGATTTCGCGTCCGCACGTCAGGCGTGGGAAAAGGGCCTGGAAGCCGCTCGCGTCCATGGCGACAAGCAGGCAGAAAAGGAAATGACGGTGTTTCTGAAGAAGCTTGAGCGTCAGGCTCACTGATCAGGGTAACGCAGGCCAATAGATCAAAAGATCGCAGCCTGCGGTAGCTCAAAGTTATCCACAGCAGCATCAATACCAGCGTTCTTCACCCGGTGGACGCTTCTTGAAGCGCTTCATGCTCCACATGTACTGGCTCGGATAGGCCCGCACATAGCGCTCGACCACCTGGCTCATGGCCGCGCAGGACGTCTCGGTATCGGTGCTGTACATGGCTTCTGGCGCGGCTTCGATGATCACTTTGTAACCCGAACCGTCCGGCAGACGTAGCGCATGCAGGAACACGCCGACCGCTTTGCCGCCAGCGAGCATGTTCGGTACGAACTTGCTGGTCAGGGCCTGTGTGGCGAAGAACGGTACGAAGATCCCGGCGGACTCGGCCGGTTCCGGGTCAGCGGGAATGCCCACTGCACCCCCTTTGCGCACTTCCTTGATGACACTGAGGATGCCTTCCCTGGTGGAAGCGGCCACCCGGTTGCCCAATTGCACCCGCTGCTTGCGCAGCAAATCATCCACAGCCTTCAATTTCGGCGGGCGATAGAAAATGATCGGTTTGCACTGGTTGCAATAGAAGTGGTTCAGCACCTCCCAGTTGCCCAGGTGGCTGGTGATACCGACCACACCTTTGCCGGAGGCGAGGGCGTCCTTCAATACGTCGAGACCTTCGACTTCACGCACCAGGTCGATGGAGCGCTGGGCCGGCCAGATCCAGGCGCAGGCGCTTTCGGTCAGGGACTTGCCGATGTCTTTCAGACTCTGGCCGACCAGACGCTCCCGTTCAGCAGGGTCCATCTGCGGAAAGCACTTGGCGAGATTGATCCGCACCACATCGCGGGAACGGTTGGGGGTTTTCCACATCACCCAGCCAATGGCCGAGCCCACCGCCTGCACTGCCCGCCACGGGAGCAGGGCAAACAGCCGCAGAGCGCCTACCAGCAAGGCGCCTTTAAACTTATCCACAGGTCACTCCTGATCTTGTGCTGTGCGCGAGGCGGCTATTCTAACCGCCGTTCGCCAGCGTCGCGTAGCGATCGCAATCCTGGGTGTGGTCCATGACCATCCCCGAGGCCTGCATCAGCGCGTAGCAAATAGTCGGGCCAACGAAGGTGAAGCCGGCCTTTTTCAGGCGTTTGCTCATCTCCACGGCGGTCGGCGTCACGGCCGGCACTTCGCTGCGATCCTTGAAATGATTGATCACAGGCTTGCCGTCGACGAAGGACCAGAGAAATGCCACCGGATCTTCCAGCGCCAGCCAGGCCTGGGCATTGCGCCGGGCCGCGTTGAGTTTGAGGCGATTGCGAATGATGCCCGGATCGAGCATCAATTCATCGATTTCAGCGTCGCTCATTTGCGCCACGCGCTGTACGTCGAACCCGAACAATACCTCGCGATAACGCTCACGTTTACGCAGCACGGTGATCCAGGAAAGGCCGGCCTGGAACCCTTCGAGCAAAAGCAACTCGAACAATCCCTGCGCATCGCGTAGCGGCGTACCCCACTCCTGATCGTGATAAGCCATGTACAGCGGATCTTCGGAACACCAAAAGCAGCGTGGCATAAGGCTCCAGGGGGCGTGCGCAGGACCGAATCGGGTATACTCCCGCTCTTTAAATCGCAGCCCAAGAAACAGGTGAATTTCGTGAGCCAGCCTACGCCAGCCGTGCGTACCTTCCAAGACTTGATCCTCGCCCTCCAGCAATACTGGGCCGAGCAAGGTTGTGTGGTACTTCAGCCCTACGATATGGAAGTAGGCGCCGGGACTTTCCACACGGCCACGTTTCTGCGCGCCATTGGCCCGGAAACCTGGAACGCCGCTTATGTGCAGCCCAGTCGTCGCCCGACTGACGGCCGCTACGGCGAAAACCCGAACCGTCTGCAGCACTACTACCAATTCCAGGTAGTGCTGAAGCCGAACCCGGACAATTTCCAGGAACTGTACCTGGGCTCCCTCAAGCACGTTGGCCTGGACCCGTTGGTCCATGACATTCGCTTCGTCGAAGACAACTGGGAATCGCCGACCCTCGGCGCCTGGGGTCTGGGCTGGGAAGTCTGGCTTAACGGCATGGAAGTGACGCAGTTCACCTACTTCCAGCAAGCGGGCGGCATCGAGTGCTACCCGGTGACCGGCGAGATCACTTACGGTCTGGAGCGTCTGGCCATGTACCTGCAAGGCGTGGACTCGGTCTACGACCTGGTCTGGGCTGACGGCCCGATGGGCAAGGTCACCTACGGCGACGTGTTCCACCAGAACGAAGTGGAGCAGTCGACCTACAACTTCGAACACGCCAACGTCGAGAAGCTGTTCGAACTGTTCGATTTCTATGAAAGCGAAGCCAAGCGCCTGATCGAACTCGACCAGCCGCTGCCGTTGCCGAGCTACGAAATGGTGTTGAAGGCCTCCCATACCTTCAACCTGCTGGATGCTCGTCGGGCGATTTCGGTGACCGCACGTCAGCAATACATTCTGCGAGTGCGCACCCTGGCGCGTTCCGTTGCGCAAGCCTACCTGCTGGCTCGCGCCAAGCTGGGCTTCCCGATGGCGACCCCGGACCTGCGTGATGAAGTGTTGGCTAAGCTGGAGGCTGCACAATGAGTGCTCAAGATTTTCTGGTTGAACTGGGCACTGAAGAACTGCCACCCAAAGCCCTGAACACCTTGGCTGACGCGTTCCTGGCCGGTATCGACAAGGGCCTGCAAGCCGCTGGCCTGAACTACGAGACCAAAACCGTCTACGCCGCGCCACGTCGTCTGGCTGTGCTGATCACTTCGCTGGCGACTCAGCAGCCGGATCGCAGCATCAACCTCGATGGCCCGCCACGTCAGGCCGCGTTCGATGCCGAAGGCAATCCGACTCAAGCGGCACTGGGCTTCGCCAAGAAGTGCGGCGTCGACCTGAGCGAAATCGATCAGAGCGGCGCGAAACTGCGCTACAGCCAAAGCATCGCCGGCAAACCGACTGCGAGCCTGCTGCCGACCATCGTCGAAGATTCCCTGAACGACCTGCCGATCCCCAAGCGCATGCGCTGGGGTGCTCGCAAGGAAGAGTTCGTGCGCCCGACTCAGTGGCTGGTGATGCTGCTCGGTGACCAGGTCATCGACTGCACCCTTCTCGCCCAGAAATCGGGCCGCGATTCCCGTGGTCACCGCTTCCATCACCCGCAAAGCGTGCGCATCACCTCGCCAGCCAATTACTTGAGCGACCTGCGTGCCGCCTACGTACTGGCCGATGCCAACGAGCGTCGCGAGCTGATCAGCAAGCGCGTCGAAGAGCTGGCAACGATGCAGGAAGGTACTGCAATCGTTCCGCCAGCCCTGCTCGACGAAGTGACCGCGCTGGTTGAATGGCCGGTGCCGCTGGTGTGCTCGTTCGAGGAACGTTTCCTCGATGTGCCGCAAGAAGCGCTGATCACCACCATGCAGGACAACCAGAAGTACTTCTGCCTGCTGGATGCCGACGGCAAGTTGCTGCCACGTTTCATTACCGTGGCCAACATCGAAAGCAAAGACCCGCAACAAATCATCGCCGGTAATGAGAAAGTGGTTCGTCCACGCCTGACCGACGCCGAGTTCTTCTTCAAGCAAGACAAGAAGCAGAAACTCGAAGACTTCAACCTGCGCCTGCAGAATGTGGTGTTCCAGGAAAAACTCGGCAGCGTCTACGACAAGGCCGAGCGCGTTTCCAAACTCGCCGCGTTCATCGCTCAGCGCATTGGCGGCAACGCCGCGTGGGCTTCCCGCGCCGGCCTGCTGTCCAAGTGCGACCTGGCGACCGAGATGGTCGGTGAGTTTCCGGAGATGCAAGGTGTCGCCGGTTACTACTACGCCCTCAACGACGGCGAGCCGCAAGATGTTGCACTGGCCCTGAACGAGCAATACATGCCGCGCGGTGCCGGCGCTGAACTGCCGACCACCCTGACGGGTGCGGCCGTGGCTATCGCGGACAAACTCGACACGCTGGTCGGCATTTTCGGCATCGGCATGCTGCCAACCGGTAGCAAAGACCCGTATGCCCTGCGCCGTGCAGCGCTGGGTGTATTGCGAATCCTGATCGACAAGAAACTCGACCTCGACCTGAACGACGCCGTGGCGTTCGCCGTGAATGCGTTCGGTACCAAGGTCAAGGTTGCTGGCCTGAACGACTCGGTGCTGGAGTTCATCTTCGACCGTCTGCGCGCCCGTTACGAAGACGAAGGCGTTGATGTCGGGACGTACCTGTCGGTGCGTGCCTTGAAGCCGGGTTCGGCGCTGGACTTCGATCAGCGCGTACAAGCGGTAGAGGCGTTCCGCAAGTTGCCGGAAGCCGCTGCCCTGGCCGCGGTGAACAAGCGCGTTTCCAACTTGCTGAGCAAGGTAGAAGGCTCTGTTCCTTCGGTCGTGGAAGCCAAGTACTTCGACAACGCTAACGAGTTCTCCCTGTATTCGGCGATCCAGCAGGCTGACCAGGCTGTCCAGCCGATGGCCGCTGCGCGTCAATACAGCGAATCGCTGGCGCGCCTGGCTGCCTTGCGCGAGCCGGTGGATGCGTTCTTCGAAGCGGTGATGGTCAACGCTGAAGACGCCAAGGTCCGCGCCAACCGTTATGCGTTGCTGGCACGTCTGCGTGGGCTGTTCCTCGGCGTTGCTGACATCTCGCTGCTGGGCTGAGGGGCTACTGTTGAAACTGCTGATTCTCGATCGGGACGGGGTGATCAATTACGACTCCGACGCTTACATCAAGTCGGTGGAGGAGTGGATTCCGCTCCCCGGTGCGATTGAAGCCATCGCGCAGTTGAGCAAGGCCGGCTGGACGGTAGCGGTGGCTACCAACCAGTCGGGCATCGCTCGCGGCTATTACGACATCGCCACCCTGGACGCCATGCACGAGCGCTTGCGCTCGTTGGTGGCGGAGCAGGGCGGTGAGGTCGGGCTGATCGTCTATTGCCCGCACGGGCCGGATGAAGGCTGCGATTGCCGCAAGCCAAAACCCGGGATGTTGAAAACCATCGCCGCTCATTACAACGTATCGCTGAATAATCTATGGTTCGTCGGCGACAGTCTCGGTGACCTGGAGGCCGCCAAAGCCGTCGATTCTCAGCCAGTTTTAGTTAAGACCGGGAAAGGCGAAAAGACTTTGGGCAAAACCCTACCGGCGGGCACCTTGATTTTTGACGATCTAGCGGCGATTGCCGCAGAACTTATCCACAATTAGAGTGTTTTCGAGATTCCTGACCAAGGATTGATCGGGAGTGCGCTTTATATAGACGGGCAGAGCCCGCACGGTAAACGTCGCCATGTCGATATTGCAGGCCATCAGATCCTTCCTCTTTTACCTGCTGCTGGGCACCAGCTCTTTGCTTTGGTGCAGCCTGAGCTTTTTTATCGCGCCTTTTCTGCCGTTCAAGGCCCGATATCGCTTCATTAACGTGTACTGGTGCCGCTGCGCCCTGTGGCTGAGTAAAGTCTTTCTCGGTATCAGCTACGAAGTGAAGGGCGCCGAGAACGTGCCAGACCAGCCCTGCGTGATTCAGTCGAACCACCAGAGCACGTGGGAGACGTTCTTTCTATCGGCTTACTTCGAGCCGTTGAGCCAAGTGCTCAAGCGTTCACTGCTGTTCGTGCCGTTCTTCGGCTGGGCGATGGCCATGCTGCGACCGATCGCCATCGACCGGGACAACCCGAAAGCGGCGCTCAAGCATGTGGCGAAGAAGGGCGATGAACTGCTGAAAGACGGTGTCTGGGTCCTGATCTTTCCAGAGGGGACACGTATTCCTTACGGGACGATCGGAAAATTCTCTCGGGGTGGTACCGCTTTGGCGGTCAACGCCGCGCTTCCGGTGCTGCCGATTGCGCACAATGCTGGCAAGTTCTGGCCGAAAACTGGTTGGGCGAAGAAGCAGGGCGTCATCACCGTAATCATCGGCGTACCGATGTATGCCGAGGGTAGCGGGCCGCGAGCCATTGCGGCGCTGAATGATCGGGTCCAGGCCTGGAACGAGCAAATGCAGCGTGAAATGGGTTCGCTGCCGCCCGCCCCAGCACCGGCCGCTACCGATCAAGTGGCTGTCTGAGATTCTGTGGATAACCTGTGTACCGTTTTACCGAAAACTAACGTTTTTTAATCATATCTTTATGATTTATATACATATTTCTTAAGCTCATAAAACTCGCTAAATGGTGCATAAGTTTTTTCGGGCGCAAAAAAACCGGCTGATATAGCCGGTTTTTTATGCGCGCGATTTGCGATGTTTTCGCTTCTGCGACCATTTTTTGAAGAGATAAAAAAGGCCAACACTAGGTGTTGGCCTTTTTCGTCTGGTAGGTCCGCTGGATGTAGGTGGGCAAAGTTAACCGACTTTGACACCTTGGAATATCAACAGTATACAGCTGGATTGGACAAAGTTAATTTCCACTTCGGGAAAAGTTAACAGTCTAAAACCTAACTTCGGCCTATGTTAATTTTATAATTCTTGAAGCCAAGATAGAATTGACAGATTGTCAAAAGATGAAATCAATTTAAACTAAATTCTTTATCTACTCAAGCAGGGTTGCACACTGTTAATACAGGTACTTGAGCAACAGATCCACACGGCTGCCGTGTGGATCACCATTTTGAAAAACTGTACTTCAAGCTGATGACCGTTGCCATTCGGCTCCCTGTAATAATGTCGCGAATCCCTCACAACCTGACTGATGGTCGTTTCTCGTCACTATCACGTAATAAATCGTCCCTAGGCTGAATCGAATGGGTCAGGATTTTCCTGACCTAGAGGAGGCCTGATTGCCCTCTCCACGCCAGCGGACAACTTCAGAACCCCCCTCAGACGGTCTTGTGCCGGCTGCGGAATACGTTCGCATGTCCACGGATCATCAACGCTACTCTACCGAAAACCAGTCGGCAGCCATCCATGCATACGCCATGAGTAATGGCATGGAAATCGTTACCACCTATCGTGATGAAGGGAAAAGCGGCCTAGATATCAGAGGTCGTGATGCTCTACGTCGGTTGCTTGATGATGTACAGGCTGGGCACGCACAATTCCGCGTAATTCTGGTCTATGACGTCAGTCGTTGGGGACGCTTTCAAAACACAGATGAAAGTGCTCACTATGAATACCTTTGTACTAGCTCGGGTATCAAGGTTGTGTATTGCGCGGAAGCCTTCGACAACGATGGTTCGCCAATGTCCACGATCTGCAAAGGCTTCAAGCGCTATATGGCTGGCGAATACAGTAACGAACTCTCCAGAAAGGTGTTCGCGGGGCAGTGCCGTCTAGTTGAAAAGGGTTTTCACCAAGGCGGGCCCGCCGGATATGGGTTACGCCGTGCACTGATCGATGAGAAAAACGAGTTCAAGGCAAAACTCTCGCGGGGCCAGCAGAAGAGCATCCAGACTGACAGAGTCATCTTGATTCCTGGCCCAGAAGCCGAGATCGAGGTCATCCAACACATCTACTACCAATTTGTTCACGAGCGGATGAGCGAGCGTGAGATTGCCAATGCACTGAACGCTGAAGGTCTGGTCACCGACTTTGATCGCCCTTGGAGCCGAGGCGGCGTGCATCAGGTGCTGACAAACGAGAAGTACATCGGCAACAACGTCTATAACAAAACGTCCTCCAAGCTCCGCAAAGGCAGCATTCGCAACGCGCCAGACAAGTGGATTCGTTGCGATGGTGCATTCCAGGGGATTGTCTCTCTGGGTGTATTTTCCGACGTTCGCGAAATTATCTTACAGCGCTCACATCGCCAGGATGACGCACAGCTGCTAGATATGCTGCGTACCCTGTTAATGCGCGCAGGCTCACTGTCCGGGATGCTCATCGACGAACAAGACAACATGCCCTCCAGCACTACCTACATAAGTCGCTTCGGCGGGCTTCTACGTGCCTACACCCTTATCGGCTACACGCCAGACCGGGACTATCGGTATCTGGAGATTAACCGGTCTTTAAGGCAGTTGCATCCGCAGGTTCTTGACGACGTCGTGAAGCACTTGGAGCACGTCGGTGCGAGAGTCGAACTCAACAATGAGAATGACCTACTGACCGTTAACGATGAATGGACGGCATCCGTGGTCATAACTCGTTGTCAGGCCACAGCTGCTGGCACCCTTCGCTGGAAACTTAGATTCGACAGCAGCCTAACGCCCGATATCACTATCGCTGTGCGCATGGAGCAAGCGAATCTTCAAGTGCAGGACTATTACCTGGTTCCCAGTATAGACATGGGTGCATGGCCACGAAAAATGACTGAAGAGAACAGCCCCTTGATAGACAGCTACCGTTTCGCAACGCTGGATGTACTTGATGGGCTGGCCGCGCGTTGCTCCCTAAAGGAGGCTTTTCCATGACCGTACCATCTGTAGCACGTGATCACGTTGCGCTCATCCCCATAGCGCAAATCCACATCCTGAACCCCCGTTCTAGAGATAAAAAAATCCACCGTGAACTCATCGAGAATATCAAGGCGGTAGGCCTCAAACGCCCAATTACCGTAAGTAGAAGAGCCTCACCACAAGGACAGTACAATTACGACCTCGTTTGTGGCCAAGGTCGACTAGAAGCGTTCCTCTCGTTAGAAGCCACAGAGATTCCGGCATTTATCATTGATGCCGTGGAGGAGGATTGCCTGGTCATGAGCTTGGTGGAGAACGTAGCTCGGAGACAGCATCGCCCGATAGATCTGATGAACGAAGTTGGGCACCTGAAAGAGCGGGGTAAAACAGACTCGGAGATTGCGCAGATAATTGGCACCACATCTTCATGGGTGAACATGATTACTGGGCTGCTGGAGCGCGGCGAAGAAAAGCTCCTATCTGCAGTCGAAACCGGCTTGATTCCCCTGAGCATGGCAACGGATATCGCCCGTAGCTCGGAAAGTGAAATACAAAATGTACTCACTGACGCTTACGAGCGGGGATTTCGAGGGAAGAAAATTACCAAACTGCGGCATCTTCTGGAGTTGCGGGCTAAGAAGGACAAATTTGTCCGTGGAAACCCGCTAGGTGGTGGTCAGAGCAGGAAGAAACGAATGACTCCTGCCGACCTGAGACGACTTTTCGAGCAAGAGGCCGAACGACAGCGGCTGATGGTGAAAAAGGCGGCCTTTACTCATGATCGAGTGGTGTTCGCCACACACGCTATCAAGGAGCTGTTATCCATCGGGGACTTCGAACAGCTGCTCTTTACCGCTCGCTTGGATTCATTACCGAAGCTTATACAAGCTCGGCTCAAGCAATAAGGGGACGATGATGTCAAATCAACCATCCGAGCCAACCAGCGATCATTCAACTCATGTGCCGAGAAATGCTTTTTTGAATGACTGCGTTCGAGTAAAAATTGCCAATATTCTGCCCCTTAAAATTTCACGGCCAGCCGTAAAAAAAAGCCATAAATATCAACAAATTTTCGCGTCGATCCAGGATGTCGGATTGGTAGAGCCCCCCGCTGTAACACATGTACCTGGCCGCAACGGATATTACTTTTTGCTAGATGGCCACTTACGTATTGAGGCGCTGAAGGATTTGGGAGAGTTAGAAGTCGATTGCCTGGTGGCGACCGACGACGATACGTACTCCTACAACAAGCGTACCAACAGGCTTTCTGCCGTTCACAGTAACAAAATGATTGTCCGGGCGATGGATCGTGGGGTTTCAGCAGAGCGTCTTGGTAAAGCGCTTGGATTATCACCCCTGACGATCAAACAAAAATTCAGGCTGCTTAATGGTATTTGTGAGGAAGCCATCGGACTTCTTGGCGATACAAATTGCCCAGCAAACGTATTCAATCTTCTGCGGCAGATGAAACCCCTGAGACAAATCGAAGCAGCTGAACTGATGCGCGGGAACAAAAATTTATCGGTCATGTTCGCAAAAGCACTTTTGGCCGCCACACCGCCCGACCAACTGACAATCCAAAGAAAAAACCAGCCAGAGCAACAAGTCTCGGCAGAATCACTTGCTCGCCTAGAGCGTGAACTGGCCGCCTTGCAGATGCAGATCAAAATAGTGGAGGACGATTATGGCCCTGATGTGCTGCATCTTACTGTTATCAAGGGTTATCTGACCAAGCTTCTTGCCAACGCTGCCGTTGTCCGATGGCTGGCCAGGCACCAACCTGAGTACCTTAAAGAGTTCCAATCCATCGCGGAGCTGACAGAGTTGCCATGGGGAGCCGAGGAGTCAGAGGCTGTTCCCCTTGAGCCAGCCGCTATCGCGTCAACAAATGGATGACATGCGCCGTGCACTAAGCGCCTGGGGAGTGGGGGACTGCTAGAAAGGGACATCTGAGACAAGGTGTTTTTGATCTCCCCTCAACAAACACATATCACTGTCCATTCTATTGGCTTTAACAAAATGCCGGTTATGCGCACCTCGGTTCGACTCCCCCTGCCGCCAGTGGTCAACACGGCCTGTGCGAGCAGAAATCTTCAGCACCTGCCTGCTGAATGTTCCTCGCTCATACGGAGGCGCCAATGGACGGTGTGCTCACTCATGGCCAACACCGCTAAGTTCACCTCTGCGCTGACGTGAGCCCTACTGCAGGCGATTGAGTGGAGTGTGAAAGCCATCGGTATTCATGGATGCCGAGATCGAAGCTCAACACAGTCACCACTCAGGCTCAAAACAGCTCCATTGAGCTCGAAGTATCTTCAAGTCGGTAACCCATCGCCCGGTATCCACTTTGGCGCTTATCCCACATTCGCATCAGTGCGGGATGCCCTGCATCGATGAAATCTATTATGCGGACATCGGCTTTACTTGCATGCTCCCGATGCAAACGCCCGGCGTACTGTTGAAGTGTTCCCTTCCAGGAAATAGGCATTGCCAGCACCAAGGTATCCAATGGCGGATGGTCAAAACCTTCCCCCACTAGCTTACCAGTGGCCAATAGCACCCGAGGGGTATCCGGTGGTAGAGCGGCCAGCTCATCCGTCAGCGCCAAACGCTGCTTTTTCGACATACGCCCATGCAAGGTAAATAGGTTCTGCACCCGACCCGCCAGTGCTGCCTCAATGGCGCTCAAGTGATCGGTTCGTTCTGTCAACACCAGCACCTTACGCCCATGATTAAATGCTTTTTCCACTTCGGACGTGATCCGCTGGGTACGCTCAATGTTGTCAGCAAGGTGCCGGAATACTTCCTGAATACCCGCGCCCTCAGATAGATTGATCTGGCCTGGCAGCAGTCGAGTTTCGACCATCAAATCATTAGGAGCACTCGTTGGCCTGTTCGCCGTGTGTCGAATCGGCCCACACTGCATAAATATGATGGGGTGCTGTCCATCACGGCGTACTGGTGTGGCTGTCAGGCCAAGAACATATTTTGCCCGAACATTTTTAAGGATCGCTTCGAACGAAAATGCCGACAGGTGATGGCATTCATCAACGATGACCTGCCCATAATTCTTCACTTGATCGCTAACCTCACCTTGCCGTGACAACGACTGCATCACGGCTATATCGATGATTCCCGTTGGTTTGGCCTTACCACCGCCAATAGTCCCGATGAGGCCTTTGCCGAGACCAAGAAACATCTGCAAACGCTCTTGCCACTGTCGAAGCAGGTCAGTTCGATGTACGAGCACAAGCGTATTAACGCCCCGGCGTGCAATTAGTGCGGCAGCGGCCACCGTTTTGCCAAATGCGGTTGGGGCGCACAGGATGCCAGCGTCGTGTTCAAGTATTGCCGCTACGGCAGCTTCCTGATCCTCTCGTAAAGAACCGGCGAAGTTAAGGTTGATAGGTTCTCCGGCAAAGCGTTCATCCTGGACAATGGCGGCAATGCCGTTGTCGTTCAGTAGCTCCAACGCGGCATCCAGACAACCGCGAGGCAGTGCGATGTGCTTGGGGAAATTCTCTGCACAGCCGATGATGCGAGGCTTGTTCCAGACCGACAGGCGCATCGCCTGCGCCTTATAGAATTCCGGGTTCTGAAACGCAGCAAGCCTGATTAACCGATTAGCCAGCGGCTGGGGTAGTTCGGATTTTTCGAAGTAGATCAGGTTTGCCAATGTAACTGTCAAAGATGCCGGCATTGGGCAGGATAGCTTTTGTTCGCGGGGGTTCTTCCAAGGCTCCTGCTGGTCTTCCTCAGCGACGAACGTTACGTCCAGAGGGTGGGCATGACCGGTCGCACACACGATGGCCGGATCGATATCCTCCACAGCCATAGGCTGGATACTGGCCAGGAATGCCCATTGATCGGCATACGGTTTTAGTTCGCCGTCCACAAAGACGCTGCACCCATGCTCACGGGCTTTCTTCTGCAGAGGCAACGCAATCAGGTTGCCAAAACCACCTTTCGGCATTCTGTCCTGGTTCGGGAAAAGTCGGTCATACGAGCTCAACTTTAGTTGCCGAGTCCGGGCGCAGGTATGACTAATAATCGCCGTGCCCAGCCGCCGAGCGTCCTGGGCTGTGACAGCCTTAGCGAAGAAAACCCATGCATGAGCACCATTGCCCGAGCGAGAGATTTCCAAAGCCACTGGCACATTCAGCTCACGGCAGGACTGGGCGAAGCCCAGCAAGTCTTCACGCCAGTCGGCCTCGTCAAAATCCACAGCAAGGAAATGACATGTGTCGTCGGTGAGCAGAGGGTAAACGCCTGCGACTATCTCGCCCGCCAGATGCCGATAAAGCACCTGGTCATCCAGAGGTACCAATTGGCGGTAGTTGCAGTCACCACACTTTATTTTCGGCTTCTGACAAACACCTGGGCGCCACTCATTAGCACAGGCCGGCGAGTATCCTGCCTTTCCAGCTTTACTCTCCCAGCGCAGCGGGTATACATCAGTACGTCCTTGAAACAAGCGCTGAAACAGCTTTAGCTTCGCCTTGGTTCCAAGATTCTGAGCAGGTAGCTCGACTACCGAAAGGGGTGCGACGAACACCGCTGCTGGTTGCCGCCATTCGATAGCGTTGGCCTCCAGCAATGCAATCAGCCGGGCATTTTCTGCCTGTAGTTTTACCAGAGAGTCAGTCATGGGGTCTCTTTTCAAACCCGTACAAACCACAATGTCCCAGCACCAAGACTGTACGGGCCAGGAAAAAACGACGATTGTCGGCCACTAAACTGGCCCACCCACCGTCAAGAAAATCCGTTGGCTAAAGGATTGAATCCCTAACAGTCTTTCTGAGACAAGAAGTTTTTGAGCTTCTCAATCAAGAAATACCGGTTGCCGGCATGTCTTTACTAATTCGCTTGAGGGCAAATCAAGCGTTACTGCAAGCGTCTCGGCGTCGGATGAAAGCCACCTGTAAGCACCGTCAAAAATGTACTGAATGACTTGCGGCCATCTTGGCGCTTGAATGTGACTACCACGTACCGACTGCCACTCGCCGTGATCAGCACCCAATACAGACCACTGCGCTCCACGCTACATATATCTGATGTGCGAATACGGTGCCCATCATCAAACATGCCAGTCCCAGATAAAATATGCCTGTGCACGACTCCGATAGCACAGCACGCGGTAATCTCGACCTGAGTTAAAAAAGCAGTAACAGCTGTATCGAAGGGATGACGCAATGCTGCCGCCAGCCTGAGCTCCGTGAACCTAAATGGTGGCGTCATTTGGGAATCCTCAACCGGTAGGCTGCAGGGAGAGAGGCAACGATTAGAAAACCTTTATCACCGTCGATAACTCCGATGACTTGCGAAGACCGTTTCCCAGCAGCACATACACGGTACTGCGCGTTCGAAAGAAGCAGCCATCAGTAAAAGAAAGCAGTGGCGTACTTCGCACCCAGCCCCCTGGCTGAAAACGATTGCGGCTATCCATCACAACTTCGTGCGCGTAAAGCATCACAGGCTGACGGCCATCGCGCTTCAACTCCTCAAGCACGGTCTCAGGCATCAAAAGATCGATCCAGATCCATTGCCTCACCAGGCAGTAAGAGGTTTGCCCAAAACGCTGGTGGACAGATTTAATGGCGTCTTCATCGGACACGTCATGACCCAGCATTGGGATGCCACCGCCATGCAGCAACTCCGTAACCGCCTTCAAATCATTCATTGCAGACCTCCACAGTTGAACCGGTTAATGCAGATACCACCGCGATGACAGCTCACTGAGCAGGGTCGTCGACTATCCTGGCCGATCACCTTCGTTGAATAACGAGTCTGCAATCTGGGCCATCGTCGAATACCTGGGAGGTGCCTCAAAGGTCGCTTCAGGCTCGTGGTCGTGGCGCCAATCGGGTGCGCGTCCCGATGCGACATTTAGCAATGCATCGGCTGATACCAGCCCACCTCGGTGGCTACCTTCACTGGTGATGTGGGCGCCTTTGACCAAGACGCCCTTGGTTGCAAGGGCCTTGGTTAGTGATACTGACTTGCTGCCTAATCGCTTTGCAGCGTCAGCGGTGACGATATGGGTCGAGAGAAATGTCACAAGATTGGCGACGGAAATGAAGACCCTGCGCTTCCCAGCCTGAGGCTCAGCTCGAGCCGGCAGCAAACCTCTGTCCACCCACGACTTGATGGTCTCGTGCTTCCAGCGGGTGATCTTTGTGAGGTCGGTAATAGTCATCTCGAACAACGACTGATCTTGGCGCAGATGACTGACTATCTCGTCGAGATCAAATCTAAACGCCGCCAGCCCCTGAACTTCGGGAACCTGAAGTACCGGGTTGATCTGACGGCTGAAGATCAGCCGATACAATTCGCTGGCCTGCTGGTTAGAAAAACGCCTTGCGCTGATGTCCTCTATTCCAATGGTTGTGCGGCAATCCACTTCGCTGAGGGTGTCAGCCAAAGTTTCAACCAAGCGCTGGACGTCGATGAGCCGATACTCACCTTTAGCGAACATCGGCTTATCGACTTCGGCAACCCGGCTAAGCACTCCCGACTCAAGCAAACGCTCGCGCACCCTGCGACTGATGTTCAAGGTGCGGAGCAAATCCTTGCTGCTGATCAAGCCCTTAGCGTCATGCTGGAGAGCCTCTACGACAGCTCGATCCACGAGACAGAACTCCACCAATGCACCATTCAGAATTTTCCCGGCCAGTTTTCCGGACTTCACGAATGACACAATGCGATCAGGCGATGACCCGAGCAGGCGAGCGGCTTCGGCAGAAGTGAATGTGGACTTCATGCCCAGCAACTCTGCGCCAATGTGTTTCATTTTGCGATTGATGGGGGCATGTGCATGGCTAAGGATGACGTCAGATGCAATTGCCCGAACTGGTTCATAAGCGGAGGAAGTAAACGACGAATTCAGCTCATGGTACCAGCGGCCCAAGTGGCGCATAAAACGACCGGAATCCAGCTGATTAGCTGACTGCACCTTGGTCAGTACAAAAGCACGAAACCTATCCGGCAAATCCTGAGCCAGCGCATAGGTGGCTTGATTGATTTCCAGTGCTCGCTGGAATCCTATGGCGGCGTTTTTCTTTTGCGGAACGGCCAGAGTCAGATTTGCCAAAAACAGCAGAAATTTATCGATGTCACCTGGGCCACCTAACTCTTCACCCAGGCCTATTAATGCAGGCCGATCCTCTCCATGGCGGATGAGCATCGACGAAACAAAAATATTTGCCGCATCTGCGGGCCCCACAGTCGCTTGCGTTAAGTCACATCCGCAGCCACAGCGGGATACAGCGCCACGACTCAACTCAAGTGGTGACTCGCATTCCGGGCACTGATCGATGAGCAATACCTGGTGCTTCGGACAGGCCGTAAATAGCTGATGATGCCACGCCTGGCGGATGTAACCTGAGAGCTGAAGGCACTGCGGACAAACCGCGACCACCGCCTTTCTCGAAAATAACCCTGCGGCCATTGAGCCGTTTACAGCCGGAAACAACGCCATGTCATCGAGTTGTTGTGTATCCAGACCGTGGTATTGCCCAATGGCAGACCGCTCCCCCTCAGAGTAATGGGTTTTGAACCGGATGCCGGTCGGTCGCAACAGGGTAGGGGTACTACCCAAGAAATTCTCCTCCGCGAGTCTCAGCAAGTAGCCGTTCAGGCTTTCGTCGACATAATGCGCTTCGGGTATGAATGCCAGCATGGTTATTGATCCCCTAGACCTTCACGCCGGCTTCTTGCATGACCTTTGAATAGACCAAGGCCATGTGTTCAACCTGGATAGTCTGCTGGATGTCGAACGGGTTGAACTCGACCCAACGCCCCATCACACTTTGCTGGTAAGCCAACGCAAACGCTTCATACCCAGCGACCTGGTCAGCCTGACTAATCAACTGCACCTGCACCAACAGCTTGTTGATCAGCCCATAACGGCCAGCCGAGGCCACGTACATACGACGGGCAAACTCCGCGTCATTGAACGCAAACGTATCCCATCCGCTCTCGGCCAAGTGCTCCAGTGCACTGCCCAGCGCACTACGGAAACATTTGTAGTCAGCACCGTGCCATTCGTAGGGGTAATACTGGATGGGGCTCAGGGCTCGATCAGCCAGTTGCTCATTAGCCTTGAACAGCCCGAGCAGGGTGGGTAAACCCACCAAAAGGATGCTGGCCCGTGTCTGATCGAAGACCAGCTTGATAAAATCGGCAGCCGCACGAACCGTCGTACTCCCACCTCGCTCGAGCATGTGCTGCGTCTCGTCGAAAATGATCATTTGCGTTGAATGCTTGTTGATCGCCCTGATGAACGCATCGGTCGCCAACACGTGATTCCTGAACAGCGCGGTGCTCATCCCGATGCTTGTCAAACAGGCATCGGGAAGCGCGCGACCGGTGAGGTGTTTGGGGCTAACGACACTGACAATCCTGCGAGGACGCCCAGGTTCCGCCGTTGAATGGCTGGCAATAACGCTTGCTAGCAGTTTTGACTTGCCGACCCTCGTGGGGCCGACGATGGGCAGGATCTGTGGATCACCGTCCATGGTGCGCGCCAAGACAGCCTCTATCTCCGCCTGCACAACGTTAAACCGTTGATGGCAGACCAGTGGATTCATGACCTTGCTCATGGTTGTGGCCTGCGTGGCGCGGGTTCAAAATCATCCTCAGCGGCGTTGTGCACGGCAGATGAGATGGAGAGGTTTTCTGGCTGTGTGACATGCTTTTCGAACTGATCCGCGATGTCGGCTTTCGCCGCTTTTTTGGCACTCATACGCAGAGCCTTGTTGTTGGCTCTGATCTTTGGACGCCGCTGACTGTCCGCTGTAAATCGCGCAAGCATCTGGGCATACACACGCTGATAGTCATGGCCTTCCATCACCGCAGGATTGCCCGAATACGCTTTTTTCAGCGCCTTGGCGACGGCAAACGATACGTCAGGGATGCCCACGGTTTTGTTCTCGAGCCGAATCAAGCTGTCATCATCTGGATGCACGGCATAAATCGCGGTGCAGTCCTCGGGGTTAAACAGGATGTCGATGCTCTTGATCACGCGCTCCCGCGCCAGAGAGGCCAACGCATGACTATGAAACTGAAACCCTTCAAAATCGACGCCATAGTGCTGAAGTTGCCGTGTCTCACGGTTGACCTCCAGAAGCAGCTTTTTCAGTTGATCGAGTGACGGAGGAGGCACCGGCATGAAGCTAGCCAGCGCTTCGTCCATGGCCAGTTTCGGCGTCATGCGTTTTCCGTAGCGAAAACCCAGTTTATGGCTGGGACGGTGGATGTAAACGTCAGCCACAAACTTTACCAAGTCGCTATAGATCTCCTCGATTGAGTAACAGGCCTCTGCCTCGGCTTTGGCATGGCGGTTTTTGATCCGTGCATCCTGGCTCTTTTTCGCACCCGGCATCTTATTAAAGATGCCCTCATCGGCGGCTTTGAAAAATGACTCCACATGCGGCTTGTCATCGCCACGGGCAATCCGGGCGTACTCGATCTGAATCCCCAGGCGACGAACAATGCCCAAAGATAGGTCAGAGAAATTCTCTGATGCATTGTCGAGAACAACCGTGAAAATCCCACACGGCTGCACCCAGTCGGTTTCAATACCGAATCGGTCTTTGAAAGACTGGTCTTTTGGTGAGAAAAAGAACTCAAATACTTTGAGCAAGGTGTATTCGCTGGGTTTTCCTCCGCTGACATAAACCGCGATGGGATACGATGCGTGCGCGCACACCATCGCGTACATGGTCAGCTCGGTATAGCGATTACCGAACTCGTCGCAGCAATACACATCCAATGTTTTGGCATCAATCTCGACCCGTTCAAAGGGTTGCTTGACGTCATAGCGTCGAACAGCCTGCCGGTTCCATAGACTGTATGTTCGAGGGTCAAGACGTCCTTCTTTGACGAGTGAGCTGGGCAATTTCTGCAGAACCCGGCTGATCGTCTTTCGATCAATCTTTTCTCCCGTCCCTGAGTCTTGGCAGAGGACTCTCAACTCCTGATTGACCATCGTGGCCACGGACGACAGATTCACCTTGTCATCCTTCATGAACGTCTGAATCAGTACACGCTCTGCGACCTCTTTGGCTCCCGACTTTTTCGCCCACCCGGAACCGCCCCGGTGACTGAAGTTGGGGATAAGTCCCTCGAAGCCATGGCATTTGTACTTGCGCCGATAGTTCTGGATGGTTTTGTTCGAAGGCCTTTTGTGTTGATGGAGCAAACAGAATGCATCTACGCGCTCATTGCTGGCTTGGTCGTCCAGAGATTGCCCTTCAAGGGACACCAGAAACCCGATCAGTTGCTGACGAAAGTCGGCCTCCTGCTGCTCCGTTTTAGACCACGAACGCTTTGTGGCTTCAACCTGTCGGCCAGGCAATTCAATCTCCCCGGAGGCGACCTGATTATAAAAGGCTCGGATGTCGACAGCACGCTCAACGCCGCCTTTTGCCTCAAGAACAATGTCTCCCAACAACGGTTTGATGGCCTTGATGACATAGCAGGTGTCTTGCCAAACGACTGCTTGGCCCGCTTCGAGATTAGAGTTCATAGCGAATCACCTCAAAAGCACTCAATGATCCAAACGCGGGCGCAATCTCGAAATCCATCCGTTCAAACAGATGGAGCGCCAGATCGAATTTAATGATTCCCAGCAGCACACCCGCCCCTACTTGATAGTTGGCCGGCATCCGTGTGTCCAACGCTTGACGTACTGGCCCTTTCAACTGCTCGGGGGTGCGACATTGCAATGGCGCCGCCCAGGTAGAGAGGGTATGCGCCGCTTGCGTCAGGAACGGCATGAAGAGTTGGATGTTCCTCAGGTAATGGCCAGTGAAATGGTCTTCGGATATGACGATGAAACGCATGCCTTTCCTGATCAACGCGCGGCGCACCTTGGCCAGCAGCTCCCTGTGTTCCTCCAAAAAAGCACGTGGCTTCACTTCGAGCACGATTTGCAGACCTGCTAACTCCACGGAAAAATCCGGGGTGTAGTACAGAGTTCCTTGTGGCTTGATCAGGTGCTTTTCGGGAAGCAAATCATCGGTAGCTAGATCCAGGGTGAACGGCTGCGCACGATAAGCGCGTACTCGCGGATCAAACTCCAGCGCCTGCGCAACAGATTGCTCAAGCCGAGACTCCAAACGAATTTCGACATTGCCATTTTTTGCTGAACACATGACGTATGCCCGGCCTGCACGCCTGACTCGTTTCGCAACATCCCGGCTGAAGCCTTGGCTAAGGATATCGGTTTTCATTAGGTACACTTCACCAAATAATCATGCTTTTAGGTATAACCCTGCAGCGGTAGACTGTCAATATTTGGTGATGTGTACCCAAACGACACATCGGGGCGGTTAGGTTGGCATGGGGATCAGGATGGGAAGGCAGGCACGCCACCATTGGTATGCGTTATACATGGCCGTTCAGGCCCAGTTGGATAGCTATCAGGGAAATGACAGCATCAACCTGGTCATTCGCAAGCTCGCCGACGAGCAGGGGTACGACGCAAAAGTCGTCTCGCGAATGTTGAAAGCTGGCAATTTCCTAAATCGAATCGCGGGGCCACTCACCCCCGAGCAGGTAGGCTGTGGCTACGCCCATATCGAGCTATTGGAACGACTGCATCAGCTCGATACTGAGGCTGCTATATCCATACTGCAGGCAACACTCGCCAATCAACAGACCTTACAGACCCTTCGCGAAACCAATGAACGCTATACAAAAGCGGTAGGAACCCCTACCTCCACAACTCGCGCTCGCGCACGCTCCCGAGTCGCAGAGCATGAACGCATTTGCGGTGAAGTGTTGGAAGCCTCAGGGCCAGGATTTTTTGGTTATTTAGAGGGCGAACTGATAAAGGTCACGCGCTCAGAGCTGTTCAGCCAGTTCTACATGATCCAACAAGGCGGGGTGCCTAAGGTCGCGATTTTTGTCCGCGTGGGAGATACGTCACGTAAGGAAGAGAAAGCAGCGGGGGACTTACTTAAGTTAGCTAGTTTAGTTCGCCCTTACTTAGAGAAAGTCTGGTTTATTTTCCCGCATGGCTCGTCACTTGCTCATGAACTCACATTCTATGCCCACCGCCTCAAAGCACTCGGGAAATGGCTGTACTTGGGCACCTTGAGTGAAGATGGTGTATCTGTTGAGCCATTCCATGACCGAGGAAAAACACTTGAAAGAGAAATTTTCGGGTGGTCAGACCCTTTGGGCTGGGAAGGCGTTAACGTAAAAAGTAAGCGGCGAACGAGCGGCTCATTCCATCGCGACAGTAGCAAAAACTCCGAGAAGACCTGACCACCTGATCAAAAAGATCTGCCCCTACGGAATAACGATCTGAATGCCCAGTCACTGACATTCTTAAATAGCCGGCAAAAGCCTCAACCAGCGGGACGGACGATTATCTGCCTTTGGTCACAAAACCCACACACATCGAAGCCCACCGTGATAGCTTTTAGCCACTGACTGAAGGGACATACAGATGGTGGGGCAAGGAAACGCTCGAAAAAATACTGTCAAGGCTCTAGGCACCTTCACCATGAGGTGTCTTCATGCAGTTTAGGGTTAGTGCTGCGTTCCTGATTTTCATTGGCTCTTATACGCCGCTGGCGATCATTCTCGCGATCCAAAATATTCCATTCGAGTGGTGGTCTCGCCCTATTTGCGAGCTGCCTAAATTACTGGCGTTGACCTGTGCCTTCAATCCATTCAAAAACCCGCTGCTCGCTATTTTACTTGTCGCTTTAACTGTAAGTTCGGCATTTTTAGCGAGTCAGCTCTTCAAACGGATCGCCTTCCCGCATCGCATTGAAGTCGTATCCGTTAAAGCGGTACCTAACGAAATCATCAATTATACATTTCCCTATGTAGTGTCATTCATGGGAATAAGCTACTCCGAACCGGAAAAGCTTCTAGGTTTCTTAGTATTTCTCCTGTGGATGTTTGCCATCACCTACAAATCCGGGCAAATCATCATGAATCCACTTTTGTTGATTTTCGGTTGGAATCTTTATGAGGCCAATATCCAAATCAATGGTGTTTCACGAGTGGTAAAAGTCCTGAAGAAGGGTTCTTTCCCTCCTGGAAATTACAAAGCACAGACCATCCAAGATTTTTATATCTGCAAGGAGTAGCCATGCAAGTGCACTTTGATACTTTCAGAAATTTTAACTATCTCGATTCCACGGTGCACTTGTGGATTTTCAAAAAAAGCACCACAGATCGAAAGTTTAACACCGCCTACGTTCAAACTGACGAGACCGTTAACACCCTGCTTAAAAACGTGCTTATCCACGAGGTCAATCGAACCACCGAATTTGCACAATACTCATACCTCGCTCAAACGAATGACAACAGTTGCTTGGCCACCCCAGCACTCACCACAAATTTTTCGCTACTAAAAGTCCAGGTAGACCGCCCAGAACCTGAGTGTGCCGTAAAGTCTGTCGACGAGCTGAAGGGCGCTCAAGGCTATGTGGTCAAATTTACTCATAACGGCCAAACCCTCTATGCCGTGAAACGCTCCACGGCCTCATGGAAAACTTCGTACCCCAACAAATTCATCAATATGGTTTTCAGTAACGGCGAGCTTTCCGCTGCTGAGGACAATGGCTTTACTATAGAAAAGAACTTTGACTTCTACTGTTCTGCAGACACACTATTGATCACTGCCAAACGCGCATTCGAATCACTGATGCAATACAAAGAGGCTTACACACAAGCTTTCACGACCTTGCAAGCCAATGTCGACTTTTCCAACTTATTTGCTGATATTGCTCCCCTTGTCGAGTATATCGGAACCAACTCCACGCAATTACGACGCATGGCTACGATTGAGCAAAAATCCCTTTATTCAAACCCTGGATTTATGACCAGTTTGAAACAAGTTAATGCCCTTAGGAACTGGGGGATGAACTTTGACCAAACGAATGACAAGATTATCGTCTGCAGTACAACTGCACCTACGATTCTACAAGTGCTGTTGGATCACCGCTTGATGAGTGAGGTCACCAGTAATATTTATGACGTACCTGATGCAGTTCAAATTTGATTCTACCGATAGTTCGAGGAGCCTACCTCCACACGGAAGCCCGACCGGAGATAGCAAAATACCTAACCCTAGTGCTCTGCTTGGGAAACGTCTCTGCGCCACCTACAGCTGAATGGAGGCCGCCGACTGCCTTGGCCTGCTACTTGACCACGAATTGCTTCAGGTGCTCTCGAGATGCCATGACCTGCTCGCGAAGCTCTTCCGGATCAATCGACATGGCACCTTCCGGCGTGACGTGTAATGTTTTAAGTTGATTGATGGCATCGATGAACGCTTGCTCACGCCGCTGCCAATAGGTCATTTCTCGAGTTTTCTTGAACCAGGCCATGGGTTAGCTCCTCCGTGCCGTTGCCGTCACAGTAGCACTGTCAAAATCTGGCAACATACCGGTCGTCAGATGAGAGCGGATCGCACAATTGTGTTCAAGTTCGCACCGATAGGACACCACGCATAACAAGGAACGGGTTGATACTCAGAGGCGTATTCCACCGAAGCGCCGCAATACGCGACCACAAGGAGGTGCCGGTGTGTAACGCATGGAATCACCCCAAAAACTGCAGCTGCGGCTGGGGCGGAGATGGACACTCGGGGCGATCAAGCCCTTCCAATAGCGGGCCTACCACTCCTGCCGGATGGTTCATTTCGCTGCCGAACACCTACGACAGCTACGTCAATCCCAACGCCAGCTGCCCAGTGTGCGGGGCAGCGGTTTTCTTTTATCAATCGGCCAAGGGTGGCCGAGTCTTCTTCGACGAGCTGGGCCCGCCTTGGCCGAAGCACCCCTGCACCGACAACACCAGCCAACCAGGGAAAGGCCCTGCCACATCGAGTATTGCGGGTCAGTCAACCACCTACGGTTGGCAACGCGCCGGCTGGCAACCGTTCATTATCGAATTGGTCACCGGCATCGACAAAGACTATCTCAAGCTTTCCGGCATCAGTCAGGGGCAACACCTGTCGTTCTACCTCCGCCGGGTCGTGGAGCACCATCTACACCATCAGGCTCTTTCCACAAACAGTCTGGCGCAGATTCGACCCCTAGGTGAAAGCCACTACCAACTGTCGATCTTACTGCCGCAGGGTTCACCACTCACCTTTGAGGTCTTCAGTCTGCTCGCCCAAGCCAGATCTGGCCGCAGTGTATCGTCCACTCCCTCCAAACCGACGAGCCCAGGTGCCGCAAGGCCTTCGGTAATACGACCGCCCAAAAAGCAGCGTCACACCGGCAAACAGCAGACGACTCACACGTCTGATCGCCTACCCAGCACCACCGCAATGGCCCTGGCCTTTCGCAAGGCACAGGACATACAAGGCACCTCCTGACATTACCGTGTCGGGCTTCACCTGATCCGACCGCACGTGCCGCTTGCTAGAAAAGAGAGGTATGTCGATGGCAACCGGACTTCATGAGGTGTCTCACCGGACAATGGCAGTACGCTATGCGAAGGTCTCAGCTGGCTACCCGGCTGGGAAGAGTCCGTCGCCACGGCACATGAGTTGAAGCTGATTCGCGACAACTTCACGCTTAAGTTCCCGGAGCGTGGGCGCCTCGTCGATCAGGTGGCGCCGCTCTGCGGCCCTGCATTAACCGCACGCCCTGCGCGTAATTGGACGTGAGGTTAAATCCCCCCGCCCGTTGGTTGCCAGCCCGGTCGACCTATGCTTTGCCTCTGGCGACCAAGACTTGGTCATGCGTTATACCAAAGGAGTGGGGTATGGCTTGGAGCGAGAACCCGAGCGACCCCAGCTAAGCATAAATATGATTGAGCTCATAAATTGACGATTTTCTCTATTCAACCTTCGCTACCCTCGCATAGCTCAATCTATTGCTCCTACACTCTCACAGACGCTGAGTACCTAGCCTATGGGTAGTTGATCAGCTCAACATGAAGTACCACGACGCTAGGAGAGGACTAATGTCCACAGTGCTAAGGGAATACGAACGCTTCATGACATGGCTCGATGGCAAAATTCCAACGGATGATGTAAAGCGCCTGACGAATATCATTTTTGAAAAGCTACCAGAATTGATCCCCTCCGGTACGGCAGCTCGTAAGCGCTCGAAAATTTTAGCCCCCTACGCAACAAAACTATGGGAACAGACACCAACTGAATTAGCCGTTCATGAAGCCGCCCCACTTGCTGATGAAGTTCAATGGACAAGGCTTCATCAAATGGTGGTTGGGCCATTCCGTGGTTTTAAGCTCAAAGAAAACTTTGCTCTGCAAAAGCAAATCACCTTGGTTTACGGCGCCAATGGGGCCGGGAAAAGCAGCCTGTGCGAAGCACTAGAGCTCGCATTGCTTGGCGAAGTCAGCGAGGCCGATGCTAAGCGTATACAGGGCGATGCATACTTCCGAAATGCCTGGGCTGGTACGTATGCTAGGCCATTGCTGACCGCATCGGACGTGAACGGAAAAGTGGTTCCAGTGGCGCCAAACGAAGAGGTGTATCGATTTTGTTTCGTTGAAAAAAACCGTATTGATGCTTTCTCACGCTTGGCATCACGGACACCCGCCGAAAAAACAAAACTAATCGCAGCATTGTTCGGCATCGACCAGTTTGCTGAATTTGTTCGAGGCTTCAATGATGACCTTGATCCGCAATTGGATCTTTGGGGTGCCAAGGCACAGCAACTCAATACAGCAAGGGCAGCACTTCGCACGGCGGAAGAATCAGTAGCGGAAGAAGGGGCAAAGAAGGACGCTTATCGGTTAGAAGAACAAGCCATTGCTGATTTGTTCCATGAGCCAATCACCTACAACGCTTTGAAAACCCACATTGGCTCACCAGGTGAACCAGGTAGGCTCGAAGAAATCAGGAAAAAGCTCGAAGAACCTTCCCTGCCTACCGTTGGCGTTTCGAGAAATGACCTGAACACCGCGTTCAAATCATTGGTCTCAACCGATAGCGCATTGCAGAACAAACAGTTCGAATTAACAAAACAGAGTAGTCAGGTTTCGTTTCAACAACTCTTTTATGCCGTTGAGGCCCTTCAGGAGCAAACGCCTGATCGCTGTCCAGCCTGTGATACGCCCCTGCATGGGGATCACACAGTACGTCATGACCCATATGTAAAAGCAAAAGCTGGGCTAGCTGACCTTGCTGAGCTGGCCAAGCTCCAACAAGAGATTGAAACGCTTGAAGCAGAACTCGTACTAGCCTCAGCTGCATTTCACAATCTGCTTTCGTCGATTAGCTCGCACCTCAGAGCTGTAGAAATTCTGATTCCACCAATCGTCCAAGCTAAATTACGTTGGTGGAACGCGCTGGGCCCGGAAGATGGAGCCTTGTGGATAAAAGCCTTAGTGGTAACTTCCGAAATCGAACAACAAGATGTGCTAGCGGCTGATGATGCCCAGGTACGCGCAGCGCTTGCGAAGGAAAGGATTGCTTTAGACGACCTTGATCGCCAAATTCAAGCATTGGAAGGTAGAAAAGTAGCGTGGAATCAAGAGCTAAATACCGCACGCGAGCTCATTGGAAAATTTAACCTAGATAACCATGAGCTCATTCAAGAGGCTGAGGCAGAGCGCCCTAAAGTCGCAATCCAGCATCGCATAAAAGGGGCATACGATTCCTTGATCCCATTGCTCCGAGGTTACCTTGCGAGTCTTCCAGGAACTCTGCTAGCAGACCTAGGTGAGACTACAAAAGCCATTTACAACTCATTTAACCGGGAGGATCGAGAAGAGGATAAGCTCGCTCAGCTATGGTTACCAACTGCACCCGAAGAAAAAATAGAGCTATCGTTCTGCGGTAGTCCTCTAATTCGCAGAGATGCGCTTCATATCCTGAGTGAAGGCCATATACGTTGCCTAGGCCTTGCCCTTCTCGTGACCAAAAATATAAAGCAAGAGTGTCCTGTATTGATCTTCGATGATGCGGTCAACGCTATTGACGATGATCACCGTGACGGAATTTGGCGAACCCTATTCGAAGATAAATGGCTAGACGGAAAGCAGGTGATCCTTACCTGTCATGGCCAAGAATTCATTAAAACCATTCAACAGGGCTTGGGGGCAATACGCGTCAAAACCGATTGTACCTACTATGAATTACTCCCTCACGAAGGGGATCATCATCCTTTGGTTGATACCCTGCCTCCGACTAAAAACTATGTTTTGAGTGCACAAGATTTTTTGGCCAGACAAAACAGCCGAGACGCTCTTTCTCAGTCTCGTCGAGCCCTGGAAGCACTTTCTAAACAACTCTGGAAATGGCTATCCAGTCAGACTCCGACCTCCGTAAAATTAACGTACAGGTCTCCCGGAGCAAAACCGGAGCTACGGAATCTGTGCGAGCAACTAAATGGCTTTGTGGCCAAACCACAATTTTTGCATGCTCGAAAGCAGCCACTCCTCACCTCACTAGGGCATCTCTTGGGGATCGATGGGGCCTCGCCTGAATGGTCATATCTAAATTCGGGTACTCATGAAGATGAGCGATACGAATTTAATCGTGCGACAGTCCAAGGAATAGTAAATGCTATAGCTGAAATTGACCTGGCCCTTCACTAGGGAAGGCCATCTGCATACGACTCAATCAATATTGAACATCAGGGATGGTATAGCCATGCGGATAAAAAATTTACATATAGCAAGTATTGCCCCCGCATGGCGCGAAGATCTGCTGTTACACCGCGTCCCCGAACATTGCACGCTCTAATACCTGATGCCGCCGCTCCCAATCAGACATATGGCTCGCCACCAGAGCCCAAAAAGCCTTGGTATGATTCCTCTCCAGCGTATGACAAAGCTCATGGACGATCACATAGTCCTGCACGCATGCCGGTAGCTCCATAACTCGCGGATGAAACTCCAAGGTGTTGCTCGCATTACAGCTGGCCCAACGGCTTTGGAAGTGACGGATACGAGCACCTGCAGCATGAAGACCCGTTTCTCGCTGCCAATAGCGAACACGCGCCAACAGTTTTTCGTGAGCTCTCTCTCGATAGAAACGATCCAGCAGCGGCAGCAAAACATTGGGCTCGATGCTGGCGCCATCTGGGTTATCCACAATAAAGCGTGATGCCGTGAAGGTCAGCGTAGGCCTGAGCATCTCACGGGAGTGCCTTACCTCGGTGAAATAGGTACGTCCGCAATACCGCAAACGACTCCCTGTTACGATGGATTCATTGGCTACTGGCAGGTTCACCTGACTCAGCTTTTCGCGAATCCAGCGCGCCCGTCGAAGCACCAGAGCCTCTTGCTCGGACTCACCCACTTGCGGCCCACGCAGCAGAACGAGTCGTCCCCGTTCCACGGTCACGTAATGTCGCTTGAGATTGGTATCGAGCTGGAAAGACCACTCAATAATCGTTTGGCCGTACTGCAAAACAGGCATGGTCAGCGTCGCATTAGTTTTTTAGCAGGATAGCCAGGATACGCTTGGCATGATCACGCGCAGCGGAACGTTCCCAACCTGCCAGGGGCATTAACAGCCCACGCAGGTGGTCTCGAATGTCAGGATGTAAATCTGGCATTTTCTTCCAGTTGTCACCGGCCAGCGTATGGCATAGCTCCACATCTTCAAACAACTTGGTCGTCAATATCCTGGCCGTATCCTCTGACAACAGAGCGGCGAGGTAGTGGTAAACCGCTGAATGCGCAGGTTTGTTAAAACCGGTGTTGTCTTTTTCCTGAATACGCTGACTGAACAGCTCCAGTTGCTCCAAAAATTTGGCTTGTGTGATCCGACCAGCCTTTTCCTCCTCCAGTAGTTTTTCCAGCTGTTCTGCCAGCTTGTCGAAAAAGGCCGGATCTTTGTCCTTGCCGGTGACAATGGTGTGCTTGATCTGGTTTTTCATCACCAATGCTCGACTACCAGGGCTGGCCAGCTTCTTCAAACGCGCCATATCGCCAGCATCCAGAATCGACACCTCATGGCCCAAGAGGCTTTTGGCTGGGCTAGCAGCAATGTACTCATCTAGCAGTTGCTGGAGCAGTGCTGACTCGAGCTTGGTGATGCGTTCTTTGTAAGTGTTGCCCGGCAGCTTGTCCCGTAGCATCAACCTGATTTCGCCAAACAGAGTGAAGTAGGGTTTAAAGGGCACGCCGCGTACATCGGGCAGGATGATATCGACGGAACGGTTGAACTGTTTCACCAAGTCCAGAAACTCTTCGACCAAATCCAGCCTTGTATCAGGGTCAAGGAAGCGCTCGGCGTTATCCTTGTAGTCCTCACGCTGCGTGACTGGGTCATACTTTCGTGGCAGCAGTTTGAGTAGGCGGTCGAGTGTGGCTTGAAGCCTGGGAAGTTCGGTTTCAACGCCCTCCCAAATCTGTGAGGGTTTGACCTCGCCGCCATAAATTTTCAACGCATGGTCGAGGTGATCAACCACACCATGGTAATCCACTATGTAGCCGGCATTCTTGCCGGGCAAGGTGCGGTTTACCCTTGCAATTGCCTGCAACAGGGTATGTTCCTTGAGCGGTTTATCGAGGTACATAGTGCCAACAATTGGGGCATCCCAACCTGTCAGCAGCATGTCGGAAACGATGATCAGACCAACATTGTTCGCATGCTGTTTGCCGTCCTTCCCTTTGATTTCATCACCATAGGGTAGGGGAAAGACGTTACTGACAAAGTTGCCGATCTGCTCTGAGGGCATAGCAATCGGTTCCTTACCAGCTTTCACTTCAGCCTTAACTCGCTCCTCGATGCTTTGTATCTTGTCGAGGTCGACCCCATATTCCGCAGCTTCTTCCATAACCGAAGCTCCGGTGCGGGAGGTTGTCATGCTGGCCAGTGAAATGACGACTTTGCTGTCAAAGGTGAGCAGCCCCTTATGGGCTCGCTCGGTCATAATAGCGTCGAGCAAATCCTTATAGCGCACGGCCATATCACGGCCATCGCACACCAGCATGGCCTTCAATCCTTTGGCCTCGACGTTGCTGATCAAGTGTTCGGCCAAATGCTCGGCAACCTCTTCCATGCGGTCGCCGGCCTTGCGCCATCGACACAGCAGTTCCCGCTTCAAGTCGTGTTGTCTGACTTCGCTCTGATTGGCGAACTGCTTCTCGAAAGCCTTATCCAATTCACTATTGGCGGACAACGCTACCCAGGCATCCTGGTACTTGATGGGGAGGGTCGCACCATCGGCAACAGCTTCATGCAGCCGATACTCGTCAATGTACTCGCCGCCGCCAAACTCACCCAACGTGTGTTTGTCGTCTTGCAGCAGTGGGGTGCCGGTAAAGGCGATGAACTTGGCATTGGGTAGACTGGCACGCATGAAAGCTGCGAGAAAGTCGTACTGACTGCGGTGGGCCTCATCGACCAACACATAAAAATTCGGTTTGGTGCTTAGCACCCGGAAGTGCACCTTCTCCCGGCTGATCTCTTCCCACTTGGCCTTCCACGACACGCCTGACTCGTCCAGTTGCCGATGATGGAGATTGCGCTCATGCAGAATAAAAAAATCCTTGCCCTTGCGAGCTCTTCTGTACCGAGTTTCTTGTAGGGCCTCGTCGTCCTCATCCTGCGTCACAAGTGGCTGGTCAGTGGGTTCTTCGTTTTCTTGGAATTTCTGCACCGTACTGGTGAATACGCTGCCATAGTCGTTCGACAGCATCTTTAATAGGCCATCAACCGATACCGCCTGTACCGCCTTGATACCCACCGCATGAAAGGTATTGAAGATCTGTTTATCGAGGTCTTTTCGGTCAGTGAGAACCAGTACCGTTGGGTTACTCAACCCTGTACTGTCAGCCCTCAGCATGCGGGCAAGCAAGGCCATGGTCAGTGATTTCCCACTCCCCTGGGTGTGCCAGACTACTCCCCCAAAAGGTTTTGGAGCTGAAAGGCGCTCCACCGCTTTGCGTACTGCCCGCCATTGCTGGTAGCGCGGCAGTTTTTTCACCGTCTTACCGTCACGGGTTTCGAACAGCACAAAATGGGTTATCAGTTGCAGGAAGCGGCTGGGCTCAAACAGTGCCCATAAGAGCTGGTTTTGCTCGCTCGGCGAGTCACCTAGCAACGCTACCACAGCGGCTTTTTCGTGCTCCTGCAACCGATAGCGTGCGTAGTACGCGGGTTTGGTGAGGATGGCCCCATACAGGCCTTCACGTCGATTGAGCCCGACACATACTTGGTTGAACACAAACTGGGCAGGGAAGGCACGCTGGTAACCATCCAGTTGCCCCAAGGCTTCATCCAATCGGTGATGGCTGGCTTTGCATTCGATGATCGCAAGGGGTAGGCCATTCAAGAACAGCAGCAAGTCGGGCCGGAAGATATCGCCATCGGCGTTACTCCCCACGTACTGATCAACCACATGGAAGTCATTGTTGGCGGCGTCACTGGCGTCGAAAAAGCTCACGCTGCGCAACTTACCCCTGACATCCTTCACCTGGATGTCCGAGCGATGTACCACCTGTTCCCAACAAACTTGGTTGGCTGGCATTAGCTCTGCATTGACCCGTTTACGCAGCTCAACAAGGGCAGCACTGAGTCCACCGGGCGCACTCGCCAGCCAAGGGTTAAGTGCCACAAGCCGAAGCTGCAAAACATCCTCAAGCACTGGCGCAAGGTGTCGATGCTCAATCTGTACCTGACTTCCAGAAAGGTGGGTATAACCGAGCTTTATCAGACATTCAATGGCTGGTAGCTCAACCCCAACTTTCTCGGGTGATTGGCTCATTCCTTGCTCCTGTTCCTTGGAGGTTTCCCTCAGGTGATTTTGATACCAAGCTGACAGCGGCAGCTCCCAAGCTTGCTCTGAAAATCAGATATTTCACCCGATAGGCGGGTGGGCGATTCATCCATAAATAACGACTCAGATAGTATCGGTATCGCGGTCGAGCTTAACCCGCCATTCGCCGGTCAGCAGCTTTTGCATCAGACCTCGTTTGAGGTTTTGAAAATATTCTTGCTTACGGTTCAACATATCAATCTTTGATGTAACAGCCGAAAGAATTACCGCAATGCGTTCTTGTTCAGCCAGAGGAACTAACGGCATCCGAATACCCAAAAATGCGGGTTGGGTGATGTTCTTCATGCTGCCGCTAGTACCAGTTGCCGCCTTGCTGATCGCCTGGCGAACAAATGGACATTGTAAATAGAACGCTAGCCATTTCACCGAATGTGGCAACTCAGACGGCTCGATTTGCCAGAGTTTGTCCGGAAGAAACAGTTTTGGCCATGCAGCATCAACATAAGCTGACTCCCCAACTAACGCTGGAGTGTTCGCTCGACTGACAATAATACGTCCACCTAAAACAGGCTCGGAGACACGCTCAAGTTCTTCAGGCGGAACAGCCTTGTGTAAATGTGGATGAAAGTTTCCACCTGTTACGCAGCTAACCTTGAGTACACCAACCTCATCGTCACCATGTACACGATCTTCTGCATTGACGCTAACGCCTGACCGAAGGGCCGATACGTACTGTGCAATCGAACCAACGCCCCACGACCGTGGAATCTCCCCCAGCTCACTGTCCTTGAACTCGGTATGCAGCACCCAGCGACCATTGGCATCTTGGGTACCAACACCACGGTTGAATAGAGTTTGCATCAGTCCCTGTTTAAGGGTTTGGGTGGACGCAATCTGGTGAGAAATTACGCTAATTTTTTCGTCCATAGTCGTGAGAATGGCGGCGATTTTTTGTTGTTCTGAAAGAGGGGGAAGCCGAAGTTTAAATCGAGATAAATGGTCGTAATAAATTCGTACCCGAACGCTACCATCCCCCGAAGCACCAACATACCCTTGCCAAAAACCAGAACGTCGAACTTGATCAAGATAATGCGGTATCAATCGCTTAGACTCGGTTTCAAAAACGATATAGTCAGGGCTGACCATCACGCAATGACCGGCTTTATTACGAGCGATAGATCCAATATTCAAACGCATTGGGTTATATGCGAATGCGTTTGGTGGCACTACTTTACAACGGTCAGTGGACACACCTTTCACTCGCTCCCTCATCGGGACAAGGCCGTGAGACTTAAGCACCCCACAGAGCAAATGCTCATCCAGCCGGCCATTATTTCGAGATTTACACTCCGTCGTGACCTCTGCCAGAGATACGGCTTTCCAAGAGGAAGGAAACGACCCACCAGCATCGGCGACAGTCTGATGGCCCAGCTTACCCCCCAACTTCATATCTCAGTCTCCAGCAGCCCAAGCTCAACTAAATAGCCTTTCAAACGCGCATCAATCTGGGTTTCCTCTTCAGCCAAAACAGCCAACTGTGCTAAGGCCGCAGTGACATCCACGGCTTCCTCGGTTTCACCATTTTCAATATAGCGAGCAATATTGAGGTTACCGTCGTTGCTATGTATTTCTTTCAGCGACACCACGCGGCAGTAGTTGTCTGCCTCAATCTGAGTATCAAAAGCAGCCTTATGGGAGCTAATAATGCGGCTGATGTCTTCCGGTCGCAGGCTGTTCTGCGCCTTGCCTTCAAGATAATCGCGACTGGCATCAATGATGATGACCTTACCCTTAAGGCCTTTTGGTTTGTTCTTATTCAGAACCAACACACAGGCCGGAATACCGGTGTTGTAGAACAAGGCAGAGGGCAGGCCTATGATGGCCTCTATCAGATCGCCCGGTTGGTTGCCGTTAGCCGCATCGGTGCCAAACAATAGGCCATTACGAATCTTACCTTCCTCTCCACTGCGGAACAGCACACCGTGGGGCAAGATAATGCCCATACGACCATCGGCCTTGAGACTGGCCAGCATATGCTGAGCGAAGGCGAGGTCTGCATACCCCCTGGGAGGCACTCCGTATACCATCCGACCGAACGGATCACTAACCTGCTTATAGTTGGGCGCTTTAAGCTTCTTGCCACTGTCCTGTTCGTTCTCGTTGCTCAGTTCCAGCGGTGTCCACCAGGATTTGGCAGAGAACGGCGGGTTAGCAATCACACGATCAAAGGTCTTCAGGTAATCGCCATCGAGATGCTTAGGGTCAACCAGCGTATCGCCAAGCTCAATGGCTGCGTGCATGTTGTGCAGGTATAGATTGAGCTTGGCAATAGCCCACGTGCCCAGGTTCTTTTCCTGCCCATACAGCAGCGCATTCGGCTTACCCATCAAAGTGCCATTACGCAGTCGGGATATATGGTGCGCACTCTCCACCAACATACCGCCGCTGCCGCAGGTGGGGTCATAAACGTGGTGGCCTGGCTGCGGATCAATCAGCTCGACAACCAGTTGAACCACGGCCTTAGGCGTATAGAACTCGCCACCTTTTTTACCAGCATCATCAGCAAACTGCTTGATCAGGTACTCATATGCATCGCCAAGCATATCTGCTTTATACAGGTCATCATTACCCAGCTTGTACTGGTTGAAGTGACGCAGCAGGCGTTGCAAGGTGCCATCCGACAGCACGCGCTTGTCGCCATACTGGGTGGCAGTCAGCACATGTTGTAGCTCGGGATTGTTGGCCTCGATGGTGGCGAAGGCCTTGTCCAGCGCTTCACCGATATTTTCTGTACGCGAAATCAACTCAAACCATCGAGCACTGTGGGGGAGCTTGCCCCATTTATCCTCAATCTCTTCTTGGGCGTCTCCATAACTGAGCTTATCCGCCTTCATCAATAGCCGGATTCGCTCTTCAAACACGTCGTTGTAACGCTTGAGAAACAGCAGACCAAAAATGTAGTTCTTGAAATCAGAGGAGTCGATAGATCCACGTAGGATATTTGCCGACTCCCAGAGCCAGGACTCTAGGGTTTCGAGTGACAGCTTGTCAGCCATGAGTAAAACAGTTCCTTTTGGATGCATAGTGTTCCAGCATCCAGCAGTAACCACTGGTTGCTCGAACAAATCTAAAGATTGAGTTGTCACGATTGTACAAGCTCGCCGTCACCCAGAGCCGAAAATCTTCCCTCTCTCTAACGACAAAACCCCAGCAGACCTTTCGGTCAACCGGGGTTCTGCCTGCAGAGTTGTGGGCCGTTAACTATGGTCAACCCGCTTAACTTTGACCGAGGTGGCGATTAACTTTTCCCACCTACACTGGATCAGAAGTCCAGGTTGGAAACCGCCAGGGCGTTGCTTTCGATGAAGTCACGACGAGGCTCGACCGCATCACCCATCAGGGTGTTGAAGATCTGGTCTGCGCCAATGGCGTCTTCGATGGTCACTTTGAGCATCCGGCGCTGGCTTGGGTCCATGGTGGTTTCCCACAGCTGATCCGGGTTCATTTCACCCAGACCTTTGTATCGCTGGATGGTGTGACGCTTGGTGCTTTCGGTCATCAGCCATTCAAGGGCTTCCTTGAACTCGGTGACCGGCTTCTTGCGCTCGCCACGCTGGATGTACGCGCCGTCGTCCAGCAAGGTGCTCAGTTGAGCGCCCAGAGAAACCACAGTCTTGTAATCGTTACTGCCGAAGAAATCGCGGTTGAAAGTGACGTAGTTCGACAAGCCGTGGGAGATCAGTTCGACCTCAGGCAGCCAGACGTTACGTTCACGGTCTTCACGCAGGCTGGCTTTGTAAACCAGGCCAGACTTCTCGACGGTGCGCAGACGAACTTCGTACTGGGCCAGCCAATCCTGCATCGCTGCGTGATCGGACAGTTGCTCCATACTCACTGCCGGCAAGTAGATGAAGTGCTCGGTCAGTTCCTGTGGGTACAGGCGCGACAGACGCTTGAGGGTCTTCATCACCAGACGGAAGTCATTCACCAAACGCTCAAGGGCTGGTCCGGAAATACCCGGTGCTTCCTCGTTCAAGTGCAGGCTCGCGTCTTCCAGGGCCGACTGCGTCATGTACTCTTCCATGGCGTCGTCGTCTTTGATGTATTGCTCTTGCTTGCCCTTCTTGACCTTGTACAGCGGTGGCTGAGCGATGTAGATGTAGCCGCGCTCGATCAGCTCCGGCAACTGACGGAAGAAGAAGGTCAGCAGCAGGGTGCGGATGTGCGAACCGTCGACGTCAGCATCGGTCATGATGATGATGTTGTGGTAACGCAGCTTCGCGATGTTGTACTCGTCGCGGCCAATGCCGCAGCCCAGCGCGGTGATCAAGGTACCCACTTCTTGCGAAGAGATCATTTTGTCGAACCGCGCCTTCTCGACGTTCAGGATCTTGCCTTTCAGCGGCAGGATGGCCTGGGTTTTACGATTACGTCCCTGCTTGGCGGAGCCGCCAGCAGAGTCACCTTCCACGAGGTACAGTTCGGAAAGGGCAGGGTCTTTTTCCTGGCAGTCAGCCAGTTTGCCCGGCAGACCAGCGATATCCAGCGCGCCTTTGCGACGAGTCATCTCACGGGCTTTACGCGCCGCTTCGCGAGCGCGAGCCGCATCGATCATCTTGCCGACGACCAGCTTGGCTTCGTTCGGGTTTTCCAACAGGAAGTCGGAGAAATACTTGCCCATTTCCTGTTCGACCGCGGTCTTCACTTCGGAAGAAACCAGCTTGTCTTTGGTCTGGGAGCTGAACTTCGGATCCGGCACTTTTACCGAGATGATCGCGGTCAGGCCTTCACGGGCATCGTCACCGGTGGTCGCGACTTTGTGTTTCTTCGCCAGACCTTCAGCTTCGATGTAGGTGTTCAGGTTACGCGTCAGTGCGGAACGGAAACCCACCAGGTGAGTACCGCCATCGCGCTGCGGAATGTTGTTGGTGAAGCACAACAGGTTCTCGTTGAAGCTGTCGTTCCACTGCAGGGCGATTTCCACGCCGATGCCGTCTTCACGCTGGACGTTGAAGTGGAACACCTGGTTGACCGGCGTCTTGTTGGTGTTCAGGTATTCAACGAACGCACGCAGACCGCCTTCGTACTTGAACAGCTCTTCCTTGCCGCTGCGTTCATCCTTGAGGACGATACCGACACCGGAGTTGAGGAAGGACAGTTCACGAATCCGTTTGGCCAGGATGTCCCAGCTAAAGTGGATGTTCTTGAAGGTCAGATCGGACGGTTTGAAGTGAATCTGGGTGCCGGTGGTTTCGCTTTCACCGACGATTTTCATCGGTTCTTGTGGAACACCGTGAATGTAGGTCTGTTCCCAGATCTTGCCGCTGCGGCGCACCGTAAGAACAAGCTCTTCGGACAGCGCGTTCACCACCGACACACCTACACCGTGCAGACCGCCGGATACTTTGTAGGAGTTGTCATCGAACTTACCGCCGGCGTGCAGCACGGTCATGATGACCTCGGCTGCCGAAACCCCTTCCTCTTTGTGCACATCTACCGGAATGCCACGACCGTTGTCTCGAACGGTGATGGATTCGTCCGGGTGGATGATGATGCTGATGTCGTCGCAGTGGCCGGCGAGAGCTTCGTCGATCGAGTTATCGACCACTTCGAACACCATGTGGTGCAGACCGCTGCCATCGTCGGTGTCACCAATGTACATACCGGGACGTTTGCGTACGGCATCCAGGCCTTTCAGCACTTTAATGCTCGTTGAGTCGTACGTATTTTCTTCGCTCAATGCCTTCACTCCCGATGGTCGTGGGTCTGGGTGATACGGCCCTGTTCCACGTGGAACAGAGCGACTGGCGTTTCCGTCTGCCAGCCTTCCCTCAATAATTCGTGATCTACACAGGTGATAAACACCTGGCAGCGTAAGTCTTCCAGCAAGCGGCAAAGCGCGCGACGGTGGTGCTCGTCCAGTTCGGACGGCAGGTCATCCACCAGATAAATACACTGGCCGCGTCGGGCCTGGCTGACCAAGTGCCCTTGGGCAATCCGCAAAGCACAGACCACCAGCTTCTGCTGACCGCGGGACAAGATGTCCGCGGCATTGTGTGCGCCCAATCTAAGACGCAAATCAGCACGCTGTGGTCCTGCCTGGGTATGACCCATTTGCTGATCGCGCTGAAGGGACCCGGCGAGCACTGCACTCAGTTCGCGGTCTTTGTCCCAACCTCGGTAATAGCTGAGCGTTAAGCCCTCGAGCTCAACCAGTTCGCTCAAGGTCTGTTCAAAGACTGGTTTCAAGGCTTTGATATAAGCGCGGCGGTATTCATCGATTTCTGCGCTGGCCTGGCACAGTTCCCTGTCCCAAACTGCTTGCGAAACGGCGTCAAGTGTACCATGCCGCAGCCAAGAGTTTCTCTGGCGCAGGGCCTTCTGCAAGCGCTGCCAGGTGGACATGAATCGTGGTTCCACGTGGAACACGCCCCAGTCGAGAAACTGCCGACGAATCTTCGGCGCGCCTTCCAGCAATCGGAAACTGTCAGGGTTGATCAACTGCAGTGGCAGGATTTCCGCCAGTTGCGCCGCGCTGCGGGCGTTCTGCCCGTCGATGCGGATCTGAAACTCCCCTTGGCGGTCGCGGGAGATCCCCAAGGCGCTGTGCCCGCCCTCGGCCAATTCAACCTGGCCAAACACCGTGCACGCCAATTGCTCGTACTGAATGACCGGCAGAAGACGGCTGCTACGAAACGAACGGGCAAGCCCCAGCAGATGAATGGCTTCCAGAACACTGGTTTTGCCGCTGCCGTTGGCGCCGTAAAGAATGTTGATTCGGGGGGAGGGGGAGAAGGTCACCGGGTGCAGATTGCGCACCGCGGTGACCGAGACGCGACTTAAGGACATCTAGCTTCTGCTGAGCATGATTACAGACGCATCGGCATGACAACGTAAGCCGAGTCGTCGTTGTCGGACTCTTGCACCAGCGCACTGCTGTTGGAGTCGGACAGGATCAGACGAACCTGCTCGGTGGTCATCACGCCCAGCACGTCGAGCAGATAACTCACGTTGAAGCCGATTTCCAGATTGCCGCCGTTGTATTCAACGCCCACTTCTTCTTCCGCTTCTTCCTGCTCCGGGTTGTTCGCCTGAATTTTCAGCTGGCCGTTAGCCAGTTGCAGACGGATGCCGCGGTACTTCTCGTTGGACAAAATCGCGGTGCGGCTGAAGGCTTCTCGCAGGGCCTGGCGATCGCCGAGTACCAGTTTGTCACCGCCCTTAGGCAGGACGCGCTCGTAGTCAGGGAATTTGCCGTCGACCAGTTTCGAGGTGAAGGTGAATTCGCCGGTGGTGGCGCGGATGTGGTGTTGACCCAGCACGATGCTGACGATGCCGTCCGGTTCGGTCAGCAGGCGCGCCAGCTCGAGAATACCTTTGCGCGGAACGATGACCTGATGACGATCCGGCTGACCGATATCGGCCTGCATTGAGCACATGGCCAGGCGGTGACCGTCAGTGGCCACGGCGCGGATGATGCCAGCCGAAACTTCCAGCAACATACCGTTGAGGTAGTAACGCACGTCCTGCTGGGCCATCGCGAAACTGGTGCGTTCGATCAGACGCCGCAGTTTGCTTTGCTCAAGGCTGCAGGTCAGCGAGCCTGGGCCTTCTTCCACAGTCGGGAAGTCATTGGCCGGCAGTGTCGACAGGGTGAAGCGGCTGCGGCCGGCCTTCACCACGAGCTTCTGCTCGTCGACCTTGATGTCGATCAGCGCATCGTTCGGCAAGCTCTTGCAGATGTCCATCAGCTTGCGCGCAGGCACAGTGATGGAACCTGGATCCGCAGGCTCTTCGAGTTGCACACGACCGACCAGCTCGACTTCCAGGTCGGTACCGGTCAGCGACAGTTGCTGGCCTTCGACAACCAGCAGCACGTTGGAGAGCACCGGCAAGGTCTGTCGGCGCTCGACGACGCCTGCGACCAGTTGCAGGGGTTTCAACAGGGCTTCGCGTTGAATGGTGAAATGCATGGTCTCGTCCCTTGCCTTAATAAGCTGCGCTGGTGTTCATCAAGTGGTCAGTGTACGCAGCAGGTTCTTGTAGTCCTCGCGGATGTCCGCGTCGGATTCCTTGAGTTCGTTGATCTTGCGGCAGGCGTGCAAAACAGTCGTGTGGTCTCGGCCGCCAAACACGTCGCCGATTTCCGGCAAGCTGTGGTTGGTCAGTTCTTTGGACAAAGCCATGGCGACCTGACGCGGACGAGCTACCGAGCGCGAACGGCGTTTAGACAGCAAGTCGGAGATCTTGATCTTGTAGTACTCAGCGACAGTGCGCTGAATGTTATCCACAGACACCAGTTTGTCTTGCAGTGCCAACAGATCTTTCAGGGATTCGCGAATCAGCTCGATGGTGATATCGCGGCCCATGAAGTGCGAGTGGGCGATCACGCGTTTGAGCGCGCCTTCCAGCTCACGGACGTTGGAACGGATACGCTGGGCGATGAAGAACGCCGCGTCATGGGGCAGATCGACTTTGGCCTGATCGGCCTTTTTCATCAGGATCGCCACGCGGGTTTCCAGCTCCGGCGGCTCGACGGCGACCGTCAGGCCCCAACCGAAACGGGATTTGAGTCGCTCTTCGAGGCCTTCGATTTCTTTCGGGTAGCGGTCACTGGTAAGAATGACCTGCTGGCCACCTTCAAGCAGGGCGTTGAAGGTGTGGAAAAACTCTTCCTGGGAACGTTCCTTGCGGGCGAAGAACTGAATGTCATCGATCAACAACGCATCCACCGAACGGTAGAAGCGCTTGAACTCGTTGATCGCGTTCAGCTGCAGGGCCTTGACCATGTCCGCCACGAACCGCTCGGAATGCAGGTACACGACCTTGGCATTCGGATTCTTCTTTAATAGGTGGTTACCCACAGCGTGCATCAGGTGGGTTTTACCCAAGCCGACGCCACCATAAAGGAAGAGCGGGTTGTAACCGTGCTTCGGGTTGTCCGCCACTTGCCAGGCCGCAGCCCGTGCCAGTTGGTTGGACTTGCCCTCGACGAAGTTTTCGAAGGTGAAGGTGCGGTTCAGGTAGCTGGTGTGCTTGAGCGCGCCTTCGACCTGCACCGTGCGCTGTTCGGCGCGAATCGGTGCCTGTTGCGAACTGGCACCGGCCATCGGGTCGAAGCTGTCACGTGAAGGCTCTTCATTAACCTCGGCAATTTTTTGCGTCGAACGCTTGGCCGAGGCGGCTACCGAGGATGGCGCCGGAGCGCTGACAGGTGCTTGTGCAGCCTGAGCCTGTGAGGCAGCGGCGGCCAACGGAGCATTCGGGGCGGCACGCGGTGCCGAACTGCGTTTGCTGCCTATTAATAAGGAAAGCGCCGGCGCTGTGCCATTGCCCTGCTCATCCAGCAGTTCAAGGACGCGGCCCAGGTACTTCTCGTTGACCCAGTCGAGAACAAAACGATTCGGTGCGTAAACACGCAACTCGTCGCCTTCGGCTTCGACCTGTAGTGGACGGATCCAAGTGTTGAATTGTTGGGCAGGCAGCTCATCGCGCAAAAGCTCCACGCACTGCTGCCAAAGTTCCACTGACACGGATATCCCCTAAGTTGAAAGCCGGTGAGGCAAAAACAAGCGGCCATTGTAGCCGACCAGACGCCGACTTATCCACATGAAGGTTGTTCACTGCCCAAGAAGAATCAGTGCCTTATACGGGAAAAAGGCGACCAATGGTCTGTGCATAAGCTCTGTGGATAACCGGGTCTAAGGTCGTTGCACAAGTGGGGGCTAAACACGGTGGATAACCGTCCTGTGGATAAGTACCCCTTTCACACACAGCTTATCCGATAGCGCAGCACAGGCTGAACACCGTTTTCCACCGTAGTTGTCATTCTCTGTACATCACGTCTTTAAAGGGCCAATGGCAGTTATCCACAGAAGATCGTGGCCCTAGCTTTTATAAGCTTTACAAAAAAGCTTTAAATACTTTCCTTCTTTATTTCTATATCTAGCGGAGACCCCCGGCTCGAAAAACGGCTGGAGATCTATTTATAAGGAAACGCTGGTTGGAAATTGACCTAGAGGCTTGCTTTCTCTAGAATCCCCGGTCTCTTAAAACGGGGGCCATTCCGGCCCGTTGTGGACGAACCAGGTAACACGACAATGAAACGTACTTTCCAACCAAGCACTATCAAACGCGCTCGTACCCACGGTTTCCGTGCTCGCATGGCCACCAAAAACGGTCGTGCCGTCCTGTCGCGTCGTCGCGCCAAAGGTCGTGCGCGTCTGGCAGTTTGATAATCCGGCACTGGAGGTGAGTCAGGACTTCAGTCGGGAAAAGCGCCTGCTTACTCCCCGGCATTTCAAGGCAGTCTTTGACTCCCCTACCGGCAAGGTTCCGGGGAAAAATCTCCTGCTCCTTGCGCGCAACAACGATCTTGATCACCCCCGTCTCGGGCTGGTTATCGGGAAAAAGAGCGTAAAGCTCTCCGTCGAGCGCAATCGCCTCAAACGTCTGATGCGCGAATCGTTCCGTCTGCACCAGGATTCACTGGTCGGCTGGGACATTGTTATCGTCGCGCGCAAAGGTTTGGGGGACGTAGAAAACCCCGAATTGATTCAGCATTTCGGCAAACTCTGGAAGCGTCTGGCACGCAGCACGCCAGTACCAGCAGTCAAAACCGAAACTGTAGGGGTAGACAGTCCCGATGCGTAAACTGGCACTCGTTCCGATCCAGTTTTATCGCTATGCCATTAGTCCTCTGATGGCCAGTCACTGTCGCTTCTACCCCAGTTGTTCCTGCTACGCGTATGAAGCCATAGAAAATCATGGCCTTCTGCGCGGTGGCTGGCTGGCCTTTCGTCGTTTAGGTCGCTGTCATCCGTGGAATCCCGGTGGTTATGACCCGGTTCCATCTATCCCTACCTCCCGTTCTTCTTCGATGGCCGAGTAATCATGGATATCAAACGCACGATCCTGATCGTCGCCCTGGCAATCGTGACCTACGTTATGGTTCTTAAATGGAACCAGGACTATGGCCAGGCTGCCCTGCCGACTCAGAATGTTGCTTCCAGTACTACCGCACCGGGTTTACCGGATACGGCGACTGGCAATAATGCTTCTGTCAGTGACGACATTCCACGCGCCGCAAGCGAAACCAGTGCCACTGCACCTGCTGAAACGCCAGTGGCTGCAAGCAAAGACCTCATCCAGATCAAAACGGATGTACTCAACCTGGCAATCGATCCACAAGGTGGCGATGTTGCCCAGTTGACCTTGCCGCTGTATCCACGTCGCCAGGACCATCCGGACATTCCATTCCAGCTGTTCGATAACGGCAACGAACGGACTTATCTGGCCCAGAGCGGTTTGATCGGCACCAACGGTCCAGACGCAAATCCTGCAGGTCGTCCGGTTTACTCCTCGGAGAAGAAGGTTTACCAACTGGCTGACGGTCAGGACCAATTGGTCGTAGACCTGAAGTTCAGCAAGGACGGCGTCAACTACATCAAGCGTTTCACCGTGAAACGTGGCCTGTATGACGTAACCGTTTCCTACCTGATCGATAACCAGAGCGCTCAGCCCTGGTCCGGTGCAATGTTCGCGCAGTTGAAGCGTGACGCCAGCTCCGATCCTTCTTCCAGCACGGCCACCGGCACCGCGACTTACCTGGGCGCCGCCCTGTGGACAAGTAACGAGCCGTACAAGAAAGTGTCGATGAGCGACATGGACAAGGCTCAGCTGAAAGAAACCGTAACCGGTGGTTGGGTTGCCTGGTTGCAGCACTACTTCGTGACCGCATGGATTCCGGCCAAGGGCGAAAATAACGTCGTCCAGACCCGTAAAGACAGCAAAGGCAACTACATCATCGGCTACACCGCCCCGGCGATGACTGTCGCGCCAGGTGCAAAAGCCGAGACCAGCGCCGTTCTGTACGCCGGTCCGAAAAGCCAGGCTGTGTTGAAAGAGTTGTCCCCAGGTCTGGAACTGACCGTCGACTACGGCATTCTGTGGTTCATTGCCCAGCCAATTTTCTGGCTGCTGCAGCACATCCACGCGCTGGTCGGTAACTGGGGCTGGTCGATTATCTTCCTGACCATGCTGATCAAAGGGATCTTCTTCCCGCTGTCGGCTGCCAGCTACAAATCCATGGCGCGCATGCGTGCAGTGGCACCAAAACTGGCCGCGCTGAAAGAGCAACATGGCGACGACCGGCAGAAAATGTCGCAATCCATGATGGAGCTGTACAAGAAAGAGAAGATCAATCCGCTGGGTGGCTGCTTGCCAATCCTCGTGCAGATGCCGGTTTTCCTTTCGCTGTACTGGGTTCTGCTGGAAAGCGTTGAAATGCGCCAAGCGCCGTTCATGCTGTGGATTACTGACCTGTCGATCAAGGATCCGTTCTTCATTCTGCCGATCATCATGGGTGTAACCATGTTCATCCAGCAGCAGTTGAACCCGACTCCTCCGGATCCGATGCAGGCCAAGGTGATGAAGATGATGCCAATCATCTTCACCTTCTTCTTCCTGTGGTTCCCGGCGGGTCTGGTGCTGTACTGGGTAGTGAACAACTGCCTATCGATCGCCCAACAGTGGTACATCACTCGTAAGATCGAAGCGGCTACCAAAGCAGCTGCCTGATTTACACTGTGGATAACCACTCAAAACGCCCCCTAGTGGGGCGTTTTGCTATCTGTCACTTTTGTCTGGATAACGGTTTATGAGCGTTCCTCGTGAAACCATTGCAGCCGTCGCCACCGCTCAAGGTCGTGGCGGTGTAGGCATCGTCCGTATTTCCGGGCCGCTGGCGAGCGTTGCGGCCAAAGCCTTTAGCGGTCGTGAACTCAAGCCGCGATTCGCCCACTACGGCCCATTTCTCAGTGAAAACGATGAGGTTCTGGATCAAGGCATCGCACTGTATTTTCCAGGTCCGAACTCGTTCACCGGTGAAGATGTGCTGGAACTCCAGGGCCATGGCGGTCCGGTAGTTCTGGATATGCTGCTTCAGCGTTGCCTGGAACTCGGCTGCCGATTGGCACGGCCAGGTGAATTTAGCGAGCGGGCGTTCCTCAACGACAAACTAGACCTGGCTCAGGCCGAAGCCATTGCCGACTTGATCGAGGCGAGTTCTGCACAGGCTGCACGAAATGCCCTGCGTTCCTTGCAGGGCGCATTTTCCGAGCGTGTACATAACCTCACCGAGCAACTGATAGGCCTGCGCATCTATGTCGAAGCGGCTATCGACTTCCCTGAAGAAGAAATCGACTTCCTTGCCGATGGCCACGTACTGAGCATGCTCGACAACGTGCGTGACGAGTTATCCACCGTCCTGCGAGAAGCTGGGCAGGGTGCCTTGCTGCGTGACGGGATGACCGTGGTGATTGCGGGCCGGCCGAATGCCGGTAAGTCTAGCTTGCTGAATGCCCTGGCCGGACGAGAAGCAGCGATCGTGACCGAGATTGCCGGCACCACCCGGGACATTCTTCGTGAACATATCCACATCGATGGCATGCCGCTGCACGTGGTCGACACTGCAGGTCTGCGAAATACCGAAGACCAGGTGGAAAAAATCGGCGTCGAACGGGCGTTGAAAGCGATCGGCGAGGCTGATCGTGTGCTGTTGGTGGTCGATGCTACCGCTCCTGAGGCACTTGATCCGTTCGCGTTATGGCCGGAATTCCTGGAAGTCCGTCCGGATCCGGCGAAAGTCACGCTGATCCGCAACAAGGCTGACCTGACTGGCGAAGCCATTGCCCTGGAAATCAGCGAGGATGGCCACGTCACCATCAGCCTGAGCGCCAAGTCTGCAGGTGAAGGGCTAGAATTGCTGCGCGACCACCTCAAGGCCTGCATGGGCTACGAACAGACCTCGGAGAGCAGCTTCAGCGCTCGCAGACGTCACCTTGACGCGTTGCGTCATGCCAGTGCTTCCCTCGAGCACGGCCGTGCGCAGCTGACCCTGGCCGGTGCCGGTGAACTGCTGGCCGAAGATTTGCGCCAGGCTCAGCACTCTTTGGGTGAAATCACCGGTGCATTCAGCTCCGATGACCTTCTGGGACGAATTTTTTCCAGCTTCTGTATCGGTAAATAATCCTTCCGTTGTCCACAGACAGGACATTCGTGCCTGTCTGTTCCTTCCTTTTCCTGAATTCTCCTCCAGTGCCAGGCAGATTCTTTCTGCTTGTGTGGATTTTCCGTGCCCTGGATTTGCCTATTCTGCGTTTTTCTGTGGATTAAGCCCTGTGAATAACTGCCAGTAAGGGCAGTTGATAACAGGGCCTCAAAACTGAAGATAACCGCCCCTGTGGATAACAGCTTCTTTAATCCACAGGCTTAAACCGGTTATCCAAGGGCCTCCTTGGCACATGACCACAGGCTTTTGAATCTCTGTACATATTGAATATAAAGGCCTGTAGAGATCTATCCACAGAAATGTGCCTCAGTAGAAATAAACATAAAAACAAAGATTTAATAAATCTCTCTCTTTTTAATTTCTATAACCGCGACTTTTCCACAGCTGGTTAAATTTTGTGCAAAGGGTTCTTTAGGAAGGGCGAAGTCCCTATACTTGCCGCCCAGGTCCAAAAACCTGAGCTCAAACTATTCCTGATTACCTAACTGAAGCAGGCACGAGGTGCGTGGTGGATTTCCCTTCCCGTTTTGAAGTGATCGTCATCGGCGGCGGTCATGCCGGTACCGAGGCAGCACTGGCCTCAGCACGTATGGGTGCAAAAACCCTGTTGCTGACGCATAACGTGGAAACCCTCGGCGCCATGAGTTGCAACCCCGCCATCGGCGGCATTGGCAAAAGCCACCTGGTCAAGGAAATCGATGCCCTCGGCGGCGCGATGGCCATGGCTACCGACAAAGGTGGTATTCAGTTTCGCGTGTTGAACAGCCGTAAAGGCCCGGCCGTGCGAGCGACTCGCGCTCAGGCTGATCGGGTTCTGTACAAGGCCGCTGTCCGCGAAGCCCTGGAAAACCAGCCGAACCTGTGGATATTTCAACAGGCTGCCGACGACCTGATCGTCGAGCAGGAACAAGTACGCGGTGTTGTCACCCAAATGGGCCTGCGTTTCTTGGCGGACTCCGTGGTGTTGACCACTGGCACCTTCCTCGGTGGACTTATCCACATCGGCATGCAGAATTTTTCCGGTGGCCGTGCCGGTGATCCGCCGTCGATCGCCCTGGCTCACCGATTGCGTGAAATGCCACTGCGGGTTGGTCGACTGAAAACAGGCACACCGCCGCGTATCGACGGTCGTTCTGTGGATTTCTCGGTGATGACCGAGCAAGCCGGCGATACGCCGATCCCGGTGATGTCGTTCATGGGTTCCAAAGAGCAACATCCGAAACAGGTCAGCTGCTGGATTACCCACACCAACGCCCGCACCCACGAAATAATTGCCGCCAACCTTGATCGCTCGCCGATGTATTCCGGTGTGATCGAAGGTATCGGCCCGCGTTACTGCCCGTCGATCGAAGACAAGATCCATCGCTTTGCCGACAAGGAAAGCCATCAGGTCTTCATCGAACCGGAAGGCCTGACGACCAACGAGCTGTACCCGAACGGGATATCCACATCCCTGCCGTTCGACGTGCAACTGCAGATCGTGCAATCGATCCGCGGCATGGAAAACGCGCACATCGTTCGTCCGGGTTACGCCATCGAGTACGACTACTTCGACCCGCGTGACCTGAAGTACAACCTGGAAACCAAAGTCATCGGCGGTCTGTTTTTTGCCGGGCAAATCAACGGCACCACCGGTTACGAAGAAGCCGGCGCCCAAGGTTTGCTGGCCGGGGCCAACGCCGCACTGCGTGCTCAGGGCAAAGATGCCTGGTGCCCGCGTCGCGACGAGGCGTACATCGGAGTGTTGGTCGACGACCTGATTACCTTGGGTACCCAGGAACCGTATCGGATGTTTACGTCCCGCGCCGAATACCGCCTGATCCTGCGCGAAGACAACGCCGACCTGCGCTTGACCGAAAAAGGTCGCGAACTGGGTCTGGTGGACGACGCGCGTTGGGCTGCGTTCTGCACCAAACGCGAAAGCATCACGCTGGAAGAGCAACGCCTGAAAAGTACTTGGGTTCGCCCGGGTACCGAGCAGGGCGATGCGATTTCCGAGAAATTCGGCACGCCGCTGACCCACGAATACAACTTGCTCAATCTGCTGAGCCGTCCGGAAATCGACTACGCTGGTCTGATCGCCGTGACCGGTGGGGGTGCAGAAGACCCGCAAGTCGCCGAGCAGGTCGAAATCAAGACCAAATACGCCGGTTACATCGATCGCCAACAGGATGAAATCGCACGGCTGCGGGCCAGCGAAGACACAAAACTGCCTGTGGATATCGATTACACGAATATTTCCGGTCTCTCCAAAGAGATCCAGAGCAAGCTCGGTGCGACCCGTCCAGAGACCCTGGGCCAGGCGTCGCGTATCCCGGGCGTGACGCCGGCAGCGATTTCGCTGTTGATGATTCATTTGAAAAAACGCGGCGCGGGCCGTCAGTTGGAGCAAAGCGCTTGAGTTCGTTGTTCACCTCGCAACAAGCAGAAGAGTTATCCACAGGTGCTCGCCAGCTCGGTGTCACACTGACAGAAACCCAGCATGCTCAGCTGCTGGGTTATCTGGCCCTGTTGATCAAATGGAACAAGGCGTACAACCTGACCGCCGTACGCGATCCGGATGAAATGGTTTCCCGTCACTTGCTCGATAGTTTGAGCGTGATGTCGTTCGTCGAAAACGGTCGCTGGCTTGACGTTGGCAGCGGTGGCGGCATGCCGGGCATTCCGTTGGCCATCCTGTTTCCAGAGTCCCAAGTGACCTGCCTGGACAGCAACGGCAAGAAAACCCGCTTCCTGACTCAGGTCAAACTCGAACTCAAACTGGATAACCTGCAAGTTATCCACAGTCGCGTCGAAGCCTTTCAGCCTGCATTGCCATTCAACGGGATCATTTCCCGGGCATTCAGCAGCATGGAGAACTTCAGCAACTGGACTCGTCACCTCGGCGACGCCGATACACGTTGGCTGGCAATGAAGGGCGTTCATCCGGCCGATGAGCTGGTAGCATTGCCGGCAGACTTCCACCTCGATAGCGAACACGCCCTGGCCGTACCCGGTTGCCAAGGCCAACGCCATCTGCTGATACTGCGCCGCACGGCATGATTGGGAACACAAGCAAGAATGGCTAAGGTATTCGCGATAGCGAACCAAAAGGGTGGTGTGGGCAAGACCACCACCTGCATCAACCTCGCAGCTTCCCTGGTCGCTACCAAGCGTCGGGTGCTGTTGATTGATCTCGATCCACAGGGCAACGCCACCATGGGTAGCGGTGTGGATAAACACAGCCTGGAAAACTCGGTCTACGACCTGCTGATCGGCGAATGCGATCTGGCCCAGGCCATGCACTACTCCGAGCACGGTGGTTACCAACTGCTGCCGGCCAACCGTGACTTGACCGCGGCCGAAGTGGTTCTGCTGGAAATGCAGATGAAGGAAAGCCGCCTGCGCAGTGCGTTGGCGCCGATCCGTGAAAACTACGATTACATTTTGATCGACTGCCCGCCGTCGCTGTCGATGCTCACGCTTAACGCGCTGGTTGCGGCTGACGGGGTCATTATCCCCATGCAGTGCGAGTACTTCGCGCTCGAAGGCTTGAGCGACCTTGTGGATAACATCAAGCGCATCGCAGAACTGCTGAATCCGAACCTGAAAGTCGAAGGGCTGTTGCGGACCATGTATGACCCGCGCCTGAGCCTGATGAACGATGTTTCGGCGCAGCTCAAGGAACACTTCGGCGAGCAGCTCTACGACACGGTGATTCCGCGCAACATCCGCCTGGCCGAAGCGCCAAGCTATGGCATGCCGGCACTGGCGTACGACAAATCATCGCGGGGCGCCATTGCCTATCTGGCATTGGCCGGCGAGATGGTTCGCCGTCAACGCAAAAACTCACGCACCGCCGCTGCTCAGGCAACTTAAGGAATCCCCATGGCCGTCAAGAAACGAGGTCTCGGACGTGGACTGGATGCACTGCTGAGTGGTCCGACTGTCAGCTCGCTGGAAGAACAAGCGGTGCAGGCAGATCAGCGTGAGCTGCAGCACCTGCCCCTGGACCTGATCCAGCGCGGCAAGTACCAGCCGCGTCGGGACATGGACCCACAAGCCCTGGAAGAGCTGGCACAGTCGATCAAGGCTCAGGGCGTGATGCAGCCGATCGTGGTTCGTCCGATCGGCAGCGGTCGCTTCGAAATCATCGCTGGCGAACGTCGTTGGCGCGCCAGCCAGCAGGCTGGCCAGGAAACCATCCCGGCAATGGTTCGCGATGTGCCGGATGAAACCGCGATCGCCATGGCGCTGATCGAGAACATCCAACGCGAAGACCTCAATCCGATCGAAGAAGCGGTCGCCTTGCAGCGTTTGCAGCAAGAGTTCCAGCTGACTCAGCAGCAAGTGGCCGAAGCGGTGGGCAAATCCCGCGTGACTGTGGCTAACCTGCTACGCTTGATCGCGTTGCCGGAAGTCATCAAAACCATGCTGTCCCACGGCGACCTGGAAATGGGTCATGCCCGTGCTTTGCTCGGTTTGCCGGAGAATCAACAGGTTGAAGGGGCGCGACACGTTGTCGCACGGGGGCTGACGGTGCGCCAGACTGAAGCACTGGTTCGCCAGTGGTTGAGTGGCAAACAGGAACCTGCTGAACCGGTAAAGCAGGACCCGGATATTGCTCGACTCGAACAGCGTCTGGCTGAGCGCCTAGGCTCTGCGGTGCAGATCCGCCACGGGAAAAAGGGGAAGGGGCAGTTGGTGATCGGTTACAACTCCCTCGATGAGCTTCAAGGTGTGCTTGCACACATCCGCTGAAACATTTCCTCATGTAGCGTGCAGTGGGAAATCACTACCTGACAGTTGAATAGGGGCAGAACCGCCCCTATACTCTGCGCGCATTTTGTCGGCACAAATTATGCCAAGTTATTGAATTCTGGCAGCCGATCATTGGGGAGTAGAAACGATGGAGAGCCGCACGCCAAACCGCTTGCCGTTCCATCGCCTGGCAGTTTTTCCGGTATTACTGGCTCAATTTGTCGTTTTGGTACTGGCCGCTTTGGCGCTTTGGTACTGGCATGGAGTCGTAGCCGGGTACTCAGGACTTTGCGGAGGCCTGATAGCCTTGCTGCCCAATGTTTATTTCGCTCACAGGGCATTTCGGTTTTCCGGCGCCCGAGCAGCTCAAGCCATCGTCCGGTCATTTTATGCCGGCGAGGCGGGCAAACTGATTTTGACGGCAGTGCTCTTTGCATTGACGTTTGCAGGTGTGAAGCCATTGGCGCCGCTAGCTGTATTCGGCGTCTTCGTGTTGACCCAACTGGTCAGCTGGTTCGCGCCCCTGCTGATGAGAACAAGACTTTCGAGACCTTAGGGCGTTTGAGGCAACCATGGCAGAGACAACCGCTTCGGGCTATATCCAGCACCACTTGCAGAACCTGACCTTCGGGCAGCTACCTAACGGCGGCTGGGGCTTTGCGCACACCGCAGCAGAAGCCAAGGAAATGGGCTTCTGGGCTTTCCACGTCGATACGCTTGGCTGGTCGGTCGCGTTGGGTCTGATCTTCGTTCTTCTTTTCCGCATGGCGGCGAAGAAGGCGACTTCCGGTCAGCCTGGTGCTTTGCAGAACTTCGTTGAAGTATTGGTCGAATTCGTCGATGGCAGCGTGAAAGACAGCTTCCATGGCCGTAGTCCGGTGATTGCACCACTGGCACTGACCATCTTCGTCTGGGTCTTCCTGATGAACGCCGTCGACCTGATCCCGGTCGACTGGATTCCTCAGCTGGCCATCCTGATCACGGGTGATGCGCACATTCCGTTCCGTGCCGTATCGACCACTGACCCGAACGCTACCCTGGGCATGGCCCTGTCGGTGTTCGCGTTGATCATTTTCTACAGCATCAAGGTCAAGGGCATCGGCGGCTTCATCGGCGAACTGACCCTGCACCCGTTTGGCAGCAAGAATATTTTCCTTCAAGCCCTGCTGATTCCGGTGAACTTCCTGCTGGAGTTCGTGACGCTGATCGCCAAGCCAATTTCGCTGGCACTGCGTCTGTTCGGCAACATGTACGCCGGCGAACTGGTCTTCATTCTGATCGCTGTGATGTTCGGCAGCGGTCTGCTCTGGCTTAGCGGCCTGGGTATAGTTCTGCAGTGGGCGTGGGCTGTGTTCCACATCCTGATCATCACCCTGCAGGCGTTTATCTTCATGATGCTGACCATCGTTTACCTGTCGATGGCGCACGAAGAAAACCATTAAGACCAGTCTCAGACTAGTCTGATGTCCCACTCGGTCAAACGAGTGGGTGCCCGAACAGGGCTATGAAACGATTTGTTTTACCGCTTTAAAATCTAAAAAACCTAAACCATACGACGTAAAAGTCGGGAGGAAAGATGGAAACTGTAGTTGGTCTAACCGCTATCGCTGTTGCACTGTTGATCGGCCTGGGCGCACTGGGTACCGCAATTGGTTTCGGCCTGTTGGGTGGCAAGTTCCTGGAAGGCGCAGCGCGTCAGCCAGAGATGGTTCCAATGCTGCAAGTTAAAATGTTCATCGTTGCCGGTCTGCTCGACGCCGTCACCATGATCGGCGTTGGTATCGCTCTGTTCTTCACCTTCGCGAACCCATTCGTTGGTCAACTCGCTGGCTAATTACTCGAACCTTCGAGTAATGGGTGTGATGTGCAACGAACGAGCGAGGTGTTGGCGTGAACATTAATGCAACCCTGATTGGCCAGTCCGTTGCGTTCTTCATTTTTGTACTGTTTTGCATGAAGTTCGTGTGGCCTCCGGTCATCGCGGCTTTGCACGAACGTCAGAAGAAGATCGCGGATGGACTGGACGCTGCCGCCCGAGCAGCTCGCGACCTGGAGTTGGCCCAAGATAAAGCGGGTCAACAACTGCGCGAAGCTAAAGCTCAGGCAGCCGAAATCATTGAGCAAGCCAAGAAACGCGGTAATCAGATCGTCGAAGAGGCTGTTGAAAAAGCCCGTATCGACGCTGACCGTGTGAAGGTTCAGGCTCAGGCCGAGATCGAGCAGGAACTGAACAGTGTCAAAGACGCGCTGCGTGCCCAATTGGGTGCTCTGGCCGTTGGCGGCGCCGAGAAGATCCTGGGTGCCACAATCGATCAGAACGCGCACGCGGAGCTGGTAAACAAACTGGCTGCTGAAATTTAAGCGAGGGCGATCATGGCAGAATTGACCACGTTGGCCCGACCTTACGCTAAGGCAGCCTTCGAGCACGCCCAGGCCCACCAGCAACTGGCCTCTTGGTCAGCCATGCTCGGCCTGGCTGCAGCAGTGTCGCAAGACGACACCATGCAGCGCGTGCTCAAGGCCCCGCGACTGACGAGCGCAGACAAGGCCGCCACGTTTATTGACGTGTGCGGCGACAAGTTTGATGTGAAGGCACAGAACTTCATTCACGTCGTTGCCGAAAACGACCGTCTCCCGCTGTTGCCGGAGATTGCCGCTCTGTTTGACCTGTACAAGGCCGAACAAGAGAAATCGGTAGACGTTGAAGTCACCAGTGCTTTTGCATTGAACCAAGAACAGCAAGACAAACTCGCCAAGGTTCTCAGTGCACGACTCAACCGGGAAGTGCGCCTGCAAGTCGAGGAAGACAAATCCCTTATTGGGGGCATTGTCATCCGCGCCGGCGACCTGGTAATCGATGGCTCGGTTCGCGGCAAACTCGCGAACCTTGCCGAAGCATTGAAATCTTGAGTTTGAAGGGGCAGCAGAGCAATGCAGCAACTCAATCCTTCCGAAATAAGTGAAATTATCAAGGGCCGCATCGACAAGCTCGATGTGACCTCCCAAGCCCGTAACGAAGGCACTGTCGTCAGCGTATCTGACGGTATCGTGCGGATTCACGGTCTGGCCGACGTCATGTACGGCGAGATGATCGAGTTTCCGGGCGGCGTCTTCGGTATGGCTCTCAACCTGGAGCAAGACTCTGTAGGTGCCGTTGTATTGGGCTCTTACCAGTCTCTGGCTGAAGGCATGAGCGCCAAGTGCACTGGCCGCATCCTCGAAGTTCCGGTTGGTAAGGAACTGCTGGGTCGCGTAGTCGACGCACTGGGTAACCCTGTTGACGGCAAAGGTCCGCTGAACAACACCGAGACCGATGCGGTCGAGAAAGTTGCTCCAGGCGTGATCTGGCGTAAGTCGGTAGACCAGCCTGTACAGACTGGCTACAAGGCTGTCGATGCCATGATCCCTGTCGGCCGTGGCCAGCGTGAGCTGATCATCGGTGACCGTCAGATCGGTAAGACCGCTCTGGCGATCGACGCGATCATCAACCAGAAAGACAGTGGCATCTTCTGCGTCTACGTAGCTATCGGTCAGAAACAATCGACCATCGCTAACGTTGTTCGCAAGCTGGAAGAAAACGGCGCACTGGCTAACACCATCGTCGTGGCTGCGAGCGCTTCGGAATCTGCAGCACTGCAATTCCTGGCACCGTACTCCGGTTGCACTATGGGTGAATTCTTCCGCGACCGCGGTGAAGACGCGCTGATCGTTTATGACGATCTGTCCAAGCAAGCAGTGGCTTACCGCCAGATTTCCCTGCTGCTGCGCCGTCCACCAGGCCGTGAAGCTTACCCAGGCGACGTGTTCTATCTCCACTCCCGTCTGCTGGAGCGCGCATCCCGCGTTTCGGAAGAGTACGTAGAGAAGTTCACCAACGGCGCAGTGACCGGCAAAACCGGTTCCCTGACCGCACTGCCGATCATCGAAACCCAGGCTGGCGACGTTTCCGCGTTCGTTCCGACCAACGTGATTTCCATCACCGACGGTCAGATCTTCCTGGAATCGGCCATGTTCAACTCCGGGATCCGTCCTGCTGTGAACGCCGGTGTTTCGGTATCCCGTGTGGGTGGTGCCGCTCAGACCAAGATCATCAAGAAGCTCTCCGGTGGTATCCGTACCGCTCTGGCTCAGTACCGTGAACTGGCGGCATTCGCCCAGTTCGCTTCTGACCTGGACGAAGCGACCCGTAAGCAACTTGAGCATGGTCAGCGCGTTACCGAGCTGATGAAGCAGAAGCAATACGCACCAATGTCGATCGCTGACATGGCGCTGTCGCTGTATGCCGCTGAGCGTGGGTTCCTGACTGACGTTGAAATCGCCAAGATCGGCAGCTTCGAACAAGCGCTGATTGCTTTCTTCAACCGCGATCACGCCGATTTGATGGCGAAGATCAACGTGAAGGGTGACTTCAATGACGAAATCGACGCTGGCCTGAAAGCCGGTATCGAGAAGTTCAAGGCCACCCAAACCTGGTAAGCCGCAGCGGGAGCCGCAAGGCTCCCGCTTGCTAACCTGATAGGTGTTACATGGCAGGCGCAAAAGAGATTCGCAGTAAGATTGCGAGCATCAAAAGCACGCAAAAGATTACCAGCGCCATGGAAAAAGTGGCGGTCAGTAAAATGCGCAAAGCACAAATGCGCATGGCTGCTAGCCGTCCTTACGCGGAGCGCATCCGCCAGGTTATTGGTCATTTGGCCAACGCCAACCCGGAATATCGCCACCCCTTCATGATCGAGCGTGAAATCAAGCGCGTCGGTTATGTCGTAGTGAGCAGTGACCGTGGTCTGTGTGGTGGCTTGAACACCAACCTGTTCAAGGCCTTGGTCAAGGACATGGCGAAAAACCGTGAAAACGGCGTCGAGATCGATCTGTGTGTTGTTGGTAGCAAGGGTGCGGCTTTCTTCCGCAACTTCGGCGGTAACGTCGTTGCAGCTATCAGCCACCTGGGTGAAGAGCCGTCGATCAATGATCTGATCGGCAGCGTCAAGGTGATGCTGGATGCCTACCTGGACGGCCGTATTGATCGCCTGTCCGTGGTGTCCAACAAGTTCATCAACACCATGACGCAACAGCCTACTGTGGAGCAGTTGATTCCACTGGAGGCAACCGCGGATCAATCACTCAAGCACCACTGGGACTATCTCTACGAACCGGATGCCAAAGAGCTGCTTGACGGCTTGATGGTCCGCTACGTTGAGTCGCAGGTCTACCAGGCGGTGGTCGAGAACAACGCGGCTGAACAAGCTGCGCGGATGATCGCGATGAAGAACGCTACCGACAACGCCGGTGATTTGATCAGCGATTTGCAGCTGGTCTACAACAAGGCGCGTCAGGCTGCGATCACCCAAGAGATCTCGGAAATCGTCGGCGGCGCTGCCGCGGTTTAACGGTTCAAATATTCAGAGGATCCAGCTATGAGTAGCGGACGTATCGTTCAAATCATCGGCGCCGTTATCGACGTGGAATTTCCACGCGACAGCGTACCGAGCATCTACAACGCGCTGAAAGTAGTGAGCGCGGCTGAAACCACCCTGGAAGTTCAGCAGCAGCTGGGCGACGGCGTGGTTCGTACCATTGCGATGGGTTCCACCGAAGGCTTGAAGCGCGGTCTGGAAGTCACGGACTCTGGCGCTGCCATCTCCGTACCGGTCGGTAAAGCGACCCTGGGCCGGATCATGGACGTTCTGGGCAACCCGATCGACGAAGCTGGCCCGATCGACACCGAAGAGCGCTGGGGCATTCACCGTCCTGCGCCAACCTTCGCTGAACAAGCAGGCGGCAACGACCTGCTGGAAACCGGCATCAAGGTTATCGACCTGGTTTGCCCGTTCGCCAAGGGTGGTAAAGTCGGTCTGTTCGGTGGTGCCGGTGTAGGCAAAACCGTAAACATGATGGAACTGATCCGTAACATCGCCATCGAGCACGCCGGTTATTCCGTGTTCGCCGGTGTGGGTGAGCGTACTCGTGAGGGTAACGACTTCTACCACGAGATGAAGGATTCCAACGTTCTGGACAAAGTGGCACTGGTTTACGGTCAGATGAACGAGCCGCCGGGTAACCGTCTGCGCGTAGCATTGACCGGCCTGACCATGGCCGAGAAGTTCCGTGACGAAGGTAACGACGTACTGCTGTTCGTCGACAACATCTATCGTTACACCCTGGCCGGTACTGAAGTATCCGCACTGCTGGGCCGTATGCCTTCCGCAGTAGGTTACCAGCCGACCCTGGCTGAAGAGATGGGTACTCTGCAAGAGCGTATCACTTCGACCAAAAACGGTTCGATCACCTCGATCCAGGCGGTATACGTACCGGCGGATGACTTGACTGACCCGTCGCCAGCGACCACCTTCGCCCACTTGGACGCCACCGTCGTTCTGTCTCGTGACATCGCTTCCCTGGGTATCTACCCAGCGGTCGATCCACTGGACTCGACTTCGCGTCAGCTGGACCCGAACGTGATCGGTCAGGACCACTACGACACCGCTCGCGGCGTACAGTATGTTCTGCAACGTTACAAAGAACTGAAGGACATCATTGCGATCCTGGGTATGGACGAGCTGTCGGAAACCGACAAGCAGTTGGTAAACCGTGCTCGTAAGATCCAGCGTTTCTTGTCGCAACCGTTCTTCGTGGCTGAAGTCTTCACCGGTGCTTCGGGTAAATACGTTTCCCTGAAAGACACCATTGCTGGCTTCAAAGGCATCCTCAACGGTGACTACGACCACCTGCCAGAACAAGCGTTCTACATGGTCGGCGGCATCGAAGAAGCGATCGAGAAAGCCAAGAAACTGTAATCCCGGCGCCCGGTAACGGGCGCTAATTTAGTTTGAGGCAATCAGATGGCTATGACAGTCCATTGCGATATCGTCAGCGCGGAAGGGGAAATCTTTTCCGGCCTGGTCGAGATGGTGGTTGCGCACGGTGCACTGGGTGATCTTGGTATCGCCCTGGGTCACGCGCCGCTGATCACTAATCTCAAGCCGGGCCCGATCCGCCTGATCAAGCAGGGCGGGGAAGAGGAGGTGTATTACATCTCCGGTGGTTTCCTCGAGGTTCAGCCGAACATGGTCAAGGTGCTTGCCGACACTGTGCAACGCGCTGCCGACCTGGACGAAGCCTCCGCTCAGGAAGCCGTTAAGGCTGCCGAGAAGGCCTTGCATGACCGTGGCGCAGAATTCGATTACGGTTCTGCTGCCGCACGTCTGGCCGAGGCTGCAGCTCAGCTGCGCACCGTCCAGCAGATCCGCAAGAAGTTCGGCCACTAATAGGCCCCACTTGTTGTGCGATTGATTAAAAAGGGTAGCCTCGGCTACCCTTTTTTCTTTTCCGACATTCATAACCTGGTCGCAGCCGCTGACCACCCAGGATTGGTAGCCAGTCATGTCTTTAGAAATCGTTATCCTCGCTGCCGGCCAAGGCACTCGCATGCGTTCGGCGCTGCCGAAAGTTCTGCACCCGATTGCCGGCAACTCGATGCTTGGCCATGTTATCCACAGCGCCCGGCAACTTGATCCACAGCGCATCCACGTCGTGATCGGCCATGGCGCCGATGCCGTGCGTGAGCGTCTGGCGGCGGATGATTTGAATTTTGTCCTGCAGGACAAACAGCTGGGGACCGGTCATGCGGTGGCGCAGGCTGTGCCGTTCATCAAGTCCGACACGGTGCTGATTCTCTACGGTGACGTGCCGCTGATTGAAGTCGACACCCTGCAACGTTTGCTGAAGAAAGTGGCGCCGCAACAACTGGGTTTGCTCACCGTTGAACTGGACGACCCAACCGGCTACGGCCGCATCGTCCGTGACGCGGCTGGAAAGGTCACCGCTATCGTCGAGCAGAAAGACGCCAACGAAGCTGAACGCGCAATCACCGAGGGCAACACCGGCATTCTGGCGCTGCCTTTCGAACGTCTTGGCGACTGGATGAGCCGCCTCTCCAATAACAATTCCCAGGGCGAGTACTACCTGACCGACGTAATCGCCATGGCGGTCAGCGACGGGCTGGTGGTGGCCACCGAGCAACCCCACGATGCCATGGAAGTGCAGGGTGCTAACGACCGCAACCAGCTTTCCGAGCTTGAGCGTCACTATCAGCTGCGCGCCGGTCGTCGTTTGATGGCTCAGGGCGTGACCCTGCGTGACCCGGCTCGTTTTGATGTGCGCGGTGAAGTCACCGTCGGCCGCGACGTGCTGATCGACATCAACGTGATTCTCGAAGGCAAGGTCGTTATTGAGGACGACGTGGTGATCGGCCCGAACTGCGTGATCAAGGACAGCACCTTGCGCAAAGGGGTGGTGATCAAGGCTAACAGCCACATCGAAGGCGCGATTCTCGGTGAAGGCAGCGATGCCGGTCCGTTCGCTCGTTTGCGCCCAGGTACAGTGCTGGAAGCACGAGCCCATGTGGGTAACTTCGTTGAGTTGAAAAACGCTCATTTGGGCGAGGACGCCAAGGCCGGTCATCTGACTTACCTGGGGGATGCGGAGATTGGTGCGCGGACCAACATCGGGGCCGGCACCATCACCTGCAATTACGACGGCGCCAACAAATGGACAACCGTGTTGGGCGAAGATGTATTCATCGGCTCCAACAATTCGTTGGTCGCGCCTGTGGATATCTCTGCAGGTGCAACGACTGCTGCGGGTTCGACCATTACCCAGAATGTGGATAACGGGCAGTTGGCGGTAAGTCGCGCACGTCAGAAGAACATCGACGGCTGGAAGCGGCCGGTGAAGATCAAAAAGAGCTGAGTTATCCACAGCTCTTTTTATCGCCTTACGCTTGACGAAGTTTCGCCGATAGGTTTTGATTGCTTCCGTTATCTTTCGAATCGAAACTTACCAAGCCATGTCGAAACGCAATACACCTCAACGCCGTCGCAATATCCTCGCCTTGCTCAATGAGCAGGGCGAAGTCAGTGTGGATGAGCTGGCCAAGCGCTTCGAAACTTCGGAAGTTACGATCCGCAAGGACCTCGCGGCGCTTGAAAGCAACGGCTTGCTGCTGCGCCGTTATGGCGGAGCGATCACCCTGCCTCAAGAACTGGTGGCCGACATTGGTCAGCCGGTGTCCAAATACAAGCAGGCTATCGCCCGCGCCGCCGTTACGCGGATTCGCGAGCACGCGCGGATCATCGTCGATAGCGGCAGCACCACGGCGGCGATGATTCCGGAACTCGGCCAACAACCGGGTCTGGTGGTGATGACCAATTCCCTGCATGTCGCCAATGCCTTGAGCGAGCTCGAGCATGAGCCGGTGCTGTTAATGACCGGCGGCACCTGGGACCCGCATTCCGAGTCCTTTCAGGGGCAGGTGGCCGAGCAGGTACTACGCTCTTACGACTTTGATCAGTTGTTCATCGGTGCCGATGGCATCGACCTGGTTCGTGGTACCACCACTTTCAACGAATTGCTGGGACTGAGCCGTGTCATGGCTGAAGTCGCCCGCGAAGTGGTTGTCATGGTCGAGGCCGACAAGATCGGCCGCAAGATTCCCAACCTGGAGCTGCCCTGGAGCAGCGTCCATACCCTCATTACCGATGATCGCCTGCCGCTTGCGGCACGGGATCAGATTCAGGCCCGCGGAATCAACTTGATCCTCGCGGCTGTCAGTCAGGAGAAATAACATGTGTGGAATTGTTGGCGCAGTTGCAGAACGTAACATCACAGCCATCCTGCTCGAAGGCCTGAAACGCCTGGAATACCGTGGCTATGACAGTGCCGGTGTGGCGGTCTACACCAATGACGAAAAGCTTGAGCGCCTGCGTCGCCCGGGAAAGGTGAGTGAATTGGAACTGGCGCTGGCCGAAGCACCGCTGGTCGGCCGCCTGGGTATCGCCCACACCCGCTGGGCCACTCACGGTGCGCCGTGCGAGCGCAACGCTCACCCGCATTTCTCCGGTGATCTGGCGGTGGTGCACAACGGCATCATCGAGAACCACGAAGCCCTGCGCGAGCAACTCAAAGCCTTGGGTTACGTGTTCACCTCGGACACCGACACTGAAGTCATTGCGCACCTGTTGAACCACAAACTCAAGGATCTGCGTGATCTGACCGTGGCCCTGAAGGCGACTGTCAAAGAACTGCACGGTGCTTACGGTTTGGCAGTCATCAGCGCTCAGCAACCGGATCGTCTGGTCGCCGCCCGCAGTGGCAGCCCGCTGGTCATCGGTCTGGGCCTGGGTGAAAACTTCCTGGCGTCCGATCAGTTGGCCCTGCGCCAGGTCACTGATCGCTTTATGTACCTGGAAGAAGGCGATATCGCCGAAATTCGCCGCGACAGCGTACAGATCTGGGACGTGAGCGGCCAAGTTGTCAAACGCGAATCCGTGCAGTACCGCGATGGCGCCGAAGCCGCTGACAAGGGCGAATTCCGCCACTTCATGCTCAAGGAAATTCACGAGCAACCGGCTGTGGTGCAGCGCACCCTGGAAGGACGCCTGAGTCCGAACGGCGTGCTGGTGCAAGCGTTCGGTCCACAGGCGGCCGAGCTGTTCGCCAAAGTGCGTAACGTGCAGATCGTCGCGTGTGGCACCAGTTACCACGCCGGCATGGTTGCCCGTTACTGGCTCGAAGAACTGGCTGGGATCCCGTGCCAGGTCGAAGTCGCCAGCGAATTCCGCTACCGCAAGGTGGTGGTGCAACCCGACACGCTGTTCGTGACCATCTCCCAGTCCGGCGAAACCGCGGACACCCTGGCTGCCCTGCGCAACGCCAAGGAACTGGGTTTCCTCGCCAGCCTGGCGATCTGCAACGTTGGCATCAGCTCACTGGTGCGTGAGTCCGACCTGACACTGCTGACCCAGGCGGGTCGTGAAATTGGCGTGGCCTCGACCAAAGCCTTCACCACTCAATTGGTCGGCCTGATGTTGTTGACTCTGTCCCTGGGCCAGGTTCGCGGCACGTTGGCCAAAGGCGTCGAAGCCACATTGGTTGAAGAGCTGCGTCGCCTGCCGGCCCGCCTCGGCGAAGCCTTGGCCATGGACAGCACCGTGGAGAAAATCGCCGAGCTGTTCGCCGAGAAAAACCACACCCTGTTCCTCGGTCGTGGTGCGCAATTCCCGGTAGCGATGGAAGGGGCTCTCAAGCTCAAGGAAATCTCCTACATCCACGCCGAAGCCTATCCGGCCGGCGAGCTGAAGCACGGCCCATTGGCGCTTGTGGATAACGACATGCCAGTGGTCACCGTGGCACCGAACAACGAGCTGCTGGAGAAGTTGAAATCCAACCTCCAGGAAGTCCGCGCCCGTGGTGGTCAGCTGATCGTCTTTGCAGACGAGCAGGCCGGCATGACCAATGGTGAAGGCACTCACGTTGTACAAATGCCACACATACACAACACCTTGTCGCCGATCCTCTACACCATTCCGCTGCAGTTGCTCTCGTATTACGTGGCCGTATTGAAAGGCACCGACGTTGACCAGCCGCGTAACCTGGCGAAGTCGGTGACGGTGGAATAAGCGATTTACGCAGGATCACGACGAGTGCTCCTGCGTAGTTGTTCCTGTACCTCTTCTGCCGTAGTTTCCGGCTGAGATTCGGCAACAAGCGGCACAACGAGTTGTTGACGAAGTTGAAAGCCAAATCTCCCGAAAGTCCGCGTCTGTGGCGGTCAGTTGGTCGCCTTCTCAGACGAACATCCGGCATGAGCAACGGTGAGTCACGTTTGTTGCCCACATGCCGCATATCCCCGGCATTGTGAAAGGCAACTCCGTTTGTAAGAGGCGTACGGTGAGGCACGTCAGCGCGCAAACGCTTCAGGGTATTTGTCCAGGTAGGCATCGTTGAGCTGCGTATCCGGGGAACGCATGAAATTTTTGAAATCGGGTACCAGAAAGACCATCAGAGACAGCAGTAGCACCATGACGCCCAGCAGCGTGATTGTCAGTGTGACCCCCAGATAGGCGATCAGGGTGTTCATCGCAAAACTGCCCAAAGGGCTGGCCGCCGCAGACAGAAATGAAACCGTGGCAAAAACCCGGTTGCGATGGAGCTTGGGTGTCGCCAGCAACCTCACTGCTGAGGTGGGGATGTTGATCAACATCAGGCCTACGCCGCCGCAGAAAAAGGCCGCGGGTACGATGAGCGACGATGAAACGGTGCCGACCACCACTAGGTTGCACCCCAGTAATGCAAAACCTGCGGACACACACATGTCACGGGGGACCCTTTCGGATAACCAGCCGATGATCTTGTAACTGCCCGCCAGAATGCCCAGCCCGAAGCACGAATCCAGAAGGCCAATGTAAGTGACCGGGTACTGGATGACGTCCTTTACGTACAGTGGGATCAGGATGGTGAAGAAAGGAAATAGGGCAAAGTTGATCAGCATTGCAATGATGGCCAGGTAAAGTTCGACTTTCACTCCGTAAACCACTTTGAAGCCGGAATAAATCATGCTGAAGCCGCTGGCTCCCTGCGCTTTTTCGTCCTGGCCAGTGGCACCGATGTGGCTCGGGATGGTCGCGATCAACGCCCCGGCGATGAGAATCGCAAAAAAATCGACAGCAAAGGCGAACGTGATACCGAACCCGTAAATCAACCCGCTGGCCAGTACCGGCCCGAGCAGAATCGAAAAGGACGACATCACGCTTTTGGTCCGAAAGGCCAGGGAGACTTTATCGTCGTCTGCAAATAAAGGAATGATCGATGCCTGGAGAGGGTCGCGCACGCCGACGATCGCACTGCTGATCATCATCAGTGCGCTCACCGCCCAAGGGTTGAACGACCCCGTGGCGGACAACACCACCATCAATAGCGCTGTCAGCAGGCTGAGCCATGAGGCCAGCTTGATGATCAGGATTTTGTTGTACTTGTCCCCCAGCCATCCAAGCAGGGGTTTGGCTAACACCTCCGCCGCGATGGAACAGGCAATCATGTTGGCGAAGTAGAGCGCAGAGCCTGTTTCCTGCAAGGCCCACCAGGCCACCGCCAGTTGATTGCACCGTCCACCCAAAACCATCAGCAAAAAGCTGAATTGCACTTTCAGCAAACGCCGGTCGATACCGGCAAAGCCCCACGTAATACCTGAAAAATTTGCACTCATTGACGTTCCTTTTATTCAGATAGGGCTACTGCGCAAGCAGGGGCGTTCAAGAAACGACCAAACAACTTAATGTTCGATGTCCGTACCACATGTTTTTCAGGTACGCATGCATGTCCATGACCTAAGCGAGATCTCTCGCTTTGGAATCAGGGTCAACATACAAGGAGCTGCCGCAGGCTGCGATCTTCCGATTTTTTAATGAGGACACACATATGGACCGTTTCCAGGAAATGCAGGTCTTCGCCGCCGTCGCCCAAGACCAAGGCTTCTCGGCGGCGGCACGGCGTTTGGGTCTGTCGGCAGCCAGTGTCACTCGCGCCGTGGCGGCGTTGGAGAAACGCATCGGTACGTTGCTGCTGACGCGCACCACCCGCAGTGTGCATTTGAGCGAGGCGGGTCAGCGTTACCTGGAAGACTGTCGGAGGATTCTCGCCGAGGTGCAGGAAGCCGAGGATTCGGCGGCGGGCAGTCACGCTCAACCGCGTGGGCAGCTGACAATCACAGCGCCGGTGTTGTTCGGTGAATTGTTTGTCACGCCGGTGATGGTGGATTATCTGACGCTATTTCCTGAAGTCTGCATCAATGGGGTGCTGGTCGACCGAGTGGTCAGCATGGTCGAGGAGGGGATCGATGTCGCCGTACGGATCGGTGAGCTACCCGACAGTAATCAGCATGCGATTCGCGTGGGTGAGGTTCGACGGGTGATTTGCGGCTCGCCGGACTTCCTGACGGCCCACGGTCGACCTCGACATCCTCATGATCTGGCTCAAGCACCGGTTATTGCGACGTCCTCTATCGGTCAGTTGAGAACCTGGCCATTCCTTGAAGGGGGAGAACCACTGAGTGTTCGACCGGAGCCGCGCCTGGTGGTGACGGCGAATCAGGCGGCCATTTCGGCGGCATGCCTGGGTTTGGGGCTGACCCGGGTTCTGTCCTATCAAGTGGCAAGCAAAGTCGCCGCCGGTGATCTGGAAATCGTTCTGGCTGACTTCGAACTGCCGCCATTACCTATCCATGTTGTCTATCAGGGCGGGCGCAAGGCTCCTGTACGGATCCGCAGTTTTGTGGACTTCGCGGTGAGCGCGCTGCGTGAACACCCGTCCTTGCAGGCGTGAGAGGGTTATTTCGCTGGATGAAATAATGGATTGCGTTTGCTGGTTATTTTGTTGTTTGGGTTGCGGGTGGAAGATGACCCCCCATCGGTGCTGATCTCTCTTTAACAGCGCCACTATCCAGCGGAGTCAACCATGCAAGCCATCAAGCTCTACAACTTCCCACGTTCCGGCCACGCTCACCGTGTAGAACTGATGCTGTCCCTGCTGCAACTGCCGACCGAGCTGATCTTTGTCGACCTGGCCAAGGGCGCGCACAAACAGCCGGATTTCCTGGCGCTCAACGCGATTGGTCAAGTGCCGGTCATTAATGATCAAGGCGTGATACTGGCCGATTCCAACGCGATCCTGGTTTATCTGGCGCAAAAGTACGGTAACGGCCGTTGGTTGCCAGCCGATCCGGCCGGCGCGGCCAAGGTTCAGCGTTGGTTGTCGATTGCCGCTGGGCCGATTGCCTTTGGTCCCGCCCGAGCCAGGCTGATCACGGTGTTTGGTGCGCCTTACAACGCTGAAGAGGTGATCGCTTATTCCCACACCGTGCTCAAAGTGATCGATCAGGAACTGGCGGCAACGCCGTATCTGGCCGGCGCCGAGCCAACCATTGCCGACGTTTCGGCCTACAGCTACATCGCCCATGCGCCAGAAGGCAATGTGTCGCTGGAAGACTACGCCAACATCCGGGCCTGGCTGGCGCGGGTCGAAGCCTTGCCAGGGTTTGTCGGCATGCCGCGCACCGTTGCCGGTCTGCAAAAAACTGCCTGATGCCTGCGGCCCGACACTGTCGGGTCGTTCACACTGCGCCGATGGCGCAGGGGAGAAGCCGTTATGGACCGTTCACCCTGGCACGCCGGCGAGAAACAATTGCAGGCTCATGTGGGCATTGCCGAGCGAATGGAGGTACTCGGTCGTAAGGTGATTCGTAGCGAGATGCCGGACCAGCACCGCAAGTTCTATGAGCAACTGCCGTTCATGCTGTACGGCGCGGTGGATGCCGACGGTAATCCTTGGGCCAGTATTCTTGAAGGGCAACCGGGCTTTGCTCACTCGCTCGAGCCGGGTGCGCTGCAATTTCGCAGCCTGCCGGGCGAGGATGATCCTGCGCAACTGACGGAGGGCGCGGCGATCGGCCTGCTGGGGATCGAACTGCACACCCGTCGCCGCAACCGCCTCAACGGTCGAGTCGGCGCGATGACGGCAAGCGGCTTCAATGTGGCGGTGGAGCAGTCCTTCGGCAATTGCCCGCAATACATTCAATTGCGGCAGTTTCGTTCGGTGCCACTGGCGGATCCGTCGACTCGCGTCGCGCAACACCTGAACGAGCTGGATGATGCGGCCAAAACCCTGATCGCGGGAGCCGATACGTTCTTTGTCGCCAGTTACGTGGACGTCGATGGCCAACGTTCGGTGGACGTTTCTCACCGCGGCGGCCAGGCCGGTTTCGTACGGGTAGAAGGTAATCGCCTGACCATTCCGGATTTCGCCGGCAACCTGTTTTTCAACACCTTGGGCAACCTGCTGCTCAATCCTCGGGCCGGTTTGTTGTTTATCGATTTCAATTCGGGAGACCTGCTGCACCTCAGCGGTCGCACCGAAGTCATTCTTGAAGGCCCACAGGTCGAGGCGTTTCAAGGGGCCGAGCGCTTGTGGACATTTAAAGTGGAAAGCGTGGTGCGTCGTCCCGCCGCGCTTGCTCTGCAGTGGCGCTTCGACGGCGTGTCACCCACCAGTTTGCTGACCGGCACTTGGGAGCAAGCCAACGCCCGTCTGCAAGCCCAGGCCTTGGGGGATCGCTGGCGGCCGTTGCGGGTGGTGCGCATCGAAGCGCAAAGCCACAACATCCGCTCAATCTATCTGGAGCCTGCCGATGACGCGGGGTTGCCAGTGTTTCAGGCCGGGCAGCATTTACCCCTGCGCTTCAACATTGGCGGTGATGTGCATATCCGTACGTACAGCCTGTCGAGCGCGCCGTCCGATGATTTTTTCCGCATCAGCGTGAAGCGTGACGGTTTGGTGTCTTCGCACCTGCATGAACAGGTGCGCGTCGGTGATCTGTTGGAGGCTCGCGCGCCTCAGGGGCATTTCACCGTGGCACCTAATGAACGTCGGCCGCTGGTGCTTCTGGCTGCCGGGGTAGGCATCACGCCGCTGCTGTCGATGCTGCGCGAGGTGGTTTATCAAGGCCTGCGCACCCGCCGCATCCGGCCGACCTGGTTCTTCCAAAGTTCGCGCACGCTGGCCGATCAAGTGTTTCGGCCTGAGCTGGATCGCTTGCTCGATGAGGCGGGTGATGCGGTCAGGGTGTTGCGCCTGCTAAGTCAGCCGGAGGCAGAGGCCCGAGAGGGTGAAGACTTCGATCTGACCGGGCGGATCGACACCGCGTTGCTCAAGACCCTCCTTGAAGTGGAGGACTACGATCAGCTGGATTTCGTCCTCTGTGGTCCGAGCAGTTTTACCCAGGGGCTGTATGACAGCCTGCGGGAAATGGACATCCGCGATGCAAGGATTCACGCCGAAACCTTCGGCCCCTCGACTTTACGTCGGGTGCCGGACCCCGACGCGGTGGTCATCGAGCAACCGCCCGCTGCGACGACCTCGGTGCCGGTGGTGTTTCAGCGCTCGGCGAAAGAGGCCCGCTGGCAACCCGACGGTGGCAGTTTGCTGGAGTTGGCGGAAAACCGTGGGTTGCGCCCGGAATTCAGCTGCCGCGGCGGTTCCTGCGGGACCTGCAAGACGCGCCTGATCAGCGGCCAGGTGAATTATCCACAGCCGCCGGCAGAAGTGCCGGACGACGGACACGTGCTGATTTGTTGTGCGATTCCGGCGCAGGGGTCGCAGCCTTTGGTCCTCGACTTGTAGCAGCTGCCGAGCCTGCGAGGCTGCGTTCGGCTCGGTCCGCGCTCGGGCG
>NZ_JASBRE010000001.1 GCF_029960815.1 Pseudomonas sp. AL03
GTCAAGATTAAATTCCGAAACCCCTATCTGCGTATGCAGGTAGGGGTTTTGTTTTGTCCGCAGGAAAGTTCGTACAGCAATACCGGACGGCTCCCGGCTGTCACAGTCTCCCGACAATGCTAAGGTTCGGCCCTAGCTTTTGTATTTTTCCAAGGAAGCCTTTATGCCGGACGCGACGTCCCTCAGTGCTGGTTTTATGGTGGTTCACGGCAACCGCCTGGACGAGTTGCGCAGCCTGGTGGTCAGCTGGATGCGGCGTTACCCGCTGGCTCCCTTGGAAAACGAAATTGCTCTGGTACAGAGCAACGGCATCGCCCAATGGCTGAAGCTGGCACTGGCGGAAGACCCCGAAGATGACGACATGGGCGGGTGCGGAATCGCCGCAGCCATCGACGTGCAGTTGCCGGGTAGCTTCATGTGGCAGCTCTATCGCATGGTGCTTGGGCGTGACGAAATCCCGGTCAAATCCCTGCTCGATAAAGCTCCCTTGACTTGGCGTCTGATGCGACTGCTTCCACAGTTGATCAATCAACCGCACTTCGAACCGCTGCAGCGCTTCCTTACCCATGACACCGATTTACGCAAACGCTATCAGTTGGCCGAGCGGCTGGCGGATTTGTTTGACCAATACCAGGTGTATCGGGCCGATTGGCTTGAAGACTGGGCAGAAGGTCGTCATCAATTAAGAAATGGTAGAGGCGAAACCAAGCCTCTGACCCCGGCTAACTGCTGGCAGGCAGAGTTGTGGCGTGCGCTGTTGCTGGATGTGGGTGAACAAGGCATGGCGCAAAGCCGAGCCGGCGTCCATCAACGGTTTATCGAGCGCATCAACAGCCTCGACGTAGGCCCCAGCGGATTGCCTTCACGGGTGATCGTTTTCGGGATTTCTTCACTGCCTGCTCAAGCCCTGGAAGCACTTGCGGGACTGGCCCGGTTCAGCCAGGTTCTGCTTTGCGTACATAACCCGTGTCGTCACCATTGGGCAGACATCGTCGCCGATAAAGACCTGTTGCGGCATCAGTACAAACGTCAGGCTCGCAAGAGCGGAATGCCGGTTGTGCTCGATCCACAAACCCTCCATCAGCATGCGCATCCGCTGCTGGCGGCGTGGGGCAAGCAGGGGCGGGACTACATCAATCTGCTCGACAGCTACGACGATCCCAACAGCTATCGCTCGGCATTCCGCGATGGTCGTATCGACCTGTTCAGCGACAGCCAGCCACAGAACATGCTCAATCAATTGCAGGACGACATTCTTGAATTGCGTCCCTTGAACGAGACTCGGGAGCGCTGGCCGGCCGTCGATCCGGCGAACGACGAATCGATCCGTTTTCACATCGCCCACAGCGCCCAGCGCGAAGTGGAAATTCTCCACGACCAGTTGCTTGCACGCTTTAGTGCTGATCCGGACTTAAGGCCTCGCGATGTGATCGTGATGGTCCCTGACATCGACAGCTACGCACCCCATATTCGTGCGGTGTTTGCTCAGCTTGAACGCCACGATCCGCGTTTCATTCCCTTCACGCTCGCAGATCAAGGCCAGCGCGGTCGTGATCCGCTACTGATTGCTATCGAGCATCTGCTCAAGCTGCCCGACAGCCGTTTCCCCGTGAGCGAGGTCCTCGATCTGCTGGATGTTCCTGCACTACGCGCTCGCTTCGGTGTAGAGGAACGTGATCTGCCGACCCTGCACCGTTGGATCGAAGGCGCTGGCATCCGCTGGGGCATGAATGCCGAGCAGCGTGCGGGTCTCGGTCTGCCGCAGGAGCTGGAGCAAAACAGTTGGCGTTTTGGCCTGCGACGGATGCTGCTCGGTTATGCCGTGGGCAGTGCCAGTGCCTGCGAGGGTATCGAGCCCTACGACGAGATCGGTGGTCTTGATGCCGCGCTCATTGGGCCTTTGGTCGCGCTGCTGGATGCACTGGAGATCGCTCACCAGGAACTCTCTCAACCTGCAGTTCCCAAACAATGGGGCTTTCGATTGCATGCACTGGTTCAGTTGTTCTTCCAGGCCAGCAATGAGCATGACGACTACGTGTTGGCCCAGCTCGAGGAGCTGCGGGAAACCTGGCTTGAGACCTGCGAGTCAGTTGGCTTGCATGATGAACTGCCGTTGACCGTGGTCCGTGAAGCCTGGCTCGCTGGTCTAGACCAAGGCCGCCTGTCCCAGCGTTTTCTGGCCGGTGCGGTTAACTTCTGCACCTTGATGCCCATGCGAGCGATCCCGTTCAAACTGGTCTGCCTGCTGGGCATGAATGACGGGGACTACCCGCGTGCACAGCCGCCACTGGACTTCGACCTCATGGGCAGTGATTACCGCCCTGGCGATCGCTCCCGACGCGAAGATGACCGCTATCTGCTGTTGGAAGCCCTGTTGTCGGCACGTGACCAACTCTATATCAGTTGGGTCGGCCGCAGCATTCGCGATAACAGTGAGCGCCCTGCGTCAGTACTGATTGGCCAATTACGAGACCATCTGGCCAGCGGTTGGCGACTGCATGATGTCGACGAAGACCTGCTTGAGGCCATCACTCAGGAACATCCACTGCAACCCTTCAGCGCCCGCTACTTCCATGAAGGCGATGACCTGTTTAGCTACGCGAATGAGTGGCAGGTACTTCATCACCCCCTTGCGCGATCGACTGATATCGAGGTCCTTGATCCCTACGTTCAGGAGGAGCCGCTAAGTCTCGGTCAATTGCAGGATTTCCTGCGTAATCCTGTGCGACATTTCTTCAGTCAGCGACTGAAGGTGTACTTCGAAGCGGCTGAAGTGCCCTTGGCTGACGAAGAGCCATTTGTACTCGACGCGTTGCAACGTTACAGCCTCAGCGACAGCTTGCTCGAAGCGGCGCTGGGACATCTGGACAGCACCGACCAGGTGCTGGAAGCACAGGCAAAACGTCTGCAAAACAGTGGCCTCCTGCCCATGGCCGGATTCGGTGAATGCCTTCAGCGAGAGTTGATCGAACCATTGCCGGATCTGCTGCAGCGTTACCAGCAGCTTTTGGCGTTATGGCCGACGCCGCTCACCAACGCCCTGCCAGTGAACCTGCAGTTGCAGGGTCTGCGTCTGGAAGGTTGGCTCAGCGGCCTGCATCTACGTGCGGACGGTGGTTTGCTAGCCGTCACTACAATCCCCAACAGCATCGGCTCGATCAAGTCTCGCAAATGGCATCGTCTGACAAGGCCATGGGTCAATCATCTGGTTGCTTGCGCCAGTGGTATGGCGATGACCACTGCGTTGGTGGCCAGTGACGACAGTCTGCTGCTCGGTCCGATGGAGGAGGATGCAGCCTTGCGGATTCTGGGCGACCTGTTAATGGCTTGGCAAACGGGCATGCGCCAACCACTGCCGATTGCGGTAAAGACCGGCTTTGCATGGCTTGGTCAAACTGATCCAGTCAAAGCCCAAGCCGCAGCTCGCAAGGCCTATGAAGGCGATGGACTGACCACCGACGGTGAGCGTCGCGAAAGCCCGGCACTCGCACGACAGTTCGCCGACTACGACACGCTTACCGCAGACGAAACATTCCCGGATTGGTGCAACGCATTGTATCGGCCGCTGCTTGAAGCGCCTTGGCGTTCATTGAACAGCGAGGAGGCGCGCTGATGACCACTAAACCTCTGGCCTTGGCATTTCCCCTGCGCGGCAGCCAACTGATCGAGGCGAGCGCCGGGACCGGCAAGACCTTCACCATTTCCGCGCTCTATCTGCGGTTGGTTCTTGGCCACGGCGCAGAGTCGAGTGGCTTCGGACGTGAACTGTTGCCGCCGCAAATCCTCGTTGTGACATTCACCGATGCCGCGACTAAAGAATTACGCGAACGTATCCGCACACGTTTAGCTGAATCTGCGCGGTTTTTTCGCGATGAAACACCGGCGCCCGATAGCCTTATCGCGGAGCTTCGTGCGGAGTACCTTCCCGAGCAGTGGCCCGGGTGCGCAAACCGCCTGGACATCGCCGCACAGTGGATGGACGAGGCGGCAGTTTCGACTATCCACAGTTGGTGCCAGCGTATGTTGCGCGAGCACGCGTTCGACAGTGGCAGCCTGTTTACACAGACCCTGGAAACCGATCACAGCGATTTGCTGGGCGAGGTCCTGCGCGACTACTGGCGGCGGTTCTGTTACCCGATGCAAGGGGATGCGCTGAACTGGGTGCGCGGCAATTGGGGAGGTCCGGCGGCATTGCTGCCGCGATTGCGTGGTTTGTTCGCCAGTGAGCGAGACAGTGTTGAAGGTAAAGAGCCTGCCGAACTGATCACGGAGTGTCTGCAAGAGCGACGGGCAGCCTTGCTCGAACTCAAGATGCCCTGGCGCCAGTGGGCGGACGAATTGCTTGCCATCTGTCACCAAGGTGTTGCGAGCAAAAGTGTCGACGGTCGAAAAATGCAGGCGCGCTATTTCGAACCCTGGTTCGAAAAGATCAGGGCTTGGGCTGAAGACGAATCCCTTGAACAATTGGATATCGGCACCGGATTCACGCGCCTGACTCCCGAGGGTATGGCTGAAGCCTGGAAGGGCGAACTACCCCGTCATCCGGGACTGGATGCCATGTCCGGTCTCAAGATCAGTCTCGATGGATTGCCTACTCCTGATGCCGTCGTGTTGCAGCACGCCGCCCAGTGGGTCGGTACACGGTTCGAGGAAGAAAAGCGTCGCCGGGCGGAAATGGGCTTTGATGATATGTTGCTGCGGCTCGATGCCGCCCTCCAGTCCGATGGCGGGGAGCGCCTGGCGACCTTGATCCGCGAGCAGTTCCCGGTGGCGTTGATCGACGAGTTCCAGGACACCGACCCGGTGCAGTACCGGATTTTCGAGAGCATCTATCGCATTGAAGACAACAATCCCGAATGCGGTCTGTTCCTGATCGGCGATCCGAAGCAAGCGATCTACGCTTTCCGTGGTGCCGACATCTATACCTACCTGCGCGCTCGCCAGGCCACCGCTGGCCGTCTGCATACCCTGGGCACCAATTTCCGTTCAAGTCATGGCATGGTCAGTGCGGTAAACCATGTGTTCGAGCGTGCCGAGTCTCGCGAGACCGGGCGGGGTGCATTCCTGTTTCGTGAAAAGAACGGTGAGAACCCGGTACCGTTCCTGCCCGTCGAATCCCAAGGGCGCAAAGAAGTTCTGCACATCGACGGCCAGGTCGTGCCCGCCCTGAACATCTGGCACCTGTCCGCCGATCAGCCGCTGTCCGGCGCGGTGTACCGACAACAACTCGCCGCCGCCTGCGCCAGTGAAATCACCGCTTTGCTCAATGGCGGCCAAGAAGGCCGGGCGGGTTTCAATCAGGACGGCAAGGACTTCAGAGGGCTGCTGCCAGCGGATATCGCGATCCTGGTCCGCGACGGCAAAGAAGCTCAAGCGGTGCGTGGCGAACTCTCCGCTCGTGGCGTGCGCAGCGTCTATCTGTCGGACAAGGACTCGGTGTTTGCCGCCCAGGAGGCCCACGATCTGCTGACCTGGCTCAAAGCCTGCGCCGAGCCAGATGTCGAGCGTCCACTGCGAGCCGCGTTGGCCTGCATCACGCTGAACCTGTCGCTGGCTGAACTGGAACGGCTCAATCAGGACGAACTGGCCTGGGAAGCGCGGGTCATGCAATTCCGCGGTTATCGCGAGCTCTGGCGCAAGCAGGGCGTGTTGCCCATGCTGCGGCGGTTGCTGCATGACTTCCAGCTGCCTCAGGCATTGATCACGCGCAGTGACGGCGAGCGGGTGCTGACCAATTTGCTGCACCTGTCCGAGTTGCTGCAACAGGCGGCCGCCGAGCTCGATGGTGAACAAGCGCTGATCCGTCATTTGTCCGAGCATCTGGCGTTGTCCGGTCAGGCCGGTGAAGAGCAGATCCTGCGTCTGGAGAGCGACGAACAACTGGTCAAAGTCGTGACCATTCACAAGTCCAAGGGGCTTGAGTATCCCTTGGTGTTCCTGCCGTTCATTTGCTCGGCGAAACCGGTGGATGGCAGTCGCCTGCCGTTGCATTACCACGACGCCACGGGCAAGGCCCAAGTGACCTTGAAGCCTACGGCCGAGTTGATTGTTCAGGCGGATGATGAGCGTCTTGCCGAGGATTTGCGCTTGCTTTACGTGGCCCTGACCCGGGCGCAACACGCCTGCTGGCTCGGAGTGACTGATCTCAAGCGCGGCAATAACAACAGCTCGGTGCTGCATCTTTCTGCATTGGGCTATCTACTGGGGGGCGGTGCACCATTGGCCGAGTCGGCAGGTTTGAAGCGTTGGCTGGAAGACCTGCAGCGGGACTGTCCTGCGCTGAGCTACGGCGAAATGCCTGAAGCGATCGTCGACCACTACCATCCGCCGCACAACGATGCGACGTTGCTTGCTCCTCTGATACCCAAACGCAAGGCCAGCGAAAACTGGTGGATCGCCTCCTACAGCGCCTTGCGCATTGGCGACAGCATGAGCGTGGGCACTGATGAAGCACCGGAGAGCCCGCAAGCGCAAAAGCTCTTCGACGACGAACGCCTCGATCCGCAAGCACCACGAGACGTGGTGGCCGGCGGCGCTGATATCCATCGATTCCCTCGTGGCCCGAACCCCGGCACCTTTCTCCATGGTTTGCTCGAATGGGCCGGCGATGAAGGTTTCGCCGCCACCCCGCAAGCGGTGGAAGACGCTATTGCCCGTCGCTGCAACCGCCGTGGCTGGGAGGGCTGGATAACTGCCCTGAACGACTGGCTGCAGCACCTGCTCGCGTCCCCGCTGCGTATCGGCGGCGGACAGTCCCCCGTGGTGTTTGAGCAACTGACCCAGTACCGGGTCGAGATGGAGTTCTGGTTCGCCAGCCACAAGGTCGATGTGCTCAAGCTCGATGAACTGGTGCGCCAATACACCCACAACGGCGTCGCTCGGGTGGCTGCCGAGCCGGTGTTGCTCAATGGCATGTTCAAAGGCTTCATCGACCTGACGTTCGAGCACGACGGCCGCTACTACGTCGCCGACTACAAATCCAACTGGCTGGGCATCGATGACGCGGCCTACACCGAGCAGGCCATGGAGCAGTCGATTCTCGACAACCGTTACGACCTGCAATACGTGCTGTACCTGTTGGCCCTGCATCGCCAGCTCAAGGCGCGACTTGCCGATTACGATTACGACCGGCATGTCGGTGGTGCGCTGTACCTGTTTCTGCGCGGTACGCGCGCGTCCAGCCAAGGCGTGTATTTCGCCCGTCCTCCAAGAGAGCTGATCGAGCGTCTGGATCGGCTGTTCCAGGGCAAGCCAGAACCCAAGGCTGAACCCGCCTGGGAACAGGGAGTGTTGCTATGAGTCGCACCTTCGCTAATTTGCTGCCCACTTCGTTGACAGCCGAAAGCCTGGCCGATCTGGCGCCGTTGAGTCGCGCCGATGATTTGCTGCTATTGCTGACACGCTGGGTTGAGCGTGGCTGGCTGCGAGCGCTGGACAAGGCCTTCGTCGCTTTTCTTCATGAACTGGCTCCCAGCGACGATCCGCTGGTGCTGCTGGCCGCCGCGTTGGCCAGTCATCAACTGGGCCACGGTCATGTGTGCCTGGATGTGTTCGAGACGCTCAAGGAACCGGACTTCGCTCTTTCGCTGCCACCTGAAGGCGATCTGCAAAGTGGTGCGATGTTGCTGCCGTCGCAGTTGCTAGAGGCGCTGGACGGTGCCCATTGGTGCAAGGTCCTGGCCTCCAGCAGTCTGGTCGCATTGGCGGCCGACGGCCGTGAGGCGGCGCAGCATCGGCCATTGGTGTTATCGGGTAAACGCCTGTACCTGCGTCGTTACTGGGCTTATGAGCGGCGTATCGACAACTCGCTGCGCCAACGCCTGGCGGAACACGAAACCACGCCGGATGATGTGTCCCAACGCCTCACCCGTTTGTTCGGCCCAGCCAGGCCCGGCGAAGTGATCGACTGGCAGAAACTCGCCTGTGCCCTCGCAATCCGCAGCGCCTTCAGCATCATCACCGGCGGCCCGGGGACCGGCAAGACGACGACGGTCGTGCGTTTGCTGGCGTTGCTCCAGGCGCCGGCAGTCGAGGCGGGCAAGCCGTTGCGCATCCGTCTCGCGGCACCCACCGGCAAGGCTGCAGCCCGACTGACGGAGTCCATCAGTCAGCAGGTCCGGACCCTGGAAGTCGATGAAGCCGTACGGGTGAAGATCCCGTCAGACGTCACCACCGTGCACCGTCTGCTCGGCAGTCGCCCCGGTACTCGACACTTCCGTCACCACGCCGGTAATCGCTTGCCGCTGGATGTGCTGGTGGTGGACGAAGCCTCGATGATCGATCTGGAGATGATGGCCAATCTGCTCGACGCGATGCCGGCCCATGCCCGCCTGGTACTGCTCGGTGACAAGGATCAACTGGCATCGGTGGAGGCCGGCGCCGTTCTGGGCGACCTGTGCCGCGACGCCGAGGCCGGTTGGTACAGCCCACAGACTCGCCTGTGGCTGCAGGCGGTCAGTGGCGAAAGCCTGGATGCCAGCGGTTTGCAAGAAGACACCCAAGGGGCACATCCCCTGGCCCAGCAAGTGGTGATGCTGCGTCATTCACGCCGGTTCGGCGAGGGCAGCGGTATCGGTCAACTGGCTCGTTGGGTTAACCAGCAGCAACCCGAAGAAGCTCGAAAGTTGTTGGCGGCACGAAGTCATGACGACGTGTTTTCCCTGTCCCTCAAGGGGGAGCAGGACCGGGCATTGGAGCGCTTGTTGCTTGAGGGGCATGGCGATGGCCCCCAGGGTTATCGACATTACCTGAGTCTCTTGCGCAGCCTGCGACCACCGCTCGACAACACGCTGAATGATCCCTGCTGGACCGATTGGGCTCGGCAGGTGTTGCAAGCTTTCGACGCCTTCCAATTGTTATGCGCCGTACGCAAAGGGCCGTGGGGCGTGGAAGGTTTGAATCAACGCGTAACCGCCGCGCTGCTCAAGGCTCGGCTGATCGACAGCGACCAGCAGTGGTACGAAGGTCGGCCGGTGCTGATGACCCGCAACGACTATGGTCTGGGCTTGATGAACGGCGACATCGGCATTGCGCTCAAGCTACCGGAACGTGATGGGCCGGAGGCAGGGAAGCAGGTGTTGCGTGTGGCGTTCCCGCGCAATGATGGTCAGGGCGGCGTACGGTTTGTTCTGCCGAGCCGGCTCAATGATGTCGAAACCGTGTACGCGATGACGGTGCACAAATCCCAGGGCTCTGAATTTGCTCACACGGCGTTGATTCTGCCGGATGCCCTGAACCCTGTACTCACCAAGGAGCTGATCTATACCGGGATTACCCGGGCCAAAAACTGGTTCACCCTGATCGAGCCTCGTCCCGGCGTATTCGAAGAGGCGGTGCGGCGCAAGGTCAAGCGTTTGAGCGGGTTGATGCTGGAATTGGAGGAGGGTGTTGAAACACGTCATTGATAGCTTTCTTTGCGCCGCGCAAAAAACGATCGTGGTGAGCGCCGACTAATCGGCGAACAGCGTCTCCCGACTTTCACCCATCAACAGACCCTGATTCTGCTCGGTGACCGCGCGGATGTAATCCCACAACAGGGTAATTCGCTTGAGCTTGCGCAGGTCCTCGCGGCAGTACATCCAGAATTGGCGGGTAATGTTGATCTCTTCCGGCAACACCGGCAGTAACCGTGGATCCTGGGCCGCCAGGAAGCACGGCAGAATCGCCAGCGACCGGCCTTGCTGCGCGGCCACGAATTGCGCGATCACACTGGTGCTGCGCAGATTGGCACTGGCGCCGGGCAACACATTCGCCAGATACAACAGCTCCGAGCTGAACGCCAGATCGTCGACGTAACTAATGAATGAATGTTTACCCAAGTCTGCCGGGCGGCGGATGGGTGGATGCTTGTCGAGATAGTCCTGGGTCGCGTAGAGCTGTAATCGGTAGTCACAGAGTTTGCAGCAGACGTACGGACCATGCTCCGGGCGCTCCAGGGCAATGACGATGTCGGCCTCGCGCTTGGACAGGCTGATGAAGTGCGGCAACGGCAGGATGTCCACCGAGATCGCCGGATAGGCATCGACGAAGTGGCTCAGCTGCGGGGTGATGAAAAAACTGCCGAAGCCTTCGGTGCAGCCCATTCGCACATGCCCGGATAACGCCACCCCGGACCCCGAAACCTGTTCGCAGGCCATGTGCAGCGTGCTTTCAATCGACTCGGCGTAACCGAGCAACCGCTGGCCTTCGGCAGTCAGGACAAAACCGCTGGTCCGGGATTTCTCAAACAGCAAAGTCCCCAGCGCCGCTTCCAGCGAGCTGATGCGCCGCGACACGGTGGTGTAGTCGACTGCCAGGCGCTTGGCCGCGGTGCTGGCCTTGCGGGTGCGGGCGACTTCAAGGAAAAACTTGAGGTCGTCCCAGTTCAACGAGCCTAAGGACGTGATGTTTTTTTGCATGATGGACCGGCTTTTATGTGCGTTCTTATTAGAAGTTTGCACATCTATACTCCAAAAACAGTCCGACAACCAATTCGCGACACACGCCTCATCTCAAGGCGACTTTCTCGCCTTGGCTCCCAAGATAGCTCTCTAAATAAGAACAACGTCCCGGAGACCCAACATGAACGCATCGCTCACGCCAAACGAAACCACTGTCCAAACGGTAAAGCTGTTGATCGACGGCGAGTGGGTCGAGTCCCAGACCACCGAGTGGCACGACATCGTCAACCCGGCGACCCAGCAAGTGCTGGCGAAAGTACCGTTCGCCACCGCGCAGGAAGTCGATGCTGCCATCAGCGCCGCCCATCGCGCCTTCCAGACCTGGAAGCTGACGCCGATCGGCGCGCGGATGCGCATCATGCTCAAGCTCCAGGCGTTGATCCGCGAACACTCCAAGCGCATCGCCGTGGTGCTCAGCAACGAGCAAGGCAAAACCATCGCCGACGCTGAAGGCGATATCTTCCGCGGCCTGGAAGTGGTCGAACACGCCTGTTCCATCGGCAGCCTGCAAATGGGCGAGTTCGCCGAGAACGTCGCTGGCGGCGTCGATACCTACACCCTGCGTCAGCCAATCGGCGTCTGCGCCGGCATCACCCCGTTCAACTTCCCGGCGATGATTCCGTTGTGGATGTTCCCGATGGCCATCGCCTGCGGCAACACCTTCGTGCTCAAGCCGTCCGAACAGGACCCGATGTCGACCATGCTGCTGGTGGAACTGGCGATCGAGGCCGGCGTTCCAGCGGGCGTGCTTAACGTCGTTCATGGCGGCAAGGATGTGGTGGACGCGCTTTGCACACATAAAGACATCAAGGCTGTTTCCTTTGTCGGTTCGACCGCCGTCGGCACTCACGTCTACGACCTGGCCGGCAAACACGGCAAACGCGTGCAATCGATGATGGGGGCGAAGAACCATGCCGTGGTGCTGCCGGATGCCAATCGCGTACAAGCGCTCAATGCGCTGGTGGGTGCTGGTTTCGGTGCCGCCGGGCAACGCTGCATGGCCACGTCCGTGGTGGTGCTGGTGGGCGCGGCCAAGCAGTGGCTGCCTGACCTGAAAGCGCTGGCGCAGAAACTCACAGTGAACGCCGGCAGCGAGCCGGGCACTGATGTGGGGCCGGTGATTTCCAAACGTGCGAAGGCGCGGATTCTCGATCTGATCGAAAGCGGCATCAAGGAAGGCGCCAAGCTTGAGCTGGATGGTCGCGACGTGACCGTTCCAGGCTTCGAAAAAGGCAACTTTGTCGGCCCGACCCTGTTCTCCGGCGTGAAACCCGAGATGCAGATCTACACCCAGGAAATCTTCGGTCCGGTGCTGGTGGTGCTGGAAGTCGATACCCTCGATGAAGCCATCGCACTGGTCAACGCTAACCCGTTCGGCAACGGCACGGGCCTGTTCACTCAAAGCGGGGCGGCGGCGCGTAAATTCCAGACGGAAATCGACGTCGGCCAGGTCGGCATCAACATCCCGATTCCAGTGCCGGTCCCGTTCTTCAGCTTCACCGGTTCGCGCGGGTCCAAACTCGGCGACCTCGGTCCGTATGGCAAGCAAGTGGTGCAGTTCTACACTCAGACCAAGACTGTCACCAGTCGCTGGTTCGATGACGACAGCGTCAACGACGGTGTGAACACCACCATCAACTTGCGTTAAGGAGCCGGACATGAAAATCGCTTTTATCGGTCTCGGCAACATGGGCGCGCCGATGGCGCGCAACCTGATCAAGGCTGGCCACTCACTGCGGCTGGTTGACCTGAACAAAACCGTTCTGGCAGAGCTGGAGCAACTGGGCGGCAGCATCAGCGCTTCGGCACGTGAAGCCGCTCAAGGCGCAGAGCTGGTGATCACCATGCTGCCAGCCGCTGTGCATGTGCGCAGCGTGTGGCTGGGTGAAGACGGCGTGCTGGCGGGAATCGCCAAGGGCGTGCCGGCAGTCGATTGCAGCACCATCGATCCGCAGACGGCGCGTGATGTTGCGGCGGCGGCAGCCAAGCAAGGCGTGGCCATGGCCGATGCGCCGGTCTCTGGCGGTACCGGCGGTGCAGCGGCCGGGACCCTGACCTTTATGGTCGGCGCCACCCCTGAATTGTTCGCCACCCTGCAACCGGTGCTGGCGCAGATGGGCCGCAACATCGTCCATTGCGGCGAAGTCGGCACCGGGCAAATTGCCAAGATCTGCAACAACCTGCTCCTGGCGATCTCCATGGTCGGTGTCAGTGAAGCCATGGCGCTGGGCGATGCTCTCGGCATCGACACAACGGTGCTGGCGGGAATCATCAACAGTTCCACCGGGCGTTGCTGGAGTTCGGAGATGTACAACCCGTGGCCGGGAATCGTCGAAACAGCGCCGGCCTCGCGTGGCTATGCCGGTGGTTTTGGTGCCGAACTGATGCTCAAGGATCTGGGGCTGGCCACTGAAGCGGCACGTCAGGCGCACCAACCGGTGGTACTCGGCGCGGTGGCCCAGCAGTTGTATCAAGCGATGAGCCAGCGTGGGGAAGGTGGCAAGGACTTCTCGGCGATCATCAACAGCTATCGCAAACCCCAATAAGGGGTTTTTCCGGGAACCCGCGTCGGGCGGGTTCCCGGTTTTTTGCATCAGGCAAACACGAAATACTTGCGCACGGTCTCAACCACTTCCCACGTGCCTTTCATCCCCGGCTCAATGACGAAAATATCACCGGCACGCAGATGGATCGGCTCTTTTCCTTCTGGGGTGATGATGCAATATCCCTCGCGGAAATCGCAGTATTCCCACTTCACGTATTCCACATACCACTTGCCCGGCGTGCAGATCCAGGTGCCCATGATCTTGCTGCCGTCTTCGCTGGTGTAGGCATTGAGGTTGACGGTGTGAGGGTCGCCTTCGAGTTTTTCCCATTTGCAGGCGTCGAGTACCGGCAGTGGGTGGGTGTCACGAAGAACGGTAATAGGTGCGGTCATGTGGACTCCGGGCAGTGGGCTCAAGAACTGAAGTCGCACCCTATAGCGCCCCGCACTCGGTCAGTTGTCTGTGCTCGACACTCAGTTACCCAGAAGCGCTGTGCCGGTTTGCCCGGATCGGCTTGTAAATCCTCAAGACGCATTATTTAACGGCTGCGCTGATATAGAACAAGGGTTATGAAGTTATAACTATTTTACTTGTGCGGTTTCTATTATTTGTGCGTTTGTGCTGTGAGTCAGAAGTTTATACTTCCGCCCCTCTCTATTTAGCCAGCAATACAGTGCGCACCCCCACCATACGCAACCTTTGTTAAGTAAATAAGTCGATTGGCGCGAGGCTTCGCACCAATCGAGTGCGGCGCGCAGGCTTGTTCGAACGCCTTTCTCAAGTTGTTAAAAAACTTTAAATAGTTCGTTGACTCTCCCCTTAAGGGCAGAGTTTAGATTTCCGCCGCGTGAGAAGTTTCTGTGGGAATAGTTACTTCTCACATGCGGAATTTATGAAGCAATCACCACGTATAGGGAGATCGAGATGAACAATCCATTGGAGTTGGAAAACGTCATTGCCAGCACCCGCGAGATCCTCGCGCAATTGTTGGTGATGAGCGCCGAAGATATCGATGAGAACAGCAGTATTGTCGAGGATCTCAGCGCCGATTCGCTGGACATCGTCGACCTCAGCTTTCAGCTGGGTCGTCAGTATGGCTGCACTTTGCCCAAAACCAGCGTGCTGGATCACGCCATCGCTGTCTGCGGCGACGCCAGCGAGTTCCTGGCCAGCGGTCGCATCACCGAGAACGGCAAGGCCTTGCTTGAACAAAGCCTGAGCGCCTACTCCCCGGATCAACTCAAGGCCGGTATGCAACCGGCGCAGGTATTTGCCGCCACCACCGTGCGCAACTGGGCGCAACAGTGCCGCAATCTCTTCAACTATCTGCCGCAAAGCTGCCCCGATTGCGGCGCTCATCAAGCCGTGCTGAACGAACGTATGCAAGTGGTCTGTGGCGCTTGCAGTGCGCGGCTGGTGCCGGCCGACGGCGATGAGGTTTCACGCCGACTGGTGGAGCAATTTGTGGCCGCTCACGCCCAAGAGACGGCGTAGGAGTTCTCATGCGGACACGAGAAGTCTATGTGACCGGATTCGGTCTGGTGGCGCCTATGGCGCTGGACGCCGCCACGTTGTTCAAGCGGATCTGCCAGAAGCAGTCCTGTGTTCGCGAACATCCACGGTTCAAGGCGTTGGGGTTCAACAACAGCGCTGCCGGGTTTATCGACGACGGCCAGTGGCAGCAGATCGCCGCCGGTTTCGGCGGCAATGCCGCGCTGCATCCGCGACAAAGTGTGTTGGCCGAATTTGTCGCCCGACAAGCCTTGCAGCACGCCGGCCTGACCCCGGTAGCCTTTGCTCACAGCCGCAGCGGATTGTTCCTTGGGGCCAACAAGTACTGCGTGGACAGTCACGATCTGCATCGGGCCAGTCGCTGCATGGATGAGGCGGGGCGTGTCGATCTGGATCAACTGCTGGATAACCCGGCGGCGTCTAGCGCGGTCTTCGGGCGCCGGGTCGATCAGCAGACCCTGCACCTGGCCGAGACGCTCGGTATCCGCGATCACATTTCGACCCATTCCGATGCCTGCGCCGCCGGCACAATGGCGATCGGCAGCGCCTACCGGGCGATCGAACGCGGCGAAATCGACCTGGCCATTTGCGGTGCCGTCGAACTGATGGCCAACGAGTTGCCGTATTACATGTTCAACAGCCTCGGCGCGCTGTGCCAGGCTGACCTGCCGGCAAGCGAGCAGAGCCGGCCGTTCATGCCGGACCGCAGCGGCTTCGTGATCAGCGAGGGCGCGGCCATGGTCATTCTCGAATCCGCCGAGCATGCGCAGCGTCGCAAAGCTACGTCATTGGGGCGAGTGTTGGGTTACGCGAATGTGTGCGAGGCACAAAAAATGACCTCCAGCAGCCGGGATGGCAGCAAATACGAGGAGTGCATGGACGCCGCAATCGAGGATGCCGGACTGCTCAGCAGCGCCGTGCAACACGTCAACACCCACGGCACGTCCACCCAAGCCAACGACAGCTGTGAGGCCTTGGCTTTGCAGCGGGTGTTCGGCGAGTGCCAGGATCATGTGACGTTCACCGCCAACAAATCGGCCATTGGTCATTCCCTGGCGGGCAGCGGCGCGATTGAAGCGGTGCTGTCGCTGATCAGCTTGCGGGACGGCGTGCTGTTGCCGACCTTGAACTACGATCACGACCGCGCCGAATACCCCTCGCTGAAATTTCTCAGCGAGCCGATGCGCCAGTCAATCAACGTGGTGATGTCTAACTCGTTCGGTTTCGGCGGCGTCAACAGCTCGCTGGTTCTGGGGAGGGCATGACATGAGCATTGCCGTTTACATCCATTCGGCGGCCGTATTGAACGCTGCCGGCAGCGAATGTGCCGACCTGCTCGGAACGCCACCCTCGCCGCAAGCGCTGGCATTTGACGCAACGCGACGGGCGTATCCACTGCCAACGCCGTGCCTGGCCAGCGATCTGTTCGACCGCAAGATCCGGCGCAGCGTCGAACCACAAGGCTTGCGCCTGTTGCATTGCGTGGCGCGCCTGGCGCCCGCGCTGGCGGCCCTGCAACTGCCGCCGGCACGGATTGCCCTGACCGCGGCCATTCCGGAAGTCGATGCGCCAAGCCCTTGCTGGGACGCGGTGCAAGCGATCGGCGAGCAACCGGAAAAGCTCCTGGCGCAACTGTTGGCCAACACACCGCCGCTGCATGCCCTGACGCTGCTCAACAGCAGCGTGATGGCCTACGTGGCCGAAGCGTTGCAATGCCATGGGCCGATGGGCGGGTTCTGTTCCCAGGACAACGCCGGGCTCGATGCTCTGATTGAAGCCTGTCAGCAGATTGTCGAGCAACGCGCCGACGCCGCGCTGGTGGTCAGCAGCAGTCCGAACCTGACGCCGGCCCTGTATCTGCGTGAACCCCATCAGGCAGGCGAGGCGATGTATGGCGAGGGTGCCGCCGCGCTGCTGCTCGGCTCGGCCCCTTCGCGCACCACCCCGCACGCCTTGCGCATCGCCGGGTTCGCTCGGGGTTACAGCGCTGATCCGCAACGTGGCGCAGCGGTTGCCCGGCGGGTGATCGACCAGGCGCTGAGCCTGGAAAAACTGTGCCTCGGTGACGTCGAGCAGATCGTCGCAAATCCCGAGGATGCGCAATTGATGAGCCTGTTCGCCGAACACCCAAGGGACGTTCGCAGCACCCGTGCCATGACCGGCGATCTTGGCGCCAGCGCCTTGTTGACCGAGATCGCGCTGGCCTTGCACCACAACCACAACGCTTCGGCGACACCGGGCTACACGCTGTTTGTCAGCCATAGCCGCGCCGGTCATTGGGGCGCCTTGCTGCTGGCCAGTGAAACCATGGAGAAGCACGCATGAGTGCAACACGGATTGTGATCACCGGCATGGGCGCCGTTACCGGATTCGGTTTCGAATGGCAGACCCTCTGGGAGAAAATGCTCGGCGCCGAACATTGTGTACGTCCATGGCAGCCCGAGGGGGTGGAAGACGGCACGTTCCCGGTGCGCTACGCCGCGGCTGTGGATATGACCCTGTTGCCCGAGGCCTTGAAGGACCATCCGGCCTGGACCGTTGCGCTGGAAAAACGCAGCCGCTTTGGCTGGGTGGCTGCCACCCAAGCGGTGACCGACAGTGGACTCGCGCCTGAGCAGCTGAGTGAAGCCGCCGTACTCTGCGCCTCGGGAGCGCCCCAACACATGTTGACCGACATGCTGTTGACCCAGGCACAGGATGGCCACGCCCCGGGCTGGCAACACCTGATGCCCCGTGCCGGGCAGGTCAATGCCGAGGGTTCGCTGCGTCAGAGCAATGATCGACTGGCGCGGGTGATTGCCGATGGACTGGGCTGTGAAGGGCCTGTGATCAATATCAGCAGCGCGTGCGCCGGAGCGTCCCAGGCCATCGGCAATGCCTTCCAGATGATTCGTCGCGGTGAAGTGAACGTGGCGATTGCCGGTGGCGCCGATTCGGTGCTGAACCTCGACACCATGGCCGCGCTGTACCTGCTCGGCGCGGCATCGAGCGAACAGCGCTGGGGCGTCGATCTGTGCCGGCCGTTCGACCGTGATCGCAGTGGCCTGATTGCCGGCGAGGGAGGTGGTTTCGTGGTGCTGGAAAGCCTTGAACATGCGTTGGCGCGAGGTGCGACGCCCTATGCCGAAGTGCTCGGCTTCGGCAGCAGCCTGGACGCCTACAAAGTCACCGCCCCGCAACCCGAAGGCCGGGGCGCGGCGCTGGCGATGCAAGCCGCGCTGGACGACGCTGGCCTGCGTGCGCAACAGATCGATCTGATCAATGCCCACGGCACTTCGACGCCGCTCAATGACGTCGCCGAAACCCTGGCGATCAAAAGTGTGTTCGCCGAGCACAAGCACTATCGGTCCCTGGCCATCAGCGCCAACAAGTCGCAGTTCGGGCACTTGATTGCCGCCGCCGGCGCACCCGAATGCATGGTCACGGCTCTGGCGTGTCTGAACGATCTAGTCACGCCGACCGTGAACCTGCATGACGTCGATGAGCAGTGCGACCTGGACTATTGCGCCGGGCAAGCGGTCAGCCGCCGAGTGGATTTTGCCTTGAGCAACTCCTTCGGTTTTGGTGGCCTCAACACCTCGCTGGTCCTTGGCAAATATCGGGAGCACGGACAATGAATAGCGCTACTGTGCGTGTTGCGATCGCCGGCAGCGGTTGCGTATTACCCAGCGGCTGGGGCGTGCAACGCTTCTGGTCGGCGGCCAGTGAAGCCCGCAGCGGCATCGCCTTGCTGCAGTCGAAATTGTTTCACAGTGAGCGCGTGACGGCCTTCGGGCATGTCAGTGATGAAGACCATCAAACCAGTCGCCAGGACGTAGCCCAGAATCTCCAGCGCTACTGCCCGCCGGCAGTGATCTGGGGGGTCAGCGCGGTGCGTCAGGCCCTGGCCGAAGCCGGGCTTGAACCGGGCAATGACGACCTGCGTTATGGCCTCTATTGCTGCCAGGGCGGTTACACCCATCCGTCGTTGGCGGCCTATGGCGAGTTGCTCCACGAGTGCCGCGATGAGTCCGGCGCCGACATGCGGCGCCTCGCTCAACGGGTATTACAGGAGCGCGCGCTCGACCCGTTCCTGGTGCTCAAAAGCCTGAGCAACGGCTTGCTCGGGATTGTCAGCCTGGCGCTGAAACTGGAGTGCGAGTGCAACGCTTACATGCAAGGCGTGGCCGGCAATCTGGCGGCATTGCGCGCGGCGTGCGCGGCGTTGCAAAGCGGTCGTATCGATGCGGCGATTGTGGTCGGCGCCGGCAGTGAACTCGATCCGTTGGCACTGGCCGCACTGGCCGAGGCCGGCGTGATCAGCACCGACGGTTCCCAAACCTTGCGTGCATTCGATCGCCAAGGCACGGGAGGGATTGCCGGTGAAGGGGCGGCGGCGTTGATTTTGCGCCGGGCCGACGATCTACCGGATGGAACGCAGACCTGCCTGTCGTCACTGTTTGCCCATCCTCACCTGGGGTCGTTGAACCTGCCGGACCAGCAGGTTGATCTGCTGGTCAGCAGCGCAAGCGGCGATCCGTACAAGGACGCCGACCTGGCCCGCACGCTGGCCCGCGCCGGTGCCGCGCACATCACCAGTAGCGTGCCGGTGACCGGCATTCTCAGCGGTGCGCCGAGCCTGGTCGACCTGATCCTGGCCCGCCATGCACTGCATGCCCAGCGTGTGCCGCCGATCATCGGATTACAGCAGTCGGTGGACCCGCACCTGCCGTTTGTGGTCGGTGAGGGACGGGACGCGGTGCTGCACGACTGCCTGATCATCAACCGCGATGACAATGGTTTCAGCGCCTGTTACCAGCTCGATTATCAGGCGGCCGGCTAACCGTTTGAACGCATTGAATCGCTTCTATTTTTCTAATCAAGGGATATGGCTGTCATGGATTACCGCGACTACGTACGACCGAAATTCGTTGACCTGATGCAGGCCCTCGGCCTGGAGTGCCAGTTTCACCGGGCGTTGGGCAGCAAGCTGTTTTACCGCGACCAACAGGGCTGCGATGTGACCGTCACCGACTTTCTCGGCGGTTATGGCGCTGCGCTGTTTGGCCACAATGACCCGCAGTTCGTCGATCAACTCTGCGGCCTGTTGCGCGCCGATGTGCCATTCAATGCACAGATGTCCGTGCGTGGCGCGGCCGGTCTGCTGGGACGCGAACTCAGCGAGGCGTTCAACCGTGAGCTGAACAACAGCGAGCGTTACATTTCGACCTTCTCCAACAGTGGCGCCGAGTCGGTGGAAATCGCCGTCAAGCATGCCGAATACCGCCGTCAGAAAACCTTGCAGAAGCAGTTCGACGAACGGGATTTCGCCCTCGCCAACCTGACCGCCAGCGACAAGGCCTATGTCGAGCTGGACATCGACGACCTCGACCTGCCTGCCGGGTTGCTGCCGGAAAATCTGTCTTACGTGACCGTGCGCCAAGTGGTGGAAGCGGTGCGTCAACACAACCTCGCGCAGCTGCATGTCGAGCCGGTGTTCGTCGCCCTGCGCGGCAGCTTCCACGGCAAACTGGTGAACACCGTGCAGCTGACTTACGGCAAACAGTACCGCCAGCCGTTCGCCCGTTTTGGTCTCAACGTCGAGTTCATCGACCCGCTGCAGCCCCAGCAACTGCGGGACTTGCCGGCCCGTCACACGCGGCATTGGCTGGGCCTGGAGTGGCGCGGCGAGACCCTGCAGGTGCGCCGTGAAGCCTTTAGTGCAATCACTGCGGTGTTGCTGGAGCCGATCCAGGGTGAGGGCGGTATCAACGAGTTCGCCAGCGAGTTCTACCTGGGCCTGCGTCGCCTGTGCAACGAGCAGCAATGCCCACTGATCATTGACGAAGTGCAATCGGGTTTCGGCCGCACCGGCACCTTGCTCGGCGCCAGCCATTTCAACTTGCAGGGCGATTATTACTGCCTGTCCAAAGCGTTGGGCGGTGGCCTGATGAAAATTGCCGCGACAGTCATTCGCGCCAGTCACTACGAAAACGACTTCAGCTACATCCACAGTTCGACCTTTGCCGAAGACGATGCGTCGTGCCATATCGCCCTGTCGGCATTGCGCCGCTTGTTCGAGAACGACAACGCGATGCTCAAGGACGTGAACAAAAAAGGCGAATACCTCAAGTCGTCGTTGCTCGAACTCAAAGCCGCGTACCCGGACGTGATTGCCGATGTGCGTGGTCGCGGATTGTTGCTGGGGTTCGAACTGCACGACCTGACCGGCACCAGTTCGCTGGTCCAGGCGTCGGCGCAGTACAACGATGCGCTGGGTTACATCATCGCCGGCTACCTGCTGCAATTCGAATCGCTGCGGGTCGCGCCGTCGGGCAGCAACGCCAACGTGATTCGCCTGGAACCGCCGGTGTGCATCACCTTCGAGGAAATCGACGGCTTGATTGGCTCGTTGCAAAAGGTCTGCGACATGTTGCGTCGCCGCGATGCCTTCCCGCTGGCGGCCGGGGTGTGCGCCGACAGCATCCGCGAAGTACCGGCACGCGAAGTGAGCTTCAAGGCGCTTGAAAACCTCCCAAAGCCTGACGAGAGCGTTCGCGTGGTGGCGCGCGTGGCGTTCATCAATCACCTGATCGATTCGGACATGCTTAGTGATGTCGACCCGTCGCTGTCCACCCTAAGCGCCGAACAGAAGCGCGAGTTCATCAAGCGCATGGCTCCGGAGCGGCGTGCCGCGCCGATCGGCCCGGTGCTGATTCGCTCGAAACTCGGCACCGCCGTGGAGTTCACCCTGTACCCGTTGTGCATGGACTCCGATGCCATGGCCGCGTACATCGCCAGTGGTGACCTGGACACCATCCGCGACGAAGTCGGCAATCGCATCCGTGATGCCCGGGCTGATGGCTACAGCGTGGCCGGTCTGGGTATGTACACCTCGATCGTCACCAACAACTGTCAGGCGCTGAAGATCCCCGACATGGCACTGACCTCCGGCAACGCGCTGACCATCGGCATGGGCCTGGAAGCGATCGAGCAGGGCTGCAGGCAGCAGGGCCTGGAACTGAGTCAACAGACGGCTGCGGTGGTCGGCGCGGCCGGCAACATTGCCTCGACTTACGCCTCGTTGCTGTCCACCAGTGTTGAACACCTGATCCTCATCGGTAGCGGTCGCGACGGTTCCCTGCGGCGCCTGGAGAAGACCGCCCAGCTGATTTACGCCGAGGCCGCCCGCGCGATTCTCAAGGGGGTCGCCGAGCACGATCGCCTCGCCAGCCGATTGCAGAAACTCGACGGCATCGACGCTTTGTTGCAGGCCCACGGTGCCGGCGCCGACCTCGGTCAGCGGGTGCAGCGCCTGGTCGAAGAGCGCCTGGGTGCGAATGCGTTCATCACCGTCAGCAATGACCTTGATGTGCTGAAACAGGCGCGCATCGTGCTCTGTGCAGCGAATGCTCCTCAACCGTTTCTCGGTGCCGAACACTTCGCCGAAAACAGCGTGATCTGCGACATCGCGGTGCCACTGAACGTCGATCAGAACCTCGCAAGCCAACGGACCGACGTGCTGTACATGCATGGCGGAATTGTCCAGACACCGCTGGGCGATGGCCTGATCCGCAATGTGCGCGCCTACCTCAAGCAAGGTCAGTTGTATGCCTGCATGGCGGAGTCGGTGTTGATGGGCTTGTCCGGGATGAAACAGCACTACTCCTACGGCGATATCAGCCGCGAGCAGGTGCAGCAGATTCGTGCCCTGGCCGCGACCCACGGCTTCAGCCTCGCGCAGTTCAAGACTGACAACTCACTCTAAGGAACGGTCATGCCGAATAAAGTAGCAGTGGTGACCGGTGGCAGTCGTGGCATCGGCCGAGCGATCGTCCTGGCCCTGGCCGGCGCGGGTTATCAGATTGCGTTTAGCTATGTACGCGACGAAGTGGCTGCCGCGTCCTTGCGTGACGAGGTCCAGGCATTGGGCCTCGAGTGTCTGGCGCTGCAATGCGATGTCAGCAGCGGCGACAGCATCAAGGGCTTTTTCGAACGAGTCGACCAGCATTTTCAGCGCGTCGATCTACTGGTCAACAACGCCGGCATCACCCGTGACGGGTTGCTGGCGACGATGCCGAGCCGCGACATCATCGAGGTCATCCAGACCAACCTGATCGGCACCTTGCTCTGCTGTCAGCAGGTGGTGCCGGGCATGATGCGCCAGCGCAGCGGTTGCATCATCAACATCAGCTCGGTGGCCGCACAGAAACCCGGCAAGGGTCAAAGCAACTATGCCGCGGCCAAGGGCGGCGTCGAAGCGCTGACCCGCGCCCTGGCGGTGGAGTTGGCGCCGCGCAACATTCGGGTGAATGCGGTGGCCCCGGGCATCGTCAACACCGAAATGAGCACGGCGCTGATTGGCAGTCAGGAACAGGAAATCCAGTCGCGCTTGCTGATTAAGCGTTACGCCGAACCCCATGAAATTGCCGAGGCGGTGCTGTACATCGCCGATCGTGGTTTGTACCTGACGGGTGAGGTCCTGCCGGTCAACGGCGGGTTGAAAATGCCATGAGCCGGACCATTCTGATTACCGGCGCCGCCAAGGGCATCGGCCGAGCGGTGGCGGAGAATTTTGCCACCGACGCCGGGCACCGTTTGATCCTGCTGGACCTGGATTTGCCGGAACTGCAACGCTGGGTCGACGAGCAACAAGGGCAGATCAAGGCACGGGTCGAAACCCATGCTGCGAACATTGCCGACCTGCCGGGCATGGAAGCATTCTTCAAAATGCTGGCCAAACAAGTGGATTACGTCGATGTGCTGGTCAACAGCGCCGGCATCTGCAACGAGAATGAACCGGAAGATTTACACAACTGGCACAAGGTGATTTCAGTCAACCTCAACGGTACGTTCTACGTCACCTCGTTGTGTCTGCCGTTGATGCCGGATCGCGGGCGGATCATCAACATGTCGTCGATCCTCGGCCGCGCTGGCAAGGTCCGCAACACCGCGTATTGCGCTTCCAAGCACGGCATCGTCGGCATGACCAAAGCCCTGGCGATGGACCTGGCGCCACGGCTGATTACCGTCAACGCGATTCTGCCCGCGTGGATCGATACGCCAATGTTGCGAGGTGAACTGGCGGCGCAAGCGGCCATTGCCGGGCTGACCCAGGAACAGATCCTGCGCAACGCCAAGAAGAAACTGCCGATGCGGCGCTTCATTCAAAGCGAAGAAGTCGCGGCGATGGTGCGTTACCTGGCCAGCCCCGAAGCGGGCGGGGTGACAGCCCAGAGCCTGGTGATCGACGGCGGTGTCGGGTTGGGAATGTAGCCATGCAGGGGTCACACATCAGCCGCACCACGTGGGCGGTTTTAGCGTGCATGGCCGCGCAGCCGGCGTTGGCTGAATTGACGGTCGAGGACTTCAAGCCGGATTACGCCGATGCCGAAGTCGGCGTGGCCACCGCGTTGCGCTTGCACGGTGACGACCAGGTCACCCAGAAGGCCATGTATTTCAAGGCCAACCTGGAAGACAACTGGGACGGCGGTTACTACAAGGCCAAGGGCCGGGTGCGTTACGACGCTCGCTACGACGGCAACAATCCGTACAGTGAACGGGCGCGGGACAAATACCGCGTCGACGCCGACTGGCGGCATTTGTACTGGGGCCAATCGGTGGGCGACGGCGAGGTGACCATCGGCTGGCAGCAAGTGGTCTGGGGCCGTGCCGATGAGTTGCGGGTGCTCGATCAGATCAACCCGCTGGACTATCGCGATGGCCTGACTCCGCTGCTGGAAGACAGCCGAATCGCGGTGCCCATGGTGCGATTTGCGCAACCGGTGGGCGAGTGGGAACTAGAGGCGCTGTGGGTCACCGATTTTGTCAAAAACCAGCCGCCGGTGGCGGGCAGCGAGTTCGACGCGCCGCTGTTTGCCGCACCGGATCCGCAGTACTTTCTGCTGGATTCCAAGCCCGGCTATGACGGTGACAAGGGCTTTTCGTATGGCTTGAGCGCCAACGGCCGGATCGGTTCGGTGGACACCAGTTTCGTCGCACTGAACGCCCGCCAGCAAGACCCGGTGTACGCCGTCGAAGGCTTGGCCGATGACGGTCGCACTCGGCTGGAACGCCAGTTTCCCCGTTACACCATGGGCGGCGCGGGGCTGGCGATCGACGCCGGTCACAGCATCGTGGTGCGCAGCGAAATTGCCTGGTTCGACAACTGGCGGGTGACCAATCCGACCCGTGCCTACGGCGCCGACAGCACCCCGATGGTCAAGTCGTTGCTGGGCGTCGACTACCTGCTGCGTGACTGGCTGATTTCCCTGCAATGGCAGGAGCAGCAATTGCTCGACTGGCAGGACGGCATGCTGCAAGACAAGCATGAGCACCTGTTTACCCTGTCGGCCGAGGGCACCCATTGGCAGGACCGACTCAAGAGCCGGCTGGTGGTCGCCGCCTCGCCACCGTTTCAGGACGATGCGCTGTTGCAAGGCATCTTCACCTACAAACCGGTGGACTGGATCAAGCTCGGGCTTGAAGTGGACGTGTTCTTCGGCAAGCCCGACAAACCCTTCGGCGAGTACGACAACCGCGATCAAGTGCGGCTGTCCGCCGGTTACCTGTTTTAACCCCATGACGCCTGCGTGCCCCTGGCGCATTGGCTCGACCGTACTTATTTGACGAAAAAGGAAGTTCCCATGTTGCCGCTATTCAAAAGTCTGACCGCTGCCGCATTGATCCTGAGCGGCGCTTGCGCCACCGCCGCCGACGGCCAGAATGCCGATGAAATCATCCGCCAGGTGCGGGATCGAAACGACGGTAAAAGCTTCCTGTCCCAGGTGTCGCTGATCCTCCACGACAAGAAGGGCAATACCCGGGTTCGCGAGTTCACCTACCTGCAAAAGGATTACCCGGACAGCGACAAATTCAGCATGTATTTCTCCGCCCCCACCGACGTGCGCGACGTAGCCTTTCATATCGAAAACCCCCACGAAACCCTGGGCCTGGAAGACAGCCAGTGGATGTACTTGCCGGTCAGCCGCCAGACACGGCGGATCTCCACCACCGACAAGCGTGGCTCATTCATGGGCAGCGAGTACTCCTACGCCGACCTGGACAAGATCCGGGTCAAGGATTACACCCAAACGCTGGTCGGCGAAGAGCAGGTCAAGGGCCGCGACTGCTACGTGATCGAGCGTGAGCCGGCGTCACCCGAGGTGTTGGCCAAGACCGGCTACAACAAACTGAAAGTGTGGATCGACAAGCAGAATTTCCTGGTCATGCGTCAGGACTTCTTCGACGTCAAAGGCGTGCTGATCAAGCAGATGCGTACACAGAAGGTCGACACCATCGACTCGATCGACAGCATCGTGCTGAGCGAAACCGAACACTTCATCGACGGTACGCGTTCAGAGATGCGCTTCAACCACCTGCAATACAACGTGCAACTGGAAGACCGTTTGTTCACCCAGACCGCCATCAAGCGCGGGCTGAAAACCGGCGACGTGCCGGACTTTGCCGTGTCTGCTCGCTAAGCGCCGACCCCGACGACCCTGGAACGCATGATCATGGAAAGATACCTGAACTTCGTCGAGCGCTATGCGCGGGCGATCGTTTTCCTGCTGGTGGCGGTCACGGCGTATTTCACTTATACGCTGGGCTCGCTGATCTCCGACACCAACCCTTATCTGCTCAAGGAGACTCATCCGGCGCGCAAAACCATCATCGATCTGCAAAGCGAGTTCACCGGCACATTTGACTCGGTGATGGTGGCCATCAACCACCCGCAGACGGTGTTCAACAAGCCGACCCTCAACGCACTTTTTTCGATGTCGCAATCGGTGCGCAAGATGATCCTGGCCAACGACGCCGACAAGGAGCAGTTGACGCAAATCGTCGCCAAATATCCGGAAGACAGCCGTGCGCAGTTGTTGGCGCGGGACATTCTGGAGAACGGTTTTTCCCAGAACGACTACGCCCAGGCCAAGGCCCTGCGTGATTACGCCCAGAGCCAGAACTGGGATGCCCATGATCAGCTGTTCCTGAGCTTTCTCGCCGAACGGATTAACCCGATTCGCGAAATGGCTTCCATGGGTGATCTGGAAAACATCGTGCTGACTCACGATGGCGAGTTGCTGATCCACAAAACCCTCAACGCCTACGACATGGACCCGGCGTTGGTCGAGTCGCAGATCATGGGCAACGAGCTGATGGTCGACGGGGTGGTTTCCAAGGACAAGAAAGTCGCGATGCTGGTGGCCGAGCTGGGCACCAAGCAAGACGATGCCCAGGCGCAACTGCGCGCCTACCAGATTGTGCGTGGCATCGTCGCGGACTACCAGGCGACGCACCCCGAGTTCAAGGACGAGATTTTCATTGCCGGTATGCCGATCTTTATCGCGGCCCAGCAGGAGATCATCGACCATGACTTGGCAGTGCTGTTTCCGATTGTCTTTTTGCTGATCACCCTGCTGTTGATTTTCTTCTTCCGCAAACCGCTGGGCGTGCTATTGCCGCTGTTCAACATTCTGTTCTGTACCATCTGGACGCTCGGCCTGATGGCCTTGTTGCGAGTGCCATTCGATTTGCTGACCAGCGTACTGCCGGTGTTTCTGTTCACCATTTGCTGCTCGGATGCGATCCATGTGATGGCCGAGTATTACGAGCAGAAAAACGCCGGTAAAAGTAACCGCGAAGCCAATCGCGAGACGCAACGGCTGATGATGGTGCCGGTGGTGTTGACGACGGTGACCACCATCGCCACCTTCATGATTTCCACCACCAATAACATTGTCAGCATCCGCAATTTCGGCGTGTTCATGTCCATCGGCCTGACGGCGGCGCTGATCATTTCGCTGTTGCTGATTCCCGCCTGGATCTCGATCTGGGGCAAGGACCAGACTCCGAAAACTCTGGCTGCCGTGCACAAGGAATCGATTATTTCGCGTTATCTGGTGGCGTTTTGTGCGCGACTGATTCAGTGGCGCAAACCGATCCTGATGGTGACGCTGCCGTTGCTGGCCCTGATGACGGTGTTTACCTTGCGCGTCGATATCGAAGACTCGGGCATCGCCTATTTCAAGCCCGAGAGTCATATCCGCGTTTCGGACCAGTTCATCAACCACGCCAAGGTCGCGGGCACGGCACCGGGCTGGATCGCCATCGACAGCAAAGAGCCGCGCGGTGTGCTGACCACCGAAGTGGTGCAGTTCATCGACAAGCTCGACCACTTCATCAAGCAGCAACCGCATGTCAGTTACGGCTACTCCCTGGCCACTTACGTCAAGCGCATGAACCTGGTGCTCAACGACATGAACCCAGACTACTTGCGCGTGCCCCAGGCACTGGAGCAGGTCACGTCGGTCAATGACGAAGGACAGATCGAGCGGTTCGAGGTGCCAGGCAATTCGCTGATCGAGCAACACGTGATGCTGTTCGAGAACGGCGGCGGCTCGGACCTCAATAACGTGCTCAACGCCGACTACTCCAAGGCGCTGACGCTGTACACCATGACTTCGTCGGTGGCCAGCGACTACCAGGGCATGCTGGATCGGCTCGATGCCTGGTTGCTGGTGAACAAACCGGCCAACCTCGAAGTGACGCACGCCGGCACTCCGTTGATCTGGACCGGCGTGTTGCAGGAAATCACCCAGGGCCAGGTCCTGAGTTTTTCCCTGGCATTGGTGGTGGTCACACTGATGATGATGTATTGGCTCAAGTCGGTACGGCTGGGAGTTCTCGGCATGCTGACCCTGTTGACCACCTCGGTGACGGTCTATGGCTTTATGTTCCTGTTCGGCATCGAGCTGAACATCGGCACGACGCTGGTGACGTTCCTGGTGGTCGGCGTGGTCGATTACGCGGTGCACCTGCTGTCACGAATCAAACTGCTGGTGCAGCAAGGAGTTCATGTCGATGCGGCCATTTTACAGGCGATGCACAGCGTCGGCCGTTCGACCGTGGTCAACGTGGTGATTTTCTCCGTGGGCTTCATGGCGCTGCTGTTTTCCGACTTCAAGCCGATTGTCGATCTGGGCGCACTCGTAGCGATGGCGCTGTTTTCCAGCGGTGTCATGACCATTCTGCTGGTGACGCTGGTGTCGCCGTGGTTCTTCGCGGCGATTGTTTCGGTCGCGCCGGTGCCTGGACAAGATCGAGCCGTGAGGGAGCCAGCGTTGAGCTGACCTGATGACCGGCAACGCAGGCGCGCAAGTGACCTGCGAGCCGGGTCATCCAGCGCAGCAGAGTATTCAGTTCAGTGTATTGCTCGGGTTTTTTTCGCCATAGCGGGCGATACGCTCGAACTGACATTCCTCTCGAGCATCGTTGAGGTTGTTTTCGAACGCTTCGAGGCCGTTGTGCAATTGCTGTAGAGCGCCGATCTGGGAGACCAGCTCGGCCTTTTTTTCGGCGATCGCTTTTTGCGCCATATCCCACGGGAATTCATCATCGTGGTAGTTGTTCAACATCACCTGCAGCTCTTTGAGCTTGAAACCCAGTTGCTGGGCGCACTTGATGAACGTCAACACCTCGACACTTTGCTGGCTGTAGATGCGGTATTTGCCTTCACGCTTGGGCTCGGGCAACAGGCCGATTTCTTCGTAATGGCGAATGCTTTTAACGGTGGTGCCCGACAGTTGGGCGGCTTTGCCGATATACATAAAGATCCGTCTCGATGATCAAACAGGGCGTAGCGCGACCAGGCATCAAGCCTGATCGGAGGGAATAATATAGTGAATAACCTTTAAAGGTTGCAGCCGTGTGTAAATGACGCGCACAAGCGACGAACGACCGCTTGAAGGGGACGTGGGGAGGGGCTGACGGCGTCGAGCGCGCCGTCAGCAAACAGCGAGGGGCGCGTCAGCTGCCGGCGGTGACCCGGGCCTGTTCCAGCCAGGCGTCACGCTGGGTCGACTTGGAACCCAGGATCGGCCCGAAGGTCAGGGTCTTCAACGGCTTGATGCCGCAGAACTCCAGGGTCGTCTTGCGCATCTGGTGCAGGCCGGGCATGCGATAGACCCATTTGTAATACCAGGGCGGCGTGTCCATGGTCACCAGCAGGTGTGCGGTCCGACCCTTGAGCAATTTGTCGGGGAAGGCCTTGCCCTCACGGTATTTGAAGGCAAAACCGGGCAGGAAAATGCGGTCGAGAAAACCCTTCATCAAGGCCGGTATCCCGCCCCACCAGATTGGATAAACGAATGTCAGATGTTCGGCCCAGGTGATGTCGGCCTGGGCTTGCAGCAGGTCCGGCTCCAGCGGCTGGATTGTGCGATAGCCCTCGTGCAAGACCGGATCAAAGTCCAGCGCATCCAGACGCAGTAACCGCACGTCGTGACCGGCATCCTTGGCGGCCTGGACGTAAGTTTCGCTCAGCGCCCCGCAGAAGCTGTCGGTGGAGGGGTGACCCAGAATCACGAGCATTCGTTTGCTCATCGTGTGTACTCCTGAAATGAAGCTCGCAGCATAGAGTCTGCCCCTAACGGCAGAGTCAAGGCGTTCCCGACGTCAGCGCCTCCAGCAAAGCCCGGGCGTAACCGGGCAGGCTGTCGAAGTCGCGGGCACAGATTTTCAGTGTGCGGTTGGCCCAGTCTTCGGGAAGAGAGCGAGTCGTGACCGCTTGCACCTGCGGCCAGCGCTCGATGGCCATCCGCGGCACGATGGCCAGCCCTGCACCATGAGCGACCATGCGAATGACCCCGTCGAAGCCGTCGGCGCGAATGCGGATCGGCATGCGCTGGCCAATGTGCAAGGCCTGTTCTTCCAGGTGGATCGCCAATGCACTGCTGGCGCCCAGGGCCACATAGTCGTGGCTCAAGGTGTCGGCGAAGGTCAGTGACGGTTGTTCGGCCAGGGGATGGTCAGGAGGCAAGATCAACACCAGCGGGTCATCGCGAAACGGCCGGGTGTGCAGGTCATCTGTGTCCACGACGTCAGACACGATCCCGAGGTCTGCTGCCCCTTGACGCAAAGCATGGGTGATGCGGGTGCTGGGCAACTCTTGAAGGTCGATGTCGAGATTCGGATGTTCGCGCAGAAAGTCCGCGAGCAACTCCGGCAGGTATTCGGTGATCGCCGTGGTGTTGCACAGCAAACGCACCTGACCTTTGACGCCCTTGGCGTACTCGGCCAGGTCCTGTTGCATGCGTTCGGCTTGTTGCAGCAGGGGCCGGGCGTGTTTCGCCAACGCTTTGCCAGCCGGGGTCGGCGTGACACCGCGACGACCGCGTTCCAGAAACTCGGTCCCCAATGAAACTTCCATAGCGCGGATGCGAGCACTCGCCGCCGCCAGGGACAAATGGCTGCGAGCCGCGCCGGCGGTGATATTGCCGCTATCGAGGATGTTCAAGTAGAGGCGCAGGTCGGTCAGGTCGAAGTGCATCGATGCAGCCTCTGGATGTTTGTTGTCCGGGCCGACGCCTTCGCGGGCAAGCCTCGCTCCTACGGAGGTAATGTCGGTAGCACGGTTTGGCTGCGACCATCACTGTAGGAGCGAGGCTTGCCCGCGAAGGCGTCCGCAGCCGCAACGAAAATCTCAGCCTCTTGTCAGGAGAGAGGCTGCCTCAGTATATGGCAGATTTCCAAACCGCCAGTCCGGGCTCAGGATAGCGCCATGAATACTCTCTCCGCGTTCTATCAAAACCTCGGTCGGGCCCTTTCATTGATGGTCATCGCCACTTTTCTGCTGGCCGGCATGATCAAGGGGGTGATCGGCCTCGGTTTGCCGACCATCGCGATGGGCTTGCTCGGCCTGACTATGGCTCCGTCGCAGGCTGCCGCGCTGCTGATCATCCCCGCGACGCTCACCAACGTCTGGCAACTGGCATTCGGCGGGCATTTGCGAGGCTTGATCAAACGGTTGTGGCCGATGTTGTTGGCGATTTTCATCGGCACCGGGGCCGGCACATTGTGGATCGGCATGGCCAGTGGTCATTGGGTCGTGCGGGGGTTGGGCGCTGCGCTGTTGCTCTACGCTTTGAGTGGTTTGTTCCTGCCGATCTTGCGTGTCGGCAGTCACATCGAACGTTGGCTGGGTCCACTTTGCGGCATGTTGACGGGTGTCATCACTTCGGCCACCGGCGTCTTCGTGATTCCGGCAGTGCCTTATCTGCAAGCGCTGGGCTTGAGTAAAGATGAACTGGTGCAGGCGCTGGGTCTGTCGTTCACCGTCTCGACCCTGGCCTTGGCCGCCGGCCTGTTATGGCGCGGCGCGCTGGGCGGTGGCGAGTTAAGTGCGTCGTTGCTGGCGCTGATCCCGGCGGTGCTCGGCATGTGGCTGGGGCAATGGCTGCGCCAGCGGATCAGCGCCCTGCTGTTCAAACGCGTGTTCTTCATCGGCCTCGGCGTGCTTGGCGGCCACTTGCTGATCAGCGGATAGCCGGGTCTTCGCGTGCAGGATGAAGCCTTGCATTTGACTCATCAGAAATCTCCTCAAGTTCAGAATCGGCACAAGTGCATGGCAACAATCACCTATCGATTCGTGCGTATGGGTCAAATGAATTTTGTGAATTCAGCGCTTATTCCGCGCGAGGCAGATCGCTACGCTGCCGCTATCGAATGCCAACCTTCCGAGACTTCTCATGAAAAAAGTTCTGTTGCTCAATGGCGGCAAAAAATTTACCCACTCCGATGGCCGTTACAACGCTACCCTGCATGAGGCTGCGCTGAGCGTGCTGGATCGTGGCGGTGTCGACGTGAAAGCCACCTTCATCGATGAGGGTTACGACGTCGCCGAAGAAGTCGCCAAATTCCTTTGGGCCGATGTGATCATTTATCAGATGCCCGGCTGGTGGATGGGCGCGCCCTGGACCGTGAAAAAGTACATCGACGAAGTCTTCACCGAGGGCCATGGCAGCCTCTACGCCAGCGACGGCCGCACCGTTCCGACGCCTCGCAAAAGTATGGCAGCGGCGGCCTGTTGCAAGGTAAGCAGTACATGCTTTCGCTGACCTGGAACGCCCCGCAGCAAGCCTTCGACGACCCGACCGACTTCTTCGAAGCCAAGGGCGTGGACGCGGTGTACTTCCCGTTCCACAAGGCCAACACCTTCCTCGGCATGACCGGCTTGCCGACGTTCCTGTGCGTTGATGTGATGAAGCGTCCCAATGTCGAAGCCGATGTCGCGCGCTATGAGCAGCATTTGACCGAGGTGTTCGGCCTGCCGGCGTAAGGTTCCTTTTGCCCCGCATCCAGCTACTATCAAGCCAGTTTTGAATGAGGGGCATCCGTGAAAGCCAGATCCGATGAGTTGCAGATTTTCGTCTGCGTGATTGAATGCGGGTCGATTTCGGCGGCAGCCGAGCAGGTCGGACAAACGCCTTCGTGCCCTACATCGATGAGTTCCGCCGGCTCTATCCAGACATCCAGCTGGAACTCAACAGCAACGACCTTATCATTGATTTGCTGGAGTAAAGCACCGACATCGCCATCCGTATCGGCACCCTGGCCGACTCGACGCTGCATGCCCGCTCGTTGGGATGCAGCCCGCTGCACATCGTCGCCAGCCCGGCTTATCTTGAAAAACACAGCGTACCGGCTGAAGTGGCGGATTTGTCCGGGCACACGCTGCTGGGCTTTACCCAGAACGAAGGCCTCAACCAATGGCCACTGCGCTACGTCCACGGTGATCGCTGGCCGATTCAGGCATCAATCAGCGCGTCCAGTGGCGAGACGATCAGGCACTTGGCGCTGGAAGGTCAGGGCATTGCCTGTCTGTCGCATTTCATGACGATTGATGACATCCGCGCCGGACGCCTGCAGGTGCTGCTGGCGGATTTCAACAGCGGCTATCGCCAGCCGATCAATGCGGTGTACTACCGTAACTCGCAACTTGCGCTACGGATTCAATGCTTCCTGGACTTCATCCAGGGCAAATTGACGGCTTATGCGAATGCGGACTTCAAAGGCTGACTCGTGACTCCTGCGCAAGCGTGATTTGGGTCAGCGGGTCTGTGTCGTCACGAGACGGGCCTCGATACTCATTGCATCACTTATTCACGCAGGGAGTTTCTCCATGAACGTATTCGTTACCGGCGCCGCTGGTTTTTTATCGGCGGCTCCAATAGCCGGGTTCGCGGTAAACATGCGCGGGAGTGCTGGGGTGGGCGCCGAAGCGGGCATCGGTGATTGAATGGGTTCGGGGCGAGATGGTGTGAGTTCGCGTTTGCCCGCGATTGCATTTCCGAAGTCCCAATAACTGGCCGGGCCGCCCTCAACTCCGTAACATCCGCTCCCTCTTTCCCCGCCTGTATTTTAGGTAAGCAATGAAACCCAAACGTCTGCGCGCCGATACCCTGGCCGGGCTCACCACGTCTTTCGCTCTTCTACCCGAATGCATTGCCTTCGCGCTGGTTGCCCACCTCAATCCATTGATGGGGCTTTACGGCGCGTTCATCATTTGCACCTTGACCGCGCTCTTCGGCGGGCGGCCGGGCATGGTGTCCGGCGCCGCTGGGTCGATGGCGGTGGTGATCGTTGCGTTGGTGGTGCAGCACGGCGTGCAGTACTTGCTGGCCACCGTGTTGCTGGGTGGGTCGATCATGCTGGCGTTCGGGCTGCTGAAGCTGGGCAAGCTGGTGCGCATGGTGCCGCATCCGGTGATGCTCGGCTTCGTCAACGGTCTGGCGATTATCATTGCCCTGGCGCAGTTGGAGCACTTCAAGAGCGGTGACGTCTGGCTCAGCGGCACGCCGCTGTACCTGATGGCAGGGCTGGTTGCCGTGACGATGGCCATCGTCTACGTGCTGCCGCGCCTGACGCGTGCCGTGCCGCCGGCGCTGGTGGCGATTCTGGGTGTTGGTCTGGCGGTGTATCTGCTCGGTCTGCCGACCCGCACCTTGGGCGACATGGCGCACATCGCCGGCGGCTTGCCGACCTTTGCGCTGCCAGACATCCCTTGGACCCTGGAAACCCTGCACATCATCGCCCCCTACGCGATATTGATGGCGCTGGTCGGTCTGCTGGAAACCCTGCTGACCCTGAACCTCACCGACGAGATCACCGAGAGCCGTGGCTTCCCGGATCGTGAGTGCGTGGCGCTGGGTGCGGCCAATATGGTCTCCGGCGTATTGGGCGGCATGGGTGGCTGCGCGATGATCGGCCAGACTGTGATTAACCTCAGTTCCGGCGGTCGCGGTCGGCTGTCCGGTGTGGTGGCCGGGGTGATGATTTTGCTGTTCATCCTCTTCCTCTCACCGCTGATCGAACGCATCCCGCTGGCCGCATTGGTCGGGGTGATGTTCGTGGTGTCGCAGCAGACGTTTGCCTGGGCTTCGTTGCGGGTGGTGAACAAAGTGCCGCTGAACGACGTGTTGGTGATCATCGCGGTAACGGTGATTACGGTGTTCACCGATCTGGCCACTGCGGTGCTCTGTGGGATCATCATTGCGGCGCTCAACTTTGCCTGGCAACAGGCCCGCGAGCTCTATGCCGACGCTCATATCGAAGCCGATGGCAGCAAGCTTTATCACCTGCATGGCACGCTGTTCTTCGCCTCGACGACGCCTTTTCTCAACCAGTTCGATACCGCCAATGACCCGTCCGTGGTGACGATCGACTGTCGCCACTTGAGCTTCGTCGACTACTCGGCGATCGCCGCGCTCAAGACCCTGCGCGAGCGCTACGCCAAGGCCGGCAAGCACTTGCGCGTGCTGCACTTGTCCGAACGCTGCAAGAAACTGCTCAAGCGCGCTCGCGTGAATCACGACTAACACCAATCCCGGCAGGCGTGATGAAAATCCGCCTGCCTGATTTTCATAACCTACGACCTCCCATGCCTCTGCGCGACAACCCTTGTCCCTCCACGAAAATTACTTTCACCTCGTTTGAAAATCACACTTCGAAATGTTTTATGAGTTTCACAACCCATTCGACTTTCGGCTATTGGCTGCTGGTTTACGCCGCCATCATCCTGAAGACAATCAAGAGCGTCTGCGGCGTTCACGATCAAACTCGCCCTGGACGACTACCGCGGCGGCGACGATCACTTGCCGCTGAGAGACTGACATGATGTACGACACGCTGATTCGCAACGCCCTGATTATCAACGGCAGCAACGCGCCCGGTTATCCCGCCGACGTGGCGATTCTGAACGGTCGCATCGAGCGCATCGGCGACTTGCACGATGCCAACGCCACCGAAGAAATCGACGCCGCCGGCCGCGTGTTGGCGCCAGGTTTCATCGACGTGCACACCCACGACGATACCGTGGTGATCCGTCAGCCGCAGATGCTGCCCAAGCTCAGCCAGGGCGTGACCACCGTGATCGTCGGCAACTGCGGGATCAGCGCTTCGCCGGTGAGTTTGCGCGGCGATCCTCCCGACCCGATGAACCTGCTCGGCACCGCAGCAGCGTTCGTTTATCCAAGGTTCAGCGACTACCGCGCAGCCGTCGAAGCGGCAAACACCACGCTGAACGTGGCCGCACTGGTCGGCCACACGGCGCTGCGTAGCAACCACCTCGACAATCTGTTTCGCACTGCCACTGCGGATGAAATCACCGCGATGCGCGAGCAACTGCGTGAAAGCCTTGAGGCCGGTGCGTTGGGCCTGTCCACGGGGCTTGCCTATGCCAACGCCTTCTCTGCCTCCACCGATGAAGTGATGCAACTGACCGAAGAGTTGGCCGCCTTCGGCGCGGTCTACACCACCCATTTGCGCAGCGAATTCGAGCCGGTGCTGGAGGCCATGGATGAGGCGTTCCAGATCGGCCGTCATGCAAAATCGCCCGTGATCATTTCCCACCTCAAATGTGCCGGCGCCGGTAACTGGGGGCGTAGCCCTCAACTATTGGCCTCGCTTGAAGAGGCCGCGAAAACCCACCCGGTGGGTTGCGATTGTTATCCCTACGCGGCGAGTTCATCGACGCTGGACCTCAAGCAAGTCACCGACGCTCATCGCATCACCATCACTTGGTCAACGCCGCACCCTGAAGTGGGCGGCCGTGACCTGATGGACATCGCCGCCGAGTGGGGCGTGCTGCTACTTGATGCCGCTCGACGTCTGCAACCGGCCGGCGCGGTGTATTACGGGATGGATGAGGCGGATGTACGAAGAATCCTCGCGCATCCGCTGTCGATGGTGGGCTCTGACGGATTGCCGGAAGACCCGTTTCCGCATCCACGCTTGTGGGGCGCATTCCCACGCGTGCTCGGACATTTCAGTCGCGATGTAGGGCTGTTTCCGCTGCACACCGCCGTGCACAAGATGACCGGGTTGTCGGCGGCGCGATTCGGCTTGAAGGAACGTGGCGAAATCCGTGAAGGACATTGGGCGGATCTGGTGTTGTTCAATCCTGTGACGATACGCGATGTGGCGGACTTCAATGATCCACAACGGGCGGCAGAAGGGATTGACGGGGTGTGGGTCAACGGTGTCTTGAGTTACAGCGAAGGCCAGGCAAATGGAAGAAGGGAAGGGCGGTTTCTGGCACGGCAAGGGGACTTGCGTGACGGAGTCCAGTAAACATTCCGAGTGCTGTGTCACAGCGATGGCACATTGAGACTAAAGAAAGCCATCGCCAAGCCGAAGCGCTGACATCTCGCCCGGCTATCTGGGCCTTATCAGTCTGGGAGCAACGCCATGAGCTTCGGCAAAACCACCCCGATCCTGCGGATTTTCGATGAAATCAAGGCCGTGGAGTTCTACGTCGACTTCCTGGGTTTCAAGATCGACTGGCAGCATCGTTTCGAGCCCAACTTTCCGTTGTACCTGCAGGTTTCCCGTGGCGAATGCGTGCTGCACTTGTCCGAGCATCACGGTGATAGCACGCCCGGCTCGGCGTTGCGGATCGAGACCGATGAACTTGAGGTATTCCTGCACCAACTGCTGGCCAAGGAATATCCGTTCGCCCGCCCACAGATCCAGGCCATGCCCTGGGGCAGCCAGGACATGACCGTGACCGACCCGTTCGGGAATCGGTTGGTGTTTACCAATGCGATTAGTGTGTAAGGCGGATTGATTTGATCGTTCCCACGCTCTGCGTGGGAACGATCAATGTGGTGTTTTACGACTGCTGCGCAGCCGAACGGGGGAAAGCCCCCCGCCACAAGGGCAGTGGCTACTCAGGTGGGTCGAGTTGATCCAACGCTCGGTTCACCGCCAGCTCGCCCAGCATGATGACTTGCGCAATGCCCAGCAGGGAATTTCGACTTGGTCCATCCATATGGTCCGCCAGATCCATGGTCATGACATTGGCCGATGCCAACGACTCACATGCATGGGCCAGCAGTGTTTCGACATCGATCTCAGGATTGACGATGAACATCCTGCCGAGCTTGCGCTCAGTGGCTTTGATGTTGAAGTGGAAATCGAGGGCGCGCTCGGCGGCTTCGTGGAGTTTTTTTGAGTTGAGGTTTTCGGACGGGGATGCTGGATCGGTATCCGGCGGATTGGGCGTTACCTTGAACATAGATGGAACTCCTGGATTGCAAATGAGGAGCCATCACCCTCGCTACCAAACGAAGGGTGGTGACCATACGGAGGTTGGTAGACCGGTCCAGGAACCCGGCGCGTCCAAAGACGCCCTGCGCACGGCCACCATAAGAAGCAGAGATGACAACTCTGCAAAAGGCGGCGCAGTACGCCTGGAAAGTCCGGGCTACCAAACCCGATCACTGTTATTCAGCGACCGAGAAACGATAGAGCCCAGGCCCAAGGCGCACAAGCCGGCGGATTCTTACGCACCTGTAGGCGATGACGCAAGACGTTGTAGCTTTCATGAAGTAACGCTGACGGCCATTAAACAAACGCTGTCTTACGACCTGGCTTTTCCGATACACAATGCGATTAGTGTCGAGAGGACGCGGCAAATTTGATGCCTGTGCTAGTGTCGTCCGATCATTTTGACGAGCTGAGGAAGCGCTTATGGCCAGCATCACCCTTAGTAATCTTGACTCCCGGCACTTTAAGCAGCTGCGTATTTCGACAGACTGCAATGGCTGTTCGATGGAAGAAGAAGCACGCATGATTCTCGTGCATGCACTTAATCAGAACGACTGTGCAAAGGGACGGGGACTCGAATCAACCAGCGGTTCAGAGCCGATGGTGGAGTTGAGTTGGAGCTGCCTTCTCGTTAGAGCGGGCATGTAGGCTAATGCCGATCAGTTAAGCCGTAACACGATCTGTAGCAGCTGGCGAAGCCTGCGTTCGGCTGCGTAGCAGTCGTGAAATCAGTCGACAAGATGTTTCAGGAAGACCTTGCACTCAGGTTTTACGACTGCTACGCAGCCGAACGCAGGCTTCGCCAGCTGCTACAAAGAGCGTGTTTTACCTGCAATTTCTTAACTGATCGGCATTGGGCATATTGATCATTCCCACGCGGGAGCGTGGGAACGGTGTTATTACACCCGGAAGTGACTGACCATCATCTGCAACTGATTACCCAACCGCGCCAGTTCAACACTGGATGCGGCGGTTTCGTCGCTGGCGGCGGCGGTCTGTTCGGACACGTCGCGCACGTTGATGATGCTGCGGCTGATCTCTTCGGCCACGGCACTTTGCTGCTCGGCGGCCGCGGCGATCTGCTGGTTCATCGACTGGATGTTGGACACCGTGCGGGTGATGTTTTCCAGTGACACGCCAGCCTTGCGAGTCAGCGCGACGCTGCTGTCGGTCAGGGCGCGGCTGTTGTTCATCACCGCCGACACTTGTTGAGTGCCGTTCTGCAGACCGGCCACCAGGCCTTCGATTTCTTCGGTGGATTTTTGCGTGCGCTGAGCCAGGCCACGGACTTCGTCGGCAACCACCGCAAACCCCCGACCGGCTTCACCGGCACGGGCTGCTTCGATGGCGGCGTTGAGCGCCAGCAGGTTGGTCTGTTCGGCCACGGCCTTGATCACGTCCATGACGCTGCCGATCTTGTCGCTTTCCTGTTGCAGCACGTTCATGGCTTCGGTTGAGCGTGCCACTTCGGTGGCCAGACGTTCGATCTGGGCGATGGCTTCGTTGACCACCTTGTCGCCTTCGCGGGCTTGGCCGTCAGCAGCGGCCGCCGCTTGGGAGGCTTCTTCGGCGTTGCGCGCGACTTCCTGCACGGTGGCGGTCATCTCGTGCATGGCGGTGGCCACCTGATCGGTTTCGATCTTCTGGCTGTTGACGCCGGCGCTGGTTTGCTCGGTCACGGCCGACAGTTCTTCGGCAGCGCTGGCGATCTGGGTGACGCCGTCGCGGATGCCGCTGATCAAGTCGCGCAGGGTCACGCCCATGCGAGCGATGCCTTGTTGCAACACGCCGAGTTCGTCGCGGCGAGTCACTTTGACGTCCTGGGACAGGTCGCCGCTGGCGATGCGTTCAACCACGGCCAAAGTGTCGCGCAGTGGGCCGGTAATCTGACGGGTGATGATCACGGCAGCAATGATGCCCACCAGCAACGCCAGTAAGGTGCTGATCAGCTGTAGCGTGCGAGCCTGGGTACTTTCGACGTCACGGCGGTCGAGCTGGATCTGATACAGCTGGTCGCTCAGGGTCACGATGGCGGCGCCCTGGTCGGTCATTTCCTTGCGCGCCTGCACCGCATCGCTGTTCGCCGCTTTATAAGCCTGCAAGGCGCTGCGATAGTGGGTCAGTGCGCTTTCCAGCTGGCGCAGGGCGTCTTGCTGAGTGTCGGCGAAATGCACGTTGAGGGGTTTCAGGCTGGCGATCGTCACGTCCAGTTGGCCGACGGCTTTTTGCTCGGTCTCGGCGTTGGTGGTCGCGGTGTAGCCGCGCACTTCGTAGCGGGCCAGCAAGAAGGCTTCCTTGGCCGCCGTGATGGCCTGGAATTGTTCGAAGCGTTGGTCGCTCAGAGGCATTTGCTGCACGCGGGTGTTGATGGCGTTGATCAGCGTGTTGGCGGTGTCGGCGTTGGCGCCCAAGGCGTCGCGAGCACTGTTACCGGTGCGGTACGCGCTGCGCATTTTGTTCAGGGACGTCTTGTAGGCATCGATGACGGCGCCTTGCTCTTTGAGCAGCTTGAGGTTTTCCGGGCTCTTGAATTTCACCTGCAGCGCTTGTTGCTGAGCGGAAAACGCGTCGAGCGTGGTCTGGACGTTCTGCGCGGCGGTTTCGTCGCCGTTGGTCAGCATGTATTGCAGGCGAACCACGCGCAGCTTGGTCAGGCCGGCGTTGAGCTGGGTGATGTCGCTCATCCAGTTGCTGCGGTCAATCAACCCGCCCAGGCTCGTCCAGCCGGTCAGGGCGAGGACGCAGGTCAGTGCCAGAACCAGGCCGAACCCCAGGCCCAGCTTCATGTTCACGCTGATATTGCCGAACCAGCTATTCATCAAAAGTCCTCCAGGGACGTTGTGCTTCTTGATCGTCGGTTGGCTGGAAGATTGTTGTTTTTGGTCGCCAGCAAGGTGAGTAGCAGACCTGTATCGGCAGCCATTGCGAGAGCTGAATGGTTTTTGCAGGACTGATGTGTAACAAGGCCTTTGTGTGGGCCTTAAGCTTTTTTTCACATGAGTTTCACCGGCTGCCGACGCCAGCCTCTCTACCCTCGTGGCATCGAATGAACGTGATGCATGCCAGCGAGGCGGCTTGATGTGGAATTGAGACTGAGTGTGTTCGGGATAAAACGCTCGATTGATCTGAGCCGTTTTGCCCGCTATCGCAATGCGGCGGTCGTGCTCGCCTCGGCGCTGTTGGTGATTCCGCTGACGGTTTGGCTTCTGCATCCCGCCGCTGTACCCGACCTGGCCCACGGCAATGTGGCCGGCGCCCGGGCGTTGGCGGCCGGTTGGGCCAAGGGCAATGTGATCGTGCTGGTGCGTCACGTCGAACGCTGCGATCACTCCAGCGCAGCCTGCCTGAACGGTAACGATGGCATTACCGATCGCTCTCGCAGCGTCGCGGTGGGTGTCGGTGCACAGTTCGAGCAACTGGGGCTGGACAAAGCCGACATCTACAATAGCCCCGTGATCCGTACAGCGCAGACCGCCGGCTACATGTTCAACAAGATCGGGGTCGGTGAAGAATGGTTGATCAATTGCAAGGGCACCATGCTGCGCGACGCTCTTGCGCACAAGGCTGGCGGGCGAAACCTGATTCTGGTGACCCACAGCGAATGCATGTCGCAACTTGAGAAAGACCTCAAGTTGCCGGCCGCTACGCTCGGTTACGGCGCTTCCTTGTTCATTTCGACCGAAACGCCTCAGGCGCCGCGCATGCTCGGCTTCATCGAAGCCTCGGACTGGCGCTCGGTGACCACCGAATGAGTTTTTCCATCATCCCTCTGAATCAGGACACACGATGCTGACTTCTTCCCGTTACCGCTTCTACTGGATGAACTTTGGCATTCCGCTGGCCTGTGCGGTCGTGGTTTTCCTGCTGTTCGACCTGACTAAAATCGACATCGCTTTCAGCGATCTTTTTTATGACCCGGTCACGCAGACGTTTCCGCTGGATCATGTCCATCTGTTCGAAAAGATCACCCATAAATGGGCGCGGATCATCCCGAACTGGACCGGAGAGTTAGCGATCGTCGGCGCCTTGCTGTCGTTTCTCTGGCCGCGTCTGAAGGCCGAAAAGCATTCGAGAATCATCGCGTTCCTGGAAAAAATCAACGTCGCGCCGGTGCTTCGGTTTGCCAGCAAGCACCGTCGGGACTTCCTTTACGTGGTGTTCGCGTTCTCCGTCAGCACCGGTGTGATCCACTACCTCAAGGGCCACACCAGCGTGTACTGCCCGATCGAAACGACCCAGTACGCGGGGAAAATCGAGCATAAGGAGTGGTATCAGAATTTCGATTTGCTGAAAGTCTCGGGCGACGGTCGCTGCTGGCCGGGCGGGCATGCCTCGGGCGGCTTCACCCTGCTGGCGTTGTACTTCGTGGCGCGTCGCTACCGCTGGCGCTATTCCAACGCGGTGATGTACGGCTCGCTGCTGCTCGGTTTCGTCTACGGCACGACGCGGGTTCTGCAGGGCTGGCATTACATGTCTCACACCTTCTGGGCCGGGATCTTCGTGTGGCTGGCGTGTCTGCTGACGGCGCTGGCGTTTTATGGGCGAGCGCGGCTGGAGATGCCGGTGCTGCAAAAGGCTGAAGAACCGGCGTTGGTGGCTCAGCCTCAATCCGTTGACTGATTATCCAGGGCAGACATTGCTTCTGCCGAAAGCGTCGTCAGCACCAGGCGCGAGGCAAAGTCTTTGCACAGGTGCACCGTGTTGGTCGCGATTCGCTTGTGTCGGGCCTGACCTTCGGCTTCACCGCTATTGGGGTTGACGTCGAAGTGCGGAAAATTGCTGCTGGCAATGTCCAGGCGCAAGCGATGGCCCTGTTTGAACAGGTTGCAGGTCGCGAACGGTTCGATGATCACCTTGACCCTTTCTCCCTGTTCCAGTTGTTCGGGGTTTTCCCACGAGTCCCGGTAACGGCTGCGGCGAATTCCGTCGGTGATGTTCATCGCGTAGCCGTCGGGGTAGTCGGTGCTCGCTGGATAGACGTCCACCAGCTTGGCGGTGAAGTCGGTGTCGGGCGCGTCGCTCTCAATCCATAACTCGATGTGCAGCGGGCCGGCGACGATCAAGTCTTCGGTCAGCGGCGGAGTCTGAAAACTCAGTACGTCTGCACGCCCAGCCAGTGGCTGATTGTCGCCACGGGTGCCGAAAAAGTCTGGCCGCTCACGCTGATCAAAGGCGCCACCGGCGAACACCGGGGCACCGGAGGTCAGTGCTCCGCCGATGGTGGGTACCGGCTGGTCGGGATCGGTGCGATAGCTCAGATTTGCCTCGCGCACGCTCGGACGCTCTTGGCTCAAACACTGTTCATGGTCCAGGTACAGGCTGAGTGTCTGACTGCCCGGCAGCGGCCATTGTTGGCTTTGCAGCCAGCGACCGCCGTGTTGCAGTCGACCGTTTTCATCCGGTGTGCCGCTGCCGCCGCCCATCAAGAAGACTTTCACTGAGGCTTCATGATCAGACGCTTGAGTTGGGGTGTCCTTGAGTGAGCGCTCGAACCACTCCAGCCGGCATGTCAGCCAGTTCTCGGCCACTTGACCATCGAAGGTTGCGGCAGCGCCGAACTCGGCATTGCCGCTGTGACTGATGTTGCGGTCACCGTGCAGCCAAGGTCCCATGATCAGATGTTGCGGCGTGCTGTTATGGCGTTTGAATGCGCTGAAGTTGGCGAGGGTCGAGCTGACATACGCGTCATACCAACTGGACATGAACAACACCGGGATATCCGGCAAGTCATCGTAATGACCCTCGGCGTATATCCCTGGCTTACGCCAGTATTCACTGAAGCTGCCCTGGGCCCATTGTTCAAGCAGATAGGCTTCGTATTCAGGCACGTGACGGATAGGCGACTGACCGGGCTGCCATGGCATGCGGGCAAACCATTGATGAATATCTTCCTGCTCCAGTGCTTCGCGGATCTGTGGATCGGCCAACGCAGCCGGGCTTTCCTTGGCTTGTCGCCAGGCCCAGGTCGCCTGCTTGAGTTCGAACGCGCCACCCTGGCGGATGCCGCACTGGAAAGCGTTGGAAAAACCACCCGAGTCCAGAACCATGCTGCTTAGGCCCGACGGATGCAGGCAGGCCATCGCCAGTTGTGTGTGGGCAGCGTAGGACAAGCCCATGCTGCCAATCCGACCGTTGCACCACGGTTGTTCGACGATCCAGGCGAGTGTGTCGAAACCATCTTCACCTTCAGCGGTGTACTTGGTGAATATTCCTTCGGAGGCATAACGTCCGCGACAGTCCTGAAAGATCGCCACAAACCCTTGCTCGGTAAATCGTGCGGCCATTGCCTGGCGGGAAATGTGCTGGCCGTCGAGTTGCTTCTCTGAGCGCGAGGGTTTGCTCTTGTCGTAAGGCGTGCGCTCGATGACGACCGGAAACGGGCTTTCAATGTTTTTCGGCAGGTAAATGTCGGTGGCCAGATGTACGCCATCGCGCATGGGGACTCGTTGGTCGCGCAGAATTTGCATGGCCGGTGACGCTTGTTCAGAAAGGGAATTCATATCAAAACCTTGTTGACGCTGGCACCTGCGGACAGCACTGCAGGTGCCGTTGCACAGTCAGTAACCGGTGTTCACCGCGATGGCCAGAAGGATCATCGCCAGCACCATGTAGATCACGAATAGCGGCAGGATGTAGCGTGCCCATTGGCCCCAGCCGACTTGCGCGGTGGCCAGCAGCACCAGCAAACCGCTGGAGGTCGGCGTGATCATGTTGGTCAAGCCGTTGCCCAGCAGAAACGCATACACCGTGGTTTGCGGGCTGACACCGGAGAGTTGGCCGAGCGGGCCGAAAATCGGCATGGTCACCGCTGCCTGGCCAGACGTTGAAGGGATCAGCACGTCCAACCCCAGTTGCGAGAAGAACATGCCGTAGGCCGACACCACCGGGCCATGATCACTGACCACACTGGCCAGGCCGTTGACGATGGTGTCCAGCACCTGTCCGGTCGTGAGGATGATTTCAACGGCTGTTGCCAGACCTATCAGCACACCGGCAATCAGCACCTTTTTCATGCCATCGACGAACGCGTTCGCCGCGGCACTGGCGCCAAGACCTGCAATGACGGCGAAGCCGGTGCTCAGCAGCAGATAGAACGCGGAAAGCTCGTGGTACTTCCACTGCCAACGGGTCGAGGCGAAGACCATGAATGCGATGCCGCTACCCAGGATCAGCAGGTTTAGCATGTGGCGGATCGGCAATGGTTTGTGTTCGAAGCTGATTTTCGCGCTGGCGTCGAAACCTTGCTTGTGGATGCTCCACAGCACAAAGGCAATACCCACCGTCAGGAACACGGCGTAGGCCGCAATCCGCATGCTCATGCCGCTGAAAATCGGCAAGCCGACCATCGGTTGCGCGACCGATAGCACCACGGGGTTAGTGATGGATGCCAGGTAACCGATCTTCACCGAAATGCAGACGATCGCCAGCCCGATCAGGTTCGACAATCCCAGGCGATTGGCCATGGCCACCATCAATGGCACGATCAGGATGAATTCCTTGGCCAGCCCCATGAAGGTGCTGCCGGCCGAGAACACCAGCATCAGCATAGGCACCAGCACGTAGATGTTGCCCCGGGTCATTCCCAGCAAACGTTCGAGACCGGCGTCGATCACGCCAGCCTTGTTCAGAACGCCGAACATGCCACCGATGAACAGCACCATGAAAATCAGCGCTGCACGCTTTTCGATGCCTTGAGGAATTGCCATGAAGCCTTCGACCAGTGACACCGGCCGGGCTATGGTGTCATTCGCCTTGCGTGGCTCCATGGAGAATAGCCGAGTCAGCGAATGGCTCTTCTCCAGTACCTGATAGGAGCCCGGCACCACCAACGCATTCTGGCGCTGGAAGGTGCCGGAGTTGACGGCATAGGTGAACGCCACTGCGAGCAGAACGATGCTCAGCAGGATGATCGCCGGGTTGACAGGTTTGCGTTGGCCGGTCTTGCCGGTTTCCACTTTCGTGGATGCAGTGTTCGGCTGGGAGATGGTGATTTGTGGTTCGGTCATGATTCTTGCCCTGGCTGGCAGGGCGGCCCTCGCGGTTGTTGTTTTTGGTGTCAGCTCTTGGTGAGGCAGACACTAGGGCAAACGCGAAAGCGCCACAACGTTATGCGTGGAGCGGGTTGAGCTATGCGTTTTGTCATCGGCCAAGGTCTTGATCGACGTTATTTGCGAGCGGCGGACGCTGTGCTCAGGTGCTGTTTGAGGTGTTCGGCAAAAGCATCGACAACCGCCTGGCGCGGCTCATCACGACGGAAGGCGAGGCCAAAGGCATAGGGCAGGGCGGGCCGAAACGGGCGGCTGACTATCGGCAGATGAGCGAAGTGGCTGGCCAGTAAACCGTTGACGATCGACACCCCCAAACCCTCGGCGACGAAGCTGCATGCGGCACCGACGGAGTGCACTTCGATCCGTACCAGCGGCGTCAGGTTCACTGCGCGAAAGACTTGATTGAGCTCAGCTCTCAGCGCCCGTTGGCGGCCCAGCAGGACCAGCGGCACATCACGTAAATGCTGAACCTCAATGAACGCGTGACGGGTCAGCGGATGGTCCGCCGGCATCACACAAACGCCTTCGGTCTCTAACACCGGCTCGACGTCAAAGTCCGGCAGTTCAGTGGGTAATCGTACGAACCCCAGGTCAGCCGAACGATCAAGCACCGCGCGCTCGATCATGTCGTAAGAGCCTGTCAGCAACTCGATGACAATGTCTTCGTGACTCTTGAGAAACGCGGCAACAATCTTCGGCAGCAATTCTTGGGTCATGCTGGTCGGCACTCCCACTTTGAGCAAACTCTTGCGCGAGCGACCGACTCGCAATTCGTCGGCCAGACGCTGGATACGCTGCATGCCGTCCACCAGCCCTGCGACCTCGGTGAGCAACTCTTCGGCCTCGGGGGTGGCCATCAGGCGACCCTTTTTGCGCAAAAACAAAGCGAATCCCAAGTGTTCTTCGAGCTGCGTCAGCAAGCGGCTGACCGCCGATTGGGACAGGCCCATTCGCGTCGCCGCGCCGATGGTCGAGCCGGTGGACATGATTGCCTTGAAGGCCTCGAGTTGCTTGAGATTCACGCAGGGATTTCCTTGGTTTCCAGAGACGCGACATGCCGCGCCACGAGCTTACGCATAGCCTGATGCGCTTCTCGCATAATGTTGTGGACGCGCCGATGAGTCGTTAGTGTCCGCCCCAATACGCCGCTGAGTCCAGCGCGATACCACATCAACATTGAGACATATCCCGTCAGCGGGACCTTTGCTACTGCCCATAAAATCGACAATACGGCGCTGAGGAAATGGTTATGCGTGATCTGTTCACGAGAGGCGTAATTGTGTCCGCAGGGATACTGGCGAGCCTGTCAGCGGAGCTGATGGCTCAGGGGTTTCTGGAGGATTCGCAAGGCAAACTGTCCCTGCGCAATTACTACTTCAACGACGATTATCGCGAGGGTGGCAATGACCGCAGAGAGTGGGCCCAAGGCTTTCTGCTCAACCTGCAATCGGGCTACACCGAAGGAACCGTGGGCTTTGGTCTGGATGCCTTGGGGCTGGCCGGACTCAAGCTGGATTCAAGTCCAACCCATGCAGGCACTGGCCTGTTACCCGTACACGACGATGGGCATGCAGCGGACGGTTTTTCAAGCCTGGGCGTGACGGCGAAGATGCGCATCGGCGATGTCGTTGTGAAAACCGGCAACTTGCTGCCGAGGATTCCAGTGCTGGTCTACAACGACGGCCGCCTGCTGCCGCAGACCTTTCGCGGCACTCAGGTCGAATACACCGGTATCCGTGACCTGTATTTGCACACTGGGCACTTGGACAAGTTCAAGCAGCGCAACTCCACTGACAGTGTCGACATTTTTCCCCAGGGCTATACGGGTGACAAAGGCATGGATTTCGATTTCGCCGGAGCGACCTACAAATTTACGCCGAACCTCAGTGGCACTTGGTACTACGGCGAAATGCGCGAGTTTTACCGTCAGCAGTTTCTCGGTCTGGTGCACAAGCTGCCAGTGGGCAGCGGCAGCCTGACCAGCGACCTGCGCTACTTCATCAGCAGCGATGCGGGCGAGGCGCGTAATGGTCTGGTCGATGCCGACATGTTCAGTGGTCTGTTTACCTACCGTCTTGGCGCTCAAGCGATCGGTGTCGGGTATCAGAAAGTCACCGGCGACACGGCGCTGCCTTACACCAGCGTCTCTACGGTCTACTCGTTCACCAATGCCGGTGTCGGAAAATTCATCCAGGGCGGTGAGCAAACCTGGATGCTGCGCTACGACTATGACTTCGCGGCCGTACTTCCCGGGTTGAGCTTCATGACTCGCTACTACAAGGGTGAGAACGGTGATTTCAAAGGACGAGAAGCCCGCGAGTGGGAATCGGATACCAACCTGCGCTATGCCATTCAGGACAGCGCCTTCAAAGGGTTGGGGATGGAAGTGCGCAAGGCGACTTACCGTTCGACCTACGCCGGCGATCGGGACAACTGGCGGCTGTACCTGACGTATGACATTGCGTTGTGGTGATACAACCCTGAACCCGTCAATTGACGAAACCCGTAATCCTGGTGGGGATTGCGGGTTTTTGTTGTCCGGGAAATTGCATAGGCTCTGGCTGCCGAAGAGGGGATCGGGAAGCCCGAGCATAAGCGGTGAATGCTTAATGAACGGTGAACGGCAGACGATGTATTACGAGAGACGTCTGGACCAGCGCTGTTCCGGTGCTTCAAAGCGATCATTGATCAACGCCGTCAACACATGATCCTGCCAGCGCCCGGCGATACTCAGGTAGGCCTTGGCGTAGCCCTCACGTTCAAATCCAAGGCGCTCCAGCAGCCGCGCACTGCGTTCATTACCAGGGATGTAATTGGCCATGATCCGGTGCAGTGTCTGCTCATCGAACATGTAGCTGATCCCCGCTTCCAGTGCTTCCTGCATCAAGCCCTGGCCCTGATGAGATTCGTCGATGTGGTAACCGAGATAGCAGGCCTGAAACGCCCCGCGAGTGATGCCGCTGAAGTTGCAGGCGCCGATCATCTGGTCGTTGTCCCGATCCAGCAGCGCGAAATGTACCGCCAGGCCGGCCTGGAAAGCGCTGGCTTGCACCTCAAGGCGCGGGCGGATGTGTTCAGGGCTATGGTAATCGGCGGGGCGAATCGGCGACCACCGGGCGAGATGCCTCTGGTTGCGCCGGTAGAAGTCGCTTTCCAGCGTCGCCTGTTCAGGGTCGAGCACCGCCAGCGTCAAGCGTTTACAGGGCAGGGACAACAGCGGCATAGGGCGCTCCGGTTCGCGGGGATCGTCGCGCAAGCATTACGTGGCCTGCGGAAAAACTCAAACTGCCAGCGGTAACGTCACGATAAAGGTGCTGCCCTTGCCGTCACCGTCGCTCATGCCGATGACCGTGCCGCCATGGGCTTCGACCAGCTCGCGAACCACCGTCAGGCCAATGCCAAGGCCCGCACCATTGAAGCCGGCCGCGTGAACGTCCTGCACAAACGGCTCGAAGATATACGGCAGGGCCTTGGCGGAAATACCGATGCCGTCATCGCAAATACGCATCTGCAGCACGTCGGCTTCAGCGCTCACCGACAGCGTGACATTGCCACCCGATGGCGTGTATTTGGCCGCGTTGCCCAGCAGGTTGCCGAGAATCTGCGTGAGGCGTACCGGGTCACCCTCCACCGCCAACGCGCACTCGGGCAGTTCAGCGGTGAAGTGCAAATGGTGAGCCGTCATCACCGGGCTGCACACGTCGATGGCCTGATGGATGATCTGCACCATGTCCACGATGCGGCAATCGAGGCGCAACTTGCCGATGCTGGCGCGGGACACGTCGAGCAAATCGTCTACCAGTCGCGACATGTGTTGCACCTGGCTTTCGATCAGTGCCTGCATGCGCGGCAATTCCTCGCTGGGAACGCGCACCAGTCGTCCGGCGAGCATGCTGATGGGCGTCAGCGGATTGCGCAGTTCGTGAGCCACCAGGGTGAGGATGTTGCGTTGTTGTTCCAGGGCATGTTCGGCTGAGGCTTGCAGGTCTTGCGCGCTGAGGACCGCGATCACCAATTGCGCGTTGGCTTCGCGCATCTCCAGGAACAGTCGTTGTTCTTCCTGCGTGCGTTTTGGTTTTTCTGCATCGGACTGCGCCAGCAAGATCGCCAGCACCAATTGCTGATTGGCCTCGATCAGTTGCTCGACCTGCTGGCTATCGACCAGCCGGGTGTTGGCGTCGCTCAGCTCTTTTTGCAGCGCCGCCAGCACCGCCCGAGCCTCAACAGTTTTCTGGCCGAGCAGGAACAGCTCGCGAGCGGCAGTGGCCTTCGCTTCCTCGCTCTTGCTATCGGCCGTGCTCATGACCTTGACTCACGCATTGTCTTTTTCGGGACGTTGCCGGGTTGGCCGGCCGCCGAGTAAACCTTCCTGGTCGGGCAACATCTCGCCGATCTGCAAACCGTTATCGTCGATGCGGTAAAGCCGTAGCTCATCGGAGTGGACGCTGGCCCGCACCTTGACCACGGCCATGATGCGCAGCAAACGGCTCTGCACTTCGATGTAGCGCTGAACGATGATTGCGTCGGTGAGAAATGCCGTGCCGTAAGGGCTGAAACGCAGGTCGGTGTAGCGGTCTTCCAGCTCTGAGGTCATCAACACGCTGACCCCGGCACTCGTCAACGCAGTGACCATGCGCGACAGCGACTCGCGATAGTCTTCGCGGAAGGTCGGCGCGAGCGCCAGTTCGAAGCCCGACAGCGAATCGATGACCACGCGAGTCGCTTTCAATCGGGTGATTTCGCTCAATAGCAAATGCACGATTTCGTCGATGGACAGGTCCGGGGCGCGGCTGTCCACCAGACCGACCTGTCCGCTCTCGATCAGGCCCGAAAGGGTGGCGTTCTGGGAGTGATTAGGTCTTTGTTCAAACACCGCGATCACACCGGTTTCACCATTGCGCGCGCCCTCGGCGAGGAAGGTCCCCGCCAGAATGCTTTTACCCGAGCCCGACGGCCCGGCCACCAGCAAGGAATAACCACGGGGCAGGCCGCCGCCAAGCATCTCGTCGAGCTGTGGCACGCCCATTTTCAGGCGCTTGATGGGGAACTCCGGCGGAGCTTCGACCGGGTTGAGTGTCGCAGGCGCAAAGACCTTGATCCCCGACGTCGCGATGCGGAAGGTGTGCAGCCCTGGCAGCGTTGGCTGGCCGCGCATCTTCATGATTTCCATCTTGCGCACCATGGAATTGCGCTGAACGCTCTGGCGCAGCCAGATCAGGCCGTCGGCCACGGTGAAAATCGGGTTGGTGTCGGTTTCGGTGAAATATTCGCCAATCAGGAAGGTCGTCGCCTGCCAGGTGGTCATCAACATGCCCAATTGCTGAACGAACTGCGGCAGGTTGTTGTTGGGGTTGTCTTGGGTCTGGCTCGCCAGCACCACCGAACGGAACGAGTCGACAAATACCAGTCCCGGGGAGTGAGCCTCCACCTCGCTGACGATGCGCCGCAGCACTTCGTCCAGGTTCCCGGCCAGGGTGTCGTCAGCCAGATTGATGTAGCGGATCGACTGGTTGATCGCTTCGCTGTCGAAAAAATCGAATTGCTGCTGGTAACGCAGCATCTTCAGCGGCGGCTCGCCCAGTACGGTAAAGAACAGCGCCGGACGCTCAGGGGTCGCCAGGGCGAACATCATCTGATGCGCCAAGGTGGTTTTGCCACAGCCAGGCGGGCCCGCGATCAGGTTGAACGAAAACTCCGGCAATCCACCGCCCAGCACCTCGTCCAGTCCTGGCACGCCGGTGGCCAGACGGTTGATAGTCACTTTGGTGCTCATGGCGAATTTTCCTGCGAAGGGGTGTCGCTCAAAGAAGGTTTCCACATGCCACGAAGCAAACGTTCGGTGAGCGAGGGCCCGATGAGCGTGGTCAGCTGCTCGTAAAAGGTAGCAAGCAACACTTCACCGAAAAACTGCGCATCGGCGTCGCTTTGCTCAACGATTACGGACTTGAGGGCAGTCAGATCCATGCCGGACGGCACTCTGTCATAGGTACGGGCCAGACGCGGATGAGTGGAGGCGCACAGGTGGAGGCTGCGGCGATAAAGCGCTGCAACCCCTTGGTGGCCGATGATGGGCGTGAGGGCTACATCCATATCCCGCAAGGTTGAAATGATCGCCTGGGCGATCCTTGCAATGTCAGCGTTGGGGCCAACACGGTGCGCCAGAGAAGCTACGATCTGGCGGCTCTCTTCGCTCTGCGTGGACATGGCTAACTGATATCTGATGGACAGAGCTTGATGGTACACCCTATGGGGCGTTGCGAGTGATTTGCGTCAGAGGATTGCGGGAGGGCGGGCAAACCGTAGTTTCTTGAATGAGCGAGCGCAATGTACCCGTTGGTGAGAGGTTGCGGGGTGAAGAAAAATTCATGTCGATGAGTTCGCCGCTTCACGCTCTGAAATACGCCTAAGGCAAATGATCAGCCGCAAAGTCCGCTTCCGAGCGCGCCCGCAAACGGCCCTTGCGGCAGGCCTGCTGGAATTGTTCGAAGTCGCGCTCATTCTGCGCGGTGTAGCTTTGCGCGTACTTGAATAGCGCGTCGGCCAGCGCATCGCCCTTGCCGATGTAGCCGCTGATCTGCGCAGCGCGCCCGGACGATTTGGCATGGGCGCGGGCCAGAGCGCGGCCACAAACGCGTCCGTAGGCGGCGAAGGTGTCTGCGTCGAACGTCTCGAGTTCAGCCGAGACTTTCATGTCGCGCAACTGACGCACACAGAAGTGTCGACCGCTGGGACCGGTGGTCCAGCCGAGAAACAGGTCACTGGCCGCTTGCATCAGCCGCTGTCCATCGACCACGCGCTGACCGTTATGCCGCACACGCGACTTGGTCTTCACGTAATCGGCAAGCACCGAGCGACGTGCCTCCTTGAATTGCAGGAACAGCGGGTTTTCCTGGTCATCGGTCAACAGCGCGACCAGGCAACGAGTGCCGACACTGCCCACACCGACCACCTTGAACGCCATGTCGTGGGCATGAAAACGCGACAACAGCGCGCGGCGGTCGGCTTGCAGCGTGCCGGGATAGTCGCGCATGAACGCGTCGTAAAGCGGCCGCCAGTCCGACAGGCGCAGCCAGTCGTCGTCGGCATCCAGCAGCGTGGTGTTTTTGTGCAAATGGAAAATTTCCGGCAGATCATCGCGAATGATCAGTCGGCCATGTGCGTCACGTTCACTGATTTTCGGCAGCAGTTCGGCATGGGTGCGGCGTTCGGCTTTTTCGATGGCGTGCTCTACATGCTCCAGGGTCGCTTTGCTCGCCTGCTGCTGCAGGTCGTCGTAACTGATGGACTCGTACCAGGTTTCCAGGGCGCTTTGATCGGCGCACTCAAGCATGGTCTGTTGGTAAGCGCCGACCACCTGGCGGCAGACCGTTTCTTCGACCGTGTCGCCATGGCGCAGATCGCGCGCTGCCACCACGAAACTCGCCACCAGCCGTTTCACGTCCCACTCCCAAGGCCCGGGATGGGCTTGATCGAAATCGTTGACGCTGAACAGCAGATTGCGTTCCGGTGTCGCGAAACCGCCGAAGTTCATCAGGTGACTGTCGCCGCAGATGGGTGAAACCAGGCCCATGCTGGGTGTTCCGGCCAAGTCGTGAGCTTGCAGTAGCGCATTGCCGCGATAGAAGGTGAACGGCGACACCAACATGCGCCCGTACCGCAACTCGACCAGCGACTTGATCCGGCCTTCACTGGACGATTTGATCAGCGGCAGCGGGTCACGATTTATCTTCCCCATGGACGCCTGCGAACCGCGGGAGCAGTTCTTGCGAGCATCCTTGCCTTGCTTCAAGCGGTCTTTGAGGGTGGTCATGGGGGCTCGTTTGGTGGGTGTTTTTCGGATGTTTGAGAGATGAGTGTAGAAGGGCTTCGTGTCTTCATCCGAAGTGTTTGGGCATTGACCGAGAGGGCGAAAAAAAGCACCTGCGATAGTCTCGTCAGCTTCCGTCCGATCCAGCGATGACCCCATTGTCAAATCCGTAATCAACGTCGGCTATCTCCTTGCTCGAAGCGTTAGGAATTTTCCTACACTGCGCTGGGAATTCCCTTGCTCATAGTCGAGCCATCCACTGTCAGAATCCACCGTCTTGGCCTCAAGGTATCGGCGGACTACAAATGACCTCACCGCGTGTTCTCGTTCTAGAAAATCATTCTTTCCAGCGCAGTGTGGTCGTCTCTGCTTTGCAGCAGTCAGGTGTTTCCGACATTTTGCAGGCCCGCAGCGGCGAGCAAGCGTTGGCACTGATGCAAAGGCACGGGGGTGTTGATGTTGCCCTGTGTGACTTGGGGCATAAGGGAATGGATTGCCTCGATTTTTTAAACTGTGCCGGTCAGTTTTCGATGGTTCGTGCCGTCATTCTCTATTGTGAGTTTCAGCCGCAGTTGCAGCGGGCGATCGAACAGATGGCCTCATTTTCAGGCCTCGAACTTTTGGGGACGTTGAGCACGCCCATACAGTTGAAACCGCTGCAAAAAATATTGCAGCGATACAAACGCAAATGCTTGGCGGCTTCCCCAGTCCTGGTGCCGGCAAGCACGCTACCCAGTGAGGATGACATCCGCCGTGGGCTAGCCTTGGGCGAGTTTCGTGCCTTCTTCCAACCCAAGTTTTTGCTGGCCAGCGGTAAAGTCGCCGGGGCTGAGGTTTTAGCCCGTTGGCAGCATCCTTCGAAAGGGCTTCTACTGCCCAGAGACTTCTTGGCAGCAGTGCTGGCCTACGATTTGATCGATGAGATGTTCAAGCAACTGCTGGAGCAGGGGCTGAGCTTGCTCAGAGTGTTGCATCGACAGACACGGCCACTGAAGCTGTCTTTTAATCTCCATGCCTCTCAGCTGCAAGGCACTGGATTAACGGATCATATTCGTGAAGCGCTGCGACGTCATGAGCTGGAGGGAGCTGATCTGACGTTCGAGCTAGCAGAGAATGGCTTGCTTGAGATTCCATCAGGTACTCAAGAAAGTCTGCTGCGGCTGCGCATGATGGGATGCGGACTTTCGATCGATGATTTTGGTGTGGGCTTCTCTTCGTTAAAGTTGCTTTGCCAGTTACCATTCACGGAAATCAAATTGGATGGTGAGTTTGTTCAAAGCATTCGAGAACCCAGAAGCAAAGCCGTGATAGCCAGCACCATCGCCTTGGCTCAATCACTGAACATGGAACTGGTGATTGAAGGGGTCAGCGACGAGAAAGAGTGTCTTGCTTTAATCGAAATGGGCTGTGTACTGGGGCAGGGTTTTTACTATGCGCAGCCAATGTCATCGCACGAGCTTCTGACGTGGCTGCAAAATCCAATCACAGTCGCGCCTGCAGGATTGAGCCACGCACTTCTGTCTCGTTATTGAGAACCGTCTCATTCCTCCAGATGACGGGACCCGCCGCACACCTTGTCTCAGCTTACTTGCGAAATATTCCACTATTCTGGAGCTGTGAATTTAAGTTAGCACCGGATGCTTTTCTGTGTACAAACAGGCGATCAGTTATCCATTCTGCCCTACCACACCATTTCGCCTTTTTCAGAGGTTCAGATGCTTAAAGCCATGATTGTGGACGATCATCCGTTCATTCGGTCCGCCGTAAGAATGATCCTGAAGCAGGAACAGTATGAGGTGGTCGCCGAAGCGGACAATGGGGCCGACGCGGTGCAGCTAACCCGCGAACACCAACCCAATCTCCTGCTACTGGATATCTCCATGCCGGGCGTCGATGGTCTGGACGCACTGAACAGAATCTCGGCGTTGAAACTGCCGGTCAAGGTATTGGTCCTTACGTCCTTATCGGCTGCTTTTTTTTCGATGCGTTGCATGAGAGCCGGGGCCGCGGGTTACGTTTCCAAGGTCGATGATCTGGATGAGCTGGTGAAAGCCATCAACGCAATCAAGTCTGGCTATACGTTTTTTCCTGATCTGACGGTGAATTCGGTGCGAAGAGACGATGCGAATGCTACCGAGATGGCTTTGATCCAGAGCCTTTCCGACCGAGAGTTGTCCATTCTGCAGCAGCTCGCCAAAGGATTGTCCAACAAGCAGATTGGAGAAGACATGTTGCTCAGCAACAAGACCATCAGTACCTACAAAGCCCGACTGATCGAAAAGCTCAACGTGAGCTCTTTGGTGCACCTGTCGGACTTGGCAAAACGTAACAACTTGATCTGATGGGGGCCTCTCAGCGGTTATGTCTGGCGCTGCTATTGGTGCTGTGTCCGGCATTTGTGGGAGCTTTGGCAGTCGCCGACATAGAGGCAGAACCAGAAACCCTGAAGTTGCTTGGGCGATCCAGGGTCGAAGGCTACCAGGTTGCGCTGGATGAAAAAGACTGGAGTTGGTTGCGACAAAAAGGCACGTTGCACCTGGGTATATCGGCTCCGGATTATCCGCCTTTCGATTTGACCACCAATAGCCGTGACTACGAAGGGCTTACCGCAGATTACGCAGGGCTTCTCGCTCAACTACTGCACGTCCAGGTGTTTATTCGCCGCTATGACTCCAGGGCGGAGCTCATCCGCGCCCTGAAAGATGGCGAGGTCGACCTATTAGGCACCGCCAACGGTTTTGAAGAGATCGATCCCGGCATAGTGCTGTCCACTGCTTACACCGATGACCAGCCGATGCTGGTCACCCGCAGCGATGATAGAACGCCCTTGGTGCCGGACCTGTCCGGTAAAAAAATCGCCATGCTTTATCACTACCGGCCTTCGCAAAGTGTCAGCAAGTTCTACCCCGACGCAGAACTGCAGCTTTACCCTTCGACCTTGAGTGCCATCGGCGCCGTGGCGTTCGGCAAAGCGGATGTCTACCTGGGCGACGCGATCAGCGCCAATTACCTCATCAGCATGAACTATCTAACAACGTGCAATTGACGGATTTTTCCCGTATTGACGGCAGCCGTTTCGCTTTCGCCTTGTCCACCGAAAATACCCGTCTGTTGCACATCATCAATGAGGCCCTGGCGGCGGTGCCGATTGATGAGCGCATGACCATCCTGCGTCGGTGGGGTGCAGGTGAAATGTACATCCCTGGACAAAATCGCTTGCAGCTCAATGCTCGGGAACAGCGCTGGTTGGAGACACACCCGCTGGTAACGGTTGCGGCGATGGAAAGCTTCTTGCCGATATCTTTCTTTGACGAAAAGGGTGAGCTGCGGGGGATCAGTGCGGATGTACTGGCCAAGGTGAGTCTACGAACCGGGCTGAAGTTTGTCGTGTTACGCGGCGATTCGATGGTTCGACAGATCGATAATCTGCACGATGGCAAGGCGGATGTAATCGCGGCATTGACCCCTAGTACCGAGCGTGAAGGGGATATGCGTTTCACTCGACCCTATCTGACCACTCCTTTTGTGTTAGTGAGTCGCAAGGCGGTCGGCAGTCCCGAAACGCTCAACGACATGGCTGGAAAAAGCCTGGCGCTGATCCGCGGCGTGGTGCTGCGCGACGACATTGTCCGCACCTATCCTCAAATTCGCATTGTCTACGTCGACAACGCCGGCCAGGCCATGGAAATGGTCGCCCAAGGCGAGGTCGATGCGGGTGTCAACTCATTGCTCAGTGCTCGCTATATGATTTCCCAGCTGTATCCGGGGCGCTTGCAGATCACCAGTACCGTGGGTGTTGAACCTGCAAGGGTTTCTTTTGCAACCAATCGAGGTGCATTGGAGTTGTACTCGATTTTGGACAAGGCGCTACTCAGCATCTCGCCTGAGGAGATGGCGGAGCTCACCAATCGCTGGCGCAGCGAGGTGGTCATCGATGACAACTACTGGTTACGCAATCGCGCGGCAATCATTCAGGGCTTCTCCATTGCCGGCGCTCTGCTGCTGATGGCCGTTGCCTGGATTGCCTATTTGCGGCGCTTGATTCGTAGGCGCGAAGAGGCAGAGCTAGCGCTGAGCAATCAACTGGAGTTCATGCGAGTCCTGATCGATGGGACGCCGCACCCGATCTATGTCCGTGACCGCAACGGTCGCATGATGATCTGTAACAGCGGCTACCTGGACGTGTTTGGGCTCAACCGCGACGAGGCCATGGGCAAACTCATCACCGAGAGCATGTTTGCCGATCCTGCGGAAGCGGCTGACTACCATGCGGAATATCTCAAGGTCATGGAAGAAGGCGTTGCGCGCATCCAGGATCGCGAGTTGACCCTCACAGATGGTCGCAGGTTAACGATTTACCACTGGATGCTGCCCTACAAAGACAGTGACGGCGCGGTCATCGGCATGATCGCTGGCTGGATCGACATCAGTGAGCGGCAACTGCTCCTGGGCATGGTTCAGGAGGCGAACCGGGCGAAGACGACCTTCCTGGCGACCATGAGCCATGAAATCCGCACCCCGATGAACGCCGTCATCGGCATGCTTGAACTGGCGCTGAAAAAGGCGGATCAAGGCGTGCTCGACCGGTTTGCGATCGAGGTGGCCTCAGGCGCCGCGCATGGCTTGCTCGACCTGATCGGCGACATTCTGGATATCGCACGCATCGAGTCGGGCAAGCTGTCGCTGACCCCGGAGCGGGCCAATCTTCGGGAGCTGGTCACGTCTTTGGCACGCATCTTTGAAGGGCTGGCCGAGCAGAAACATTTGCAACTGCTGCTGGATCTCGCTGTGGAGGCCGATTGCGACGTATTGATTGATCCGCTGCGCTTTAAACAGATTGTTTCCAACCTGTTGAGCAACGCGATCAAGTTCACCACCGAGGGTGAGATTCGTCTGACCCTCAAAGTGCTGCCGGCCAGCGCCGATGAGCAATTGTGTATTCAACTGCGGGTTGAAGACAGCGGCATGGGCATCTCCAGCGAGGACCAGCAGAGGCTGTTCAGCCCCTTCAGCCAGGCCAGCAACAACACTCAATCGGCACGCAGCGGTTCGGGGTTGGGCCTGGTCATCAGCCGCACCCTCTGTGAAATGATGGGCGGGCAATTGCAGTTGCACAGCGTGTTGGGTGAAGGTACGCAAATCGAAGTGCTGCTCGATTTGCCCGTTCTTGAGCGCCTTGCCAGTGTCGAGTCGCCTGTCGCCGAGATCTCCTTGAGCCATCAGGAGTTAAGCATTCTGGTGGTCGATGACTATCCCGCCAACCGGCTGCTGCTGTCCAAACAACTGGGTTATCTGGGGCACAAAGTCGTTGAGGCGCAGGACGGCGCCCATGGTTTGCGAGCGTGGCGCAATCAACATTTCGATGTCGTCATTACTGACTGCAACATGCCGATCATGAATGGCTATGCGCTGACGCGCGCGATTCGTGACGAGGAGAGGGAGCACGACAAGCCGCGGTGCCTGATCATAGGGTTTACCGCCAACGCCCAACCGGATGAAAAAGACCGTTGTCTGGAGGCGGGCATGGATGACTGCCTGTTTAAACCCATCAGCCTGAAAGCGTTGGGGCAGCGCTTGGACTTGGTCGATGCGAAGGCATTCCCCGAGGAGGAGCATTCAGAGCCGACCACAACAGACAGCATCGACTTTACGAACCTCGAGCAACTGGTCCGTGGCGATAGCGCGGCGATGCAGGCGTTACTGGACGATCTGGCTGTCAGCAACCAGGAAGATCTGGCACGGTTGCCCGGATTCCTGTTTGAGGAAGATCTGCTGGCACTCTCGGACCTTGCTCATAAAGTCAAAGGCGGGGCGCGTATCGTCAAGGCCAAACGGCTGATCGCCGCTTGCGAGCAAGTAGAAGCTGTTTGTGACGCGACGGACGATGTGCAGCTGCTTGAGCAGGTGGTCGCAACGTTGAAGCTTGAGATGTCGGAATTGGCGACAGCTTTGAAAAGCTATGCTCAACACGTTTGAGGCCCTGCTGCCCTGACAGCCAGAGGCGAGGCCTGTTTTAGATGTTCATGGGGTTATGTCACCCGAATATTCAACTCATCGCGTTGAGATATCAGTGCGCTCCGAATCCCTAACCTCCTCGCGTCGTTGCGTTTACGTAGTCAATTACGCCGGCCGTTCTGTTGGATCTGAAGTTTGTAAGAAATTCCCTACATGATCTTGGGCCGCTTCATCTGTTTCTGGAATTGTCACCTATATATCCTTAGTAATAGGTGAAAGTGTACAAGGTGAAGACACAATAAACTTTGGCGCCAATAACCTTTCTTTGGATTTTTGCTTACTACAGGTAACTAGCTATGAACTCCCCTAAAAAAGCGTTGTTGGGTTCGTTGTTGGCGCTGAGTGCTACCAGCGCATTTGCAGTTGATACGGCCGATCTGCGAGTGATTGGTACCATTGCTCCAACTGCATGCACTCCAACGTTCGGAAGCGGCGCTACTGTTGATTACGGAAATATCCCGACAGCCTCGTTGAGTGCGACTAATCTAACTTTGCTTGCGGCTCATACAATTGCATATACCATTTCATGTGATGCTCCAATCAGTATTGCCACCTCATGGAGTGATAATCGCGCGGGTACTGCTTATCTCGGTGCTGTCGATGCTTTTGGTCTTGGTTTACAAGATGCGGCTAAGATCGGATATTACAGAATTACCCAGATTGTTGGCGGTGCTACAGCCGACGGCGCGCCAGTGGATATAATTCAGAAAAATAACGCTGCTTCTGCTTGGGTGCTTTCGACCGATCCTCGACAAACCAATGACGGAGTCCGTATGTATTCATATGCCCCAACGGGCACGTTGGTGCCAGGAAGTTATACAAACTTTTCTGGTGTTTTGAGTGTTGTTGCACGTATTGCACCCACCAGTACTTTGGACTTGTCGAGCTCAATTACTCTGGACGGCCTGTCCACTATTTCGGTTCGTTATTTGTAACTTTGCCTGAGCCACATTGTGCCCGCTCTGGCGGGCGCAATATTAAAAGGCTGGATTTGATTTTGATTCGCAAGCTCAGCTTGTGCTTTTGTATGTGCCAGACTTAATCAAGTTAATACCAACGCTCCGGCGAAGATCGGTGTGACCGTACGCCAGAACTTGCCGGTATTGATTACTACGGCGGACCTGCCCCTCGAGTCCGATCCTTGCTGCAATGGTCGATCAAAGGGAAAGCCTTGACGGTGAAGAACGACAGTCGTCATATCGTGCGGCTCAATCAACTGTTCAATGTCATGCTGGCCAAAATCAAATTGACGCTGCCGAGGACGTACATCCTGCCTGGCCAGACGAACCACTTTGAATTGCCGGCCGGAACCAGCTTGGCGTGGCCAAGGTGCGGGATGTCGGCGGGGTAAAGCTCACCACCCCGAGCGGCCCGGTCTGGACCGACCCGAGATCGCCGCTTGCGAGCAAGTGGAGGCCGTTTGTGAAGCGACGGACGATGTGCAGGTGCTGAAGCAGGTGGTTGCTACGTTGAAACTTGAGATGTCAGAATTGGCGACCGCTTTGAAAAAGCATGTTCAAAACGTTTGAGGCTCGGCTGCGCTGACAGCCAGAGGCGAAGCGTGTTCTAGATGTTGATGTGGGTGATGCTATCACGCGAACATTCAATTCATTACGTGGAAATAACCACTGCGCTCCGCCCCTCGCCTTCTCCATCCTTGCGTTTGTGTAGTCCATTTCGCTGCCCGTGCGTCGTCGTTCTTTAGCAGATCTGAAGCGAGTGGGAAATTCCCTACAAGATCTTGGGCTGCTTCATCTGTTTTTGGCATTGTTACCTACATATCCTTAGTGACAGGTGAAAGGGTACAAGGTGCAGACACAATAAACCTTGGCACCAATAACCTTTCTTTGGATTTCTGCTTACTACAGGTAATTGGCTATGAATTTTCCTAAAAAAGCGCTGCTGGGTTCGTTGTTGGCATTGAGTGCTACCAGCGCATTTGCAGTTGATACAGCAGATCTACGAGTGATTGGTACTATTGCTCCAACTGCATGCACGCCAACTTTCGCCGGCGGTGGCGTTGTTGACTATGGCAACATCCCCACCGCATCGTTGAGTGCAAGTGTTGCCACACCACTTGCAGCCAAAGACATTACTTATGTTATTCATTGTGACGCGCCTATTTCGATTGGTACTTCATGGGGTGACAGTCGCGCGGGTTCTAGCATTTCTGGTGGCGGGTTTGCTTTTGGTCTGGGTACACAGGGTGTCGCCAAAATTGGCAGATACGGAGTAACTCATATGACAGGCCTAACGACCGGTGATGGTACGACGGTAGATATTATTTTCAAACAGGGCAATGGGCCTTGGACTCTTGGAAACGCTGGTGGCTCGCCTGTTGCTAGTGATGGCACTGTCATTCAGTCTTACGCTCCAGTCGGTACATTGATTCCAGGGGCATACACAGATATTGCGGGAACACTCCGCGTCGGCGCGACAATTGCGCCAACCAGTACACTCGATCTGTCCACCGCGATTACCCTTGATGGCTTATCTACTATGACAGTTCGCTATCTCTAAGCAAACTTAGATTGCGCCCGCTGCTTTTGCGGGCGCATTTTTTATCTTCTGGTTTTTCGCCATATGATTCGTATGCGGTGTATGTCCGATTTATGAGTGTCGTCGGATTTTTTAGGGGTGATAGTATATTAAATCGTAGAGGTGTTTGCGTGTTTAAAACTGAAAGTACTTTTGTCATTTGTTTGTCGTTTGTCGTGGCTTTGACCCTCTCTGGCGTGTCGCAAGCAGCAGGCATGATTCCGGAAACTTCCGTTGTATTGATTAACGTCGCAGACGGCGAGGGCACCATTACAGTGACCAACTCTGACAGCCAGGTGGCCTTGTTGTATACATCACTGGAAAATCTGCCGGAAGATGTAGAAAGTCTGGTTATCGCGACGCCACCTGTTGCCCGGGTGGAAGCCGGCGAGAAGCAATTGGTACGATTTATCGTCCAATCGGAAAAACCCATCACCACTCAACGTTTGAAACGAGTGAATTTCGAAGGGATTCCGCAGAAAGACCCGAATGCGCCACCGCAGATCGGCGTCACCGTGCGCCAGAACCTGCCGGTGTTGATTACCCCCGGAGATTTACCCCTTAAAAACGATCCCTGGACGTTGCTCCGGTGGTCGGTCAGCGGCACAACTCTGACGGTCACCAACGACAGTCGTTATGTGGTGCGCATGAATCAGCAAGTCAACGTGATGCCGGCGAAAATTCCGCTGACGTTGCCGCGCACCTACATCTTGCCAGGCATGACTGATCATTTTGAATTGCCAGGTGGCACTCACTTGGCGGCGGATGCGACCGTGCAGATATTCCCGGCCACCACGTACGGCTATGCCTCCAAACCTTTCGACGCACCATTGACCCAGCAGTGATTACGTCCCGACTTTTCTGATGGTGCATTCCATGACTTACTTGCCTGCGACAGCGTATCCAGTACGAACGGCTGCGCGAAATACCCTTGTTGCAGTTCCCGCCAACCCTTTCCATCCGTTTATAGTCATCATTGCCACCTTGATTGGCGGGGGCGCGTATGGCGCGAAGGCCTCGGCTGTTGGCGTTATGCCGGAGGCCAGCCCAGCGTCGAATGGCGCGCCTCAGGCTGCTACGTTTGACCTGGAGATGCTAAAAAGCCGAGGGCTTAATCCCAAAGTTGGCGAGTATTTCAGCAAGGCTCCACGCTTTTCTGCCAGAGATCGGCAAGTCGCGCTTCAGGTCAATGGTAGCAAGCGCGGTAGTGTGCAGGCACGTTTTGACGAAGATGGTCAGCTGTGTTTCACCAAGCAGTTGCTTGACCAAGCCAACTTGGTGGTTCCAGGTGACCGCTTCCTGATCGGCAACGAAGTCGGTTCCGATGACGTCGCCTGCTACAATTTTCTTGCTGCCTTTCCACAAACAGAGATTGAGTTGCGGCCAAATAAGGAAGAAGTGTCACTGCTTGTAAGCTCCGATGCTTTGCGCCCGGTTAGTGAAGATCAGGGGATATATCAGACTGGTGGAACTGCGGGCTTGTTCAACTATGAAGTGTTGGGGCAGAACAGTCAGTTCTCCGGCGGTGAAAGCAATTATTACTCTACTAACACTGAAGTGGGTTTCAATGCCGGCGACTGGATTGTGCGCAGTCGTCAATCATTCAGCGTGGTGAACCACAAGCGTAATTTTCAGTCTCTTTACACCTATGGACAAAAAACGTTTGTTCCTTTGCAGTCTACCTTACAGGCCGGTCAGATCAACATCCGTAACTCGGTTTTTCCGGGCGCCGCTATCACCGGTGCGCAGATGGTGCCGGACGCTGGTCTGCAAGGTAAGAGCATAGGCGGTGCTACTGTCGAAGGCATCGCCCAGAGCTCGGCGAGGGTAGAAGTTCGTCAGGCGGGCGCACTCATCCATACCTCTCTCGTTCCGGCTGGGCCGTTCAGCCTGCCCAATGTGCAACTACTTAATGGATTTACCGACCTTGACGTGCGTGTGATCGAAGCCAACGGCGAGCAACGTAGTTTCGCAGTCGCTGCGGCGTCGTTGGTGCAGGGCTCGCTAAGCGCGCCGGGTTATTCGGTAGCGGCAGGTAAAGTTCGCACGTTTGAAAATGACGATCAGCAGTCGCCGATGGTAGTGACCGGGTCAGGTGGTTGGTTGTTGAACCCCACAAATAAGCTTTCTACCGGTTTGATGGTCAGCAACAACGGTTATCAAGCAGCGGCGTGGACTCTGGATTCGAATCTTACCCCCAGCACCTTTGTCAGCTTTCGCAACACTGTGGCGAACGCCAGCGAGGAAGGTGTAAGAGGCACCCAGGCTAGCTTTAGCATCAGCACCAGCGTTACCAGAAATTTCAACGCCGGTTTCAACGTTACTCGTCAGACAAAAGGGTTTCGCGACCTTCTTGATACCACCCGCGTCAATACGCCCGGTTACTTCGAGACCATCAATCGAGATCAGTACGGCGTTAATATCGGCTGGAGCGATGAATGGCTGGGAAGCCTGACCGCTGGTTACTCAGCGGGTAATACTTTTGATGGCCGCGCCACGCGCCATGCAACGGCGTCATGGAACAAACCGTTTAAACATGCAACGGTCAGTCTGAATTTGGAACGTAACCTTGGGGGAACCGATAACTACGATAGTGATTTTGGTAGACGTAGCAATGCTGACGAAGGCACTGCCATGTACCTTACCGTTAGCGTTCCCTTGGGTGGCAATCGTAGCGTTCGTGGGTATGCCAACAAGCGCAACGGTAACACCCGCTTCGGGACTACCTTCGATGACAACAGCGGGGACTTTGCCAAATATCGCCTGACCGCTGAACGGGATGTTCAGCGCAAGGAGCAGGACTTTTCCGGTAACGTGAACCTGTTACCGCGTTACGCGCAGGTTAACCTCGGCTATGCCCGCAACGGCCCTGACACCACGACCTACAGCGGTCAATTACGCGGTGGTGTGGCCGTGCATGGAGGTGGTGTGACGCTGTCGCCCTATCAATTGGCAGACACTTTTGGTGTAGCCAAAGTGGGTGATGTGGGTGGCGTGAAGTTGAACACGCCAAGTGGCCCAGTCTGGACAGACCCTTGGGGCAACGCGGTAATCCCTCAGCTCAATGCTTACCAGAATACTCGCGTTGAAATCGAAACGAAGAGCCTGCCTCGTAACGTTGATATTCAGAATGGTTTCAAAGCTGTTAGCGCCGGTCGTGGCTCCGTTAACAAGCTGGACTTCCCTGTTATCAAATCCCGTCGGGCCTTACTGCAAATCAGCGGCTCGGACGGAAAGCCGATTGCCAAGGGTGCAGCTGTGCTAGACGGCAAGGGCAAGTTCGTCACCACCGTGGTGGATGACGGCAAGGTGTTTATCACCAATGGTCAACTGACCGACGCTCTCAGCATAAGCCAGGGCGAGGGCGAGGGCAAATCCTGCGCCATCCATTTTGAGCTCCCGGTTGATCCGGACTTGAATGTCTATTTCGAAACCGCCAAGGCCACTTGTACGGCCGGCTGATTGACGACCCGTCGCCGGGCCAGGAACCGATATGAAGTTTGAAATTCGTCATTTGAAATCAGTTGCTGTGGTGACCTGCTTGATTTACGGGTTGTTTCTGGCTGAGCAGACCTTCGCTGCGCAGGAATGCCACATTACCCTCAGCGACTCGAGCGTAGACTTCGGGCGGGTCATGCAACCAGGGTCGAATGATCCTGCCAGCGCCAACGCAATGCACGCACTGGGTAATCGAATCGTCAGTCTGAACGCTAGTTGTCCTCAGGCGGCAAAACTCCTGATCCAGTTACGGGGCGCCGGACAGGGTGAGCAATTTCGATTCGCGCAGCAGGGGCAGGTCAGTGTGATTCTCAGCAATGCCTCGCTCGACGGGCGCAGCGTCAATCTGGCGAAAGTGCAGTCAATAGGTGCTCCGCCAAGTACTTCAGGTTCTTCGATTGAGGCAATGCCAGGTGACCGAGTCATACCGGTGAGCGGTGGACTGCCGGTAGAGGGTTCTACGTTATCAATGCAAATTGAGTTCAAGCCGCAAGTTCCCATGACCGAATTGCGCACCCGAGATGCCAAGACCTTAGAGGCGAATTTAACGTTTCAGATCAGTAGTTATTAACCACAGTGTCCTATATGACACTGTCCTTCCAACGATAGCCAACGCCCCACAACCAGCTGCTACTCACTCGTCGCAGTTCCACACTTCGGAAGACCTTCGCTTTAGCAATTATTGCGATGCGCTCTTCTATTTGCCGAATATAAGAAAGGACACCTTATGTCTCGTATGCCGCGTTTCGCCCTGACATTGGCCGCGAGTGTGGTTTTGATTGCGCATGATCAACAACTTTTGAGCGCCGCCGACCTCGAATTCGATCAGCAGATTATTGATGTCGTCGGTGATAACCATCCGGGCATCAGTGTTCCAGGTAGCAACCTCACCGTGGCAATTACCGACAGCTCGGTAACTGCCGACGGCCAGTCAAGTCATGGCGTGCTCTTGTCCGGGGCCAATACAAGCATCTTTGTCAGAGGTTCAAGTATCGTGGCCCTCGGTGATGCGAGCCATGGCTTAAGCTTTGCGGGTTCAAACAACACGGGGGAGTTGGACGATACGCAGATCAGTACCCGGGGTGACAATTCGTTTGCCCTGAATCTTGTGCGAGGTGCACAGGTCCAGGCCGATGGGTTGACGCTCAACACCCGCGGGCGCTTTTCTTCGGCAATCAACGTGCTTGATGACAGCGCGATCAATGTCCGTAACAGCACGCTGCAGACTTCTGGCAATAACGCTCATGGCATCTATCTACTGGGTTCTAGCGACAGTCAGCGGGCGCTCGCCACGGTAGACGCTACGGTGATTCGTACCTCAGGTGACAACGCCATCGGCGTTAACGTCAACCGCAATGCCACGGCGACTCTCAGCGGTACTCAGATCTTCACCACAGGGGCCAACGCCTTTGGTGTCTGGGTGCCGGATGACGACAGCCAATTGGTCGCAAACAACCTGAGTATCGATACCCAGGGTGACGGAGCCATCGGGGTCTTTACCCAGCTGGGCGGCAACGCCAGCCTCAACGGCGGACAAGTACATACCAACGGCAATCTGGCCTACGCGTTGTACGCGGGCAATGAATCGGCCATCGATGGCCAGAACCTCTCGTTGCAGGTCGGCACCAACAGTGTGGGTGCTTTTGCTTCCGACCGCTCGCAGATCACTCTGAACAATGTCGACCTGAGCAGCACAGAGACCGCTATTGGTCTGGCAGCGTATTCCGGCTCGACCATTGATGTGAGCAATAGCTCGGTGCAACTCACAGGTGTGAGCGCCAGGGTACTTCAAGCCAACAATGGCGGTACCTTGCGCCTGAGTAACGTAGCGGTCGATGCTGACGGTACGGACAGCATTGGCCTGCAATCGTTGGCCACTGCTGGCGTGAGCAACACCTTCGAGCTACAGAGCAGTTCGATCAGCGCCGCCAATGGCCGCGCCCTCAGCGTGCAGGGCGGGAGTGCGAGCATTGATTTCAGCGACTCACAGATCAGCGGGCAAACCCTGTTGGCGGTGGAAAAACGTTTGATGGCCGACGGCTCGTTGGTCGATAGCGAGGATGTGCGGATCACTGCCACCCGGTCGCAGCTGGTGGGGGGTATCCGCGCGGATGCCCACAACGCCCAGCTTGAGTTGCGGGATCACTCCAGCTTCAAGGGCGACGCCCATGGCCTCAATAGCCTGACGCTGGGCCAAAGCCTCTGGCAGATGACGGACGATTCGCAAATCGGCCGCTTGCACTTGAATGAGGGTCAGGTGAGTTTTGTCGGCCATCCCTTCAGCACACTGACCATTGATGGCGACCTGACGGGTAACGGTTCATTCCTGATGAACACTGACCTGGCGACCCTCCAGGGCAATCTGCTCAAGGTCGGTGGCCAGATTGAGGGTGAACATACGCTGGTGGTGGAAGACTCCGGTAGTGAGCCTGCCACGGCGAACGGGCAGTTGATGCTGGTGGACGGTAGCGGTGGTGCTGGGCGTTTTGGCTTGTATGGCGAGCATGTGGATGCGGGTGCCTTTCGTTACACCCTGGAACAGAAGGGCAACGACTGGTTCCTCGTAAACACTGCAGGAGTACCCATCGATCCGACTGATCCGATCACTCCTGCTCCTGGACATCTGTCCAACGGTGCCAATGCGGCCATCGCTTCACAGACCGCAGCCGCGACCTTGTGGAGTGCGCAGATGAACACGCTGGTCAAACGCTTGGGCGAACTGCGTCTGGGCAAGGACGAGGGCGGCGTCTGGACCCGGGCTATCGGCAGTCGTTACAACCTTTCCGAGCATTCCAGCCGGGCCTTCAGCCAGAACAATACCGGGGTTGAGATCGGCGCGGACAAGGCGATACCGCTGGCCAATGGCAAGGTCTATGTCGGTGGCATGGTGGGCACCGCCCAGTCTGATCTGAACTTTGGCGAAGGGGCGTCTGGCAAGATCGACAGCAAGATGGTGGGGGCCTACGCCACTTACCTGAACGATAACGGCGTGTACGTCGACAGCGTCGTCAAATACAGCCGTTTCGACCAGGACCTCAAGCTGCCGACCAACCTGGGTAATGCGGTCAAAGGTTCCTACGACACCGACGGCTATGGCATGAGTGTGGAAGTCGGCAAGCACATCGCGTTGAAGGATGGCTGGTTCGTCGAGCCACAAATCCAACTCAGCGCGACCCGTACCGCAGGTGCCCGATATACGGCCAGCAATGGCCTGCGTGTCGACTCGCAGGCGATGGACTCATTGCAAAGTCGCGTTGGCTCGCTCTTCGGTCGTAGTCTGGAGCTCGCCAATGGCATGAAAGCGCAGCCTTACGTCAAAGCGTCCTACATCACGGAGCACGCCGGCGACAGCCATGTAACCGTGAACGGGAACAAGCTCAACTCCGAGCTGCCGGGTAGTCGGGCGGAGCTTGGTTTTGGTGGGATTTTGCAAGTCAGCGAGAAGAGTAAGGTTTCAATCGATGCCGAGTACGCCAAAGGCCATGACATCGAACAGCCATGGGGTGTGACGATCGGATATCGCTATCTGTGGTGAGTACCGTGCTCCCTCTTTTGCCCAGCTTTTGCTGGGCTTTTTTTATCGATCATTTCTGCCACGGCTTCCAGCGGCATTCACTGGGAAATTTCTTACAGCAACTGAGGACGTTGCCTCGGTTGTTTCATCGGACGGTGACGCAAGATGAGTGACAGCATTTCCCGAGGATTGGTCGAATGTCTATTTCTTCTCTGCGTGTCATCGTCCTTGAGGACCATTCATTTCAGCGCTCGATTGCCGTCAGCATGTTGCAGCAATTGGGATGCAAAGAAGTATTCCAGGCTGCGGACGGCGCAGAGGCGCTGGCCGTTTTAGATGAGGTCGGCCCGGTAGACATTGCGCTCTGTGATTTGCGTATGGAGGGCATGGACGGCCTGGAGTTTCTGCAAGCTGTCGGCCATTCGGGGCTTGTAGGGTCGGTGATCATCAGCAGTTCTCTTTCAGTCGATCTACGCCGTACGGTGCGTCAGATTGTTTCCTTGTTAAATCTGGAACTGCTCGGCGATGTCGGAAAGCCGCTGCACTATGAGTCGTTGGAGCAGTTGCTAAAAAAGCACGCCAGTGTGCCGTCTATCGGAACTGTTTCAGTGGATCCGATAACGTTTCCTGACGATGTTCAGGTTTGTCAGGCCTTTGCTGCCAATGAGTTCTGCGCTTTTTATCAACCGAAATTCAACCTGAAGACAGGTGAAGTCACAGGCGTTGAGGTGCTGGCTCGCTGTCGACAACCCTCCGGCGAGGTCCTGTCCCCCGCTTTTTTTATACCGGCTCTGGAACGGTGCGGATTGATGGATGAACTACTTTTCCAGCAACTGCCTCGCGCCTTGGTATTGCAACAGCAACTGAAAAAACTCGGGCATGACCTCAACTTCGCCTTCAATCTGCAAGCTGCGCAATTGTCCAATAGCTCTCTTGCGTCGCAGATCAGGTCGTTGTTAACCGAACATGGCGCACGCGGGTCGGGCCTGACGTTCGAGTTGGTTGAGAGTGGACTGCTGCAAGTGTCAGAAACGAGCCTGGAGTGTCTGTTTCGCTTACGGATGATGGGCTGCAACTTGTCCATCGACGACTTTGGTGCGGGCTTTTCCTCCCTTCAACGGTTGTGTCAGCTGCCCTTCAACGAAATCAAACTGGATGCCGAGTTTGTCCGAACTCTGATGCACGAGCCTCGATGCCGAGCCGTGGTCAGCAGCACCTTGGCCTTGGGTGAAACTTTAGGGATGTCGGTAGTTATCGAAGGCATTGAGACCGATGAGCAACGACAGCAGTTGCTGAACTTGGGTTGTATCCAAGGGCAGGGTTTTTGGCGCGCCAAGCCCATGAGTGGCAACGATTTACTGCAATGGATGGAACAGGCTCAGGAGCCTCTGCAGGGTTTTGGGTAGTCAGGCATCAGCTGTACTCACCTCCTTCCGATTAATGTTGATGGTTCATCACATGACTAATAAAGCCCTGCGAATATTGATTGCCGATGAGCGTCACGACCAGCTCTTGCGCATCGAAAAGTTGTTGAACCGTCTCGATTACTACCGAATCGCTCCGGTCCGTACTTTCGAGGAACTGTCGCTACTGACCAGCAGTACCTATGAACCGTTTGATTTGCTCATAGTGAACAGGGCCCTGGCGTCGTCCTATGGGATAGACATGGACAAGTTTTGTCGTGAGCGACGGCAGATTCTGCATGCGCTTATTTATGAAAGTCCTACTGTGCCCCTGGCACTTTGTCTCGACTGCCTGGGGCGGATCATCTACGCATCACTGGCTGATGCTCCAAACGCCAGCGAGTTAAACATCTTGCTGAATATCATCGATCCGCCACCACGATGGGCCTGTTTGAAGACACTGCCATGGCTGTGTGAGGTCGTCCGGGCTTAATCCATACAACGTTCGATTCGCTCTATGACGGTGCGTAAGGAGGCGTGCATTGCCAGCCGGCAATGCCCCTGTGAACTTCTATTGCCTCTCACTTTCCGGTGAGGAAGGTTTTGAGCATTACTTAATTGAGATCGTCTGGAGGATCTAATGAATATTCAACATACAGGCCGGCGAATGGGGTCTTTGTCCTTGCTGTTCGCTGCGACAGCCTTTGTCAGTGCATGTGCGAGCAATCCGCCACCTAACGAACAGATTTCCTTGGCAAAGAATGCCGTCAGTCGTGCTGTATCTGCCGGGGCAACAGAGTATGCCCCGATGCAAATGAAGTCGGCCCAGGACAAGGTTTTCCTGATGGAGCGCGCCATCGGCGAACAGAACTTTGTGCAAGTCAAAACCCTGGCCGAACAAATCGAGATCGATGCGGCGTTGGCTGAGCGCACTGCACGAACCGTGAAGTCGCAGAAAGAGTTGACGGATGCCCAGAGCGGCATTCAGGTCCTTAAGCGGGAAATGCTCCAGGCGCCTGGTTCGGGCCTGAATCCAGCCTCGACTCAAACTAACTGAGGATTTGACCATGCGTGTTTCATTGTTCCTGCCGACGGTTTCGGTATTTGCCCTCATGTTGGCTGGCTGCGCGGCAACCCCGGAGAACGCTCAACTGGTAGAGGCGCGAAAGTTGTATTCGCAGCTGCAGAGCAAACCTGAATCGAGCACCTTGGCAGCGATAGAAACTCAAGACGCTTTCGTTGCGCTCGGAAAGGCAGACTTGATATCCATACAGGATCGCCGTGCGCCTGAGCTCGACCAACTGGCGTATATCGCCAAGCAAAAAATTGCCTTTGCCGAGCAGACCATTCTCGGGCGTGAAGCGGAAACTGGATTGGGCAACATCGACGTGGAGCGCACCCAGGTACAGCTGGATGTCCGTACTCAGCAACTGAAAGCTTTGCAGGCGATGAAAGCCAAACAGACGGAGCGTGGCCAAGTGGTGACGTTCGGTGATGTGTTGTTCGATACCGGCAAGGCCGACCTGAAACCCGGCAATCAGCGCAATGTACAGCAACTGGCCGACTTCCTGATCAGCAATCCAGAGCGCAAGGTTCGGATTGAAGGGTTTACCGACAGTGTGGGTGGCGATGTATTCAACCAGCACTTGTCGGAGCGCAGGGCTGAGAGCGTTGCATTTGCCCTCGAACGATTGGGGGTTGATATAAGCCGCGTGATCACTAAAGGCTACGGCGAGGAGTATCCGGTTGCTGAGGAAGCGACGGCGCAGTCACGTCAACTGAATCGCCGTGTCGAAGTGATCATTTCCAACGGCTCAGCAGCAGTTGATAGCCGCGGCTAAGCGGTAGGGCAACCGAGCAGCGCCACGTGCTAATGCGTTCCGTGTCCAGGCCGCCCAGCCAGTTTGGTTGGGCGGCCTGATTATTTTTAGAGCAGAAAGGACGGCGACAATTCCCATCAGTTCTTTGCCTACCGCTAAATGGGCTGTCCGCGAAAATGAAGCTAAATGATGGTAGGGGGAATGACTGTTTTTGGCCGATTTCTGCCTGTCGCGAAGGGCTGAAATCGATACCAATCAGTCGGTTTTCTGAAAGAGAGGAAGCGGTGACGCGCTTTTACTGGGGCTCCAGATGTGACCATAAAGGACTGCGTCCAGGCCGATAGCTACCTGTTAGCAAGGGCCACTTCCCAAAGCGGACATCAGTGGACCGCAGTATCCAGCGCAGTGCTCGTCGCCACGTCACCCTCTACGATCTGACAATGGTAGATGTCGAACTGGACCTTGAGATTGGCCTTGGCGACTGCTTTGCAGATGGCCTGTGCTTGATGTTGGTGGTTGAGGAAAAACCCCGGAATGTCGCGGGTGTTGATCGGCTCCAGCAAAACGGTGATGCCAAGCTTGGCCGTTCATAGACCTGACGGTGCAAGGCCGGGGTTTTTGACGGTTTGTCTCCGCTGACCCATTCCCCTAGCAGGTTAACCTTGGAAATCGAGGCCGGGTCCAGACGGCCCAGCAAGCGTCCGTGGGAGTGATCAGCCAACCGTCTCTAGCCGGGCGCTGATGTTGTGCCGGCACTACCTACCGTGTAGCCACGGCTATACAACAGACCGCCGACGTCACAGATCTCTTCACGCAGGGCGTTTTCGCTGCTCATGTTTGAACTCCCGCCAGTTGTTTAAGAGCCTTGGCGAAGAAATCAGGGCCACCAAAGTTGCCGGGCTTGAGCGCCAGGGCCAGTGGTTCCCCAGGCGTACTGACGCATGCGGGCACACCAGGGTCGATTTGCGCACCGATCCGCAATAGCTGGATATTCAGAGCCTGAACCACGGCCCCCGAGGTTTCCCCTCCGGCGACCACAAAGCGACGAATACCTGTCTTGTGCAGCCCGCTGGCTATCCTGCCCATGGCCTGCTCAACCATGTTCCCCGCGCGCTCGGTCCCCAACTCACGTTGTACGGCCTTGACCTCATCCGGGGTGCTGGTGGCGTAGATCAGTACCGTTTCTGCACTGTCACCGACGAAGGTCAGCGCCTCCTCAACGACTGGATTACCCGCAGCCAATGCCAGCGGGTCGACACGAAAGGCCGGACGACCTGCCTGCAACCAGGTCGCTACTTGCCCATTGGTGGCTTGCGAAGCGCTGCCGGCGAGAACCACTTCGCCGCCTTCCACCCTTGGCACTTGAGCGGCGTCCAGGTCACGTAATTTACCGGCACGACGAAAGTTATCCGGCAAGCCCAGCGCCAGCCCCGAGCCACCCGTCAACAGCGCAAGATCGGCGCAGGCTTCGCCCAATACGTAGAGATCCGCATTGGACAAGGCATCGGCGACCGCCATGCGTATACCGTCGGCGCGAAGCTGCGCCATGCAGGTTCGAATGCTCTCGACTCCCTTGGACACGGTGTCAGAGCGCAGCAGGCCGACTTTGCCCTGGGTCTGCGATTGCAGCACGCGAACCAGATTGGCGTCAGTCATCGGTGTCAGCGGGTGATGCTGCATGCCCGACTCGCTGAGTAATTGGTCCTGTACGAACAAATGCCCGCGAAAGACCGTGCGACCGTTTTCCGGGAAGGCTGGACACGCGAGGGTGAAATCACTGTTCAGTGCGCCAAGCAGGGCTTCGCTTACCTGGCCGATATTGCCGGCCGCGCTCGAGTCGAAGGTCGAGCAGTATTTGAAGAAAATCTGTTCGCAGCCACGCTCACGCAGCCAGCGCAACGCTTCGAGCGCCTCCTTCACGGCATCGGCAGCCGGCACGGTCCGAGACTTCAGGGCGATGACGATAGCGTCGGCGTCGAGCTGGCCGGCGACATCGGCACCGGGTATGCCGATGCTTTGCACGGTGCGCATGCCGCCGCGCACCAGCATGTTGGCAAGGTCCGTGGCACCGGTGAAATCGTCAGCAATGCAGCCCAGCAGGGGGTGGGCAGCGGCAGTCAACATGTTGAGTTCCTCAATCGTGATGCAACGCATCTCGATTTTAGTTCGTCGTGGCAAACAGGGACTTGTGAAACACAGCCCTTTCATGAGCGAAAGTTAACGGTCTCAAATGAGCGTGATTGTGCCGAACGGGCAATCGTCTCCACAATTTCGGCTACCCGATAACCATCCTCAAAAGTTGCGCGCGGCGCAATTAGCTTGCCTGCTGCTACCGCTTCGAGCATATGTCGAGCTTGATGGGCGAAACATTCGTTCCAGCCGAGTGGATGCTGGCCTTGGATGCCGATAGGCAGCCAGAAATCACTGTAGGGATGATCCGCTTGAGTGACCATCTGAGTGCGCGAACCGCGTTTTGGTTCGTAAATAACGAGTTCGTTCAGGCGCTCCATATGAAATGCGATTGAACGCTTGCTCCCGTCAATTTCAATGAAGCCGCCAAGATTATGGGCGCTGGCTACTCGCGACGCTTCGAACGAGGCGCTGGCGCCGTTGTCCAGTTGGGCAACACAGACGAAGGAGTCGTCGTTCACGTCAATCACTTTGCCTGCTGGGTCTTTAGTCCAAGTGTTGGTCATGGCGGCTACCGAGCTCACTTCACCAACCAGGAAACGCGCTTGATCTATATGGTGTGATCCAAGGTCGCCCAGTGCACCAAGGCCTGCTTGCGAACGACTGAAGCGCCAAGACAAAGGATCGCCAGTCACCATGTTGAGTAAAAAGCGGGAGCGAAAATGACGAATTTCACCAAGCTCGCCTGACTTGATCATTTCTCGTGCCAGATTGAGCGCAGGGATTGATCTATGCATGAAGGCGCACATTGCGGTGGCTTCGGTTGCCCCAACTCCTTTCCACAATTGATAAGCCTGATCGGCGGAACCAGCCAGTGGCTTTTCGCAGAATACCGACTTGCCAGCTTGGGCCGCCGCAATTGACGGTTCCGCGTGAAGATGATTGGGCCCGCAGTTGATCAACAGATCAATATCAGCAGCACCTGCCACTTCACGCCAGTCAGTAGTGATGCGTTCGAAACCATAGCGCTTCTGGGCTTCTGCGGCGAGTTCGACATTCTGATCTGCCAGGGCGACCAAGCGGATATCAATTTTGGGCGACCAACTTGCCATAGCGGCATTACGGAAAGCCAATGCGTGCATCTGGCCGATAAAGCCCGCGCCTATTAAGCCAATTCTGATCATCGTGTTTTTTCCTTATTTTGTTTTTGTATGGTGCGAATAGCGCGTCTTTGTGCTGCAAGCGCAACATGATGAGGTTAAGAGCAAATGTCAAATAAATTGTTGACAAAATTGTCGATGATTCTATGCTGGCCCCAATGCACCTCGCTTGAAGGGCAACCAATAAAAAGAGGCAGACATGAATACAGAATTCTCGCGCCGCCGTTTTGGACAGATCCTGCTAGGAGCCAGCGCTGTACTGGCATGTGGCGGGGTGCTTGGCGCTATCGCTGGTACGGGCAAAAAGATCGCCATCCTGCCAAAGACACTCATTAATGATGTTTTTCAAATCAAGATCGCTGAAGCAGCGGAACGTACTGCAGCAACGCTCGGTATCTCTACCGAACGTTTCAGTTCCAGCAGCGATGTTGCGGTACTAGATCAGATAAACATTATCGAAGCGCTGATCGCCCGTGGCGAGTTTGGCGGTATTGTGTTGGCGCCGACGGTCGCACGGGGCTTAGGTAATGTGGTGCGCAAGGCAAAGCAAGCAGGCATCTTTGTCGTACTGGTTGACGCTAGTACAGACGGCGATGGTCATGTCACGTTGATTCAGGGCGACAACATCAAGGCTGCGGGCGCCGCTGCCGATTTCAGCGCCAAACTGATCAATGCGAAAGGAAAAGTTGCGATGCTGGAAGGTGAGCCTGGCGGCACAACAGCGGCGCAGCGCACGCAAGGTTTTCATGAAGCGCTCAAGAAGTACCCTGAGATTAAACTGGCCAGTTCCATTACTGGACGCTGGACATTGCCGGGTGGGGTACAAGCTACCGAGGCGATTATTACGGCCCATCAGGATATAGATCTTATTTTTGCCGCATCCGACATGATGGCTCTAGGCGCTCGCCAAGTTCTTGAGCGGGAGGCAAAAAAAGCAGAAGCCAAAGGCAATATCGTCCAAGCTAGAAAGTTTTCAGAGGTCAAGATAGTTGGTTTTGATGGCGTTGCCGAAGCGGTCAAACAGATCTGGGAACACAAAATGTCAGGCACTATTTCCTTGTATCCCGATGTAATGGGCAGCGAAGCGGTCGAGATATTGGCGCAATTGATGTCGGGCAAAAAGCAGTCTTCGGATTATCCCGCACTTATCGACTCCGGTATGTTGCTTGTGACGCCAGAAAATGTTGATGATTACGCCCTGCGGATAGACCTGCAGAAGAGCTAAGTTACTTTAATTGCAAGCAATGCATGACGAGCAAAGCCAAGCAGTTACCCAACTCAGGTCCGATTAATAAAAACACTATCCAAGATAGGAAGAGTACATGTCACTTCTCTCAATTCACAATGTGCGTAAGCAGTTTGGTGCGCTATTCGCGCTCGACGATGTTTCTATCGAGTTCAATGCTGGCGAAGTTGTTGCTTTGCTGGGTGATAACGGTGCAGGTAAGTCGACGCTGATCAAAGTCATTTCGGGTACCTATATACCCGAGGAGGGAGAGATCATATTAGCGGGTGAAAAAATCGAATTTCCTACACCAAAGGCCGCCCTTGAGGCCGGTATCCAGACGGTGTTCCAGGATCTGGCGCTTTGCGACAACCTCAGCGTCGTGGCTAATTTATACTTGGGGCAGGAGCTGCGCAAATCGATATTCCCCGGCCTGTCTTTTTTCGATACTGCACGCATGCGACGCCGAGCCACTGAGCTGCTGGTGGAGCTTGCCGTCGATTTGCCTAGCGTGGATGCCATGGTCAAGGACTTGTCTGGCGGTCAACGGCAATCGGTCGCCATCGCCAAAGCGGTCAATGCCGATTGCCGTGTGATCATCATGGATGAACCGACGGCTGCGCTCGGTGTCGCCCAGACTCGCAAAGTGCTGGCGCTGGTGAAAGAGTTGCGGGCACGTGGCATGGCAATCATTTATGTCACTCACAATATGCACGATGTGATGGAGGTGTGCGACCGCTGCGTGATCATGAAAAACGGTCGCAAAGTCGGCGAGGTGGCGACCTCGGCAATCAGCAAAGAAGAGTTGGCCAACATTATCATCACCGGTGAAATGAAGACTGCTGCCACCGCTCCAATTCAACTTATTGCTTAGGTGCCTTATGTCCGCGAATATTCACTCCAAAACTCCAGCCGAAACACCAGCCGAAAAAGTGTTCTCATTTTCTTTCTGGCATTTATTCGATGTAATCGGCCCCTTGTTGCTTCTGATCGTTATTTTTCTGGTCATAACGCTTATCCATCCAGCGTTCTTCAGCACTGCCAACATGATGACCATCAGCTTGCAGGCATCGGTTAATGCTTTGCTTGCGATCGGCATGACGCTGGTAATCATTTCCGGCGGTATTGATCTCTCTGTCGGCACCATGATGTCGCTGTCGATGGTGGTGATGGCGGTCGCCACTACTTCACTAGGTATACCGATGTCTGGAGCGATGGTTATTGCCATTGGTCTAGGTATAGTAGGTGGCGCCATTAATGGTTTCTTGATTGCCTATGGCCGAATCCCGGCCTTCATCGTCACGCTTGGCATGTTAGGAATCGCTCAAGGAACGGCGTTGAAACTTTCTGGTGGTTATGCATTGTACGGCTTTCCGGAGTGGTTTGATTACATCGGGAATGGTGAACTGCTAGGCATTCCATTCCCGATCTGGATTGTGGCTGTAGTTGCTATCTTGGCTCACTATATATTTACCCAGCGTCCCTTGGGTCGCTACACATATGCGAGTGGGGCCAGCGAAGAAAGTGTCAGGCGTGCAGGTGTCAATGTTAAACGACTAAGAATTAAAATCTACATGTTTGCCGGTTTCACTGTTGGCTGTGCTGCGATTGTGCTGTCGTCACGCGTCAGTTCAGCACATCCTGGGATTGGTCTCGGTTATGAACTAGATGCGATTGCTGCTGCAGTCATTGGTGGCGCTAGTTTGATGGGTGGACGCGGTAGTGTGATGGGAGCGGTTAGCGGCGCTCTAGTCATGGCGACTATCCGCTTTGCCTTGAATGTCTTTGGTATGGATCCATTTTTACAACAGATCGTGGTGGGAGTGGTGCTAATCGGCGCTGTGTATCTCGATACGATCCGTGTTTCATATGAAGCAACTCTTACAAAAGCACGCGCACGACAAAAATGACTATCACTTTCGCACGAGGACACAAACATGTACTCAACTATTTTAACGAAACTCGGCCGCCGTTTGCGGCTTGGCATGGTGGGCGGTGGCTTTGACTCGGTCATCGGCGAAACGCACAGAATTGCTTACCAAACCGATGGTTGCTATGAGCTGGTCGCTGGTGCCTTTTCGATTGATCAAGAAATATCGCGCGCGACTGGCGCGGGGTTGCTGGTATCGCCTGATCGCATTTACGACGATTATCGCGATATGGCGAGGCGTGAAGCGGCGCGTACAGATGGCATCGACGTGGTGGTGATTGCAACGCCGCCCCAAATACACAAAGACGTTGCGATGGCGTTTCTTAATGCGGGCATCGATGTCATCTGCGAAAAACCCCTGACCAAGACCGTCGCGGAAGCGGAGGAACTCGCTGCATGCGTAGCATCGTCGGGGCGTCTGTTTGTACTGACGCATTGTTATTCCGGCTTCCCCATGGTTCGCCATGCGCGTGACCTGGTCAGGTCAGGTGCGCTGGGACGTCTACGCATGATAGAGGTGGAATTTGCTGGCGGTGCGCCGGGAGTATCGGTGGAGGTGGAAGATCCAGCACAGCGACATTGGCGCTTTCGTGCCGCATCGATGGGTAAAGAAGCTGTACTTGGCGAAGTCGGTTCGCATGCTTATCATCTGATGAGCTATATCACTGGCATGCTGCCGCAGCGTTTGTCTGCACGCATGCAGACGTTGGCCGCGCGACGAGAAGTGTATGACAACGCTTATCTCGATTTCGACTATAAGGAAGGTGTTGTTGGTCGCCTGTGGGCAAGCTATGTCGCCACTGGCAGCCAGCATGGTTTGTCATTCCGTATTTATGGTGACCAGGCTTCGATTGAATGGCGTGAAGAGAATGCCGAATATCTTCATTTTCGACCGCTTCAAACACCAGAGATGATTCTGCGATCGGGGCAGGACGGCACTTCTGATTTTGTCGCGCGCTCTTCGCGTTTCCGGCCAGGGCACCCGGAAGGTTATCCGCTGGCTTTTGCCAATATCTATGCAGAAGCTGCGCTGGCGTTGGTAGCCGCCCGCACCGGTACGGGTAGCTCGGATTTGATGGGCAATCTGCCAACCATTGCCGATGGTGTCGCCGGTATGCGCATGATTGCCGCCGCTACTGCATCAAACCAGAAAGATGGTGACTGGCAACCCTTGTAATTACGAGGTGGCCGTAAAACTGAGTGCAGTACCTTGCTGTTCGTTAGGGTGCTGCCATGTTCTATAAATGTATCGCGCTTTTTTTCTAAAAAACATGGCGGGTGAGTAGCGCGTAATTTAGAGCAATTTTAAAAAGCCTGCGCTCGTCTGCAAACTATGTTTTTACCCAAAGACAACGATCTGTCCAAATACAGAAAAAAGAAGTTGGACAAGTTTGCGTACTTTCTAAATATCAACATGTCCAAGTGATTTAGTTGGCGGTGTCCGATCGAAGTATCCACTTAGCGGATGGGTTTGCAACATTACACTCATCTTTCAACTCGGTAACTGTGTTGCACTTAGCTCTTGCAACCGTCCTGTGCCGCCGGCTAAGTCAATAAAGCGAGTCGTGCTGCTGTGTCGAACATTTAATGTAGGTAAAAAATATGCGAGCAAACGGGTTACAGGAAGTATGGCAGCAGGGCAGATGCGCGTTGAATGCGTGGTTGTCGATAGGCTCCAGTTACAGCGCCGAGGTGGTGGCGCATTTGCCTTACGATGCGGTTACGGTTGACCTTCAACATGGCATGTTTGATATAGAGACAGCGCTCAGTATGCTGCAAGCAATCTCAACTACGGCTGCAGTGCCCATGGTGCGGGTGCCAGCCAATACTGCCTGGCTAATTCAGAAAGTGCTCGACATGGGGGCATATGGTGTCATCTGTCCTATGATCGACACGCGCGACCAGTGCGAAGCTTTCGTAAGAACGATGCGTTATCCCCCTCATGGCGACCGCAGTTATGGCCCGGCGCGCGGTATTTTATATGGCGGTGCCGATTACGTTAACGGTGCTGATGAAGCCGTGCTGTCGTGGGCAATGATGGAAACTAAGCTGGCATTGGAAAATCTTGAACAGATCGCTAGCGTACCGGGTTTGCATGGTCTTTACATTGGACCTAGCGATTTGTCCATGACGCTGGAAGGTGTGATTAGTAATCCACTCTCACCACGAGTAATCAGGGAACTAGAGCGCGTTATCCAGGTTGCCCGCGCTCATAATCTGCGCGTCGGCATTTTTTGTCCGGATGTGGCTTTCGCACGTGTGATGGTGGCGTCTGGTTGCGATTTGGTGACAGTGATGAACGATGCCGGTTTGCTGCGCAAGGCCACGGGAGCAATCATTGCGGAAATGCAGATAACCGCCGACCTATAAACAGTGCGATGTTCCTGACCTATTACATGTAATGGGTCAGGAATAACTATCAGGCCTTAGGATCCGAGTTTTTCACCACGGATATTGATTTCGATGCGGATGCCATTTGGATCGATAACATATATCTGTGCCAGATTTAATGTCGGCGATTCCACTGTTTCGAATTCAATGCCGAGATTACGCAGATGGTGACAAAATGCTACGTAATCGTGCCCCTCAAAAGCGACATGATCGATGGCGCCTGTTTTTCCAGATTGATCGACTTCGACGAAATTTATATGAATGGCCGCCACATCGCCTACGTAAATCCAGGTTCCTGGTCGGCTGACGTCGGGGCGGCGGTGTGGGGCGTTTTCCAGCCCTAGGGCCTCAGTGTAAAACCTGACGGTCTCTTCCGGTTTTACGGTTTCTATATTGTAATGCTCCAGCTTACTAAGTTTCATATTGGGCACCTTTTGTTATGGAATTTCACTGTGGACATTGTCGGACAAATTGTCAACAATACATTTACCACTATCGTTGAAGAATTTTTGGTATTATGCCGGCAGTAAATTGCACTTAGGGCTTACGTAAACAGTGCTGGAAAAAGGGCATGCCAGCGCTGCATACGTAAGCCCCCGGCAATCAAAAAAATCAGGAAAATCTGAGGATCTGGAATGCGTGCAGATGTAGTTCAGCAGTTGGAAGAAGAAATTGTTTTTGGCATTCTTCATTCAAAAGAGAAGCTGGTCGAAGAGGATTTGGCTGCACGATTCAATGAAAAACGTCACGTCATCCGGGATGTGCTCGAGGATCTGCACGCTGCCGGATTAATCACGCGCATCCCGAATCGCGGTGCATTTGTACGCGAACTGACGCCGACTGAAGTGACCGAAATCTATGAGGTGCGGGAGGTAATGGAAGTCGCCGCTGCAATGCGTACGCCGCTGCCAGCGCCAGAACCGATCTTGACGAAAATGCGGGAGATTCAAAATCGCCATTCGGCCGCCATTGCTGCAGGAGATCTGCGTGCAGTGTTCTATCTGAATATCGAATTTCATCAAGCCCAATATTCCGCCTGTAATAATAGCAAGCTGGTCGAGATCATTGTTGATTGCGCCAAACAGGCCCACCTGATCAGGGCAGTCAAATACGCAGATCCAGGACATCTGAAAAAAGTGGAGAGGGATCACTTGGCGATTCTGGCGGCGATGAGCGGCACTGATCGGCAAGCTTTGATCGAAGTGGTGAAAGCACATTTGCCGGACTCTCCCAATGCTTATATTCGTGCTTACGAACAGCGCTACGGGACGCGCCACGACAGTGTTTAGTGAGGCCTGAGGAAACTCTGAGCTAGAGAAAGGTGCGGTTTTGGGGTTTGGGTTAAACACCGCGCTGCAGGCCACGTTATTTCCCTTGGTGAACCTGTGGATGATGCGAAAACGGGTGTTGGATGGTGAAACATGAGCTTCATGTTGCAAGCCCATCAGCTGAGTGAATTCCTCGATCCTACCTATTCGTTTCTGCGGTCACAGCCGATAATGGCTGGCGGCTGATGCGATTGGCGATGCCAGTGAGGAATTGCAGCAGGTCTTCGTCGCTCACTTCGGCACCAAAGATGTCGTTGAGCGCCTGGATGATCTCCGACAAGCGCTTCTTCTCTTTGTCACTGCCAGCCGCAATCGCCGGGTCAAGGCCATAGTCACCGCTCTCTTCGCTGTGCCGCAACTGATGCTCGGGCTTGTCTGCGCTTGTCGGGCTGGAAAAATCCGGCATCAGATCCAGCTGCTCGGTGTAGTCGTCCTCTGAAAGCCCAGTTCGTCCCGTTCTATCACGTTCGTCACTTTGTCAAAGGCTGCTTGGTAACGAGCAGCATACTGCCGCGCACGTCAGCTGGGCCAACGTTAGGCTATCTATTTTGAGTGTCCGTCTGACTTCACGTCGGCCGTTAAGGAGCAAGCGCAGGTGCTGAGAATAACAAGACGGAAGTAGAAGGTTCCGTGGCGGTTGAGAGTCAGATAAGAAGGGTTGCGCTGCATGGTAGGCACCGGAAATGCCTCACCTGAATGTCACACCTCAGTGGCGCACTAGCTGAAACGCTAGCCCTGGACAGCACAACGCCCCACGAATGGGGCGCTGTGCAAGGATAGTGGTGGGCCGGGGTAATCTGAACTGGTAACGTAACTTTATGATTTTGTTATAAAAAAATAAGTTAATTTATGAGTTGGAATACCTTTTGGAATACCGTCCTTCCAATCTAAAACTTTCTTAAGGCCTGTCCGAGCTGCAGGCCGGTCTCCGCCTCATTGAGAATGAGCTGCTCGAGGATTTTCGTCCTGGACAGTTTATGCTCTTGAGCGAGCTTATCGAGGGTGGTGTTAACTTCGTTGGAGAGTACAAAATTGTACTGCTTCTTAGTGGGTGAGTTCTCTCGCGTCTTTTGTGTGCTCCAGCGCCGTTTGATTTTGGCAGTGTAGAGTTCCTTCTCGCCTGGGGTCGCATCGCGACGGTCAAAAAACTCCAGCAGCTCGCTGTGGCGTGTGAAAGGAGGGGCGCTTCGGGTTAGTTGAGGCTGGTGCGTCTTCATCCAGTCCCAAGCCAGTGAGCATTTTGCTTCCTCGTCCTTTCCCTTGAACCAGTTGAATAGTTTGTCGTGTTGTAGGTGTTCACGCCATGCATGTTCGAGGTCGCTCAAAGCCATTTTCTTGTCGCTTAGGCGGGCGTTCCAGAGGTCAAAAACTGCGATTACTTGTTGCCGGATCGGCAACGTTTCTAGTGGCTGTGGAAGTCTCATTTCACCTATGAATTGTAGGGTTTTTCGTACTATCCAGGCCGGCTGTCGACCATCCTTCAAGACCCATCGGAAGTCATCGTCGGGTAGAAGCTGCGTGCCCTTGGCATGTTCGAGTGCCGCAATGAGCTTTGAGGTGAGGTGCGCAGCTATCTGACTTCGCATGACCGTGCTGTTGAGTTGGCAATCGTCAAAGTCGATTCCTTCATTTGACAGCGTATGCCATAGCCAAACGATCTCCCTCACGGGCATCTTCATCGCGCGAAGGGGGGCGTTTTCGACGCTGCTCATTTTAATCTCCCAGGGGCTTTTATAGGACAAAAATAGATGATTTTTAGCGTGATTATATAATTTTTTATAGATGTATAATAGTTTGATTATAGATGTCTAGAAAATGTATTGAATGTCCAGGTTTCAAGGGTTTGTAGCCTTTAAAAAGCTTTCCATAAAGCCCGCACGGTTCCAGATGCTCAGGGCTTCACTGAAGTCGCGGCAATCTTGAGTTTTCCTGATGCGAGAAGGAGCATTGCAAGCTGACGAGCCTAGGCAGAGATTCATGGCTAGATAGACGAGCATTTGCTTTGCAGTAATAAGGCAAAGTGCAAGGTAGAGAAAGCAAGGGGGAGGTGCTAACTAAGGCAAAGAACCTAGGCTTTGTTCTATGCGGATGACAAAGTTTTTTCTAACCGCCCCTGCAGATCCTCTGAGCCAATAGAGGAGCCTGCTCATGAGGATCATCCGCCTGAAAGAAGTCATAGATTCGACCGGCCTGGCCCGGTCAACTATTTACAAGTACATCGGGGAGGGCACCTTCCCGAAGCCGGTATCACTGGGCGACCGCTGTGTCGGCTGGGTCGACAGCGAAGTGCATGATTGGATTCTGGCAAGGATCGAGGAGCGTGATCTGGCTGAGAACGCTTCAGCACGACCTGGTCGCCTGAGCATGGTCAGCTAGAAACCACCATTTACGCCATGACCGGTTGGTAGCTGGTCATGGCGTTTATGCCGCATGGAAGAATTCGGAATTCTCAGCTAACTCTCCCAGGCTGCGATTTGGCAAATCTCTCGGCGGGCAGGGCAATGTTGCTCCCCATTGCCAGGTCTCGCTGGGAGGGTTGGTAATGGGTTGAGCTGCTTCTAGTGATATAGCTATTTACTATCAATAACTAACCATTCAATAGCCATTTGAGCTTACTCAGTACGACACCTACTGCAGAGGTAGGGATAGGTCGTTGGTTAAAAAATACACAACACGGGCCTGTTATGCACAATAAGCAACCAGGTACCCATCCATGACCAATCGCAAGACTTACACCTACTTTTCCCAATCAGACATTGCCCTTCAGATCGAGCGACTTGTCCAGGCTATCGAGGATTTCGATTCACCGGCATTCCGCATCAAGCAAACCCGCACAGGGTACGAACGCGTGCAAGAGACCAGACTCTCTCGATACTTCGATCACATCCAGCAGATGGTCGACCTATTCGAAGGCCGTATCGAATATAGCTACAGCGAGCATCTGCAAGCGTTCAGGGAGGCCTGTCAGGATATCGGGCTAGAGCGTCACCCCAGTGGTCCTGCCTGCCTTAATGAAAGGGGTACGGCCTACCTTGATCATCATCACAGCATGAACGTCTTGGTCGCCCGAATCCGTCAGTTGACTCGTGAGCGGTGGTATCTCCGCAGGAAGCACGACCTCCGCCGCCAAGCCAAGGAGCAGGAGATCCAAGTCTGCGACTACGCCGATGCCTTATGTGAGTTCTACTCGCGCATCACCATCATCAGGGTCGACTTCCACTACCGTTCCGAGGCACAGGCCAGGCTGCGAGTCGAGCGCGTGTTCGATGACCTGGATAAACTGATCTACGAGCACAGGCGTAACCCAGTCTTCGAGCACCTCATCGGCCACATGTACTCAGTGGAACAAGGCGATCGAAATGATGGTGGGGGCTACCACATTCATGCTGCCTACTTCTTCAATGGCAACGAGGTGCGTGGAGATGTCTACAAGGCCATTCAGCTCGGCGAGCTGTGGGAAGACGTCACGCAGGGCCAGGGCTACATGTACAGCTGCAACCACGATAAGGATCAGTACGGTGACGACTGTGGTATCGGTCGCATCGAGAGGAGTGATCGAGCGATTCGGCGCCATGTCCACAAGGTGGTGAAGTATCTCGTCAAAGATGCTCAGCACCTGCGCTTGAGGCCTGAGGGCGCTCGATGCCTGCGGACTGGTCAGCTGAAACGTCCTCGTCGAGGGTAGCGGGCAGCGTCATCGTGCAGGGTGTTAACTGAGCCAGAATCCAGGGGGCTTGATGTGGTCGCTCCTGGTACGGCTGCGAACGGTGAGGTCATCGCTTTCGTCTTTCCTTACGACCGAAAAGAATCCGAAATTGGTAAACAACCACATGGGAAGATCCGTCCTTAAAGTGAGGGGCTGAGCAGCGCAGAACCCGAAGATTGCCTTAGGCTATTACGAATCAAAATGATCTGTAAATATCGCTTTCGTGATTTTTAATTGCGGGTGTTGTGATCGCAATTTATGCTGTCCTCCGCTTTCACCACGACCAGCGTAGCCATGACCACTGAAGTTCTCTCGCAGCTAACGCAAGCCCAACGTGACCGCCTGGCTTACCTCGAATTGCGTCTGCGGTTTGTCGGAGAGATAGGGCGACAGGATCTGACTCAGCGTTTCGGTATTCAAACGGCTGCCGCCACGCGCGATCTAGCCACCTATCGCGAGCTGGCAGGCAACAACCTGGCATATGACCGTAGTAGCAAAATCTATACGCCAACCAAAGAGTTTCGGCCGATCTTCAGCTTCTCCGCTGACCGGGTACTGGCCTGGCTCGCAGAAGGGTTTGGCGATGGCGAGCCGGCAAGCAGTGCGCCGGGAGTCTCCTGCGTAACGTCCGGGCGGCTTACCCAGCCGGATCTGGACACGCTGGGTATTGTGACCCGCGCCATCTACCACCGCTGCCCTCTACGAGTGGAGTACTACTCCCTGGCTAGCGGCAAGACCCAGAGAGAAATTGTTCCCTTTGCCCTGATCGATACGGGCCTGCGCTGGCATGTACGTGGCTATGATCGCAAGCGCGAGGCATTCCGGGACTTCGTGATTACCCGCATCAGAAGGCCAAAACTGCTGACGGAGTCTCCTGTCGCTGAACACGAGCGCCCAGAACAGGATGTCCAGTGGAGTCGGATATTGGAGGTCGAGTTGGTGCCTCACCCGGATCAACCGCACTCGGATATCACTGCCATGGATTTTGGCATGAGCGATGGTGCGTTGCGCTTGAGGTTGCGTGGGGCAACTGCTGGTTACGTACTGCGTAAATGGAGCATCGACTGCTCGCCGGACCACCGCCTACGTGGTGCTGAATACCGACTTTGGCTGAAAGACCCGCTGCTGCTCTACGGGGTTGAGACGGCGGTGCTGGCACCTGGTTACCGCGTGGACTGACCAGCGCGACTGCTTTAAAGCCAAGATGCGTAGTGCCTGTGGACTTCCGCGCGTCTGGTGAACTGAAATCTTAGAGTGAATATTTGACCATGAGCAACACCAAAGAGCTTGAGCGCGCCGAACTGCACAAAACCATCTGGCGCATCGCCAACGACCTGCGCGGCAGTGTCGATGGCTGGGACTTCAAGACTTATGTGCTCGGCATGCTGTTCTACCGATTCATCTCGGAAAACCTGACCAACTACCTCAACGAACAGGAGCGCCGCGCGGGAAGCGCGGATTTTGACTACAGCGACTTGGCAGATGCCTACGCGATCCTGGGGCGTTACGAGACGGTTCAGGAAAAAGGCTTCTATATCCTCCCTTCACACCTGTTCTCCAATGTGCGCCGCCGCGCCCGCCATGACCCGAATCTCAACGAAACCTTGTCCCAGGTATTCAAAGACATTGAGGCTTCCGCTTTAGGTGCTGGTAGCGAGGATGACTTCAAGGGGCTGTTCGACGATCTCGACGTCAATAGCAGTAAGCTTGGCCCCACCGTGGCTAAGCGCAACGAAAAGCTGGTGAAGCTGCTCGATGCCATCGGAGATCTGCCGCTCGGCAACAGCTCGGGCAACTTTTCTGATAACAGCATCGACTTGTTCGGCGACGCCTATGAATACCTGATGCAGATGTATGCCTCCACCGCCGGCAAGTCCGGTGGTGAGTTTTATACCCCGCAGGAAGTCTCCGAGCTCCTGGCCCGTATCACCGTGGTGGGCAAGACCCAGGTCAACAAGGTCTATGACCCAGCCTGCGGCTCCGGCTCGCTGTTGCTCAGCTTTTCCAAGGTGCTGGGGCACAACAAGGTGCGTCAGGGCTTCTACGGCCAGGAAATCAACCTCACGACCTACAACCTGTGCCGGATCAATATGTTCCTGCACAACGTGAACTATGAGAAGTTCAACATCGCCCACGGCGACACGCTGACCGATCCTGCGCACTGGGACGACGAGCCCTTCGAGGCCATCGTCTCCAATCCGCCGTACTCGATCAAATGGGATGGTGATGCCAACCCGCTGCTTATCAATGACCCGCGTTTTGCCCCAGCAGGCGTACTCGCACCTAAGAGCAAGGCCGACCTCGCCTTCACCCTGCATATCCTGAGCTGGCTGGCGGTCAATGGCACCGCAGCGATTGTTGAGTATCCAGGCGTGCTCTATCGCGGCGGTGCGGAAGCCAAAATTCGCAAGTACCTTGTCGACAACAACTACGTCGATGCCGTGATCCAGTTGCCGCCCGATCTGTTCTTCGGCACCACCATCGCTACCTGCATCGTCGTGTTAAAAAAGTCTAAGCGCGACAACGCCACACTGTTCATCGACGCCTCCGCCCTGTTCGTGCGTAGTGGCAACAAGAACAAACTGTTGCCCGAGTACCAGCAGAAAATCCTCGACGCATTCTCTGGTCGAAAAAGCCTCGATCACTTCGCGCGCCTGGTCGAGAACGACGAGATTGCCGCTAACGGCTACAACATCGCTGTTTCCAGCTACGTCGAACAGGCAGACACCAGTGAAACGGTGGACATTTGTGAGCTCAACAAAAAAATCAGCGGCATCGTTGCCAGGCAAGCGGAGTTGAGAAAGCAGATCGACGCCATCGTTGCAGACCTGGAAGGAGAGCAGGCATGAGCGAGCAGCCAGCAGGAGAGATCGTTCTTTACCAGCGTGGCGATGCAACCGCCATCGATGTGCGGCTAGACGGTGATACGGTCTGGCTGACCCAAGAGCAAATGGCGGAGCTGTTTGGCAAGGCTAAGTCGACCATCAGCGAGCACATCAAGAACGTTTTCGAGGAAGGCGAGCTGGTGCCGGAACAGGTGATGAGAAAAATCGGAATTTCCGAATTTTCTACCAAACCGACCAACTTCTATAACCTCGACGTCATCATCTCGGTCGGCTACCGGGTCAAGTCGCAGCAGGGCACCCGGTTCCGCATCTGGGCCACCGAGCGCTTGCGTGAGTACCTGGTCAAGGGCTTCACCATGGATGACGTGCGCCTGAAGAATCTGGGCGGCGGCAGCTACTGGAAAGAATTGCTGGATCGCATCCGCGACATTCGCTCCAGCGAGAAGGTGCTCTACCGTCAGGTGCTCGACCTTTACTCCACCAGCGTGGATTACGACCCCAAGGCCGAAGCCAGCGTGCTGTTCTTCAAAGCCGTGCAGAACAAGCTGCATTACGCGGCCCACGGCCAGACTGCTGCGGAAGTGGTCAAGCAGCGTGCTGATGCCGGTAAACCCTTTATGGGCCTGCTGTCTTTCGGTGGCAAACAGCCAACCAAGGCCGAAGTCACCAACGCCAAGAATTACCTCAACGCCGACGAACTGAAACGTCTGAACACCCTGGTCTCGGCCTATTTCGATGCCGCCGAGTTCCGTGCCATGAATCATGAACCGACCTATATGAAGGATTGGCTCGCCCACCTGGAGCAGTTGATCCTAGCCATGGGCGGCAAGGCCCTGGAAGGTGCTGGAAAAGTCAGCCATCAGCAGGCGATTGCTCACGCAGAAACGGAATACGCCAAATTTCGTGCCCAGTTAGCCGAGCAGCCGAGCGAGGTGGAAGGGGCCTATCTGGAAACCGTGAAGACGGTGCAGAAGAAAATTACTGGGAAGAAAAAGCCATGAGCCGGATTGAGGCGTTAATTGCCGAGCTTTGCCCGGAGGGGGTGGAATTTAGGCCAATCGGTGACTTAGGCGAACTGGTTAGAGGTAACGGAATGCCGAAATCTGATTTCGTGGAATCAGGGATTGGATGTATCCATTACGGCCAGATTTACACCTATTACGGCACTTGGACTACGGAAACAACGTCGTTTGTCTCTGCAGAAAAAGCGAGGAGCCTTGCCAAGGTCGACCCGGGCGATCTGGTCATTACAAATACCAGTGAGAATATCGAGGACGTCTGCAAGGCTGTGGCGTGGCTAGGCGACGAGCAAGTTGTCACTGGGGGGCACGCCACGGTGCTAAAGCACAGTCAAGACTCGAAGTACCTCTCCTACTACCTCCAAACACCGCGTTTCTTCGCAGAGAAGAAAAGACATGCGACGGGCACGAAAGTTATCGACGTTTCGGCAAAGAGCCTTGCGAAGATTCGGATTCCGGTTCCGCCCCTCGAAATCCAACGCAAAATCGTGAAAGTGCTGGACACTTTCACGGAGCTTGAGGCGGAGCTTGAGGCGGAGCTTGAGGCGGAGCTTGAGGCGCGTCGCTGGCAGTACAAGTACTACCGCGACGCCTTGCTCGCTTTCAGCGATCAAGATATTCGCTGGGCCGCGATGGGCGAGGTCGGCGAGTTCTTTCGGGGGCGGCGTTTTACTAAAGCAGACTATGTGGATGCCGGAATCGAGTGCATTCACTATGGTGACATCTATACGCAGTATGGCACCGTCACCGAGACAACGGTCTCTCATGTGCGCACCGATATGCCATCTACCTTACGCTTTGCGAAGCCAGGCGATTTGATAATCGCGGGCGTGGGCGAGACGGTTGAGGATGTGGGTAAGGCCGTAGCATGGCTCGGCTGTGGTGAGGTAGCGATTCATGACGACTGCTTTGCCTTCCGTCACTCGCTGAACCCGCGCTTTGTGTCCTATTACTTCCAGACCACGGCGTTTCACGCAGAGAAAAACAAGTTTGTGGCCCGAGCCAAGGTCAAGCGCTTGTCCGCAGAAAGCCTCGCCAAGTTGGCCATCCCTGTTCCTTCACCTGAGGAGCAGGCACGTATCGTCGCGATCCTCGAAAACTTCGATGCGCTGGTAAATGATATATCCGTCGGCCTGCCCGCCGAGATCGCTGCCCGCCGTCGGCAGTACGCGCATTACCGCGACCGTTTGCTCACCTTCAAGGAAGCCGCATGAGCGAAGACACGAAGCCTTATCGCTACGAGGCCATTGCACACTCCAGCGAGAGCACAGTGGTTGCCGAGTTTCTGCCGGATGCACTGGGTGTGCGCGAGACCGGCTACCAGAGCGAGGCAGCGCTTGAAGGTGCCTTTATCGAGCAACTGCAGCGGCAGGCCTACGAGTACCTGACGATCAGCACAGAGGCCGAGCTGGTCGCCAACCTGCGTGCTCGGCTGGAGCAGCTCAACAAGACCGTGTTTTCCGATGCCGAGTGGCAGCGCTTCTTTACGACCTGCATTGCGGGCAGCAATGACGGCATTCTGGAAAAAACCGCACGTATTCAGGAAGACCACATTCAGGTCTTGAAGCGCGACGACGGCAGCAGCAAGAACATCTACCTGATCGACAAGGCCAATATCCATAACAACGTCTTGCAGGTGATCAACCAGTATGAAACGTCAGCCGGCGAGAGTGGTGGCAAGCACGCAACACGCTTCGATGTAACGGTGTTGGTTAATGGCCTACCGATGGTGCATGTCGAGCTCAAGCGTCGTGGTGTGGACATTCGCGAAGCCTTCAACCAGATCAACCGCTACCAGCGCGACAGCTTCTGGGCGGGTTCCGGACTGTTCGAGTACGTCCAGTTGTTCGTGATCAGTAATGGCACGCTGACCAAGTACTACAGCAACACAGTGCGCGACGGGCACTTGAAGGAGCAGTCCGGCAAGCGCAGTAAAAGCAAAGCCTCCAACAGCTTTTCCTTCACCAGTTGGTGGGCTGACGCGCGCAACCAGTCCATCACCGAACTAACGGGCTTTACCAAAACCTTCTTTGCCAAGCATTCGTTGCTGAACGTACTCACCAAGTACTGCGTGTTCGATGTGGATCGCAAGCTGCTGGTGATGCGCCCCTACCAGATCGTGGCCGCCGAGGGCATCCTGCAGCGCATTGCCACCTCAACCAACCACAGGCAGTTGGGTAAGCTGGCGGCGGGCGGTTACATCTGGCACACCACAGGGTCTGGTAAGACACTGACCAGCTTCAAGGCTGCACAACTCGCCCGTGGCTTGCCGGACATCGACAAGGTGCTCTTCGTAGTCGATCGCAAGGATCTGGATTACCAGACAATGCGCGAGTACGAGCGCTTCGAGAAAGGCGCGGCCAACTCCAATACCTCCACCTCGGTGCTACAGAAGCAACTCGAAGACCCGAACGCGCGGATCATCATCACCACCATTCAGAAACTCTCGCGCTTCGTGGCCAAGAACAAGAAACACCCGGTGTATGACGCGCATGTGGTGGTGATTTTCGACGAGTGCCACCGCAGCCAGTTCGGCGACATGCACAGCGAAATCACCCGCGTGTTCAAGCGCTACCACCTGTTCGGTTTCACCGGTACGCCGATCTTTGCGAAGAACTCGGGAGCCGGCGGCAACCCATTGCGCCGCACCACCGAGCAGGCCTTTGGCGACAAGCTGCACATCTACACCATCGTCGATGCAATCAACGACAAGAACGTGCTGCCGTTCCGTATCGACTACATCAATACCCTCAAGATGCAGGCGCGGATCAAGGACAAACAGGTCTCGGCTATTGATACCGAGCGTGCCTTGCTAGCGCCGGAACGTATCAGCCAGATCGTCGGCTATATCCGCGAGCATTTTGATCAGAAGACCAAACGTGCCAGTACCTATCGCCATGACGGCAAGCGAGTAGCAGGGTTCAACTCGCTATTTGCTTGTGCCTCGATTGATGCGGCCAAGCGTTACTACGCTGAATTTGCCGCGCAGCAGAAGGATCTGCCTGAGGCCCAGCGCCTCAAGGTTGGGCTGATCTACAGCTTTGCTGCGAATGAGGACGATGAAGACGGGCTGCTCGGCGAAGAGGAGTTCGAGGCTGAAGGGCTGGATCAAAGCTCGCGGGACTTTCTGGACGTCGCGATCAAGGATTACAACGCGCTATTCGCTACCAGCTTCGACACCTCGGCGGACAAGTTTCAGAACTACTACAAGGATCTGTCGCAGCGCCTGAAGAAGCGTGAGCTGGATCTGGTCATCGTGGTCAACATGTTCCTGACTGGCTTCGACGCCACCACACTGAACACGCTGTGGGTGGACAAGAACCTCAAGGCGCACGGCTTGATCCAGGCGTATTCGCGCACCAACCGCATCCTCAACTCGGTCAAGACCTACGGCAACATCGTTTCCTTCCGCAATCTGGAGCAGGAAACCAACGATGCTCTCGCCCTGTTCGGCAACAAGGACGCCAAGGGCATCGTGCTGCTGAAACCCTATGCCGAGTATTACGCTGAGTACCAAGCCCGAGTCGGCGAGCTGCTCGACAAGTACCCACTGGGGCAGGCGCTCATCGGCGAAGCGGCGCAGAAGGCGTTTATCAAACTATTCGGTTCGATTCTGCGGCTGAAAAACATTCTGACGGCCTTCGACGATTTTGCAGGGCATGAAATTCTCAGCGAGCGGCAGTTCCAGGACTACCAGAGCCTTTACCTGAATCTGTACGCCGAGTTTCGTGCCACGTCCGAGGCGGAGAAGGAGTCGATCAACGATGATGTGGTCTTCGAGATCGAGCTCATCAAGCAGGTGGAGGTCAACGTCGATTACATCCTGCTGCTGGTAGAGCAGTACCTGAAGGAAAAGGGAACAGGAGACGATAAGGAAATCCGCGCCACCATTGAGCGTGCCATTAACGCCAGCCCCAGCTTGCGCAACAAGAAGGATCTCATCGTTCAGTTCGTGGAGTCGGTCAATACCACGGTCAAAGTGGATGCTCAGTGGCAGAGCTTCATGGCGGCCAAAAAGACTGAGGAACTGGAGCGCATCATCACGGAAGAAAACCTCAACGCCGAGGCGGCGCGAGAGTTCATTGATAATGCTTTCCGTGACGGCGGTATCCCTACTGGTGGCACTGCCATCACCAAGATCCTGCCGCCCGTGTCGCGGTTCTCGCAGAACAACGGGCATGCGGCCAAGAAGCAATCAGTACTGGGCAAGCTGGCAGTGTTTTTCGAGCGCTATTTCGGGCTGGCTTGACGCTGAGCGAACCAAAAAAGAAACGAGCAAATCAACAGCATGGGCAGCTTGTAGGCTGCCCATGCTGTTTTTGTTGCACTCATCGCGATGGTTTTGATCTGGTGTTCAGTCTGCTAATGATCCAGCAGGTCAGCAGCACGGCTATCAGTAGTGGTGGAAAACGAACCATCAGAATCACCAGGAGTAGCAGTGCCAGACACCCGGAGAGGATGCCGGTAAACATGGCAGCAGCAGCCAAAACGCGTAGTAGCTTCATTGTTTGTTTGCCTCACAGGTAGCCTTGTTCCGCCAACGACACGCAGCCTTCATGGCCCACCACGATATGGTCGAGCGTGCGCACGCCAACCAGGTTCAGCGCGTCCTGCAGTTTCTTGGTGAGCGTGCGGTCAGCCTGACTGGGGTCGGGGTCGCCTGAGGGGTGGTTGTGTACCAAGATCATGGCGGCAGCGTTGTATTTCAGGGCGATCTTGACGACTTCCCTGGGGTAAACGCTTGCTCCATCAAGGGTGCCGCGAAACAGCTCCTGAAAGGCAAGTACTCGGTGCTGGCTGTCGAGCATGAGAATGGCGAAAACTTCATGTTCATAGTCGGCCAGCAGTGCCTGCAGGTGGCTGGACACTTCTTGGGGTGAAGTCAGCGCACGGCCCCGGCGCAGACGCAGATTGGCCAGTTGCCTGGCCATCAGTAGGATGTCGGTTTCCGTGACCGGCGACTCAACCAGGTAGGTGCCGGTTGACTCACTGGCCTTCAGCTTGTGCAGGCGCATATTGACCTCCTCGGTCTTAATCTGACGACGGGGTATGGCGCGAAGCCTGCGCCTCCAACTTCTCAGTCAGGCTGGCTTTCGCGGGTCGCTGTGTAGTGTTGGTGGTTGGAAATTGGCTTTCCTCTGCGGGGTAGAACTCCTCGACGATGGCGCCAGCGTCTTCCTCGCTGTCCTCGAACGCACCGTTGCCGAAGCCACGTTGTGCCGCTTCATCTAGAGCTACCTGATTGAAGCCAGCGCTTTGCCGTTGTTCATCCAGCTCATTGGCAACCTGCAGCGCCTCACTCATGTCGATGTCACCACGTACCGTCAGGTCGACGTAAAAGATCGGCGTGCCATGGCTTTGCCGGGTCGATTTGCCGCGTAGACGCAACTCCAGCGGTAAACAGGCCAGTCGATTGCCAGAAATAGCCTGGAAGTAGTGCAGTCGAGCGGCCAGGGTACGGATGCTGTTGAACCCCGTGGTGCGGAACACAAAGCTACCCAGCGGATCGTCATCACCAATCAGCACATTCAGTCGGCCGTAAGGCTTGCAGGCTCCGCCCTTTGCCAGCGGGCAGGAATCTGGTGACGGACAAGGCAGCGACTGCATACCGTCCGGGGTGACCCGCTTGCAGGTCTCTCCGTTGCCGACGCAGACAGGGCGTCCGGACTGACGATCGAACAGCGTGTAATCGGCGCGAAAGTTCAGCTCAGGCTCGTTAAACAGCAGGCGCACCGGGATGCTGCGCAGCTTGTCGTCCTTGCCCTGGCGCAGCTCGTCATTTAGCGGGTGCAGCAGCCAGCCGTCCTTGCCTTGCACCTGGGAGGTGATGGTGAACTGGTCATCCTTCTCCGGCAGGCGCTTGCCGTTCTTCTCGATGACCTTGCCGATAGAAATCCGTCCGAGAACCGGCGGGGTTATAGCGAGACCTTTGAGCATGGAGGTTCTCCTGCAAACGAAAAAAGGCCAGCCACGCAGCGCTAACTGCATGGACTGGCCAAGGGGAGGGAATGGTTGAGCGGGTTGGGATTAGCCGACCAGGAAGCGTCGACTTCCATGCTTGACCTTGGTGTAGCGAACCTGCAGGTAGGGCTTTTCTTGGAGCATGCGATCCACGTCGAGCACGTTGCTGTCCTTGGCTTTCTTCCAGCTGATAAAGCCGTGGCTGAACTCCGCTCGGGTAGCCTCACCCATAGCCTGCAGCAGCATCTGCTTGAGTTGGGCCTCGCGCGTTTCCTTCTCACCGATGGATTGGCGAACGGCCTTGAGCTCCAAGTAGGCCGCCGCCAACCCGGCATGTCCGCTGAAATCGACGGTCTGGCCGTTGTCTTCCGGGTATAAGCAGCGCAAAGCCGCTTCGGCTGACGCGCTACCGTCGGCAGGTGGCGGGGTGTCGGTTTCCACATAGCTCCAGAACTTGCGCTCCAGTTCGATCAGGCGAGCGATCATTTGCTCGTCACGCTCGATGCGATGGATCTCCAGGTGCTGACCGCCGAGCAGAACCGCCACATCTGCCGCCTGCTTGCCGGTGACGGCGAGTTGGTGCATCACTTGTAGTTCTACATACTCGGGCACGCCTTCGTTCCAGAGGCGTGCCCCATTTATGCCGGCAGTCTTACATTCGAGGATCTGCACATCGTCGGCGCCGATCACCTCGCGGTCGATGTTGGCCAGCATCCAGGGCAGTTCGGGGTTTGGATGCTGCAGCACGGCGTTAATCCGCCGCACTTTTTTACCGGTGCGTTTACTGTAATGCCAGGCCACGATGGGCTCCAGCACGTTGCCCCAATAGGCTGGGCTTTCCTCATCCTGAGGATCTATTTTCGGTAACGTGGCATCGCGACCGGTTTTTTCAAGCCATAACTCCAACTGCGATTTGTACGGGTTGAGGCCAACCGCCGCGCCTGCGTCGGAGCTACCGATGCCTCGTTTACGTATGGCGAGCCAGTCCTCGCGCGGCAGCTCTTTAGTGCTGACCAGGCGAAGGGCAGGGCGGGGCTTAGGGGTACTGCTATTCAATGAGGTTGCATTCATCGTGTTCACCTTACAGGCATAAAAAAGCCCGACCAGCACAAGGCTGACCGGGCGTGGCGATTGACGAGAAGGGTTAAGCTGCGAGACACAGGGCTGCATCCAGGGCGCGTTGCTTGATCTGCGCACCCTGACCAAACCACGCCGAGTCCATGCGGTACTCATTACTACGTGCGCGGCGCTCGTGATCGACGTACTCGGTCACCGCATTGAGCAAGCCCCAGGCGGTGCCGCGTGCTGAGTCCAACTGGCTGCCCCGACCACGGCCTTCATACAGCTCTTGCACCTTGCGCAGGGCGCGTTCGTTGGGTAGTTGCTCCGGTAGTTGATTGCTCGGATTGACCTCGCACAGCACGCCCATGAAGTAGCCAAGAGCCTCATGCCACTGGACCTTGCGTTCAGCGAGATGGCGCATGCGGTACATGAACTCGTCCCAACCGGAGACGGCTATGCCGAGTTGCTTCTTCACTGCCTTCGGATCGAAGCGGGTATTGTGCGGCACCTTGATTGCACGAGATGTGCCGTCCAGGGCTATGGTCAGGGTGTTATTACACACCACTCGAACCGTGGTAGGTGTTGCTGTGGTGGCCAGGGTGCCGTCGCAGGACGTGGCTAGCAGCAGATAGCCGTTGACCTGATCGTTTCCTTTCAGGGCAGCGCCTTGTCCGGTGCGCGCCAGTGCCCAGAACTTGCGCCCGCCTTTGAGTACCCCCGCAGTCTCCAGCTCGTAACCGGAGACCTCGGTGAGGTCACGATAAAACTCCAAAACTTCCCGAGGCTGCACGGTGTGGTAGCGCTGGGAAACCACCGACAGCGGTGCTTTGGTGTCGGAACGGTAGAGCACCTTTTGCTCGGGGAAGGAGTGGATGCTGCCGAGATGGCCGACAGTATCGGCTTTGAAGTGAACGGGGCTTTCTTGGATTGCCCAGTCCATCCCAGCTTCGCGTTGCCAAACTTCGATGGGTTGTTTCTGAGTGAGCTGATTGCCCAGGCCATGCCAGGGAGTTACGCCAGCGTAGGCCATAGTTTCGATGAAATGAGCCATGGTGGTGATTCCTTTGGGTGCGCGCCGGCATTAAGGCTGCGCATCGCGCAGCACCATCCGGACGTCATAAATGAGAGTGAGGTAATGGATTAAGCGGGCAGATTGAAGCGGTGGCCGCAGAGCAGGCAGAGGTTGTGGGCCAGGACGTGGCGATCGAGCGACTCACCCAGTTGGGCGCCGAGTGCGCAGCCGCCAACACCGCCGGCAAGGCCACCGAGGATGGCCCCCGAAACCGAGCCGAGACTGATACCGACTGGTCCGGCGATAGCGCCAATCAGCGCACCAGCCTGCCCACCAGCCAGTGCAGCACTGACGCCACGAGCAACACCGCCAACGGTACCGATGGCCGCGCCGACTTTCATGGCGTGATGGAAAGAAGCGACTTTGGGGGAGTGACAGCGAGGGCACTGCAATGACATGGGGGAACCTCTCTGGTGGTTATGTCATTGCGATTATGTAGGGCTGAGTTTTTTTCGAATTGAAGCCGACTCGGCATCTAGGATCTGGTTATAGGAATTTTAGAGGGATTTTCCGTATGCTACGTTTTGGCACTACTCAACGAATCAGGTTGAGCGCCCGGATTGGATTCTGATTGGAGGGTAGTCACCTATCAGCTAAGATCTCGTGTTAAGGCACAGGGAATCGTCTAATGCAGAGCAGTAGGGACAGAAGGCACGGATTGACGCGGCTGGGAAAGCTTACCCTTTTCCTAGTGTCTTACATTCCGTTATTTTTGATAATTATTTTTCAGCAGTTCTATAAAAACAGCGACTATCTTAGCTTCGGAGGTTTCAATAGCGATGCCTGGATGAATTTCGCGAAGAAATTCGGTGTGGCTACCACGCTTATAATAATCTCGGTTTTGGCTGTTATTTTCTTGATGATCTTGCTCCAAAATCTATTAGAGCGAGCTGAGGAAAGCGGCGAAATTTCCAAGGTGGTGGACGTAGAAAATAAGAACTCAGAATCAATTGCTTATCTATTCACTTATATCATTCCTTTCGTATTTCAAGATCCCGCAGACCCTGCCCAGCTAATACCAATAATCACTTTGATGTGCGTGACGTATACAATTTACGTCAACTCATCAATGATACTTATAAACCCAACTTTGAGTTTTTGGTATTCCCTCTATCATGTAGAGGTCGAAAACCTAGCGGGAGCAAAGAAGAAAATAATAATTCTTACAAAAGAAAAGTTTATGGAAGAAGGTGATTTGCTCAAAATGAAGCGAATTGCCCACAGATTGTATTTTGGTATAGATTTGGGGAGGAATGATGAGTAGCGAAGCGTTGAACACTGTTCAGGGTTTACTAGAGCAACAAAATCTTTCGTTTGAAGTGTTCTTCATACAAAGAAAAGCCAAGACTGAAAATAAGAAAAAAGGATTTAGCTATACTCTTAGTAGGTTGGATGCCTCGAACGAAATCAACGGCTTTTTTCTCAAGTCCGCAAAGGCGCAGGTCCAGAAATATATAGAGTCTTCAGCAGTGGCTCAGAAATATGCTGTTATCTCCGATGACATGCCAAAAGCGCTATTCAAGTATGATGAGGCTGAAAAGCTAAAGGTGTCAGATCATACTTGGAAAAAGATTCTCAACGGTACGGAAATAAAATCCGCCGTTTCTTTAAATGAACTAAAAAATAATATTTGGTACTACTGCGTTAAGATTGTAAGCACGACCGATGGTGGAAAGACGAAAGCCTTGTTTTTCAAAAAGTTAACGGCTACAAGCGTTGCTACAGACACACCGCAAGGCTTTGGGAAGAAAATTAAGGCTCACTTCGACTCCACAGACCCTAAATTGGTGGAAATTAAGACTGAGCACATTACTTTTGAAGATAAATTTGATTGCGTCTTGCAAGGTAATTCGTTTCTGATTTTCTCTAAAGCCGCATTCGAAAAAATTGCCGAGCTAGAAGATGAGTTTGTTGAGCTGTCAAAAGAAACATTAGAGATAATAAATAATCATTCTGTGGTCGAAGGTTTAGAAATTGTCTGTGCAGAAGTCACCTCAAAACCTTCTATGATGCGAACCCTGGCGAATATCGCTAAAAATAACAATCATGCCCAAATCGGTGCTGCCGAAATTGAGAATATGAAGCAGATGCTTCTTCAGTATGAAGGGCGAGAACTGAAGTCTACTTCAGATGGAAGAGTTCTTATCGAAAACAGGGATGATGTACAGGATTTTTTGAAGCTGCTCAATGACTATTACAAACAAGGTATGGTTACAGGTAAGACGTATGGATCAAATTCTGGAAGTGTATTGGTTAAAAGGAGTTGATTGTAAGCTCTTTCTTATTGAATTTTTGTTATGATATCTGTGTTGATGGTCTCTGTGGCTTTGAGAGCTATCTATTAGGCTGTTTTCGAACCACTCCAGATAGCTAGTGGAGTGGTTCGTTCACGGATATAGCATGTCTGAGGGTGAGCACTACTTCGGTAGAGCTTATCAGTCAACGAATCGAGACGACCTTCCTGTCCCGGTTGTCCTGGATGGCTGACATCGAAAGATTGCCGGTAGCTGCTTCTTGGATATGCTCGCTCCACCAAGCCATCATTGGACGTCTGCGCTCAATGTAGTCAGCTCGGTTGTAGGCGCTCCGTACCTCATCTTTATCGACGTGGGCTAGTGCGACCTCGATTAATTCAGGATCCCAGCCATGCTCATTGAGAATGGTACTCGCCATTGAGCGCATGCCATGACTTACTAAGCGCCCTTCGAAACCCATGCGCTTCAGCGCCATGTTGGCTGTCTGGCTGTTGCGGTGGGTGCGAGGGTTCCGGTCTGCAGGGAAGACGTGCTCCCGGTGTCCACTGTAGGGTTTAATCGCTTCCAAGAGCGACAGAGCCTGCTCCGTGAGCGGAATGATGTGTATCCGACGTTTCTTCATACGCTCCGCCGGTATAGTCCAGATCTTCTTTTCGAAGTCGATATCAGCCCAGCGAGAAGTGGCAGCCTCGGCTGGCCGAGTCATGGTGTGAAGTTGCCACTCAATTAGGCAGCGTGTAGTTCTTTTTATGCTGGCATTGGCAATTGCCACCATGAGCTCTTTCAGCTCATCGGGCGCAAGGGCCGCCATGTTTTTCTTTTTGGGCTTTTTGAAGACGGAGCGAATTCCACTGAGCGGATTCGCGTGAATCAATCCCGAATTGACACCATAGGTCATGATCTCATTGAGGCGTTGGGTTAGACGTTTAACGGTTTCGAGACTGCCCTTCGTCTCTAGGGGGCGCAGCAAATTTATGACTTTAGGGGCAGTGATAGCAGAGATTGGGGTGGTGGCCAGATCAGGGAACACATGCAGCGTGAGGGAGCGCCAAATATCCTCAGCGTATGCAGGGGTAACTGAATCCTTTTTGAGCTCGAACCACGCTGCTGAGATATTTTCGAAAGTATGTTCCGTGGCTGCTTTTTTCGCGTGCCGCTCGGCGTCGCGTTTCTCTTTAGGGTCCAGCCCCTGGGCGACGAGCTCTCTCGCTTCCACGGTTCTCTTGCGTGCTTGAGCCAGGCTTACCTCAGGAAAGGTGCCCAATCCCATATTTATCCGCTTTTTCGTCACGGGTTGGATGTAGTTGAAATTCCATAGCTTTGAGCCATTGATTCTCACTCGCATCTGAAGACCGTTGCCGTCGGTGAGTATGTAATCCTTTTCCTTTGGCTTCGCGGCTTTGACTTTTACGTCCGAAAGGCGCGTGGCTTGTGCCCCCATGGTGTATTCCAGTGCTGTTTATGTATTCCAAAAAATAGCAGGTGAGGGCTTGGAATACCACTTGGAATACACGAAATCGTAGATGGTTGCGGATGCTGGTGGACGCTCTTGGACTCTAAACCCCTGTATTTACTGGATTTCAGGCACAAAAAAAGACGTCCGTGGACGTCTTTAGATGTTGAGGTGGTGGAGCCGGGGGGATTTGAACCCCCGTCCGCCAGTACTCCGCTGTCGGTACTACATGCGTAGCCGTGTCTATTAAGTTAACCCTCAGCGACCCGACGGGCAGGGTGCTTTGGGCGAGTTGTGTAAGTTTTAGCCGCTTCGTCCACAACGTACTGCACGGCGATTCTGTTCTATATGACAATCACTTTGGGTTTACAGACATCCCCTGATGATTGCTGGACCCGAAGGTACCAGGAGGGAAGGGCTAAGGCTGCTTACGCAGCGAGAGCGTATTCCCCGTAGGTTTCGTCATTGGCAACTATAGAAAGTTGCAACAGTGGATTTACGAGTTCTGTTACCAACTCGGCATGCACCTAAAGTTTCGCAACCGGCGTCGAATCCTAAACGGCCCCGAGCCCATTGCTCTGTGAATCAAAGTGAGCAACAAGCCTGCGCAGTGTACGCCAACGTGGCTCAGAAGGCCAACCCGAAGGTTGGCCTTGAGCGGCTATCAGGTTTTACCGCCTTTGCTCGCGTTCTGGATTTCCTGGATGGTTTGGGTGGTTTCCGATATGCACTTCTCGGTGCCTTCCTTGGTGTTCATCGCCTGGTGGGCCTTGGCTTGCTGGACGCTGGCTTCGACACGGGCACTGATTTCCGGTGCCTGAATTTGTGACTTGGCATTGGCGATGGTCTGCAGGTTGGTTTCACAGAGATCTTCTGAGCCGCCGGCCGCAAACGAGGTGGACGCCATCAGCGAGGCAGTAACGAACAGACCTAACAGTACAGAGCGTTTCATGTGAATCTCCTTGAACTGAGGGTCCAGACATCGCTGGCCATCAGGACGGGCTGCCGAGTTTTGGGAAGTCCCCACAGTTGTGGGGCTTGATCAGTGGACTACGGCGGCACGTCAGGGTTCTATTTTTTTCTTCAGGTCCCCCTCGCCTGAGTCACCCGATCCACCAGATAGACCAGACCGTGGTAGTCGATTCCGCCGTGCTGCGTAAGACCAATCTCACAGGTACGACTGGTAGAAATCCCTTCGCTGCACTGCTGCACCGCATCCTTGAGCGTGCGCAGCGAATGGGCATTCAGCTCCGGCGTGGTGAAACCTTTGTCGCCGGCAAATCCGCAGCAGTGAATACCTTCTGGGATCACCACGTTTTTACTGCACTTGCGCGCCAGATCTATCAACGCCTGGCTCTCGCCCAAATGCTGGGTGCTACAGGTGACGTGCACCGCGATTGACGCTTCCTGCGGCGAGAAATCCAGTCGATCCATCAAATGCGTCCGGATGAAACGCACCGGGTCGTACAAGTCCAGTCGCACTTCACCCAGGTCTTGAACCAGCCGTAACGTACACGGGCTGGTGTCGCAGTAGATCGGGTCGAGCCCGCCGCGACTGGCGTGCAGCAACGCGCCGATCAGTTCCTGGCGTTTGTGTTCGGCCTGTTCGGCATAACCCTTGGAGGCGAATGGCTGACCACAGCAGAGGTTGTCCAGATTCTCCGGGAAGACCACTTGGTAACCGGCCTTTTCCAGTAGCCCACGGGTTTTGTCGTACAGCGACATTTGCTCTTTATCACCCGCCGCCGGGCCCATTGCCCGCGACACGCAGGCGGCCAGGTACACCACGCGAGGGCGTTCGTCCGATGCGGTCGGGCTGAAGCGAATGGCTTTTTCCGGTTGCGGCATGGCGTTGGTCCATTGCGGGACCTGACCTTTGGATAAACGCGTCAACGTTGCCGAAAGCTTTGCCAATCGTGGCGCCCCCAATAGCATCCGCGCGCCGTTGGCCACGTGCAGGGTGAAACGTGCGCCTTGCAGCGCAGTGGCGAAATTACCTTCCAGCCAATGGGCGGTTTTCGTATGAGTTGCCTTCCGGCCGCGGAGCTTTTTCACCAGCTCGCCGGTGTTGATTCCTACAGGGCAACGCTGCGCACAGAGGCCGGTGGCGGCGCAGGTTTCGATACCTTGGTATTCGTAAGTGGCTTCGAGCTCGGTGGTGTCCACACCTGCACGTTTCTTCGCCTGAATATCACGCCAGATCACGATGCGCTGGCGCGGGCTCAGGGTCAGGCCTTTCGACGGGCAAACCGGTTCGCAGAACCCGCACTCGATGCACTTATCCACAATCTCGTCGGCGGCCGGCAACGGTTTCAGGTGTTTGAGATGGATCTGCGGATCCTCGCTGAGCACCACGTCCGGGTTGAGAATGCCGTTCGGGTCGAGCAGGCGCTTGAGTTGCCACATCAACCGGTAGGCATCGCTGCCCCATTCCAGTTCGACAAAGGGCGCCATGTTGCGACCGGTGCCGTGTTCAGCCTTCAGCGAACCACCGAACTCCACCGCCACCAACTGCGCGACGTCCTCCATGAACGCCTGATAGCGTGCGACTTCTTCCGGGTTGTTGAAGCCTTGGGTGAAGACGAAGTGCAGATTGCCTTCCAGGGCGTGTCCGAAAAGGATCGCTTCGTCGTAGTGATGTTTGTCGAACAACTCGATCAGCCGATTCACGCCGATGGCCAGTTGTTCCACTGGAAAGGTCACGTCTTCGATGATCACCGTGGTGCCGGTTTTACGCACGGCGCCGACGGCGGGGAAGGTGTCCTTGCGGATCGCCCAGAGGCGGGCGTTTTCCACCGGGTCTTCGGTGAAGTCGACCTGTTTTTCCACCGGGAATGAGGTCAGCGACGCCATGATGTGCGCCAGTTGTTCCTGTAGCAATGTGGAGGATGCGGCGCGGGATTCGATTAGCAAGGCGCAGGCATTGTTCGACAGTTGCTGTACGAAAGCCGGCATGCCGGGTTTGTACTGCACCGAGCGCAGGCTGCGGCGGTCCAGCAGTTCCACGGCCGACACCGGTTGGCTTTTCAGCACGGTAACGGCGTTGCAGCAGGTTTCCACGTCCGGGAACACGATCAACGCCGACGCCTTGTTCGGGTGGTCGATCACGGTGTCGTAAGTCACCGCGCTGATGAACCCGAGGGTGCCTTCGGAGCCCACCAGCAAGTGGCTCAAGATATCCACAGGCTCGTCGAAATCCACCAGGGCATTGAGTGACAGGCCGGTGGTATTTTTCAGACGGTATTTGTGGCGAATTTTTGCTGCCAATTCGGCATTGGCGCGGGTCTCGCGACCCAGGCTCGCCAGATGTTCAAGCAGCGAAGCGTGGCTCTCACGAAACGCTGCAACACTCGCTGCATCCTCGGTGTCGAGACGGCTGCCATCGGCCAACACCAGACGAATGCCAGCCAACGTGTGATAAGTGTTTTGCGCCGTGCCGCAGCACATGCCGCTGGCATTGTTGGCGACGATGCCGCCGATCTTGCAGGCGTTGATTGAGGCCGGGTCCGGGCCGATCTTACGTCCGAACGGTGCCAGCCAGGTGTTAGCCTGCGCGCCGATCACGCCCGGTTGCAAGCGGATTTGCGTGCCTTGACCGCGAACCTCGCGACCGTTCCAGTTATCCCCAAGAACGATCAGCACCGAATCGCTGATGGCCTGGCCGGACAGGCTGGTGCCGGCGGCGCGGAAGGTCACCGGGACCTGATCCCGTTGCGCGAGTTTGAGCAGCGCCACGACTTCATCTTCGGACTCGACACGAATCACCAGTTTCGGAATCAGCCGGTAGAAACTGGCGTCGGTGCCGAAGGCCAAGGTCGACAGCGGATCATCGAAACGGCGCTCTTGGGGAATCAGTTGATGTGCATCTCTCAGAAAAGCCGCCGGTAGACTCATTGGTCCTCCAGAATCAAAACCACCAGGTCTTTCGGACCGTGAGCGCCATAGGCCAGGACCTGCTCGATGTCGGCAGTTTTCGACGGGCCGGACACCAGCAGGGCGTTGGTCGGCAGGCCTTGGGCCCACTCGAATTCCTGCTGCACCTGATAGAAGTTATCGCGGATTTCACTGGCCTTGAGCAGGGCGAAATGCACCGGCGGCACCAGACTCATCAGGCGCGGCTCTTCCCGCGTCGGCCAGAGAATCAGACTACCTGTCGCGGCGATTGCACCGAGGGTGGTGGTCAGGCTCGCCGGGGTGTCGTTGAACAGCTCGGCTTTCCATTCTTCAACCGGACGGTCGTAGGCTTTGAGCGTGGGCAGGTCAGGATTTTTCGCCCAATGCTGAGTGATACGTTGACCGTGAGGTGTAGTCGGTGCGATCAACAGGCTCGGTATCGTACGATCCCGCAGTAACTGAGCCAGCAACTCTGGCCAACCATCGACAGACGTCAGATGTATTTCGGTGTGCACCGCTTCCATCAGTTTGCGCAGTTGTGGGATGCGTTGCTCAGCGGTGTAGGTGTACGGCGCTGTCACCAGCTCGACGTCGAACTCGTCAGGCACCGGTGTGGTGCCGGTCAGACTGTTCCGCAACTTGGCGAGGATATTTTGCTTGGCGCTCATCAGTGTTCTCCCTGTTTGGCCAGATGCTCGCGGGCCATGTCATGCAGTGAGCGGGCAGCGGGTTTCGGTGCGCTGTGGTTTTGCGTCCAAGGACCAACGTTACTCGGTGCTAGGGCACGCAGGCGAGTGGCGAAGAAGCCGAACAGGCGATAGAGCGTCGGCGAGCTGTTGAGCTTGGCCCAGGCGTTCCAGATAAAGCGTTCCTTGCGCGAATATTTGCTGCCTTGGCCGCGCATGACTTGATGAGGGCTGTCCGGGGCTTTGACGTTCTCTTCCCGTAGGCGACGCAGCAACGCCGGAATAGGAATTTTTACCGGGCAGACTTCACCGCAGGCGCCACACAGCGACGAGGCGCTCGGGTGGTCCGGGACTTTCGCCAGGCCGACCATGTGCGGAGTGACGATTTTTCCGATAGGCCCAGGGTAAACCTCCCCATAGGCGTGGCCGCCGATTCGGGTGTAGACCGGGCAATGATTCATACAGGCGCCACAACGGATGCAGTTCAGTGTCTGGCGTAATTCGCTGTCGGCGAAGGCTTGGCTGCGACCGTTGTCGAGCAACACCAGATGCACTTCCTGAGGACCGTCGAGCTCATGCTCTTTGCGTGGTCCGGAGATCATGTTGACGTAGGTGGTGATCGGAATGCCCAGGGCCGAACGGGTCAGCAGCGACAAGAGCGGCACCACGTCGCGCAGGTTTTCCACGACTTTTTCGATGCCGGTGACGGCGATGTGCACCGGTGGCACCGTAGTGGTCATCCGTCCGTTGCCTTCGTTTTCCACCAGCAGCAAGGTGCCGGTTTCAGCCACGGCGAAGTTGACGCCGGAGACGCCGATGTCTGCTTCGAAGAATTTCTGCCGCAAGACTCTGCGACCGATTTGAATGAGTTGGTCAACGTCCTTGGTGTACTCCACGCCAAGTTTGTCGTGGAACAAGGACGCGACCTGACCGGCATTCTTGTGGATCGCCGGCATAATAATGTGTGAAGGCTTTTCGTGGTCGAGCTGGACGATGTATTCACCCATGTCCGACTCCAGGCATTCAATGCCTTGAGCCTCGAGGACATGGTTCATTTCCATCTCTTCGCTGACCATCGATTTGCCCTTGATCACTTGCCGCCCCTCGTGAGCGCGGATGATCGAGAGGACGATGCCATTGGCCTCGTCCACCGTTTCCGCCCAGTGCACTGTCACACCGTTGCGGGTCAGGTTCTGTTCAAGCTGCTCGAGCAGGTCAGGCAACTTGGATAACGCACGGGCGCGGACAGCATTGCCCAGCGCGCGCAAATGTTCTCTTTCGTGGGCATCGCTGAAGGACGCTGCCCGTTTTGTCATCAGTGAATCCATCGCAGTGCGAAAGTTATTTCGCAGTTGCTTGTCACCCAACGCCTTGTGAGCCCGGGTGCGAAAATCTTCTTCTACGGCAACCGTAGGAATAATCGCGGAAGCGTTCATTGGGCGCCTCCGGTACGCTGCCAGAGGAAACTGGCCAGATGCTGGCCGCGCAACGCTTCCTTCTGTTTCTCCAGCGAGCCGTTGATGTTCATTAGGCAACCACAGTCGGCACTCAGTACCTTGTGCGCGCCGGATTCCTTCAACGATCGGGTCTTGTCAGCCACCATCGCGCCGGAAATGTCCGGCATACGGACGCTGAAAGTCCCACCGAAGCCACAGCATTCACTTTCATGACTGTGGTCGACTCGCTCCACGTTGCTCAGCTGCGCCAATAACTCACGGCCGTGCAGGTGGGTATTCATCTCACGACGTGCCGAACACGAGGTATGCAGTGCCACTTTCACAGGTGTGCCACTGTCCTTGAACTGCACCTTGCAGACAAACAACAGGAACTCGGCCAACTCGTAGGTCCGGGCGGCCAGAGCCTGAACCTGTTTCAGCATTTGCGGCTCATCCTTGAACAAGTCGGCATAGTGTTCACGCAACATGCCGGCACACGATCCTGACGGCACCACCACGGGATAGTCCCCGGCAAACAGCGCCAGTTGCGAGCGCGCCACGGTCCTTGCCTGCTCGGTGTAACCCGAGGTATAGGCCGGTTGCCCGCAGCAGCTTTGCCCTTGCGGATACTCGACACGAATGCCTTCGCGTTCCAGCAGATGAATCGCATCCATCCCGGCTTCCGGGTAGAACAAATCCACCACGCAGGTTCCGAACAGGTAGACCCGTGACGGTTTTTTGCTGGGGTATTGCCGAGGCTCGGGCACTGGCGGGGCGACGCGGGTCGCGTTCTGCACAGCGTTATAAAATTGCTCGCTCATCAGGCGGGTCTCTCGGCCGGTTATCCGTCCGTTGAGGCTGCTGAGTATAGAGAGGGAAGCTTTCAGCAGCCTTACAGACCGGGTGGTGAATAGCTGACGCCGGAGTCGTGGTCCGGCGTCGGTTTTTTCCGTGCTGCTTGTAGTTCTTAGTGCACCAGCATGCCGGTGAACCAATAGGCCTGAGCCAGGGTGATCAGGCCGACGATCGTTGCAAAGAATAGGCTGTGCTTGAGGGTGAAACGGAACAGATCCGATTCCTTGCCCACCAGACCGGTCGCGGCACAGGCCACCGCGATCGACTGCGGCGAAATCATCTTGCCGGTCACGCCGCCGCTGGTGTTCGCCGCTACCAGCAACACATCGCTCACGCCGATCTGGTGTGCAGTAGTCGCTTGCAACGAGCTGAACAGTGCGTTGGACGAGGTATCGGACCCGGTCAGAAACACGCCCAACCAACCAAGGAACGGCGAGAAGAACGGGAATGCTGCACCGGTGCCTGCCAGAACCAGCGCCATGGTCGATGACATGCCCGAATAGTTAGTGACGAAGGCGAAGGCGAGCACCATACCGATGGACAGAATCGGCCAGCGCAGCTCGTAGAAGGTCTCTTTTAAAGTGGTCAGACCAATTTTGACATTGATCTTCAGGACCAGCATCGAGATCAGCGCGGAGAAGAAGATCGCCGTGCCGGTCGCGGAAATCGGGTCGAGTTTGAACACCGCCGGAAGGGCGGTCGGGGCGGCCACGATCGGTGCGACCTTGATCACCATTTGGTCCAGGTGCGGGATCGCGAAGTTGAACACCCAGCTGTACATCGACCCGCCAGCGGCAAACATTGCCTTGAAGGGTTTCAGGGTCCAGATAGTGACCAGCACGGTGAGGATCAGGAACGGTGACCAGGCTTTGAGAATTTCACCGAGGCTGTAGGGCGAAGCCACGGTGCTGCGCGGCTGACCGAAACCGCCGGCGCTGGCGCCGACCACGGAAGCCGAGACCGCGCCGACGATGTGTTGGCCCGCTGCGCGTTTCGGCTGCCATACCTTCAGGAACAGCGTCAGGGAAATCAGGCTGGCCAAGGCCGAGGTGATGTCCGGCAGTTCCGGGCCGATGAAGTTCGAGGTGAAGTACTGGGTGACGGCAAAGCTCAGACCGGCGACCAGTGCTGCCGGCCAGGTTTCCCGCACGCCGCGCAGGCCATCCATCATGAACACCAGCCAGAACGGCACGAACAACGACAGCAGCGGCAGTTGACGGCCGGTCATGGCGCCGATCTTGAAGGCGTCGATTCCGGTCACTTGCCCGGCGACGATGATCGGAATCCCCAGGGCGCCGAAGGCAACCGGCGCGGTGTTGGCGATCAGGCACAGGCCAGCGGCGTACAGCGGGTTAAAGCCCAGACCTACCAGCAGTGCGGCGGTAATCGCTACCGGCGCACCGAATCCGGCTGCACCTTCCAGGAAGGCACCGAAGCAAAAGCCGATCAGCAGCACTTGCAGGCGCTGGTCGTCGGTGATCGACAGCACTGAGCTGCGGATCACTTCGAACTGACCACTCTTGACCGTCAGTTTGTAGAGGAACACCGCCGCCACGATGATCCAGGCAATCGGCCACAGGCCGTAAGCGAAGCCATAGCCGGCGGCGGCGAAGGCCATGTCGACCGGCATCTGGAAGGCAAGGATCGCCACAGCAATGGACAAGGCCAGCGTGATGCTGCCGGCCACGTGTCCCTTGAGCCGGAACACGGCCAATGCCAGGAAGAAAAACACGATGGGGATAACGGCCGCGAGCGCGGACACGCCGAGACTGCCGAGCGGGGAATAGAGCTGTTGCCAGGTTTGCATATGGGGTGGCCCCTAATTGTTGTTGGTCAGGCACTGGTCAGCGTTCTTGGATAATTGGTAATACCAATTTACAATCGCTGTTGGCTAGGGTAAAAGCCTTGTAGGCGGTGTGTCAATTTGGCGTCCTAAAACTTTTGTCGAATAGGCGCTGTGGCGTGCAGGTGATCCACCCGATCAAATGCCGTCTGGTAGGTGCTGGCATAGCGCTGATAGGCCAGAATAGAGAGCCCGGCGAGTCGTCGGGATCGTGGAGAATTGAATTATGGGGTTTGATCAGATTCGTCAGCGCCGTTTGTCTGACGATATTGTCGAGCAACTCGAGGGGATGATTCTCGAGGGCACGCTGAAGGCGGGTGAGCGCTTGCCGGCCGAGCGTGCGTTGGCCGAGCAGTTTGGCGTGTCACGCCCTTCGTTGCGCGAAGCGATTCAGAAACTGGCGGCGAAGGGCTTGCTGGTCAGTCGCCAGGGTGGCGGCAATTACGTGGTGGAGTCGCTGGGGTCAACCTTCAGCGATCCGCTGCTGCATCTGCTGGAAAGCAACCCTGAAGCGCAGCGCGATCTGCTGGAATTTCGCCACACCCTGGAAGCCTCCTGTGCCTATTACGCAGCCTTGCGCGCAACGGACGTTGACCGCGAGCGGCTGACCGCGGCCTTCAACGAATTGCAGGACTGCTATACGCGTCATGATGAAGTGAGCCGTGCGGAAGAGGGCGCGGCGGATGCGAAATTCCATCTGGCGATTGCTGAAGCCAGTCACAACGCGGTGTTGCTGCACACCATTCGTGGGTTGTTCGACCTGCTCAAGCGCAACGTGGTGACCAATATCGGCGGGATGTACAAACAGCGCACCGAAACCCGCGACATGCTGATCACTCAGCATCGTGAGTTGTACCTGGCGATTATCGAAGGAAGGGCAGAGCAGGCGCGAGAAGTCTCCAGCCGACACATTTTGTATGTGCAGGAAGTGCTGGAAGAAGTGCGTCAGGAAGTGCAGCGCATGGCTCGGGCGGAGCGGCGCAAGGGGATTTAGTCGGAAATCAATCGTTCCCACGCAGACGGTTCGACGCCTCGACGTGGGAGCGATCATCAGGCCGGAAGATTAATCTTCCTTGCCCTTGTTGCGCACCGCACGCTGCAACTCGCGACCGGCGTCGCGTTCGCGTTCGGTATCACGCTTGTCGTATTCCTTCTTGCCCTTGCCCAGAGCGATCTCGCACTTGACCATGTGCTTGCTCCAGTACCAGGACAGGCACACGCAGGCGTAACCTTTTTGCTGCACGGCAGTGGCCAGCTTTTCCAGCTCGCGCCGGTTGAGCAGCAATTTTCGGGTGCGGGTCGGATCAGCGATGACGTGGGTGCTGGCGGTCATCAGGGGCGTAATGTGGCTGCCGAGCAGCCAGGCTTCGCCATCCTTGAGCAGTACGTAACTGTCAACCAGTTGTAGCTTGCTTGCCCGCAGACTTTTTACTTCCCAGCCGGCCAGGACCAGACCAGCCTCGAACTTATGCTCGATGAAGTAATCGTGTCGCGCCTTTTTATTCTGCGCGATGGTCCCTGTTGGGTGTTTCTTCTGTTTAGCCATAGGGGCGGCATTATAGGGAGTTGCAAGCAAGTCGGCTACGGTGTCGCTACGTGCTTGAGCAGGTTGATTGAATCCCGGACAATGCGGCCTCTTTTTTTGAACGCTTGGGCGTGATAACGATGTCGACAGACAAGGTTTCTGTCCACGGCAGTTGGGCTAGCCGCTGGGTCTTCATACTCGCCGCGACCGGTTCGGCCGTGGGCCTGGGTAGTATCTGGAAATTCCCGTACATGGTCGGCGTCTATGGCGGCGGCGCCTTTGTGCTGATGTTTCTGGCCTGCATCGCGCTGATCGGTGTGCCCGTCATGCTGGCCGAAACCCTGATCGGCCGTCGCGCGCGACAGAGTCCGGCCAACGCCTTGAAGGTATTGGCGCTGGAAGCCGGGCATTCGGGTAAATGGTCCTGGGGGGCGTTTGCCGGGATGGTCACGGCGTTGCTGATCCTGTCTTTCTATAGTGTGGTCGGCGGCTGGTCGCTGGATTACATCATCGACATGGGCCGTGGTGACTTTCAGGGTGTAACGCCTGATCAGGTTGGCGCGTATTTCGGCAATGTAATCGCCGATCCATGGCGCCTGACACTTTGGCACACGATTTTCATGCTGCTGTCGGCAGTGGTCATCGCCAAAGGCGTCGTTGCCGGGCTTGAGCGTAGTCTGCGGATCATGATGCCGCTTCTCTTTGTGATGATTCTGGTGCTGCTGGGTTACAGCATGACCACCGGGCATTTCATGGAAGGCGTGCATTTTATGTTCGACTTTCACCCGGAAAAAGTACTCGACGGCTTGCTGCCCGCCATGGGGCACGCTTTCTTCTCCCTGAGCGTGGGCGTCGGCTCGATCATGATCTATGGCGCTTACATGCCAAAGAACTCGTCGATTTCCGGCACCATCGTCGGCGTGGCACTGCTCGATACCTTCGTTTCTCTGGTGGCCGGTTTGGCATTGTTTCCGATTGTGTTTGCCGCGGGCCTGAACCCGAGCGAAGGCCCTGGCCTGATGTTCGTCAGCCTGCCCTTTGCCTTTGGTAACGTAGCGTTCGGTCAACTGATGGGCGTAGTGTTCTTCGTGCTGGTAGCGATTGCCGCCTGGAGTTCGGCGATTTCCCTGCTCGAACCGATGGTGGCTTACCTGGTTGAACGCACGAAAGTCAGCCGCGCGTGGGTCACCTTCTGGCTGGCATTCACCTGCTGGTTCGTCGGACTGGGCACGGTGTTCTCCTTCAATATCTGGAAGGAAGCCAAATTTTTCGTGAACGAAGGCGGGTTGTTCCACCTCTATCAATGGGGTGCGGCGGGCGGTCTGGATTTCTTTGGTGTAATCGATTTCTTCACCTCGCGGATCATGTTGCCACTCGGTGGTTTGTGTTTCGTGGTGTTTGCAGGCTGGGTGATGGGCCGTGAGGCGGTACGCGACGAGTTGTCGATTCGCAGCCCGGTATTGTTCGCCCTGTCCCTGTTCTTGATGCGCTATGTGGCGCCCATCGGCATTCTCGTAGTGTTTGCCGCCCAGCTGTGGAAGTGACGCTGACATGACGACACACATTCAACGTTCGGCCTTGCTGCCGTACCCGGCGCAAGCGCTGTATGACCTGGTCAACGACGTGGCGCGTTATCCGGAATTCCTGCCGTGGTGCTCGACGGCCGAAGTGCTCGAAAGCTCTGCTGAGCATATGCGTGCCAGCGTAGGTGTGGCCAAGGGGGGGCTCAGTCAGCATTTCGTGACTCGAAATAGCTTGGTGCCCGGGCATTCGATTGAGATGAACCTCGAGGAAGGTCCGTTCAACCAGTTGCATGGCGTCTGGGTGTTCAAGCCGTTGGGGGAAAAGGCCTGCAAGATCAGTCTGGACCTGTCGTTCGATTACGCCGGGCCGATTGTTCGCGCTACCTTGGGGCCGTTGTTCAATCAGGCGGCCAATACGCTGGTGGATGCCTTCTGCCAGCGCGCCAAACAGATGCATGGTTGAGGTCGTGATCGACGTTGAGGTGGTCTATGCCGCCATTGATCGTCAGGTGCTTCTGTCGGTGACGGTGCCGGCAGGAACAACCGTGCGGGCGGCTTTGCTGAAGTCAGGTGTCGGCGAGGCGTTTGCGGAGCTGGATCTGGCCGATTGCCCGGTAGGGATCTTCGGCAAAGTGGTCGCAGATCCAGGCAATCATCCTGTCGAGGCGGGTGATCGCATCGAAATATACCGGCCATTGCTGGCTGATCCGAAAGAGGTTCGCCGGTTGCGTGCTGCCAAAGCTGCTGAGGCCAAAACCCGGAATCAGTGATTCGCTCAAATGCTGGACAATAAAAAACCCGGACATGCCGGGTTTTTTATTGCGTCGCAAATTATTGCGGCGAGGTTTCCAGAGGTTCTGGAGTCGGGACTGGAACGGTTTCTACACCGTCGACGTCCTTCTGGATCTGATCCAGCAACGAACCTGGCTTGACCGGTTTTTCCGGTTTCGGCTTCTCGGCGTTTTCTGCTGGCGCAGCAACTTCAGTGCCGCTGTCCTTGCCGAGAATGGCTTCGTCCCGGCTCACGCCTGGCATGAAATCACCAGAGAGGCTGACAAGTTGGTCATTAGGGTTGAAGATAACGCTAATGCGTTCCTGTTGGCGTTCACCGCCACCGGGTTGCAGGCTATACAAGTAATCCCAGCGATCGGCATGGAACGTGTCAGTCAGCAGCGGGTTGCCCATGATAAACCGTACTTGCCGACGGGTCATTCCCGGGCGTAACTGGTCTATCATGTCCTGCGTGACGACATTGCCCTGCTGGATGTCGATTTTGTAAACCCCGGGGAATGAACAACCGGCGAGTGCGAGCAGTCCCACAAAGGTGAAACTGGTTAGCAAGAGCTTGGCGTTTTGCATCGGTGGGCGACTTCCACTATCTTGGCTGGGACAACGTAAACGCCGATCATACCCGCATTAAGAGAAGCTGCGAAGCAGCATCGCGAGAAAGCTGACCATGGTTGAAAATAGCGAACTACGCAAAGCCGGCCTCAAAGTGACCCTTCCACGGGTCAAAATTCTGCAAATGCTCGATTCCGCCGAGCAACGCCACATGAGTGCCGAGGATGTCTACAAGGCGCTGATGGAGGCTGGTGAGGACGTCGGTCTGGCCACGGTTTACCGTGTTCTGACTCAGTTCGAGGCAGCTGGCCTTGTGGTGCGGCACAACTTCGACGGGGGCCATGCGGTCTTCGAGCTGGACGACGGCAAGCATCACGACCATATGGTCAACGTCGAGACCAGTGAAGTGATCGAATTCTTCGACGAAGAAATCGAGCGTCTGCAGAAGGCAATCGTCGACAAGTATGGCTTCGAGATGGTTGATCACAACCTTGTACTGTACGTGCGCAAGAAAAAGTAAGCATGTCGCGCGAACTTAAGGTTCGCGAAACGAGCGAAGGCGACCCCAGGGTCGCCTTCGTGCTTTCTGTCGGTCTTAAATTTTCGCAGTGACGACCATTTTCCTGGCATGAGCCAGGGATTCCTTGGTGAGGTCGATGCCTCCCAGCATCCGCGCCACTTCTTCGACACGATCATTCTTGCTCAGTTTGGAGACGGCTGTGTGAGTGGCATCCTCACCGCGCACTTTGTGTACGAATAGATGCTGATGACCCTGCGCCGCAACTTGCGGCAAGTGAGTGACCGTCAGAACCTGCCCGCGCTCCCCCAGTCGACGCAGCAACTGGCCGACGATCTCGGCGGTCGGGCCGCCGATGCCCACGTCCACTTCGTCGAACACCAAGGTCGGTACACGCGAGGTCTGTGCGGTGATCACTTGAATCGCCAGACTGATCCGTGACAGCTCGCCGCCGGATGCAACTTTTGCCAAGGCTTTCAGCGGTTGCCCCGGGTTGGCGCTCACGAGCAGTTCTACCTGCTCGAGTCCATTGGGCAGGAGTTCATCGCTGCTGTTGGGGCGCAGTTCGATGGTGAAGCGACCGCCGGGCATGCCCAGTCGCTGGATTTCCTGCTCCACGGCGCTAGCCAGGCTGCTCGACGCCTGATGGCGTAAATCGCTCAGCTCACGAGCCTTCTCCTGATAGTGACGGGCATAGGAGGCCAGTTCATCGCTCAGTTGCTCGATGGATTCGTCGTTGGCATTCAGGGTTTCAATTTCATCCAGCAAGCGCTGCTGCATCTCGGCCACTTCGGTCGGCTGGATACGGTGTTTGCGCGCCATGGTGTAGATCGCATCAAGGCGTTCCTCCAAATACTGAAGACGCGCTGGATCGGCGTCGAAGTTATCAAGGAAGCGGTTCAGTTCCCCCACGGCTTCTTCGACCTGGATCTGCGCACTGGTCAGCAGACTACTGGCCTCGCCCAGGGCCCCAATCGAATTGTTGACGCTCGAAAGGCGGTTGAGGCTGGCGGTGAGGGCGTTCAGCACATTGCCGGAATCACTTTCGCTGCATTGCTCGACTACTTGCCGGCAAATGCCCAGCAGGGTTTCGGCGTTGGTCAGGTTCTTGTGTTCCTGTTCCAGCTGCTCCAGCTCGTTTTCGCCGAGGCCGAGGTTTTCCAGTTCTTCGAGTTGATAGCTGAGCAATTGATGGCGAGCGCGTTGTTCGTCGCCGGAATTGGAGAGGCGTTCCAGTTCCTGGCGGGTCTGACGCCAGCGTTGGGCGGCCAGGTGCACCTGACGGGCAAGGTCCGTTGCGCCGGCGTATTCGTCGAGCAGGCGGCGATGCGTGTCGGTCTTGAGCAGAGATTGGTGTTCATGCTGGCTGTGGATGTCGATCAGCAACTCGCCCAGGGCCTTGAGATCGCCGAGGGGGCAAGGCGTGCCATTGATGTAGCCGCGCGAGCGTCCTTCAGCGGTGATCACCCGGCGCAGGATGCATGGGCCGTCACTCTCCAGGTCGCGCTCGGCCAGCCAGGCGCTGGCTTCCGGAATATCGACCAGGTCGAAGGTTGCCAGGATATCGGCCTTGTCTGCGCCAGGACGGACCACGCCGCTGTCGGCACGATCGCCCAGGGTCAGGCCCAGGGCGTCAAGCATGATCGACTTGCCGGCGCCGGTCTCCCCGGTGATCACGCTCATCCCGCGATCGAGTTCGAGATCGAGATGTTCAACGATGGCGTAGTTATGTACGGACAGGTGCACCAGCATAAAGGCCGCTCCCAGGCTTTAGGTCTGGTTATTTATACAGTGTTTTGTTTCTGGCTGACAATGCCCTGCTTTAGCTCGACTTGCTTGATCCGACGAAATCCTTAGTGCGCACGGGAATGACAATGCAGCTGTTTTTTGTAGGGTTAATCAATAAGCGCCCCTTGAAGCTGAATTTTGCGGCCCCATATAGCTGGGCAGAAGCGCGAGTTGAGCTCGCGGACGATATTGAAAGGAGAAATCTATGGCTGACGAACAGACAGTGGATACGCAAAATCTAGACACCGATCAGGCTGCCCAGGATTCGGGTGATGAACTGGCGACTCGTGTTCAAGTGCTCGAAGAGCAATTGGCTGGCGCTCATGATCAGGCTTTGCGTGTAGCGGCTGATCTGCAGAACGTCCGCCGTCGCGCCGAGCAGGATGTCGAAAAGGCTCACAAGTTCGCGCTGGAAAAATTCGCCGGTGACTTGCTACCGATCATCGACAGCCTGGAGCGCGGTCTCGAGTTGTCCAATCCGGATGACGAAAGCATCCGTCCAATGCGTGAAGGCATTGAGCTGACCCTGAAAATGTTCCAGGACACTCTGAAGCGTTATCAGCTGGAAGCGATTGATCCGCATGGCGAACCGTTCAATGCCGTTCAGCATCAGGCAATGGCCATGCAGGAAAGCGCCGACGTCGAGCCGAACAGCGTGCTCAAGGTGTTCCAGAAGGGCTATCAGCTCAACGGTCGCCTGCTGCGTCCGGCCATGGTCGTGGTCAGCAAGGCCCCGGCGCCGGTTTCGCCTTCGATTGACGAGCAGGCTTGAAATTAGCCGCAAGGCCCCCATTTAGAAGTCAAGCGTTTAAGTGCTACCGCAGTTAGCCACCACTGCTGCGGCATCCAAATCCAAAGTTTCGGGAGAGTGAACATGGGCAAAATTATCGGTATCGACCTGGGGACTACCAACTCCTGCGTCTCCGTGATGGAAAACGGCGTAGCCAAAGTTATTGAAAACGCTGAAGGCACGCGCACCACGCCGTCGATCATCGCTTATGCCAACGATGGTGAAATCCTCGTGGGTCAATCGGCCAAGCGTCAGGCAGTGACCAATCCGCACAACACCCTGTATGCGGTGAAGCGTTTGATCGGTCGTAAGTTCGACGAAGAAGTCGTACAGAAAGACATCAAGATGGTCCCGTACAAAATCGCCAAGGCTGATAACGGTGACGCTTGGGTTGAAGTGAACGGCCAGAAAATGTCGCCGCCACAAATCTCGGCTGAAATTCTGAAGAAAATGAAGAAGACTGCCGAAGACTACCTCGGCGAGCCAGTGACTGAAGCGGTGATCACCGTTCCGGCCTACTTCAACGACAGTCAGCGTCAAGCGACCAAAGACGCCGGTCGTATTGCTGGTCTGGACGTAAAACGTATCATCAACGAACCAACTGCAGCCGCTCTGGCCTACGGTATGGACAAGGCGAAAGGCGATCATACCGTGATCGTTTATGACTTGGGCGGCGGTACTTTCGACGTTTCCGTGATCGAAATCGCTGAAGTCGATGGCGAGCACCAGTTCGAAGTGTTGGCCACCAACGGCGACACATTCCTGGGCGGTGAAGACTTTGACATTCGTCTGATCGACTACCTCGTCGACGAATTCAAGAAAGAAAGCGGCATGAACCTTAAAGGTGACCCGCTGGCCATGCAGCGCCTGAAAGAAGCCGCTGAAAAAGCCAAGATCGAACTGTCTTCGAGCAATTCGACCGACGTGAACCTGCCGTACATCACTGCAGACGCCACCGGTCCTAAGCACTTGAACGTGAAAATCTCCCGCGCCAAGCTCGAAGCGCTGGTAGAAGACCTGGTTCAACGCACCATCGAACCTTGCCGTATCGCTCTGAAAGACTCCGGCATCGACATTGGCGCCATCAACGACGTGATCCTGGTGGGCGGTCAGACCCGCATGCCACTGGTTCAGAAGCTGGTGACCGAGTTCTTCGGTAAAGAAGCACGTAAAGACGTGAACCCGGACGAGGCCGTTGCCATGGGTGCTGCTATCCAGGGCGCAGTATTGGCCGGTGATGTGAAAGACGTTTTGCTGCTCGACGTCAGCCCGCTGACCCTGGGTATCGAAACCATGGGTGGCGTGATGACTGCGCTGATCGAGAAAAACACCACGATTCCTACCAAGAAGTCGCAAGTGTTCTCGACTGCCGATGACAACCAGGGCGCTGTGACCATTCACGTGCTGCAAGGTGAGCGTAAGCAAGCTGCTCAGAACAAGTCTTTGGGCAAGTTCGACCTGGCCGAGATTCCGCCAGCGCCACGTGGCGTACCACAAATTGAAGTGACCTTCGACATCGACGCCAACGGCATTCTGCACGTAGGCGCCAAAGACAAGGCTACCGGCAAGACTCAGTCGATCGTGATCAAGGCTAACTCCGGTCTGTCCGAGGAAGAGATTCAGCAGATGATTCGCGATGCTGAAGCCAACGTCGACGCAGATCGCCAGTTCGAAGAGTTGGCCGCTGCTCGTAACCAGGGCGATGCGCTGGTTCACTCGACGCGCAAAATGGTCGCTGACGCTGGCGACAAAGTGACCGCTGAAGAGAAGACTGCAATCGAAGCCGCAGTAGTTGCCCTGGAAGCCGCCGTCAAAGGTGACGACAAGGCTGCTATCGACGCCAAAGTTGAAGAACTGTCGAAAGTCTCCGCGCCAGTGGCTCAGAAAATGTACGCCGAGCAGGCTCAGCCAGCTGAAGGCGCTGCACCGCACGACGAAAAAGCTGAAAAGGCTGACGACGTTGTCGACGCTGAGTTTGAAGAAGTCAAAGACCACAAGTAAGTTGTTGGTCGCCCGGTTGACTGCCTTCAGGCGGTGACTGGTAGGATGTCGCCGCGCGGGAGCTTGCTCCCGCGTTGGCATGTCTGGAGTTAGCGAATTTTTACAGCATGCGACAAGGCGGGCTGTGTGGCTGGTTTGTTAAATCAAGTTCGGATGCCCGAAGTCCAAAGCCAAGGCGCTGTGACGAGTCATAGCTCGCTATGGCGAGGAGCAGCAACGCAGGCTATGGGCTTCGGGCGCCGAAATTGATTTAACAAACCAGCCATACAGGTCGCCCCTGGGTGCTGATGGTATGGCCGGGAATGCTCCTGCTTTTCGAGCCGAAAGTACCGCATTGAATCAAAGACCAGGATCGTTGAATTGACGTGAGTTGGGTCCGGGCCTGTATTGGGGCTCAACGAGTTTGGCGAGGCTCAGGAGAGGTTTGCCGAACGTCCTTAAGAGTGCAAAGACTTATGGCAAAGCGTGACTATTACGAAGTATTGGGTGTTGAGCGCGGCTCAAGCGAAGCGGACCTGAAAAAGGCCTACCGTCGCCTGGCAATGAAGCACCACCCGGACCGTAATCCCGATGACAAAGCGTCGGAAGATATGTTCAAAGAGGCCAACGAGGCCTACGAAGTACTGTCCGATTCCAGCAAGCGCGCGGCCTATGACCAGTATGGTCATGCCGGTGTCGACCCGAGCATGGGCGGCGGCGGTGCCGGGTTTGGCGGTCAGAACTTCTCCGATATCTTTGGTGATGTCTTCAGTGACTTCTTCGGCGGCGGTCGCGGCGGTGCTCGTGGCGGCGCTCAGCGCGGCAGCGACCTGCGTTACACCCTGGAACTGAACCTGGAAGAGGCGGTGCGCGGTACGACCGTGAATATCCGTGTTCCGACACTGGTCAACTGCAAGCCGTGCGACGGTTCGGGTGCCAAGAAAGGCTCCGCGCCGATCACCTGCCCGACTTGCGGCGGTATCGGCCAGGTGCGCATGCAGCAAGGCTTTTTCTCGGTGCAGCAAACCTGCCCGCGCTGCCATGGTCAGGGCAAGATCATTTCCGATCCGTGCGATTCCTGCCACGGCCAAGGCCGTGTCGAAGAGTACAAAACCCTCTCGGTGAAAGTGCCGGCCGGTGTCGATACCGGTGATCGCATTCGTCTGTCCGGCGAAGGCGAGGCGGGTGCTCAGGGTGGTCCGACTGGCGACCTGTACGTGGTGATCAACGTGCGCGAGCACGCGATCTTCCAGCGCGACGGCAAGCACCTGTTCTGCGAAGTGCCGATCAGTTTTGTCGATGCTGCGCTGGGTGGCGAGCTGGAGATTCCGACCCTCGATGGTCGAGTCAAACTGAAAATCCCTGAGGGGACTCAGACCGGCAAGCAGTTCCGTGTTCGTGGCAAGGGCGTTGCGCCAGTGCGCGGCGGCGGTGCTGGTGATTTGATGTGCCGTGTGGCGGTCGAAACCCCGGTCAACCTGGGTCGTCGTCAGCGCGAGTTGCTGGAAGAGTTCCGCAGCTCCCTGGCGGATGACAACAGCCATTCGCCTAAAACCACCGGTTGGTTCGAAGGCGTGAAGCGCTTCTTTGGCGATTTGTAAGGAGTCGGCATGCGACGTATAGCTGTGATGGGCGCTGCCGGGCGCATGGGCAAGATCCTGGTCGAGGCAGTGCAGCAACGCTCGCCGCTGACCGGTCTGACGGCAGCCATCGTACGCCCCGGCAGCACGCTGATTGGCGTGGATGCCGGTGAACTGGCTTCGCTTGGGCGTATCGGCGTGCCGTTGTCCGGTCATGTGGAGGCGGTGGCTGATGAGTTCGACGTGCTGATCGACTTCACACTCCCGGAAGTCATGCTGAAAAACCTGGCGTTCTGCCGCAAGACGGGCAAGGCCATGGTGATCGGCACTACCGGTTTGGACGCTGCACAGAAGCAGTTGCTGGTGGAGGCGGGCAAGGACATTCCCATTGTGTTCGCAGCCAATTTCAGTGTGGGTGTGAACCTGTCGCTGAAGCTGCTCGATATGACGGCTCGTGTGTTGGGCGATGAGGCGGATATAGAAATCATCGAGGCTCATCATCGGCACAAGATCGATGCGCCTTCAGGTACGGCCCTGCGCATGGGCGAGGTCATCGCAAGCGCCCTGGATCGTGATCTGCAAAAGGTTGCGGTTTACGGGCGAGAAGGCCACACCGGTGCGCGTGAGCGTGAAACGATCGGCTTTTCCACTGTTCGTGGTGGTGATGTGGTTGGCGATCATACGGTGCTGTTCGCTTGTGAGGGTGAGCGACTGGAGATCACGCATAAAGCTTCCAGTCGCATGACCTTCGCCAAGGGCGCGGTACGTGCTGCGTTGTGGCTGGAGGGTCGTGATCCGGGTCTTTACGACATGCAAGACGTGCTCGATCTGCGTTAAGATGCGCCCGAAACCGGGTTCCAACACACTGTTTGGACCCGGTTTTATTACGCCAAGCGACGTCCTGTCGCATTCCCCGGCCTTTAAGGCTCATTGGCGGTAGACCAAAAATGCCTTTTTCTGTAAGCTACAGCTTTAGTGTGTCCACTAAAAGCGCGCAGAATTATTCGGTGAAGAAGCGGGGTGACGTGTCCATACGTCACTCCGCTTTTTTACAACCTGCGATCGCCCTTTCAGGCTTTATTTACGGGAGGTCTTCTTGACTAAGCCAGCCATACTCGCCCTTGCTGATGGCAGCATTTTTCGCGGCGAAGCCATTGGAGCCGACGGTCAAACCGTTGGTGAGGTGGTGTTCAACACCGCCATGACCGGCTATCAGGAAATCCTTACCGATCCTTCCTACGCCCAACAGATTGTTACCCTGACTTACCCGCACATCGGCAACACCGGCACCACGCCGGAAGACGCCGAGTCCGATCGCGTCTGGTCCGCGGGCCTGGTTATCCGTGACCTGCCACTGGTGGCGAGCAACTGGCGTAACACAATGTCTCTGTCCGACTACCTGAAAGCCAACAATGTTGTGGCAATCGCCGGTATCGACACTCGCCGCCTGACACGCATCCTGCGTGAAAAAGGCGCACAGAACGGCTGCATCATGGCGGGGGACAACATTTCCGAAGAAGCCGCCATCGCCGCCGCTCAGGGTTTCCCTGGCCTCAAAGGCATGGACTTGGCGAAGGTTGTCAGCACCAAAGAGAAATACGAGTGGCGCTCGACTGTCTGGGATCTGAAAACCGACAGCCACGCGACCATCGACGCTTCCGAGCTGCCGTACCACGTGGTTGCCTACGACTACGGCGTCAAGCTGAACATCCTGCGCATGCTGGTCGAGCGCGGTTGCCGCGTGACCGTGGTGCCGGCTCAAACGCCAGCCGCTGATGTTCTGGCTCTGAAGCCGGACGGCGTGTTCCTGTCCAACGGCCCTGGTGATCCAGAGCCTTGCGACTACGCGATCCAGGCGATCAAGGACGTGCTGGAGACCGAGATTCCGGTCTTCGGCATCTGCCTCGGTCACCAGCTGCTGGCTCTGGCCTCCGGCGCCAAGACCCTGAAAATGGGGCACGGCCACCACGGCGCCAACCACCCGGTTCAGGATCTGGACACCGGCGTTGTGATGATCACCAGCCAGAACCACGGTTTTGCGGTAGACGAAGCGACCTTGCCAGCCAACGTTCGCGCGATTCACAAATCGCTGTTCGACGGCACCCTGCAAGGGATCGAGCGTACCGACAAGAGCGCCTTCAGCTTCCAGGGTCACCCTGAAGCCAGCCCTGGCCCGAACGACGTAGCACCACTGTTTGATCGCTTCATCAATGAGATGGCCAAGCGACGCTAATCGCTCGCCTTGATGTAGCAAAGCGTGAGGGCGGTCCCGAAGTGGCGGCCCCCTCAAGGCTTCAAAGATTGAACAAGACGGCTTGCCGACTGACCTGCGGATTTGAGTGACAAACCCATGCCAAAACGTACAGATATTAAAAGCATCCTGATTCTCGGCGCTGGCCCGATCGTGATCGGCCAGGCCTGCGAGTTCGACTACTCCGGCGCCCAGGCCTGTAAAGCCCTGCGCGAGGAGGGTTACCGCGTCATCCTGGTGAACTCCAACCCAGCGACCATCATGACCGACCCGGACATGGCTGACGCCACGTACATCGAGCCGATCAAATGGCAGACCGTTGCCAAGATCATCGAGAAAGAGCGTCCGGACGCGCTGCTGCCGACCATGGGTGGCCAGACCGCTCTGAACTGCGCTCTGGACCTGGAGCGCGAAGGTATTCTGGAGAAGTTCGGCGTAGAGATGATCGGCGCCAACGCTGACACCATCGACAAGGCTGAAGATCGTTCGCGCTTTGACAAGGCGATGAAATCCATCGGTCTGGACTGCCCGCGCTCGGGTATCGCTCACAGCATGGAAGAGGCCAACGTGGTGCTTGAGAAGCTCGGCTTCCCGTGCATCATCCGTCCGTCCTTCACCATGGGCGGCACCGGTGGCGGTATCGCTTACAACCGTGAAGAGTTCGAAGAAATCTGCGCCCGCGGTCTGGACCTGTCGCCGACCAAAGAGCTGCTGATCGACGAATCCCTGATCGGCTGGAAAGAGTACGAGATGGAGGTTGTCCGCGATAAGAAGGACAACTGCATCATCGTCTGCTCCATCGAAAACTTTGACCCGATGGGTGTGCACACCGGTGACTCGATCACTGTTGCACCGGCTCAGACCCTGACCGACAAAGAATATCAGATCATGCGTAACGCCTCCTTGGCGGTACTGCGTGAGATCGGCGTGGAAACCGGCGGTTCGAACGTGCAGTTCGGTATTTGCCCGGACACCGGTCGCATGGTTGTGATCGAGATGAACCCGCGGGTATCTCGTTCCTCGGCACTGGCCTCCAAGGCCACCGGCTTCCCGATCGCCCGGGTCGCGGCCAAACTGGCAATCGGCTACACCCTCGACGAACTGCAGAACGAAATCACCGGCGGCAAGACCCCGGCGTCCTTCGAGCCGTCCATCGACTACGTCGTTACCAAGCTGCCACGCTTCGCCTTCGAGAAATTCCCGAAAGCCGACGCACGCCTCACCACTCAAATGAAGTCGGTGGGTGAAGTCATGGCCATCGGCCGGACCTTCCAGGAATCTCTGCAGAAAGCCCTTCGCGGGCTGGAAGTGGGCGTTTGCGGCCTGGACGAGAAGCTTGACCTGAGCAACCCGGAAAGCATGAGCGTGCTCAAGCGCGAACTGACCGTGCCGGGCGCCGAGCGTATCTGGTACGTGGCTGACGCTTTCCGCGCCGGCCTGTCGGTCGAAGACATCTTCGGCATGAACATGATCGACCCGTGGTTCCTGGTGCAGATCGAAGATCTGGTCAAGGAAGAAGAGAAGGTCAAGACCTTGGGTCTGGCCAGCATCGACCGCGACATGATGTTTAAGCTCAAGCGTAAAGGCTTCTCGGACATGCGTCTGGCCAAGCTGCTGGGCGTGACCGAGAAAAACTTGCGTCGCCACCGTCACAAGCTGGAAATCTTCCCGGTCTACAAGCGCGTTGACACCTGTGCAGCCGAGTTCGCCACCGACACCGCCTACCTCTACTCGACTTACGAGGAAGAATGCGAAGCCGCACCGTCGGGCCGCGACAAGATCATGATCCTCGGCGGCGGTCCTAACCGTATCGGTCAAGGCATCGAGTTCGACTACTGCTGCGTACACGCGGCGCTGGCCCTGCGCGCCGACGGTTACGAGACCATCATGGTCAACTGCAACCCGGAAACCGTTTCCACCGACTACGACACCTCCGATCGCCTGTACTTCGAACCAGTAACCCTGGAAGACGTGCTGGAAATCGTCCGCGTCGAGAAGCCGAAAGGCGTGATCGTCCAGTACGGCGGCCAGACCCCGTTGAAACTGGCTCGTGCTCTGGAAGAAGCTGGCGTGCCGATCATCGGCACCAGCCCTGACGCCATCGACCGTGCCGAAGACCGTGAGCGTTTCCAGCAGATGGTTGAGCGCCTGAACCTGCGCCAGCCGCCAAACGCCACCGTGCGCAGCGAAGACGAAGCGATTCGTGCCGCCGCGAAAATCGGTTACCCGCTGGTGGTTCGTCCGTCCTACGTATTGGGCGGTCGCGCGATGGAAATCGTCTACGAAGAAGAAGAACTCAAGCGCTACCTGCGTGATGCGGTGAAAGTGTCCAACGACAGCCCGGTGCTGCTCGACCACTTCCTCAACTGCGCCATCGAAATGGACGTGGATGCAGTTTGCGACGGCACCGACGTGGTGATCGGCGCGATCATGCAGCACATCGAGCAGGCCGGTGTTCACTCCGGTGACTCCGCATGCTCCCTGCCGCCGTACTCGCTGCCTGCACACATCCAGGACGAGATGCGCGAACAGGTCAAGAAAATGGCCCTGGAACTGGGCGTTGTCGGCCTGATGAACGTTCAGTTGGCGCTGCAAGGCGAAGACATCTACGTCATCGAAGTCAACCCGCGCGCTTCCCGTACCGTACCTTTCGTGTCCAAGTGCATCGGCGTTTCCCTGGCGATGATCGCGGCTCGCGTCATGGCAGGTAAAACGCTGAAGGAAATCGGCTTTACCAAAGAAATCATTCCGAACTTCTACAGCGTGAAAGAGGCGGTGTTCCCATTCGCCAAGTTCCCTGGTGTGGACCCGATCCTGGGCCCGGAGATGAAGTCCACCGGTGAAGTGATGGGCGTGGGCGACACCTTCGGTGAGGCGTTTGCCAAAGCCCAAATGGGCGCCAGCGAAGTGCTGCCGACTGGCGGTACCGCGTTCATCAGCGTGCGTGACGACGACAAGCCACTGGTTGCAGGGGTGGCCCGTGATCTGATCAACTTGGGCTTCGAAGTGGTCGCCACAGCCGGTACTGCCAAGCTGATCGAAGCCGCAGGCCTGAAAGTGCGTCGTGTGAACAAGGTGACCGAAGGTCGTCCGCACGTGGTCGACATGATCAAGAATGACGAAGTCACCCTGATCATCAACACCACCGAAGGTCGTCAGTCGATCGCTGATTCGTACTCCATTCGTCGTAATGCCTTGCAGCACAAGATCTACTGCACCACCACCATTGCTGCTGGCGAAGCCATCTGCGAAGCGCTGAAGTTCGGTCCCGAGAAGACCGTGCGCCGCTTGCAGGATCTACACGCAGGATTGAAGGCATGATCAAGTACCCAATGACCGTCCAGGGCGCGAAAGCCCTGGAAGAAGAACACGCTCACCTGACCAAAGTCGTCCGTCCGAAGCTTAGCCAGGACATCGGCACGGCCCGCGAGTTGGGTGACTTGAAGGAAAACGCCGAATACCACGCTGCTCGCGAGCAGCAGGGTATGGTCGAGGCTCGGATCCGCGACATCGAAGGCCGCATGCAGAACGCGGTGATTATTGATGTCACGACCATTCCTCATACCGGCAAAGTGATCTTCGGCACCACCGTTGAAATCGCCAACGTCGAGACGGATGAGCGCGTCACTTACCACATCGTGGGTGAGGATGAAGCTGACTTCAAACTTGGCAAGATTTCGGTCGGTTCACCACTGTCCCGCGCCTTGATTGCCAAGGAAGAGGGTGACGTGGTTGCCGTGAAAACACCGGGTGGCGTTATCGAGTACGAGATTGTCGAAGTCCGCCACCTCTGAAAGAAGGCGCCCGCTCCGTGCGGGCGCCATGCTTTGGCAACTGACTCAGATGTTGTGGGTTGGCGGCCTGTGGCTGTTACACATCGGTCTGCTGCCGGTGCTGGGCCAGATAGGTCTGGCGCCGCTGCTGATCGACGAAATTGCAGGCATGTTGAATGCGCTGATGGTGGGTTTCGCCACAGCATGTGTGATTTTTCAGGCTTTGGTGCTGATTCAGGCCGAGGGCCTTGCCAGTCTATGGCGCGATATTCGCGGGCAACTGCTGATGATGGCGCTGTATGCGCGTGCGATGTATGTCGCGGTGCGTATCGGCTGGCCGGACGCGGTGCGTTGGCAGGTGTTCAGCTATCTTGTTCTGGGCTTTTCCGGGCTGGTGCTGGTGTTGCAGCCGGTGCCTGGATGGAGTGGCAGGGTGCGCGAAGCACACCCTTGACCCTTGCCATCACTTGAAGCGATGGACGTTCGACAGCTGCTTGTTGACGCTGAAGTTCTTGCGGTAAATCAGTGCCATCTTGCCGATGACTTGAACCAGATCCCCTTTGCCGACCTTGCAGAGTTCTGCAATGGTTGCCAGGCGGGATTCGCGATCGAGGATGTTGAGCTTGATTTTGATCAGCTCGTGATCCGCCAAAGCGCGTTCAAGTTCGGCTAACACACCTTCAGTCAAACCGTTGTCAGCCACAGTCAAAACTGGTTTCAGATGGTGGCCAATGGATTTGTACTGTTTCTTCTGCTCTTGAGTGAGCGGCATAATCTGACCCCTGCGTCTGATCTTGTAAAAAGCGGCGGCCAGTTTACCCGAGCGAGTCCGGGACCGCCCAGTTAATCACGACCCGTTTTATTTTCGAGGTGGCCCGTGGCCCGTTCCAAGACAAGCCTTAAGTGGCTGCAAGAGCATTTCAACGACCCATTCGTCAAAATGGCGCAAAAAGATGGGTACCGCTCCCGTGCCAGCTACAAACTGCTGGAGATCCAGGACCGAGACCGTTTGATCCGTCCAGGCATGAGCGTGATCGACCTGGGCGCCGCCCCGGGTGGCTGGTCCCAGGTGACCAGTCGTCTGATTGGTGGGCAAGGTACGCTGATTGCTTCCGACATCCTTGAAATGGACAGCATCCCTGATGTGACCTTCATTCAGGGCGACTTCACCGAGGACGCCGTGCTGGCGCAGATTCTCGAAGCTGTCGGAAAAAACGAGGTAGACCTTGTGATTTCCGATATGGCCCCCAATATGAGTGGATTGGCGTCTGTTGATATGCCGCGATCGATGTTCCTGTGCGAGTTGGCGCTGGATCTGGCGACTCGGGTGTTGAAGCCCGGTGGTGATTTCTTGATCAAGGTTTTCCAGGGTGAAGGTTTCGACGAATACCACAAAAGCGTTCGCCAGCAATTCGAGAAGGTCACGACGCGCAAGCCTAAATCGTCGCGCGATCGCTCTCGTGAGCAGTACCTGCTGGCTCGTGGTTTCCGCGGTCGCAGCGAGGAATAAGAGGTTTTTCGACCGGGGTGATAGGTTTTTAGTATTTCGCCCCGTGAGCATTAGCGAATAGTGTGTAGAAAGTGTTTCACAAAGGGTTACAGACGGCGCCTGCCAGAGCCGTAGGTAATGTAGTAAGTTAGGCCGGTGAATATCATGCGAAGCGCGCGCCATTAGCGGAGCTTGCTTCAGAGGGTAGTTAATTGAACGATATGGCAAAGAATCTGATCCTGTGGTTGATCATCGCGGCTGTCCTGGTGACAGTGATGAACAACTTCTCCAGCCCTAACGAGCCGCAGACCCTCAACTATTCCGACTTCATCCAGCAGGTCAAGGATGGCAAGGTCGAGCGTGTAGCAGTTGACGGCTATGTGATTACCGGCAAACGCAACGATGGCGACAGCTTCAAGACCATTCGTCCTGCGATCCAGGACAACGGTCTGATCGGCGACCTCGTGGATAACCACGTTGTGGTTGAAGGCAAGCAGCCTGAGCAGCAAAGCATCTGGACTCAACTGCTGGTCGCAAGCTTCCCGATCCTGGTGATCATCGCCGTGTTCATGTTTTTCATGCGGCAGATGCAGGGCGGAGCCGGTGGCAAGGGCGGACCGATGAGCTTCGGCAAGAGCAAGGCGCGCCTGCTCTCCGAAGATCAGGTGAAAACCACCTTGGGTGACGTTGCCGGTTGCGACGAAGCCAAGGAAGAAGTCGGTGAACTGGTCGAGTTCCTGCGTGATCCGGGCAAGTTCCAGCGTCTAGGCGGCCGCATTCCACGTGGCGTGCTGATGGTGGGGCCTCCGGGTACCGGTAAAACCTTGCTGGCCAAGGCGATTGCCGGTGAAGCCAAAGTGCCGTTCTTCACCATTTCCGGTTCCGATTTCGTCGAAATGTTCGTCGGTGTCGGTGCCAGCCGTGTTCGCGACATGTTTGAACAGGCCAAGAAGCACGCTCCATGCATCATCTTCATCGATGAAATCGACGCCGTCGGTCGTCATCGTGGTGCCGGCATGGGTGGCGGTCATGACGAGCGCGAACAGACTCTCAACCAGTTGCTGGTAGAGATGGACGGCTTCGAAATGAATGACGGCATCATCGTCATCGCCGCAACCAACCGTCCAGACGTACTTGACCCGGCATTGCTGCGTCCGGGCCGTTTCGACCGTCAGGTTGTCGTCGGTCTGCCGGATATCCGTGGTCGCGAGCAAATTCTCAAAGTTCACATGCGCAAAGTGCCAATGGGTGACGATGTCGCTCCGGCCGTAATCGCTCGTGGTACTCCTGGTTTCTCCGGAGCCGACCTGGCCAACCTGGTGAACGAGGCGTCGTTGTTCGCAGCCCGTACCGGCAAGCGCATCGTCGAAATGAAAGAGTTCGAGTTGGCCAAAGACAAGATCATGATGGGCGCGGAGCGCAAATCCATGGTCATGTCGGAGAAAGAGAAGCGGAACACCGCTTATCACGAAGCAGGCCACGCAATTGTTGGTCGCGTGGTGCCTGAGCATGATCCGGTCTACAAGGTGTCAATCATTCCGCGCGGTCGTGCGCTGGGTGTGACGATGTTCCTGCCGGAGGAAGATCGCTACAGCCTGTCCAAGCGTGCATTGATCAGCCAGATCTGCTCGTTGTACGGCGGCCGTATTGCTGAAGAAATGACCTTGGGCTTCGATGGCGTCACCACCGGTGCGTCAAACGACATTATGCGTGCCAGCCAGATTGCACGGAACATGGTGACCAAGTGGGGCTTGTCGGAAAAACTCGGCCCGTTGATGTACGCCGAAGAAGAGGGCGAAGTGTTCCTCGGTCGCGGCGGTGGTCAGGGTGCAAGCTTCTCCGGTGAGACAGCCAAGCTGATCGATTCCGAAGTGCGCAGCATCATTGATCAGTGCTACGGCACGGCCAAGCAGATCCTCACGGATAACCGTGACAAGCTCGACGCAATGGCTGATGCCTTGATGAAGTACGAAACGATCGATGCCGATCAGATCGACGACATCATGGCGGGTCGTACACCTCGCGAGCCTCGCGACTGGTCAGGAGACAGCACCGGTACCTCCGGAACACCTCCGACGGTGCAGGATGAGCGTCCGGAGACACCTATCGGCGGTCCGGCTGCTGACGTTTAAGGTTTGAAATGACTTCTGTTCTGTCCTCGACCCGGTTGCCTTGCGGCAACCGGGTTCTTGATTTGGCCCGGACGCATGTCATGGGCATTCTCAATGTCACTCCCGATTCCTTCTCTGACGGTGGTCAATACAGCCAGCTCGATGCGGCCTTGCGCCATGCTGAGGCTATGGTGGCAGCCGGCGCGACCCTGATCGACGTCGGTGGCGAATCGACCCGGCCGGGCGCCAGGGCGGTTTCACCGCTGGAAGAGCTGGAGCGCGTGGCACCCATCGTCGAGCGAATTCATCGCGAACTGGATGTGATTATCTCGGTCGATACGTCCACGCCAGCTGTCATGCGCGAAACCGCACGACTTGGGGCTGGATTGATCAATGATGTGCGATCGTTGCGGCGCGATGGCGCTCTTGATGCGGTCGCGGCCACGGGTCTGCCGGTGTGTCTGATGCATATGCTTGGTGAGCCGGGCGACATGCAGGACAATCCGCATTATCAGGACGTCACGAAAGAGGTGGGCGAGTTTCTCGCCGAACGGATTGCACAGTGTGCGTCGGTGGGGATCCCGGCTGAACGGATCATTCTTGATCCGGGTTTCGGCTTCGCGAAAAACTTGCAGCACAATCTAAGCTTGTTCAAACATATGGAGGCCCTGCATGCCTTGGGGCGGCCCCTGTTGGTCGGGGTTTCGCGAAAGAGCATGATAGGTCAGGCCTTGAATCGTCCGGTTGGAGCGCGTCTGTATGGTGGTCTGGCGCTTGCGGCGCTGGCTTCGGTCAAGGGGGCGCGTATATTGCGCGTCCATGATGTGGCCGAAACTGTCGATGTGGTGCGGATGATCGCCGCAGTGGAATCAGCCGAATAAACGATGGAGTACTTATGACTAAAAAATACTTTGGCACCGACGGCATTCGTGGTCGAGTCGGCGAGTACCCGATTACTCCTGACTTCATGCTTAAGCTCGGCTGGGCTGCAGGCATGGCGTTCCGCAAAATGGGCGCCTGCAAGGTACTGGTGGGCAAGGACACCCGGATCTCCGGCTATATGTTCGAATCGGCGCTCGAGGCCGGGCTTACGTCGGCAGGTGCCGATGTCATGCTCCTGGGTCCGATGCCGACACCGGCCATCGCCTATCTGACGCGTACCTTCCATGCCGAAGCGGGCATCGTGATCAGTGCCTCGCACAACCCTCACGATGACAACGGCATCAAATTTTTCTCCGGAAAGGGCACCAAGCTTCCGGATGAAGTCGAGTTGATGATCGAAGAGCTGCTCGACACCCCGATGACTGTGGTTGAGTCGAGCAAGATCGGCAAGGTATCGCGAATCAACGATGCCTCGGGCCGTTATATCGAATTCTGCAAGAGCAGCGTTCCTACCGGCACCAGCTTTGCCGGGCTGAGGATCGTGATCGACTGCGCCCACGGTGCGACCTATAAAGTGGCGCCTAGTGTGTTCCGTGAGCTGGGGGCCGATGTCGTTGTGCTTTCTGCTCATCCTAATGGCCTGAACATCAATGAGAATTGCGGTTCGACCCATATGGAGCCTTTGCAAGCGGCTGTATTGGCTGAACATGCTGATTTGGGTATTGCCTTTGATGGTGACGGTGATCGAGTCCAGATGGTCGATCACACTGGCGCAGTCGTCGACGGCGATGAGTTGCTGTTCATCATTGCTCGCGATCTGCATGAGCGCGGCAAGTTGCAGGGTGGTGTAGTCGGGACGTTGATGAGTAACCTGGGGCTGGAACTGGCCCTGGCGGATCTGGCGATTCCTTTTGTGCGCGCCAATGTCGGTGACCGATATGTGATCGCTGAGCTGTTGGAGCGCAACTGGCTCGTAGGTGGTGAAAACTCGGGGCATATCGTCTGCTTCAATCACACCACGACGGGTGACGCGATTATTGCTGCGCTGCAGGTGCTGATGGCGCTGAAGCGTCGCTCCGAAGGTCTGGCTCAAGCCCGTCAGGCATTGCGCAAATGCCCTCAAGTGCTGATCAACGTGCGTTTCGGCGGTGGTGCAAGCCCCCTTGATCATCCCTCGGTCAAAGAGGCCGGCGAACGTGTTACCAAGGCTATGGCGGGTCGTGGGCGCGTGCTGTTGCGCAAGTCCGGGACGGAGCCGCTGGTGCGGGTCATGGTCGAAGGCGAGGACGAAACACAGGTTCGCGGCTACGCCGAAGAGCTGGCAAAACTGGTTACTGAAGTTTCTGCCTGATTTCGGCTTGCCAGCCATGATTGTGTTGGGTAACATCTGCGCCCACTTTGACCGACGAGGTACAGCATGCGTCGCCCTATGGTAGCTGGTAACTGGAAGATGCACGGTACCCGCGCCAGCGTCGCTGAGCTGATCAATGGCCTTCGTCATCTGGCCTTGCCAAGCGGTGTTGATGTCGCGGTATTCCCGCCTTGCTTGCATATCAATCAAGTGATTGATGGGTTGAAGGGAAAGTCGATTTCGGTCGGCGCGCAGAACTCTGCGGTGGAATCCATGCAAGGTGCCCTGACCGGTGAAGTTGCGCCGAGTCAGTTGGTGGATGCAGGCTGTTCCTTTGTGCTTGTCGGGCACTCCGAGCGCCGCCAGGTAATGGGCGAGCGAGACGAAATGCTGATTCGCAAATTCGCAGCGGCACAGGCATGTGGCTTGATTCCGGTGTTGTGCATAGGGGAAACCCTTGAGCAGCGTGAAGCCGGTAAAACTCTAGAGGTTGTCGGGCGTCAGCTGGGCAGTATTATAGAAGAGCTGGGTGTTGGTGTCTTTGCAAAGGCAGTAATCGCTTACGAGCCGGTCTGGGCCATTGGCACCGGGCTGACTGCTTCGCCGCAACAGGCGCAGGATGTGCACGCAGCCATCCGTGATCAGTTGGCGGCAGAGAATTCTGAAGTCGCACAAGGTGTGCGGCTTCTATACGGCGGCAGCGTGAAGGCGGCCAATGCGGTCGAACTGTTCGGCATGCCGGATATCGATGGGGGGCTCATTGGTGGAGCTTCCCTGAATGCAGATGAGTTCGGTGCGATTTGTCGCGCCGCGGGAAACTGAAAAAATGCTGGAAACAGTCGTAGTCGTTTTTCATCTGCTGGGTGCGTTGGGCGTAGTTGCTCTGGTATTGCTGCAGCAGGGTAAAGGTGCGGATGCTGGCGCGTCTTTCGGAGCAGGTGCTTCAAATACTGTGTTCGGAAGCCAAGGTTCCTCTACCTTTCTTAGTAAGTTTACTGCTATACTTGCCGCCGGTTTCTTCATAACCAGCTTAGGGTTAGGTTACTTTGCTAAAGAGAAGGCTCACCAGCTGACTCAAGTAGGCTTGCCAAATCCGGCAGTGTTGGAAGTTCCAAAGCAACAACCGGCTTCTGATGATGTACCGGTGCTTCAAGAGCAAAAGTCGGCTACTCCAGCGACTGACGTACCTCCAGCTCAAGAGCAAAAGTAAGAAGAGTTTCAAGCGTAGTATTGCCGAGGTGGTGGAATTGGTAGACACGCAACCTTGAGGTGGTTGTGCCCATAGGGTGTAGGGGTTCGAGTCCCCTTCTCGGTACCAATTATCAGGAGAGCCCGCTGTTGCGGGCTTTCTTGTAGGTGGAAGGTTACATTGACCCTGTCAGGGATCGGTCGTATACTTCCGCCCCAGCTTTGTCGCGGGGTGGAGCAGTCTGGTAGCTCGTCGGGCTCATAACCCGAAGGTCGTCGGTTCAAATCCGGCCCCCGCAACCAGTTTCAGGAGCCCCTTTTAAGGGGCTTTTTGTTAGCTGGACACTTTCAGCGCCGCTGTTCGACGGCGTTTCAAGGATGGGCGTTTCGCCCATTTTTTTGTTTTGCACAGCATGCACATACATGCACGAGGGGGTTCAGGTGTCGAGCAAGCTAGAAGAGTTGCAGGCCTTGCTGGCCCCGGTGGTCGTGGCCCTAGGCTATGAATGCTGGGGTATTGAGTTTTCGGCTCAAGGTCGCCACTCAATGTTGCGCGTTTATATTGATAAAGAGGGCGGCGTGCTGGTGGACGATTGTGCCATCGTCAGCCGTCAGATCAGCGGTGTCCTGGATGTTGAAGATCCAATCGCCGTTGAATACACCCTCGAGGTTTCCTCGCCTGGCATGGAACGCCCACTGTTCACTATTGAGCAGTTTGCAAAATTTGCCGGTGACCAAGTGAAGATCAAGCTGCGCTCGCCTTTCGAAGGCCGACGCAACTTTCAGGGCCTTCTGCGCGGTGTAGAAGAGCAGGACGTCGTGGTGCAGGTAGAAGACCATGAGTTCCTGTTGCCGATCGATATGATCGACAAGGCCAACATTATTCCCAGTTTTGACTGAGACGCGGATCCCGCGGATCCAATGGCTTGCGAAAGGCGAGGCGTACGATGAGCAAAGAAGTACTGCTGGTTGTTGAGTCGGTATCCAATGAAAAGGGCGTACCGGCAAACGTAATTTTTGAAGCGCTGGAGCTGGCTCTGGCCACTGCTACCAAAAAGCGGTTCGAGGACGAAGTCGATCTGCGTGTGGAAATCAATCGCCACACGGGTGCTTACGAGACATTCCGTCGCTGGACGGTCGTCGAAGAAGCAGACCTGGACGATCCGGCCATCGAGACCTGGCCGAGCAAGGTTGCAGAAACGCATCCGGGTGCTCAGGTCGGTGATGTCGTCGAAGAAAAGATCGAGTCCATTGAGTTCGGCCGCATCGCTGCACAGACTGCCAAGCAAGTTATTGTGCAGAAAGTTCGCGAAGCCGAGCGTGCTCAAGTCGTTGATGCCTATCGCGAGCGCCTGGGGGAAATCATCTCCGGCACCGTGAAGAAAGTCACCCGCGACAACGTGATCGTCGACCTGGGCAACAACGCTGAAGCGTTGCTGGCTCGTGAAGACATCATCTCTCGCGAAACTTTCCGGGTTGGCGTGCGCCTGCGTGCGCTGCTCAAGGAAATCCGCACCGAGAACCGCGGCCCGCAGCTGATCCTGTCGCGTACCGCGCCGGAAATGCTGATCGAGTTGTTCCGCATCGAAGTGCCGGAAATCGCTGAAGGCCTGATCGAAGTAATGGCTGCGTCCCGTGACCCGGGTTCGCGCGCCAAGATCGCGGTCCGCTCCAAGGACAAACGCATCGACCCGCAAGGCGCTTGCATCGGTATGCGCGGTTCGCGCGTCCAGGCAGTGTCGGGTGAGTTGGGCGGTGAGCGTGTTGATATCGTCCTGTGGGACGACAACCCGGCTCAGTTCGTGATCAATGCAATGTCGCCGGCTGAAGTGGCGGCAATTATCGTTGACGAAGATGCCCATGCAATGGACATCGCCGTTGGCGCAGACAATCTGGCTCAGGCCATCGGTCGCGGTGGTCAGAACGTGCGTCTGGCTAGCCAGTTGACTGGCTGGACCCTGAACGTGATGACCGAATCGGACATCCAGGCTAAGCAGCAAGCAGAAACCGGCGACATCCTGCGCAACTTCATCGACGAGCTCGAAGTCGATGAAGACCTGGCACAGGTGCTGGTAGATGAAGGCTTCACCAGCCTGGAAGAGATTGCCTACGTACCGTTGGAAGAAATGCTCAACATCGACGGCTTTGACGAAGAAACCGTCAACGAGCTTCGCGCTCGCGCCAAGGATCGTTTGTTGACCAAAGCCATCGCTACTGAGGAAAAGCTGGCAGACGCCCATCCGGCCGAAGACCTGCTCTCGCTTGAGGGTATGGACAAGGATTTGGCGATGGAACTGGCGGTGCGCGGCGTAATTACCCGCGAAGACCTGGCCGAGCAGTCTATTGACGATCTGCTCGACATCGACGGCATTGACGATGATCGTGCCGGCAAGTTGATCATGGCCGCCCGAGCCCACTGGTTCGAGTAATTAGGCGCGGCCTGAGGAGAGAAGTGCATGACGCAAGTCACGGTGAAACAACTGGCCGATGAGGTCAAAACACCGGTAGAGCGCCTGTTGCAGCAGATGCGTGAGGCAGGTCTGCCGCACACCGCCGCCGATGAAGGTGTGAGCGATAGTGAGAAGCAGTCTTTGCTGACTCACTTGAAGAGCAGCCACAAGGCGAAAGTGGAAGAACCGCGCAAGATTACACTGCAGCGCAAAACCACCAGCACCCTGCGTGTTGCTGGCAGCAAAAGCATCAGCGTTGAAGTACGCAAGAAGAAAGTCTTCGTACAGCGCAGCCCGGAAGAAATCGAAGCCGAGCGCAAACGCGAACTGGAAGAACGTCGCGCAGTAGACAATGCTGCTCGTCAGAAGGCTGAAGAAGAAGCCAAGCGTCGCGCCGAAGAAGAAGCACGTCGCCAGCCTGCTGCTGCGCAAACTGCTACTAACGACGCCGTTGCAGCACCTGCTGCAGTTGCCGAGCCAGTACGCCAAAGCGCACCGGTTGTGGCCGCTGCACCAGCACCGTCTGCCGACGCTCGCAAGCAAAACGAACAGCGCCGTCCGGACAAACCACGTGCCGACGATAGCAATCGTCGTGGCAGTGGTGATGGTGAGCGCAAAAACGCTCCGCATCGTGCTTCGGTCAAGGAAAAAGCGCCTGCTCCACGTGTTGCGCCACGTACTACCGACGAAGAAAGCGATGGCTTCCGTCGTGGTGGTCGCGGCAAGGCCAAGCTGAAGAAACGCAACGCTCACGGTTTCCAGAGCCCAACCGGCCCTGTAGTGCGCGAAGTGAAGATCGGCGAGACCATCACTGTTGGCGATCTTGCCCAGCAGATGTCGGTCAAGGCTGCTGAAATCATCAAGTTCATGTTCAAACTGGGTACTCCAGCGACCATCAACCAGGTATTGGATCAGGAAACTGCCCAGCTGGTTGCCGAAGAGCTGGGCCACAAAGTGACCCTGGTCAGCGACACAGCCCTGGAAGATTCCCTGGCCGAGTCCCTGAAGTTTGAAGGTGAATCGTTCTCCCGTGCACCGGTTGTGACCGTAATGGGCCACGTTGACCACGGTAAGACCTCTCTGCTCGACTACATCCGTCGTGCCAAGGTAGCTGCTGGCGAAGCCGGCGGTATCACTCAGCACATCGGTGCGTACCACGTTGAAACTGATCGCGGCATGGTCACTTTCCTCGATACCCCGGGTCACGCCGCGTTTACCGCAATGCGTGCTCGTGGTGCCAAGGCGACTGACATCGTGATCCTGGTCGTTGCAGCGGACGACGGCGTAATGCCGCAGACCATTGAAGCGGTCCAGCACGCCAAGGCTGCCGGTGTTCCGCTGGTTGTTGCAGTGAACAAAATCGACAAGCCGGGCGCCGATCTCGATCGCATCCGTAGCGAACTGTCGGTTCACGGCGTGACGTCGGAAGAGTGGGGCGGCGACACCCCGTTCGTATCGGTTTCGGCGAAAGTCGGTACTGGCGTGGACGAGTTGCTCGAAGCTGTTCTGCTGCAGGCTGAAGTTCTGGAACTGAAAGCGACTCCTTCGGCTCCTGGCCGTGGCGTCGTGGTTGAATCGCGTCTCGACAAAGGTCGTGGCCCGGTTGCTACCGTTCTGGTTCAAGACGGTACTCTGCGCCAAGGCGACATGGTGCTGGTCGGTTCGAACTATGGCCGCGTTCGCGCCATGCTCGACGAGAACGGCAAGCCAATCAAGGAAGCCGGTCCTTCCATCCCTGTCGAGATCCTCGGCCTGGACGGTACCCCGGACGCTGGCGACGAGATGAGCGTTATTGGTGACGAGAAGAAAGCCCGTGAAGTGGCTCTGTTCCGTCAAGGCAAGTACCGCGAAGTCAAACTGGCCCGTGCTCACGCCGGCAAGCTTGAAAACATCTTCGAGAACATGGGTCAGGAAGAGAAGAAGACGCTCAACATCGTCCTCAAATCCGACGTCCGTGGTTCGCTGGAAGCGTTGAACGGTGCCTTGAACGGCCTGGGTAACGACGAAGTGCAAGTGCGTGTTGTCGGTGGCGGTGTCGGTGGTATCACCGAATCCGACGCCAACCTGGCACTGGCCTCCAGCGCTGTACTGTTTGGCTTCAACGTGCGTGCCGATGCTGGCGCTCGCAAGATCGTCGAGCAGGAAGGTCTGGATATGCGTTACTACAACGTGATCTACGACATCATCGAAGACGTCAAAAAAGCCCTTACCGGTATGTTGGGCAGCGATGTTCGCGAGAACATCCTGGGTACCGCTGAAGTGCGTGACGTGTTCCGTTCGCCGAAGTTTGGCGCGATCGCCGGTTGCATGGTTATCGAAGGTGTTGTTCACCGTAACCGTCCAATCCGTGTACTGCGTGAAGACATCGTTATCTTCGAAGGCGAGCTGGAATCCCTGCGCCGCTTCAAGGATGACGCTTCCGAAGTACGTGCCGGCATGGAATGCGGTATCGGCGTGAAGAGTTACAACGACGTTAAAGTCGGCGACAAGATCGAAGTCTTCGAGAAGGTTCAGGTTGCTCGCAGCCTCTAACTCGCGCACTTCAAGGGCCACGATGAGCCGCCGCATGCCAATGCGCGGCACAGCGTCAGGACTCTAAACGCAACGCCCGGTCTGGCTTTTGTCAGGCCGGGCGTTTGCCGCTTTCAGACCCCACGGGTTTCACCGTGTGGCAGTAACAGGTAACAAGACATGGCAAAAGAATACAGCCGTACCCAACGTATCGGCGATCAGATGCAGCGTGAGCTGGCACAGCTGATCCGTCGTGAAGTCAAAGACCCGCGCGTAGGCCTGGTCACCATTACCGCTGTTGAAGTCAGTCGTGACGTCGGTCACGCCAAGATCTTCATCACCGTGATGGGCCAGGACAACGCCGAAGACATCGCGCAAAGCATCAAGGTGCTCAACTCTGCCGCCGGTTTCCTGCGTATGCAGTTGGCTCGCGAAATGAAGTTGCGCAGCGTTCCACAGTTGCACTTCCACTACGACGAAAGCGTCGTGCGTGGCGCGCACCTGTCGGCCCTGATCGAGCGTGCGGTGGCTGAAGACAATCAGCACCCGGTAGCGGCTGAAGCCGAAGACACCAAGGAGTAATCGGTGGCTCAGGTCAAACGGATCCGCCGTAACGTCAGCGGCATCATCCTGCTCGACAAGCCGCTGGGGTTCACCTCCAACGCGGCATTGCAGAAGGTTCGCTGGTTGCTGAACGCCGAGAAGGCCGGGCATACCGGCAGTCTTGATCCGCTGGCCACCGGCGTGCTGCCGTTGTGCTTCGGTGAGGCCACCAAGTTCTCGCAATACCTGCTCGATTCCGACAAGGCTTATGAAACCCTGGCGCAACTGGGCAAGACCACCACCACGGCCGATGCCGAAGGTGAAGTTTTGCAGGAGCGACCGGTGACCGTTGGTCGCGCCGATGTCGAAGCTGTGCTGCCGAGTTTTCGTGGGCAAATCAGTCAGATACCGCCGATGTACTCGGCACTCAAGCGTGATGGCCAGCCGCTGTACAAGCTGGCCCGTGCAGGCGAAGTAGTGGAGCGCGAACCGCGTTCTGTTACTATTGTGCGCTTGGAATTGCTGGCCTTTGAGGGTGATACTGCGCGGCTCGCGGTGGATTGCAGCAAAGGCACCTATATCCGCACCCTGGTGGAAGATATCGGTGAACAACTCGGTTGTGGCGCTTACGTGGCTGAATTGCGACGTACCCAGGCCGGGCCTTTCACGCTGGCGCAGACTGTGACGCTTGAAGAGTTGGAAGCCGTACATGCCGAGGGCGGCAACGAAGCGGTCGACCGCTTCCTGATGCCATCGGACAGCGGCCTGCTGGATTGGCCGCTGTTGCAGTTCTCGGAGCACAGCTCGTTCTACTGGCTTAACGGCCAGCCGGTACGGGCCCCGGATGCACCGAAGTTCGGCATGGTCCGGGTACAGGATCACAACGGTCGCTTCATCGGTATCGGTGAAGTGAGCGAAGACGGGCGTATCGCGCCGCGTCGATTGATTCGGTCAGAATGACCGAACGAGGGTGGCTGTTAACAGGCACGGTCACTTCCTCATTTTATAGATACAGGGATTTGTCCCTGGCCTGTTGAAGCTGTTTCCTTGAAACAGTTTCCTGATAAAAGGATTGCCTCATGGCTCTCGACGTTCAAGAAAAAGCTCAAATCGTAGCTGACTACCAGCAAGCTGTTGGTGACACTGGTTCGCCAGAAGTGCAAGTTGCACTGCTGACCCACAACATCAACAAACTGCAAGGTCACTTCAAGATCAACGGTAAAGATCACCACTCCCGTCGTGGTCTGATCCGCATGGTAAACCAGCGTCGTAAGCTGCTGGACTACCTGAAAGGCAAGGACGTGAGCCGTTACAGCGCTCTGATCGGTCGCCTGGGTCTGCGTCGCTAATAAGCGATTGCGCTAGAGGTTGGTTGTCTGTCGTGCGTCAGTGGGTTTCCCGCTGGCGCATGGCAGGCTCCCAGCCTCAAGTTTTATCTGGATACACGTTTTACCCTGGACAGGCGTTGGGTCGACTCCCGACATTGCCCAAGAATTTCGCAAGAAGACAAGTTCCCCAAGAGCCACAAAAGAAGGTAGGACACCGTGAACCCGGTAATCAAAAAATTCCAGTTCGGTCAGTCGACCGTTACCCTCGAGACTGGCCGTATCGCCCGTCAGGCCTCCGGCGCAGTATTGGTCACCGTTGACGACGACGTCAGCGTATTGGTGACTGTGGTCGGCGCCAAGCAAGCCGATCCGGGCAAGGGCTTCTTCCCTCTGTCCGTTCACTACCAGGAAAAGACTTACGCTGCCGGTAAGATCCCTGGCGGTTTCTTCAAGCGTGAAGGCCGTCCTTCCGAGAAAGAAACCCTGACTTCCCGACTGATCGACCGCCCGATCCGTCCGCTGTTCCCAGAAGGCTTCATGAACGAAGTGCAGGTTGTCTGCACCGTCGTTTCCACCAGCAAGAAGACCGATCCGGACATCGCTGCGATGATCGGTACCTCGGCTGCGCTGGCCATCTCCGGCATTCCTTTTGATGGCCCGATCGGCGCTGCCCGCGTTGCGTTCCACGAAAGCACCGGTTACCTGCTGAACCCGACTTACGAACAACTGAAAGCTTCGAGCCTGGACATGGTCGTTGCCGGTACTTCGGATGCCGTTCTGATGGTTGAATCGGAAGCCAAAGAGCTGACCGAAGACCAGATGCTGGGCGCGGTACTGTTTGCTCAAGACGAATTCCAGGTTGTGATCAACGCTGTTAAAGAACTGGCTGCCGAAGCTGCCAAGCCAACCTGGGCCTGGGCTCCACAACCAGAAGCTACCGCTCTGCTGGGCGCTATCCGTGCGGAGTTCGGCGACGCGATCTCCCAGGCTTACACCATCACCATCAAGGCCGACCGTTACGCTCGCCTGGGTGAGCTGAAGGACCAGGTGGTTGCCAAACTGTCCGGTGAAGAAGGTCAGCCATCTTCCAGTGAAGTCAAAGCAGCTTTCGGAGAAATCGAATACCGCACCGTCCGCGAGAACATCGTTAACGGCAAGCCACGTATCGACGGTCGCGACACCAAGACCGTGCGTCCTTTGAACATCGAAGTCGGTGTTCTGCCTAAGACCCACGGTTCGGCACTGTTCACCCGTGGCGAAACCCAGGCTCTGGTTGTTGCGACGCTGGGTACTGCCCGTGACGCACAACTGCTGGACACCCTGGAAGGCGAGAAAAAAGACCCGTTCATGCTGCACTACAACTTCCCTCCGTTCTCGGTAGGTGAGTGTGGTCGCATGGGTGGCGCTGGTCGTCGCGAAATCGGTCACGGCCGTCTGGCCCGTCGTTCGATTCAGGCCATGCTGCCTGCTGCCGACGTGTTCCCGTACACCATCCGTGTTGTGTCGGAAATCACCGAGTCCAACGGTTCGAGCTCCATGGCTTCGGTCTGCGGCGCTTCCCTGGCGCTGATGGACGCCGGCGTTCCGATGAAGGCACCGGTTGCCGGTATCGCCATGGGTCTGGTTAAAGAAGGCGAGAAATTCGCCATCCTGACCGACATCCTGGGTGACGAAGACCACCTGGGCGACATGGACTTCAAAGTAGCCGGTACCGCCAAAGGTGTGACCGCGCTGCAGATGGACATCAAGATCAAAGGCATCACCGAAGAAATCATGGAAATCGCTCTGGGCCAAGCCCTGGAAGCGCGCCTGAACATCCTCGGTCAGATGAACCAGATCATTGGCCAGTCGCGTACCGAACTGTCGGAAAATGCTCCGACCATGATCGCGATGAAAATCGACACCGACAAAATCCGTGATGTCATCGGTAAAGGCGGCGCGACCATTCGTGCGATCTGTGAAGAGACCAAGGCTTCGATCGACATCGAAGACGACGGCTCGATCAAGATCTTCGGCGAAACCAAGGAAGCGGCTGAAGCGGCACGTCAGCGCGTTCTGGGCATCACCGCAGAAGCTGAAATCGGCAAGATCTACGTTGGTAAGGTTGAGCGCATCGTCGACTTCGGCGCATTCGTCAACATCCTGCCGGGCAAGGACGGTCTGGTTCACATCTCGATGTTGAGCGACGCTCGCGTTGAGAAAGTGACCGACATCCTGAAAGAAGGCCAGGAAGTGGAAGTGCTGGTACTGGACGTGGACAACCGCGGCCGTATCAAGCTGTCCATCAAAGACGTAGCAGCAGCCAAGGCTTCGGGCGTTTAATCACCCCCACGCCTGACCGCTTCAACGTTATAGAAAATGCCCTGCAGTGAAAGCTGCGGGGTATTTTTTTGCCTGCAAAAAAATCAGACGAGTCATGAAGTTGCCTGACCCCAAAGTCAGTGCTAGGTTTAGCCCACTGCCCGTGTAGCTCAGTTGGTAGAGCAGCGCACTCGTAACGCGAAGGTCGCAGGTTCGATTCCTGTCTCGGGCACGAGCGACACGTTGTTTTCAGATGATCCCGAATGGTTCTGAAGGCCAGATAAACCGGGCTTCAAACGGTTTTTTTGCGTCAGAGAGATCCTTGATGATCCAGATCCATCTTCCATTCCCCAGATCAAAGAGAACGCCATGACCGTTAAAGAATTGACCCAAGAAGCCAGACACGAAGAAGCGCTGAAAAAGTACTTGCTGGATTCGCCCCAGTTAGCCGAAGAGATCAAGGACTTGCCCGCCGACGATCAGAAAGACCAGATCCAGTGGGCGTTCGAGGATGAGGCGGAATCTCAGGGCTTGCAGCCGTGGGAGCTGACGCTCAAGTACACCTCAACCCCTGAAGAGTTCGAGGCTGCGCGCCTTGTTCTGCACAAGGAGGCTGCCGAGGTATTGGGCGTCGAGTGGGAAGAGTACTGCGAGATGAATAATCTGGTGCTCTGATAAAAACGCCAGCCTCACGAGGCTGGCGTTTTTCATTCACGCGGGCGTTATCAAAGGCTCAGACGCATCGACAGATCGACAGCCTTCACATCCTTGGTCATCGCACCAATCGAGATGTAATCCACCCCGGTTTCGGCGATCGGTAGCAGCGTGCTTTCGTTGATACCGCCGCTGGCCTCCAGTTTCGCCTTGCCTGCGTTCAGACGCACGGCTTCGCGCATGTCATCCAGGCTCAACTCGTCGAGCATGATGATGTCGGCACCGGCTGCCAGGGCTTCCTTCAGCTCCTCCAGGCTTTCCACTTCGATCTCCACCGGTTTGCCCGGGGCAATCTTGTGCGCGGCGTTGATGGCCTCCGGGATGCCACCGCAGGCAGCAATATGGTTTTCCTTGATCAGGAACGCGTCGTACAGACCGATGCGGTGGTTGTGGCAACCGCCGCAGGTCACGGCGTACTTCTGCGCCAGACGCAGCCCCGGCAAGGTTTTACGGGTGTCGAGCAACTTCACCTGAGTCTCGGCAACGTAATCCGCCAAGTACTGCGCGCGTGTGGCCACGCCAGAAAGCAATTGCAGGAAGTTCAGTGCACTGCGTTCGCCCGTCAGCAGCGAGCGCGCCGGGCCTTCGAGGTGGAACAGCGCCTGATTGGGTTTCACCCGCTCGCCATCACGCACCTGCCAGTGCACCGCAACACGTGGGTCCAGCTGCCGAAACACTGCTTCAACCCAGGCTGTGCCGCAGATGACGGCAGCGTCGCGGGTAATGATGGTGGCTTTGGCCAGGCGTTCGGCCGGGATCAACTGTGCGGTGATGTCGCCGCTGCCGATGTCTTCGAGCAACGCACGGCGCACGTTGGCTTCGATTTCGGCGGTCAAATCGGCGAGACGTAGATTCGGCATAACGGACTCCACAAACAAAGTGGCCCGATTATAGGGCCATGGCGCTGGGCAACCCAAGGCATCGACGCGTTCCCATCGCTCTGAAACCTGCATTTGGTCGATTCGCCTGAGCAATCGGCACTAAGTCAGCGTCTCCCATAAGCGTCTATTTCATAGGGGATGCAGAGTCTGCTGGTACAGGGGACATCTTTTGCAAGATAATCCGCCTTGCTTTTGACGTCATGGCGTTGACGTAGGTTGGATTGACGACTATTCGAAGACTCACCGTTTCTGGAGGCCTGAATGCACAACGACGGGAATGTAGTGCCTTTGCACAAGGTTGCTACCGACCAGGCGACTCACTCGCCGCTCGCCCGCCTGCCTGTGATTCTGCTTCAGGTTCGCGACAAGGCTGCTCAACAGCTCAGGCTTGGGTTGCAGGAATTGTTCGATAACGCCGACGACACACTGTTCGAAATGGCCGACCGGGCCCGCAATGACGTCGATCAGAACCTCTTCTTCGAAGCCATGCGCGACTTGCGCCTCAAACGCAAAAACATCGAACGCGGCGTTCTCGAGCAATTCGTCGAGGCTTTTGTTCGCCTCACACAGTACGACACCACTCAGTCTGCCTTGTCCCAGGCGCTGGCCTTCGACGCCGCGACGGCGCTGTCCAATGACGACAGGGCGCGCAGCGTGGCAGTTGAGGCGATGGTCCGCAAAGTGCTGAACCGCGACGGCTTCGCCCTGGACCAACTGACTGCCCGACTCAGCGCACTGCTGGGCAGGGAGCTGCTCGATCAGCACAATCCGGTGGGGCCTGCGATGCTCTGCGAGTACTTTTTGCAGGCCGGACGCAACCTGGGGGTGGAGATCAAGGTCAAGCTGATCATCCTCAAGTTGTTCGAACGCTACGTGCTCAAAGAGGCCAATCAGCTCTACGCCGAAGCCAATCAGTTGCTGATGGCCACCGGTGTTCTGCCCGACCTCAAACCTGCCCCAGCGCGTCGGGCCACGGATCGTGCGGCTGCCAGCGTCGGTGTTGAATCCGCGCCGGCCAGCCCCCGCGTCGGTGGCCCGCCGATCGACGACAGCGTGCAGGAAGTCTTCGCCGCGTTGCAGGTATTGCTGTTTCACGTGCGTGGCAGTGTCGCGCCGACGCTTGAAGCCAGTGCCCAGACACAGCCGATTTCCACCCGCGACCTGCTGCGCCTGCTCTCGCACTTGCAGCAATACGTGCCGGCGCCGGCAGCCCAGGACGACTTCGATCTGCGAAACCAGCTCGAACAACTGCTGACCCGGGTCAGCGTCAAAAGTGGCAAGTCACGCGTGGTCGGGGTGGCTGACGAAGACGTGATCAACCTGATCGCGATGCTCTTCGAATGCATCCTCGATGACCGCAACCTGCCGGATTCGCTCAAGGCGCTGATCGGCCGTTTGCAGATCCCTATGCTGAAAGTGGCGGTGCTCGACAAGAGCTTCTTCAGCCGCTGCAGTCACCCGGCCCGGCGCCTGCTCAACGAAATTGCCACCGCAGCCATGGGGTGGGGCGAGTTCGATGACCATGAGCGCGATAGCCTGTATCTGCGCATCGAACAAGTGGTGCAACGGTTGCTGAACGATTTTGTCGATGACCCGGCGGTCTTTTCCGAATTGCTGGCGGATTTTCTCGCCTTCACCAGCGACGAGCGCCGTCGCAGTGAGCTGCTGGAGCAACGAACCCGTGACGCCGAAGAAGGCCGTGCCAGGACTGAACTGGCCCGCCAGTGCGTTGAACAGGTGCTGAATCAGGCCCTGTTGGGCAAAGTATTGCCGCAACAGGTGGTGGTGTTTGTCCAGGAAGCCTGGAGCAAAGTGTTGCTGCTGACGTGCCTCAAGCACGGCGATCAGTCAGCCGCGTGGCACGCCGATGTGCAGACCATGGAGCAATTGATCTGGAGCGTACAGCGTCATGACGAGCCCGATGCGAGCCTGCGCTTGTTGACGCTGGTGCCGGGGTTGCTCAAGTCGTTGCGCGACGGGCTGAGCAGTTCGGCATTCGATCCGTTCGCCACCAGCGAGTTTTTCAGTGAGCTGGAAGCCTTGCACGTTCATCTGTTCGAACGTCCAGGGCAAAAGCTTGAACAGTCTGTCGATACGCCGGTAATGGTCGAAGTGCTGCAGGAAGTCGTCCTGCGAACCGCCGACGAAGGGCCGGTCGATACGGCGTCAGTGCGTGTGCCGGAGAACGATGCCGGTCTGCTTCAGGTCGATCAGCTGCGGTTGGGGTGCTGGGTCGAGTTTCAGGAAGACGAGGAAAACACCCTTCGCTGCAAGCTGGCGGCGATCATTGAAGCCACCGGCAAGTACATTTTCGTCAACCGCACCGGAATGAAAGTGCTGGAGCGCAGTCGCCCCGGTCTGGCGCTGGAATTCCATCGTGGCGCGGTGCGAGCGCTGGACGACACGTTGCTGTTCGATCGGGCGCTGGAGTCGGTGATCGGTAACCTGCGGCGCCTCAATCGCGGCAAGTGATCGCGCCCCGAGGGTCTATCACGGCATACTGGGCGCCATCACAGTCGTCGTTGAAGGAACCTGTATGCAGTTGGACCCCGCGAGCGGTTGGTGTCAGGGTGTGCGTTTATGCCCCTCGCCCAACTTCAATGCGCGCCCCTCCGGCGAAATTTCCCTGCTGGTGATCCACAACATCAGTTTGCCGCCAGCGCAATTCGCCACCGGCAAGGTGCAGGAGTTTTTCCAGAATCGCCTGGATGTCACGGAGCATCCCTACTTTGAAGGGATCGCCGACCTGCGTGTGTCTGCGCACTTTTTGATCGAACGTGACGGCACAGTCACTCAGTTTGTCTCTTGTCTTGAGCGTGCCTGGCATGCTGGCGTCTCGAGTTTCGAAGGGCGGGAAACGTGTAACGATTTTTCCGTGGGCATCGAACTTGAAGGCACGGATGATCTGCCGTTCACCGATGCTCAGTATCAAGCGTTGACGACCCTGACCCGGCAGCTGCAAAGCGCCTTCACGGCCATCACCGCACAACGCATCTGCGGGCATAGCGACATCGCACCCGGGCGTAAAACCGATCCGGGACCCGCGTTCGACTGGGCACGCTATCGCGCCGCCCTGGCAAAAGAGGAACCACAATGAGTTTTCTGGTGTTGCTGTTGGCGGTCTGGATCGAGAAATTCTCGGCCCTGCGCCATCGGGTTCAGCGCGATGGCGGCTGGCTGCGGGAGCTGGCCAAGCTTGAAACCCGTTCGCGCCTGGTCAATCGTCCGTGGCTGATTTTGCTGATACTGGTGTTGTTGCCAGTGGCACTGCTGGGTTTGCTGCTGCTGGTGCTGGACCCGGTAGCTTACGGTCTGCTGGCGTTGCCGGTGCACCTGCTGGTGGTGATTTACAGTTTGGGCCGCGGCGATCTGCTGGCCGGTCTCGGGCCATTTCGCGATGCCTGGCGCCGGGAAGACCTGCAAGCTGCCGCTCATGTGGCGGACCGCGACCTGGGTATCTGCGCCGATAGTGGCGAACAACTGTTGGAACGGGTCGAAGGGCATCTGCTGTGGGAGGCTTATCAGAGCTTTTTCGCGGTGATTTTCTGGTACTTCCTGCTGGGTCCGGTCGCGGCCTTGAGCTATCGACTGCTGGCCCTGGCCGAAGAACACGGGCAGAACCCCGCCGTGGTTGAACGCGCCGCCCAACTGCGTCATGCGTTCGACTGGGTGCCGGTGCGTCTGCTGGCGGCGAGTTTTGCGTTGGTCGGCAACTTTGTCGCGGTCAGCCGGGTGATGTTGCATGAGCTGCTGAACTGGAACATCAGCGCCGCCCAATTGATCGAGAGGGTCGGGCTGGTGGCCGGTGAAATTCCAGCGCCAGTGGTCGGGCCTGACGGCATCAACAGCCTCGACCGGATCTGGGAACTGCTGCTGCGCGCGGCGGTGCTCTGGTACGCCGGTTTTGCGTTGTGGACCGTCCTTCCTTAATACGCCGATACCTTGTAGCAGCTGGCGCAGCCTGCGTCCGATCGCGGCCCGAGCCGGACGCAGGCTGCGCCAGCTGCTACAAGACCGAGTGCACCCCCCGTTAACCTTAAGTTACAAAACCTCCCGCCGATTTAAGCTATACAGAGCTAGCGCCGGATAGTGGCTATCTGCTGTCGACCCGCGCCGGCCAATAAAAAGAAGAAAATCAAAGGGAGACTTCCAGTGAAGAGCTTGCTCTATCCCGCTGTCGCGTTGATGAACCGCCTGAGCTTTGGCATGAAGTTCAGCCTGATCAGCGTGCTGTTTCTTGTGCCGATGCTGGTGACCAACTTCTATCTGGTACGCGATTCTTATCGAGAATTCCAGGGCACCCGCGTCGAACTGCAAAGCCTCGAGCTGCTGGGCAGCAGCCTGACGTTACGGCGCGATCTGGAAACCCTGAACAACCTGGTACAGATCAACGTCACCCTCGGTCAGTCCGGCAAGGCCGGTAATGTCGAGTCGCAGATCAGCACCTTGGGACAAAGCGTGCTCAGCCGTTTGCAAGGGTTGACGGCGATGACCACTGACCCCGAGCAGATCATCGTTTTCGAGGGTAAACGCGATGAAATGATCGCCGCGTTCAAGGCCCAGCAAGCGGAAAACTCCCTGCAAAGTAAAAGTGGGATGATCGGCAAGCTGCTCGGCAACGCGCAAATCTTCAGCCAGATCATCGCCAGTCAGGCCGGCCTCAGCCGCGACACTCAGAGCGACATGCGCCAGCTCAGCGACCTCATTACCAATGTCACCCCACCCGTTACACAGCTTCTGGGCGAAGGTCGGGCGATGGGCTCTTTTTCGCTGGGGCAGGGCTTTCTCAACTCGGCATCGAGTACCCGTTTTGATGAGTTGCTGGCGCAGATCGAAAAACTGCAGGCCGAATATGCCCTGAAGTTGCAGGACGCGCTCGGCTCCAGCAAAGCAGCACGGGAAACCCTGGCTGCTCAGACCGATAGCAGCAAGGCGTCGTTGAAAAAGGCCAGTGAACTGTTCGAAGAGCAGGTCGTCATGGCCGACACGCTCGATGCGCCTTGGCAGGGCTTTTACGATCAGGTCACGGGCCTGATGGACCAGACCTACCAACTTAATGAAGCCACTCTGAAGTTTCTCGGCACCCAGTTACAACAGCGACTGGAGCAGAACCGCACCCACATGGTCTTGCAGGCCGTAGCGTTGTCGGTGGTGTTTGTGTTGATTTTTTACCTCTACGGCGGCTTCTACGCCTCGACCCGCACCACCCTAAAGCGTCTTGGCGCGGTGATGGACAAAGTCGCGGCCGGCGACATGACGGTGACCTTCAACGCCAACAGCCGCGATGAACTGGGCGAGTTGGGTGAGGTGTTCAACGGCACCGTGAAGAAAATCCATGACCTGATCGAGCGAGTGGGGCAGACCGTCGGCGAGGTCGAACGCCAAGCCGGGCAGGTGCAGAACGTCTCCGCCCAGAGCAACCAGGCCGTGGCGGGGCAGCGCACGCAGATCGAGCAGGTCGCCACGGCTATGAACCAGATGTCGGCCACCTCCCTTGAGGTGGCGCGCAGTGCCGCAGCGGCGGTCAGTAGCGCCCACAGCGTCAATGACGAGACCATCAGCGGTCGCGGGCTGGTGGAGTCCCAGCAGGGCAGCATTGCTGCGCTTGCCAGTGAGATTGATCAGTCGGTGCTGGTGATCAATCAACTGGCCAGCGATAGCCAGTCCATCAGCCGCGTGCTGGAAGTCATCAAAAGCATCGCCGAGCAAACCAACCTGCTGGCGCTCAACGCGGCCATCGAAGCCGCTCGGGCCGGTGAGCAGGGGCGTGGTTTTGCGGTGGTGGCGGATGAGGTCCGGACCCTGGCCAAACGTACCCAGCAATCGACCGAAGAAATCGAGCAAATGATCGCCAAGCTGCACAGCGGTGTCGGCGCTGCGGTGAAGGCCATGGGTACCAGTCATCAGATGGCCAACGGTACCGTGGGGCAGTCGGAGAAGGTTCAGCAAGCGCTGGAGAACATCCTCGGCGCCGTCGGCATGATTGTCGATCAGAACCAGCAAATCGCCGCGGCGGTGGAGCAACAGACTGCTGTGGCCCATGACATCGACCAGAATATTGTCGAGATCAACCGCGCGGGTGAACGCACCGCCGAAGGGGCGCACCAGACCGAGGATGCCAGTCGTGCGTTGTCGGCTCAGGTGGTGGAGCTCAAACAGCTGATCAGCGCGTTTCGGGTGTGACTAACGCCAGTTGAACAGCTCACAGGCATTGGCAGTGCTGGCGGCGGCCAATTGCTCAGGGCTGATCGCCATGATTCCGGCCAGTGCCGAGCAGATCGCCGGAAGATGGGCCGGGCTGTTGCGTTGGCCGGGAAACATGGCGGGCGCCATGTCCGGGGAGTCGGTTTCCAGCACTACCGATTCAAGCGGTAACTCGACAAGTACGCGGTGCATGCGCAAGGCTTGAGGCCAGGTCGCAGCACCGCCCAAACCAAGTTTGAAACCAAGCTTGATGTACTCGCGGGCCTCTTCCTTGCTGCCGGCGAAGGCGTGGATGATTCCCGCGCGTTTCAACTTGAAGCGTTTAAGCGTGGCAATCACCGCCGCATGGCTGCGTCGCACATGAATCAGCGCTGGCAGATTGAAATCCGCTGCCAGTTGCAACTGCGCATCGAACAACGCCTGCTGGCGCTCGCGATCGAGAGTTTCGATGAAGTAATCCAGACCGATTTCGCCCACGGCGCACAACTGCCGATGGCCAGCCAGGCGGGTCAGCCAGTCGCCGAGTGCCGTCAGGTCTTCGGGACAATGATCATCCAGATACACCGGGTGCAAACCGAACGCCGCATGCAGATCGGGATCGCTTTGCACCAGATCCCAGAGCCGCTGCCAATTGCCCTGATAAACCCCCAGCACCACCATTCGCCGCACGCAGAGGGCGCGGCTCTCGGCCAGCAGCGCCGTGCGATCCTCGTCGAAGTCCGGAAAATCCAGATGAGTGTGGCTGTCGATCAGCTCCACGGTTCAGTCCTGGCGAATACGCTGCTTGAAGGTCCGCGCGATGGCCTGCACGCCGGGTTGGTAATCCGATTGCTCGATGGCGGCCAGGGCCAGTTCCAGGGCTTTATCGGCGATGAGCTGATGCTGCTGGGCCATGGCATTGACCGGCAGCGGCAGGAAATCCAGCAACTGTGTGTCACCGAACGTGCCGAGGCGCAGCGGGCGGGTTTTGAGCGGGAAATCGTGCAAGGCATCGAATACGCCCTGAAGCAGCACGTAGGACGTGGTCACCAGCGCATCCGGCAAATGGCCCAGACGCTGTAGCAATTCGTCCATCAACTGCTTGCCGCACTCACGGCTGAACGACTCGCCGTGCTCGATCAGCACCTCGCCTTTGAATCCGACCAAGGCTTCCTTGAAGCCTGCCGCCCGCTCCTGGCTGATGCTCAGTTCGGGGCGTGCGCCAATCAGTGCGATCTGCTTGGGCAGCGGGTCCAGTAGACTGCGGGTCAGTTGCAGGCTGGCCTCGCGGTCATCGCTGATCACCGAGCAGAAATGCTCAGGCGCCATGACCCGGTCGATCGCGATGATCGGAATGCCCTTGGCCTGCAATTGACGATAGCTGTCATCGCCGGCCGGCAGGCAACTGGCAACGATCAACGCATCGCAGCGCCTGGCCCGGAACAGTTGCAGCAACTGCCGTTCGCTGTCCGGCGCATCGTCGGAACTGGCGATCAGCAACTGATAGCCGCGAGCCCGGGCGCCTTGTTCCAACAGTTTGGCGATTCGTGCGTAACTGGGGTTTTCCAGGTCCGGCAGAATGAAACCCAAGGTGCGGGTGTGCCGACTGCGCAGCCCGGCAGCTTGAGGGTTGGGCGTAAAGCCATGTTGTTCGACGACCGCGCGCACGCGCTCGACGGTGGCACTGCTGATACGTTGTTGTTCTGCCTTGCCATTAATGACATAGCTGGCGGTGGTAACGGACACACCGGCCAACTGGGCGATATCACTGAGTTTCAACTCGGGATTTCCTTGTTTTTTTCGAGCTTGCCCGACATTTTCGCCAATCCTACCCGATTCAGGCAGACGACCATTGTCGCAGCACATCCGACAATTGGACTTCAAGGATGAGACATTATCGAGTAACGTGCCAATCATTCTAGATTAAACGTTTCAGCAGGCGTATTTTCTACGTTATAGGCTCCATTGTCGGTTCTGCCGTGAAACCGCCAAAACTGCCTCCTGAAAAGGTTTGCTTAAGAGCCTAAGCTGAATCGTTCAAAACAATACCTGGCGTCCGAAGACGCCAAAAAGGAGAAAGTATGCTCGAGCTCACCATAGAGCAGATTTCCATGGGCCAGTCGGCTGTGGACAAGTCCGCAGCGTTGCACCTGCTGGCCCAGCATCTGGTCGCCGATGGCCTGGTGGATGAGGGTTATCTCGCCGGGTTGCAGGCGCGCGAAGTACAGGGCTCGACCTTTCTCGGTCAAGGTATTGCCATCCCCCACGGTACGCCGGAAACCCGCGATCAGGTGTTTTCCACCGGTGTGCGGCTGATGCAGTTCCCCGAGGGTGTGGATTGGGGTGACGGTCAGATCGTCTACTTGGCGATTGGTATTGCGGCCAAATCCGATGAACACCTGCGCCTGTTGCAACTGCTGACCCGTGCCCTCGGCGAAACCGACTTGGGCCAGGCGCTGCGCCGCGCCAGTTCCGCCGAAGCCTTGTTGAAACTGTTGCAAGGCGCGCCACAAGAGCTGGCGCTGGATGCGCAGATGATCGGCCTTGGTGTGTCCGCCGATGACTTCGAAGAACTGGTTTGGCGCGGTGCACGTTTGCTGCGTCAGGCCGACTGTGTGAGCAACGGTTTCTCTGCGGTGTTGCAACAAGTCGAAGCGCTGCCGCTGGGCGATGGCCTGTGGTGGTTGCACAGTGAGCAAACGGTCAAGCGTCCGGGTCTGGCCTTCGTCACGCCGGACAAACCCATACGCTACCTCGGCCAACCGCTCAGTGGCCTGTTCTGCCTGGCCAGCCTCGGTGAAGCCCATCAGGCATTGCTCGAACGCCTTTGTGCGTTGCTGATCGAAGGTCGTGGCCATGAATTGGGCCGCGCCACCAGCAGCCGTAAAGTCCTCGAAGTCCTAGGTGGTGAACTGCCGGCTGATTGGCCCAGCGCTCGCATCGCGCTGGCCAACGCCCACGGGTTGCACGCGCGTCCGGCGAAGATTCTCGCGCAACTGGCGAAAAGTTTTGAAGGCGAAGTTCGCGTGCGCATTGTCGACGGCCAGGACAGCGCGGTGTCGGTGAAGAGCTTGAGTAAACTGCTCAGCCTCGGCGCCCGTCGCGGTCAGGTGCTGGAATTCATCGCCGAACCGAGCATCGCCGCCGACGCCTTGCCAGCCTTGTTGGCCGCTATTGAAGAAGGCCTCGGTGAAGAAGTCGAACCGCTGCCAGCCGTGAGTCAACAGCGCGAAGTGATTGCCGATGTGGCCGAGGTGATCCTCGCGCCAGCGTCCGGCAGTCTGGTTCAGGCCATTGCCGCCGCACCGGGCATCGCCATCGGCCCGGCGCACATTCAAGTGCTGCAAACTATCGATTACCCGCTGCGCGGTGAGTCTGCCGCCATCGAGCGCGAGCGCCTCAAACAGGCGTTGGCGGACGTGCGTCGCGACATCGAAGGCCTGATCGAACGCAGCACGTCCAAGGCCATTCGCGAGATTTTCATCACTCACCAGGAAATGCTCGACGACCCGGAATTGACCGATGAAGTCGACACCCGTCTCAAGCAAGGCGAAAGCGCCGAAGCGGCGTGGATGGCGGTGATTGAAGCGGCGGCCAAACAACAGGAGTCGCTGCAGGACGCGTTGCTCGCCGAGCGCGCGGCCGACTTGCGTGATATCGGTCGTCGGGTATTGGCGCAGTTGAGTGGCGTCGAAACCCCGAGCGAGCCTGAGCAACCGTACATTCTGGTGATGGATGAAGTCGGTCCGTCCGATGTCGCCCGCCTTGATCCGGCCCGCGTCGCCGGCATCCTCACCGCCCGTGGCGGCGCCACTGCTCACAGCGCAATTGTCGCCCGAGCCCTGGGGATTCCGGCACTGGTCGGCGCCGGTCCGGCCGTGTTGCTGCTGGCGCCGGGCACGCCGTTGCTGATTGATGGTCAGCGCGGCCGCCTGCACGTGGACGCCGACGCGGCGACTTTGCAGCGCGCCACCGAAGAGCGCGACACCCGCGAGCAACGTCTCAAAGCGGCCGCCGAACAACGCCATCAACCGGCGCTGACCACCGACGGTCATGCGGTCGAAGTGTTCGCCAATATGGGTGAAAGCGCAGGTGTCACCAGCGCGGTGGAGCAGGGCGCCGAAGGCATTGGCCTGCTGCGCACCGAACTGATTTTCATGGCCCACTCGCAAGCGCCGGACGAGGCGACCCAGGAAGTCGAATACCGCCGCGTCCTTGATGGCCTGGCCGGTCGTCCCTTGGTCGTTCGCACCCTCGACGTCGGCGGCGACAAACCGCTGCCGTACTGGCCGATTGCGAAAGAAGAAAACCCGTTCCTCGGCGTGCGCGGCATCCGCCTGACCCTGCAACGTCCGCAGATCATGGAAGCGCAATTGCGTGCCTTGCTGCGTGCTGCCGACAACCGTCCGTTGCGGATCATGTTCCCTATGGTCGGCAGCGTCGATGAATGGCGCCAGGCGCGGGACATGACCGAACGTCTGCGTGTGGAAATTCCGGTTGCCGACCTGCAACTGGGGATCATGATTGAAGTGCCGTCGGCTGCATTGCTCGCTCCGGTACTGGCCAAAGAGGTCGACTTCTTCAGCGTCGGCACCAATGACCTGACCCAATACACCCTGGCCATCGACCGTGGTCATCCGACCTTGTCGGCCCAGGCTGACGGCTTGCACCCGGCGGTGCTGCAACTGATTGACATCACCGTGCGCGCGGCACATGCCAACGGCAAGTGGGTCGGCGTGTGCGGCGAGTTGGCGGCCGATCCGCTGGCGGTGCCGGTGCTGGTCGGTCTGGGTGTGGATGAGCTCAGTGTCTCGGGTCGCAACATTGCCGAGGTCAAGGCGCGGATTCGCGAACTCAACCTGGCCCAGACTCAAATCCTTGCCCAGCAGGCCTTGGCCGTGGGCAGCGCAAACGAAGTGCGCGCATTAGTGGAGGCCCTGTAATGGCCAAGATCCTAACCCTGACCCTCAACCCGGCGCTGGACCTCACCGTTCAGTTGCCGGTACTTGCCCCTGGTCAGGTTAACCGTAGTGACGAGATGCACACGCATGCCGCCGGTAAAGGCGTGAACGTGGCACAAGTGCTGGCGGACCTCGGGCATCAGCTCACGGTCAGCGGTTTCCTCGGGGAGGACAACCTTCAAGCGTTCGAAACCCTGTTCGCCAAGCGCGGGTTTGTCGACGCGTTCATCCGGGTTCCAGGTGAAACTCGCAGCAACATCAAACTGGCGGAAAGCGATGGGCGCATCACCGACATCAACGGTCCCGGACCCTTGGTGAGTGAAGCCGCGCAGCAGGCATTGCTCGATTGCCTCGACCAGATTGCACCGGGGCATGACGCGGTCGTCGTTGCCGGCAGCCTGCCTCAAGGCATCAGTCCTCAATGGTTGCAGGCGTTGATTGTGCGGTTGAAAAATCTCGGTTTGAACGTGGCGCTGGACACCAGCGGTGAAGCCTTGCGGGCGGCGCTCAAGGCTGGCCCGTGGCTGATCAAACCCAATACCGAAGAGCTGGCCGACGCGCTGGGTTGTGAGGTGGTTTCGGTGGCTGCGCAAGCGCAAACCGCGAGCCGTTTGCATGCTCAAGGCATCGAGCACGTGGTGATCTCCGACGGCGCCGATGGCGTGAACTGGTTCAGTGTCGGCTCGGCGATGCATGCCACGCCGCCCAAGGTCAGTGTCGTCAGCACGGTGGGCGCAGGCGATTCGTTACTGGCCGGCATGCTCCACGGTTTGCTCAGCGCCGACACGCCTGAACAGACCTTGCGCACCGCCACGGCGATTGCCGCGATGGCGGTCACCCAGATCGGTTTCGGTATTGGCGACGCCACGCAGTTGGCGCGGCTCGAACAGGGCGTGCGCATGCGCACCCTGACAGAACAATAAGAGGGTTTGTAATGAAGTTAGCGATTGTTACGGCCTGCCCGAACGGCATGGTCACCAGCGTGCTGTGCGCCCGTTTGCTCGATGCAGCGGCCCAGCGTCAGGGCTGGAGCACCAGTGTTGAAGTCAACGATGCCGCGCACCCTGAACGTCAATTGTCGGCGGCCACGATCGAGGCGGCCGAGTGGGTGTTGCTGGTGACCAGCGCGACGGTGGATATGTCGCGATTCGTCGGCAAACGCGTCTTCCAAACCACCCCGGCGCAAGCCCTGCAAGATGTGGAAGCGGTGCTACGGCGCGGTGCTGAAGAAGCTCAAGTCTACGTCGCGCCAGACGTCGTCACCGAGCCTGTTGCCGTGGTAAAAAATGCGCCGCGACTGGTTGCAGTGACCGCATGCCCTACCGGCGTTGCTCACACTTTCATGGCCGCTGAAGCCTTGCAGCAAGCGGCAAAACGCTTGGGCTACGACCTGCAAGTGGAAACCCAGGGCTCGGTCGGTGCGCGCAATCCGCTCAACGCCGCAGCGATTGCCGATGCTGATGTGGTGCTGCTGGCGGCGGACATCGAAGTCGCCACCGAGCGTTTCGCCGGCAAGAAGATTTACCGTTGTGGCACCGGCATCGCCCTCAAACAAGCCGAGACGACGCTGAACAAGGCGTTGGCCGAAGGCACGCAGGAAACCGCATCGACCGGTGCCAAAGGCCCGGCCAGGCAAGAGAAAACCGGTGTCTACAAACACCTGCTGACGGGCGTGTCGTTCATGCTGCCGATGGTGGTGGCGGGCGGTCTGATGATCGCCTTGTCGTTCGTGTTTGGCATCACGGCATTCAAGGAGGAAGGCACGCTCGCGGCAGCCCTGATGCAGATCGGCGGCGAGACCGCGTTCAAGCTGATGGTGCCGCTGTTGGCGGGTTACATTGCCTACTCGATCGCCGACCGTCCGGGCCTGGCGCCGGGGATGATTGGCGGTCTGCTGGCAAGCACCCTGGGCGCCGGTTTTATCGGCGGGATCATTGCCGGTTTCATCGCCGGTTACGCGGCTCAGGCGATCAATCGTTATGCGCGCTTGCCACAAAGTCTTGAGGCACTGAAACCGATTTTGATCATTCCGTTGCTGGCAAGCCTGTTCACCGGTCTGGTGATGATCTACGTGGTGGGTAAACCGGTGGCCGGTATGCTCGAAGGGCTTACGCACTTCCTCGACAGCATGGGCACCACCAACGCAATTCTGCTCGGTGTGTTGCTGGGCGGGATGATGTGCGTCGACCTTGGCGGTCCGATCAACAAAGCCGCGTATGCGTTCTCGGTTGGGCTGCTGGCGTCGCAAAGTTATGCACCGATGGCGGCGACCATGGCGGCCGGCATGGTGCCGCCGATTGGCCTGGGTATCGCCACATTCATCGCGAGACGCAAGTTCGCCCAGGCTGAACGCGAGGCCGGTAAAGCGGCGTTGGTGTTGGGGCTGTGTTTTATCTCCGAAGGCGCGATTCCGTTTGCCGCCAAGGACCCGTTGCGAGTGATCCCGGCGAGCATTGCCGGTGGTGCATTGACCGGTGCGCTGTCGATGTACTTCGGCTGCAAACTGATGGCGCCGCACGGCGGGTTGTTCGTGCTGGCGATCCCGAATGCGATCAACCATGCACTGTTGTATCTGCTGGCGATTGTGGCCGGGAGTTTGCTGACGGCGGTAGCGTATGCGCTGCTCAAGCGGCCGGAAGTTGTTGAAATGGCCGCGGAGCCCGTCAGCGCCTGACACCCAACCCCCTGTAGGAGCGAGGCTTGCCCGCGAAGGCGGTTTTACATTCAACAAAGATGGTGACTGTCAGGCCGCCTTCGCGGGCAAGCCTCGCTCCTACAGGGGGAGGTGTCACGTCGGTTTCATGCGCGCATGTTTTAGTTTCTCTTTTTCAGGGAGAACACCATGAGCGAATTCGACCTCGGCCGTCGTCGTGTCATTCAAGCCGTTGGTGCCGGGCTGTTGTTGCCAGGCCTGGCGCCGGCGGTGATCGCTTCGGTCAAGGATCGTCCGCAACTCACCGATGGCGTGCAGTCCGGCGACCTGCTGGGTGACCGGGCGATGATCTGGAGCCGCTGCGATCGCCCGGCGCGGATGGTGGTGGAATGGGACACCCGCAGCCTGTTCAGTAACCCTCGTCGTTTTGTCTCGCCATTGGCCGTCTCCAATACTGATTTCACCGCCCGGGTCGAACTCACTGGCTTGCCCGCCGACCAGGCGATTTTCTACCGCGTGCACTTCGAAGACGCCCAGAGCGGTGTCGCCAGCGAACCGTGGTTTGGCCATCTGCGCAGCGTGCCGCAAACCCGTCGCGACATTCGTTTCGTCTGGAGCGGCGACACCGTCGGCCAGGGCTTCGGCATCAACCCGGACATCGGCGGCATGCGTATCTACGAAGCCATGCGTTTGCGCCTGCCAGACTTCTTTATCCACAGCGGCGACACCATCTACGCCGACGGTCCCGTACCTGCGCAGCTCACCACAGAGAGCGGCCGTGTGTGGCGCAACATCACCACTGAAGCCAAGAGCAAAGTCGCGGAAACCCTCGATGAGTATCGCGGCAATTACCGCTACAACCTGATGGACGAAAACATCCGCCGCTTCAACGCCGAGGTCCCGCAGATCTGGCAGTGGGATGATCACGAAGTGCTGAACAATTGGTCGCCGGGCAAGCAACTCGATGAGCGCTACAAGAGTAAAGATATCCACAGCCTGGTCGGTCGCGCGCGTCAGGCCTGGCTCGAATACGCACCGATGCGGTTACAGAGTGCCGACGGCGGTGGGCGGATTTATCGCAAGCTCAATTACGGGCCGTTGCTCGATGTGTTCGTGCTGGATATGCGCAGCTATCGCGAAGCCAATGACGAAAACCTGGGGGCCGCAAAACCGTTCCTCGGCCGTGAACAATTGGACTGGCTCGAGCGTGAATTGAAGGCCTCCAATGCCCAGTGGAAAGTCATCGCCGCCGACATGCCGATTGGTCTCGGCGTACCGGATGGTGAAGTCAGTCCCGGTGTGGCGCGTTGGGAAGCTGTGGCCAATGGCGATCCGGGACCGGCCCAGGGGCGTGAGCTGGAAATTGCCGAGTTGTTGGGCTTCCTGCGGGCGCAGCAGGTGCGCAATTTTGTCTGGCTGACGGCGGATGTGCATTACTGCGCAGCGCACCACTACCATCCGGAGCGTGCGGCGTTTCAGGATTTCGAACCGTTCTGGGAGTTTGTCGCCGGTCCTTTGAATGCGGGCAGCTTCGGGCCTAATTCGCTGGATAAAACCTTTGGTCCTGAAGTGGTGTTCGAGAAAGCACCACCGGCACAGAACACCTCACCGTTTGCCGGGTTTCAGTTTTTTGGTGAGGTGAACATTGATGGGCAGACGGGGGAGATGAGTGTGGTGTTGCGGGATTTGGATGGGGTGGGGGTGTTTCAACAAAAGTTGCAGCCGGTTTGAAAATGAAGTCGCGAGCAGACACAAGATCCCATGTGGGAGCGAGCTTGCTCCCACATGGGATGTGGGGGGATCAGTAGACGTCGCGGCGATAACGGCCTTGCTCGATCAACCGGTCGACTTCTGTAATCCCGAGCACTTCGTTGAGCACGTGATCCACGCCTGAAGCCATCCCTTGCAAGCTGCCGCAGATGTAAATAACGGCACCGTCAGCCAACCACTTCTTCAACTCCCCAGCCGACTCACGCAGTCGATCCTGCACATAAATCTTCTCGGCCTGATCCCGCGAGAACGCCAGGTCCAACTTCTCCAGATCCCCCGAAATCAGCCATTCCTCAAGCTCGGCGCGGCACAGGTAGTCATGTTCCCGATGACGTTCGCCGAACAACAGCCAATGACGTTGCTGCCCATCGGCGATCCGCGCCTTGAGCAAACTCCGCAGCCCGGCCAAGCCGGTGCCGTTGCCCAGCAAAATCATCGGTACCGGCTGGGCCGGCAGGTGGAAACCGCTGTTGCGCCGTACGCGCAAGCTGATGGTGCCGCCCACAGGAGCCTGTTCGGTCAACCAGCCGGAGCCGACGCCCAAGCGGCCATCGGGGTGCAGTTCCTGGCGCACGATCAGTTCGAGGATGCCGTCGGCGGCGATCGAGGCGATGGAGTATTCGCGCATGGCCAGGGGCACCAAGGCATTCACCAGTGCCTGGGCATGCAGGCCGACCAGATGGGTTCTGTTTTCGGGCAGTTGTCGACTGGCGAGGGCTTGCTCCAGCGGTTGCGACAGGCTGTCGAGCGTCACCGTGGCCCGACCGTCAATGCCCAGGCCATCGAGGAAATGTTCGATTGCCCATGGGCAATTGCGCGGCAACACTTCCACCAGGTCACCGGCCAGCCAACTGCTGGTGGACGGGGCGGTGAGGCCGAGCAAGTACACGCCCGAACCGGTGCTGTCAGGGTTGAGCCGTTCGCGGCGGGTCAGTGTCCAGTTGTCGTAGCTCGGCGCTTGCCAGGTGTCCATGGGCGCTTGTCCGGTCAGCAGGGCGAGTTGCTGCTGCCAGTGACGCAAGGCGTAAGGGTCGCCGCTGTCGACTTCTACCGGCGCGAACAGGGTCTTGCCGCCATGCTCGCCCAGCCAGGTGTGCAAGCGTCGGGCGAAACCGCAGAAGTGCTGATACTGGCGATCGCCAAGCCCAAGCACGGCGTAGTTCAGGCTTTCCAGGCTCAATGCCTGGCCCAGCACTTTGCGCTCAAACCTGCGGGCGCTGTCCGGCGCTTCACCGTCGCCGAAGGTGCTGACCACGAACAGCGCATTGCCGGAATCACGCAGATCCTGCTCGCTGACATCCGCCAGCGGCTGAACCTTCACCGGCAATCCGGCTGCTTGCAATTGTCCTGCGGTCTGCCATGCCAGTTGCTCGGCGAACCCGCTCTGGCTGGCGAAACCGATCAACCATGCGGGAGCGTCGCTACCCGGTTGCGCGAGACCTTTGCGGGCTTCTTTGGCATGACGTTTTTTGCGTCGACGATCGAGGTACAACAACCACCCGGTGACGAAAAACAGCGGCATCGTCAGTGCGGTCATCGTCAGGATAATCCGCCCGACAATGCCGAAGTAGCTGCCGACGTGCAGCGCGTAAATGCTGGTCAGCAGTTGCGCCTTGAGGCTCTTGTCGCTGTAGCGGTCATGCCGTTTGACGATGCCGGTCGCTGGATCGAGGCTGATCTGGTTCAGCGCGCGGTCGTGGGGCGAGCTGCTCAAAAGGTAGAACACGGTGGCCGGCTGCCCGGCCACTGACGGCATGCGGATGTTGTAGGCACTCAGTGCTGGACCTGCAGCGCTGTAGAGGCTGCTCCACATCACTGCGTAATCGGCGGTGGGCGCCGGGCCGCTCGGTGCGGGGCCACGACCGTCCCGAGCACGCTCATTCTGCGGCGAGTCGGAAAGTAATTGGGTCAGACCCTTTTTGTACCACTCATAGGACCAGGACAACCCGGTCAGCGCCGCCAGAAGGTAAAACACCAGGCACCAGGTGCCGGCCACCGAGTGCAAATCCCAGTTGAAGCTGCGGCCCTTTTTCTTCCAGTCGAGGGTCAGCCAGGCGCGCCAGCTTTTCCACTGACGTGGCCAGCGCAGGTACAGACCGGACAGGCAGAAGAACACCAGAATCAGCGTGCACGCGCCGGTGATCTGCCGACCGGTATCGCCCATGGCGAGGAAACGGTGCAGTTGCAGCATCAGGCCGAAGAAGTCCTGGCCAGTGGCGTCGCCCATGAACTCGGCGGTGTACGGGTCGAAGTAGCGCATCTCGCCGCGGCGCTCACCCGGCGGTGGGGTAAAGGACACCCGCGCGGCGTTGCCGCTGTCGGTCTCGACCCAGAGCATCGCGACTTTCTTGCCAGATGCACCCTCGATTTTCTCCACCAGCTCAACGGGCGGCAGGACGCCAGCGACCTGCTTCTCGACCTGCAACACAGAAGGGTTCAGCGCGCGCAGGATTTCATCCTGAAACGACACCGTCGCCCCGGTGATGCCCATCAGGGCCAGTACCAGTCCGGCGCTGATGCCGAAAAACCAGTGCAACTGGAACAGGGTTTTCTTCAACACGTCGCTCGCCTTGCTCGTTCGGAAATAATCATCACGGCGCGCATTATGCCGTGGGTTGTCGAGAAACATTCTTTTTACGCACAAAAGCCCCGTTCACTTGGATGAACGGGGCCTTGGTCTTCACGCGTCTATCAGAAGTGGAAGTTGGTGCTCAGCAGGGCGGTACGACCCGCCGCCACGTGGGCGTAGTGCGTCTGGAACACCTGGTCGAAGTAACGTTTGTCGGTCAGGTTCTGTACGTTGAGTTGCAGGTCGACGTTTTTGGTCAGGCGATAGCTGGCCATTGCGTCGTAGCGCCAGTAGGAAGGGATCTCCACCGAGTTGGCGACGTTACCGAACTGCGAATCGACAAAGGTCGCACCGGCGCCGACGGTCAACTTGTCCGGTACCAGGTCGTAGGTCGACCAGAACGTGAAGTTGTTCCGAGGGGTGCTTGGCATGTGGTTGCCTTCATCGGCGGCGAGGGTGGTTTTGACCACTTCGCTTTCCATGTAGGTGTAGCCGCCGAAGACCCTCCAGTGACGGGTCAGCTTGCCGCTGTAGCTCAGTTCCACACCATTGACCTGCTGTTCGCCGTCCAGCACTTGAGTGGTGCCGCCGTCCGGATCGTTCATGCGTGCGTTGGTTTTCTCGGTGCGGAACAGTGCGGCGGTCAGCGACAGGTCGTCACCGAAGAAGTCCCACTTGGTGCCGATCTCGTAGTTGCGGTTCTTTTCCGGGTCCAGATCGCTGTTGTTCGCCGCCAGTTCCAGGCCACCGTTGCCGCTGGTTTCACCGGACGGGTTGCTGGAGGTGGAGTAGGCCGCGTAGATGCTGCCGTTAGGCAACACGTTGTAGACCACGCCGATCTGGTAGTTGACCAGGTCGCTGGTGTTCTCACGGGAGAAGTCGTTCGCTGGAGCGGTGCTGTTAGCGTTGGCGTGGCCGCTGGATTCGACCTGGTAGTTGTCATAACGCAGGCCCAGGTTCAGGGACCATTGCTCGTTGAACTTCAGCGTGTCGAACACGTAGGCCGCAGCGGTCTTGGTGTTGGTGTCGGTAAACGCGGCGCTGTCGGTGATCCTGCCGTTCCAGTTATCCCCAGGCGTCGGGTTTTGCAGGCTGGTGCAGTCGCCGGAGTTGAACAGGGCACGGTTACAGCGGGTGCCGCTGGCGGTCGAGGTCAGGATGTACGGGCGGTTGTGGGTGTCTTGATAGGAAAACTCAAGCCCGGTGACCAGGCTGTGCTCGATGGCGCCGGTGTTGAACTTGGCACTCAGGTCGGTCTGGTTGATCCAGCCGCTGGACGTCGAATTACGGCTTTTCGCGCCGCGATACACGTTGCCATTGACCACGTTGCCCTTGCTGTCGTCCGGGTTGGTGACGATGTAGTCGAGTGTCGAACGGGACATGCGGAAGCTGTTCGAGACGGTCAGGTCATCATTCAGATCGTGTTCGATCTTGAGGGTGCCGCTGTCGTTGCTGGTCTGGCGATAGTCGCGACCGGTGAGGCCGTAGAAGTTGTCGCGATCGACATGCGCGGGTTTATCGACGTTGTACTTGCTGCGGTTGGGGCTCAAGGTCAACGGGAGGCCGTAGTCGGGCATGTCGTCGGTTTCGACGTGGTAGTAGCCGACGGTCAGGCGGGTGTCGGTACCCAGGCCAAACGCGAAGGAAGGTGCCACGCCCCAACGGCTGACGTCCACGGCATCACGGCCGGCGACGTTGGCTTCATGCTTCATCAGGTTCAGACGGAAGGCCGAGGTGTCGGTCATCTGCTGGTTCAGATCGAGGGTGGTGCGCTTGGTCTGGTCCGAGCCCCAGGTGAAGCCGCCGTTGTAGGCATTGCCCAGCTTGGCGGTCTTGCTCACCAGGTTCAGGCTGCCACCGGTGGAACCCGCGCCAGTAAAGGCCGATCCCGGGCCCTTGCTGACTTCGATCGATTCTACGTTGAAGATCTCGCGGCTCTGGGATGCCGGGTCGCGCATGCCGTCGACGAACGTGTCGCTTTCAGCGTTGAAGCCACGAATGATCGGACGATCGCCGGCCGGGTTGCCGCCTTCACCGGCACCGAAAGTGATACCCGGCGTGGTACGCAGCGCGTCGACCAGACTGGTGGCGCCCGTGTCGCGAATCACTTGTTGCGGAATAACGGTGACGCTTTTCGGCGTTTCACGCAGCGGTGCCGTGTATTTCTTGGAGGCCGAGGTATCAGTCTTGTAGGAGGTCTCGTCCTGGGCTTCGCCGTTGATAGCAGTAGCACCCAGGGAAATCACGTTGCTCGGTGCTTTTTCGTCGGTTTTTTCAGCCGCAAAAGCCATGTGGCCCGCAGAGCTGGCAGTGATCGCCACGCCAATTGCAGACGCGAGCAAACGCGGTGAACTGACCGGTAATTGTGGTTGTTGACGTGACATGAGAATTCCCCTCCCCAAGGATTTGAGGCCGCGGAATATAGGGTAAATACGTATCTGTATCAATTGCGAAACGTTACTATTCGCGACGAATTTACATTCTTTACAATTTACCTTTACGGTTTTTGTCGTTTCATTCGTCACGCGGGTTTTACAGGGACAATAAGAATCAATACCATTGGCGTCCCTTTGCCTTCAGGTGTCTTTCCATGTTGCTGCACATTCCCGGCGTGTTCGCGAAAGAAGAAGTGCAGCGCATTCGCGAAGCTCTGGAGCAGGCGGATTGGGCTGACGGCAAGATCACCGCCGGCTACCAGTCGGCCAAAGCCAAGCACAACCTGCAGCTGCCGGAAGGTCATCCGCTGGCCAAGGAAGTCGGCGCGGCGATGCTTGAGCGGCTGTGGAAAAATCCGCTGTTTATGTCAGCCGCGTTACCGCACAAGGTCTTCCCTCCGTTGCTGAACTGTTACACGGCCGGCGGCAGTTTCGACTTTCACATCGACAACGCCGTGCGCCAGCCCAAGGGCAGTATCGAGCGGGTGCGCACTGATTTGTCGGCCACCCTGTTCTTCAGCGAGCCGGATGACTACGACGGCGGTGAACTGGAAATCCAGGACACTTTCGGCACCCAACGGGTGAAGTTGCCCGCCGGCGACATGGTCTTGTACCCCGGCACCAGCCTGCACAAGGTCAATGCCGTCACCCGCGGCACCCGGTACGCCTCATTTTTCTGGACCCAAAGCCTGGTTCGCGAAGACAGCCAGCGCGCCTTGCTGTTCGAGATGGACGGAGCGATCCAGCAGCTGACCCAGGACATGCCCGACCACCCTTCGCTGATTCGCCTCACCGGCACTTACCACAACCTGTTGCGTCGCTGGGTCGAGGTGTAAGTGACGGACTTTCGTTTACGCCGTGAGGAAATTCTCGACGGTGACCGGCTCAAATCGATGCTCGAGGAAAGCCCGGCACGTGCTGCCCAGGCGATTCTGCTCGCCGCCCGTGAAGGCGTGCTCGATGCTCAGGCACTGTTGGGCCAGATTCTGCTGGACGGGCAGGGCATTGAGCAGGATCAGCCGCTGGCCGTGCGCTGGTTTGAGATTGCCACCCAGAGCGGACATTTGATGGCGCGCAACATGCTCGGCCGTTGTCATGAACATGGCTGGGGTTGCGTCGCCGATGCCTCGGTAGCCGCAAGGCATTATCGTCAGGCTGCTGAAGCGGGACTGGATTGGGCGATGTACAACTACGCCAATCTGCTGGCCATTGGTCGTGGAGTGATCGAGGATCAGGTGCAAGCCCTGACTCTGTATCGCCGCGCCGCCGAACTCGGTCACGCCAAATCGATGAACCTGTTGGGGCGGTATCTGGAAGAAGGTAGGGGCTCTTCGGTCGATTCCGTAGCCGCGCACGACTGGTATCGCCGTTCCGCTGAAGCCGGGGATTTTCGTGGCCAGTTCAGTTACGCCAGTATCCTGATTGACCAGACAAGGATCGCGGAGGGGCTGGCATGGTATCGCCGCGCGATGCTTGGCGGAAATCTTGCGTTTCTGAAGGTTGCGACCCAGACATTGATGAGTGCGACAGACCCTCGTGTGCAGGCCTTGGCCGGGGAATATCAACAAAGGTCGCAGTTATTAAGCAACTCTTTGAATGTTCCTGCATAGTCTCAGCTTGACTGGAAATGCTGTTAAGTTGGTTCTTTACGACTTGCAGTGTGGGTTCGCTATATTTGATTAGGTGAATACATTTAGATTCAAGTGAGTGTTTTGAGGTTTTTGTTTTTTCGAATAGTCTTTGTTCGAGGCCTGAGGTTGTTTCTGGTCTTCATTCTTTTTAATTTTTATTTTTTGACTAATTAATGGAGTCGTTATGTCTAATGATTTGTTGTGGGGGGATGCGTTAAAAAACGCAACGCCGGAAGAAGTAGTAAAGTTTGCCGTTGAAGCACCCAAGCTGTTTGCTGACGGTTCTGTCGGAGCGCTTGATGGATCCACCCGTGATTCGGGATTGTTGCTGACTAAAAAACAAATAATTGATCTGCGCAAATATGAGGCGGCCGGTCTGGCGTTGCCTTATACCCTGGAGGATGTCAGAAACTATCTGCGCTTTGGTGCCGGTCAGGATGGTGGCCCTGGACTGAATCCTGAAGACTTCCTGACCACTTTCCTGAATACCCGAAATCATGCCAGACGCTGGTCGCCACTGCGCGAGCGGATTATGTTGACTGGGCGTGGTCTCAAGGATTTTGCCGACAGCATGTTGACCTATGGCGCTTCGATGAAAGAGGTGTACAACGAAGTAAAAGCCTCCGGCCTTTTGGAGAAGCACAACATCAAGACGCTGGAACAGTTGAAGCAACTTGAGCTTGAACTGGGTGACAAATTTCCAGGTATTGAACTGGAAGATGACACCCTCAGTACGCTTGATTATTACTTGAAGCGTATCTTTGAAAAAATCGATTTCAATCTACAAACGGTCGGCGGTATCAAGAAAGATCTTGATGTGTTTGGCTATGATCTGCGCGAACACATCTTGCCAGGAATAAAGCTGAGAGTCGGTCTGATTGAAAGTAGTTCTTTGCCCGAAGATATTAAACAGCTAAAAGCGGTGATCGATGAGCGCTCAAAAGAAATCGATATCAAAAACACCGAGTATAAGGCCGCTGTTCAAGAAGCCCTGAAAGCCGCTGCCGGAATGAATATTGTCGGGCTGGCGATGGCTATTTATATGGGGGTGGAAGCGGAAAATATCCGCGCCCGGCGCAACGAACTATACGCCCAACAAGAAATGGACATTCAGTCGCTTGCCAGCAAGAACCAGACCCTGGGATCGCTGGCGCGGGTCAAGCTTGATCTGCAAAGTCTGATGATTGTAGCGATCGACGCCGATGTAGCCACGCAGAACCTGATGCATGTCTGGAGCGTTCTGCACCTGTGCATCAAGAACTCTACAGGCGCGGTAGGCCGTATCAATGACGCATTGAGTCTCAGGATTTTCATGACTGAATTTGAAGAAGTGGTGGGTCCATGGGAGCAGATCAAATCGGATTCGGACAAGCTGATTGAGGTTTTCAAAGAGGCGGACGAAGAATACGAGCGCAATTACGGCAACACATCGCGTGCGATGGCATCCACCGCATCGCTTCAAGAAACTTACCCGGCACTCGACCTGGATACATTGAGGATTAGCCATTCACAAATGAGCGAGCATCGCACACAAGCGCATGTATGGCGGGTAAAGCTGAATTACCTGCCCGATCTGTTTGATCGCTTCAATCGACTTGTCCAAGGCGTCGGTCAGGGTGCCATGGAGCTGCAAACTGCGGCGCTTGAAAGCAGTAATGAGCTAGAAGTCAGTCTGCGACGTCTGGGTGGGCTCGAGAAGGAACTGGCGGGCGAGAATGATGAGCAGGTGATCGACGAGATCAAGGGAGAGCGTCAACAGTTGTTGAACCATGTTGCAGAAGCAATTGCCCCGCAAGGCTCTCGGCTTAGCAAATCACTGAAAGAAATCAGTGATGCGTTCGACATGCGTTTGACCCTGGCTTACATCACAGACTTTGAGCACGACGAAGAGCAAGCCAAAGCGGAACTCGTTGTGCTGAAGGAAAAAACCGTTGCCCTCAAGGACGAGCGTAAGTCTGTTATCGACGCTATCGAGATTCTGGAAAAGAAAGGCATCGAGGAGCTTGGCAAGAATATCACGCTGACTATCGATAAAGTGGTGGCGCTGGGCCTGACACCACCGCAAGTCGCGGTGGTGATGCTCGCAATCGATCAGCTCAAGAAGACCATCGGGGATATCGGGGAAGGTATTCGTTTTCTGGATATGGTTCGAGAAAGTGACAAGCTGCAAGTAAAAATCGCGATGCTCGACAAGGAAATTGGTCTTCAAGACGGTGCCGTCAGTGCATCGGCCGGCAAGATCAAATACCTGCAGGCCATTCACTCGATTGAAGAACAACGCAAAGACTACGTGGCGAGTTACAGTCCGGCGATTAGCGCTTTTGAACGGTACCTGGCCGCTACCGACAAGGATGCCTTTACCGATGATGACGTTCGCAGCGCCACGTTCAAAGCGCAAGCGAAATTGTTCATTGCATTCCTTAATCCTGTTTCGGTCCCTAACCGTTAAGTTGGGCTGAGCATTCCATCAAGCCGCGTTAATCAAGGTGCCATGCCACTCCCCGGTTAACACGGTTAGCCTAACGATACCTGATCGGTGGCTATTGATGGTTTGCCATGATGAGGGAATACAAATGCTTGATTATTTACTGGCAGAAAAGAACTTCGTTTCACTGAAACAGTACGTTGACCTGTTAAATGCTCTGCCGGATGTTTTGGCGAGAGTAGAAAACTTTTCCGACGCCATCAAGCGGTCGGGGCACTCCATGTTACAGCCACCCAATGCCCAGGCGTTGATACAGGTGGCAAGGGCTAACGCGGCCAACTGGCAGCTGATCATTTGTACGATGCCTCAGTTGGGCGCACTCGCGGCTCGGGTTGTCATGGATATCGACAGTTTCAGTCAAGAGTTCCGTCAGATGGCCGAGGACCGTGCCAAGCGGAAATTACCACTCTCAGCCATTGATCCTGGACAGTTCAGCGTGGTCAAGTCCCCTGAATGGGGAGGAGCGCCCCGCGCCAATCTGATCGATGTCATTCGGGAGCTTGCGTTACGCCTTGGGCGCTGTCGGCAGATCGCGGCTCAGTTCAAATCGACGGTACGCAGCGTCGGTGAAACGATTCATAGCATTTTTGTTCGATTCATTGAGTCACTTAGTCTGCCGATATGCGCATGCCACGGCGTGAACACCAAGATAGAAGTCTATTACAGCCTGGGCCGGATCGGCCTTCCAAACATGCAGTACGATCCGGATGAGCGCTATTCCGAGCAACAACGGATGGAGATGGCAAGGGATCATTTGGCGCGTTTGATCGGTCTTTACCGCTGCACGGGGGGGGCGGTAAACAATCTGAGCGACTTCTGTTATCGACTGACGTATATCCTGGATGAAGCCTGGAGGGAGCTTGCAACCAGTCATCCCGCGCAAATTGTGTCACGTGCCAAGTGCTCGCTGAGTCTGGTCGACCATTCGATCCTGGAAGTTAAGTCGATGTCTGAACAGCTGATTCAAATGTCGAAACGACAAAAGTAAAAAAAAGCCCATGACTGGTCATGGGCTTTTTGATTTCTGCGTTTAGCGCTTAGACGTAAAACGACTTCAGCGGCGGGAAGCCATTGAATTCAACTGCGCTGTAACTGGTGGTATACGCACCCGTCGACAGCCAGTACAAACGATCACCAATCGCCAGGTTCAGCGGCAAACCGTACTTGTAGTTTTCGTACATGATGTCGGCGCTGTCGCAGGTCGGGCCGGCGATGACCACTTCTTCCACTTCGCCTTTTTTCTCGGTCCAGATCGGGAACTTGATGGCTTCGTCCATGGTTTCGATCAGGCCGGAGAACTTGCCCACATCCGTGTACACCCATCGCTCAACGGCGGTACGGGATTTACGTGCAACCAACACCACTTCGCTGACCAGTATGCCGGCGTTGGCGATCAGCGAACGGCCTGGCTCCAGAATGATTTCCGGCAGTTCGTCGCCAAAGTCTTCCTTGAGGAAACGGATGATTTCTTCAGCGTAGGTTTCCAGGCTGTTGGTGCGGGTGATGTAGTTGGCCGGGAAGCCGCCGCCCATGTTGATCAGCTTCAGGTGAATACCGTCTTCTTCTTTCAGACGCTCGAAGATCACTTTGACCTTGGCGATCGCCGCGTCCCAGACGCTGATGTCGCGCTGTTGCGAGCCGACGTGGAACGAGATGCCGTACGGCACCAGGCCCAGGTCGCGGGCGAGGATCAGCAAGTCCATGGCCATGTCGGTCTGGCAGCCGAATTTGCGCGACAAGGGCCAGTCAGCGGTGGTCGAGCCTTCGGTGAGGATGCGCACGTAGACTTTCGAACCCGGTGCAGCCTTGGCGATGTTGCGCAGGTCGGCTTCGGAGTCGGTGGCATACAGACGCACGCCCTTCTCGTAGAAGTAGCGAATGTCTTTGGATTTCTTGATGGTGTTGCCGTAGCTGATGCGATCCGGGCCGACGCCCTGGTTCATCACCTTGTCGAGCTCGTAGATCGAGGCGATGTCGAAGTTCGAGCCTTTCTCTTTGAGCAGGTCGATGACTTCCACGGCCGGGTTGGCCTTGACCGCGTAGTAGACCTTGGCGAATTCGAAACCGGCGCGCAGGTCGTCATAGGCCTGGCTGATCATCGCGGTGTCGATCACCACGAATGGGGTTTCTTGCTGATCGGCGAACGCCTTCATTTTCTGGAAGGTATCGCGCGCGAAATAGTCATCGACGTTGATCGACATGCTGGGAACTCCTACTGGCAAACTAGATTAATCAATGGGTGCGAGGGTGTGTCATCAATGAGTTCGCGAGTGCGTTGTCGCCTGAGCGCGTGCCAGGCAAGGCGCAGGCCGCCGCTAATGGTCATTCCCTTCGCAAGGCCTGCAACGCAGCATGGCGCGCGCTCAGGCACAACCCGGAGGGCCGGGCCTGCTTTTGCGCAGGGCTGCGTTGCTCGTCCCTTATTTGGAACAACCAAACTCCGGTCCTCGCGCCTTGCCCTGCGCAAAAGCAGGCTCCGGCGCACTCGTGAACTCATTGATGACACACCCTCCTGAACGTCCTCCGTATCCCCACTTTGGTTCGCCTACTTCCCAAGGCATGTCGCCGAAAGCAAAAAGGCCACGGGAGGCGGTGCTTCCCTTGGCCTTGCTGTCTCGTCGTCAGTACTTGAGCCGGATGGATCGTTTCCAGCATGGACGTTCGGCGCGAACTTTAGGGCGTGAGGGGCTTGAGATCAACAAAAAATGTCGCGTTTTTGCACGCATCCGTCGTGCGGTCTCGGACAGTTACTGATGTAACCGACCTGCATGACAGTGTGATGTTCCCCTGGCAGGGATATTTGCGGTGGTTCAGCGGGATTTGTGGTGGCCCATTCGCGGGCAGGCCTCGCTTCTACAGGTTCGGTGTCGTGCAAAAAAATGGACGCACGCCACTAATCCTGTAGGAGCGAGGCTTGCCCGCGAGGACGTCAGATCAGGCCAACGCAACTTCCGCAGGCGAAACAATGCTGGTCTTGCCGCCACGGGACTTACCGGAGCTCAAATACTCGGCAATCGATTCCTGGGTCACCTCCCCAAGGAACACCCGCTCGGCATCCATCACCGGTAGCCACGAGCGGTTGAACTCGTACATGCGCGACAGCAGGATGCGCAAATGCTCATCAAACGCCGCCGTCGCGTTGAATTCACGCAGGTATTGTGCGCAGGCGCCGGTCTGACGGTGCAGGTCGCGACGTCGTACATAACCCAACGCTTTGTTCTCACCGTCAGTGACCACCACATAACGACGGTCCAGTTCGTCCATCAACTCCAGGGCTTCAGCCACGGGCGTTTCCGGGCTCACCGACGGGGCGTTGTCCGCCGCGTCTTCGGCTTTCACCAGCAACAGACGCTTGAGGGTGCTGTCCTGGCCGACGAAGTTGCTGACAAAGTCATCCGCCGGGTGCGCCAGCAGCGTGTCGGGGTGATCGATCTGCAACAGTTTGCCAGCGCGGAAGATCGCAATCTTGTCGCCCAGCTTGATCGCTTCGTCGATGTCATGGCTGACCATGATCACCGTCTTGTTCAGCGCCCGCTGCATCTCGAAGAATTCGTTCTGGATCATCTCGCGGTTGATCGGGTCGACCGCGCCAAACGGTTCGTCCATCAGCAACAGCGGTGCATCCGCCGCCAGCGCACGAATCACGCCGATCCGCTGCTGCTGACCACCGGACAATTCACGCGGGTAGCGATTCAGGTATTGCTTGGGCTCAAGCTTGATCATGCTCATCAACTCGCGGGCGCGGTCGTGGCATTTCTGTTTGTCCCAGCCCAGCAGGCGCGGAACGATGGTGATGTTTTCCTCGATGGTCATGTTCGGGAACAGACCGATCTGCTGGATCACATAACCGATGTTGCGGCGCAGGGTCACGGCGTCGAGGTCGGTGGTGTCTTCGCCATTGATCAGGATTTTGCCGGAGGTCGGTTTGATCAGACGGTTGATCATTTTCAGTGTGGTGCTTTTGCCGCAGCCCGAGGGTCCGAGGAACACACAGATCTCGCCTTCATTGACGGTCAGGCTTACCGAGTCCACGGCTTTCACATCTTTGCCGTTGCTTTGGAAGGTTTTGCTGAGGTTTTGAAGTTCGATCATTTCAGGAGTCCAGGTAGGGGGTGTTCGCCGCAAATGGCGGAGCGCGTTGGAGCTGTGATCCCGCCGGGCAAGGCGTGGGACGCAGGAAATGTCGTTTCCTTTTCAAGTCCCACAACGCAGCCCGGCGGGATCACAGCTCCAACCCGGAGGGCCGTGCCCCACAAAGCGCAATCCGTCGTTGCTCGTCGTTCATTTGAAGAAACCAAATCTCTCTCCTCGCGCCTAGTCTTGCGCTTTGTGGGGCGACGGCGCGCCCGCCATTTGCGGCGAACACCCCCTACTCGTCAGCGTGCGTTGCAGCCATTGCAGAAGCAGGTCGGCGAAGATGGCCAGGAGACTGACCAGCACGGCGCCGACGATCAGCATCGACATGTCGCTGCGGCTGATGGAAGCGAGAATGAGTACACCGAGGCCACCGGCGCCGATGGTCGCGGCGATGGTCATGACACCAATGTTCATGACCACCGCGGTGCGCACGCCGGCGAGGATCACGGGCACGGCGATCGGCAACTCGACCATGCGCAGGCGCTGGCCGAAGGTCATGCCGATGCCGCGCGCGGCTTCGCGAATGCCGGGTTCGACGCCGGTCAGGGCGAGGTAGGTGTTACGCATGATCGGCAGCAGCGAATACAAAAACACCGCGGTAATCGCCGGCATCGGCCCCAAGCCCTGGCCGAACGTGGAGTAGAACGGCAACAGCAGGCCGAACAGGGCAATCGACGGCACGGTCAGCAGCACCGTGGCGCTGGCTTGCAACGGGCCGGCGAGGGTCGGGAAGCGTGTCATCAGGATGCCCAGCGGCACGCCGACCAGAATCGCCAAGGTCACGGCAATACCGACGAGGGTGATGTGCTGCCCGGTCAGTTGCAGGACCAGCGGCCAGTCGAGGTGGGAAAAGGCGTTCAGAAATTCCATGGCTTTTCCTCCTCAGTTGATAGGGTGCTGGCGCAGGAAATCGGCGGCAACGGATGAAGGGCTTTCGTGATCGACATCGACCCGCGCATTGAGCTGGCGCATGGTGGCGTCATCGAACAGTTCCGCCAGCGGCTTGAGTTCTTCGGCGAGTTTCGGGTGAGCGTCGAGGTAGACCTGACGCACCACTGGCGCGGCGGTGTAGTCCGGGAAGTAGTGCTTGTCGTCTTCGAGCAGTTTCAGCTTGAAGGCGTTCAAACGACCGTCGGTGGTGTAGACCAGACCGGCAAACACCTGACCATTGCGCAGGGCGGTGTAGACCAGCCCTGCGTCCATCTGGCGGATGTTTTTGCGGGTCAGGTTCATGCCGTAGAGGTCCACCATGCCGTCCAGACCGTCGGAGCGGTTGGCGAACTCGGTGTCCAGCGCCACCAGATGATGGGTCTTCGCCTCAGCCTGCATCACCGTGTTCAGCTCGCTGATGGTGTTGATCTGCGGATACGCCTTCGCGGTGTTTTCCGGCAGGGCCAGGGCGTAGGTGTTGCTGAATTTCGACGGTGTGAGCCAGATCAGGCCTTTTTTTGCGTCGAGTTCTTTCACCTTGGCGTAGGACTGAGCGCTGTCGAGCTTTTCAGTGACATGGTTGTAAGCCACCAGCGACACGCCGGTGTATTCCCACATCAAATCCAGCTGACCACTTTCGTGGGCGCTGCGAGCCAGGTTGCTGCCCAGACCGCCGGTCACCTGAGTGTCGTAACCCTTGGTGCGCAGGTATTGGGAGGTGATTTCCGCCAGCAGGGTTTGTTCGGTGAACACCCTGGCGCCAATGCGGATCACGGGTTTTTCAGCGGCTTGGGCAAATCCTGCGAACAGCAGGACGCAGCCCAATAATAAGGTCAGTCTTTTCATAAATATTCCTTTGCCGAGGCTTAAGACGGGCGAAGGCCGCGTTCGAGCCAGAGGCGGCTGGCGAGTGTCACCAGACCGTCGAGCAGCAAGGCCAGCAGGGCGGTGCAGGCCGCGCCGAGCAGCAGTTGCGGCTGATTGTTCAGGGCGATGCCAGGGAAAATCAGGCTGCCCAGACTGTTGGCGCCGATCAGGAACGCCAGCGGTGCAGTCCCGACGTTAATCGCCAGGGCCACGCGCACGCCACCGATGATGATCGGCACAGCGTTCGGCAGTTCGACCCGCCACAGCACTTGAGTCGGCGTCATGCCGATGCCGACGGCGGCTTCCTTGAGCGATCCCTGGACGTTTTGCAGGCCTTCATAGGTGTTGCGCACAATCGGCAACAGCGAGGCGAGGAACAGAGCGAAAATCGCGGGGCCACTGCCGATGCCGAGGATCCCCAGGGCGATGGCCAGTACGGCAAGAGGCGGCACAGTGTTGCCGATGTTGAAGATCTGCATGAAGCGTTCAGCGCGGCCCACCATGGTCGGGCGGCTGAGAAAGATACCGGCGGGTATGCCCACAATGAGGGCGGCCAGCATGGAAGCGAGGACGAGAATCAGATGAGCTTGTAGGTAAAACAACAAATCGTCGCGGTACTGTTCGATCGTGTTGGTGCCAATCCAGTGGACCAGCAGGGCCAGAAGGGCGACGACAACCGCACCTCCTATCAGCCCCTTGCCATAGCGAATAGCCACAGGCGGACTCCTTTTTTCTTTGTCGGCGAACGCAGTCCCGTGGGGCATGCCATTCCTGGCTGCCGGGATTATCAACGTTCGCGAGAAGCAGCTCTTCATGCTGATGAAACCGCATGAGATCGAGCCATAAGCGCAGCCTCGTCAGGCCAACTTGCTGATTTTTCAGTCCCTGGTACGAGTGCCGTAACAGGGGAGTGGACGCCTCCACCTTTTAAAAGGTTCCATATTTAGAAGCATTTAGCCACCCTTGATGTCGATTACCCGATGTAGCAGCTGCCGAGCCTGCGAGGCTGCGTTCGGCGGCGCAGCCGTCGTAGGATCGATACACGCGGTCTGTCTGATACACCGCAGGTCCGGTTTTACGACGGCTTCGCCGCCGGACGCAGCCTCGTCCCTCGGCAGCTGCTACGGGCGAACGGTGGTCCGTGACGCTCGGTTTGCGCTATACTCGCCGCCCTTTTTTGAATCACCTGCCAGGCGATTTCCCATGACCAAACAGGCCGCCGAAGTCGCGAAGCGCCGCACTTTCGCCATTATTTCCCACCCCGATGCCGGTAAAACCACCATCACCGAGAAGCTCTTGCTGATGGGCAAGGCGATTGCGATTGCTGGCACGGTGAAATCCCGTAAATCCGACCGCCATGCCACCTCCGACTGGATGGAAATGGAAAAACAACGGGGTATTTCCATTACCACGTCGGTCATGCAGTTCCCGTATAGCGATCACATGATCAACCTGCTCGACACCCCGGGCCACGAAGACTTCTCCGAAGATACCTACCGCACCCTGACGGCGGTGGACTCGGCCTTGATGGTCCTCGATGGCGGCAAGGGTGTAGAGCCACGGACCATCGCGCTGATGGACGTTTGCCGTCTGCGTGACACACCGATCATCAGTTTCATCAACAAACTCGACCGCGACATCCGCGACCCGATCGAACTGCTCGACGAAATCGAAGCGGTCCTGAAGATCAAGGCGGCGCCGATCACCTGGCCGATCGGTTGCTACCGCGACTTCAAGGGCGTTTACCACCTCGCCGACGACTACATCATCGTGTACACCTCCGGTCACGGCCACGAGCGCACCGATGTGAAAATCATCGAGAAGCTCGACTCCGATGAAGCCCGCGCGCACTTGGGCGACGAGTACGATCGCTTCGTCGATCAGCTGGAACTGGTGCAGGGAGCCTGTCACGAATTCAATCAGCAGGAATTCCTCGACGGCCAACTGACTCCGGTGTTCTTCGGTACTGCACTGGGCAACTTTGGTGTCGATCACGTGCTCGACGCCGTGGTCAACTGGGCGCCGAAGCCGCTGGCCCGTGTCGCCAACGAGCGCACCGTGGAGCCGGCTGAAGAGAAATTCGCCGGCTTCGTGTTCAAGATCCAGGCGAACATGGACCCGAAACACCGCGACCGCATCGCCTTCATGCGTATCTGCTCCGGCAAGTACGAAAAAGGCATGAAGATGCGCCACGTGCGCACCGGCAAAGACGTGCGGATCGGCGATGCGCTGACGTTCTTCTCCTCCGAGCGTGAGCAATTGGAAGAAGCGTTTGCCGGCGACATCATCGGCCTGCACAACCACGGCACCATCCAGATCGGCGACACCTTCACCGAAGGCGAAGTCCTGGGCTTCACCGGTATCCCGCACTTCGCCCCGGAACTGTTCCGTCGCGTGCGTCTGCGCGACCCGCTCAAGTCCAAGCAACTGCGTCAGGGCCTGCAGCAACTGGCGGAAGAAGGCGCGACCCAGGTGTTCTTCCCGACGCGCAGCAATGACATCATCCTCGGCGCCGTCGGTGTGCTGCAGTTCGATGTGGTCGCCAGCCGCTTGAAAGAGGAATACAAGGTTGAATGCTCGTATGAGCCGATCACTGTTTATTCCGCACGCTGGATCGATTGCAGCGATAAGAAGAAGCTCGAAGAGTTCCAGATCAAGGCCGTGGAAAACCTCGCGATTGACGGCGGCGGTCACCTGACCTACCTGGCTCCGACCCGAGTCAACCTGGCGCTGATGGAAGAGCGCTGGCCGGATGTGAAGTTCCGTGCGACGCGTGAGCATCATTAAGGGCTGAGCGGCTACACAGAAAAACCCCGTTGCGAAAGCTGCGGGGTTTTTTATTGTCTGAAGCCTGATCGTTCCCACGCTCTGCGTGGGAAAGCAGCCCGGGACGCTCCGCGTCCCAGAAGCGGACGCAGAGCGTCCATTGAGGCGCTACCACGCAGAGCGTGGGAGCGATTATTTCGGAACCATTCGACCTAACCCTATTCAAAACCAATCTCCCGCCAAGTCCGCAGCTCACTATGTAGACAGAAATGTTCCCTGGTGAAAAATCATCTGCCATTGCTCGCCATGCTTGCGCCAGACAGAGCTACGCAAGCTGTTGGTTGTGGCGCGTTGATCGATAGCGACGTTTTGGCAGTGATAGGTCACCAGTGCGGTATTTTCTGACAGGGATTTGGTGGTGAATTCGCTGATCGTTCGTTGCGTGAATGGCTGTAGAGGCAATTGCTCGACCACTTCTGCCTTCGACCATATATTGCCGCTGGCGCCAAACTCGACGAAGTCGTCGGCGAGCAGGCGTGAGACATCTTCGGCATTACTCCGAACAGCCTGTGAAAGCAGGTGCTGCTCAAGTATCAACAGTGTTTTTGACAAATCCATGGCTGCGGCCTTTGTCTGAAAGTTCAGCGATACCTTAACTCAAGGCTCCGGAGCGCTGCTAACCCATGAGAATGGGATGTTGCGCAACGGTTTTTCCGTAGGTTTTTTCCCTTGGTCGGGTAGCTTGACTCTGGTTTTGCGTTGTTGGCATTTCTACTCGAGACAACTAAGTCGTAGCCGTCTACTGTTTGAAAGGCAGTTCGCAAATAGCTGCCTTTTTAAGGATCAATGGAATGACAAGTCGGCTGACTCACCTGATTCGATTAGATGGCTACTTCTGTCCAATGGCCTGGGTGCTTGCCGCGCTGCTCTTCATCAATCGGTTGAGCACCATGGTCAAACTGTTCATGGCGCTGTACCTGCGCCAGGAACTGGGGCTGGCGATTGAAACCGTTGGCTGGTTGTTATCCGGTTACGGGGCCGGCTTGCTGATAGGGTCAATGGTGGGCGGACTGCTGAGTGATCACTTCTCCACGGCGAGGCTCACTGCGGCGTTGTTTTTTGTCTCGGCGTGGGTACTGCTCTTGTTGGGGCTGGTCACTGAAGTGCCTTGGCTGGCAGGCATGCTGCTGTTCAGCGGTGTACTCGATGGTGCGATTCGAACGCTTCATCAGCGGTTGATCATGGAATATTGCCAGGTTGCGCAGCGCGCTCGTGCACAGTCACTGAGTCGTGTTGCCAGAAACCTGGGTATGGCTGTCGCAGGGGTGGTCGGTGGGGTTTTGGCGCAGACTGATTTTCGCTGGGTGTTTTTTGCCAGTGCGGTCATGACGCTGTTGGCGTTGCTCTGGTTTGTCCGCACGACATGGCATCGACCGGTTCTGATACCGGATGAGGTGTCTGATAGTGCTTCAGGCTCCTGCGTCCCGTATCGAGATAAACCTTTCCTTTGGTTGTTGGCGGCTGCTGTCTTGCTCGGCCTTGCCTTTGACACGGTCTACAGCATGCTGGGCAACTATTTGCTCGATTATTATCAGTTGGATACTGAAGTCATCGGATGGCAATTTGCACTCAATGCAGTGCTGGTGGTGTTACTGCAAATTCCTCTGTCTCATTGGAGCGAGCGCTGGGGGCACGCCGGCAATTGGTGGCAGGCAGCGTGTTGTTGGCTTGCGGGCTCGGAATGCTGCCTTTCGGTACCGGGCTGTTGTATGTCTGCCTGTCGACGGTGGTTTGGACGTTTGGCGAAGCTCTATTCATGCCGCCCCTGAACGTGCTGGTTATGCGGCATGCGCAAGCAGGAAAAAGTGGGCACTACTTTGGTCTTTTTTTCATGTGCTGGAGTGCGAGTGCGCTGCTTTCGCCCGTGCTTGGAGGCCAGCTGTATGGTCATTTCGGTGGGCATAGCGTCTGGCTGGCAAGCGCGGTTCTGGCGATGCTTTCCATACCGCTGATTTATCAAGCAACTCGCTTGTCGGAGCATCAAAAGGATCTTCCCTTAGCGCGCGGTGAGCCCGCCTCACTTAGCTGATCTGGCTATAGGCATTATTTAAAACCAATCTCCCCGCCAACGGCATTCCGTCCATTCGTTAGCGTCCTATCTGGAGAACCGCGCTGATCGGAACTAAATTTCATTCAGCGCCAGACAGGCACCCACGCCTCACTTATGAAGGATGGAATCGGCTATGAGCATTGTTCAACGCATTGGGCTGTTGTTTAAGGTTTTGGTGATGCTGTCCGTTGGCATGTCGGCGGCGTGGGCGGAATGCCCGGACCATGGTGAGCAGGCCTCGAGCGGGCCGGTGACACACACTGCCTTGATGATTGCAAAATCCGAATCGGAACCGGGCGATCAGGGGCAGGGTGGTAGCGCGGACGATGACGACTCGACCACCGACGAACCGGACACCGACGAGGATGAAGGGGCTTAAATGACAGACAAAAAACCCCTTCTGCCGGACTGATGCACCATCCAAATGTAGGGTTTTTTTCAACTCATCAAAAGCGCGCCCCGGTGATCGGGGCGCGTTTTTTTATGCCGCGCCGTCGAGGAATTGCTCGGCGTAGTGGCAAGCCACCTGGCGGCTGTCGAGCAGGCGCAGGGCCGGCTCTTCGGTGCTGCAGCGCTCGGTCGCGTACGGGCAGCGCTTGTGGAACGCGCAGCCGGATGGCGGGTTCAGCGGGTTGGGCAATTCGCCGACGATTTTGATTTTCGGCTTGTTCGGGTCCGGGTGAATGGTCGGGGTGGCCGACAGCAACGCCTGGGTGTACGGGTGCAGAGGACGCTCGTAGATGTCGTTCTTCGGTCCCATTTCCACAGGGCGACCGAGGTACATCACCATCACGTCATCGGCGACGTGTTGCACCACCGCCAGGTTGTGGGAGATGAACACGTAAGCGGTGTTGAACTCTTGCTGCAAGTCCATGAACAGGTTCAGCACCTGTGCCTGAATGGACACGTCCAGCGCCGAAGTCGGTTCATCCGCGACCAGCACTTTAGGCTGCAACATCATCGCGCGGGCCAGGGCGATCCGCTGGCGCTGACCGCCGGAGAACATGTGCGGATAACGCTGGTAGTGCTCAGGACGCAAGCCCACCTGCTTCATCATCGCCTGAACTTTCTCGCGACGTTCGGAAGCCGACAGGTTGGTGTTGATCAGCAGCGGCTCGCCGAGCTGATCACCGACTTTTTGCCGTGGGTTCAACGACGCGTAAGGGCTCTGGAACACCATCTGCACGTCTTTGCGCAGCTGCTTGCGTTCAGCCTTGTTCGCGCCGGTGACTTCCTGCCCTGCGATTTTCAAGGAACCGGAGGACGGCTCTTCGATCAGCGTCAGGGCACGGGCCAGGGTGGATTTACCGCAGCCCGATTCGCCGACGACAGCGAGGGTTTTGCCGGCTTCCAGTTCGAACGACACACCGTTCAAGGCGCGCACGGTCGCATGGCCCTTGAACAGGCCACGGGACACTTCGTAGTGACGGGTCAGGTCGCGGGCGGTAAGTACGACGGCCATTACGCCACCTCCTGATTCAGCGGGTAGAAGCAGCGGGCGAGGCTGTTGCTTTTCGGGTCAAGGGTTGGACGTTGCTGACGGCAGGAATTCTGCACATACGGGCACCGCGGCGACAGCAGGCAACCCTGCGGACGGTCATAACGACCGGGAACGATGCCCGGCAGCGTCGCCAGGCGCGTGGCGCCCAGGCTGTGTTCCGGAATCGCCTTGAGCAGCGCTTCGCTGTACGGGTGCGCCGGAATGTCGAACAGCTGAGGAACCTGACCGACTTCGACCGCTTGGCCGGCGTACATCACGCACACACGCTGAGCGGTTTCGGCCACGACCGCGAGGTCGTGAGTGATCAGCACCAGGCCCATGTTCTGCTCTTTCTGCAGCGCCAACAGCAGGTCCATGATTTGCGCCTGAATCGTGACGTCCAGTGCGGTGGTCGGTTCGTCGGCGATCAGCAGTTTCGGTTCGCCGGCAATCGCCATGGCGATTGCGACTCGCTGGCTCATGCCACCAGACAGTTGATGCGGGTAGGCGTCCATACGGCTGGCGGCGCCCGGGATTTCAACTTTTTCCAGCAGTTCGATGGCGCGTGCGCGGGCTTGCTTGCCAGACATTTTCAGGTGCAGGCGCAGCACTTCTTCGATCTGGAAACCGACGGTGTAGCTGGGGTTCAGCGCGGTCATCGGGTCCTGGAAGACCATGGCCAGGTCTTTGCCGACGATTTTGCGACGCTGACGGTTGCTGAGCTTGAGCATGTCCTTGCCGTCGAAATTCAGCGCGTCGGCGGTGACGATCCCCGGATGTTCGATCAGGCCCATCAGCGCCATCATGGTCACGGACTTGCCGGAACCCGATTCGCCAACGATGGCCAGAACTTCGCCCTTGTCCACGGTAATGTCGAGACCGTCGACCACCGGAACGGCGTTCTTGTCGCCGAAGCGAACGTTGAGATTCTTGATTTCTAACAGTGACATTTGAATCTCCTCAGGCGGCATTCTTGAGTTTCGGGTCCAGCGCATCGCGCAGGCCGTCGCCCATCAAGTTGATTGCCAGCACGCTGAGCAAAATGGTCAAACCAGGCAGACTGACGACCCACCAGGCGCGTTCGATGTAGTCGCGAGCCGAAGCCAGCATGGTGCCCCACTCAGGGGTTGGCGGTTGCACGCCAAGGCCGAGGAAGCCCAGTGCCGCGGCATCGAGAATCGCCGAGGAGAAGCTCAAGGTCGCCTGAACGATCAGCGGTGCCATGCAGTTAGGCAGCACGGTGATGAACATCAGGCGCGGCAGCGTGGCGCCGGCCAGGCGCGCAGCGGTCACGTAGTCGCGGTTCAGCTCGCCCATCACCGCAGCGCGGGTCAGACGAACATAGGACGGCAGGGACACCACGGCGATGGCAATAATGGTGTTGATCAGGCCAGGGCCGAGGATGGCGACAATCGCCACCGCCAGCAGCAGGGACGGCAGGGCCAGCATGATGTCCATCAGACGCATGATGGTCGGGCCCAGCAGGCGCGGGTAGAACCCGGCGAACAGACCCAACAGGATGCCCGGAATCAGCGACATCACCACCGACGACAAGCCGATCAGCAGGGACAGGCGCGAACCGTGGATCAGACGCGACAGCAGGTCGCGACCCAGTTCATCGGTGCCGAGCAGGAACTGGATTTGCCCACCTTCCAGCCAGGACGGCGGGGTCAGCAGGAAGTCGCGGTACTGCTCGCTCGGGTTATGCGGTGCCACCCAAGGGGCGAACAGTGCGCAGAAAATCACTAGCAGCATGAACATCAGGCCGGCGACGGCGCCTTTGTTCTTGGAGAACGCTTGCCAGAACTCTTTGTAGGGGGACGGGTACAGCAGGCTTTGATCGACTGCTACCGATGGAATTGAAGTGGTCATGGTCATGATGATCTCAGCGCTGGTGACGAATGCGTGGGTTGGCAAAGCCGTAGAGGATGTCCACCACGAAGTTGACCAGAATCACCAGGCAGGCGATTAGCAGGATGCCGTTCTGCACCACGGGATAATCCCGTGCGCCAATGGCTTCGATCAGCCATTTGCCGATGCCGGGCCAGGAGAAGATGGTTTCGGTCAGGACCGCACCGGCCAGCAATGTGCCGACTTGCAGGCCGACCACGGTCAGTACCGGAATCAGCGCGTTACGCAGACCGTGAACGAACACCACGCGCGACGGCGACAGGCCTTTGGCGCGGGCGGTACGGATGTAGTCTTCACGCAGCACTTCGAGCATCGAAGAGCGGGTCATCCGCGCGATCACCGCCAGCGGGATGGTGCCAAGCACAATGGCCGGCAGGATCAGGTGGTGCAGCGCATCGAAGAACGCACCGACGTCATCGGCCAGCAGCGTGTCGATGAGCATGAAGCCGGTCCGCGGCTCGATGTCATAGAGCAGGTCGATCCGCCCGGACACCGGCGTCCAGCCCAGCGACACCGAGAAGAACATGATCAGGATCAGGCCCCACCAGAAGATCGGCATCGAATATCCCGCCAGGGAGATGCCCATCACCCCGTGGTCGAACAGGGATCCTCGCTTGAGTGCCGCGATCACCCCGGCCAGAAGGCCCAGGATGCCGGCGAACAACAGAGCGGCCATGGACAGTTCCAGGGTCGCGGGGAATAGAGAGGTGAATTCCGTCCAGACACTTTCACGGGTACGCAGGGATTCGCCGAGATCGCCGTGGGCCAATTTGCCAACGTAATCCAGGTATTGGGCATACAGGGGTTTGTTCAGACCTAGGCGTTCCATTGCCTGAGCATGCATTTCGGGGTCGACGCGACGTTCGCCCATCATCACTTCCACGGGGTCGCCAGGAATCATGCGAATCAGTGCGAAAGTCAGCAAGGTGATGCCGAAGAATGTGGGGATCAATAACCCCAATCGGCGGGCAATAAAACTAAACATCTTGTGGTGTACCTCATCAGCCGGTTAGGCGTGCCCGGCATTCCTGGGTCAGGAATGCCGGTAGTTTCTTATCTACTTCACCTGGGTGGTGGCGAAGTTATTAGTGGTGAGCGGGCTAATGTGATAGCCCTCTACGTTGTTGCGCATTGCGGTGAACATACGGGTGTGCGCCATGCTGATCCATGGCTGGTCCTGATTGAAAACTTCCTGGGCTTGCTCATAGAGCGCTGCGCGTTCCGCCGGGTTCACTTTAGCCCGGGCTTCATCGATCAGCGCCTGGAACTTCTCATTGCACCAGCGCGCGTAGTTTTCGCCGTTTTTGGCGGCTTCGCAACTGAGCATAGGCGTCAGGAAGTTATCCGGATCGCCGTTATCGCCCGCCCATCCGGCAGACACCATGTCGTGCTCGCCGTTTTTCGCGCGTTTGAGCATTTCGCCCCATTCCATGACGCGAATGTCGACCGTGATCCCGACCTTCGCCAGGTCAGCCTGCATCATCTGCGCGCCGAGCATCGGGTTCGGGTTGGTTGGACCGCCGCCGTTACGGGTGAACAGGGTAAACGTAGTGCCTTCCGGCACGCCGGCTTCCTTGAGCAGGGCGCGAGCCTTGTCCAGATCCCGTGGCGGATTCTTCAGGTCGTGGTTGTAGCCCAGCAGGGTGTCCGGGTACGGATTGACCGCCACGGTCGCATTGCCTTTGCCGAACAGCGCGTTGACGTACGCGGCCTTGTCGAAGGCGATGTCGATGGCTTTACGTACGCGCACATCACTCATGTACTTGTGCGAAGTGTTCATCGCGATGTACGAAACGGTCATCGCGTTCAGTTCATCGACACTCAGTTTGGCGTCTTTCTTGATGCTCGGGATGTCATCCGGTTTCGGATACAGCGCAATTTGGCACTCGTTGGCCTTGAGCTTTTGCAGGCGCACGTTGTTGTCAGTGGCGATGGCCAGGATCAGCGCGTCAGCCGGTGGCTTGCCGCGGAAGTAGTCCGGGTTGGCCTTGAAGCGAACCTGTGCGTCCTTGTTGTAGCGCTGGAACACAAACGGGCCGGTGCCGACCGGTTTGTTGTTCAGGTCGCCCATTTTGTCGGCCTTGAGCAGTTGATCGGCGTACTCGGCGGAGTAGATCGATGCGAACGCCATGGCGATGTCGGCCAGGAAAGGCGCTTCGCGACGGGTCAGAGTGAATTTGACGGTGTTGTCGTCAACCTTCTCGACGCTTTTAAGCAGCTCTTTGAAACCCATGCTTTCAAAGTACGGGAAGCCTACGCTCGATTGTTTGTGCCAAGGGTGATTTGGGTCCAGCTGCCGCTGGAAGCTCCAAAGTACGTCGTCGGCATTCATGTCGCGGGTCGGCTTGAAATATTCGGTGGTGTGAAACTTGACGCCTTTGCGCAGGTGGAACGTGTAGGTCAGACCGTCCTCGCTGATATCCCAGGACTCGGCCAGTGCCGAAATCACTTCCGTGGTGCCGGGCTTGAAATCCGCCAGGCGATTGAAGATGGTTTCAGCCGCGGCGTCAGCGGTGACTGCAGTCGTGTACAGGGCGGTGTCGAAACCTTCCGGACTGGCTTCGGTGCAAACCACCAGGGGTTTGGCCGAGACGCCAACAGCGACACTCAGCAACGCGGCAGCGATGGCCGCACGTAGGGGAAGCATTTTCATCAAAGAACCCTCTGCAATCGGTTGAAGATAAAAAACCGAACGGCCGACTCGTCATGAGTCAGCCGTCGGGCAGTGTTTTACAAAATCTTGAACGGGATGGTGGTCACGAGACGGAACTCGTTGATGCTGCCGTCAGCCTGGTTATCGCTGGCGCGGTGAGTGGTGTAGGTCGCGCGGACGGTGGTCGCTTTAAGCGGGCCGCTCTGCACGGCGTACGCAGTACCAATGCCGTATTCATAGTGGTTTTCGCCGTCCATGTTGCGAACGTCGTAGGCGGTACCGGTGTAGTGAGTACCGTCAATGCCCCAGCCGCGAGCCTGGTAGATGTTGAACTTCAGACCGGGTACGCCGTATTCAGCCATGTTGAGGCCGTAGGCGATCTGGAAGGACTTCTCGTTCGGGCCGTTGAAGTCCGACAGCAGGGAGTTGGCCAGGTAGATGCCGTTGGTTTCGTGCAGGTAGTCGAAGTACTCGTTACCGTTCACTTCCTGGTACGAGAATGTCAGGCTGTGGGCCTGGTGAGTCAGGCCGAGCGACAGCGAGTAGGTGTCGTTGTCGATTTCGCCCAACAGCTTTTTGCCTTCGTCGACGGTCTTGTAGTAGTTCAGGCCGGTCGTCAGGCTCAGTACCGAGCTGTCGCCCAATACGTGGCTGGCGCCGAAATAGTACTGGTTCCACAAGTCTTCGGCCTGGGTGCCCCACAGGCTGGTGGTCAGGCTCGCGAACGGCTGGTAAGTGATACCAGCGGTGTTCACGTGATCGGCTTCTATGACGGTGTCGGCGTATTCGGAGCGGAATTTACGCTGGCTTTCTTCGGTCCGCGGTGAGTTGCGATCGAAGGTGCCGAGGTCGAACGACAGGTTCTCCAATTCTTCGCTGTGCAGGGTGACACCCTGGAAGCTCGAAGGCAGAGGACGGTTACCGATGACGTCTACCTGTGGGCTGCTGAAGTTCTGACGCCCGGCGGTCAGGGTGGTGTTGGAGAAACGCGCCTTGACGTTGGCCAGGCCCAGTTTGCTCCACTGACCCTGGGCGTCACCGCCGTCTTTGGTCAAGGTACGGTTGTTGCCAAGACCAGGAACGCCGTTCAGTGGTGCGCCACCATTGGCGGAGGCAAGGTCTTTGCGGTCACGGTCCAGGGCGATGGCGTTGTAAGCCGCGACTTCAGTGCTGAAGCCGACAGTACCCTCGGTGAAGCCCGAGTTGTACTTGATGATGGTGCCCTGGACCCAGTTGATACGACGATCCGTGTCGGTCGGTACACCACTCTTGTTGTACTTGAAATGGGCGCCACGTTTCAGTTGCTCATTCGCATACCAGTTGCGTGTGGAACCAGTGATCGACTGGCCTTCGACAAAGCCGGTGGCTTCACTCTGAGCACTTTTCTCTTTCACGGTAACCGGGGTGAACGCCTGGCTCTGAGTTTCTGCGTACGCCGAGGCGGTTACGCTGCTGATGGCCAAGGCCAATAACGCGGTGCTGCTCAGTTTCATGGGTGACGCTCCTTTCTATTTTTTTTTGCCGGTCTTTTTTGGTGATCGGCTATCTGGTTTTGAACTCATTCAAGGCATCGCAAACGTTTGCTTTGTCCTGGTCAACGAATGACGGCCATACGCTTGCGTGAGGGCGTATTGCGCCCCCAGCGTTTCTGGCTAATCGGTTACTTTTCTATGCTGACGCCCGAGAACACGTTACGACCGAAAGGACTCACCTTGAATCCTTCGATTTTGGCGCTCAACGGCTGGTTAACCGTCGAGTGGGCGACGGGCGTCATGGGCACCTGCTGCTTGAGGTACTGCTGCGCTTGTTTGTAAAGCACGGTGCGCTGGTCGCGGTCGGTGACGACCTTGGCCTGCTTGATCAGCTTGTCGTAAGCCGGATCACACCACATGGAGTAGTTGTTGCCGCCAATGGCGTCGCAGCTGTACAGCGTGCCGAGCCAGTTGTCCGGGTCCCCGTTGTCACCGGTCCAGCCGATCAGGCTGATGTCGTGTTCGCCATTCTTGGTGCGCTTGATGTACTCGCCCCATTCGTAGCTGACGATCTTGACCTTGAGGCCGATCTTCGCCCAGTCAGCCTGAAGCATCTCGGCCATCAACTTGGCATTCGGGTTGTAGGGACGTTGGACCGGCATGGCCCAGAGGGTAATTTCAGTGCCTTCCTTCACGCCGGCAGTCTTGAGCAGTTCCTTGGCTTTTTCCGGGTTGTAGGCGGCGTCTTTAATGGTCTCGTCGTAAGACCATTGGGTCGGTGGCATGGCGTTGACCGCCAGTTGACCTGCACCTTGGTAAACGGCGTTGAGAATGCCTTGTTTGTTCACCGCCATGTCCAGCGCCTGGCGCACTTCGAGCTGGTCAAAAGGCTTGTGGCGCACGTTGTAGGCGATGTAGCCGAGGTTGAAACCGGGCTTCTCGATGAGCTTGAGTGTCGGGTCGTTCTTCAGCGCGGTCACGTCGGCAGGGCGTGGGTGCAGGGTGATCTGGCACTCGTTGGCCCTGAGCTTCTGCACGCGCACCGAGGCATCGGTGTTGATGGCGAAGATCAGGTTATCGAGCTTGACCCGGCTCGGGTCCCAGTACTGCTTGTTGCCGGTGTAACGGATGTTGGAATCTTTCTGGTAGCTCTTGAACACGAACGGCCCGGTGCCGATCGGCTTCTGGTTGATATCACTCGGTTTGCCTTCAGCCAGCAATTGGTCGGCGTATTCGGCGGACAGGATGGCGGCGAAGCTCATGGCGATGTTCTGGATGAACGCGGCGTCCACGCTATTGAGCGTCATGACCACGGTCAGCGGCCCGGTCTTCTCGACCTTGGCGATGTTCTTGTTCAGGCTCATCCCGTTGAAATACGGGAACTCGGTCGGATAAGCCTTACGGAAAGGTTGCTGTGGATCAAGCATGCGATTGAACGTGAACAGCACGTCATCGGCGTTGAAATCACGGGTCGGTGTGAAGTATTTGGTCGTGTGAAATTTCACCCCTTCGCGTAGGTGAAAAGTGTACTTGAGGCCGTCCTCGGAAATATCCCAGCGAGTGGCCAGGCCTGGTACGACGTTGGTGGCGCCTTTTTCGAACTCTGCCAGTCGGTTGTACAACGGCTCGGCGGCGTCATTATCGGTCGCGGTCGTGTACTGCGCAGTGTCGAAGCCAGCGGGGCTGCCTTCGGAGCAGAACACCAGGCTGTTATTGGCGGCCTGGCTAATGGAAGTGGCGGCCAATAGACCGGTGCCCAGCAATGCGGATAAAACCAAGGTATGTCGCATGACGCTCGCTCTTTATTCTTAGTGTTTTAACAATGAGCCGTCCCGTCCAGAGACGTGGAGGCCTCACTGATCCCAAACCATGAAGTGCAGCAATAACCGAGAGCCCACGCCTGCACTGGTCAGATCCCGACGGTATGAGCGATGGGTCTGGCAGTAAATGCGTAAAGTCCTAAAGACTTGTAGGAAAGGTCAACGCGTCCGACACCGCTGCCGTAATACTCAGCGGAAATGGATGTAGGTTGTTTCCTACTTTCTCGGCAGATAAAGCATCGGCGACGTCAAAAACGTCGCCGATGCAAAACCTTATTTGCTGACGCTGACGCCGTAGAAGGAGTTCAAGCCAAACGGGCTGATCTTGAAGTCCTGCACGTTGTCGCGCATGGGTTGGTACACCGTCGAGTGAGCGATAGGTGTCATTGGAACGGCGTCCTTGAGGACGTGTTGCGCCTGTTTGTACAGTTCGGTGCGCTTTGCCTGGTCGGTTGTGCGCTTGGCTTCTTTCACGATGCCGTCAAACTTCTTGTCGCACCACTTGGAGAAGTTGTTGCCGCTCAGCGAGTCGCAACCAAACAACACGTTGAGCCAGTTGTCCGGATCACCATTGTCGCCGCTCCAGCCGATGATCATCGCCTGGTTCTCGCCGCCTTTGGAGCGCTTGATGTACTCGCCCCATTCGTAGCTCTGGATCTTGACATTGAGACCGATCTTGGACCAATCGGACTGCAGCATTTCTGCCATCAGCTTGGCGTTCGGGTTGTATGGACGCTGCACCGGCATCGCCCACAGAACGATTTCGGTACCTGGTTTAACGCCGGCTTCCTTGAGCAGCTCTTTAGCTTTCTCAGGATCGTATTTGGCGTCTTTGATGGTGGTGTCGTAGGACCACTGGGTCGGCGGCATGGCGTTAACAGCCAGTTGGCCGGCGCCCTGATAAACGGAATCAATGATCTGCGGTTTATTCACCGCCATGTCCAGCGCCTGGCGAACTTTCAGGTTGGCCAACGGGTTTGGCTCATTGCTGCCCTTGACCTTGTCCATCACGTTGTAGGCGATGTAGCCCAGGTTGAAACCGGCCTGGTCCGGCATTTTCAGGGTTTTGTCTTCCTTCAGCGCCTTCAGGTCGGCCGGACGTGGGAACAGAGTGATCTGGCACTCGTTCTTCTTCAGCTTCTGAATACGTACCGACGGGTCGGTGGTGATGGCGAAGATCAGGTTGTCGATCTTGACGTCTTCAGGCTTCCAGTAGTCCTTGTTCCCGGTGTAGCGGATGTTGGAGTCTTTCTGGTAGCTCTTGAACACAAACGGGCCAGTACCGACAGGTTTCTGGTTGATGTCGGCGGCTTTGCCTTCCTTGAGCAGCTGGGCAGCGTACTCGGCGGACTGGACCGAGGCGAAACTCATGGCCATGTTCTGGATGAACGCGGCATCAACTTCTTTGAGGGTGAACTTGACGGTGTGGTCGTCGACTTTATCGATCTTGGTGATGTTGGTGTCCATCCCCATGTCGGTGAAGTACGGGAATTCGGTCGGGTACGCTTTGCGGAACGGATCATCCTTGTTAATCATGCGATTAAAGGTGAACAGCACGTCGTCGGCGTTGAACTCACGAGTCGGCTTGAAGTACGGGGTGGTGTGGAACTTGACGCCTTCACGCAGGTGGAAGGTGTAAGTCAGGCCGTCATCGGAGATGTCCCATTTGGTCGCCAGACCGGGAATGACAGCGGTGCCGCCACGTTCGAACTGAGTCAAACGGTTGAACATGGTTTCTGCAGAGGCGTCGAAGTCGGTTCCGGTGGTGTACTGACCAGGATCAAAACCGGCCGGGCTCCCTTCGGAGCAAAACACCAGGTTAGTCGCCGCTTGGGCGAAAGGTGCGCTAGCTAACAAACTTGCGCCGACTAAAAACGGAATGACCGCGTGTTTAAGCATGGTGGCCTCATGATTTGTTGTCATTTTTGGAATTAGAGGACGACCTCGTGAGTCGTGCCTGCCGATACTTATGCAGGGGCCATACCCATTGCAAGATCCAGAGCGGCCACAAGTCTTAAACAGTGGTACGAACGTACCTTAATGTCGCATATGTATAAATTCAGGTGCATTTGACCGTTTGCGCAGGTTTTTTCCGGTGCAAATTGCGCACCGACAGAGGGCGGCCGGGGCGCTTGGCGCACCCGGTTGGAGCGAGGTGTTACTTATTTTTACCCACACCATAGAAGGGTGTGAGACCGAACGGGCTGATCTTGAAGTCGGTGACTTTCCTGCGCAGCGGCTGGAACACCGTCGAGTTCGCAATCGGTGTGATAGGTACATGTTGCTTAAGGATTTGTTGTGCCTGTTGGTACAAATTGATGCACGGCTGCATTACATGGCGCTGGCTTGCCTGCGATGGCGGCCGTGCTTTCACCACAAAGCATGACTGTTACAACCAGATTCTTCTGGCACAAAAAAACCGGCGATCACTCACTGATCGCCGGTTTTTTATTCAGCCCTTACCTAATCACTGCATCAACACTTCAATCGCCCCATCCGCCGTCATGCTGACCTGGCTGGTGCCCGCCTCAACCTCAGGCGTGACCGGCGCCGAATCCATGCTCGCCGCTTTCATCATCATCGGCCCACGCATGTACGGCTGTGGATAACCGTTGCTGTTCAAGTTCAGGTTAACGATTTTGTAACCCTTGCCGCCCAAGGCGTCGGTCGCCAGTTGAGCGCGGGCCTTGAAGGCAGACACGGCTTCTTTAAGCAGCGCGTCTTCGCTGGCCTTGCGGGTTGGTGTGGCGATGGCGAAGTCCATGCCGCCCATCTTCAGGTCGGTGAGCAGTTCGCCGGTCAGTTTCGACAGCGCGGCGAAGTCAGAGCTTTCCAGGCGCAGTTCGGCGCGTTCGCGCCAGCCGGTGATTTTCTGGCCCTTGGTGTCGTAGATCGGGTAGCTGTTGCGGCTGCCTTGGCGCAGGGTGATGCCTTTGACTTCTTTGGCCTGGGCCAGCGCTTTGTTCATGGTGGTGCTGACGTCGGCGGCGAGTTTCGCCGGGTCGGGGTTTTGTTCTTCGGTGTAGAGGGTCACGATCATCAGGTCACGGGCGACTTCCTGACTGACTTCGGCGCGCAGGGCGATCTGGTTGTAATGAAGTTCGTCGGCGGCCAGGGCCGGGAGGCTGGCGACGGTGCCAACGCTTAAGGCAAGAAGGGCGGCGCTGCGGCGCAATATGTGCATGAAAAGCTCCTTGGACGATGCGCAGGGGTTAAGGTCCGAACCTGCGTGAAACCATCAGACTCTAGCTTTTATGATCCGGTTCGCACAGTTACAACTTCTATACAGATCGACGCGACCCTGTAGCAGCTGCCGAAGGCTGCGTTCGAGCGCGAAGCGGTCGCCATTGGGCTGACGCGTTTTACCTGAAGGAATGAGGTCTCAGGTTTACGAGCGCTTCGCGCTCGAACGCAGCCTTCGGCAGCGGCTACAAGAGCTTTGTGTGGGCTGAAGGCCTGTGGCCGTTTGCCGCACTTTTGCCTGCCAGCCCCCGTGCTTGGTTATACTCCGTGCGATCCGCCTGGAGCGCTCATCAGGAGAGCTCATGCTCGCCCCCGTTCAAATCACTTCCGCGACTCGCCAGAATCTTTGGCGGCTGACGTTCATCCGCACGTTGGTGTTGGCCGCTCAGGCCGGTTCCGTGGGCCTGGCCTACTGGCTGGACTTGCTGCCGCTGCCTTGGTTTCAACTGGCCGCGACCCTCGGTTGCTCGATGTTGCTGTGCGCGTTCACGGCCATTCGCCTGCGCACCTCATGGCCGGTTACCGAGCTCGAATACGCCGTGCAACTGGCCTGCGACCTGTTTATCCACAGTGCGTTGCTGTATTTCTCCGGCGGTTCGACCAACCCCTTCGTCTCTTATTACCTGGTGCCGCTGACCATCGCCGCCGTGACTTTGCCATGGCGTTATTCGGTGATTCTGTCCGGTATCGCGTTGACGATGTACACCCTGCTGCTGGCGCGCTTTTATCCGCTGCAAACTTTCCCGATCGCTCGAGAAAACCTCCAGGTTTACGGGATGTGGCTGAGTTTCGCCCTGGCCGCGGCAGTCATCACCTTCTTCGCCGCACGCATGGCCGAAGAGTTGCGCCGTCAGGAAGAGCTGCGTGCCATCCGTCGTGAAGAAGGTTTGCGTGATCAGCAATTGCTGGCCGTCGCCACCCAGGCCGCCGGTGCCGCCCATGAATTGGGTACGCCGCTGGCGACCATGAGCGTGCTGCTCAAGGAAATGCAGCAGGATCATCACGATCCAATGCTGCAGGACGATCTGAAGGTGCTGCAAGATCAGGTCAAGGCGTGCAAGCAGACCTTGCAGCAACTGGTGCGCGCCGCCGAGGCCAACCGGCGTCTGGCGGTGGAGATGCAGGACGTCACCGATTGGCTCGACGAAGCGTTGAACCGCTGGCACCTGATGCGTCCGGAAGCCAGTTATCGCTTCCAACGCTTGGGCCAAGGCAGCGTTCCGCGCATGGCGCCGCCGCCGGACCTGACCCAGGCACTGCTGAATTTGCTCAACAACGCCGCCGACGCTTGCCCCGAAGGGCTGCAAGTGACGCTGGACTGGAATGCCGACGACCTGACCATCAGCATCCGCGACCACGGCGCCGGTGTGCCGCTGGCCATCGCCGAGCAGATTGGCAAGCCGTTTTTTACCACCAAGGGCAAAGGTTTCGGCCTGGGCCTGTTTTTGAGCAAGGCCAGCGTGACACGCGCCGGCGGCTCAGTGAAACTCTACAGTCATGAGGAAGGCGGCACGCTCACCGAGCTGCGCCTGCCCCGTGTCGCCCGAGGAGACGAACATGAGTGACGAGATCCAAGTCGAAGGCGAAGGCGAAGAACTGCCGCATTTGCTGCTGGTAGACGACGACGCAACTTTTACCCGGGTGATGGCCCGTGCCATGGCCCGCCGCGGCTTTCGCGTCAGCACCGCCGGTTCCGCCGAAGAAGGCCTGACCATCGCTCAGGCCGACCTGCCGGACTACGCCGCGCTGGACCTGAAAATGGACGGCGATTCCGGCCTGGTGCTGTTGCCCAAGCTACTTGAGCTGGACCCGGAAATGCGCGTAGTGATCCTCACCGGTTACTCGAGCATTGCCACCGCTGTCGAGGCGATCAAGCGCGGCGCCTGCAATTACCTGTGCAAACCGGCGGACGCCGATGACGTGTTGGCCGCGCTGCTTTCCGAGCACGCCGACCTCGACACGCTGGTGCCGGAAAACCCGATGTCGGTGGATCGCCTGCAGTGGGAGCACATCCAGCGCGTGCTGACCGAACACGAAGGCAACATCTCCGCCACTGCCCGCGCCTTGGGCATGCACCGCCGTACGCTGCAGCGCAAACTGCAGAAGCGTCCGGTCCGTCGCTGAACAGGCGCTGAACGATTATCGCCAACCCTCGCGATAACCCGAACCGATCATCTATGATCGGTTCGTGTGTGTTCTTTTCTTTATCGAGCCTTATCCATGAATCAGAACGCTGAATATTGCGCGGTCAATGATGCTGTGCGCGGGCAGTTTTTTCGCAAAGTCTGGGCCATGACCACCCCTTACTGGCGCAGCGAAGAGAAGGGCAAGGCCTGGACGTTGCTGATCGCCGTGATCGCGCTGTCGCTGTTCAGTGTGGCGATTTCGGTGTGGATCAACAGTTGGTACAAGGACTTCTACAACGCCCTGCAGAAAAAGGACGAAGCGGCCTTCTGGCAGTTGATTGTGTATTTCTGCGGCATCGCTGCGGTGGCGATCCTTGGCGCGGTGTATCGGCTCTATCTGACGCAGATGCTGACGATTCGCTGGCGGGCCTGGCTCACCGAGAAGCATTTTGCCCGTTGGCTCAGCCACAAGAATTACTACCAGTTGGAGCAGGGCGGATACACCGATAACCCGGACCAGCGGATTTCCGAAGACCTCAATAAATTCACCAGCAACACGTTGGGCCTGGGGCTCGGGTTGATTCGCAACATCGTCAGCCTCGTATCGTTCTCGATCATTCTGTGGGGCGTGTCGGGCAGTATCGAAGTGTTTGGTTTCACGATTCCCGGCTACATGTTCTGGTGCGCGCTGGTATACGCCGCCGTCGCCAGTTGGCTGACGCATTTGATTGGCCGTCGCCTGATCGGCCTCAACAACAACCAGCAACGCTTCGAAGCCGACCTGCGTTTCTCCATGGTGCGGGTTCGCGAGAATGCCGAAAGCATTGCGCTGTACAACGGCGAGCCAAATGAGAACCGCCGCTTGAGCAGCCGTTTCGGGAGGGTCTGGCACAACTACTGGGACATCATGAAAGTGTCCAAGCGCCTGACTTTCTTTACTTCCGGTTATGAGCAGATCGCAGTCATTTTTCCGTTCATGGTCGCCGCGCCGCGTTACTTCACTGGCAAGATCCAGCTGGGTGAGCTGATGCAAATCAACTCGGCGTTCGCTAACGTCCAGGATAACTTCAGTTGGTTCATCACGGCGTACCAGGACCTTGCCGAATGGCGCGCCACCTGTGATCGTCTGCTGAGTTTCCGTCAGGCCATGACCGACAACGAAGAGCGTGCGCCGGCGATTGATGTGCAAAACCATGGCTCGGCGTTGAAGGTGCATAACCTTGGCCTCGACCTGGCGGATGGTCGTCACCTGCTGACCAACGCCGACATGACCGTGGAGGAGGGCGAGCGCGTCATGCTCAGCGGGCGTTCCGGCAGCGGCAAGTCGACCTTGCTGCGGGCAATGGGGCATTTGTGGCCGGCAGGTCATGGCAGCATTCGTCTGCCGACGGCACGGTATCTGTTCCTGCCGCAAAAGCCTTATTTGCCGATTGGCACGTTGCGTGAAGCGCTGAGTTATCCACAGCCTGGCGATACGTATCCGCACGAGCGCTACGTTCATGTGCTGGAAACCTGCCGTTTACCGCATCTGGTGTCGCGTCTTGATGAAGCGAATCACTGGCAGCGCATGCTGTCGCCGGGTGAGCAACAGCGTCTGGCCTTTGCCCGTGCGCTGCTGTATGCACCGCAATGGCTGTATATGGACGAAGCGACCTCGGCGATGGACGAGGAGGACGAGGCATCGCTGTATCAGGCCTTGATCGATGAAATTCCGGGATTGAGCATTGTCAGCGTCGGGCATCGCAGCAGCCTGAAGCGGTTCCATCCACGGCATGTGCGCATTGAAAATGGGCATCTGGTGGATCAAACCGTGACCGCATAAACACCGCCGTCTCTACAGGGTCGGTGGTGATCGTACAACCGCGTTGAGCTATGATGCGGTTTCAGCCGCAACTTTCGAGAAAGACGTTCACCATGGAAAACCCGATCGACGCACCACGCCTCCCTCGCAAGCGCCGCAGCCTCGCTCAGGAACTGGTAACGGTGCTGTCCGAGCAGATCCGCGACGGTCACCTCAAACGTGGCGACAAGTTGCCCACCGAGTCGGCGATCATGGATGCCCATGGCGTCAGTCGCACCGTGGTGCGCGAAGCGATTTCGCGTCTGCAGGCCGCAGGCCAGGTTGAAACCCGCCACGGTATCGGCACGTTTGTGCTCGACACCCCAAGCCCGAGCGGTTTCCGTATCGACCCGGCCACCGTGGTGACGTTGCGCGATGTGCTGGCGATTCTGGAATTGCGCATCAGCCTCGAAGTAGAGTCCGCCGGCCTTGCCGCGCAACGCCGCAGCCCCGAACAGCTGGCGTTGATGCGAACGGCGCTGGACGCGTTGAATGAAAGTGTCTCCCATGCCAGCGATGCCGTGGCGTCCGACTTCCAGTTCCACCTGCAAATCGCCCTGGCGACGGGCAATCGCTATTTCACCGACATCATGACCCACCTGGGCACCAGCATCATTCCGCGTACACGCCTCAACTCCGCGCGCCTGGCCCATGACGATCAGCAGCACTACATGAATCGCCTGAGCCGTGAGCACGAAGAGATTTATGATGCGATTGCCCGCCAGGATTCCGATGCGGCCCGGGCGGCCATGCGCTTGCACCTGACCAATAGCCGGGAGCGGCTGCGCCATGCGCATGAAGAGGCTGAGGCTCAGCGGGGGTAAGGATCGTTCCCACGCAGAGCGTAGGAACGATCAGGTGGGGAGTTAGCCAGTCCTGAGAATTGAACGATCTACCCTCACGGCGAATTCAGCGACCCCCGGTTTGGCATCGAACGCTACATTCCCATGCTCATCCACAACCCCCCGAGCAATCGGCACCCCCTTGGCCAACAACTCCAGCGGCGCACCCTTCAGCGATTGCCCCGAAGCCAATTCCAGTTTCAATTTGATAGTCATTTTTGATCTCCTTATCAGGCAACGTTGCCAGTGGGTTTATAGTCCTTAAGCAGCAGGTAAGTGCTCCAGCCCCACCAGCCGTCCACCGTGGCGGTGTCGTTGAGGTTGTTCACGTCCTTGCGCCGCAGCACCTTGTTACCCTCGACCTTGAACAACGGCGAGAAATTGCCCGCCGGGTTCAGCACCGCTTGCAGGTCAGGCAGTTTTTTCAGCGCCGCGAAACTTCCGGGCGACGGTGCGATCCCGCTGAGGTACGCCGCAAACACTTCATCCGCCGACACCTGAACCGCCTGATTCACCTGGACGCGGTTGGCGTTATCGATGGCGTCGAAGTAGCGCTTGTCCCCATACGCGTGCCATTGATCGCCGTTGCCGTTGCGCACATTGAGGCCGAACTTGCTGTCTTCGTCGTGCATGAAACGAGTGATCAACGAACCCAGATCGTTGGGCGTAACCACCGCTGCCAATTGTTTGCGTGGCACTCGCAGGTGGCCGGCGGAAAACAGGTCAGTCAGGTAGTGATCGGCAAAAGCATTCATCGCATAGGCCCGCTCCAACTGCTTCTCATCGTCGCTGTTGTGGGCCTGCACCGCTTGCTGCACCGCTGCGGTGTGCCCGGCGATATACGCCAGCAGCGCCCATTCGGCGAAGTGATCGGCATTGTTGGCGGCCAGTTTCAGGTAGCGCCCCAGCGGAAACAGCGCCGAGACAAAACTGCCGCCGCCGGTGATTTTATTCCACTCTTCCGACAACGTATCTCCGAGCGCGTCGTACGCTTCGTGCGGTTGTTTACCGTCCTTGATCGCCTGTTTAACGGCAGCGATTTCCTTCTGCATGACACCGAGGATCAGCTTTGCCTCGGCATTGGAGGCTGGCAGCACCGCCAGGGAGTTGAAGGCGTTGGTAAAGCGCTGGATTCGATCCGCAGCGGTGGCGCCTTCGCTGATGGGTTGATTGGGAATGCCATAAAAATCGCCGCCCAGCGCGACGATCTGGCCGTAAGTCAGCGCCAACCCATTCGGCAAATGCAGTTCTACCTGCGAAGCCGCAATAGCGGGCGCGTCCTTGATGAAACGCAGCAGTGTGCTGTCACCGATAGCGGTGTGCTCGCCTCCCTCGAACCGCAGCTGTGGCTTGCCTTTCAAGGCTTTGCCCGTCGAAGCGTTGGGCGCATCGTTGTGCTCACCCAGTTGCAACAACAGTGACTCGTTGCCAGTGATGGCGATGCCCTGCTCGGTAAAAAGGTCATCCAGATTCGCAATGACCTGCTTGGGTTTTTCCTGCGGGGATGTGTGTAGACCTGACATTTCTATCTCCTTGATATGTCATCGGTACGATCAAAAGTAACTGTATGTATATACAGTTAATTGGATCATAGATGAGAAATTTCCTACGTCAAGAAAATACCTTTCCGACTCAAATTCTGGGGTTGGCGATGAAATGCAGTTGACGGTTATTTATTAAGTTGTACGATGACCTACAACTTCAGCGCAGGCTGAATGGTTTTCTCACACACATACGTCGCTACCCAGGGTGTTCGAATAATGAATCCACAAGAACTGAAGTCCATCCTCTCTTCCGGTCTGCTGTCTTTCCCGGTTACCGATTTCAATGCTCAGGGCGACTTCCATCGCGCGGGCTACATCAAACGTCTCGAATGGCTGGCCCCATACGGCGCCTCGGCATTGTTCGCCGCGGGCGGCACCGGTGAGTTCTTCTCTCTGGCGGCCAGCGAATATTCGGAAATCATCAAGACGGCCGTCGACACCTGCGAAACCAGCGTGCCGATCCTGGCCGGCGTTGGCGGTTCGACCCGTCAAGCCATCGAATACGCACAGGAAGCCGAGCGTCTGGGCGCCAAAGGCCTGTTGCTGCTGCCGCACTACCTGACCGAAGCCAGCCAGGACGGTGTTGCCGCCCACGTTGAAGCCGTGTGCAAATCGGTGAACATCGGCGTGGTGGTTTACAACCGCAACGTCTGCCGCCTGACCGCGCCATTGCTGGAACGCCTGGCCGAGCGCTGCCCGAACCTGATCGGCTACAAGGATGGCCTGGGCGATATCGAGTTGATGGTGTCGATTCGTCGTCGCCTCGGTGATCGCTTCAGCTACCTGGGCGGTTTGCCGACCGCCGAAGTCTACGCAGCGGCTTACAAGGCCCTGGGCGTACCGGTTTACTCCTCGGCGGTGTTCAACTTCATCCCGAAAACCGCGATGGATTTCTATCACGCCATTGCCCGCGAAGATCACGCCACCGTTGGCAAGATCATCGACGACTTTTTCCTGCCGTACCTGGACATCCGTAACCGCAAAGCGGGTTACGCGGTGAGCATCGTCAAGGCCGGGGCAAAAATTGCAGGCTTCGACGCAGGTCCTGTGCGGGCGCCGCTGACCGATCTGACCGGCGAAGAGTACGAAATGCTCGCCGCGCTGATCGACCAGCAAGGTGCTCAGTAACACACCCGATTAAACAAGGCCGCTGAGCAATCAGCGGCCTTTTGTGTGAGGACTTCTTTTTAAGGGGAAAGCCTGTGGCTGATACAACGCGTTTCGATAACTACATCAACGGTGAATGGGTGGCGGGCAGTGATTACTGCGCCAACATCAACCCGTCCGAACTGACCGAAACCATTGGCGAATACGCCAAGGCTGATCCGGCTCAAGTCCATGCTGCCATCGACGCCGCTCGCGCCGCGTTCCCGGCGTGGTCGACTTCGGGCATTCAGGCGCGTCACGATGCGCTGGACAAAGTCGGCAGCGAAATCCTCGCTCGCCGCGAAGAGCTCGGCACTTTATTGGCCCGGGAAGAGGGCAAGACCCTGCCTGAGGCCATCGGCGAAGTCACTCGCGCCGGCAACATCTTCAAGTTCTTCGCCGGCGAATGCCTGCGCCTGTCCGGCGACTACCTGCCGTCGGTGCGTCCGGGCGTGAACGTCGAAGTCACTCGCGAAGCGCTGGGTGTGGTCGGTCTGATCACGCCATGGAACTTCCCGATCGCGATCCCAGCGTGGAAAATCGCTCCGGCCCTGGCCTACGGCAACTGCGTCGTGCTGAAACCGGCGGACCTGGTGCCGGGTTGCGCTTGGGCGCTGGCCGAAATCATCTCCCGCGCAGGCTTCCCGGCCGGGGTGTTCAACCTGGTGATGGGCAGCGGTCGAGTGGTGGGCGATGCGCTGGTGCAGAGTCCAAAAGTCGACGGCATCAGCTTCACCGGTTCCGTGGGCGTTGGTCGTCAGATCGCCGTCAGCTGCGTGTCGCGCCAGGCCAAGGTTCAGCTGGAAATGGGCGGCAAGAACCCGCAGATCATTCTCGACGACGCCGACCTCAAGCAAGCGGTCGAGCTGTCGGTACAGAGCGCGTTCTACTCCACCGGCCAGCGTTGCACCGCCTCGAGCCGCTTCATCGTCACCGCCGGGATTCACGACAAGTTCGTTGAAGCGGTGGCCGAGCGCATGAAGTCGATCAAGGTCGGTCACGCGCTGAAAACCGGCACCGACATCGGTCCGGTGGTTTCCCAGGCTCAGCTTGAACAAGACATGAAGTACATCGACATCGGCCAGTCCGAAGGTGCACGTCTGGTCAGCGGCGGCGCTCTGGTGACCTGCGATACCGAAGGCTACTACCTCGCGCCAACCCTGTTTGCCGACAGCGAAGCCGCGATGCGCATCAGCCGTGAAGAGATTTTCGGCCCGGTCGCCAACGTGGTTCGCGTAGCGGATTACGAGGCCGCGCTGGCCATGGCCAACGACACCGAATTCGGTCTGTCCGCGGGCATCGCCACCACATCGTTGAAGTACGCCAACCACTTCAAACGCCACTCCCAGGCGGGGATGGTGATGGTCAACCTGCCGACGGCGGGCGTGGATTACCACGTTCCATTCGGTGGGCGTAAAGGTTCATCCTATGGCTCCCGCGAGCAAGGTCGCTACGCGCAAGAGTTCTACACCGTCGTGAAGACCAGCTACATCGGCTCCTGACAGGAAACACCGCGGTATCGGCATCGATACCGCAACCCCTGTAGCAGCTGTCGAGTGAAACGAGGCTGCGATCTTTTGATCCTGAAAAGCAAAGATCGCAGCCTCGTTTCACTCGACAGCTGCTACAGGGATAAACAGTTTCACCCGCGCATAAAAATAATCAGTGGGAGTACATCTACATGCAAGCGACCAAGCCGACTCACGTCCGCTATTTGATTTTGCTCATGCTTTTCCTGGTGACCACGATCAACTACGCCGACCGGGCCACTATCGCCATCGCAGGCTCCAGCCTGCAAAAAGACCTCGGCATCGACGCGGTCACCCTCGGTTACATCTTCTCTGCATTCGGTTGGGCCTACGTAGCCGGGCAAATTCCCGGTGGCTGGCTGCTGGACCGTTTTGGCTCGAAAAAAATCTACGCGCTGAGCATTTTCACCTGGTCGCTGTTCACCGTGTTGCAGGGCTATGTCGGTGAGTTCGGCGTGTCCACGGCGGTGGTTGCGCTGTTCATGCTGCGCTTCCTGGTGGGCCTGGCCGAAGCGCCATCCTTCCCCGGTAACGCGCGCATCGTTGCGGCCTGGTTCCCGACCGCTGAACGCGGTACGGCGTCTGCGATTTTCAACTCGGCGCAATACTTCGCCACGGTGCTGTTTGCGCCACTGATGGGTTGGATCGTCTACAGCTTCGGCTGGCAGCACGTGTTCATCGTCATGGGCGTGATCGGCATTATCTTCTCGGGGATCTGGCTGAAGGTTATCCACAGCCCGCGCCAACACCCGATGATCAATGATGCCGAGTTCAAACACATCGCCGATAACGGCGGCATGGTCGACATGGATCAGGACAAAGGCAAAGGCGCCAAGGCCGACGGTCCGAAGTGGGACTACATCCGCCAGTTGCTGACCAACCGCATGATGCTCGGCGTGTACCTTGGCCAATACTGCATCAACGGCATCACTTACTTCTTCCTGACCTGGTTCCCGGTGTACCTGGTGCAAGAACGCGGCATGACCATCCTCAAGGCCGGTTTCATTGCCTCGTTGCCGGCGATCTGCGGCTTTATCGGTGGTGTGCTTGGTGGGGTGATTTCCGACTACCTGCTGCGCAAGGGGCATTCCCTGACCTTCGCCCGCAAGGCGCCGATCATTGCTGGTTTGCTGGTCTCCAGCAGCATCGTGGCCTGCAACTATGTCGATGTTGAATGGATGGTCGTCGGTTTCATGGCCTTGGCGTTCTTCGGTAAAGGCGTGGGCGCGTTGGGTTGGGCGGTGGTGTCTGACACGTCGCCGAAGCAGATCGCCGGTCTCAGCGGTGGTTTGTTCAACACCTTCGGCAACATCGCTTCGATCACCACGCCAATCGTGATCGGTTACATCATCAGCTCCACCGGTTCGTTCAAATGGGCGCTGGTGTTTGTCGGTTGCAACGCCCTGGTGGCGGTGTTCAGCTACCTGGTGATCGTGGGGCCGATCAAACGTGTGGTCCTCAAAGAGCCGCCAGTCAGTGGGCCTGAAACCAATAGCAAATTGTCACAAGCGCATTCTTGAGGAGCGGCGTCATGCAGTTGATTGAACATTCCGACTCGCCGCGCTACATCCGCTTGCACGCGCGGGACAACGTAGTGATCGTGGTCAATGACCAGGGCGTGCCCGCCGGCACCAAATTTGCGGACGGTCTGGTGACCCTGGACTTCGTGCCACAGAGCCACAAGGTCACCCTGGAAGACATTTCCGAGGGCGGCCAGGTGATTCGTTATGGCCAGACCATTGGCTACGCGTTGCAGCCGATTCCGCGCGGCAGCTGGGTCAAGGAAGATCAACTGCGCATGCCCACTGCGCCACCGCTGGACAGTTTGCCGCTGTCCACCGAAGTGCCGGCGGCGCAGGCACCGCTGGAAGGCTTTACGTTCGAGGGTTATCGCAACGCCGACGGCACCGTCGGCACGCGCAACATTCTGGGGATTACCACGACGGTTCAGTGCGTCACTGGCGTGCTCGATCATGCGGTCAAGCGCATCAAGGACGAGTTGCTGCCCAAGTACGCGAACGTCGATGACGTGGTCGCGCTGACCCACAGCTACGGCTGTGGCGTGGCGATTACTGCGACTGACGCGTACATCCCGATCCGTACCGTGCGCAACCTGGCGCGTAATCCGAACCTGGGTGGCGAAGCGCTGGTGATCAGCCTCGGCTGCGAGAAATTGCAGGCCGGGCAGGTGATGCACGAGAACGACAGCTCGGTGGATTTGAGCGATCCGTGGCTGTACCGCTTGCAGGATTCCAGTCACGGTTTCACTGAGATGATCGAGCAGATCATGGCGTTGGCCGAGACCCGTTTGAAGAAACTCGATCAGCGTCGCCGGGAAACGGTGCCGGCGTCCGAGCTGATTCTCGGCATGCAGTGCGGCGGCAGCGATGCGTTTTCCGGCATCACCGCCAACCCGGCGTTGGGCTATGCCTCGGACCTGCTGCTGCGGGCGGGCGCGACGGTGATGTTTTCCGAAGTCACCGAAGTGCGCGACGCCATTTACCTGCTGACGTCCCGTGCGGAAACCGAGGAAGTGGCTCAGGAACTGGTGCGGGAAATGGACTGGTACGACCGTTATCTGGCCAAGGGTGAAGCGGATCGTAGCGCCAACACCACGCCGGGGAACAAGAAGGACGGATTGTCGAACATTGTCGAGAAGTCATTGGGCTCGATCGTCAAATCCGGCAGCAGCGCGATCAATGGGGTACTGGGCCCTGGCGAGCGTTTCAAGCGCAAAGGGCTGATCTTCTGTGCGACACCGGCCAGTGATTTTGTCTGCGGGACGTTGCAATTGGCGGCAGGGATGAACCTGCATGTGTTCACCACCGGGCGTGGTACGCCTTATGGGCTGGCAATGGCGCCGGTGGTGAAGGTGTCGACCCGGACCGAACTGGCGCAGCGTTGGCCGGACCTGATCGACATCGATGCCGGGCGGATTGCGACCGGGCGGGCCTCGATTGAAGACCTCGGCTGGGAGTTGTTTCACTATTACCTGGATGTGGCCAGCGGCAAGAAGCAGACGTGGGCGGAGAAGCACAGGCTGCATAACGACATTACCTTGTTCAACCCTGCGCCTATCACCTAAGACCGCGTTATCGTTCTTCGCGGGCAAGCCTCGCTCCACAGGTTCGGTGATCCCCTGTAGGAGCGAGGCTTGCCCGCGAAGTCGGTTTAACAGGCGCCAGAGGACTTGGTGGCTTATCATTAGCCCCCTAACGACGCTCACCCAAGGTTACCCCCGGCATGCTGGCTATCTTCCTCGAAACCCTGAACATCACCGCGCCGGTGTTTGCCATGCTGTTTCTGGGTGTGCTGCTCAAGCGCATCGACTGGATCAACGACAACTTTATCCACACTGCGTCGGCCCTGGTGTTCAACGTCACCATGCCGGCGTTGCTGTTTCTGGGCATCCTGCATGCCGACCTGCACGCCGCGTTGCAACCGACACTGCTGATTTATTTCTCGCTCGCCACTCTGGCGAGTTTCGCCATCGCCTGGGGCTGGGCGATCTGGAAGTGCCCGCGGGAAGACCGGGGGATTTACACCCAAGGCGCATTTCGCGGCAACAACGGGGTGATCGGCCTCGCACTGGCAGCGAGCATGTACGGCGACTACGGGATTTCCCTCGGGGCGATTCTTGCGGCGTTGGTGATCCTGCTTTACAACACGCTCTCGACCATTGTGCTGGCGGTTTACAGCCCGGTGATCAAGTCCGACCCTTGGAGCATCTGCAAAAGCGTGATGGTCAATCCGCTGATCATCAGCGTGTTGGTGGCGGCGCCGTTTGCCTACTTCAAGATCAGCTTGCCGGGATGGCTGGAGACGTCCGGCCAGTATCTGGCGCAAACCACCCTGCCATTGGCGTTGATCTGTATCGGCGGCACGCTGTCACTGGCGGCACTGCGCAAAAGCGGCAACCTGGCGCTGAGCTCAAGCCTGGTGAAGATGATCGGCCTGCCGGTTCTTGCAACACTGGGGGCGTGGCTCTGGGGCTTTCGTGGTGCGGAGTTGGGGATTCTATTCCTGTACTTCGGCAGCCCGACCGCCGCGGCCAGTTTTGTCATGGCCCGTCAGGCCAATGGCAATCATGAACTGGCGGCAGCGATCATCGTGATCACCACCTTGATGGCCGCGGTCACCACCAACATCGGGATCTTCTTGTTGCAGTGGGGCGGGTGGATCTAGTCGGCTTTTTGGTAGCTGTCGATCACTTCCTGCGCCGCCCGAAACGCATCGATTGCCGCCGGAACACCGGCATACACCGCGCAATGCAGCAACGCCTCGCGAATCTCTTCCACGGTGCAGCCATTGTTCAGCGCACCACGCACGTGACCTTTCAATTCCTGCGGGCACTTCAATGCGGTCAGCGCGGCGAGGGTGATCAGGCTGCGGGTTTTCAATGGCAGGCCTTCGCGGTTCCAGACGCTACCCCAGGCGTGCTCGTTGACGAAATCCTGCAGCGGTTGAGTGAACGCGGTGGCATTGCCCTGCGCGCGGTCGACGAAGGCGTCGCCCATCACTTGGCGGCGTACTTCAACGCCAGGCTTTCTATCATCGGTCATGGCAATTCACTCTTGTGGTGTTGGCGACGCCAGGCGCGCAGCGACGTGAACAGCAAAAACGCCAGCAGCGCCGGCAGCGCAAAAAACAGCATCAGGTGTTCAAGCTTGCCGGCCAGCGGCATGCCGGTGGTGAACGACACCACGTGCAGACCGTAAGCCAGATACAAACCCAAAAACATCAGACCTTCGGCGCGGGTCACCCGGTAACCGGAATAGAACACCGGCAGGCACAACACCGCGACGCCGAGCATTACCGGCAAGTCGAAATCCAGGGCGTTGGGCGATACCGACAGCGGCGACGGCGCGATCAACGCGGTGAAGCCCAATACGCCCAAGAGGTTGAACAGGTTGCTGCCGATCACGTTGCCCACGGCGATGTCGCGCTGACCGCGCAAGGCGGCAATCAACGAGGTGGCCAGTTCCGGCAGGGAGGTACTGACAGCGACGATGGTCAGGCCGATGATGCGTTCCGACAGCCCGAGATCGGTCGCGACCGAAACCGCCGCGCCCAACAGCAAGTGCCCGGCGTAGACCAGCATTGCCAATCCGCTGACGATCATCAGCAAGCTGCTGATCCAGGGTGCTTGCGGGACTTCGTGAGTCGTCGATTGCGGACGGGCCGAGTGCCGCGACTGGCGCAGCAGCAGGCCCAGATACAGCGCCAGAGCCGCCAGCAGCATCACGCCGTCGGCGCGGGTCAGTTCTTTGTTCCAGGCCAATACGAACACCAGCAGGCTGGCGCCGATCATCAGCGGAATATCCAGGCGCACCAGTTGCCGTGAAACCCGCAGCGGAATGATCATCGCCGAGAGTCCGAGGGTGACGAGGATGTTAAAGATGCTACTGCCGATCACGCTGCCGACGGCGATGTCGGCGTTCTGCGCCAGGGTGGCTTGCACGCTGACCGCCATCTGCGGGGCGCTGCTGCCGAGGGCGACGATGGTCAGGCCGATAATCAGCGGTCGTACATGCAGGCGCGCGGCGAGGCGCACGGCGCCACGCACCATCAGCTCGGCGCCGGCGATCAGCAACAGCAAGCCGCTGAGCAATTCAATCACGCTGATCAGGGGTAAATCGGCAAGTCCGAAAATGGTCGGCGCTCCATCAGTCAGTCGTCAAGGGCTTGCACGCGAACCCGTGCGGTGCCGCTTCTGAGCATACCCAGTTGTTCGGCGGCCTCGTGTGAAACATCGATCAGACGTCCACGGGTATGTGGCCCGCGATCGTTGATGCGCACTACGCAGGATTTGTCGGTATTCAGATTGGTGACCTTCACCCGCGTGCCAAAGGGCAACTGGCGGTGGGCGGCGGTCAGGGAATTCTTGTTGAAACGCTCGCCGCTGGCGGTGCGTTTGCCTTGGTGTTTGGCGCCGTAATAAGAGGCAACACCGGTCTTGTCGTAGCCGTGTGGATCGATGGCATCGGTGCTGGCGCAACCGGCCAGCAGAGAGAGCAGGGCGCAGGCACCCAGTAGACGCTTCATTAGGTGACCCCATGATCGTTCCCACGCTCCGCGTGGGAATGCAGCCCGTGACGCTCGGCGTCACAAAAGCGGACGCAGAGCGTCCAATGAGGCGTTCCCACGCGGGAGCGTGGGAACGATCACTGTGGTTAGCCTTCGAGCTTGCTTTTCAGCAGTTCGTTGACCTGTTGCGGGTTGGCCTTGCCTTTGGAGGCTTTCATGGCCTGGCCGACGAAGAAGCCGAACATTTTGCCGCGCTTGGCTTCGTCTGCCGCGCGGTATTGTTCAACTTGTTCGGCGTTGGCCGCGAGCATCTCGTCGAGCACCGCAGAGATCGCGCCCGTGTCGGTCACTTGCTTCAGACCGCGCTTGTCGATGATCTCGTCCGCACTGCCTTCGCCGTTGGCCATGGCTTCAAAGACCACCTTGGCGATTTTGCCGGAGATGGTGTTGTCGGAGATGCGCAGCAGCATGCCGCCCAATTGCTCGGCCAAGACCGGCGACTGATCAATGTCCAGGCCCTGTTTGTTCAACAGGCTGCCCAATTCAACCATGACCCAGTTGGCCGCCAGCTTGGCGTCGCCGCCGATGCTCACGACTGTCTCGAAGTAATCGGCTTGCTCGCGGCTGGTGGCCAGGACGCTGGCGTCGTAGACCGACAGACCGAACTGCGCCTGGAAGCGCTCGCGTTTCTGCGGTGGCAATTCCGGCAGGGTGGCGCGCACGTCGTCGAGGAACGAGTCTTCGATGACCACCGGCAGCAAGTCCGGATCGGGGAAGTAGCGGTAGTCGTTAGCTTCCTCTTTGCTGCGCATCGGACGGGTTTCGTCCTTGTTCGGATCGTAAAGGCGGGTTTGCTGGATCACCTTGCCGCCGTCTTCGATCAGTTCGATCTGACGCTGCACTTCGCTGTTGATCGCCTTCTCGATGAAGCGGAACGAGTTGACGTTCTTGATCTCGCAGCGCGTGCCATATTCAACCTGGCCCTTCGGACGGATCGACACGTTGCAGTCGCAACGCAGCGAGCCTTCGGCCATGTTGCCGTCGCAGATGCCGAGGTAACGCACCAGCGCGTGGACCGTCTTGACGTAAGCCACGGCTTCCTTGGCGCTGCGCATGTCAGGCTCGGAAACGATTTCCAGCAGCGGCGTGCCAGCGCGGTTCAGGTCGATGCCGGTGGCACCGGTGAACTCTTCGTGCAGGCTTTTACCGGCGTCTTCTTCCAGGTGCGCACGGGTGACGCCGACACGTTTGATCGTGCCGTCGTCCATGGCGATGTCCAGGTGACCCTTGCCAACGATCGGCAATTCCATCTGGCTGATCTGGTAGCCCTTGGGCAGGTCCGGGTAGAAATAGTTTTTACGGGCGAACACGTTGTGCTGGCCGATCTCGGCATCAATCGCCAGACCGAACATCACCGCCATGCGCACCGCTTCCTGGTTCAGCACCGGCAATACGCCGGGCATGCCGAGGTCAACCAGGCTGGCTTGGGTGTTCGGCTCGGAACCAAACGTGGTGGAGCTACCGGAAAAGATTTTCGACCGGGTGGTGAGCTGGGTGTGAATCTCCAGCCCGATCACGACTTCCCATTGCATGTGTTTCTCCTCAGAAGCCGGTTGGGGTGCGGGTGTGCCAGTCAGTGTTTTGCTGATACTGATGGGCAACGTTCAACAGGCGACCTTCCTGGAAATACGGGGCGAGCAATTGCACGCCCACCGGCAGGCCATCGACGAAACCAGCAGGCATGGACAAGCCCGGCAGGCCGGCGAGGTTGGCGGTGATGGTGTAGACGTCTTCCAGGTAAGCAGCAACCGGGTCGCTGTTCTTGGCGCCGAGCTTCCAGGCCGGGTTCGGTGTGGTTGGGCCGAGGATGATGTCGACCTCATTAAAGGCTGCCATGAAGTCGTTCTTGATCAAGCGACGAATCTTTTGGGCCTTCAGGTAGTAGGCGTCGTAGTAACCGGCCGACAACGCGTAGGCACCGACCATGATCCGGCGCTGTACTTCCGGGCCGAAACCTTCGCCACGGGAACGTTTGTACAGGTCTTCCAGATTCTTCGGATCTTCGCAGCGATGGCCGAAGCGCACGCCGTCGAAACGCGACAGGTTGGAAGAGGCTTCTGCCGGCGCGATCACGTAGTACGCAGGGATTGCGTGCTGCATGTTCGGCAGGCTGATTTCCTTGACCACGGCGCCGAGCTTTTTCAGCTCTTCGACACTGGCCATGACCAGGTCGGCGATGCGCGGGTCCAGGCCGGCGCTGAAGTACTCCTTCGGCACGCCGATGCGCAGGCCTTGCAGCGAACCGTTGAGGCCGGCGCTGTAATCAGGCACGGGCTCGTCGATGCTGGTGGAGTCTTGCGGGTCGAAACCGGCCATGCCTTGCAGCAGGATCGCGCAGTCTTCGGCGGTGCGGGCCAGAGGGCCGCCCTGATCGAGGCTGGAGGCGTAGGCGATCATGCCCCAGCGCGAAACGCGACCGTACGTCGGTTTCAGGCCGGTGAGGTTGGTCAGTGCGGCGGGCTGTCGGATCGAGCCACCCGTGTCAGTGCCGGTGGCCGCAGGCAGCAGGCGCGCGGCAACCGCAGCCGCCGAACCGCCGGACGAACCGCCCGGTACGTATTCAAGGTTCCACGGGTTTTTCACCGGGCCGTAGTAGCTCGACTCGTTGGCCGAACCCATGGCGAATTCGTCCATGTTGGTCTTGCCCAGGGTCACGGCCCCGGCAGCGGCCAGCTTGGCAACGACAGTGGCGTCGTACGGCGCTTTAAAATTGTCGAGCATCTTCGAACCGCAGCTGGTGCGGATACCCTGGGTGCAGAACAGGTCTTTGTGCGCGATCGGCGCGCCGAGCAGGGCGCCGCTCTCACCCTTGGCGCGGCGTGCGTCAGCGGCTTTCGCCTGCTGGAGCGCCAGGTCCTCGGTGAGGCTGATAAAACTGTTGAGCTGCGGATCGAGCTGGACGATACGCGCCAGCAGGGTTTTGGTCAGCTCTTCGGAAGAAAACTTTTTATCGGCGAGTCCGCGGGCGATCTCGGCCAGAGTCAATTGATGCATTGCAGGCTCTTTCCCTTTAGTCGATGACTTTCGGAACCAGGTACAGGCCGTTTTCGACCGCTGGTGCGATGGACTGATAGGCCTCGCGATGATTGGTCTCGGTCACAACGTCTGCACGCAGGCGCTGGCTGGCTTCCAGTGGGTGGGCGAGCGGCTCGATACCGTCGGTATTGACCGCCTGCATTTCGTCGACCAGCGCCAGAATACTGTTCAGGGCCGAAGTAATATGTGGAAGATCGGCATCATTAAGGCCCAGACAGGCCAGATGAGCGATTTTTTCCACGTCGGAGCGTTCAAGCGCCATGGGAATCTCCAGTGGAAAACAGAACGGACGGCGTCCGTGTGTTAGATTGTCGGAACACTACCGCATTTCTACGGTCATAAGGCCGCGATTGTGGGGGTTGGTGCACAGAAAAGCGGCCAATTTAACATATTGGCGCCTTGCCCAAAATCCCTGTCGTTGTTAGAGTTTGCCGCACTTTTTTACCCACGCGTTGCCTAGGGTCCCTTTCCCATGTTCAAGAAACTGCGTGGCATGTTTTCCAGCGATCTTTCCATTGACCTGGGCACTGCCAACACCCTTATTTACGTGCGCGAGCGCGGTATCGTCCTGAATGAGCCCTCGGTTGTGGCTATTCGGACACACGGTAACCAGAAAAGTGTCGTTGCTGTCGGCACCGAGGCCAAGCGCATGCTCGGCCGTACGCCGGGCAACATTGCTGCCATTCGTCCGATGAAGGACGGCGTGATCGCCGACTTCAGCGTTTGCGAAAAGATGCTGCAGTACTTTATCAACAAGGTTCACGAAAACAGCTTCCTGCAGCCTAGCCCTCGTGTGTTGATCTGCGTTCCGTGCAAATCCACCCAGGTTGAGCGTCGTGCCATCCGTGAATCGGCCCTCGGTGCCGGTGCCCGTGAAGTGTTCCTGATCGAAGAGCCAATGGCTGCTGCGATCGGTGCCGGCCTGCCGGTTGAAGAAGCTCGCGGCTCGATGGTTGTCGATATCGGTGGTGGTACTACTGAAATCGCACTGATCTCCCTGAACGGTGTGGTTTACGCCGAATCCGTACGGGTTGGCGGCGACCGCTTCGACGAAGCGATCATCACTTACGTGCGTCGCAACTACGGCAGCCTGATCGGCGAATCCACGGCCGAGCGCATCAAGCAGGAAATCGGTACAGCCTACCCGGGCGGCGAAGTTCGCGAAGTCGACGTTCGTGGCCGTAACCTGGCCGAAGGCGTTCCACGCGCATTCACCCTGAACTCCAATGAAGTGCTGGAAGCTCTGCAAGAGTCCCTGGCCACCATCGTTCAGGCTGTGAAAAGTGCGCTGGAGCAATCGCCTCCAGAACTGGCTTCCGATATCGCCGAGCGTGGTCTGGTGCTGACCGGTGGTGGCGCCTTGCTGCGTGACCTCGACAAGTTGCTGGCGCAGGAAACCGGTCTGCCGGTGATCGTTGCCGAAGACCCGCTGACCTGCGTTGCTCGCGGCGGTGGCCGTGCATTGGAAATGATGGATAAACACACCATGGACCTGCTTTCCAGCGAGTGATTTCGCCGGTCGCATCTATGCTGTTGGCGCACAGGCAGCACTTTGCAGTGCTGCCTGTTGGCGTATATCTTCTGTCAGTCTGCATCCAGGCCGGTTTGATGCCGTATGAATAAAGAGAACATTTGCCTGGGAGGAGCGGCTTATTAAACCGCTTTTCACCAAAGGGCCTTCACTGGGCGTGCGCTTGTTGGTGCTGGTCGTGCTATCGGTCGCACTGATGGTGGTCGATGCCCGCTTCACACTGCTCAAGCCGGTGCGTAGCCAAATGTCGCTGGTGCTGATGCAGTCCTACTGGATCACCGACCTGCCGCAGCGGCTATGGCAGGGTGTGTCCAGCCAATTTGGCAGCCGAACCGAGCTCGTCGCCGAAAACGAAAAACTCAAAACCGAAAACCTGCTGTTGCAGGGCCGCATGCAAAAGCTTGCCGCCCTCACCGAGCAGAACGTTCGGCTGCGCGAGTTGCTCAACTCCTCCGCACTGGTCAACGAGAAGGTCGAAGTGGCCGAGTTGATCGGCATGGACCCCAATCCCTTCACCCATCGCATCATCATCAATAAAGGTGAGCGTGACGGTGTGGTCCTTGGTCAGCCGGTACTTGATGCCCGTGGCCTGATGGGCCAGGTGGTCGAGTTGATGCCGTACACCTCTCGTGTGCTGCTGCTGACCGACACCACTCACAGCATTCCGGTGCAGGTGAACCGCAACGGCCTGCGGGCGATTGCCAGCGGCACCGGCAACCCGGAACGCCTGGAGCTGCGTCACGTGGCCGATACCGCCGACATTAAAGAAGGCGATCTGCTGGTCAGCTCCGGTCTGGGTCAGCGGTTCCCGGCGGGTTACCCGGTGGCGACGGTCAAGGAAGTGATTCACGATTCCGGTCAGCCGTTCGCCATTGTACGTGCCGTTCCGACCGCCGCCTTGAACCGCAGCCGTTACCTGCTGCTGGTGTTCACCGACGGCCGCACAGCCGAAGAGCGCGCCAATGAAGCCGCCCAGGCGCAAGAGGCTCTGGACCAGCACGGTGGTGGGCCCATCATTCCAGCGACCGTGCCCAAACCTGCCATCGTTCCGGCTGCTGTTGCTGCGCCCGCGACTCCGGTTGCGCCGACGACTGCCCCGGCTGCCGCAACCCCGGCCAAACCTGTGGCAACTCATTCTGCTGCCGTGAAGCCTGCTGCCAAACCGCCTGTCTCCGCGCCGGCTACCACTGGGGGACGAGAATAATGGTCGGTGCTACTGCATCCCGAAACGGCTGGATCGTCTGGCTGACCTTCGCCATCGGCCTGCTGCTCAGCATTTCGCCGCTGCCGCAATTCATGGAAATCCTCCGTCCTCTGTGGCTGGCCCTGTTGCTGGCGTTCTGGGCGTTGGCCATGCCACAGAAAGTCGGGATGGTCACCGCGTGGTGCCTGGGCCTGGCCGAAGACGTGCTTTATGGCACGCTGCTGGGCCAGAACGCGTTGATCCTGACGCTGATCACGTATCTGGTGCTGGCGCTGCAACAGCGCCTGCGCATGTTCCCGATGTGGCAACAGAGCCTGGTGATCCTGGTGATCTTCGGCCTCGCGCAGCTTGTTCAATTATGGCTCAGCGCCCTGACCGGCAATCGTCAGCCGACGCTGGCGCTGGTCTTGCCGGCCCTGGTCAGTGCATTGCTGTGGCCGTGGATCAGCTACGGTTTGCGCGGTTTGCGTCGACGCTACAAAATCAATTAATTCGGTCAGGCATTTGCCCGCACCAGGGCACTGGACAGGGAGATGTCTTGATGAAACAGCTATATCTGGCCTCAGGCTCGCCGCGTCGGCGTGAACTGCTCACGCAGATCGGCGTGCCGTTCTGCGCCATCAGCGCGGACATCGATGAAACCCCTTTAAGTGATGAATCCCCGTCGGCTTACGTCGAGCGCCTGGCGCGCGGCAAAGCCGAGGCCGGGCGCGGGACTGTCGTGTCCGAGGCAGATTTTTGCGTGCTGGGCGCCGATACCGCCGTGGTACTGGACGGGAAAATTCTTGGCAAACCGGTTGATGAAGCGCAAGCGTGCGCCATGCTTATGTTGTTGTCCGGTTGTGAGCATGAAGTCCTGACGGCGATTGCGGTGCGAGAGGGTGAGCGTTGCGAGTCTCGGGTCGTGCGCAGTCTGGTGCGTTTTCGCAACATCAGTCGTGATGAAGCGGTGGCCTACTGGGCCAGCGGCGAGCCGCAGGACAAGGCCGGCGGCTATGGCATTCAAGGGCTCGGCGCAGTGTTTGTCGCCGGCCTCAATGGCAGTTACTCGGCGGTGGTCGGGTTGCCGCTGTGCGAAACCGCTGAGCTGCTCGGCCATTTCGGCATACCCTGTTGGCAAACCCTTAACGCGCGTTGAGCGTCGTACTGACAAGATGCGGCCATTATCGTGAACATGCCTGAACGAGACCCTGCCATGAGTGAAGAGATCCTGATCAACATCACGCCGATGGAATCGCGCGTGGCGGTGGTTGAAAACGGTGTTCTGCAAGAGGTCCACGTCGAGCGCACGCAAAAACGCGGGATCGTCGGCAACATCTATAAAGGCAAGGTCGTGCGGGTCTTGCCGGGCATGCAGGCGGCATTCGTCGACATTGGTCTGGACCGCGCCGCGTTCATTCATGCCTCGGAAATTTCCCTGCGCGAAGGCCCTGCGGTGGAGAGCATCAGCGCGCTGGTTCACGAAGGCCAGAGCCTGGTGGTGCAAGTCACCAAGGACCCGATCGGCTCCAAAGGCGCACGCCTGACGACTCAGCTGTCGATTCCGTCGCGTTATCTGGTGTACATGCCGCGCACTGCGCACGTCGGCATTTCATTGAAGATCGAAGACGAAGCCGAGCGCGATCGACTCAAGCAAGTGGTCACCGATTGCGTGGCCAAAGAAGGCATCAAAGAGGCGGGAGGCTTCATCCTGCGTACCGCCGCCGAAGGTGCCGGCGCCGATGAAATCCTCATGGACATCCGCTACCTGCGCCGTCTCTGGGATCAGATCAACGAGCAGATCAAAACCATCAGCGCACCCAGTGTGATCTACGAAGATCTCGGCCTGGCGCTGCGCACCTTGCGTGACCTGGTGAGCCCGAAGATCGAGAAGATCAGGATCGACTCCCGGGAAACCTTCCAGAAAACCACACAGTTTGTCGCTGAACTGATGCCGGAAATCGCCGATCGTCTTGAGCATTACCCGGGGGAACGGCCGATCTTCGACCTGTACGGCGTCGAAGACGAGATTCAGAAAGCCCTGGAACGCAAAGTCCCGCTGAAGTCCGGCGGTTATCTGGTGGTCGATCCGGCGGAAGCCATGAGCACTATCGACGTCAACACCGGGGCGTTCGTCGGTCATCGCAACCTCGAAGAAACCATCTTCAAGACCAACCTCGAAGCGGCAACCGCCATCGCTCGTCAGCTGCGCCTGCGCAACCTGGGCGGGATCATCATCATCGATTTCATCGACATGGAAGATGAAGAGCACCAGCGTCAGGTGCTGCGCACACTCGAGAAGCAACTGGAGCGCGATCACGCCAAGACCAACATCATCGGCATCACCGAGCTGGGCCTTGTGCAGATGACTCGCAAGCGCACCCGCGAAAGTCTCGAACAAGTGCTGTGCGAGCCGTGCAGCAGCTGTCAGGGTCGCGGCAAGCTCAAGACGCCGGAAACCGTTTGCTACGAGATTTTCCGCGAAATCCTCCGAGAGGCTCGCGCCTATCAGGCGGAAGGCTATCGTGTATTGGCAAACCAGAAAGTGGTCGACCGTCTGCTCGATGAAGAATCGGGCAATGTCGCCGAGCTCGAAGGTTTTATCGGGCGCACCATTCGGTTCCAGGTGGAAACCATGTACTCCCAGGAACAATACGACGTGGTGCTGCTCTGAATCGTTGTATTTCTAACCTACTAGAACGGCTGGCCTCAGCTTTTTGCAGTATTTTTGCCATGGGAGCCAACTGACATGGAGCGTCTGACACGCATTTTGGCCGCATTGACCCGCTGGGGTCTGGGCCTGTGCGCGTTGGTATTGGTGTTGATGGCGTTGTACGTCAGCCTCGGCCGAGAGCTGACGCCGCTGGTGGCCGAGTACCGTGCCGAGGTCGAAGCTAAAGCCAGTGCTGCCTTGGGCATGCCGCTGAGTATCGGCAAACTTGAAGGCAACTGGAGCGGCTTTGCGCCGATGATGCTGGCTCACGACGTCATGGTCGGCGAGGGCGCCAATGCCCTGCGTCTGGATCAGGTTCGCGTGGTGCCGGATCTGTGGGCCAGCCTGCTGGCTCGCGAAGTACGCATCGCTCACCTTGAACTCAGCGGCCTGAAGATCAGCCTCAAAGAAGGCGAGGACGGCCATTGGGCGCTGGAAGGTTTGCCGGTGCAGCAGGATCAGCCGCTGGATCCGGCGCAATTGCTCAACCGAATGCAAATGGTTCAGCGGCTGTCGGTGCTCGATAGCCAGGTCACTTTGCAGCCTCTGAAAGAGCAGCCCCTGACCCTGACTTACGTCGGCCTGAATCTGCGAACCGGCGCGTCGCGTCAGCGACTCGACGTTCGCCTGACCCTGCCCGACGGCCAACCGGTGGCCATGAGTCTGCGCACCCGTCTACGCGCCAGCGAGTGGAAGGACGGCGAAGCGGATGCCTATCTGAGCCTGCCACAAAGCGACTGGTCGAAGTGGTTGCCTGAGCGCCTGACCCAGCAATGGAATTTCTCCGAGATCAAGGCCGGTGGCGAGCTCTGGGTGAGCTGGGGCAAGGGCGCCCTGCAAAGTGGTGCGATACGCTTGAACGCGCCGCAACTCAAGGGTGCCTACGCTGAGCGCAAGCCGATCAAGATCAATAATCTGGCGCTGAACGGCTACTTCCAGCGCGGCGCCGAAGGCGTCCTTATCACCCTGGATTCCCTGGCCATGAACCTTGGCGATACCCGCTGGGAAACGCATCTGCAACTCAAACAAAGCGCGGCTACCGACAAGATTGAAGAGCTTTGGCATCTGCAAGCCGACCGCCTTGACCTCACCCCGATCACCCCGGTACTGAATGCCTTGGGGCCGCTGCCCGAAGGCGTTGCCACGGCCGTCGAGCGACTCAAAGTGACAGGTGGCCTGCGCAACGTGCTGATCGACTTCCGGCCCAATGCCACCGACGACAGCAAGTTCGGCTTTGCCGCCAATCTGGATCGGGTCGGCTTCGATGCCTATCACGGTGCCCCGGCCGCGCGCAATGTCAGTGGCAGCATCAGCGGTGATCTGGGCGGTGGCGAGCTGCGCATGGACAGCAAGGATTTTTCCCTGCATCTGGACCCGATCTTCGCTAAGCCATGGCAATACATTCAGGCCAATGCCCGGCTGACCTGGAAACTCGACAAAGACGCCTTCACCTTGATCGCACCGTACCTGAAGGTACTGGGTGAAGAAGGCAAGATTGCCGGCGACTTTCTGATCCGCCTGCATTTCGATCACACCCAGGAAGACTACATGGACCTGCGGGTCGGTCTGGTGGACGGCGACGGTCGATACACCGCCAAGTACCTGCCGCAAATGCTCAGCCCGGCGCTGGACGAATGGCTGCGTACGGCCATTCTCAAAGGTGCGGTGGACGAAGGGTTCTTCCAGTACCAAGGGTCGTTGAACCACGGTGCCGCCGAGACTGCGCGCAGCATCAGCCTGTTCTTCAAGGTTCACGATGCCGAACTGGCCTTCCAGCCAGGCTGGCCACCTGTCAGCAAGGTCACGGGTGATGTGTTTGTTGAAGACAGCGGCGTGCGGGTCTTGGCCAGCAAGGGTCAGTTGCTCAATACCCAGGTCAGCGACATTTACGTCAATATTCCCCATGTGCCTGCGGGGCAAAACGTCCACCTGTTCCTCGACGGTGGGTTCGCCGGCGGGCTGGGCGATGGACTGAAGATTCTCCAGGAAGCACCGATCGGCACCGCAACCACCTTTGCCGGCTGGGAAGGCGAGGGCGATCTGCAAGGCAAACTGAAACTGGATATTCCGCTGGTTAAAGGCGAGCAGCCGAAGATCCTCGTCAACTTCAAGACCGCCAAAGCCCGTCTGAAACTGGCCGAGCCAACCCTGGAGCTGACTCAGCTCAAGGGCGATTTCCGTTTCGACAGCACCAAGGGGTTGAGCGGACAAAACATCACCGCGCGCGCCTTTGATAAACCAGTGACCGCACAGATTTTTGCCGATGGCAGCCCGGGTAACCTCAAGACTCGCGTTACCGCCTCGGGTCAGGTCGAGGTCAAGAAGCTTACTGACTGGCTGAGCGTTACTCAGCCGTTGCCAGTGGCCGGTATGATCCCTTATCAGCTGCAACTGAACCTTGATGGGGCCGACAGTCAATTGATGGTCAACTCCAACCTCAAGGGCGTAGCAATCGATTTGCCGGCGCCGTTCGGCTTGGCTGCCGATGTGGGCCGCGACACCACGTTCCGCATGACCCTGCAGGGGCCGGAGCGGCGCTACTGGGTCAGCTACGGTGATCTGGCGAGCTTCACGTTTGCGGCACCGGCCGGCAATTTTGCCGACGGACGTGGCGAGTTGTTCCTGGGGGGCGGCAATGCCGTGTTGCCCGGCGCCAAGGGCTTGCGAGTTCGAGGCGTACTGTCGGAACTGGATGTCGGCCCGTGGAAGGATCTGGTGGACAAGTATGCTGGCCAGGACCCGGGCGGCAGCGCCAAACAGTTGCTCAGCAGCGCGGACTTCAAGGTCGGCAAACTCAGCGGTATCGGGACCACGCTCGATCAGGTTTCCGTACAGTTGAACCGCAAACCTGCCGCGTGGGCCTTGCAACTCGACAGTCAGCAGGTCAAGGGCAGCGCCAGCCTCCCCGATGCGAAAGCCGCGCCGATTGCGATCAATCTGCAATACGTGCGATTGCCAGCGCCAGACCCGACGGTCCTGGCCGACGAAAACTCGCCAGATCCGCTGGCCACGGTCGATCCGACGAAGATTCCGGCGCTTGACGTTACCATCAATCAGCTTTTCCAGGGGAAGGACCTCGTCGGGGCCTGGTACCTGAAAGTCCGGCCGACCGCCAAGGGCATTGCGCTTACCACACTGGATCTGGGCCTCAAGGGTATTCTCTTGCAGGGCAGCGGCGGTTGGGAAGGCATGCCCGGTTCCAGCAGCAGTTGGTACAGGGGCCGGATCAGCGGTAAGAATCTCGCCGATGTGCTGAAGGGCTGGGGCTTTGCGCCGAGTGTCACCAGTGAAGAATTTCATATGGATGTCGATGGTCGCTGGCCCGGTTCGCCAGCCTGGCTGGCTACCAAGCGCTTCTCCGGAACCCTCGATGCTTCGCTGAACAAAGGCCAGTTTGTTGAAATAGAGGGCAGCGCCCAGGCATTGCGAGTGTTTGGCTTGCTGAACTTCAATTCCATCGGCCGCCGGCTGCGCCTGGACTTCTCCGACCTGTTCGGCAAAGGCTTGAGTTACGACCGGGTCAAAGGCCTGCTGGTCGCGACCAACGGCGTATACGTGACGCGTGAGCCGATCCTGATGACCGGTCCATCGAGCAATATTGAGCTCGCTGGCACCCTGGACCTGGTGGGCGATAAGGTCGATGCCAAGTTGCTGGTGACCTTGCCTGTGACCAATAACCTGCCGATTGCTGCGCTGATTGTCGGCGCACCGGCTATCGGTGGCGCGCTGTTCTTGATCGACAAGCTGATCGGTGACCGCGTAGCGCGCTTCGCGAGCGTAAAATACACCGTCAAGGGGCCGTGGAAAGAGCCGAAAATCACCTTCGACAAGCCTTTTTGAAAAGCCATGTCTTTGGCCGATGGAGTAGCATGGCCAAAGACTTTTATGTGGCGACGCAAGTCCCTTATAGCAGCTGGCGAAGCCTGCGTTCGGCTGTGCAGCAGTCGTAAATCCTGGATGCACGGTTTACCTGACAGACCACGTTGCCTGATTTTACGACTGCTGCGCAGCCGAACGCAGGCTGCGCCAGCTGCTACAGGTAGTCGTACGAATCTCAATAAGGAAAAGGCCATGTCTGTAGCGGTGATTCAAATGGTCAGCCAGAGCGATGTGCTGGCCAACCTGGCCCAGGCCCGTCGTCTGCTTGAGCAGGCCGCGGCCGGTGGTGCGCAGCTCGCCGTCCTGCCGGAAAACTTCGCCGCCATGGGCCGTCGCGACATTGGCGACATCGGCCGCGCCGAGGCGTCGGGCGAAGGCCCGATCCTGCCATGGTTGAAACAGACCGCCCGCGACCTCACGTTATGGATAGTGGCCGGCACGTTGCCGTTGCCGCCGGCAGACCAGCCGATGGCGAAAGTGCATGCCTGCTCGTTGCTGGTGAATGATCACGGCGAAATCGTTGCACGGTATGACAAGTTGCACCTCTTCGACGTCGATGTGGCGGACAATCGCGGGCGTTATCGCGAGTCCGATGACTATGCTTATGGCAGTGGGGTGGTGGTGGCGGACACGCCCGTCGGTCGAGTCGGGCTGACCGTGTGTTACGACCTGCGCTTCCCGGAGCTGTACAGCGAATTACGCGCTGCCGGTGCGCAGTTGATTACCGCGCCGTCGGCCTTTACCGCGGTGACCGGCGCGGCGCATTGGGATGTATTGATTCGCGCGCGGGCCATCGAAACTCAATGTTATGTGCTCGCTGCCGCTCAGGGTGGAACCCATCCGGGGCCGCGAGAAACCTGGGGTCATGCGGCAATCATCGACCCATGGGGACGTGTGTTGGCGCAGCAGGACCAAGGTGAGGCCGTGCTGCTGGCCGAACGCGATAGCAGCGAACAGGCGTCCATCCGGGCGCGGATGCCGGTGTCCAGTCACCGGCGCTTTTTCTCGCAGGGCGCACAGCGACCTGCCCGGAACGACGAATTTAAGGCGTAAAGCATATGAGCGAGTTGTTGTCCTCAGTCAGTGAACACCTCCTGGCGCCCGGCGGCGTAACGATCGAGAGCCTGCAAGGTGTGCTCGGCGATTTGGCCGGCCCTGGCATCGATGCCGCCGACCTGTATTTCCAGGGGCAGATCTCCGAGTCCTGGGCGCTGGAAGACGGGATCGTCAAGGAAGGCAGCTTCAATCTCGACCAAGGTGTCGGTGTGCGAGCGCAATCGGGTGAGAAAACCGGTTTTGCCTACAGCAATGCCATTACCCTCGAAGCCCTTGGCGCTGCGGCCCGTGCTGCGCGTTCGATCTCCCGCGCCGGGCAGAACGGCGCGGTGCAAGCGTTCACCACTCAGGATGTCGCCCAGTTGTACGGGCCGGACAACCCACTGGAAGTGATGACCCGTGCCGAGAAGGTCGAATTGCTCAAACGCATCGACGTCGCGACTCGCGCCCTCGATCCGCGTATCCAGCAAGTCACCGTGAGCATGGCCGGCGTCTGGGAGCGAATCCTCGTGGCTTCCACCGATGGCGGCCTGGCCGCCGATGTACGGCCGTTGGTGCGCTTTAACGTCAGCGTGATCGTCGAACAGAACGGTCGTCGTGAGCGCGGCGGTCATGGCGGTGGCGGTCGTACCGATTACCGCTATTTCCTCAGCGATGACCGTGCCATGGGCTATGCCCGTGAAGCGTTGCGTCAGGCACTGGTGAATCTGGAGGCCATCCCGGCGCCGGCCGGTACGTTACCGGTGGTGCTCGGTTCCGGCTGGTCCGGCGTGTTGCTGCACGAAGCGGTCGGCCACGGTCTGGAAGGCGACTTCAACCGCAAGGGCAGTTCCGCCTACAGCGGGCGCATGGGCGAGATGGTTGCGTCCAAACTTTGCACCATCGTCGATGACGGCACGCTGGCCGGTCGTCGCGGTTCCCTGAACGTCGATGATGAGGGCACGCCGACCGAGTGCACCACGCTGATCGAAAACGGCGTACTCAAAGGCTACATGCAGGACAAGCTCAACGCCCGCCTGATGGGCGTGGCCCGTACCGGTAACGGTCGCCGCGAATCCTACGCGCACCTGCCGATGCCGCGCATGACCAACACCTACATGCTCGCTGGCGAAAGCGACCCGGCAGAAATCATCGCCTCGGTGAAGCGCGGCATCTACTGCGCCAACCTTGGCGGCGGTCAGGTGGACATCACCAGCGGCAAGTTCGTGTTCTCCACCAGCGAGGCGTACTTGATCGAAGACGGCAAGATTACTGCCCCGGTCAAAGGCGCGACGTTGATCGGCAACGGCCCGGAAGCCATGAGCAAGGTGTCGATGGTCGGTAACGATCTGGCGCTGGACAGCGGCGTGGGGACGTGTGGCAAGGATGGGCAGTCGGTACCGGTGGGTGTCGGCCAGCCAACCCTGAAAATCGATGCGATCACTGTGGGTGGCACAGGGTCTTGAGAAATGGAGCTTCGGGTGAACTGCAATGCAGCTCACCCGATTCGAGATTTAACGCAAACCGCGTTGAGTCTCGTCCAGCTCACGGATGTACTTGAAGATTTTACGGTTCGATGCCGGTGGCTTGTTGGTCGCCAGTTCGTGCTGGGCCTGACGGATCAGGGAGCGCAATTGCTGACGATCAGCCTCCGGGTAGTCGATGACGAACTTCTCCAGAACGCCGTCGTCGCCAGCGATCAAGCGATCGCGCCAGCGTTCCAGACCATGGAAACGTTCGTTGTACTGCCGAGTGGAGGCATCGAGTTGATCGAGCAAAGTCAGAATGGCGTCAGTGTCCTGATCGCGCATCAGTTTGCCGATGAACATAAGGTGCCGTTTACGCGCGATATTCGCGGTGTGCTTGGAGGCATCGCCCAGAGCCCGGCGCAAAGCGTCGGTCAACGGCAGCTTTGCCAGCAAGTCAGGCTTGAGTGTTGTAAGGCGCTCGCCAAGGTCAACCAGAGCATGAAGCTCGCGTTTAACCTGGGATTTGCTTTTTTCTCCCGTATCGAGGGAGTCGTCGTAAGAATCAACCATGGTGGCCGTCCGCAAAGAAACGCCGCCATGATAACCAGTCGGGGGCCGCTTGTCCGGCCCGGTCGCTCGAAGGCCCCAGCCGAAAGCAGAATTTGAGTGGAGAACAGCATGAGTGCAGTTGAAAGCGTCGGCCCACAAGCGTTGCCGGCACTGCAAGAACAAGTCGAGCAGATCATCGCTGAAGCCAAGCGCCAGGGTGCCAGTGCCTGTGAAGTGGCCGTGTCCCTGGAGCAGGGCCTGTCGACCACGGTGCGTCAGCGTGAAGTCGAAACCGTCGAATTCCACCGCGATCAGGGTTTTGGCATCACCTTGTACGCTGGCCAGCGCAAAGGCTCGGCCAGCACGTCGGCCAGCGGTCCGGAGGCGATTCGCGAAACCGTCGCCGCCGCATTGGCCATCGCCAAGCACACGTCGGAAGACGAAGCTTCGGGCCTGGCGGACGCCGCGCTGATGGCCAAGGATCTGCAGGATTTTGACCTGTTCCATCAATGGGACATCACCCCGGAACAAGCCATCGAGCAGGCCCTGGCCTGTGAAGCGGCGGCGTTTGCCACCGACAGCCGGATCAAGAACGCCGACGGCACCACCCTCAGCACCCACCAGGGCTGCCTTGTTTACGGCAACAGTCACGGTTTCATCGGCGGTTACGCGTCGACTCGTCACAGCTTGAGCTGCGTGATGATTGCCGAGGCCGACGGCCAGATGCAGCGCGATTACTGGTACGACGTGAACCGCCAGGGGAGCTTGCTGGCCGACCCGGTGAGCATCGGCCAGCGTGCCGCGCAACGGGCGGCGAGCCGTCTGGGTGCGCGTCCGGTACCGACCTGCGAAGTGCCGGTGCTGTTTTCCGCGGAACTGGCCGGTGGTTTGTTCGGCAGTTTCCTTTCGGCGATTTCCGGTGGCAGCCTGTATCGCAAATCGTCGTTCCTTGAAGGCACGCTGGGGCAGAAGTTGTTCCCGGAATGGCTGACCCTCGATGAGCGTCCGCACTTGATGCGTGCGATGGGCAGTTCGGCGTTTGATGGCGATGGTTTGGCGACTTATGCCAAGCCATTCGTCGAAAACGGCGTATTGGTGTCGTACATCCTCGGCACCTATTCCGGTCGCAAACTGGGCATGCCGAGCACCGCCAATGCCGGCGGGGTGCACAACCTGTTCGTCACCCATGGCGACGAAGACCAGGCAGCCTTGCTGCGACGCATGGGCCGCGGCCTGCTGGTCACAGAATTGATGGGCCAGGGCCTGAACATGGTCACTGGCGATTACTCCCGTGGCGCGGCGGGTTACTGGGTCGAGAATGGGGAAATACAGTTTGCGGTCCAGGAAGTGACCATCGCTGGCAATATGCGTGACATGTTCAAACAGATCGTTGCGGTGGGTAATGACCTGGAATTGCGCAGCAACATTCGCACAGGTTCGGTGCTGATCGAACGGATGACGGTGGCGGGTAGCTAACGCTTAACCGTTACGCAAAAAGGCGCGCCGCCCATCGTTGGGCGGCGCGCCTTTTTTGTGTATTGATTTTCTCGGGGTTGTTTTGGTTCTCATTATCATCTAATAATAAATCTCATTACCGAATGAGCCCGGATCATGAGTTCTGCCTTGCACGAGCAGCCTTACCTCGAAAGCTGGCGCTGGATGAGTCGCCAGATCCGTTGCGCAATGGACCCTGACGAGCCTCGCCTGATCGAACATTACCTGGCCGAAGGTCGGTATCTCGCCTGCTGCACGGCAACGTCTCCCTGGACCATCGCCGAAACTTCTTTGCGTTTGTTGCTCGACACTGCCGCCGATGTTGCGTTGCCTTGGCACTGGCGCACTTTTTGTCTGGACCAGGCCTGGCGCCCGTTGCGCGACCTGGAACGCCTCTCTCTGTGCAAATGCCGCCTCAAGCGCTGGCAGAGCTACACCTGGCAACTGGCGACCTGCGAGTTGCAGCCCTCGATTCCTCTCATAGAACTGGTGCAAGGATTTCCCGATGAGTAAAACTCGTATCGAACGCGACAGCATGGGCGAACTTCAGGTCCCGGTGGACGCCCTCTATGGCGCACAAACCCAGCGTGCGGTGGATAACTTCCCCATCAGCGGCAAACCGATGCCTGTGCAGTTCATCCGTGCGCTGATCCTGGCCAAGGCCGCCGCTGCCCGAGCCAACGTCGAACTCAAGCAAATCAGCGAATCCCAGGGCAAAGCCATCGTCGATGCGGCACTGGGCCTGCTCCAAAGCGACTTCATGCAGCATTTTCCGGTGGATATCTTCCAGACCGGTTCCGGCACCAGTTCGAACATGAACGCCAACGAAGTGATCGCCACCCTGGCCAGCCGTCTGCTGGGTGAACCGGTGAGCCCCAACGATCACGTCAATTGTGGCCAAAGCAGCAACGACATCATCCCTACCACCATTCACGTCAGTGCTGCGTTGGCGTTGCACGAGCAATTGTTGCCGGCGCTGGTGCGTCTGGTACAGGTGATCGAGCGCAAGGCCGAAGAGGTTCATCACCACGTCAAAACCGGCCGCACCCACTTGATGGACGCCATGCCGGTGCGCATGAGTCAGGTGCTCAACGGTTGGGCGCAGCAGCTCAAGGCCAACATCGTTCATTTGCAAGATCTGCTGCCGAGCCTGCAATCCCTTGCTCAAGGCGGAACGGCAGTGGGCACCGGAATCAATGCTCATCCGCAATTCGCGGCGCGTTTCAGTGAGCAACTGAGCACGCTGACGCAGGTGCAATTCAAACCGGGTAAGGATCTGTTTGCACTGATTGGCTCCCAGGACACGGCGGTCAGTGTTTCGGGTCAGCTCAAGGCCACGGCCGTTTCTCTGATGAAAATCGCCAACGACCTGCGCTGGATGAACTCCGGCCCGCTGGCCGGCCTTGGTGAAATCGAGCTCGAAGCCTTGCAGCCGGGTTCTTCGATCATGCCTGGCAAGGTCAACCCGGTGATCCCGGAAGCAACCGCCATGGTCGCCGCCCAAGTCATCGGCAATGACACGGTCATCACCATCGCCGGTCAGTCGGGTAATTTCGAGCTGAACGTGATGCTGCCGATCATCGCCCAGAACCTGCTGAGCAGCATCGAGTTGCTGGCCAACTCCAGCCATCTGCTGGGTGAAAAGGCCATCGCCAGCTTCAAGGTCAACGAAGCCAGGCTCAAGGAAGCGCTGTCGCGCAACCCGATCCTGGTCACCGCACTCAACCCGATCATTGGTTACCAAAAAGCCGCGGAGATCGCCAAGAAGGCCTATCAACAAGGACAGCCGGTGATTGATGTTGCTCTGGAACACACCGACCTGACACGCAGCCAGCTTGAGGTCTTGCTGGACCCGGAAAAACTCACCGCAGGCGGCGTGTAATCACCGCAACCGCTTTGGAGGCTCACCATGGAGCACTGGAAACGCACGATCGAAAGGGCTAATCGCTGTTTCATGCTGGGCGAATTGGTCGATGCCCGCGAGGCTTACTTGCAGGCATTGGCCTTGGCTCAGGTGTTGTTCGAGCGCTGGGCGGATGCCGACGAAGCGGTGGCGGCCTGCGTGATTTCCCATCACAACCTGGCAGATCTTCACTTGCGTCTGAACCAGCCGGAGGAGAGTGCCGAGTACTTGTGCGCCATCCATCAGCGGTTGTTGCAGGCCATGCAGGACCCACGACTGGCGCCGGCCCTGCGCGAAGCAGCGTTGCGCCAGAGCAGCAAGACCTACGTCGAACTGCTGAATTTCATCAGCGAACACGGCGAGTATCCGCGCACCCATCGTTTGCTGCATATCGATGCCGTAGCGCCTACGCCTCTACATCATGGAGTTCATTGAAAATGGCTTTTACCCTGCCTGTCTTGCCATACGCCTACGACGCCCTGGAACCGCACATCGATGCGCAGACCATGGAAATCCACTACACCAAGCACCACCAGACCTACATCAACAACCTCAACGCTGCGGTTGAAGGCACCGAGTTTGCCGAGTGGCCAGTGGGAAAACTGGTGGCCAGCATCCAGCAACTGCCGGAAAAGCTTCGTGCGGCAGTAGTCAATCAGGGCGGTGGTCACGCCAACCATTCGCTGTTCTGGGAAGTGATGGCGCCCAACGGCGGCGGCAACCCTGAAGGTGAATTGGCAAGCGCGATTGAGGAACAGCTCGGCGGTATCGACAGTTTCAAGGAAGCCTTCACCAAAGCCGCGTTGACGCGTTTCGGCAGCGGCTGGGCGTGGCTCAGTGTGACGCCGCAAAAGAGGCTGGTCGTTGAAAGCAGCGGTAATCAGGACAGCCCGTTGATGAACGGTAATACGCCAATCCTCGGACTGGATGTTTGGGAGCATGCGTATTACCTGCGTTATCAGAACCGTCGCCCGGAATACATCAACGCGTTCTACAACGTGATCAATTGGCCTGAAGTCGCTACGCGCTATCAGTCTGCACTGGTTTAAGACTTCTACAAAAACAATCCAAGGCTGGCTATGGGCACTGAAACACTGGCGATCGGAAGTGGACGAATGTTTCGTTACGCATTCGGATCGCTGTTACTGCTGGCGGGTATGACGTTATTGGTTGCCCAAGGGCTGGCATGGCTGGACCTTGAGCCGAAACTGCTGCGCGCCCTGCAAGGCGGAGCGATCTGCGCCTTGGGCACTGCCTTGGGCGCGGTGCCTGTGCTGGTGATTCGGCGGATGCCCCAGGCAGTCAGTGATTCACTGCTTGGCTTCGGGGCCGGGGTGATGCTCGCGGCGACAGCTTTTTCGTTGATCGTTCCCGGGATCTCCGCCGCTGAAAACTTGGGGCTGACGCCTTGGGCGGCCAGCGGACTGATCAGTTTCGGCATCATGCTGGGTGCGTTCGGGCTGTTTCTGGTGGATCGAAAGGTCTCCGGAGCCAGTCCGCAAATGTGGGTCGGCTCCCTGGAACGGCCCGTGATCCCACCGCGTATCTGGTTGTTTGTGTTTGCCATCATCGCCCACAACATCCCCGAAGGCATGGCGGTTGGTGTGTCGGCGGGTGGTGGCATGCCCGACGCTGATAGCCTGGCCATGGGCATCGCCTTGCAGGATGTGCCGGAAGGTCTGGTAATCGCGCTGGTATTGGCCGGGGCAGGGATGTCGCGGGTCAAGGCGTTCCTGATCGGTGCTGCATCAGGTCTGGTCGAACCAGTCTTCGCGCTGTTGTGCGCTTGGCTGGTGAGCCTGGCTGAACTGTTGTTGCCCTTGGGGTTGGCGCTGGCGGCCGGGGCAATGTTGCTGGTGGTCACCCATGAAGTCATTCCCGAGTCGCGCCGCAATGGTCACGACAAGCTTGCAAGTCTTGGGTTGCTGATCGGGTTTTGCTTGATGATGGTGATGGATACAGCGCTCGCCTAAGCGAGTGCTTAACCACCTTCGCCGAAGTAGTCCTTTATCAAATCCACCAAAGCCTGCAAAGCTTCGTCAGCCTGCTCACCTTCGGTGCTCAGGTGAATTATTGTTCCCTTGCCGGCAGCGAGCATCATCATGGCCATGATGCTTTTTCCGTCTACCATGGACTCGGGAGTACGTCCGACCCGGATCGTGCAATCCTTGAACTCACCGGCGACGCCAACGAATTTCGCAGAAGCACGGGCATGCAAACCCAGTTTGTTGATGATTTCAATTTCCAGAGCAGGCATCGCGGTGTGAATCCTTTAGCTGAGGTCGCGGTGGCGAACCTGGACGTTCTTCAGGGTTTTTTGCAGGGCCTGGCCCAGACGTTCGGTCAGGTAGACGGAGCGGTGATGTCCGCCGGTGCAGCCAATGGCAATGGTGACATAAGCACGGTTGCTGGCGGCGAAGCGTGGCAGCCATTTGAGCAAGTACGTGGAAATGTCCTGGAACATCTCTTCGACATCCGGCTGTGCCGCCAAGTACTCGGCGACCGGTTGATCGAGCCCGGAATGATCGCGCAATTCCGGCTTCCAATAGGGATTGGGCAGGCAACGCACGTCGAACACCAGATCGGCGTCCACCGGCATGCCACGCTTGAAACCAAAAGACTCCACCAGAAACGCAGTACCGGGCTCCGGCTGGTTCAGCAGGCGCAGCTTGATGGTATCGCGCAGCTGATACAGGTTCAGGTTGGTGGTGTTTACTTTGAGATCGGCGAGGTCGGCAATCGGCCCGAGCAGGCTGGTTTCATCGTTGATGGCTTCGGCCAGCGAGCGATTGGCATTGCTCAGAGGGTGACGCCGGCGGGTTTCCGAGAAGCGTTTGAGCAAGGTTTCTTCGTCGGCGTCCAGATAAAGCACATCGCACTGGATATGCCGGCTGCGCACTTCTTCCAGCAGCTCCGGAAAACGCGACAAGTGACTTGGCAAGTTACGCGCATCGATGGATACGGCAACCAGCGGTTGTGCCAGCTCGGTGTGAATCAACGCGCGTTCGGCCAGTTCCGGCAACAGGCCGGCGGGAAGGTTGTCGATGCAGTAGTAGCCGTTGTCCTCGAGAACATCGAGCGCGGTACTTTTACCTGAGCCGGAGCGGCCACTGACGATGATCAAGCGCATGATTACTGACCGTTTTGCTCGTCCAGGACAACCTGATACAAGGCTTCATTGCTCGGGGCGCTGCGCAGTTTTTCGCGCACTTCCTTGCGATCGAGCATGCTGGCGATCTGGCGCAGTAGCTCCAGGTGCGCATCGGTGGCAGCTTGCGGGACCAGCAGAACGAACAGCAGGTCAACCGGGGCACCGTCGATGGCGTCGAAATCGATGGGGGCGTCGAGGTGCATCAAGGCACTGATGGGCGAGTTGCAGCCCTTCAGGCGACAGTGAGGGATGGCGATGCCGTTGCCAAAACCGGTGGAACCGAGTTTTTCACGGGCGACCAGACTCTCGAAGACATCCTGCATCGCCAGATCCGGCACTTCGCGGTGGATAAGGTTGGCAATTTGCTCGAGGGCTTTCTTTTTACTGCCGCCCGGCACGTTCACGAGGGAACGGCCGGGGGTCAGGATGCTTTCAAGTCGGATCATGGGTTGGGAGTGTTAACGACCGGTCGCGCCCTGGAGGAGGCTTTGGGTCTTTTCCTTATGCTTTTTGAGTTGTTTATCCAGCTTGTCGGTCAGTGCGTCGATCGCCGCGTACATGTCGGTATGCTCCGCATTTGCGACCACTTCATTGCCGGGAATATGCAGCGTGGCTTCGATTTTCTGCTTGAGCTTTTCGACCGTCATCGTGACTTGCACGTTGGTGATCTTGTCGAAATGCCTCTCTAATCGTTCGAGTTTTTCGCCGATGTAGGTGCGAAGAGGTTCGGTCACTTCCAGTTGGTGTCCACTGATGTTGACTTGCATACAGCTCTCCTTCGTTGCCAGTGCATAAAGCGGCAGGCAGAAATGCCTGCCACTGGAACGCTGTGGCGTGGCTCTACATCAACCGCTTGCGTTCGCTCGAAGGCGCGATCCCGAGGGATTCGCGGTACTTGGCGACGGTGCGGCGAGCCACCTGAATGCCTTGTGCCTCCAGTAAACCAGCGATCTTGCTGTCACTCAACGGCTTTTTCTGATTTTCCGCGGCAACCAGTTTTTTGATGATCGCGCGGATCGCCGTAGACGAGCATTCACCGCCCTCAGAGGTGCTGACGTGACTGGAGAAAAAGTATTTCAGTTCATATATGCCCCGTGGGGTATGCATGAATTTCTGCGTGGTCACCCGAGAAATCGTCGATTCGTGCATGCCCACCGCTTCGGCGATGTCATGCAGGACCAGCGGTTTCATGGCTTCGTCACCGTATTCAAGAAAGCCGCGCTGATGCTCGACGATCTGAGTGGCTACTTTCATCAGGGTTTCGTTGCGGCTTTGCAGGCTCTTGATGAACCAGCGGGCCTCTTGCAACTGATTGCGCATGAAGGTGTTGTCGGCGCTGGTGTCGGCGCGGCGCACGAAACCGGCGTATTGAGCATTGACCCGCAGTCGTGGCACGGATTCCTGGTTCAGTTCCACCAGCCAGCGCTCGTTGTCCTTGCGTACGATCACGTCGGGAACGACGTATTCGGCTTCGCTGGACTCGATCTGCGAGCCTGGGCGCGGGTTGAGGCTCTGGACCAGTTCAATCACTTGGCGCAGTTCATCTTCCTTGAGCTTCATGCGACGCATCAGCTGGCTGTAATCGCGGCTGCCGAGCAGGTCGATGTAATCGGTGACCAGGCGTTTGGCCTCCACCAGCCAAGGGGTCTTGGCGGACAACTGACGCAATTGCAGCAGCAGGCATTCGCCCAGGTTGCGGGCGCCGATGCCAGCGGGTTCGAATTGCTGGATGCGGTGCAGGACGGCTTCGATTTCGTCCAGTTCGATGTCCAGTTCCGGATCGAAGGCTTCGAGAATCTCCTCGAGGGTTTCGTCCAGGTAGCCCTGATTGTTGATGCAGTCGATCAGGGTCACGGCAATCAGGCGATCAGTGTCGGACATCGGTGCCAGGTTCAGTTGCCACAGCAGGTGGCTTTGCAGGCTTTCGCCGGCCGATGTACGGGTGGTGAAATCCCACTCGTCGTCATCGTTACTCGGCAGGCTGCTGGCGCTGGTCTGGTAGACGTCTTCCCACGCGGTGTCGACAGGCAGCTCGTTGGGAATGCGCTCGTTCCAGTCACCTTCCTCGAGGTTGTCCACCGTCGGGGCGGTTTCCTGGTAGGAGGGTTCCGAAACATCGGCGTTGGGTGGCTGTTCCGCTTTGTCGGCCAAGGGGTCGGCGTTATCGAAGTCGTCGCCTTCTTCCTGGCGTTCGAGCATCGGATTGGACTCCAGGGCCTCCTGGATTTCCTGTTGCAGGTCCAGGGTCGACAATTGGAGCAGGCGGATGGCCTGTTGCAGCTGCGGTGTCATCGTCAGCTGCTGGCCCATTCTCAAGACTAGCGATGGTTTCATGGCAGGGGCTTAACACCTTATTCGCCGGCGCACATGCGCCATCCACTACAGGGCGCCGGAGCGCCAAACATAAGCAAATTATATGCCTGAAACTGCAACGTTTGCCTAGAGCGCTGTAACAATAAAAAAGTATTCATTTTTATCGAGACAAGCGTTCGGTCGACTAGCCAGGCACCTTAGTGCTTACAGGCGGAATTCATGGCCCAGGTACACTTCCTTGACCAGATCGTTGGCCAGGATGGTGGCAGAGTCACCTTCAGCTATCAGCTGGCCATCGTTGACGATGTAGGCGGTTTCGCAGATATCCAGGGTTTCACGAACGTTGTGGTCAGTGATCAGCACACCAATGCCCTTGGCCTTGAGGTGATAGATGATCTGCTTGATGTCGCCCACCGAAATCGGGTCCACGCCGGCGAATGGTTCGTCGAGGAGGATGAATTTCGGGTTGGTGGCCAGTGCCCTGGCGATTTCCACACGGCGGCGTTCACCCCCGGACAGACTCATGCCGAGGTTGTCGCGGATGTGGCTGATGTGGAATTCCTGCAGCAGGCTTTCCAGCTCTTTGCGACGACCGGTCTTGTCGAGCTCCTTGCGGGTCTCGAGGATTGCCATGATGTTGTCAGCTACCGAGAGTTTGCGGAAGATCGATGCTTCTTGCGGAAGATAGCCGATACCGGCCTTTGCACGACCGTGCATAGGCTGGTGGCTGACATCCAGATCGTCAATCAGTACGCGGCCCTGATCGGCTTGTACCAGACCGACAATCATGTAGAAGCAGGTGGTCTTGCCGGCGCCATTGGGGCCTAGCAGGCCGACGATCTGACCGCTGTCGATGGACAGGCTGACGTCGCGCACGACCTGACGGCTCTTGTAGCTCTTGGCCAGATGCTGAGCTTTCAGAGTTGCCATTACGGGGCCTTTTGCTCTTCGGTTTTCTTTTTCGGCTGGATCACCATGTCGATCCGCGGACGCGACTCGGTGACCTTGCTGCCCGTAGCGCGACCGGCGCTGGCGAGCTTTTTGTTGGTGTCATAGACGATTTTCTCGCCTTGGGTCACGTTGCCGTCCTTGTCGATGACCTTGGCGCGGTCGACCAGCACGACACGGTCTTGCGAGGCGTGGTACTGGATAGTGACGCCATAGCCTTGAACCGGCTTTGTATCGCCTGCTGTTTGCAGTTGCTCGAAGTAGGCGAGGTTGCCCACCGAAGTCACTACGTCGATATCGCCGGCTGGGGTGCGGGTCATGGTCACAGTATTGCCGGTGACCTTCATCGAGCCCTGGGTGATGATCACGTCACCTTTATAGGTGGCAATGCCGTTCTTGTCGTCCAGTTGGGCGTCGTCCGCCTGGATGCGGATAGGCTGCTGTTGATCGTCCGGCAGAGCCCAGGCGCTCACGCTTCCCAGTGCTGCGCTCAGGCCGAGCAAAATAGGGAGGGTTTTAACGAGCCTCATACTGTCCTCTTACGTTCGATAGCAGGTGTATCCTGCTTTCTTTCAAATACGCCTTCATTCCCTTGCCAGTCGAGACACCACCAGCGCCGTCGATTCTAACGGGTTGATCGGTCTGCGCATATTGCTGTTGCGGGAACACTGTCATGCGGGTGGTGGTAATCAGCGTCTTGCGGTTTTTCTCGTCGAAACGCGTGATGCGCACCGAGTCGATCAGTTCGACCTGAGTGCCATCCGGATTGACTTCGCCACGTTCGCTCTGGACGTGCCAGGGGAATTGGGTGCCGCGGAATAGGTTCAGATCCGGATTGGTCAACAGCGTCACTTCGGTCGCCTTCAGGTGTTCAACCTTGTCGGACGTCATTTCGTATTGCAGTTTACCGTCCGGCAGGTACTGCACGCTGTGGGCGTTGACCGCGTAATAGTCGATCGCGGTTTCATCGACCTTTGCCACGGGCTGGTCGAGGAAGCGTTCCGGGCTGATGTTCCAGTAGCCGACCGCCGCGAATATCGCTGCGATGCAACCGAATACCAGGATTTTGCGAATCTTTTTACTCAGCATAGTTGGCTCACAGGTACGCGGCGTTGGCCGCATCGAGGCGGCCTTGGGCGCGCAGGATCAATTCGCAGAATTCGCGAGCGGCACCCTCGCCACCACGAGCCTGGGTGATGCCGTGGGCGTGTTCACGGACGAAACTGGCGGCGTTGGCCACCGCCATGCCCAGGCCGACGCGGCGAATCACCGGCAGGTCCGGCAGGTCGTCGCCGAGATAGGCGACTTGCTCATAGCTTAGGTTGAGTTGGGCAAGAAGCTCGTCGAGCACCACCAGTTTGTCTTCGCGCCCCTGGTACAGGTGTGGAATGCCGAGGTTCTTCGCTCGTCGCTCGACCACCGGGGTCTTGCGGCCGCTGATGATAGCGGTCTGCACGCCGGCTGCCATCAACATCTTGATGCCTTGGCCGTCGAGGGTGTTGAAGGTCTTGAATTCGCTGCCGTCTTCAAGGAAGTACAGGCGTCCGTCGGTCAGTACGCCATCGACGTCGAAAATCGCCAGCTTGATGTTCTTGCCGCGTTGCAACAGGTCGGTGCTCATCACATTACTCCTGCGCGCAGCAGATCGGACAGGTTGAAGGCGCCGATCGGACGGTCCTCCTTGTCCACCACCACCAGCGCGTTGATTCGATGGTCTTCCATGATTTTCAGAGCCTCGGCCGCGAGCATCTCGGGACGGGCAGTCTTGCCGTGAACGGTCATGACCTCGTCGATGGTCGCGTGATGGATATCGATGGCACGGTCCAGGGTGCGGCGCAGGTCGCCGTCGGTGAAGATCCCGGCGAGTTTGCCATCGGCTTCGAGGATCGCCGTCATGCCCAGGCCCTTTCGGGTCATTTCCATCAATGCGTCCTTGAGCAGAGTGCCGCGTTGAACGTGTGGCAGCTCTTGCCCAGCGTGCATGACGTTTTCCACTTTCAGCAGCAGGCGTCGGCCAAGCGCGCCACCGGGGTGGGAAAAGGCGAAATCTTCAGCGGTAAAGCCGCGGGCTTCCAGCAGCGCAACGGCCAGGGCGTCGCCCATGACCAGCGCGGCAGTGGTCGACGAGGTCGGTGCCAGGTTAAGCGGGCAGGCTTCGTGCTCGACGCGCACGTTGAGGTTGACCTCGGCAGCCTTCGCCAGTGGTGATTCAGGGTTGCCGGTCATGCTGATCAATTGAATGCCCAGACGCTTGATCAGTGGCAGCAGGGTAACGATTTCATGGGTGGAGCCGGAGTTCGACAGCGCCAGGATGATGTCGTCGCGGGTGATCATGCCCATGTCGCCGTGGCTGGCTTCGGCCGGGTGCACGAAAAAGGCCGTGGTGCCGGTGCTGGCCAGGGTGGCGGCGATCTTGTTGCCGATGTGCCCGGATTTGCCCATGCCGACCACGACCACGCGGCCTTTGCTGGCCAGAATCATCTCGCAAGCGCGTACGAAATCTGCGTCGATACGGGGCAGCAAGCCTTGTACGGCTTCCAGTTCGAGGCGGATGGTGCGTTGAGCAGATTGAATCAGGTCGCTGGATTGGCTCATGTCAGAAATCGTATAGCCTGATGAAAAGGCGGCGATTATAACGGTAATGATCGAAACCCTCACGCAAGTTCGTCGCGCTTTGTCATTCCCTGTTACCGAATACCCCTCAATAGAAGCTTTTGCCCTGTCATGTTGCTGAACATGGCCCGGCTTGGGCCTTGGGCGCTTGGCCTTTGCAGTGATATAGTTCGCCGCCAGTTCGGCCTGCCCGGGAGGTATGTGCTTTCGTCAGAAAGTCAGGCGTCCGAGTGAGAGGCTGCATCGCAAGGAGTTTAGATGAGTGCCGATAAAGCCTACGCGGTCGAGCTGAAGGGACTGACCTTCAAGCGCGGTGCGCGCAGCATTTTCAATAACGTCGATATACGTATCCCGCGCGGCAAGGTCACCGGCATCATGGGGCCTTCCGGGTGTGGCAAGACTACGCTGTTGCGGCTGATGGGCGCACAGTTGCGGCCCACCAAAGGCGAAGTCTGGGTCAACGGGCAGAACCTGCCGAAGCTGTCGCGCAGTGATCTATTCGATGCGCGCAAGCACATGGGCGTGCTTTTTCAGAGTGGTGCACTGTTCACCGATCTCGACGTGTTCGAGAACGTCGCCTTTCCGCTACGCGTTCATACCGAACTGCCGGAAGAAATGATCCGGGACATTGTCCTGCTCAAATTGCAGGCCGTGGGCTTGCGTGGCGCCATCGACCTGATGCCTGACGAGTTGTCCGGCGGCATGAAGCGTCGTGTCGCTCTGGCCCGGGCGATTGCCCTCGATCCGCAAATCCTCATGTATGACGAGCCCTTTGTCGGCCAGGACCCCATCGCCATGGGTGTGCTGGTGCGCCTGATCCGCCTGCTCAACGATGCGTTGGGCATCACCAGTATCGTGGTCTCCCACGACCTGGCCGAGACTGCGAGCATCGCCGATTACATCTATGTCGTCGGTGAAGGCCAGGTGTTGGGGCAGGGCACTCCCGAGGAACTGATGAACTCGCAGGAACCACGCATCCGTCAATTCATGACAGGCGAGCCGGACGGTCCGGTCGCCTATCACTTTCCAGCGACGGATTACCGCGCAGATCTTCTGGGGAAGCGTTGATGCGCAAGATTTCACTAATAGAGCGGGTTCGCCGGTTCGGCCACTCTGGCATTGACGTGCTGGGGGTGTTCGGTCGTTCGGCGATATTCCTGTTTCATGCCTTGCTCGGCCGTGGTGGCATTGGTGGCGGTTTTGGCCTGCTGATCAAGCAACTGCATTCAGTGGGCGTGATGTCCCTGGTGATCATCGTGGTCTCCGGGGTATTCATCGGCATGGTGCTGGCGCTGCAAGGCTTCAATATTCTATCCAGCTACGGTTCGGAGCAGGCGGTCGGCCAGATGGTTGCGCTGACGCTGTTGCGCGAACTGGGCCCCGTGGTCACGGCATTGTTGTTCGCCGGGCGCGCCGGTTCGGCATTGACTGCCGAAATCGGCAACATGAAGTCCACCGAGCAGTTGTCCAGTCTGGAAATGATTGGTGTCGACCCGCTCAAGTACATCATTGCCCCGCGCCTGTGGGCCGGCTTCATTTCCCTGCCGGTGCTGGCGATGATCTTCAGCGTGGTGGGCATCTGGGGTGGTTCGTGGGTGGCCGTTGACTGGCTGGGTGTCTATGAAGGTTCCTACTGGTCCAACATGCAGAACAGCGTGACCTTTGCTGACGATGTGCTCAACGGCATCATCAAAAGCATCGTTTTCGCCTTTGTCGTGACCTGGATCGCCGTATTTCAAGGCTATGACTGCGAGCCCACTTCCGAGGGGATCAGTCGTGCCACTACCAAGACCGTGGTGTATGCCTCTTTGGCTGTACTCGGCCTGGACTTTATTCTGACCGCCTTGATGTTTGGAGATTTCTGATGCAAAACCGCACCCTGGAAATCGGTGTCGGCCTTTTCTTGCTGGCTGGCATCCTGGCTTTGCTGTTGCTGGCGTTGCGGGTGAGTGGTCTGTCCCCGAGCGCAACCACCGATACTTATAAAACGTATGCGTACTTCGACAATATCGCCGGTTTGACTGTCAGAGCTAAAGTGACCATGGCCGGTGTGACCATCGGCAAGGTTACGGCGATCGATCTGGACCGCGACAGTTTCACCGGTCGAGTGACCATGCAGCTGGAAAAGCGCGTAGATAACCTGCCGACTGACTCCACTGCATCTATCCTGACCGCTGGCCTGTTGGGCGAGAAGTACATCGGTCTCAGCGTGGGCGGGGAAGAAACCTTGCTCAAGGATGGTTCAACCATCCACGACACGCAGTCGTCGTTGGTACTTGAGGATCTGATCGGTAAATTTCTGCTCAATACCGTTAGTAAAGACGCCAAATGAGGAGCTTTTTAATGATCTCTACCTTGCGACGTGGCCTGTTGGTATTACTCGCGGCCCTGCCGTTGATGGCTAACGCTGTGGCAGCGCCCTCGGCGCACGATATCGTGCAGGACACCACCAGTCGGTTACTTGCCGATCTGTCGGCCAATAAAGAGAAGTACAAGCAAGACCCGCAAGACTTCTATACGGCGCTGAACACCATCGTCGGACCTGTGGTGGATGCCGAGGGCATCTCCAAAAGCATCATGACGGTCAAGTATTCACGCAAAGCCACGCCTGCGCAGATGAAGACTTTTGAAGAAAACTTCAAAAAGGGTCTGTTCCAGTTCTATGGCAACGCGTTGCTCGAGTACAACAATCAGGGGATCGTCGTCGACCCTGCCAAGGATGAGTCGGGAGACCGTACAAGCGTTGCCATGACGGTCAAAGGTACCAACGGCGCGATCTATCCTGTGTCTTACACACTCGAAAAGATCAATGGCGAGTGGAAACTGCGCAACGTGATCATCAACGGCATTAACATCGGCAAGCTGTTCCGTGATCAGTTCGCTGATGCGATGCAGCGCAATGGCAACGACCTGGACAAGACCATCAATGGTTGGGCCGGGGAAGTCGCCAAAGCCAAGGACGCCAGCCAGAAGCAAACCACTGAGACGCAAGCTCAATGAGTGTGTCGGCCATTCGCATGAGCGATTCCGGCGAGCTGACGCTTAGCGGCATGCTGGATTACCGCACCGGCCCGGGCTTGCGCAAGCAGGGGCAGGCGCTGATCAAGTCCAGCAAGGCCGCCGCACTGGTGATCGATTGCTCGGCGGTGTTGAAGTCCAGCAGTGTCGGCTTGTCGCTGCTGCTGTGTTTCATGCGTGATGCAGAGGAGGCCGGCAAGGCGCTGAGCATCCGTGGAATGCCAGAAGATATGCGCGAAATCGCTCAGGTCAGCGAATTGACCGAGCTCTTGGCGCATCCCTAACCGCATCTATGAGGAAGCCCCCCGTCAGAGTCCTGCTTCGCGGGGTTCGCAGGCGCGGGGCTTTTTTGTATGATGTCCGACCCGCGCGCACAGGGCGCCGATTGAGGTTGAGCATGCAGGCCAACGAAGTAAAGAGCTTCCTTGAAGGAAAGCTGTCTGATTCTCTTTCACAAGTGCAGGTAGAAGTTGAGGGTGAAGGCTGCAACTTTCAGCTAAACGTGATTAGCGATGAACTGGCGGCGTTGAGCCCGGTGAAGCGTCAGCAGCAGATCTATGCCCATTTGAACCCATGGATCACCGATGGCAGCATCCATGCGGTCACTATGAAATTTTTCAGCAGCGCGGCCTGGGCCGAGCGCACCTGAGCCCAAGGGCGTCGAGATTCTTATGGATAAATTGATTATTACCGGTGGCGTTCGTCTTGATGGCGAAATCCGCATCTCCGGGGCAAAGAACTCTGCCCTGCCGATCCTGGCTGCCACCTTGCTGTGCGATGGTCCGGTGACGGTCGCCAACCTGCCGCACCTGCACGACATCACCACCATGATCGAGCTGTTCGGTCGCATGGGCATCGAGCCGGTGATCGACGAGAAACTCAGCGTCGAAATCGACCCGCGCACCATCAAGACCCTGATCGCCCCGTACGAACTGGTTAAAACCATGCGTGCGTCGATTCTGGTGCTGGGCCCGATGGTTGCCCGTTTCGGTGAGGCCGAAGTCGCACTGCCTGGCGGTTGCGCCATCGGTTCGCGTCCGGTTGACCTGCACATCCGTGGCCTCGAAGCCATGGGCGCGGTCATCGACGTCGAGGGCGGCTACATCAAGGCCAAGGCGCCTGAAGGCGGCCTGCGCGGTGCGCACTTCTTCTTCGACACCGTCAGCGTGACCGGTACCGAGAACATCATGATGGCGGCCGCTCTGGCCAAGGGTCGCAGCGTTCTGGCAAACGCCGCTCGCGAACCTGAAGTCATCGACCTGGCGAACTTCCTGATCGCCATGGGCGCCAAGATCACTGGCGCGGGCACCGACACCATCACCATCGATGGCGTCGAGCGTCTGCACCCGACCACTTACAAAGTGATGCCTGACCGTATCGAAACCGGCACCTACCTGGTCGCTGCTGCCGTGACCGGCGGTCGTGTGAAGGTCAAGGACACTGATCCGACCATCCTCGAAGCCGTTCTTGAGAAACTCAAGGAATCGGGCGCGGAAATCACCTGCGGCGAAGACTGGATCGAGCTGAACATGCACGGCAAGCGGCCTAAAGCCGTCAACGTGCGGACCGCTCCTTACCCGGCGTTCCCGACTGACATGCAAGCGCAGTTCATCTCCCTCAACGCCATTGCCGAAGGCACCGGTGCCGTGATCGAGACGATCTTCGAGAACCGCTTCATGCACGTTTACGAACTGCACCGCATGGGCGCCAAGATCCAGGTCGAAGGCAACACTGCCATCGTCACCGGTACCGAGAAGCTGAAAGGCGCGCCAGTCATGGCCACCGATCTGCGTGCTTCGGCCAGCCTGGTGATCTCGGCGCTGATCGCTGAAGGTGACACCCTGATCGACCGCATCTACCACATCGACCGTGGTTACGAGTGCATCGAAGAGAAACTGCAGATGCTCGGCGCCAAGATCCGCCGCGTACCGGGCTAGTTTCTGCTTCATGGGCACAAGGACGTGCCCGTTGATTTCGCTTCAAGTCGAGGGTGCTTCACCCTAGATGTGTGTTCGGCGCCATTTGCGACCGGGCACGAGTACCTTGATAAGGACTGACGTTTCCCATGTTGACCATCGCACTGTCCAAGGGCCGCATCCTTGACGACACCCTGCCGCTTCTGGCTGAAGCGGGCATCGTGCCGACCGAGAATCCGGACAAGAGCCGCAAGCTGATTATCCCCACGACTCAGGCCGATGTGCGGCTGCTGATCGTGCGCGCCACCGATGTGCCGACGTACGTCGAGCATGGTGCCGCTGACCTGGGCGTCGCTGGTAAAGATGTGCTGATGGAATATGGCGGCCAAGGTTTGTACGAGCCTTTAGACCTGCGAATTGCCCTCTGCAAGCTGATGACCGCTGGCCGTATCGGCGATGTCGAGCCCAAGGGCCGTTTGCGGGTGGCGACCAAGTTCGTCAACGTTGCCAAGCGCTACTACGCCGAACAGGGCCGCCAGGTCGATATCATCAAGCTTTACGGCTCGATGGAACTGGCGCCGCTGATCGGTCTTGCGGACAAGATCATCGACGTGGTCGACACCGGCAACACCCTGCGCGCCAATGGCCTGGAACCCCAGGATTTCATTGCCGACATCAGCTCCCGGCTGATCGTCAACAAAGCTTCGATGAAAATGCAGCACACCCGTATCCAGGCGTTGATCGACACCCTGCGCAAGGCAGTGGAGTCTCGACACCGCGGCTGATTCACCTGCGCGACGTTAAGTCGCGCCCGTCTATCCGCCTCATAGCCAGAATTCTCAGGTGCCCAAGCGGAAACGACTGCTAAGTTAGGGCGCCTGAGTTTTTGCCAATTCTATGAGGCTCTCGCTATGACCGCACCGACTGCAATTCGCCGACTCAACGCTGCTGACCCGGATTTCGCACATCATCTGGATCATCTGCTGAGCTGGGAAAGTGTGTCTGACGACTCGGTCAATCAGCGGGTGTTGGACATCATCAAGGCTGTGCGCGAGCGTGGCGATGCCGCGTTGGTGGAGTTCACCCTAAAGTTCGACGGCCTGCAAGTCGCGTCCATGGCGGACTTGATCTTGCCTCGCGAACGTCTGGAACTGGCCCTGACCCGAATCACCGTGCCTCAGCGTGAAGCGCTGGAAAAAGCCGCGACTCGAGTACGCAGCTACCACGAGAAACAGAAACAGGATTCCTGGAGCTACACCGAAGCCGACGGCACCGTGCTGGGCCAGAAGGTCACGCCACTGGATCGCGCCGGCCTGTATGTACCGGGAGGCAAGGCGTCTTATCCTTCTTCGGTACTGATGAACGCGATTCCGGCGAAGGTGGCCGGCGTGACCGAAGTGGTCATGGTGGTGCCGACGCCTCGCGGTGAAATCAACGAGCTGGTGCTGGCTGCAGCCTGCATCGCCGGCGTCGACCGCGTGTTCACCATCGGCGGCGCTCAAGCGGTCGCCGCGCTGGCTTACGGCACCGAAAGCGTGCCGAAGGTCGACAAGGTGGTCGGTCCGGGCAACATCTATGTCGCCACGGCCAAGCGCCATGTGTTTGGCCAGGTCGGCATCGACATGATCGCCGGCCCCTCCGAAATCCTCGTGGTGTGCGACGGCAAGACCGATCCGGACTGGATTGCCATGGACCTGTTCTCCCAGGCCGAGCACGACGAAGACGCCCAGGCGATTCTGGTCAGCCCGGACGCCGAGTTCCTCGACATGGTTGCCGCCAGCATTGCCAAACTGCTGCCGACCATGGAGCGTGCCGAGATCATTGAAACCTCGATCAATGGCCGTGGCGCGCTGATCAAGGTTCGTGACATGGACCAAGCCATCGAAGTGGCCAACCGCATCGCGCCGGAACACCTTGAGTTGTCCGTTGCTGATCCGCAGGCCTGGTTGCCGAAGATTCGCCACGCTGGCGCGATCTTCATGGGGCGTCACACTTCCGAAGCCTTGGGCGATTACTGCGCCGGCCCGAACCACGTATTGCCGACGTCCGGCACCGCGCGGTTCTCTTCGCCGCTGGGCGTGTACGACTTCCAGAAACGTTCGTCGATCATTTTCTGCTCTGAGCAGGGTGCGTCCGAACTGGGCAAAACTGCTTCTGTGCTGGCCCGTGGCGAGTCGCTGACCGCGCACGCCCGTAGCGCCGAATACCGCATCGTTGACGAAGATTTTCCGCAAGGGCAGGGGAACTGAACATGAGTAAATTCTGGAGCCCGTTCGTCAAGAATCTGGTGCCTTACGTGCCGGGCGAGCAGCCCAAACTGGCGAAACTGGTGAAGCTCAACACCAACGAAAACCCGTACGGCCCATCGCCAAAAGCCTTGGCGGCGATGCAGACCGAACTGAATGACAACCTGCGTCTGTACCCGGACCCGAACAGCGACCTGCTCAAGCAAGCGGTCGCCAAGTACTACGGCGTACAGAGCAATCAGGTATTCCTCGGCAACGGTTCCGATGAAGTCCTGGCGCACATCTTTCACGGTTTGCTGCAACACGATCAGCCGCTGCTGTTTCCGGACATCAGCTACAGCTTCTATCCGGTTTATTGCGGCTTGTATGGCATCACCTTCGACGCCGTGCCGCTGGACGAGCAGTTCCAGATCAACCCGGCGGACTACGCCAAGCCGAACGGCGGGATCATCTTCCCGAATCCGAATGCACCGACGGGTTGCCTGTTGGCGCTGGATGCCGTGGAGCAAATCCTCAAGGCCAGCCCGGATTCGGTGGTCGTGGTCGATGAGGCTTACATCGACTTCGGGGGTGAGACGGCGATCAGCCTGGTGGACCGTTACCCGAACCTGCTGGTGACCCAGACCCTGTCCAAGTCCCGTTCACTGGCGGGCCTGCGGGTGGGGCTGGCGGTGGGGCATCCGGAACTCATTGAGGCGCTGGAGCGGATCAAGAACAGCTTCAACTCGTATCCGCTGGATCGTCTCGCGAATGTCGGTGCAGCCGCAGCGTTTGAAGATCGTGAGTACTTCGACAAGACCTGCCGGTTGGTCATCGAGCATCGTGAACAGGTCGTTGCGCAATTGGAAGCGAAGGGCTTTGAAGTCTTGCCGTCGGCGGCGAACTTCATTTTTGCGCGTCATCCGAAACACGATGCGGCGGGGCTGGCGGCGAAGTTGCGCGAGCAAGGCGTGATCGTTCGGCACTTCAAGCAGGAGCGGATTGCCCAGTTCCTGCGGATTTCGATTGGCACACCGGAGCAGAACCAGGCGTTGATTGACGGCCTCGGCGACCTCTAGATCGCCGCTAATCCTGTAGGAGCGAGGCTTGCCCGCGAAGAACGATAGCTCGGTCTAATAGGTAAACCGTGTCATCGTTCTTCGCGGGCAAGCCTCGCTCCTACAGGGTTTGGTGGGTTACTCGTGATGCGGTTCGCCGAGGAACGTCAACGAACTAAACACCCCGCGGGTCGCCACATCCGGATTGTCCTTCAGCGCAATCTCCATCTGCGCCGAAATGACATTCAGCCCTTCATTTCGCACCACCACCTGCGCCCGGCCGTCCGCATCCGTCTCGGTACTCAACGTATTCGGCGCACTGCGATAGTCGCCAGTCAACTTCACCCCCGCCGCCGGTTTCCCATCCAGTAGCACCCGCACTGGCAGCAACTTGCCCGGTCCGACGGTCAGCGGATCAACCTCCGGCAGAATCAGCAATTTCATCTGATCAAGCTTCGGCAACATCGCCCCCGGCTGATAAATCGCCAGGCTGTATTTGAAGGTCTGCGTCGACTCGATGGCCCCCGGCACTTTGCTGCGTCCTTCGTTGATCCATTTTTTATCCGCCGTCTGCGACCACATGCCGTTGTCCAACGCCACCGCCATCACGGCGGGCGGCTTCAGCGGTTGCAGACGTGCGTGATCAGCCAAGCGCTGCACGGTCACCGGGATCATTTTGCCGCTGACGTCATACGCCCAGGCGCCGCTGATTTTCTGCGCCTTGAAGGCGTTGTCTTCGGCACCGTGGCCGTAAATTACTTCGATATTGCCGCGACGTTGTTCAGTCCAGAGGCCATGGGCTGAGACCTGGGTGGCGAAAAGCAGGCCGAGCAGTGCCAGAGGTTTGAGGTGTTGTATGGGAACTTCCTTTTATAGATTGAGTGTGAGGCTGACGTTGAAATTGCGCGGCTCGCCGGGGTTGACCCAGTAATTGCTGTACGAACGCTCGAAGTATTTCTCGTCGAAAAGGTTGTTCAGGTTCAGGCCTACAGTGACGTTTTCGCTGGCCTCGTAATGGGCTAGCAGGTCGACGGTGTGGTAGGCCGGCAGCTCGAAATCGCTGCCGGATTCGCCCGAGCGATCGCCGACGTAAGTGAACGCCGCGCCGACGTCAGAGCCGCGCAAATGGCCATTCTGAAATTCATAGACGCCCAGCAGACTGCCGCTGCGTTTGGCGACGCCTAGGATTCGGCTGCCTGTGGGAATCACCTTGTCGCCCTCGGTGACCTCGGCGTCGATGTAGGCGAAGGCACCGATCACCCGCACGGCGTCAGTTACTTGCCCGGTGACTTGCAGGTCGAATCCCTGGCTGCGGGCCTTGCCCATGGCGCGGCTGGTGTCCGTGCCCGGGTCGAGTGCGAGGACGTTATCCTTTTCGATATGAAAGGCGGCGAGGGTGGTGCTCAAGCGGTCGTCGAACAGCTCGCTTTTGAGCCCGACTTCGTAACCGACGCCTTCTTCGGGGTCGAAGGATTTGCCGCCAGCGTCCAGGCCGTTGTTTGGTTTGAGCGAGGTGGAGGCGTTGGCGAACAGCCCGACTTGCGGTGTCAGCTGATAGAGCAGGCCGGCCCGCTGGGTCAACGCGTCGTGGTTCTGGCGGCTGGTGGCGCCGCGGCTGTGATCATCGATGCTTTGCTCAAAGTGTTCGAAACGTGCACCGAGCATGCCGCGCAGTTTGTCGGTGAAGACGATCTGATCCTGCAGGTTCAGCGCCTGGCTTTCGACGTGTTCAAAAAAATTCGTGCCGGAGCGCGTGCCGTTGGGTTTCGGCTGGCCGTAGACCGGCTGATAAATGTCGATGGCGTAGGGGCCGCCGGCAATGCTCGTCACCCGTTCGTTTTTGCGGAAGTTCTCGTACTCGCTGCCAATCAGCAGTTCGTGCTGCCAGCTACCGAGGTCGAACAGACCGCGCAATTCGAGTTGGGTGATGCTGTCGTGCCAATTGGTATCGCGCTCGCGATAACGTCGATTGACGGTGTGGCCGTCGGCATTCAGCGGGCGATTTTCCGAGGCGTAACCCCAGAGTTGGCCTTCCTTGTAATGGCTGGCCAGACGCAACTTCCAGCTGTCGTTGAGATGATGTTCGAGCGCAGCTTGCAGCCTGTTGTTGTGGTTATCAATGTCGCCATCGTTGGGTTCGCCTAGGAAAGTCGAGCGAGAAACGCCACTCCATTTATTGTTAGGCGCGACGATGCCGCGATCGAACGTGGAACTGTGACGCACGAATTCGCTCTCCACCAAGAGGTTGGTGTCCGGGTTCAGTTGCCAACTGAAGGAGGGCGCGACGAACACTCGCTGGCTGTTCACATGATCACGAAAGCTGTGGTTGTCCTCGACGGCCAGGTTGATTCGAGACAACACGTTGGCGTCGTCATCCAGCGGCGTGTTGACGTCCAGCGCGGTGCGATAGCGATCCCAACTGCCGGCGCTGGTTTGCAACGTGGTGAACGCTTCGGGCTGTGGTTTCTTGGTGACGATGTTAACCGTGCCGCCCGGATCGCCTCGGCCATAGAGGCTGGCCGCCGGGCCTTTGAGCACTTCGATGCGCTCGATGTTGGCCACGTCCGGCGTACTCGGGTAACCACGGTTGGCGCTGAAGCCATCCTTGTAGAACTCCGACGTGGTGAAGCCGCGCACGCTGTATTCATAAAGCGTCAGGCCGCCGAAGTTGTTCTGCTTCGACACGCCGCCAGCAAAATCGAGGGCACGCTCGACGCTGGTGCTGCCCAGATCGTTAAGCACACTGACGGGAATGACGCTGATGGATTGCGGTATATCGCGGATCGCGGTGTCGGTTTTGGTCGCGCTGGAAGAACGCGTAGCGCGGTAACCCTTGACCGGGCCGGTGGGCGATTCGTAGTCGGAGGTGACGCTGATGGCGTCCAGTTCGAGGGTGCCGGACTCTTCGGCGAAGACCGGATACCCCAGCAGGCCGAGGGCAAGACTTGCCACGGAAGCCATTGTTCGAGACGACATGTTATGTTGTTCCAATATAGGTATTGAAACAATATAACATGCCTAATGAGAATATCTGCTGTTAGCCCGAGAGTCTCGGGCCAGCGTTAGTCTTCTTCTTTCTCTTTAACCGGCGCAGGTGGTGGACGCAACCCGATCTCGGCGGTCAGCTTGAGCTCTTTGCCGTTGCGCATCACCTGGACCGTGACCTTGTCGGTCGGTTTGATCCGCGCGACCTGGTTCATCGAGCGGCGACCATCGCCAGCCGGCTCGCCGTCGATGGCGAGAATCACATCGCCCAATTGCAGACCGGCTTTCTGCGCTGGACCGTCGCGGAAAATTCCCGCGACCACAATGCCCGGACGCCCCGACAGACCAAACGATTCCGCCAGTTCCTGGGACAATGGCTGCACTTCGATGCCGAGCCAGCCGCGAATGACCTGGCCGTGTTCGATGATCGACTTCATCACTTCCATGGCCAGTTTCACCGGAATCGCGAAACCGATGCCCTGGGAGCCGCCGGATTTGGAGAAGATCGCCGTGTTGATGCCGGTCAGATTGCCGTTGGCATCCACCAGCGCACCGCCGGAGTTGCCTGGGTTGATCGCGGCGTCGGTCTGGATGAAATCTTCGTAGTTGTTCAGGCCCAGCTGATTACGCCCGGTGGCGCTGATGATGCCCATGGTCACGGTCTGGCCGACGCCGAATGGGTTGCCGATGGCCAGCGCTACGTCGCCGATGCGGATATTGTCGGAACGCCCGACCGTGATCGATGGCAAGTTCTTCAGATCAATTTTCAGTACCGCAAGGTCGGTTTCCGGGTCGCTGCCGATTACCCGGGCCAGGGTTTCACGACCGTCCTTGAGCGCCACCACGATTTGGTCGGCGCCGCTGGTCACATGGTTGTTGGTCAGCAGGTAACCTTCCGGGCTCATGATCACGCCGGAGCCGAGGCTCGATTCCATACGCTTCTGCTTGGGCGAGTTGTCGCCGAAGAAGCGGCGGAACTGCGGGTCCTCGAACAGTGGATGGTTCGGTTTGTTGATGACTTTGGTAGTGTACAGGTTGACCACCGACGGCGCGGCGGTGGTCACGGCGTCGGCATAGGACACGGGGCCCTGTTGCATGGTGGTGGTTTGCGGGGCTTGCTGCATGTTGACGTCGAGGCTCGGGAGCCCGACCCACTGCGGGTAACGCTGAATTATCAATAGAGCGATAAGCACGCCGGCCAACAGCGGCCAGCCGGAAAAACGCAGCGCTTTAAGCATTAAGCACGTCCTGAGAGTTGCAGGCGGTATGAGACTGCCCATAATGTCGCGCATTATACGAGGCGAAGCGTGCCTCTGAACGGGATATTTAGGAGTCTTTTATGGCCGTCGCCCTGAGCACTTTGGTCGAAGAAGCCGACCGTTACCTTAACAGTGCCAAGATTGCCGATTACTGCCCCAACGGGTTGCAGGTCGAAGGCAGGCCGCAAGTGATGCGCATCGTCAGTGGCGTCACCGCCAGCCAGGCTTTGCTCGACGCCGCGGTGGAAGCCAACGCCGACCTGGTGCTGGTGCACCACGGATACTTCTGGAAGGGCGAGAATCCGTGCATCACCGGCATGAAGCAGCGTCGGTTGAAAACCCTGCTCAAGCACGATATCAGCCTGTTGTCCTACCATCTGCCGCTGGATCTGCACCCGGAAGTCGGCAATAACGTCCAACTGGCCCGTCAGCTGGACATCACCGTTGAAGGCCCGCTGGACCCGGACAACCTCAAAGTGGTCGGCCTGGTCGGTTCATTGAACGAGCCAGTGACGCCCCGCGATTTTGCCCGTCGCGTGCAAGAAGTCATGGGACGCGAGCCGTTACTGATTGAAGGCAGCGAGATGATCCGCCGCGTTGGCTGGTGCACCGGTGGCGGTCAGGGTTACATCGATCAGGCCGTGCTGGCGGGCGTCGACTTGTACCTCAGCGGTGAGGCGTCCGAGCAGACCTTCCACAGCGCCCGGGAAAACAACATCAGCTTCATCGCCGCCGGCCACCACGCCACCGAGCGCTATGGCGTTCAGGCGCTGGGGGATTATCTGGCGCGGCGTTTTGCTCTTGAGCACATCTTCATCGATTGCCCGAACCCCATCTGACCTACGGGATCGCAGCCCAAACGCGGGGGTATATTCATATACCCTTTCGATCTAGTCGGTGTCCTGATTAGAAGAGGTTGCTGTGCTAGCATTCCCCGCTCGAACACGGCCCGCTGGCCGTCCATAAGATCGTTTTCGTGAGTAGCCATGGTCGACAAACTGACGCATCTGAAACAGCTGGAGGCCGAAAGCATCCACATCATCCGCGAGGTCGCCGCCGAGTTCGATAACCCGGTGATGCTGTACTCCGTCGGTAAAGACTCCGCCGTGATGCTGCACCTTGCGCGCAAGGCATTCTTCCCCGGCAAACTGCCGTTCCCGGTGATGCACGTCGACACCCGGTGGAAGTTCAAGGAAATGTACGCGTTCCGCGATCGTATGGTCGAAGAACTGGGCCTGGACTTGATCGTGCACGTGAACCCCGATGGCGTCGCGCAGGGCATCAACCCGCTGACCCACGGCAGCGCCAAACACACCGACATCATGAAAACCGAAGGCCTCAAGCAGGCCCTCGACAAGTACGGTTTTGATGCCGCTTTCGGTGGTGCCCGTCGCGACGAAGAGAAATCCCGTGCCAAAGAGCGCGTGTATTCCTTCCGCGACACCAAGCACCGCTGGGACCCGAAAAACCAGCGTCCCGAGTTGTGGAACGTCTACAACGGCAAGGTCAACAAGGGCGAGTCTATCCGCGTGTTCCCTTTGTCGAACTGGACCGAGCTGGACATCTGGCAGTACATCTACCTCGAAGGCATCCCGATTGTGCCGCTGTATTTCGCCGCCGAGCGCGACGTCATCGAGATGAATGGCACCTGGATCATGATCGACGACGAACGCCTGCTCAATCACCTGAGCGATGAAGACAAGGCGCGTATCGTCAAGAAGAAGGTCCGTTTCCGTACTCTCGGCGACTACCCGTTGACCGGTGCGGTCGAGTCCGAGGCCACCAGCCTGACCGACATCATTCAGGAAATGCTCCTGACGCGAACTTCCGAACGCCAGGGCCGGGTCATCGATCACGATGGCGCTGGCTCGATGGAAGAAAAGAAACGTCAGGGTTATTTCTAAGGGGTTGTCATGTCGCATCAATCTGAGTTGATCAGCGAGGATATCCTCGCCTATCTGGGCCAGCACGAACGCAAGGAAATGCTGCGCTTTCTTACCTGTGGCAACGTCGACGACGGCAAGAGCACTCTGATCGGGCGCCTGCTGCACGACTCCAAAATGATCTACGAAGATCACCTGGAAGCCATTACCCGCGACTCGAAAAAAGTCGGCACCACCGGCGATGACATCGACCTGGCATTGCTGGTCGACGGCCTGCAGGCCGAGCGTGAGCAGGGCATCACCATCGATGTCGCTTACCGTTATTTCTCCACTGCCAAACGCAAATTCATCATCGCCGACACCCCCGGCCATGAGCAGTACACCCGCAACATGGCCACCGGTGCGTCCACCTGTGACCTGGCGATCATCCTGGTCGATGCCCGTTACGGCGTGCAGACCCAGACCCGTCGCCACAGCTTCATTGCCTCGTTGCTCGGCATCAAACACATCGTTGTCGCCATTAACAAGATGGACCTCAACGGCTTCGACGAAACAGTCTTCGAGTCGATCAAGGCCGATTACCTGAAGTTCGCCGAAGGCATCGCGTTCAAGCCGACCACCATGGCTTTCGTGCCGATGTCGGCGTTGAAGGGCGACAACGTGGTGAACAAGTCCGAGCGCTCGCCGTGGTACACCGGCCAGTCGCTGATGGAAATTCTCGAGACCGTCGAGATCGCCAACGACCGCAACTACACCGACCTGCGTTTCCCGGTGCAGTACGTCAACCGTCCGAACCTGAACTTCCGTGGTTTCGCCGGTACGCTGGCCAGCGGCGTCGTGCACAAGGGCGACGAAGTCGTTGTGCTGCCGTCGGGCAAGAGCAGTCGCGTGAAATCCATCGTCACCTTCGAAGGTGAGTTGGAGCACGCCGGTCCAGGTCAGGCTGTCACGCTGACCATGGAAGACGAGATTGACATCTCCCGCGGTGACTTGCTGGTGCACGCCGATAACCAGCCGCAAGTGACTGATGCCTTCGACGCCATGCTGGTGTGGATGGCTGAAGAGCCGATGCTGCCGGGCAAGAAATACGACATCAAGCGCGCCACCACTTACGTGCCGGGTTCGATCACCAGCATCGTCAACCGCGTTGACGTGAACACCCTGGAAGAAGGTCCGGCCAGCTCGTTGCATCTGAACGAGATCGGTCGGGTCAAGATCAGCCTCGACGCAGCCATCGCTTTGGACGGCTACGCGAGCAACCGCACCACCGGTTCGTTCATCGTCATCGATCGTTTGACTAATGGCACCGTTGCGGCCGGCATGATCATCGCTCAGCCATTGAGCTACGGCACCAGCACGCATCACGGCAAACTGGCTCACGTCGCCACCGAAGAACGCGCCCAGCGTTTCGGCCAGCAACCGGCCACCGTGTTGTTCAGCGGTTTGTCGGGCGCGGGTAAAAGCACCCTGGCTTACGCGGTTGAACGCAAGCTGTTCGACATGGGCCGTGCGGTGTTTGTACTCGATGGTCAGAACCTGCGTCACGACCTGAACAAAGGTCTGCCACAGGACCGCGCCGGGCGTACCGAGAACTGGCGTCGTGCGGCTCACGTTGCGCGTCAGTTCAACGAAGCCGGTTTGTTGACCTTGGCAGCCTTCGTTGCGCCGAGTGCCGAAGGTCGTGAGCAGGCCAGGGACCTGATCGGCAAGGAGCGGCTGCTGACGGTCTATGTCCAGGCCTCTCCGGCGGTCTGTGCCGAGCGTGACCCACAAGGCCTGTACGCGGCGGCCGGGGATAACATCCCGGGCGATTCCTTCCCTTACGACGTGCCGCTGGACGCCGACCTTGTGGTCGACACCCAGTCGCTGTCGCTGGAAGAAAGCGTCAAGCAAGTGCTGGATTTGCTGCGTCAGCGTGGCGCGATATAAGCGTTAGCCATTAATAAAAAACCCGCCGATGAGTGATCATCGGCGGGTTTTTTTGTGTCCCTGAAATCGCCTTCGCGGGCAAGCCTCGCCCCTACAGGTTAACTGCTATCACCACCGACCTGGAGCGAGGCTTGCTCGCGAAGAGGCCGGTACAGCCACCTCAAGACTTGCCTGGATACTCCCGATGCATCTGCTCCAGCAGCGCATCCTTGTCTTCCCACAACTGATTGATCCACCCCTGAAACTGCAATCGATATTCCCCATCCTGGTCGTAGTTCTTGCCGATGAACTGCGGAGGAATCTTCAGTTCCTGAAAGTGCACCACCACATCCTTCACATTCCCACAGAGCAGATCCCAGTAACCGGGACGTCCGGCCGGATAGTGAATGGTCACGTTGACGATGGCTTCCAGCTGCTCACCCATGGCATCCAGCACAAACGCAATGCCGCCGGCCTTGGGCTTAAGCAGATACTTGAACGGTGATTTCTGTTGCGCATGCTTGCCTTCGGCGAAGCGTGTGCCTTCGACGAAGTTAAAAATTCCCACCGGGTTATTGCGGAACTTGTCGCACGTCTTGCGGGTGGTTTCCAGGTCTTTGCCTTTCTTCTCCGGGTGCTTCTCCAGATAGGCCTTTGAGTAGCGTTTCATGAACGGAAAGCCAAGCGCCCACCACGCCAGGCCAATCACCGGCACCCAGATCAGTTCCTGTTTGAGGAAGAACTTCAGCGGGCGGATGCGGCGGTTGAGCACGTACTGCAGCACCATGATGTCGACCCAGCTCTGGTGGTTGCTGGTGATCAAATATGAGTGCTGATAGTCCAGGCTTTCGAGGCCGCTGAGCTTCCAGCGCGTGTGCCCGAGCAAGTCCATCCACGCTTTGTTGTTGCTGATCCAGGCTTCATGGATGTGGCCCATTAGCCAATCGGTAAAGCGCTGGGCGGCGGGGAAGGGCAGCAGCAATTTAAAGATCGCCACGATGAACAGCGGGGTGCAACAGGCAATCGTGTTCAGAGCCAACAACATCGAGGCAATGACGCCTCGCAGCGGTGCAGGTAGGGAATCCAGCATTTAAAGATCCAAAGGTCGGTTGGCAGCTTGAATCGCGGTCAACGCGATGGTGTAGACGATGTCGTCGACTTGCGCGCCGCGCGGCAGGTCGTTCACCGGTTTGCGCAGGCCTTGCAGCATTGGGCCGAGGCTGACGCAATCGGCGCTGCGCTGCACGGCTTTGTGGGTGGTGTTGCCGGTGTTCAGGTCGGGGAATACGAACACTGTGGCGCGACCGGCGACCTGGCTGTTCGGCGCCAGTTGCCGGGCGACGGTTTCGTTGGCGGCGGCGTCGTATTGCAATGGGCCGTCGATCAACAGCGAGTTCTGTTGTTCGTGGGCGAGCAATGTCGCTTCGCGAACCTTCTCGACTTCTTCGCCGCTGGCCGATTCACCGCTGGAGTAGCTGATCATCGCCACGCGTGGGGTGATGCCGAATGCGGCGGCCGAGTCGGCGCTTTGCAGCGCGATCTCCGCCAGTTCGCTGGCGCTCGGGTGCGGGTTCATCACGCAGTCGCCGTAGACCAGCACTTCCTCGGGGAAGAGCATGAAGAACACCGACGACACCAACGTGCAGCCCGGCGCCGTTTTAATAAGCTGCAGGGCTGGGCGGATGGTGTTGGCGGTGGAGTGAATGACCCCGGACACGAGGCCGTCGACTTCATCCAGCGCCAGCATCATGGTGCCGATCACCACGGTGTCTTCCAGTTGCTGCTCGGCCATCGGCGCGTTGAGGCTTTTGCTTTTGCGCAGGGCGACCATTGGCTCGACGTAGCGCTCGCGGATCAGGTCCGGGTCGAGAATTTCCAGCCCCGGCGGCAACTCGATGCCTTGGGCACGGGCGACGGCTTCGACGTCCGCAGGTTTCGCCAGCAACACGCAGCGGGCGATACCGCGTGCCTGACAGATCGCTGCGGCTTGCACCGTCAGCGGCTCGCTGCCTTCGGGCAGAACGATGCGCTTGTTGGCGGCCTGGGCACGCTGAATCAATTGATAGCGGAACACCGCTGGCGACAGACGCATTTCCCGTGGTGTGCCGCAACGCTGGTGCAGCCAGTTGGCATCGAGGTGGCTGGCGACGAAGTCGGTGATGATCTCTGCGCGCTCACGGTCGTCGATCGGGATTTCCTTGTTCAAACCGTTCAACTGGTTGGCGGTGTCGTAGGAGCCAGTGCTCACCGACAACACCGGCAGGCCAGCCTGCAACGCGCCACGGCACAGGTCCATGATGCGCGGGTCGGGCAGGGTGTCGCTGGTCAGCAACAGGCCGGCCAGGGGCACGCCGTTCATGGCGGCGAGGCTGACGGCGAGGATGATGTCGTCGCGATCGCCGGGCGTCACCACCAGCACGCCGGGCTTGAGCAGCTCCACGGTGTTGCGCATGGTGCGGGCGCAAATGATGATTTTGGTCATGCGCCGGGTTTCGTAATCGCCGGCATTGAGAATCTGCGCGCCCATCAGATCGGCGACGTCACGGGTGCGCGGGGCGTTTAATTCCGGCTGGAACGGGATGCAGCCGAGCAGGCGGAAGTCGCCGCTGCGCAGCAACGGCGAATGCTCTTTCAAGCGCGAAGCGAAGGCCTCCATGCTCTCGTCGGTTTTGACTTTGTTGAGAATTACTCCGAGGACTTTCGGGTCTTTCGGGCCGCCGAACAATTGCGCCTGCAATTCCACGCGGCCAGACAGTTCGGTCAACACTTCGTTTTCCGGCGCCGAGACCAGGATCACTTCGGCGTCGAGGCTCTTGGCCAAATGCAGATTGACCCGCGCGGCATAACTGGCGCTGCGGGTCGGGACCATGCCTTCGACGATCAGCACATCTTTGCCGACGGCCGCCTGCTGATAGAGGGTGATGATTTCTTCGAGCAGCTCGTCCAGCTGGCCGTCTCCGAGCATGCGCTCGACGTGTGCCAGACCGAGCGGCTGAGGCGGTTTCAAACCGTGGGTGCGGGCCACCAGTTCGGTCGACCGTTCAGGCCCGGTGTCACCCGGATGGGGCTGGGCAATTGGTTTGAAAAAACCGACTTTGAGGCCGGCCCGCTCAAGGGTACGTACCAGCCCAAGGCTGATGGAGGTCAGACCCACACCAAAATCGGTGGGCGCGATAAAAAAAGTTTGCATGCGGATTCTCTGGAGGTGCATGGCAATGGTGACAACCTATGACTGGCCGTCTACCGAAATTCAGTCGCCAAGGTTATCGCTAACCGAGCCTTGTGCGCACCAACCGCAATCAAAGGGCTGGCCTATTTTTTCAATACGTTGCGCGGGGTCCAACACCCAGGCGCGCGATTGTCAGGGCGGCTGGTGGCGCAGGTGCTGGGTGTGACCGCAGGAAAGCTCGGCCACCCAGTGCCCGTCCTCATCCTGATGGAAACCTGTGACCGTCGAGTCTTGCGCCGCGGCCCGTCTGTCCGGGTTGTGTTCGCTTTCGGGCGACTGCTTCGCTAAACTTGGCCATTCTTCATTCTTATGCAAAAGGTCTCGCCCCATGCTGATCGCCGCCAATAAGGCTGTCTCCATCGACTATACCCTGACCAACGACGCCGGTGAGGTCATCGACAGCTCCGCCGGCGGCGCGCCGCTGGTCTACCTGCAAGGCGCAGGTAACATCATTCCGGGCCTGGAAAAGGCTCTGGAAGGCAAAGCAGTCGGTGACGAACTGACGGTTGCCGTAGAGCCTGAAGATGCCTACGGCGAATACGCTGCCGAACTGGTCAGCACCTTGAGCCGCAGCATGTTCGAAGGCGTCGACGAACTGGAAGTGGGCATGCAGTTCCACGCTTCCGCTCCGGACGGCCAGATGCAAATTGTCACCATCCGCGACCTGGACGGCGACGATGTCACCGTCGACGGCAACCACCCATTGGCCGGCCAGCGCCTGAATTTCCAGGTCAAGATCATCGACATCCGTGATGCCAGCCAGGAAGAAGTCGCTCATGGTCACGTCCATGGCGAAGGTGGCCATCACCACTGATTTTCTGCGCTAAGCTCAGAGAACTGGAGAGGCGCCTGAGGGCGCCTTTTTAGTCCGCGGCTGTCCCTGGTGACACCGCCAAGTGGCTGTTTCGAGAAGAACACGGGAATTTGGAGTTCGTCATGAGTGCTTTTCACGACCTTAAATTGACAGGCCTGGATGGTCAGGAGCTACCTCTGGCGCCCTTCAAGGGGCACGTCGTGCTGGTGGTCAACGTCGCCTCCAAATGTGGCTTGACCCCACAATATGCGGCGCTGGAAAACCTCTACCAGCAATACAAAGCCAAGGGTTTCAGCGTGCTGGGCTTGCCGTGCAACCAGTTTGCCGGGCAGGAACCGGGCACCGAGCAAGAGATCCAGGAGTTTTGCAGCCTTAACTATGGCGTGACCTTTCCGTTGTCCAGCAAGCTGGAAGTCAACGGTCACGAACGTCATCAGTTGTACCGCCTGCTGGCAGGCGAGGGTGCGGAGTTCCCGGGGGACATTACCTGGAACTTCGAGAAATTCCTGCTGGGCAAGGATGGTCGCGTGCTGGCGCGGTTCTCGCCACGCACGCCGCCGGATGATCCGACGATCGTTCATGCGATTGAAAGAGCGCTGAGCTGAACCCAAAAAATCGCAGCCACCGAGCTGCGATTTTTTATGCCTGCCTTTTGAACCTTAATCACCGCAATCAATAGTGCTGTGCAGCGCTTGTTGCTCCGCATATTATCGCCGTCATAAAATTTCCATCCCGTCGATATCGTTTTCGTGGAGTGCCCCATGCCAGTCAAAGCCCTGTTCAAACCGTTCCACCTCGGCACCCTCGAACTGCCGACTCGCGTCGTCATGGCGCCGATGACCCGCTCGTTTTCGCCGGGTGGCGTTCCCAATTCCAAAGTGATCGAGTACTACCGTCGTCGCGCCGCCGCAGGTGTCGGCCTGATCATCACCGAAGGCACCACCGTCGCCCACAAGGCTTCCAACGGCTACCCGAACGTGCCGCATTTTTACGGTGACGCAGCGCTGGCCGGCTGGAAGAAAGTGGTCGACGCGGTTCATGCTGAAGGCGGCAAGATCGTTCCGCAGCTGTGGCATGTCGGCAGCGTGCGCCGCATCGGCACCGAGCCGGATGCCAGCGTGCCGGGTTACGGTCCGTCGGAGAAATTGAAGGACGGTCAGGTCGTGGTTCACGGTATGACCCAGCAAGATATCCAGGACGTGATCGCCGCGTTCGCCCAGGCCGCCAAAGATGCCCAGAGCATTGGCATGGACGGCGTGGAAATTCACGGTGCCCACGGTTACCTCGTGGACCAGTTCTTCTGGGAAGGCAGCAACCAGCGCACCGACGAATACGGCGGCAGCCTGGCCAACCGTTCGCGCTTCGCCATTGAACTGATTCAGGCGGTGCGTGCGGCGGTCGGTGAAGGCTTTCCGATTATTTTCCGTTTCTCCCAATGGAAGCAGCAGGATTACACCGCGCGTCTGGTGCAAACACCCGAAGCGTTGGGCGAATTTCTCAAACCGTTGTCCGATGCCGGCGTGGATATTTTCCACTGCTCGACACGTCGTTTCTGGGAACCGGAATTCGACGGTTCCGAGCTGAACCTGGCAGGCTGGACCCGCAAGCTCACTGGCAAGCCGACCATCACGGTGGGGAGTGTCGGCCTGGACGGCGAGTTCCTGCAGTTCATGGTCAACACCGACAAGATCGCGCAGCCGGCCAGTCTGGAAAAACTGCTGGAGCGTTTGAACAATGATGAATTCGACCTGGTGGCGGTAGGTCGTGCGCTGCTGGTGGACCCGGACTGGGCGCAGAAAGTGCGTGATGGCCGTGAAGAAGACATCCTGCCGTTCAGCCGTGAGGCGTTGATGACCCTGGTTTAAGCCGAGGCTCAAGGCTTGAGGCAAGCGGGGTCTGACAAGCCCCGCGCAATTGCCCCTCAAACTGCTCGATAATCGCCGGCCAACCCTGCCGACTCGCATGCTGACGCGCATTAAGCCGCACACAGCGTAAGGTTTCGCGCTTCTCCAGCAGCCAACACGCTGCATCGCAGAACGCCTCTTCGTCCCCCGGCATCGCCAGTACACCGTTGTAGCCATGGCGGATGTGCTGAGCCGCCGCCGCTTGATCGTAAGCCACCACACCCAAACCCGAAGCCAGTGCCTCAAGTACCACGTTGCCAAAAGTCTCGGTCAGGCTCGGAAACAGAAACACATCCCCCGACGCGTAGTGACTGGCCAGGGCTTCGCCGCGTTGTGAGCCACAAAAAATCGCCTCGGGCAGTTCCTTCTCAAGTGCCGCTCGTTGCGGACCATCGCCGACTACGATCAACTTTATCGTTTGCTGTGGATAAGTCGCTTTCAGCGCGTCGAAACTGTGCTTGAGCAGGCCCAGATTTTTCTCCGGTGCCAGGCGTCCTACGTGGATGACAGCAATGTCGTCGTTACCCAGCCCCCAACTATCACGCAGGGCATTAATCCGTTTGGTCGGGTGAAACAACTGGCTGTCGACCCCTCGGGACAGCAACGCCAGGCGCTCGAAATGCCAGCGCTCCAGTTCCAACCGCTGGCTCACGCTGGGCACCAGGGTCAGGGTCGAGCGATTGTGAAACCAGCGCAGATAGTGAGTCAGCAAACGTGTCAGCAATCCGAGCCCATATTGGCTGGAGTACTGCTGGAAATTGGTGTGGAAGCCACTGACGACCGAAATCCCCAAGCGCCGTGCCGCGCGCAAGGCCGACAATCCCAGCGGTCCTTCCGTGGCGATGTACAGCACGTCCGGCCGATGACGCTTCCAGCGCCGCAGCAATTTGTGCATCGACGACTGGCCCCATTGCAAGCCGGGATAGCCCGGCAGCGGCCAGCCCCGACACAGCAACAGCGCATCGTCGCTGCCCAGTTGCTGGTCGCAAACCTGACGAGGTCGCACCAATTCCACCTGATGCCCGCGCGCGCGCAAGCCGTCGCACAAGCGGCCAAGGGTATTGGCTACGCCGTTGATTTCCGGTGGGAAGGTTTCGGTGATCAGGGTGATATGCAGAGCTGTCGTCATGACCTCAGTGTCGGCTGAGGCCATGTCGTCAGTGTGACGGTGGGATGATGGATTTGTGACGGGCTCAGCGTTGGGTCACCAGGTTTTCAGCCCCGCGCTCGCGCACCCAGAACAAGGTCGCACCCGCCACCGCCGCCGGCATCATCAGGATGTTGACCACCGGAATCAGCAGCACCAGATAAACACTCCCGCCGAAACTCATGCTCTGCCAGCGCTTCTCGCGCAACCAGGCAAGCATCTCGTTCCAGCCCAGTTTGTGGTTGTCCGCCGGGTAGTCGATGTATTGGATCGCCATCATCCACACCCCGAACAGCAACCACAGTGGCGCAGCGATGATGTTCACCACCGGAATGAACGAAAGGATGAACAACCCGATGGCGCGCGGCAGGAAGTAGCCGAGTTTGCGCATTTCCCGGGCCAGGGTGCGAGGGATCATGGCGATCAGTTCGCCCCAGCTGAAGGCCGGGAAGTCGTCGGTGCCGCGCACCACCACTTCGACTTTCTCCGCCAGGAAACCGTTGAATGGCGCGGCGATGACGTTGGCCAGCATGGTGAAGGTAAAGAACACCATCAACACCACCAGCACCACGAACAACGGCCAGAGGACATAATTGAGAAAACTCAACCAATCGGGCAGGGACGGCATCAATGTATCGACCCACAGGCTGAATTGATGGCTGGCCAGGTAGATCAATCCGACGAACAGCACCAGGTTGATCACCAGGGGCAACAATACGAACAAGCGCAGGCTTGGGCTCAGGACCAGCTTGAGGCCTTCGCGCAGGTATTGCGGGCCGGACAGAACGGGGGCGGGCATAACGTGCTCCGAGCAAAGGGGAAACGCGCCGACCTTACCGGCTTTGTCTGACGGGCGAAAGCGCGGTAGCAGCATCGACATTAACTGTAACAAAGGCGCCTATCTCTCCCTCGTGATGGGATAGAGACCGCCTATGAGCTGGATTGTTAAACCGTATTTCCTTAATCTTCGCCCCCTCGATACGCTGCACCCAATCTTTTTACAGGACTGTCGAGCTCAAGCCTTCCCCAAGTGCTTTCAACGGTCCTTTTTTATTCCCGCCGGCAACCCGGCGTTCCGGGCCAGAAGTTTCGGGCCGGTCAACAGGAGCAGGTCATGTCTGAAGTCCGTCATTCGCGAGTGATTATTCTCGGTTCCGGCCCTGCCGGTTACAGTGCTGCGGTGTATGCCGCCCGTGCCAACCTCAAGCCACTGCTGATCACCGGCATGCAGGCCGGTGGTCAACTGACCACCACCACCGAAGTCGACAACTGGCCGGGCGACGTCCACGGCCTGACCGGCCCGGCGCTGATGGAGCGCATGAAAGAGCACGCCGAGCGTTTTGAAACCGAAATCGTCTTCGATCACATCAATGCCGTCGACTTCGCTGCCAAGCCATACACCCTGACCGGCGACAGCGCGACCTACACCTGCGACGCCCTGATCATCGCCACCGGCGCCAGCGCTCGTTACCTGGGCCTGCCGTCGGAAGAAGCGTTCATGGGCAAAGGCGTTTCGGCCTGCGCAACCTGCGACGGTTTCTTCTATCGCAACAAGCCAGTGGCTGTGGTCGGTGGCGGTAACACCGCTGTTGAAGAAGCGCTGTACCTGGCCAACATCGCCAGCACCGTGACCCTGATCCACCGTCGCGAAACCTTCCGCGCCGAGAAGATCCTGATCGACAAGCTGAATGCCCGGGTTGCCGAAGGCAAGATCGTCTTGAAGCTGAACTCGACTCTGGACGAAGTCCTGGGCGACAACATGGGCGTAACCGGTGCCCGCCTGAAGAACAACGACGGCAGCTTCGACGAGCTGACAGTCGACGGCGTGTTCATCGCCATCGGCCACACCCCGAACACGTCGTTGTTCGAGGGTCAGTTGACCTTGAAAGACGGTTACCTGGTGGTGCAGGGCGGCCGTGACGGCAACGCCACTGCCACCAGTCTCGAAGGCATCTTTGCTGCCGGTGACGTGGCTGACCACGTTTACCGTCAGGCCATCACCTCGGCCGGCGCCGGCTGCATGGCCGCACTGGACGCCGAGCGTTACCTTGACGACCTGCAGAACGCTTCGTTCTGATTGCGTTGTAATGAAAAAACAGGCCTCGGTTATTCCCCCACCTAGGAATACATAGTTAGGGTCTTTCTAGACTGTAACTACCCAAATACCCCTCTATGAGGGGTATTTTTTTGACATCGCTAATCTGAAAGCCATACCGTGATTTAGCAGGGTATGTAGGTGAATTGAGTCCCATGTGCGAAATCGCATCGTACTTGGCCATTCATTTGCGCTCGATCAGGCAATCGAAAACAACTCTGAGAATCATCTGGCCGGCCTTCCCACCTCACGAGGTGGCGCAAAATTCAAAGTGCGAACTTAGTCTTTTACTGTGAGGAGGCCGTGATGAAATTTTGTGGCATAGACCTGCATTCGAACAACGGTGTTGTGGTGGTTGCCGACCGGCTACATTCATCCGCCAAGGAATGACCGCCTCTATGTGTGACGACAGTTGTATCGCGGTTGGTGCCAGCACCTATGAATGAAGGATCATCTTGAAAATGCAATTGCAAATTTGTATCATTCGCTTTCAATTCAGCGAAGCAGGGAATGCAGCGCCAAAACAATAATAAGGTCAAGGCAATGCTCAAAATGCTTCTCGTATACGGTCATCTGCTCGCTACGTGTATTGCCCTGGGGAGGGTGTTGCAGGCGGATCACAAGCTGTGGAGTTGGCGCAAGGAAATACTGGACCAGGCGAGGCTTGAGTACCTTGATGAAACTCAGAGGATCGTCACCCTCGCACTACTGGCTCTTTGGGCAAGCGGACTGTTGCTGGTGCTTCAGGGTTATCTCAATGAAGGCGACGCGTATCTGCTCAATCAGAAACTCTGGGCCAAGGTAACTGTCGTCGCGCTGCTTAGCCTCAACGGTGCATTATTGCATCGAGTCGGCTTCCCGTTGCTGCAAAAGGCTCCATTCGTCGCACTGCGCAGTGCAGGCCGCACGCGGCTCGCCTTGTTGGGTGCGCTTTCCATGAGCGGTTGGCTGTTCGCCGCTTTCCTGGGGGTGGCTCGAGCCTGGAATCACGTGTTGCCTTATCTACATGTGATGGGCGCATTCGCCGCATTCTCGTTACTGGCTTGTTGCGTGGCACTTGCAGTCGCCGGTAGGGCGGGCAGTGTCGGTGCGCAAAAATCCTCGGTACCGGGGTAGCTATCAATAACGTGCAGCCGGTAGCCTGGAGTTTGTCGAGCCATGGTGGTCATTGTCCGCTGCGGCCACCGCCAGCGCTTGAACCTGCACCTGTCCCGGCGCCGCTGCCACTCGAACCGCCCTTCAAGTCTAAACATACAAGCGAGCAAGCTCGCTCCCACAAGTTTTTTCGTCGCCGAAGTCGATTGCGATCAGCCGCGCAATCTCTCCTGGACAAAATCCATGAGCTTCAGCGATTGATAGATCGCATTGGCGGCAACGCGTCCGAACGGTCCACCATTCCAGTCCAGCAGGTACGATTTGAACAACTGATACCGTGCACTTTCTCCACACACCGCTTCAGCGATCACCCGGCCGCCAATCGAGCCGGTATTCAAACCATGGCCACCAAACGAGGTGCAGGCCCAGACGCCCGGTTCCAGCAATCCCAGGTTGGGCATCTTGTTGGTGGAGTAACCCATCAGGCCGGACCAGGCGAGTTCGATGTTAACCGGGGCCAGTTGCGGATAGACCGAGACCATATCCGCCTTGAGCATCGTCGCCAGGGCTTTCTCGTTCTGTTCGTTGCGGGTGGTGATGCGTCCGCCCCAGAGCAGGCGGTCACCTTCGACCACGCGGTAGTAGTCCGAGGCGCGGCGGTCGTCGGAGAACGCGGCGTCCGAGTCAAGGACGTTTTTGATCGAGTCGCCCAAGTGTTCGGTCAGCACCACATAGGTGGCGATGGGCAGGTAGGCGCGGCTGAGTTTTTGCAGTTCTGGCCCTCCGTAACCGCCGGCGCAGAACACCAGGTCCTGGCAGCGTACGGAGCCGTGAGCCGTCTGGACAATGTTGTCGGCGCCGTCGCGCCGCCAGGCCAGCATTTTTGATTGTTCGAAAATTCGGCCTCCCGCTGCTTCGATGGCGAGGGCCAGTCCCAGACAATAATTCAGTGGATGAAAGTGCAGGGCGTTCGGATCTTCGATGCCCTGGAAATAGCGCAGGGTGTGGGCCCGCTCACGGACCTGATGGGTGTCGAGGTAGTTGAGTTCATAACCGAAGTCACGGCGCATCGTGTCGATGTGGTTTTTCACGCCAGCACTGTCGTCGTAGCGCTTGACCTGAATCGTACCGGCGGATGGATCGCAGCCAGTCAGTGCCAGTTCGGCGATGTTGCGGCGGACAATCTCCACCCCCTCGACCGACATTTGAAAGAGTGCCTTGGCCTGTTCCAATCCAAGTTTCTTGCGTATCGCTCCCGACCCTTCAGCCCAGCCCGGCGAGACCACGCCGCCATTTCGACCGGAGGCGCCCCAGGCGACGTGCTGGGCTTCGAGGATGATCACGCGTTTGCCGCGTCGGGTCAGTTCCAGGGCGGCGGTAAGGCCGGCGATCCCGGCGCCGATGATGCAGGCGTCGCAGGTTTCGTTGGTGTGCAGTTCGGGCCTGGCTGCGCGGGGCAGCGAGGTTTGGGAATACCAGGTGGTGGGGATGTTGTGCATGGTGAATCCTTAAAAGATCGCAGCCTCGAGCAGCGCCTGCCAAAGTGCGCGTGCCAGGCATGCGATCTGGGGGATTGGCTTACTTGACGGTCGAATAGTCCACGCCGTACCACTTGGTCGACAGCTTGGTCAGCGTGCCATCCTTGTGCATCTCGCCGATGATTTCACCGAGCTTGGCCTTCAACTCCGCGTCCCCCTTGTCGGTGGCAATGGCCAGGGGTTCGTAGAACACCACGCCGTTGTCGACGGCACGCAGCGGGTAGTTTTTCTTGATGGCCGCTTCCAGCGTGCTGCGCTGAGTGAGGATGCCGTCTAGACGAACGCCGTCGCCCAGTCGCAAGTCATCCAACGGTCCAAGGGAGCCAGCGTAGGTTTTCATCTTTTTGGTCTGTACGTCGTAGGTGACTGGGGGCAGGTCCGTCGCTTCGATGGCCAGCGCCTGGTTCAGGTAATCCTCGGACGTGGTGCCGCCTTCGACACCGATCGTTTTGCCATTGAGCGCTTTGTGGTCGGTGAGTGTGGATTTGTTGTGTACCGCAAACACGTAGGGCACGTAGTAATAGGTCGCGGGGAAATCGAGGATTCGCGCGCGACTTTTGGTGGCGGTCATCGAACCCACCGACATATCCCAGCGCCCGTTCCATTTGCCGGCGGTAATCACGTCCCAATCGGGGGTGATGAACTTGACCTCGACGCCGAGACGCTTGGCGATCTCCTTGGAAACGTCGATATCAAACCCGTCGATTTCATTCTTGTCGTTGATAAACCCCTGGGGTGGCCAGGTCGCCGACGTGGCGACGGTCATTGTTTTGCTGCTCTGGATTTTGTCCAGAACGGCACCGGCGTTGGCGGCGCCGACGAACACCAGCGACATTGCGGCTGCGATTACGTGTTTTTTGCTGACCATGTCCATCTCCACTTATCGTTATTGTTATGAAGGGGCAAAGCGGTGCTCAGTGACCAATGATCTGTGACAGGAATTTCTGTGCGCGTTCGGTTTGCGGGTTGTTGAAAAACTCGGCCGGGGTGGCTTGTTCGATCACCTGGCCTTGGTCCATGAACAGCACGCGGTCGGCGACCTTGCTGGCAAAACCCATCTCGTGGGTCACGCAAATCATGGTCATGCCGTCGGTGGCCAACTCGCCCATCACGTCCAGCACCTCGTGGACCATTTCCGGGTCCAGCGCCGAGGTCGGCTCATCGAACAGCATCACTTTGGGGTTCATGCACAGCGCCCGGGCAATCGCGACGCGCTGTTGCTGGCCACCCGACAGTTGCGACGGGTACTTGTGCGCATGCTCGGCAATTCTCACCCGCTCCAGGTAGACCTGAGCGCGCTTTTTCGCTTCGCCGCTCGACACGCCTTGCACAAGTTGCGGGGCCAGGGTCAGGTTGTCCATCACGCTCAAATGCGGGAACAGGTTGAAGCTCTGGAACACCATGCCGATTTCCCGGCGCACGGCGCTGACACTTTCTGCCTCGCTGGTGAGGGTGATGCCGTTGACCTGGATGTGGCCTTTCTGGAAGTTTTCCAGGTGATTGATGCAGCGAATCATCGTCGATTTTCCCGAGCCTGACGGCCCGCACACCACCAGGATTTCGCCCGTAGCGACGTTCAGGTCGACATCGCGCAAGGCGTGAAAATTGCCGTACCACTTGTTCAGGCCAGTAATGGAAATCATCGAGGGACTGGTCTGCGCAGCAGGTGCCATGTCAATGAGTTCAGCGGTATTGGTTCGAGTCATCACGCATCAACCCCTTGCAATGGATCGGTTGACCCTTTTTTCGATCCGCGCCTGCACCCGTTCGAGGATGAACGACAGGGCCCAGTAAATCATCGCGGCGGTGATTAGCATTTCCAGGTGGCGGAAGTCTGCGCGGCCCTGGGTCTTGGCCAGGTACATCAGTTCCCAGACGCCGATCACCGACACCAGCGAACTGTCTTTGAGCATGGCGATGAACTGATTACCGGTGGGCGGGATGATCACCCGCAAGGCTTGCGGCATGATCACCCGGCTCAAGGTCTTGAACGGACTAATGCCCAGGGCTCGCGAGGCTTCCCACTGACCCACCGGAATGCTCTGGATGCCCGCGCGAAAAATCTCGGTCATGTAGGCGCCGTAACACAGCGACAACGCGAGGATGCCGGCCGGCACTGCGTCCACCACATAACCCAGTTGCGGCAGTCCCAGGTAAATCAGGTAGATCTGGATCAGCAGCGGAACACCGCGAAAGAACGAGGTGTAGAACGAGGCGATGGCATTGGCGAGGCCGTTGTTCGACAGCTTGGCCACTGCCCCGATCAACGCCAGCACGAAGGCAATCACAATCGCCACGGCGGAGATGTACAGCGTGGTTGCAGCGCCCTGGATGATCAGGAAGCCGATCTTGTCGAGGATGAAACTGTAGGAGAGGTCGAAGGTGTCGAAGAACGCCAGGAACAGAATCAGCAGTTCGATCCAGACCACGGTGGTCTGCACCTTGAATTTCAAGCGTCCGAGGACGTGAAAGTTCAGCGTCCCCAGTGCGGCAATGGCCAGGCCGATGGCGATATTACGAGCGGTCAGGCTGTCCGAGGTATTGCCCAACAGCGGATGCAGGAAATGACTGAGGGCGCTGTTACCCAGGTTCATCAGGTAGGAGCCGAGAAACAGCACGACGGCTACGCCAAGCAGGAATTGAGGATCATTGGACTTTTTTTTATAAATTATATTGTCGTGATACATGACTGCCTCAGGCTTGTAGGTGGTAGTGATCTCGCTTGGCAAAGGGGGTATCTGGCCAGTATTGCGACGCAAAAACGGGGACTACAAGCGAACATAATTCGCTATGTCAGTCCCTGATCGTAGTTTGCTTCTCAGGAAAGGTTCGCCAGGCATGCCTCAAGGATATCCAACCCTTCCTCCAGCACTGCCGCCTCGGTGGTCAACGGTGCCAGAAGCCGAATGATGTGCCGTGATTTGCCGCTGGGCATCAGCAGCAAACCGGCGTCTCGTGCCAACGCCAGCAGCTGCGTCAACTGCGCCGATGCCGGTGTGCCGTCGGCATTGATCAACTCGATGCCACGCATCGCGCCAACGCCGGTCAAGCGGCCCAGATATGGCGACAGCTTGCTGGTGCGCCAGGATTCGTAGCGGCTGACAATCGCTTCTTCCTGTTGTGCGCCCCAGGCTTGCAGGTGCGCGTCAGTCATTTCGTCCAGGGTCGCCAGCGCCGCGGCGCAGGCGATGGGATTGCCTGAATAGGTGCCGCCCAGCCCACCCTTTGGCAAGGTGTCGAGCAGCGGCTTGCGCCCGACAACCGCACCCAGCGGCACGCCGCCGGCAATGCTTTTGCCCAGCAGGATCAGGTCCGGCTCAATGCCCAGTCGCGAGAACGCAAAACGCTGGCCGGTGCGACCAAAGCCGGACTGGATTTCATCGGCAATCAGCAGAATGTTTTTTTCATCACAGAACCGCCGTAGCGCTTGAGCAAACTCCACGTCCATCGCCAGGAAGCCGGCCTCACCCTGCACTGGTTCGACGATAAAACAGGCGACGTCGTCGACGTCGATCTCGACGCTGAATAGACGGTCCATGGCTTTCAGGGCCTCGGCACAGGTCACGTCGTTGTCGTTGCTCGGGAAGGGCAGGTGAAACACCGGCCCCGGCAGCACACCGACTTTCTGTTTGTAAGGCGCGACTTTACCGTTGAGGTTGAGGGTGGCGAGCGTGCGGCCGTGGAAGGCCCCGTCGAAGGCGATGACGGCTGTGCGGCCGGTCGCGCCACGGACGATTTTCAGGGCGTTTTCCGCCGCTTCCGCACCGCTGTTGGTGAGCATGCCGCTGACTGGGTAATCCACCGGAATAAACGCGATCAGACGATCCATCAGCTCGAGGTAGGGCGCATGCGGGGCGGCGTTGAATGCGTAGTGGGTCAGGCGAGTCGCTTGTTCGCGAATGGCCTCGACGATGCGCGGATGGCAATGGCCGAGGTTCAGCACCCCGATACCACCGACGAAGTCGATGTAGCGTTTGCCATCGGTGTCCCAGACCTCGGCATTTTTGCCGTGGCTGAGCGTGACGGGATGAACGATGTTGATCGACCGGCTGATGGTTTCGCTGCTCATGGATACCTGACTCAGAAGAAGGGATGCTTCTTTTTATCTAAGCCGTGAGCAGCGGTGCCCGGCAAACGAAATAAAGTTGCCGGGTCAATCTTAAAAGTCGGGATGTGTTGGGTGGGCGTGGAATCAGCGGCGAGTCAGCGGCTGCCGAGTGAACTTCACTCCGGCCAAACCATGAGCAATCAACGCGCGGATATTGCCGTGGTCGCTGCCTTCAGGCGTGGCCAGCACCGAGCGGTAATGCTCGCCGAACGCCAACAGCGCTTCTTCATCACTCAAGCCTTCCAGCAGCGCCAGACCCAGGGTCTTGCACGAGCCTTCGTTCTGCCCGGCAGCGTTTTCCACGCCGCCGTTGTTGAAGGCCTGTGGCTGGTAGTCGTAACCAGTGGCGATGAACGCCAGGGTGTCGGCAAAAACGTGTTCGCCGCTCTTGAGGCCGGTGCGCAGGGTGTTCAAATCACTCATTGGGCTTTCCTTTGGCGAACGCCGCCTGTTGTTCGGCGTTGGCTTCTTGCTGGTAGTGGGCTTTCCACTCGGCGTACGGCATGCCGTAAACCACTTCGCGGGCGTCATCGAGGCTGACCTCGATCTGGCGTTCGTCGGCAGCGGCCTTGTACCACTTGGACAAGCAGTTGCGGCAGAAACCGGAGAGGTTCATCAGGTCGATGTTCTGCACATCCTTGCGGCTGTCCAGGTGGGCGACCAACCGGCGAAAGGCGGCGGCTTCGAGTTCCAGGCGTTGTTGATCGTTCATGGCGGGGCTCTGTGCATTCAAATCGTGGCGCGGATGATAAAAGTCTGACGAACAATGCGCCAGACGCGCTTAGCGGCTCGCCGCGAGGGTAATCGACACCGACTCGGCAAAACGCAGGGCGTGAGGCTTATCGACTTCGACCTCGGCGTACAGCACCGATTCGTTGGCCATGACCAGATCGAGAATTTCCTGAGTCAGGCGCTCAAGCAGAGCGAACCGATTGCCTTCCACGTGGGCGATGATCGCCTTGGTGATGGTGCGGTAATTCAGCGCGTGATCGATGTCGTTGTCACGCACCGCTTCCTGAGCGGCATACAGGATGGTCAGGTTGATCAGCACATCCTGCTTGTTGAGGATTTCATCCTCGTTGATGCCGATGAAGGTGCGCAGGCACAGGTCCTTGACCCGGATGCGCGCCATTCCTGGTTGAAGTTGTGGCATTGCTACTTGCTCCGTCCAATCAATTGCAGGAACTCCTGGCGGGTGTTGCTCGATTCGCGGAAGGCGCCGAGCATCACCGAGGTGTTCATGGTCGAATTCTGTTTCTCGACGCCGCGCATCATCATGCACATGTGCTTGGCTTCGATGACCACCGCGACGCCCGCCGCGCCGGTCACTTGCTGCACCGCGTCGGCGATTTGCCGAGTGAGGTTTTCCTGGATCTGCAGGCGACGGGCGAACATGTCCACCAGTCGCGCAATCTTCGACAGGCCCAGCACCTTGCCCGTTGGAATATAAGCCACATGCGCCTTGCCGATGAAGGGCAGTATGTGATGTTCGCAGAGCGAGTACAGCTCGATGTTGTCGACGATGATCATTTCATCGTTGTCGGAAGCGAACAGCGCGCCGTTGACGATCTCTTCGACGCTTTGCTCGTAACCATGGCAGAGGTACTGCATGGCTTTCGCCGCGCGAGCCGGGGTGTCGAGCAGGCCCTCGCGGTCGGGGTTTTCACCGAGGCCGATGAGGATCTCGCGATAGCTCTGGGACAGGGAGTTCTGGGGCAGGGATAACGTCATGGAACATCCTCGCGGGGCCGCTTATTTGATGTGCCGCCCGCCGTTGACGGTCAGGGTCGTGCCGGTGACATAAGGGTTGTCGAGCAAATAGCGCAAGCTCTGGTAGATCACTTCGCTGCCGGGTTCGATACCCAGCGCGGACTTGGCCAGTGCCTTGGCGCGGTACGCCGCATCGTCGTCAGGATTGAACAGTAGCAGGGCTGGCGCGATGCCGTTGACCTTGATCGTTGGCGCATATTTCGCGGCGAAGGACAGGGTCAGGCTGTCGAGCCCGGCTTTGCTGGCACAGTAGCCAATGTGCTTGCTGCTGCCCTTGCGGGTCACGTCGTCGCCGATGTGCACGATGTCGGCGGGGCTTGAGCGTTGCAGCAAGTCGGCACAGTGCAGGTTGATCAGGTAAGGCGCCAGCATGTGCACGCTGAACATGCGGGTGAAGGCCGCGGCGTCGGAGTCCGGGGTTTCGGCCAGCCATTCGGAGGCGTTATGGACGATCGCCCGCAGGCTGTCGGTGTGGTTTTTCAGTTCGCTGATGAACGCGAAGATCCCGGCTTCAGTGGAGAAGTCTGCAAACACCGCGGTCGCCCCCAAGTCGCGCAGGGTTTGCACGCCGGGCCGTTCACTGCGGTAGCTGAAGATCACCGGCTGGCCATCCTCGAGCAAACGCTGCGCGCAGTGCAGGCCAACACGTTGGCCGGCACCGGTGATAAGGATTGGGGCTGCGGAAGAGGTCATGAACGGCTCGCATCGCGGTAAGAGCAAAACTATACCAGCGACGGGAGGCGTACACCTATTGTGGTGGCAGGCTTAGCGATTCTGCGTTGAAGGCTCGGCGGGCGGTGGCCGTTGCGGCGTGGTGTTCAGCCAGCTGGCCAGCAGGCGGGTCGACAGCGGAATGAAGAAGTAGACCATCAGCGGAGTCAGGCACAAGGTGCTGATGAGCACCCGGCTCAGCAGTCCCATTTCGTTCAGCAACGGCCCCAGGACGAAGTTGAACAGCAGGGAAACCGGAAAGAACGCCAACCAGATCGCCACGGCCTGTTTCCAGCGTGGTGGGCGCTGGCCGGCCGCACCGAACCAGCCTTCGATGCCGCTGACCCGATGTTCCGTTGGATGGGCGAACAAGTCGCTGCCGCGTCCGAGCCAGGCGGTGCGCGACACAGAATGCTCCCAGGCGTGCAGAGTCTGCTCATCGGCGAAGCGGAAAATAATCTGGAATTCGTCATCGTCGGGCGGCGGAGCGAGCACGCCAGAGCCGAGATAGCCGTGGAAGTCGGTGGCCAGTTGTTCGCCTTCGCGCAACCAGGCGATCAGGTCCTGATAACGCCCATTGGCGACGCGGCGCGCAACCATCAGTGTGACGGGTGAGGTAGACATTGTGCATCTCCGTATAACGAACGCGTCGCTCCGGGTAGGAGTTTCGCCAGGCGCAGCGCCGGGGTGGTGGGCTGCGTCTTAGAACAAGCAAGGATTATTCCTGATTCTGCCGAGTACGTCAGTGATATTCATTGCCATTAACGTCTTGAATGGTGCGGGGGAAGGTGAGATAGAATGGGATCCAATTTATACATGGACGTTGAATTATAAAATGCCTGTCCTGACTGACGTTGTCCCGGGATCGCAGCCCGGTCTTCCTCTTGAGCAGGAAGAGCTGTTTCCGATTCGCGAAGTGGCGCGCCTGACCGGGGTCAACCCGGTCACGCTACGTGCATGGGAACGCCGCTATGGGCTGATACAGCCCGCGCGCACCGATAGTGGGCACAGACTGTATTCGATGACCGATATCGATCGTGTCCGCAGCATCCTTGGCTGGATCGAACGCGGCGTTGCTGTCAGTAAAGTCGGCAAGATCCTGGCCAGGATTGCACCGCTTCAGGCGCTGTCGCACATCATCCCGAATGAACTCGTGCAAGCTGACTACACGCAATGGCAGCAACAAGTTCAGGTGGTGGTGAATGTCTTTGACGAGGTTCAACTGGAGCAGGTCTATGGACAGATCTTTTCCAGTTACTCTCTGACTGTCGTGTTTCAGGACATTCTGCTTCCACTCTGGAAGCAATTGCTGCAGCGCCATGACGCGTTCGGTCAGACCAGTGAGTGGCTTTTCCTGGATGGTTTTCTGCGCTCTCGAGTGTTGCAGCGCCTACTGCTGGTGCGTGTCATGCAGCCGCGACGGGTGATTGTCTGCGCCCTGAACGATCAGTGTCGTGAACTCGAACTGCTGGTAACGGCGCTGTTGCTGAGCAGTGTCGATTCGGCCATTCAAGTGCTGGCTGTCGGTCAGCCATTGGCCGAACTGACCCTGGTCTGCGAGAAGGTCAAGCCCCAGGCGCTGGTGCTGGTTTCCAATCACGCGCCTGCGCTCGAGTTGCCACGGCGTTTGAATCGCCTGGCCTTGAGCCTGGATTGTCAGTTGATGCTGGCGGGGGATGCGTCCGATCTGGTGCAGGAGAACCTGGCTGGATCGTCGATTGGTTGTCTGGGTAACGAAGGAATGGTGATGCGTCAGCGTCTGAAACAGTTCCTGGCAGGCAACCTGGATACTTGATCAGAGATGCATGGCCGGATGCGTCAGCCGATGCTGCTGAAGAATGTATTGGCGTAGACGCTCGGTTTCGTCCTTATCATCCTGATTCAACTGATAGGCATAAAAGCCGTTCCCGGTTTCTTTTTCGAAGGAGCCGCGCAAAGCAATACGCTCATAGCCTGACGGGCTGAACCACAAGGCGAAATGTTTTGGCGGTTTGGTCTTGTTGCGAACTTCCACCAAAACCCCTTTGAACGACACTTCGTGCACCCACATCGTACCGGGTTGGCCACTGGCATTCTCCAGTGCGACCGGTTCTTCGAGTACCAGGCGCCATGGCCGGACCATCGGTCCGTCTTCATAAATGCTGGGGACGCCGAGGCGTAAATGCATCGCGTGAAACTCGTCTTCCACCAAGTGCAGCGGGAAGGTCATTTGCTGATTTTCGAAGTTGGCCTGGAGGGTGACTTGCTCATGAGCGGCAAGGCGCGTGAGCAAATCACGGATCTGTGAACCACCGTTGACGAGCAGGCTCGACGTCGCATCCCGCACATTGAGTTGCGGGTTGTGTTGCATGGTCTGGATAAAATCCAGCTCATCCTGGGTCAGGAGTGTGTCGCGTTGCATGATCTGCTCGACAGAATTAGTTACAAAGTCACCGGTGATTGTAGTTAATGACAATCAATTCTTTGTTTTGTTTTCGCCGTTCGTCGCTTTTAGTGCAGCAAGCTCGGCCTGGACCTCGGTCAATTGAGTTTCCAGCTGCGCGACTCTCTGCTGCGCCTTGACCTGAACGGTAACGTCTTTCTGCACACCGACAAAATAAGTCTGCCCGTCGCTCGGGTTCTTCACCGTCGAAAGGGACAGCTCGTTCCAGAACGGCGTACCGTCCTTACGGTAATTCCTGAGGATTTCCCGGCAGGAACCGCCACTGCTCAACGCCTTGCGAATCAACGGGAGAGCGTCCTGGTCACGGTCTCCGGACTGAAGAAAACGGCAATCCTGGTAGAGGATTTCTTCGCTGGCGTAACCCGTCAGGCGTTCGAATGCCGGGTTGACGTAAATCAGGATGTTGTCCTGCTCGCCTTCCTTTTCGGCGATCACGATGCCGTCGTTGGAAGCGTTGATCACCATTTGCAGCAGTTGGGCGTTAATCATCGGAGAATCCTTTCCAATTTGATTGTGGATGCATTTTAAAAGAACACTGAGCACCGTCTACTGGCCATCAGCGTTAGTTGAGAATCAATCGCAGCTTTTTTGCCACGGCTGTTAATATCCCCGTCTTTTTACTCAGCTTCAGGATCAGATTGATGAAAGTCGCCATCCTTTCCGGCTCGGTGTACGGCACGGCTGAAGAAGTCGCCCGCCATGCCGCTAACATTTTGAAAGCCGCGGGTTTCGACGCCTGGCACAACCCGCGTGCGAGCCTCGCCGATGTTCAGGCCTTTGGCCCAGAAGCCTTCCTGGCAGTGACCTCGACCACTGGCATGGGCGAGTTGCCGGACAACCTGCAGCCGTTGTATTCCGCCATTCGTGACCAGTTACCGGCTACCTGGCGTGGCTTGCCGGGCGCTGTGATTGGTCTGGGCGATGCGAGTTACGGCGACACGTTTTGCGGCGGCGGCGAGTTGATGCGCGAATTATTCGGCGAACTGGGCCTACGTGAAGTCCTGCCCATGCTGCGCTTGGACGCCAGTGAAAGCGTGACGCCGGAAACCGACGCCGAGCCTTGGCTAGCGGAGCTGGTCAGCGCTCTGCGGAGCTGACCGGACGGACGCTCGCGCAGCCAGGTGAGCCAGGCTTGGGCGGCTTTTGACAGGTACGCGCCCTGGCGCCAGATGAAGGCGATGTCCCAACGCAGATAGCTCGGCGCGTTCAAGGTCAGGCGCACCACGCCTGGCCGCACCAAGCCCGCGAGCCACCACGCGGGGCAACAACACCACACCTTGGCCGGCGGCCACCAGCGCCGCGAGAAACTCGGCCTGGCCGCTGCGGCCGCCTTCCTTGGGCGTAAACCCCAGCTGCTGGCAGGCTTGCAGCAAACGGAGCTCAAATCATCCAGCTCACTGAGCAGTTCGTTGCGCAGCCGCAACATGCCTTCGGCCCGTTGCAGAACCACGCTGCCAGCAGCGGTCAGGCGGAGCTGCGAACCCAGTCGCATGGCGCCGGGGTCAGTCGAGCGCATGAAGTGGGAGGTGAGGAGGGCTCGGTGGCGGGGTTAGTCATGGTTCTGACGGGGCTGCTGAACCTGTTCGCCGCACCGTTATTGGCGGCAGTACTTTGACGTGGATCCAGCGTCGTTGGCGTACTGACTCGCTAGGCCATCAAGCTGGCTGCCAATGCAACTACACGATTCCGGGGGCGTGACTAGACTGCTGTAACGTCGGTAAACAATAGAAACCCCAAGAATAAAAATTAGAGGTTCCTTGCCGTGAACGTAACCCCCGCCCAATCACCTCACAGTGTCAAAGACCAGGTCAGCGCCGCCGAATGGCTGACCCGCGTCGACCTCGCTGCCTGCTATCGTCTGGTCGCCTTGCATGGCTGGGATGATCTGATTTTCACCCACATATCGGCCAAGGTGCCCGGTACCGAAGACTTTCTGATCAACCCGTTCGGGTTAATGTTCCACGAGATCACCGCGTCGAGCCTGGTCAAGGTCGATCAGGCCGGCCACAAGCTGATGGACAGCCCGTTCGAGATCAACCCGGCGGGCTACACCATCCACAGCGCGGTGCACGAGGTTCGTCACGATGTCGTCTGCGTGCTGCACACTCATACCGCGGCGGGTGTCGCAGTTTCGGCGCAGAAACAAGGCATTTTGCCGATCAGTCAACAGTCGTTGTTTGTCCTGTCCAGCCTGGCTTATCACGCCTACGAAGGTGTTGCGCTAAACCATGAAGAGAAGGCGCGACTGCAAGCAGACCTCGGCGAAAACAATTTCCTGATGCTGCACAACCATGGTCTGTTGACCTGTGGCGCGACCATCGCCGACACGTTCCTGATGATGTTTACCTTCCAGCGTGCCTGCGATATCCAGGTGCTGGCGCAGAACGGTGGCGCCGAACTGATCGCCGTCGAACCGCAGATTCTGGCGGGCGCCAAGGCGATGATCGCCGGCGTCACCAAAAGCGCTCAAGGGATGGGCGGCGCCCTGGCCTGGCCAGCGCTGCTGCGCAAACTCGATAAACAAGACCCGGGTTATAAACGCTAATGCCTCTCGCCGAGATCCCCCTGAGTGTCTGGCGCAAACGCGGTCAGACCTTCGTATTCCGTGGCCAGACCATCCGTTACTGGACGGCGGGGCAGGGTGAGCCACTGTTGCTCATTCATGGCTTCCCCACCGCCAGTTGGGACTGGCATTTCCTGTGGCAGCCGCTGACCCAGCGCTATCGAGTGATTGCCTGCGACATGCTCGGCTTCGGTGATTCCGCCAAACCGGTGGACCACGAATACAGCCTGCTGGAGCAAGCCGATCTGCAACAGGCCTTGCTGGCACACGTGAACGTCGAGCAGCCGGTGCACCTGTTGGCCCACGATTATGGCGACAGCGTGGCCCAGGAACTGTTGGCTCGGCATTACGAAGCGCGCATTGATATAGCCAGTTGTGTGTTCCTCAATGGCGGCCTCTTTCCCGAAACCCATCGCCCGATACTGATGCAAAAACTCCTGCTCAGCCCCTTGGGCTGGATGATCGGGCGAGCCTTTTCCCGTGACGGTCTGGTGAGGAGTTTCCGACAGATCTTCGGTCCGCAGAGCCGTCCCACCGAGAGCGAAATGGATGATTTCTGGAGCCTGATCGAGAGCAATCACGGGCCACGGATCATGCACAAATTGATTGCCTACATCCCTGAGCGGCGTGCCCAGCGTGAGCGTTGGGTCGCAGCCATGCAGCGTGGTGAAGTGCAGTTGCGGGTGATCGATGGTGAAGTCGATCCGATCTCCGGCGCGCACATGGTCGAGCGCTACCGGGAACTGATCCCGAATCCGGACACGGTCTTGTTGCCCGGTATTGGCCACTACCCTCAGACCGAGGCGCCGGGACAGGTGCTCAAGCACTATCTGGTGTTTCGCGATCAGCTGGTTTCGCCGCCGCGCAGGGCCGCCTGCTCCTGATTATCCCCCTGCCTTATTGCGCACCATTCAGCCTCACCCCAGTTCATTGTGACCCGCATCGCCGTGCCTGACACTCGGACTCATTGTCCCCTGGCCTGCTGGAGTCCCCCAATGAATGAGTCTGTGCGCTTCGAAGATAAAGTGGTGATCATCACGGGTGCAGGCGGCGGCCTGGGCCGGGCGCACGCGCTGCTGTTCGCCAAACAGGGCGCCAAGGTGCTGGTCAACGATCTCGGCGGCTCGGCTCAAGGCGAAGGTGCAAACGCATCGTCGGCAGACCGAGTGGTGGCCGAAATTCGCGAGGCAGGCGGCATCGCCGAGGCCAACCATGACTCCGTCACCGACGGCGACAAAATCGTTCAGCACGCCCTCGACGCTTTTGGCCGTGTCGATGTGGTGGTCAACAACGCCGGGATTCTGCGGGACAAGACCTTCCACAAAATGGACGACGGCGACTGGGACCTGGTTTACCGCGTCCACGTCGAAGGCGCCTACAAAGTCACCCGCGCCGCCTGGCCGCACCTGCGCGAGCAAAACTACGGCCGCATCATCTTCACCGCTTCGACCTCGGGCATTTACGGCAACTTCGGCCAGTCCAACTACGGCATGGCCAAACTCGGCCTCTACGGCCTGACCCGCACTCTGGCCATCGAAGGCCGCAAGCACAACATCCTGGTCAACGCCATCGCCCCCACCGGCGGCACCCGCATGACCGAAGGCCTGATCCCGCCGCAAGTCTTTGAACAACTCAAACCTGAACTGGTCAGCCCGCTCGTGGTGTACCTCGCCAGCGAGAACTGCCAGGAAACCTCCGGGTTGTTTGAAGTCGGCGGCGGCTGGATGGGCAAGGTCCGCTGGGAACGAAGCCTGGGTGCCGGGTTCGATCCGCGGGTTGGTTTCTCTCCGGAAGAGGTGGCGGCGCATTGGCAGCAGATCTGCGATTTCGAAGGCGCAGTGCATCCAAAGGACAACATTGAAGCGCTGAAGGAAATGATGGCTAATTTGCAGAAGTATTCGATTTGATGGATGCCAGCAAGGTCATCGTTCTTGACCTTGCTGGTTCTTAATATTCGGTGCCGAAATCTGGTTTGCAGCGGCGATCAAGGAAAATACTTGTGAACCAATGCCGCCAGATTCGCGGCCGTTTGCGCATCCATGATCCCGTCGTACGTTTCCGGGCGAAAGTGCAGCTGAAAGGCCCGAACAAGGTGTGTGAAGCCTTGTTCGGTTGACGCGCCGGAAACGTCGTACCCGTAAGTCTTGAACAGTTTGAGTAAGTCGCTTCGGGCTGGAATGCCGGTCTCGCAATATTGCTGCAGATAGATATCTCGGGTGGCATCGTCGAACCAGGCACCGACGCCTTTCAAGTAAAGGGCATGCCAGGGAAATTTCGGCCCTGGGTCACTCTTTCGTCCGACCGCAATATCCGAGTGGCCCAGAACCTGGGTCGGGGTGATATCCGGGTAGCGTTCAAGGATGTTTTGTGCAAGTTCTTCAATGGCGGCGATTTGTTCCGGCTGATACGGCGGGAAGTCGAAAACCCCTTGGCTAAACGTCGCAAGGTTGACGATTTCAACGCCGATAGACGTGTCGTTCAGACTACTTCGGTTGCCCCAGTGGCTGACGCCCGCATGCCACGCGCGCTTGGTTTCGTCCACGAGATTAAAGACTTCCTGCCCGGTATAACCTGCTTTCAAGTAGCTCGGATCGGTTATGTCGGGTACCAGATAATGGGCGCTGACATTTGGGCCGGTCAGTGCATTGACCGAACTGGAGAAGTTACCGGCTGTGTAGTGGAAAATCAGAAAGCGTACGCGAGTGTTAAAACTTTTAGTGGCGCGGTACTTGTTGTAGTCAATGGGTTTCATGAAGAGAATGCTCGCAATGAATTAGGTTAGTGTCAGCGCGCAATTACAAATGAATGGCTGACTTGTCATTAACCTTAATCGTTGAGGTGGTTCGTGTTGTTACAGAACGATGTAGTCGATTTCCGAGAGGTGTGTAGGTGGTAGATAGTCTCTCACTGGTTCGCATGAATACTGGCTGCGAATGGGCAGTATAAGAAGCAAGCACGAATGCTTGCTTCTTTGTTTGGATTACTGTGCTTCAGGTTTGAAGCCAGGTTTGCCGTTGTCTGCTCGCCAGGTTTTAATGGCTTTTAATACCCCTTCTGGGCCGTCTTCAATACCTTCTTCTGGATAATACAAAACGCCTGTGCCGTTTGGGTGTTCTGAAGTGCTTACGATGTTGTCAACAAATGCATCGTGTTCTTTCTCTGATGAGAATCTCCCCAGGAACAAACGATTTATAACATTCAGGTATTCAGACTCTGTGTAATCTTCATATCTATCTTTAAGTGTCATTTTCACATTTCTCCTTTTTTGGAGTGGGCTTCGATGTGCTGCTTTGGTGTCGGTGCACGAAGTTTGTCTATGTCGTAGGTCGAGCCGCTTTCACTGATCTGCTTAACGTACCGTTTAACTTTCTATGCATCAGGGCAAGAACATGTTCTTGCCCTAACTCGTTTGATTATTCAGGCTTGAAGCCTGGCTTGCCGTTAGCGGCTCGCCACTGCTTGATGGTGCTCAGCACCCCGTCTGGACTGTCCTCAACCCCTTCCTCGGGAAAGTACAATATGTTTGATCCGTTGGGATGTTCAGATGTGTTTACGATGTTCTCAACGATCTCCTCTAGCTCTTCTTCTGATGAATAATCACCCTTGAATAAGCGAAGTATAAGAACCTTGAATTCAGATTCCGTGTAGTTTTCGAGCTTGTTTTTTAAGTTCATTTTAAAGCTCCTGTTTTCTGGAGTGAGTTTTAATATGCTGCTTCGGTGTCAGTACCCGAAGGTTATCGATGTCGTAGACTGCTCCTCCCTCACTAATCGGTATTACATGGTGAAGGTCGTATTTTCTCTTTTTTCCGACGTGATCCGCGATATCTGCTCTTGCAGCAAGCCCTTTTTTAGTTTCAATTTTGCTGAGCTGGAATAGTTGTGAGCTTAGTTCAGGGTCGGCAGATACCGCCTTCCAAAATGCCCTGCGAAACGCTTTAAAACTCGAAAACTCCCGTCCTCGAAATTTATCCGCAATCTGCATCGGAATAGGCGCTCCTTCTCCCGTCGAGGCTGCACCCAACCAGTTTCCGGAAACTGGTTGTCCGGCGCCACTGGCAACACCGGGATCCTGTCGCCGATCCCTGAACATCGTGAATGTCGGAGGGATGCCGGACTCGATTGGAAAGACGGTGATGAAGCCACCAAATCCGTAGAGATCCAGCTCTGGAAACGGATCGATTCGCCCCGTGTCGGGGGTGACGGTAGCGCCTTCATAGATCGGCAGGTCAGTGTCGATCAGCGGAAAGTCCGTTGACGGATCCTGCGGTTCTACCAGCGGCGTCCAGGTGATGACGGGACCGTTGGAGACGGTGCTGCCGGAAACGTAGACATTCTTGCGCGCGTCAAAGTAAGCAAGCCTTACCGGCACACTGGCGGGTACTGTCACTCCGTCAGTGGCAACAACGACGATCTCTACCCTGTTGCCTATCGTCCTCGAGCCGAGTCTCACTGGCAGGTCGATTTCCCCTCCGACGGCTGCCAGTTCATACAGGTCAGCAGTTGAATCAGGCGCGAGTTCTGACAGCGGAACACTGACAGAAAAAAGATCACCATTCCCCAGCCTGGAGGGAGCCAATAGGGCGGCGAACCCGACCAGGACCGGCGCTGCTGCAGTCGCTAGAGCTGCGATAGCCGCGGATATCGCTGCGCGTAGCGCGTTCCTGAGCGCCAAGGAGGTCGTTGGACTAACGCCGAACGTTCCGGTTGTGCCGGTAAACGCCGGGCCGAATGCCGCCATCGAACCGACATTGGCAAACGTGGGGCTTTGCCACCGAGCCTCTGTTTCCTCTCGCCATTGCGCCAGGAGGCGTGCCTGCTCGAGTTGTCGTTGGGCCTCAGCCTCTACTGCCAGACGAGCCTGTTGCCGCTCGCGCTCTTGCGCCTGCCTTTCCTTCCGTTGCTGTATCTTCAGATTCGCCAGTTGAGCTTGGCGTTGAGCCACAGCGGTAGCTGTATCAATGACTTTCCTGCGAGTCTCCAGACTCTGTCTTTCTGTTTGTAGTTGCTTTTGTATCTGCTCGATTCGCTGTTCCATTTCAGCTTGGAGGCGAGCCTGCTCGGCTGCGAAATGCTGCGCGGCTGCTTCTGCCTTGGCTTCAGCCTCGGCCAGAGCTGTATTCAATGCTGCAATTCGTGCCCTTTCTTGAGCCTCAAGCTGAACCAGCTTCTGAAGCTGAGCCTCAGCGTTAGCTTCCGCCTTTATGCGGGCCTGTTCAGCAGCGACACGTTGAGCTTCCTGTTCCGCTGCTAATCGCGCCTGTTCAGCTGCCTGCATGACGCTGAGGGCATGCTGCAGATTGGCGGTTCGCTGGTTGAGCGACTGGATAGTTTGAGACAGCAATCTGACTTCGATTGCGGCTCTGAGTGATTGATTCAAGGTCTGCATGGCAATGCCGGTCGGGCCCGGCCATTTTTCTATCGCCGAGCCTTTTTTCATGAACTCATTAATATGTCTATTAAATGGATCCCCTCCATAAAACGCATTGGCCGTTACGGTTTTACTGTGAAACTCTGTGGCCTTTCTTTGTGTAAGTTTGTTCAGGGCGTCCAGCTCCCGAACCATTGATTGTATTGGTGGAAGTGGATGAGTTTGACCTTCAAGTCTGGTCGCGGCCAGTTCGGCTTCGATGGATTGCGGTAGTTGACTGGACCTGGTCTGATATTCCTGTTCCAGCGCTTGGGTTGTGGCTTTTACTACGTTTTGATTTTGATAATAGGTCGGTATGCCGTGGCCGAACGGGCCCGGTATCGATGTGTTTGATGTTCGAGGTGCGGGCGTCATGTGATCGGGTGCTTCGCCGATCGTGTGGATAGGTGTTTCAATAATCAGGGGCCCCGGTCGAACGGGTGGCTTTTGCATATTCATATCCTTTTGAATGTGCATATCGTTTGAGAAATAACGTGTTGCCAGTCAGCCATTAAAAGTTACAACAGAAGTCGAAAGTCTGGGTCCGAGAGATGCGTCAGTCATTACATATAAGTCGGAGAGAAGTTTCGATGAGACAGGAATAAAGGCAGGATTTTCTTTCGCGTAAAGAGATATTTCTTATGCTGTTATAGGAAACATCTTGTAGGAATGTCACCCATAAAAAAGGCCGCTGCAAAAGCAGCGGCCAAAGTAAGACGATTGATCAAGGAGCAATAAATCAACGTCAGTGAACACGGGGCGATGAGTCGAAAATCTTCAATTCATCTGAAATCTGTCGCCAATGGTGTGGACGGGTCACTTGCCATTGCTTGTGCTTTCAGGCCGTTTGCCGTGAAAGCCCGGCAAGAATAAGCGCTTGAGCGCAAAGGAAAAATAGCCATTCATGACATGAACTGTTGCAGCTTGAGTAACAGTGGCGGCAGGCCCCGCCAACACGCCATGCGTTGCGTTGATAGCCCCCCATCCAGCCCGTCCATAAACCGCGCAAAACGCCGTCCCATGCGGGCATTCATCCTTAGGAGGTACATCGCGAATACCTCCTTGGTGCGCTTATCGCTCCCAGCGTGCGGCAGTAGGGTGTGGCCTTCTGTCACTCACCGGGGAAGACGCATGACAAAAACAACAATGCGCGCCATCTTCAAACCGCAGGCGCTGGCCGCCGCGGTGGCCTTGGGTTGCTGTGCCCAGGCGCAGGCTGTTTCATTCAACATTGGCGAAATCGAGGGGACATTCGACTCTTCGCTGTCCATCGGCGCGAGCTGGGGCATGCGCGATGCCGACAAATCCCTGGTGGGCACGGTCAATGGCGGGACCGGCCAGTCTTCGACCGGGGATGACGGGCGGCAGAACTTCAAGAAGGGCGAAACCTTCTCCAAGATCTTCAAGGGTATTCACGACCTCGAACTGAAGTACGGCGACACCGGGGTGTTCGTACGTGGCAAGTACTGGTACGACTTCGAACTCAAGGACGAGGACCGCGAGTTCAAACCGATCAGTGACGGCGGTCGTAAAGAAGGCGCCAAGTCCTCCGGTGCGCAGCTTCTCGACGCCTTCGTCTATCACAACTATTCCATCGCCGGTCTGCCAGGCACTGTGCGCGCCGGCAAGCAGGTGGTCAGCTGGGGTGAAAGTACCTTCATCGGCAACTCGATCAACAGCATCAACCCGATCGACGTGTCAGCGTTCCGCCGACCTGGTGCCGAAATCAAGGAAGGCCTGATTCCGGTGAACATGCTGTTCGCCTCTCAAAGCCTGACCGGCCAACTCTCGGTGGAAGGTTTCTATCAACTGGAGTGGGATCAGACCGTTCTCGATAACTGCGGCACCTTCTTCGGCGTCGATGTGGCGGCCGACGGCTGCAACAAGAATTACACCGTTGCCAGCCCGGCGATCGCACCGTTGCAACCGATCGCTGCAGCGTTTGGCCAAGGCTTCGAGGTCAGCAGGGAAGGCGTGATCGTCCCGCGCGGTGGTGACCGCGATGCCCGCGACTCCGGGCAGTGGGGGACGGCACTGCGCTGGCTCGGGGACGACACAGAGTACGGTCTGTACTTCATGAACTATCACAGCCGTACCCCGACGGTCGGCACCACCACTGCCGGCCTGACAACGCTGGCACGGATCCCGGCCATCGTCGGCACCGCCAACAGGATCGCGCCGGGCACCGGTTCGGCACTGGCCCAGAGCGTGATGCTCGGTCGCGGCCAGTATTACCTTGAGTACCCGGAAGACATTCGTCTCTACGGCGCGAGCTTTTCCACCACCTTGCCCACCGGCACGGCGTGGACCGGCGAGATCAGCTATCGCCCCAACGCTCCAGTGCAAGTCAGCACCAACGACCTGACCCTGGCGTTGCTCAACCCGATCGCAGGCGGCGCGGTATCGCCTATCGCTACCACGCCAGGTGCTGACAACAAAGGCTACCGCCGCAAGGAAGTGACCCAGATCCAGAGCACCCTGACGCACTTCGTCGACCAAGTGCTGGGTGCCCAACGGCTGACACTGGTCGGCGAGGCGGCGGTGGTGCGAGTCGGTGGTCTGGAGTCGCGAACCAAACTGCGTTACGGCCGAGACTCGGTCTATGGCCAATACGGTTTTGGCGGTGATACCGACGGTTTTGTCACCTCGACCTCCTGGGGCTACCGCGCCCGCGCGATCCTCGACTACAACAACGTCATCGCCGGGATCAACCTCAAGCCCAACCTGTCCTGGTCCCACGACGTCGCCGGCTACGGCCCCAACGGGCTGTTCAACGAAGGCGCCAAGGCGGTCAGCGTCGGCGTCGATGCCGACTACCGCAACACCTATACCGCGAGCCTCAGTTACACCGATTTCTTCGGCGGTGACTACAACACCCTGGAAGACCGCGACTTCCTGGCACTGAGCTTCGGTGCGAACTTCTGATCTGGCTGAGAAGGATGAATTTGATGCGCAAGATGATTCTGCAATGCGGTGCCCTGGCCCTGAGCCTGTTGGCTGCCAACGTGATGGCGACGGTGTCGCCGGAAGAAGCGAACAAACTCGGCACCAGCCTTACGCCGTTAGGCGGCGAGAAGGCCGGCAATGCCGATGGCTCGATCCCGGCCTGGACCGGAGGCATCCCGAAAAACGCCGGTGCCGTGGACAGTAAAGGTTTCCTGGCTGACCCGTTTGCCAATGAAAAGCCGCTGTTTACCATCACCGCGGCGACGGTCGACAAATATAAGGACAAGCTCTCCGATGGCCAGATAGCGATGTTCAAGCGCTACCCCGAGACCTACAAGATCCCCGTTTATCCAACCCACCGTACCGTGGCCGTACCACCGGAGATTTACGAATCGGCCAAGCGATCTGCGCTGAACGTGAACAGTATCAACGACGGTAACGGCCTGGCCAATTTCACCGGTAATCGCTACTACGCTTTTCCGATTCCGAAGAACGGCGTCGAAGTGATCTGGAACCACGTCACCCGTTATCACGGCGGCAATTTGCGTCGCACCATCACCCAGGCGACCCCGCAGTCCAATGGCGATTTTACCGTGATCCGCTTCAAGGATGAGGTCGCGGTGCCTTCGCTGCTGGGGGATTTGAAACCGGGCAGCGACGAAAACGTCCTCAGCTATTTCAAGCAGGAAGTGACGGCGCCTGCGCGCCTGGCGGGTAACGTGTTGCTGGTTCACGAGACCCTCGATCAGGTCAACGAACCGCGCAAGGCCTGGATTTACAACGCGGGCCAGCGACGTGTGCGCCGTGCGCCTCAAGTGGCCTATGACGGCGTGGGGACCTCGTCCGACGGGCTGCGCACCACCGACAACTTCGACATGTTTTCCGGCGCACCGGATCGCTACGACTGGAAGCTGGTCGGCAAGAAAGAAATGTACATCCCTTACAACAGCTACAAACTCGACTCGCCCAACCTCAAATACACCGATGTGATCAAGGCCGGGCATATCAATCAAGACCTGACGCGCTACGAGTTGCACCGGGTATGGGAGGTCGTCGCCACGGTCAAGCCCAACGAGCGGCACGTGTACGCCAAGCGTCACATGTACATCGACGAAGACAGTTGGCAGGTGGCACTGGCCGATCATTACGACGGTCGCGGTCAGCTATGGCGTGTGGCCGAAGGTCACGCTCAGTTCTATTACGACCACCAGGTGCCGGCCTATACGGTCGAGGCGCTGTATGACGTGATCGCCGGTCGTTACATCGCACTGGGGATGAAGAACGAGGAGAAACGCAGCTTCGAATTCAACATTGACGCGAAAGCGGGGGACTACACGCCGGCAGCCCTGCGGAGTACGGGAGTGAGGTAATCGTCCTACAGGCTCCTGCACACAAAGGTGACCCTGCGGTCACCTTTTTTATAGGCGCAAATCAGTGCGCTGAATACTTCTTCAACAAGCTGTGTGGAGAGGACTAGGGTGGCGCCACAACAATAAAAAGGCGCACCACTATGACCGCCATGGCCCCGTGTCTGGACCGTCCTGGACTCTTGCCCCGTTTGTCTTGCCACCACCTGTCTCGCAAACGGTTGATCGAGCCGCTACTGACCTCGACCGCGCGGGTGAAATTGCTTTGTGCTCCGGCCGGCAGTGGCAAGAGTGGGCTGCTCATCGAATGTCTGTTGCAGGCGCCCGATCAGTGTCAGGTCTGTTGGCTGCCGTTGGCAGGAACGTCGATGAATGCTGCCGAATTCCGGCAGCGGCTGGCACACGCGTTGGGATTGGCCTCGGCGGACGAATCCGCATTGCTGGCCTCTCTGGCTCAATTGCAAACGCCGACCTGGTTGTGCCTCGATGATTATTGCCGAACGCCCAACCCGGAGCTCGACCTTTTGCTCGACCGGTTGCTGGCCGTCAGTAGTCCGATGGTCACGTGGTGGCTGAGCGGTCGGCGCCGTCCGCAATGCAATTGGCCGCGCCTGTTACTTGCCGATGAACTTTACGACTGCGAGCGCGCCACGCTGGCCTTCACTGAAGCTGAAATCGCACAGCTGTTGCATCACCTGGCGTCGGAGCAGGCGGCGAAACGTGCCCGCAGGATCATCGAACTTACCGGTGGCTGGTGCGCGGGCGTGAGGATTGCGCTGCTGCAAAAATGCGACTGGTCGCGCAACGAGCAACTGTACGGCCGTCCTGACACGTTGCACGCTTACCTCGAACACGAACTGTTTGGCATTCTGACCCCGGAGCTGACGGAAGCCTGGCGGGTGCTGGCACATCTGCCGCGGTTCAATGCCCGGCTGTGCGATCACCTGTTCGGTGCCGGTGAGGGCGCCCAGTACCTGAGCACGTTGCAGGCGTTGGGCTGCTTCATAGAGCCCTGGCAGGACTCGACCGACTGGGTGCAGATTTTTGCACCCCTCACGCAGTTGATGCGCGAGGAACAATGGCCGGCAAGGCGATCCTGGCATCGTCGCGCCTGTCAGTGGTTCGCCGCCGAACAGGACTGGAAAGCCGCGTTTGAACAAGCCTTGCTGGCCGAAGAGTTTGAGGTCGCGATCAGCCTGCTTCAGCATTTCAGTTTCGAGCACCTGTTCGAGGAGCAGACGGTGGTGCTCTTGTTGCGCCTGCATGAACAGCAGGGCGAGGCGCTGATGTTGGGCTCGCCGCAACTGGTGGGGCTGATCACCGCGGCGTTGTTGTTTGCCGGACGCTTCGAGCAAGCAGGCGAATGCATTTAGCATTTATCGCGTTTCATCCCCCAGCCGTCGACGTTGCATCAACGGCAACTGATCGCGCGTTGGCAGGCACTGCAGGGCTGGCTGCTGCATTTGCAGGGGCGCATGGAACCGTCGCGAGCGCATTTTCTGGAGGCGCTCGACGAACTAGGTCCGGGACTCTGGACCGCCCGATTGATGTGTCTGTCCGGCCTGACTCAGCAATCTCTGCTGCGGGGCGAGCTTGACGTTGCGCAGGCCATCAACCGTGAGGCGTTGTGCCTGGCGCGCGCACAAGGCTCGCTGGTGTTTGAAGGGCTACTGGAGCTTGATCATGCGCAATTGCTCGAGCAACGGGGGGCGCCCGGCAGGGCTGAACTCGTGCTGGCCAACATGCACGGCTTGCTCGTCCAGCAGCAACCGCTGGCCCAACCCTTGTTGGGACGGATTGCTTTGCGTCGGGGGCGGTTGTGCCTGTGTCAGGGGCGGGATGCCCAGGCGGCTGAACATTTCGAGAGTGGCCTGCAAATCTGCCTGCGCAGCCAGGACAAACGGGTGCTTTACGGATTCCTCGGTCTGGCGCAGTTGGCCGCCAATCGTCTCGACTACGCTCAGGCATTCGTCCTGCTGCGTGACGCCGAACGGTTGATGCAACAGCGACGGATTCCAGACACGGTCTACCGCGGACTCCTGCTGCACATCAGCAGCCATTTCTGGCTGCAGCAGGGCCGCCCGCAATTGGCTCATGAAGCCCTGACCCGGGTGCTGCGCCACTATCACGGCCCTCATGCACGTCAGGCGCCGCCGGCCACGCTGGAATTGATACCCGGCCTTGAATACCTGCTGGTACTGACCGAGGTTTACCTGAAACAGGCGCAAACTCCTGTGCAACAGCTTGAGTCCCGACTGCAGTGGGCCAGGCAGCGAGGGATGTCGGGGCTGGAAGCGCAATTGCACCTGGCGTTGGCCGAAGTTGCCTGGCTGAGGGGGGATACGCCCATGGCTCGCCAGGCGTTGCAGCAAGGATTGGCCCTGATCGAGCGCTGCAACCTTCAACAAACCTTGCGCGATCTTCAGTTGCGCCAGCCTCGACTGCCGGACGCTATCGGGCGTGCCGAGTCTGGTCACTCTCTCCAGCCGATGGCATCACTGCAGAACAGGTTGAGTCAGCGTGAAATAGAAGTCCTTGAGTTAGTGGCTCTGGGCAATTCCAATCAACAAATAGCTGATCAGTTGTTCATATCGTTACATACCGTAAAAACCCATGCGCGGCGAATTAATGGGAAGTTGGGCGTGGAACGTCGAACTCAAGCGGTGGCCAAGGCGAAAGTGTTGGGATTAGTTGTTTAAGGTGGAGGCGATCGTTTCGACGATTACGGCGTCGGCTCATGGCCCATCCGCCAACTCACGGCCCGCGTCGCCGCCAGCAACCGCTGCGCCGCCGGGCCGTTTTCGTCTGCGTGAAACAATGAGGCCGGGCCCACAATGGTCATGACCGCCGCGACATTCCCGACCGCATTGAAAACGGGAGCCGATAACGCATCGACCCCCGGCATCAGCAAACCATGCACGTGATGCAGACCGCGTTCGCGGATCTGTTCGCACAACGCTGCATAGGCTTGATCGTCCGACAGCGCATGGGTCGAGCTGCTTTGCAATTCCTGCTCGCGCAAGTCCACGGTTTCGCGTTTGGGCAAGTACGCGCCGAACACCAGCCCTGTTGATGAACTGAGCAATGGCAACACCGAGCCCAATTGCGTCACCACCGTCACCGCGCGGACTGCCGGTTCGATATGCACCACGGTTGCACCCTGATTGCCCCACACCGCCAAAAAGCAGGTTTCGTTCAGTTCATCGCGCAGCTCGGCCAGGGGCAGTGCGCCGACTTTCAGCACGTCCATACTGTTGAGTGCGGCGAGACCGACGCGCAAGGCCTCGCGGCCCAGACCGTAATGGTTGGTGGCAGCATTCTGTTCAGCGAAACCACTGGCAATCAGTGCCTGCAAATAACGATGAACCTTACTGGCCGGCATCTGCACGTGTTCAGCCAGGCGCGACAGTGAAGTCGATGGCGACAACTCCGCCAAGGCCTTGAGGATGTCGGTGCCGACCTCGGCCGAGCGGACTTTCTGTTTATCGTTGCTGCGCGGCGTTTCCATGGAGGCGGTCTGATCCCGGGACGAATGGGCGTCTTTATAGCTTGACGGTCAATACCAATCAAATTACGTTATGCGTAATCGAATTACGATAAAAATAACCCAGGCGTGCCGAGACCTCTCAAGCGGAGCGACAGGCCATTGCCTACTCCCTGTTCAGGAGGCTCCATGAACCTCGATTCAACGGCGCCCGCGCTGGCTTATCAGTCCGGCTTCGGCAACGAATTCAGCAGCGAAGCGTTGCTCGGCGCACTGCCCGTCGGCCAGAACTCCCCACAAAAGTCCCCGTACGGTCTCTACACCGAGCTGTTCTCCGGCACGGCGTTCACTGTGCCTCGCAGCGAAGCGCGGCGCACCTGGATGTACCGCATTCAGCCATCGGCCAATCACCCTGCATTCGTCAAACTGGATCGGCAACTGGCTGGCGGCCCGTTGGGTGAAGTGACCCCCAATCGCCTGCGCTGGAACCCGCTGGATATTCCGAGCGAACCCACCGATTTCATCGACGGGCTGGTGAGCATGGCCGCCAACTCGGGGGCGGAAAAACCGGCCGGGATCAGCATCTATAGCTACCGCGCCAACCGCTCCATGGAGCGCGTGTTTTTCAACGCTGACGGCGAACTGTTGCTGGTGCCGGAACTGGGGCGTCTGCGCATCGCCACCGAATTGGGCGTGCTTGAATTGGAGCCGCTGGAAATCGCCGTGCTGCCACGCGGTCTGAAATTTCGCGTTGAACTGCTCGACCCGCAAGCCCGCGGCTACCTCGCCGAAAACCACGGTGCGCCATTGCGCCTGCCGGACCTGGGGCCGATCGGCAGCAACGGCCTGGCCAACGCACGGGACTTCCTGACGCCGGTCGCCCATTACGAAAACCTCAAACAACCGACCACGCTGGTGCAGAAATTCCTCGGTCAGTTGTGGGGCTGCGAACTCGATCATTCGCCGCTGAACGTGGTCGCCTGGCATGGCAATAACGTGCCGTACAAATATGACCTGCGTCGTTTCAATACCATCGGCACGGTCAGCTTCGATCACCCGGATCCGTCGATCTTCACCGTCCTGACCTCGCCAACCAGCGTCCACGGCCTGGCCAATCTGGACTTCGTGATCTTCCCGCCACGCTGGATGGTGGCCGAGAAAACCTTCCGACCACCGTGGTTCCACCGCAACCTGATGAACGAATTCATGGGCCTGATCAAGGGCGAATACGACGCCAAGGCCGAAGGCTTCGTGCCCGGCGGCGCGTCGTTGCACAGCTGCATGAGCGCCCACGGCCCGGACGGCGAAACCTGCACCAAAGCGATCAACGCCGAGCTTTCGCCAGCGAAAATCGACAACACCATGGCCTTTATGTTCGAGACCAGCCAGGTGCTGCGCCCGAGCCGTTTCGCGCTGGATTGCCCGCAACTGCAAAACAACTACGATGCCTGTTGGGCCACGCTGCCCGCCACTTTCGACCCGACCCGGAGATAACCCATGACTCAGACTTCCATCACTCGTAGCTGGGTTGCCTCCGCCAACGGCCATACCGATTTCCCGCTGCAAAACCTGCCGCTGGGTGTGTTCAGCGTGAAGGGCTCCGCACCCCGTAGCGGCGTGGCCCTCGGCGAACACATCTTTGACCTCGAAGCAGCACTGGACGCCGGTTTGTTCGACGGCGTCGCGAAAACTGCCGTCGAAGCCACCCGTGGCGGTCAGCTGAACGCGTTTTTCGAACTCGGCCGCGAGGCTCGCGTTGCCCTGCGCGAACGCTTGATCGAACTGTTCAAAGAAGGCAGCACCCTGCACGGCAAGATCGAAGCCCAAGGCGCAAAACTGCTGCCACTGGCGGCGAATTGCGAGATGCACTTGCCGGCGAAAATCAACGACTACACCGACTTCTACGTTGGCATCGAGCACGCGCAGAACGTCGGCAAACTGTTCCGTCCGGACAACCCGTTGCTGCCGAACTACAAATACGTGCCAATCGGTTATCACGGTCGTGCCTCGACCATTCGCCCGTCCGGCACTGACGTTCGTCGTCCGAAAGGCCAGACCCTGCCAGCCGGCCAAACCGAGCCAACCTTTGGCCCGTGCGCACGCCTGGATTACGAGCTGGAACTGGGGATCTGGATCGGTCAGGGCAACGACATGGGCGACTCAATCGCCATCGGTGATGCCGCCGATCACATCGCCGGTTTCTGCCTGCTCAACGACTGGTCCGCGCGCGACATCCAGGCCTGGGAATACCAGCCGCTGGGGCCGTTCCTGTCGAAAAGCTTTATCACCAGCATCTCGCCGTGGGTGGTGACTGCCGAAGCGCTGGAGCCGTTCCGTCGTGCTCAACCGGCACGTCCGGAAGGCGATCCGCAGCCGCTGCCGTACCTGCTCGACAAGCGCGATCAGGCCGCTGGCGCCTTCGACATCGAACTGGAAGTGCTGCTGCTCACCGAAACCATGCGCGAGCAGAACCTGCCGGCCCATCGCCTGACCCTGAGCAACACCCAACACATGTACTGGACCGTGGCGCAGATGGTCGCGCACCACAGCGTCAACGGCTGCCAGTTGCAGGCCGGCGACCTGTTCGGTTCGGGCACTTTGTCGGGCCCGCAAAACGGTCAGTTCGGCAGCCTGCTGGAAATCACCGAGGGCGGTAAAAAGCCGATCGAACTGGCGTCGGGCGAGGTGCGTAAGTTCCTTGAGGACGGCGACGAAATCATCCTGCGCGCTCGTTGCATTCGCGACGGTTTTGCCTCCATCGGTTTTGGTGAATGCCGCGGTAAAGTGCTGCCGGCGCGCTAAGAGGATCGGGTCATGGAACTCTATACTTACTACCGTTCGACGTCGTCCTATCGGGTGCGTATCGCGCTGGCGCTCAAGGGGCTGGATTACCAGGCGCTGCCGATCAACCTGATCGCGCCGCCAGGTGGCGAGCATCGACAGCCGCCGTATCTCGCCGTTAACCCGCAAGGTCGAGTGCCGGCCTTGCGCACTGACGACGGTGAGCTGTTGATCCAGTCACCGGCGATCATCGAGTACCTGGAGGAACGTTATCCACAGGTGCCGCTGCTGTCCAAAGACCTCGCCGCTCGCGCCCACGAGCGTGGCGTGGCGGCGGTGATTGGTTGCGATGTGCATCCGCTGCACAACGTCAGCGTGCTCAATAAGCTGCGGCAATTGGGGCACGATGAGTCGCACGTGGTGGAGTGGATCGGGCACTGGATCAGCCAAGGGTTGGCGACGGTGGAGCAGTTGATCGGCGATGACGGGTATTGCTTTGGTCCGACGCCAGGGCTGGCGGATACCTACCTCATCCCGCAGTTGTATGCGGCGGAGCGCTTCAGCCTTTCACTTGAGGCGTATCCGCGGATTCGTCGAGTGGCGGCGTTGGCGGCCACACATCCGGCGTTCATCAAGGCGCATCCGGCGAACCAGCCAGACACTCCTTAACACCTCCCACAAGGATGTGTGGTTAGTGGACGATGGAGTTTGGCGGCAGGTGCCCCAGCCGCTCAGTCAGGCGAATCCGCTGAATAGGGTCGTCACTGAGCAGCAACGCATGCTCCAGGTCAAAGCGCTCGGCGTTCGGGCAGTCCAGCCGTTGATAGAGACTGGCCCGGGCCAGGTAGTCGGCGGCGTTGGCGTTGCCCAGCTCCAGCACCCGTTCGGCGTCGATCAGGGCGTCGATGTAGTCATCGTGAGAAAGGTGTAACTGACGCAGATTGCGCGACAGCCGCTGCAGCATTTGCACCGGCTCGGCAGTGAGCAAATGCTCGGCGCTGAGCTTCATGTTCGGGCCGTACTGGCGTTGCAGCAGTTCCCGGCAATCGTTGGGGTACAAACGACGTCCACCGCAGGGATCAAGCAAGTGATCGGCGCCCGGAACTCGCAGCAGGAAATGCCCGGGGAAGTTGACTCCGACCAAGGGGATCTCCAGACCTCTGGCCAGTTCCAGGGCAATCAACCCCAGACTCAGCGGCTGCCCACGCCGGCGTTCCAGCACGTGATTGATCAGCGCGACGTGCGCACGCGATGGCGTGAAGTCGTCCTGGGCAAATCCCAGGTCATTCATACGACGTAACAACGGCTGGGCCAGTTCGCTCACCGGCAGCATCGGCAAGCCATAGCTGACGCGCTGTTGCAGGTCCTTGAAGTCTTTCAGCGCCGCCTCGGGATCTACCTCACTGTCGTGTTCGGCGGCAACCCACAGCGCCGCCTCGAATAGCGCGGGCGGTGTTCGTTGCAAGCAGTCGAAGAAGCGTTGGCGCGGCGTCATCAAAATCTCCGGGGAATGCCTCGTTTTAGCCCCGTCTTGGGCATTCGTCCAGTGCCGCACACAGGTGCATTCAGGTTATGTCCGAAAGTCTGCATGGCGACGACGCTTATTCCCGTGCGCTTCTGCAATTTTTGGGCGCAAGCCTATACTGGCGACTACAAGTCGTCATTCGGGAGCCCTGCGATGTTCGCTCTCATGCAAAGCACTCGCCTTGAATCGCTGCATCTGAGCGTCGACCCGGTCACCGGGTTGAAGGCGGTGATTGCCATTCATAACAGCCGTCTGGGGCCTGCCCTGGGTGGGTGTCGTTACCTTGCCTATCCCAGCGACGAGTCCGCCGTCGAAGATGCAGTGCGTCTCGCCCAAGGCATGAGTTACAAGGCCGCGCTGGCCGGCCTGGCTCAGGGTGGCGGCGTTGCGGTGATTGTCCGCCCGATCCATGTGGAAAACCGCGCCGCACTGTTCGAAGCGTTCGGGCGCTGCATCAATCAGCTCGACGGCCGCTACATCACCGCCATCGACAGTGGCACCTCCGTGGCGGACATGGATTGCATCGCCCAACAGACCCAATACGTCACCAGCACCACCTCGGCGGGCGACCCTGCGCCGCACGCGGCGATGGGGGTATTCACCGGCATTCGTGCCACCGCCATGGCCCGTTTGGGCAGCGATAATCTCGAAGGCCTGCGCGTGGCGATTCAAGGGCTCGGCAACGTTGGCTTTGCCCTCGCCGAACAGCTGCACGCCGCCGGAGCCGAACTGCTGGTCAGTGACATCGATCACGGCAAAGTGCAACTGGCGATGGAGCAACTCGGTGCTCACCCGATCGCCAACGACGCGCTGCTCAGCACGCCCTGCGACATCCTCGCGCCCTGCGGTTTGGGCGGCGTGCTCAACAGCCACAGCGTGACGCAACTGCGCTGTGCAGCGGTGGCCGGTTCGGCGAACAACCAATTGACCCATCTGGAAGTCGCCGATCAGTTGGAGCGGCGGGGCATTCTGTATGCGCCGGATTACGTGATCAATTCCGGCGGCCTGATCTACGTCTCGCTCAAGCATCGCGGCGAAGAGCTCACGACCATCACCGCACACCTGTCGAAAATCAGCTCACGGCTGACCGAAGTCTTCGCCCATGCTCAGGCGGAAAAACGCTCGCCGGCCCGAGTGGCAGACGAATTGGCGGAGAAAGTGTTGTATCAATGAAGTGAACCGATGAAGGAGTGAGGGCCTATCCGGCAGACTTGCTCCCAAGGCCTGGTGCCACAAGCGTCAGGCTTGACTGACGCACGCTGACGAGGTGTGCCGGGAGCCTGGGATGCTTCACAAGGTTGAGCTGCCTTACACCCGATTTTTATCCCCTGACGGCCAATTGCTCGGCGAACTTCCTGCCTGGGCCGACGATTTCAATGTGCTGACGCGCCTTTATCGGCAGATGGTCCTGACCCGTCTTTTTGATCAGAAAGCCGTCGCCCTGCAACGCACCGGGCGCATCGGCACTTATGCGCCGACGTTGGGCCAGGAAGCCATTGGTGTCGCCGTCGGCAGCGTGATGCACGCCGAAGACGTATTGGTGCCGTATTACCGTGACACCGCCGTGCAGTTGATGCGTGGGGTGCGCATGGAAGAAATCCTCCTGTACTGGGGCGGCGACGAACGCGGCAGCGACTTTGCCGACCCGGCGGCGGCCCAGGACTTCCCGATCTGTGTACCGATTGCCACCCAGGCCTTGCATGCCTGCGGTGTCGCCAGCGCCTTTAAAATCCGCGGTGAACATCGGGTCGCCGTCACCACCTGTGGCGACGGCGCCACCAGCAAAGGCGATTTCCTCGAAGCCCTCAACGTTGCCGGTGCCTGGCAGTTGCCGGTGGTGTTCGTGGTCAATAACAACCAATGGGCGATCTCGGTACCGCGACGGATTCAGTGCGGCGCCCCGACCCTGGCACAGAAAGCCATCGGCGCAGGGTTCCACGGCGAACAGGTCGACGGCAATGACATGCTCGCGGTTTACGACCGAGTACACGCAGCCCTCGAACGGGCACGCCACGGTAAAGGCCCGGTGTTGCTGGAATGCCTGAGCTATCGCCTCGGCGACCACACCACCGCCGACGATGCCACGCGCTACCGGCCGGCGGACGAGGTCAAGCAGGCCTGGCTGGAAGAACCGGTCAAACGCCTGCAACGTTTCATGGTCGGGCAGGGCGTCTGGGACGAAGGCCGCGAGCAGGCCCTGATCAGCGAATGCCAGGGCCTGGTGCAGCGTGCTGTGGATAACTTCGAAGCAGCGGGGACTCAGGCACCCGAATCGGTCATGGATCACGTCTACGCCCGATGGCCGGAGCCCCTCGCCGGGCAGCGTGAAGAGTTGCTCGACAGGGCGGCGCGTCGCGCGGGAGATTCGGGCCATGAGTAACGGCAAAGTCACGTTGCTGGAAGCGGTGAACCTGGCGCTGCATCGGGCCATGAGCGAAGACGAAAACGTCATCGTCCTCGGTGAAGACGTCGGGGTGAACGGCGGCGTGTTTCGCGCAACTCAAGGGCTGCGCGACCGCTTCGGCTTCAAGCGGGTTATTGACTCGCCGCTGGCCGAAACCATGCTCGGCGGACTGGTGATCGGCATGGCCGCGCAGGGCCTGAAACCGGTGGTGGAAATCCAGTTCATGGGCTTCATCTACGCGGCCATGGAGCACCTGGTGTCCCACGCCAGTCGCATGCGTAATCGCACTCGAGGGCGGATCACTTGCCCGATGGTCATGCGCACACCGATGGGTGCAGGGATTCGCGCACCGGAACACCACAGCGAAAGCACTGAAGCCCTGTTCGCGCACATTCCAGGTCTGCGGGTGGTAATTCCGTCATCGCCGGCCCGGGCCTATGGCTTGTTGCTGGCGGCCATCGATGACCCTGATCCGGTGGTGTTTCTCGAACCGACCCGGCTCTATCGCATGAACCCGCAACCGCTGTTGGATGATGGCAAGCGCCTGCCGCTGGACAGCTGTTTCACCCTGCGCGAAGGCAGTGACATCACGCTGATCAGCTGGGGCGCCTGTGTAATGGAAACCCTGCAAGCCGCCACCGAATTGGCCGAACGGGGCGTCTCGGCGGAAGTGATCGATGTCGCGACTATCAAGCCGCTGGACCTCGACACCCTGGAAGCCTCGGTGCGCAAGACCGGTCGCTGCGTGATCGTCCACGAGGCACCGCGCTCCTGTGGCGTCGGTGCAGAAATTGCCGCGAGTCTCTACGAACGGGTGTTGCTGGACTTGCAGGGACCGATTCAGCGAGTTACCGCGCCGGACATTCCGCCGCCGCTGTATCGACTGGAATCGCTCTATACGCCCAATGTCGAGGACATTTTGCTGGCCTGCGACAACGTACTGCTGCACTACCTCTAAAAAGACGCCTGAACCCAAGGAGGCCGCGATGAAATATTTCAAACTGCCGGATCTGGGCGAGGGTTTGCAGGAGGCGGAAATCGTTCGCTGGCACGTCAACGTTGGCGATACGGTCAAGGCCGATCAACTGCTGGTGTCGGTAGAAACCGCCAAGGCGCTGGTGGATATCCCCGCACCGTATGACGGTGTGGTGGCAAAACTTTATGGCGGCGAAGGCGACATTATTCACGTCGGTGAACCGCTGCTCGGTTACGAAGGCGAAGCAGACGCCGGCACCGTCGTGGGGCGACTCGAAGGTGGCGGCAGTAATCAGGAGGATTCGTTTTTCATCGGGGCTGCCCCCTCGACCCGAGAGCACCTGGCGACTTGCGCCACACCGGCCGTGCGGCAACTGGCTCGGCAACTCGGTGTGGAGTTGAGCGGTTTGACGGGCTCCGGTCACAAGGGGCTGATCACCCGCACGGATGTGGAAACCGCGGCTCAAACAGAACGCGAGCGCTTCGGCGGAGAACGGTTGCGCGGCGTGCGGCGCAGCATGGCGCTGAACATGGCCCGGTCCCATGCCGAAGTCGTGCCGGTGACGATTTTCGGTGACGCCGATCTGCATCGCTGGGGTCAGGCACGTGAACCGCTGATTCGTCTCGCCAAGGCGATGGCCGCAGCGTGCGCCGTGGAACCGGTACTCAACAGCGCCTTCGACGGCAAAAGCCTGTCGCTCAAACAGCACGAACGGCTCGATTTGGGCATCGCCGTGGACACCCCGGACGGCCTGTTTGTGCCAGTGCTGCGCGATGTCGGTCGTCGCAGCGCGGCTGACTTGAAGGAAGGCGTCATGCGATTAAGAGCCGATGTGCAGGCGCGATCGATTCCGCCCAAGGAAATGATGGGGGCAACCCTGACGTTGTCGAATTTCGGCACCTTGTTCGGCCGCTACGCCAACCCGGTGGTGGTGCCACCGCAAGTGGCGATCCTGGCCGCAGGCGCGATTCGTGACGAACCGGTGGCGGTCGACGGCGCGGTGGTGGTGCATCCGGTTCTGCCGCTGTCCCTGACTTTCGATCATCGCGTGGTGACGGGCGGCGAGGCGGCGCGTTTCTTCAAGGCCTTGGTCGAGGCGTTGGAACGTTAGCATCCGACCAAATCACCTTCCTAACTCCAGCTTTAAGGGCGAAGGTGTCCGCGTATTTTAAGCGGACGCGATCACCCTTATCGCCAGGATTTTCATGCGCCTACGAAGCTCTTATCCCAAACCGTTCATGGCCCAAGTTGTTCAGGATTGCCTGCAACCCGGAGCAACCATCTCCAGCGTTGCCATCAGCCACGGCATCAATGCCAACGTCATTCGCAAGTGGATGCCGCTCTACCGGGGGGCAGCCAGCAGCATCGCTGCCGGCTTTTGCGGCATTCGGCATGGCCCGGAAGTCGAAGTGGATAGCGAACAGCTTCAGGCCTTGGTGCTGGGGCTGCCCTGGCAGCGAGTCGATGCGGGCGGCTCGATCACAGTGCTTTGACACTTTCCGATAGCCCATCGGTTTATCGCCGCTGATCGCCTGCTCTGGCACAATCAGCGGCAGGACGTCCTCACCCAACCTCGACCAGATGACTCCGGAACAGCTTCGCGCCTTGGCCGAACAGGCCATGCTGCTGTCCCAGGTCGATGTCATGGGCAAGAAAATCCATCGTCTTGAAACCTGCACTCGATTGGCGGGTTGTACGAAGTTGAACGGCAAGCGCGGGACATTAGCGATGGGGGTCGCTGGCGAATATGGTGCTTTTGGACTTACAAGGATGGCGCAATTAACGGAGTAGTCATAACGATGATTTTGGTTGTTGAGGGTATCAGCGCCAGCGGGAAAACCACTTGGTGCGCTAAGCATGGAGGGCAGCATGTCATTCCTGAAAACGGCCGGTTTGAAAACGAGCCGGATCGGATAAAGGATCCAGTCGGAGCAGCAACTTTTTGGGCGGAGCGAAACGTGGATCGCTGGCAAAAAGCGTTGGCCATGGAAGACATTTCTTCGTGGGCTTTGTGTGACAGTGACCCTCTCAAGCTCCACTACATTTGGGGCCTTTGGCAGATCGGCGAGGCGAGCGAACACGACTGGCGAATAGAGTTGGACGCCACAAGAGAAACGATCGCACAAGGACGTATTGGCTTTGCTGACTGTTACGTTGTTGGCAGCATAGATCCTCAGCTCGCGCGCGAACGAGCCAAAGCAGACATCACCCGCCGACGGAGTAGATTCGAGCTACACCTGCGCCTCCAACAAGCTCTGCTGACCTGGTACTCAGCTATGGATGAAGTGCTTTCCGGCAGAGTGCGATTCGGGTTTCCTTTAAAAATGCCCACCGTGGAAAACCTTGATGGAAGATATTCGGTAACGGCCTTTGATCAAATGATCGCATCGCTCCCCAGAAAATAATCAGCCCTCTTGCCGACAGGGATTTGAGAGGCTGATGCAGAGAACGTGAATTGACGTGAAAGCAATGTATAGGCGTATTAGCCAGCCGCTTACGCTGGAACAACCCGAAGCCTGACTTTTTCGCAGGCATGAAAAAGGCCCTGAGTCATTTGACTCAGGGCCTATTCAATTCGGGTGTTGCTTACTTGGCAGCCTTGGGGGCTTTAGCTGGCTTGGTCGGCTCATCGCTCGCCACTTCAACAGGTGCAGGCGCCTCAACAGGGGCAGCATTTTCAACGACTTCAGCAGGCGCATTGAGCAATTCGGACAACGCGTCCGGCTGGCTCTTGAACGCCTTGGCGAACACATCGCGATTCTTCGCCATGTAGATCCCGGCTTCTTCCACTTGCTGCTCGGTCAGGGACGGAACGGCTTTTTGCAACACTTCAGCCAACAACTCGGCCAGTTCGAGCATTTTGTCATGACGGTCAGCTTCGGCTTTATCCATGAACAAGCGCTCCAGATCTCGGCTGCTGCGGTATACCACTTCGACGGCCATTCACCACCTCACATGCCTTCACATTAAGTTGTCTTATTCGACCACTGTATTTATATACAGCGAAAAGGATAAGCGAATCCCTGCGCTTTGGGTAGTGGCTTTTTAATGTAGACCGAATTCAGGGTTTGTCAGGCCGATCAGCCCCACCGGGTGCGACCAAACGCCACGGAGCGTGTTTTAGAGCATCTCGCCATCATGTGGCAGGCGCCCCTGGCCTTTTTTCTGCATGCAGAACAACCGTCACGTCAAACTCGCATCATCCGCTCGAACCGAGCTAAGGAAGAATCATCGTGAAAATCAACTGGGCCGAGAACCTGCGGCAGAACGTGCACCAACTGGCCGAGTCCCTGGGTAACCTGTTCGTCGAGACCTTCCACTACCTGGCGCTGTTCGCCATCGGTGCAGTCACCGCGTGGGCGGCGGTGATGGAGTTTTTGGGGATGATCGAAGCGGGGCACATCAAGATCGATGACATCTTGCTGCTGTTCATCTACCTGGAACTGGGGGCGATGGTCGGGATTTACTTCAAGACCAACCACATGCCGGTGCGTTTCCTGATCTACGTGGCGATCACGGCGCTGACGCGCTTACTGATCTCCAACGTCTCGCACCACAATCCGCCGGATATCGGCATCATCTACCTGTGCGGCGGGATTCTGCTGCTGGCGTTTGCGATTCTGGTGGTGCGTTACGCCTCGTCGCAATTTCCCTCAGTGAAGATCGAACACCCGCAACGCAAGATCGGAGCGGGGTCCGGTGAGCATTCCGACGTCGAGAAGGGCGAGATTTAAAGCCCCATGACTGGCCGACTGTGGCCCTTGACGTGCGGCGGTGGCGGGGTGTGATTGTCACCGTCAGTCATGGCTTCGAGGATGGCCACGGCGCTGTGGCCCTGTTCGATGGCGATGCCGAACTGAATGCTTTGCACCAGGCGTTTGAGGCGCTGGGGGTCGTTGCGTTGTTCGGCGCTGATCATCCGTTTGGCGACCACGCGGCCGCTGTTGGAGAGGGTCAGCATGATGCGGCCATCCAGACCCTGAATGCTCAGGTTGATCTGATAATCCGGTGCAAAGGCATCGGTAATGAGCTGAAAAGGGTTGTCCATGATGCGTCACCGCCTGATTGAACGTGCAGTTGTTGACCGGCCGTTATCGGGTTGGTTCGCAGTACCAGACCATCGGCAGGCCGTTCGCTGAGATTTGAAAAAGTCCTTTTAGCCTCAGCAGTGACGTAGCAAGAGGCATGCCGGAAAAAATGTCGGACAATAGACACGGCAAATGAAGGCGGCTATGCAGTCAAGAAAATCTCAGGGGGAAACCGTCCTTGTAGCAGCTGGCGCAGCCTGCGTTCGGCTGCGAAGCAGTCGTAAAACCTTTGCGCGCGGTCTGCCTGACGCACCGCGTTGGCTGATCTCACGACTGCTTCGCAGCCGAACGCAGGCTGCGCCAGCTGCTACATATTCGTGCTATGGCTTACCTATTCGGTATCAAGCCTTTTTTCCTGCCCGTTTCAGGGCATGAATGAGTAGATGATCGCAGACAGTGCAATCAAACCGATCAGCACCACGAACACGTTCGAGGCCTGACCCGAGTACTGGCGCAAAGCCGGCACGCGGCGGATGGCGTACATCGGCATCAGGAACAACAGGCACGCAATGATCGGCCCGCCGAGGGTTTCGATCATGCCGAGGATGCTCGGGTTGAACGTTGCCACGGCCCAGCAGCTGAGGATCATGAACAGCGCGGTCACGCGGTTCAGCCAGCTCGCCGACATCACCCGGCCACGGCCGCGCAGGCTTTTCACGATCAGGCCCTGAAAGCCTTCGCTGGCACCGATGTAATGGCCGAGGAAGGATTTGGTGATCGCCACCAGCGCAATCAACGGCGCAGCGTATGCGATGACCGGGGTCTGGAAGTGGTTGGCCAGGTACGACAGGATCGAGATGTTCTGCGCCTTCGCTGCCGCCAAATCAGCCGGGGACAGGGCCATCACGCAGCTGAAGCAGAAGAACATCACCGTCACCACCATCATCGCGTGGGCGATGGCGAGGATGCCGCTGCTCTTGGGTTCGGCCTGTTCGCCGTAACGCTCCTTCTGATCGACGGCGAACGCAGAGATGATCGGCGAATGGTTGAACGAGAACACCATCACCGGGATCGCCAGCCACAGCGTTTTGAAGAACAACGGCAGCGGCATGCCTTCACTGGCGGTGGCGAAGAACGCGCCGTTCCAGTTCGGGATCAGGCTGAAACCGAGCAGCAGCAACGCCGCGACGAAAGGATAAACCAGCACGCTCATGCATTTGACGATGACGCCCTGGCCGCAACGCACGATCGCCATCAGGCCGAGGATCAAGCCCAGCGACAAAACCGCCCGCGGAGGCGGTGCGATGTGCAATTGATGCTCCATGAAGCTGCTCAGGGTGTTGGTCAGCGCCACGCTGTACACCAGCAGAATCGGGAAGATCGCGAAGAAATACAGCAGCGTGATCAGCTTGCCGGCGCCGATGCCGAAGTGTTCTTCCACCACTTCGGTGATGTCCCCGGAACGCCCGGACAACACGAAGCGGGTCAGGCCGCGGTGGGCGAAGAACGTCATCGGAAACGCCAGCACCGCCAGAATCAGCAATGGCCAGAAACCACCGACCCCGGCGTTGATTGGCAGGAACAGCGTGCCGGCGCCAATCGCCGTGCCATAGAGGCCAAGCATCCAGGTGGTGTCGTGTTTGCTCCAGCCCTTGGTGGCTGTTGCGGTGTCGCGTTTGAGGTCTACAGCAGGATTATCGGCAGCAGGTGTACGTACATCGGTCATCGTTTTGGCCTCGTTATTGTTCTTGCTCGGGCTCACGCGAAACGGTCAGGGAATGCTCCTCAGCACTCCACCCAGCTCACCGCCAGGCCGCCCCGTGAAGTCTCTTTGTATTTGTCGTGCATGTCGGCGCCGGTATCGCGCATGGTGCGGATCACCCGGTCCAGGGAAATGAAGTGTTTGCCGTCGCCGCGCAGGGCCATTTGCGTGGCATTGATCGCCTTCACGGCGGCGATCGCGTTGCGTTCGATACACGGCACTTGCACCAGCCCGCCGACCGGGTCGCAGGTCAGGCCGAGGTTGTGTTCCAGGCCGATTTCGGCGGCGTTTTCCAGTTGTTCCGGTGTGGCGCCGAGGATGTCGGCCAGCCCGGCGGCGGCCATCGCGCAGGCCGAGCCGACTTCGCCCTGGCAACCGACTTCGGCACCGGAGATTGATGCGTTTTTCTTGCAGAGAATGCCTACCGCCGCAGCGCCCAAGAAGAACGCTACGACGTCATCGTCCGACGCGTCCGGGTTGAATTTCATGTAGTAATGCAGCACCGCCGGAATGATCCCCGCCGCGCCGTTGGTCGGCGCCGTGACCATTCGTCCGCCCGCCGCGTTTTCTTCGTTCACGGCGAGGGCGAACAGGTTCACCCACTCCATGGCCGACAGCGTGGAGGTGATGACATTCGGCTTGCCGATTTCCAACAGGCTGCGGTGCAATTTCGCGGCGCGGCGCGGAACATTCAGACCGCCGGGCAGGATGCCTTCGTGGCGCAACCCTTGTTCGACGCACTCGCGCATCACCGACCAGATGTGCAGCAGGCCCTGGCGGATTTCGGCTTCGCTGCGCCAGGCCAATTCATTCGCCATCATCAACTCGGAAACGCGCAGGCCGTGCTGGTTGCAGAGCTTGAGTAGTTCGGCGGCGCTGGAGAAATCGTACGGCAGCACCACATCGCTGGTTGGCGCGATGCCGGACTCGGCTTCTGCCGCTTCGATGATGAAACCGCCGCCGATCGAGTAGTACGTTTGCTCTGACAACTCACCGGTATCGCCAAAGGCTGTCAGGGACATCGCATTGGGGTGGTAGGGCAAGCTCTCGTCGATTAGCAGAAGATCGCTCTGCCAGTTGAAGGCAATGGTGGTTTTGCCTGCCAGAGACAGTTCGCCGGTTTCACGCAGGGTCTGGATTCGACTGTCGATGGACGTGGGATCGATGCTGTCCGGCCACTCGCCCATCAGGCCCATGACGCAGGCGCGGTCGGTGGCGTGGCCGACGCCGGTGGCGGAAAGGGAACCGTACAGGCGGATTTCCACCCGACGTACGGCGTCCAGCAATTCCTGGTCAATCAGTGCCTGGGCAAAGGTCGCCGCGGCGCGCATCGGGCCGACGGTGTGGGAACTGGACGGACCGATGCCGACTTTGAAGAGATCGAAAACACTGATAGCCATGCTAAAGCCTATACAAGCAATGGAAGAGGAATCGCTGCCATTTTTGTAGGACAAGCGCAATGTCGGCGATACTGCCTACCTCGGTCCTACGTGACCAACGAAACTTCCTAAGAAAGCCTTTAGCAGGACTAAACGATGAGTCGTCAATTGCATGCCCAGACTTATGTTTGGCTGCACGTGTTTTCCTGTGCCGCTCGGCACTTGTCGTTCACTCGATGTGCCGAAGAGCTGCACATCACGCCGGGTGCGGTCAGTCAGCAAATCCGCCAACTGGAAGAACGTCTGGGGTTTCGACTTTTCCACCGTCGCGCTCGGGGTGTGGAATTGAGTGCTGAAGGCCAGCGACTGGCCATCACGGTCAACGAGGCTTACGGCAGCATCGACGCGGAATTGCGACGACTGGATGCGGGGATGATCAGCGGAATTTTACGGCTACGCTCGATTCCGTCGTTCCTGAGCAAGTGGCTGACGCCGCGTCTACCGCGTTTGCAGCAGCGCTTTCCGGACATTCAATTGCGCCTGGTGGCCGAGGACAGCAGCGTGCCATTGCACGAAGGCGACTTCGATTTGGCCATCGATCTGAATGACGGCAGTTATCCCGGACTTTTATCCACCACCTTGCTCGACGAACAGATTTTCCCGGTGTGTGCCCCGAGCCTGTTGCGCGGCCGACCGCCGCTGCATGGCCCGGCGGATCTGATGCATTTCCCGTTGCTGCACGACATCACCGCCTGGCGCGGCAGTTACGAGTACGCGGAATGGGAGTTCTACCTCAATGCCATTGGCTTCGAAGGCGCCGACGTGCGGCGCGGGCATACCTTCAATCGCAATCATCTGACCATCGAAGCGGCGATTGCCGGGATGGGCGTGGCGATTGCGCGGCGAACGTTGTTGAACGATGAGCTGGAGCGGGGGACGTTGATCGTGCCGTTTGGCCTGGCGGTGCCCAATCACAAGCGTTACGTGCTGCTCTATGCGCCAGGTGCGCTGAGTCATCCGGGCGTGCGTGCGGTACATGACTGGCTGGTAGAGGAGGCGGGGGTTTTTCGTAGCCTGCACCCGCTGGGGGAGCGGCAGATGCAAGCTGCTTGGGACATCAGACAGGGGCGACCCAACTCCCGACATTAACAGCGCTTTTGCTCCTTGTCCGGCTTTTTTTGCGAATCGAAATTTATCTTTTTTTAGGGGTTGAATTGTTCTGCGAGCAGACCGATTGTGTAAGTAAGAGGTCACGGTGATGACGCCCAAGGGCCAGCCGAAGTACCTCTCGCTAGCTAGCTGAAATAAGGGATGAACTATGCAAATCCAAGTCAACAGCGATAACCATATTCAAAGCAGCATCCGACTGGAGGAGTGGGTACGTACTACCATTGAGAGCACGCTAGAACGTTATGAAGAAGACCTGACACGCGTCGAGGTTCATCTGCGGGACGAGAACGGCGACAAGCCCGGTCCCCATGACATGCGCTGTCAGCTGGAAGCGCGGCCAAAAGGCCACCAACCGATTTCTGTCACCCATAAAGCCGATACCCTGGAGCAAGCGATCGACGGTGCGGCCGAAAAACTTGAACATGCGCTTGAGCACCTGTTTGGCAAACTGCGGGGCAAACCACGTGCCGCGGTGGTGCCATTCGAGAGAGTCGCTGCCGATGCGTTGCTGGAAGACGAGTTTCTCGAGAACGAACAGGCTGCGCAAAACGGTTGAAGCCTGATAATTTTTTACCTTTCCACTGACAAACGGGTCTGCTTATGCAGGCCCGTTCTCGTTTGGGCTGATCGTTACTGATCGTTCCCACGCGGAGTGGTCGGCATCCCCCCATCTCAACTATTTTGCATATGAGAATATTTATCATTAGTATTGCGGCCTTGTTGGTCCCGTGACGTTCACGAGGCCTCACCCGTTTCAAGGTCGAAACATGAAAGGCAAAATCACCACGCTCCCCGTTTCCTACCGGCTTGCCGTCACTTCCCGAGTGCTGGCCGCCGTACTGGGCGGTTACCTCGTCGCGGCATTGGCGAGTGTCAGCCTGACGATGTGGCTGCCCATGGCCCGCGCCGAAGCGGTGGTCACTGGGATGATGAGCTCATTTCTGGTCTATCTGGTCGCCGTACTCTGGTGCTTTGCCTGTCGCAGTGCGTGGCAAGCCTGGTTCGGATTGATCGTGCCAAGCGTGGTGTTGGCGGCCGTGTCGGGGTTGGCGTACTGGATGGGTCACTCATGAAAGAGGGCTTTCGTCAGGCCATGGCCTGGCTGCACACCTGGGCCGGGTTGATCTTCGGCTGGCTGCTGTTCGCGATTTTCCTGACCGGCACACTCGCCTATTTCAAGGATGAGATCAGCCACTGGATGCAGCCGGAAATTCCCGCACGTGCAGTGTCCTCCGAAACGAGTCTGACCCTGGCCCAGCATTATCTTCAGCAGCACGCCGCCGGTGCCTCGCGATGGCTCATCGATTTGCCTGACGCTCGCGAACCCGCGCTGTCGGTGCGGTGGCAGCAAGCACCGGCCAAGCCCGGCACGCGGGGTCAATTCACCGAAAAACTCCTCGACCCGCAAACCGGCGCGCAAGTGCAGGGCCGGGACACACGCGGTGGCGAGTTCTTTTACCGCTTCCACTTTCAGTTGCAGATGCCCTATCCGTGGGGTCGCTGGCTGTCTACCCTCGCAGCGATGGTGATGTTCGTCGCGCTGATCAGCGGGATCATCACCCACAAGAAAATCTTCAAGGACTTCTTCACCTTCCGCCCGCGCAAGGGCCAACGCTCCTGGCTAGACGGGCACAACGCGGTGGGTGTGCTGGTGTTGCCGTTTCACCTGATGATCACTTACAGCAGCCTGGTGATTTTCATGTCGATGGTGATGCCCGCGAGCATCGTTGCCTCGTATGGCGGTGACAGCGATACCTTTTACGATGAAGTGTTTCCTGTTTCCAAAACCCCCGAACTTGCCGGTGAACCGGGCCAGTTGGCGCCGTTGGCACCGCTGCTGGAACGGGCCCGAGAGCAGTGGTCGGGCGGGCGAGCCGGGCGGCTGACGGTCAACAATCCGGGCGATGCGAATGCCTCGGTCGTCCTTGCGCGTGACGGCGCCGACCACGTAGTCCACGACTTTGGCAGCGCGGTGACGTTCAACGGGGTGACCGGGCAATTGCTTGGCGCCACGGCGGGACAATCCTTGCCGATGGCCATTGCCGGCAGTTTCTACGGCTTGCACATGGGCCATTTCGCCGGTCCTGTGTTGCGCTGGCTGTACTTCATTTGTGGTTTGGCGGGCACGGCGATGATCGGTACCGGGCTGGTGGTCTGGCTCGGCAAGCGTCAGCTCAAACATGCAAAGAGCGGTGTGATGCCGTTCGAGTTGCGGCTGGTGGAAGTGCTGAACATCGCCGGCATGTCGGGGTTGATGGTCGCGGTGGTGGCGTTCTTCTGGGCTAATCGATTGTTGCCGGTCGAGATGGCCGGGCGGGCAGATTGGGAAGTGCACAGCTTCTTCATCGTCTGGGGCTTGAGTGTGTTGCATGCCATGGTCCGCCGTGGTCGCGCCGCGTGGGTCGAACAGTTGGCGCTGGCGGCGTTGCTGTTCTGTGCGGTGCCGTTGCTGAACGCGCTGACCACGCCTTATCACTTGGGCGTCACACTGGCGCAGGGCGATTGGGCCATGGCCGGTTTCGATCTGGCATGCCTGGGCAGTGGTCTGTTTTTCGCTTGGGCGGCGTGGAAAATGCAGCGCTTGGGGCAGGCTGGAATCGTCATCCGACCGCGGGCGAAATCGATATCGCTTGAGCGAGAGGCGCACTGAATGTTCCTGGCCTTGTTGCTGTGCTACGGCGGTTTCGCCGCGCTCTGTTTATCCATGGATCGGCATCACGCCGAACTGCTGGGGCGCAAGCCCTCGGCCCGTCGCCGCCAAGGGATGAAACTCAGTGGCGGGCTGTTGCTGGCGTTGTCGTTGTGGGCTGCGGTGTCGTCGACGGGGTGGGGACTTGGATTGGTAGAGTGGTTTGCGGTGTTGATGTTCAGCGCTCTGGTGCTGGTGCTGTTGATACCGTATCGCCCGCGCCTGGCCCTGGTGTTGGCGGGTTTGAGCCTGCTTGCCAGCCCCGTTGCCGTGTTTGCAAAGGGCTGAGCTGATGATCACCAGCCCCCCTGAATCCCATGACGATGAACATCGCGGTGCGCGTGCGCATTTCCTGCAGGTGTTCCTTTCCCAGCGTTCGCAAATGGAAGCGCTGGTGAGTCGTCGTGTCGGGTGTCGGGCGACGGCGGCGGACCTGGTGCAGGACTTGTTTCTGCGCTTCTGGCGTCGGCCGCTGGTGCAGGTCGAAGAGCTCAGCACTTACCTGTTGCGCTGCGCCGGCAACATCGCCATCGACCATTTGCGCAGCGAAGGCACGCGGGTGCGGGTCAACGAGGGCTGGATGCCGGATCAACCGGACAGCCACGGCAGCGAACCGCAAGCGGCGTTGGAGGCGGGCAACGATTTGCGTCACGTCGAAGCGGCGTTGCGCGCGTTGCCTGAGCGCACGCGGCAGATCTTTTTGCTCAACCGTATCCATGGCCGCAAATACGCCGAGATCGCCAAGGCCATGGGTTTGTCCCAAAGCGCCGTGGAAAAACATATGATGCGCGCCCTCGAGGCTTGCAAGGCCAGCCTGCGGGAACCCGAACCGCGCACGCCAGGGAAAGCACTGTGAACAACACCGAACGCGTCACCCCGACGCCCGCGCAGGAGCAGGCGGCCTTCGCCTGGCTGAGCCTGTTGCATGACCAGCCCAGCAGCGGCGATCAAATCTCGTTCAGTCGCTGGTTGCAGGCCGACCCCGCCCATGCAGAGGCTTACGCCCAGGCGCAAGTGGTGTGGGAGTTGACCGAAGCCCCGGCCCGAACGCTGGCCGATGAAGAAGTGTTTGCCTTGCAGGGTTACCTCAACGCCATGAATCGCTCGCGCCGTACCAGCGTCCGGCGTTGGTCCGGTGCGCTGGCGATGGCCGCGTGTCTGGTGCTGATGATCGGTGTCGGTGCTGGCTGGCAACCGTCGCGCTGGGTCAATGATCTGGGGGCTGACTATGTGTCGGCGCCGGGGGAAATTCGCACGGTCACGCTGGTCGATCAGTCGCAAGTCACCCTGGATGCCGACAGCGCGATTGCGGTGGATTTCAGTCGTGGCAAACGGCACGTTGAGCTGCGTCGCGGTGCCGGATTTTTCAGCGTGACCCACAGCGGCGAGCCGTTTGTGGTGGACGCTGAAAAGGGCCAGGCGAAGGTGCTGGGGACTCAGTTCGAAGTACGCCTGCAACCTCACGGTGCGCAGGTCACGGTGTTGTCCGGGCGCGTCGGTGTGACGGCGGACAAGAACGCCGCGCAGCAAATTCTGACGGCTGGCCAGCAAGTGGCTTATGGCGATGGTTTGGCGGAAAAACTCCACAGCGTCGACAGTGAAGCGCAATTGGCGTGGCGTCAGGGTTGGCTCAATTACTACAAGGCGACACTCGCCGAGGTGGTGCAAGACCTGGGACGTTATTACCCGGGACGGATTGTACTGCTCAACGATGAACTGGCGGCGCGGCGAGTCAGTGGCAGTTTCCCGAGCAAGGATCCGCAGGCGGTGTTGAGTTCATTGCAAGGGGTGTTGGGGTTTGAGCAGCACCAGGTTCTGGGGCATCTGATTATTTTGCGGTGAGGCTTTTTTCAAGTATTTTCAAAATTTCTGGTGAGGTAAACCCCGGCGCCATCCGTGTAGTGACTGAAACTGCGAGTCATTCGCATCCCGTAGGTTCTACACAGGTCATGAGCAATGAAGTCCAGTGCAAAATCGGGTTCGGTCAAACAATGGTTGGGTACGTGTGCATTGAGCTTTTCGGCGTTGGCGTTGCTGCCGTTGAGTGTGGCGGTGGCAGCAGAGGCCGGCAGTGCTCGACAGAGTGCGCAGTTCAGCTTCGCGATGGCCGCCAAACCGCTGCCCCTGGCCTTGAGTGACTTCAGCCGGATCACTGGCATCAGTGTGGTCTACACCGATGAGGCACCGTACGGTCTAACCGCCCCGGCGATCAATGGTCAGTTCAACGCCGATCAAGCGATGCAGCGTTTGCTCAGCGGTTCGGGATTCACCTTCCGTCGTACCGACGGCCACACGTTGGTCCTGGCGCCGTTACCCACCGAAGGCACCTTGAACCTCGGCGCGACCACCATCACTTCCGTGGCCGATCAATCCATGAGCTATCAACCGCCGCCCACCAGTTCGGTGATGCGCTCCTCGGCCTTGCTCCAGGAAATCCCCCAGACCGTCAACGTCATCCCGGCTCAGGTCATTCGCGATCAGGCACCGCGCAATCTGGACGATGCACTGGCCAACGTCAGCGGCATTACCCAGGGCAACACGCTGGCGAGCACCCAGGATTCGGTGATGACGCGTGGTTTCGGCGACAACCGTAACGGCTCGATCATGCGCGATGGCATGCCGATCGTGCAGGGCCGTGGCCTCAATGCAACCGTGGATCGGGTCGAAGTCCTCAAGGGCCCGGCATCCTTGCTTTACGGCATCCAGGACCCGGGTGGCGTGGTCAACATGGTCAGCAAGAAGCCGGAGCTTGAGCAGTACAACGCCTTGACCTTGCGCGGCTCGACCTACGGCGACGGCAAAAACGGCAGCGGTGGCGGCCTCGACAGCACCGGCGCACTCGGTACTTCCGGCCTCGCTTACCGCATGGTCCTGGACCACGAAGACGAAGATTACTGGCGCAACTTCGGCACTCACCGCGAGACGCTGGTGGCGCCGTCACTGGCCTGGTTCGGCGAAAGCACCCAGTTGTTGTTCGCCTATGAACACCGGGAGTTCCTGACCCCGTTCGACCGTGGCACGGTGATCGACCCGCGTGACAATCACCCGCTGGACATCTCCCGTGAGCGCCGTCTCGACGAACCCTTCAATAACATGGAAGGGCGCTCGGATCTGTATCACTTCGAGGCCGATCACGAACTCAACGACAACTGGAACGCCCACTTCGGCTACAGCTGGAACCGTGAAACCTACGATGCCAGCCAAGTGCGCATCACGGCCATCGACACCAAGAAAGGCACGCTGACCCGCAGCATGGATGGGACGCAGAGCGCCATCAGCACCGACCGTTTCACCACTGCCAGCCTCGAAGGCAAAGTCAACGTTCTGGGCCTGCAACATGACCTGGTGTTCGGCATCGATGACGAGTACCGCAAGATCTACCGCGAAGACCTGATCCGCCAGAAAAGCCTGAGCACCTTCAGTTACCTCAACCCGGTCTACGGCCGCGAAGTCGCCGGCACCACCGTCAGCCCTGCGGACAGCGCGCAAACCGATGAACTGCGCAGCGGTTCGGTATTCCTCCAGGACTCGATCCACCTGACCGATCAATGGATTTTCGTCGCTGGCGGGCGTTTCCAGGAATACGACCAGTACGCCGGCAAAGGCGTGCCGTTCCAGGCCAACACCGACAGCAACGGCCAGAAATGGGTGCCTCGCGCCGGTCTGGTGTATCGCTACACCGATGAACTGTCGTTCTACGGCAGCTACACCGAGTCGTTCAAACCCAACTCGACCATCGCGCCGTTGAGCGGCAGCAGCACCGTGCTTGACGGCAGCATCGCGCCGGAAGAAGCCAAGTCTTGGGAAATCGGCGCCAAGCTCGACATGCCGGGCCGCGTCACGGGTAACGTCGCGCTGTTCGACATCAAAAAACGCAATGTGCTGGTGGCCAACTCCGAAGGCCCGGTGACGATCTACAACGCCGCCGGCGAAGTGCGTTCCCGTGGGCTGGAAGTGGACTTGACCGGTCAGCTGAGTGATCGCTGGAGCATGATCGGCAGCTATGCCTACACCGACGCCGAAGTCACTGAAGACCCGACCTACAAAGGCAAAAAACTGCAAAACGTAGCGAAGAACAGCGGCTCGCTGTCGGCGGTCTATGACTTCGGCACCCTCGTCGGTGGCGATCAGCTGCGGGTCGGTGCGGGGGCGCGGTATGTCGGTGAGCGATCGGGTAACGCCGTGAATGATTTCGACCTGCCGAGCTACACCGTGGCCGATGCATTCGCCACCTACGACACCAAAGTTGAAGGGCAGAGGGTCAAGTTCCAGCTCAACGTGAAGAACCTGTTTGATCGCACCTACTACACCTCGGCGGCGAGCCGGCTCTTTGTGTCGATGGGCGATTCGCGGCAGATTTCGTTGTCGAGCACGTTGGAGTTCTAACCGCAAACCGCGTCATCGTTCATCGCGAGTTTGCTCTCGATGGCGGCATCCCTAGCACCAACTACTTTCGGGTTACCGCAAAAACGCCTGGCGATACTCGCCGGGCGTTCCACCCAACGCCTGACGAAACCGATTAGTGAAATGACTCGCACTGGCAAACCCGCATGCCAAAGCGATCTCCCCCAACGGCTGCGACGTCGAGCGCAGTAACGCCCGTGCCCGGCTCAGTCGTCGCGACAGCACATACTGATGCGGCGGCAATCCAAAGCTCTCTCTGAACATGCGCGCAAAGTGGTACTCCGATAACGCACAAAGCCCAGCCAACTGCCCCAGGCTGATGGCCTCGGCCAACTGATTGTCGATGAACTCCACCAACTGCCGTCGTTGATGCGCAGCCAATCCACCCTTGAGCCGCAGCCCCTCGCGCATACCGACCTGGCCGAGCAAGACGTGGCTGAGCATTTCGTGGGCCAGGCTGCTGGTGAGCAGGCGTTCGCCGGGCTCGTCCCAGTTCAGCGTGATCAACTGTCGAAAGCGCTTGGTTTGCAGCGGGTCGTCGAGAAAGGTGGCTTCGCGCAATTGCAGTTCGCGAGGTTCGCGGTCCAGCAGCGTGACGCAGCCGAGGGCGAACTGTTCGGGGCTGAAATAAACATGTGCCAGGCGAATGTCGCCGTTGATCACCCAGCCCGATTGATGCTCGGCCGGCAGGATGCACAGCTTGTCGGGGCCGCCCTTGGTGCCGGGCTGGTCGCGGCGAAAGGTCCCGGTGCCGCCGGCGATGTAGCAGGACAGGGTGTGATGGCTCGGCGCTTCGTAGTCCTGAGCATCGTGATGATTGCTCCACAAGGCTGCAGCCATGCCGTCACCGAGCTCGGCGCTGTGCTCCAGACGAGCATTGGGCGAGCGGTTGAGGGCTTGAAAGACTTGCAGGTTTTCCAGTGTGGGCATAATCGCTTCTCTTCAACGCTTTGCATCCTACTCCGTAGACGTTGGCCTGCCAGCCCATCGGCTGACAAAAGCGCAAGTTTATGCAAGTGCGGCGAGGCTTGGCGCGGGACACTGAGCCCCTATTGAGGAGCCTTTGCCATGAACCTTTCGTTGTACTTGCTGACCGTGCTGATCTGGGGCACCACCTGGATTGCCTTGAAATGGCAACTGGGTGTGGTGGCGATTCCGGTGTCGATTGTCTATCGCTTCGGCCTTGCGGCGTTGGTGCTGTTCGTCATGTTGCTGCTGAGTCGCCGCCTGCAAGTGATGAACCTCCGGGGGCATCTGATCTGCCTGGCGCAGGGACTGTGCCTGTTCTGCATCAACTTCATGTGCTTCCTGACCGCCAGCCAGTGGATCCCCAGCGGTCTGGTTGCTGTGGTGTTTTCCACCGCCACCCTGTGGAACGCCCTCAATGCGCGGGTGTTCTTCGGCCAGAAAATTGCTCGTAATGTGCTGATGGGCGGCGCGTTGGGCTTGTTCGGACTAGGCCTGTTGTTCTGGCCTGAATTGGCGGGTCATACCGTCAGCCCGGAAACCTTGCTCGGGTTAGGTCTGGCATTGCTCGGAACCTTGTGCTTCTCGGCAGGCAACATGCTCTCGAGCCTGCAACAGAAGGCCGGTCTCAAACCCCTGACCACCAACGCCTGGGGCATGGCTTACGGCGCGGCGATGTTGTCGGTGTGGTGCCTGGTCAAAGGCATCCCGTTCGACATGGAATGGAGTGCACGCTACATCGGCTCGTTGTTGTATCTGGTCATTCCCGGCTCGGTGATTGGCTTCACCGCTTACCTGACGCTGGTCGGGCGCATGGGGCCGGAGCGGGCGGCATATTGCACAGTATTGTTCCCGGTGGTGGCGCTGAACGTTTCGGCGTTTGCCGAAGGCTATCAATGGACGGCGCCAGCACTGGTGGGATTGGTGCTGGTGATGTTGGGTAATGTGTTGGTGTTCCGTAAACCTGGGGTACTTCGATTACGCAGCAGCGTGAACGGGGCTGATAAGTACGGGATTTAATCATTCCTCGGTTCTGAGGCTTATATAAATGAGTGTGGGTGATGTAAAGCTTAGAATTTTTTGGGCCCATTCGTCATAGTTCCAGACATCCGATTGGTCCATGTTGAACCATTCGACACCCACAACCTGTATGCAGATGTAGTAGACGAATATGGCTACTAATAAACCCATCAATGCATATTTTTTAGCCTCGTGGAAATCGTCGGCGCTGGCACTGAGGTTTCTATAGAGCTGATAGGTGCCCATCAGGCAAAGCAGGGTGTAGATAACTTCAAGTGTAATGATGATCCAGTAAATCCGATGTTGAAGCATGGGCGATGTAATGGCCCGAAGGCCATATTTCGACTGGTCGCTGGTGGTGTCCATACTCAATATATGAGCGACATACTCATAATTGGTCGGGTAGTCGGCTAAGTTGCTGTACATCATCAGCAAGCCGAAAAAACTAATAAAAGACATCAGTGCGATTTTGCTGATTCTGATGGTTTGGTTTGTTGTCAGGTTGTTCACGGTTTTGGTTCTCCAGAATGTGTGTCTGTGATGGCAAGTGACTGAAGAAAGTTTATCGCGTAGGTCGTTACTTAAGTTGTTTACTGAATTGCAAGTTGTGTAAGAGGTTGGGGTTGGCTTTTGAGTTTGCTCGCCAAGTGTTTTATTCGTTGAACTGGGTGCGGGCAGGCGTTGAAACGTCTGCCTGGCTTTTTCAGTCATTCCACACTTGTGGATTCACCAGATCTTGCGGTCGCTCACCCAACAAGGCGCTGCGCAAGTTAGCCAACGCGCGGTTGGCCATGGCCTCGCGGGTTTCATGGGTAGCGGAGCCGATGTGCGGCAACGTCACCGCGTTTTTCAGTTGGAACAGGGGAGACTCGGCCAGCGGTTCTTTCTCGTAAACGTCCAGACCCGCGCCGCGAATCCGGTTGGTCTGCAGCGCTTCGATCAACGCCGGTTCATCCACCACCGGGCCACGGGCAATGTTCACCAGAATGGCGCTCGGTTTCATCAGCGCCAGTTCGCGGTGGCTGATCAGGTGTTTGGTTTTCTCGCTGAGCGGTACCACCAGGCAGACGAAATCGGCTTCAGCCAGCAGTTGATCCAGGCTGCGGAACTGCGCGCCGAGTTCTTGCTCCAGCTCGGTCTTGCGGCTGTTACCGCTGTAGATGACCGGCATGTTGAAGCCCAGCCGCCCGCGGCGGGCGATGGCCGCACCGATGTTGCCCATGCCGACGATGCCCAGGGTCTTGCCGTGCACATCGCAACCGAACAATGGCGCACCGACGGTGGCTTGCCACTGGCCGGCCTTGGTCCAGGCGTCCAGTTCGGCGACGCGCCGGGCGCTGCTCATCAGCAAGGCGAAGGCCAGGTCGGCGGTGCTTTCGGTGAGGACGTCGGGGGTGTTGGTGAGCATGATGCCGCGTTCGTTGAAGTAGGCGACGTCGTAGTTGTCGTAGCCGACGGAGACGCTGGAGACGACTTCAAGTTTGGCGGCGTTTTCAAGTTGAGCGCGACCGAGTTTGCGACCGACGCCGATGAGGCCGTGGGCGTGGGGGAGGGCTTCGTTGAATTGGGCGTTGATGTCGCCGTTTTTCGGGTTGGGCACGATGACGTCGAAGTCTTGCTTGAGGCGTTCGACCATTTCGGGGGTGACGCGGCTGAAGGCGAGGACGGTCTTTTTCATGGGAGGAGGGCTCGTCGGGGCTCGGAGAATGCCAAGCACGCTAACATTTCTCTCCGTCGTTATGCGAGTGTCTGGATCAGTTCGCCACCCGAACCCCACCCATACTCCCGCTCAATTCATACGCCACCAATTCCGCCTGATGCGCCGCCAATATCTCCGGCAACGACCCGCGCAAATACTCGACCCACGTTTTAATCTTTGCGTCCAAATACTGCCGCGACGGATAGATCGCATACAGATTCAGTTCCTGCGACCGGTAATTCGGCATCACCCGCACCAGCGTCCCGTTGCGCAACCCTTCAATCGCCGCATACACCGGCAACACGCCAACCCCCATGCCGCTGGTGATCGCCGTCTTCATCGCATCAGCAGAGTTCACCAGAAACGGCGAGCTATTAATCGTCACCATTTCCTGGCCTTCCGGGCCGTCGAAGGTCCATTTCTCCAGCGGAATCACCGGGCTTACCAAACGCAGGCACGCGTGGTTCAGCAAGTCGCTGGGCTTGTGCGCGCAGCCGTTGGCTTTTACATAGGCGGGCGAGGCACAAACGATGCTGTAGGTGATGCCCAAACGCTGGGAGACGAACCCCGAGTCCGGCAGTTCGCTGGCGAGCACGATGGACACGTCGTAGCCTTCGTCGAGCAAGTCCGGCACGCGGTTGGCCATGGTCAGGTCGAAGGTGACGTCGGGGTGAGTCTTGCGGTAGCGGGCGATGGCGTCGATCACGAAGTGCTGACCGATGCCGGTCATGGTGTGCACCTTGAGCTGCCCGGCCGGGCGCGCGTGAGCGTCGCTGGCTTCGGCTTCGGCTTCTTCGACGTAGGCCAGGATCTGCTCGCAGCGCAATAGATAACGCTTGCCGGCTTCGGTCAGGGCGATGCGTCGAGTGGTGCGGTTGAGCAGGCGGGTTTGCAGGTGGGCTTCCAGGTTGGAGACCGCGCGCGAGACGTTGGCCGTGGTGGTGTCGAGTTGCACGGCGGCGGCGGTGAAGCTGCCGGCCTCGGCCACGTAACTGAAGGCGCGCATGTTTTGCAAAGTGTCCATGGGGTGCTCTCTGGGCGAATGGCAAATTGTGACACGAAGTTGCTGATTTTCTACAGGCGACTAAAGATGGACTAACGGATTATCGCGTTAACCGTAACAAAGATTCACAGGATTCCCAGCTTATCGCCAACAAAGCCGACCCCTAGAATTGCGCACCTCAGGAACAACACCCACCTCAGGAAATCGCAGCAGTGCCGCGTTGCATCAGCAGAGCGCTTCAGACGCTCAGTGTTTTGGCTTTAACCCTGGCAATCAGCGGCTGCATCGGTACCGCAGGTTTGACCCCGCAGGGCAAGGCACTCGAGGCCAATTCATTGGCCACCGACGAAGCTATTCAGAGCGCAGCTAAGGACGCTCACTGGCCTACCGCCCAATGGTGGCAGGCGTATGGCGACCCGCAACTGAACCGCTGGATCGGCCTCGCCCTGCAAGGTAGCCCGACCATGGCCATGGCTGCAGCGCGAGTACGCCAGGCCAAGTCCATGGCCGGCATCGCCGAGTCCGCCGAGTCGTTGCAGATAAACGGTGAATCCACGCTCAAACGCCACAACTGGCCCACCGATCAGTTCTACGGGCCGGGCGAGCTGGCCAACACCAGCACCTGGGACAACAACGCCGCGCTGGGTTTCAGCTATGCCCTCGACCTCTGGGGCCGCGAAAGCAACGCCACCGAGCGCGCCGTTGACTTGGCCCACATGACGGCAGCCGAAGCACGGCTGGCGCAGCTCGAATTGCAGAGCAACATCGTGCGCGCCTACATCGAGCTTTCGTTGCATTACGCGCAACGGGACATCGTCGCCGCGACGCTGAAACAGCAACAGCAAATTCTCGACCTGGCGCAAAAGCGTCTCAACGGCGGCATCGGCACCCATTTTGAAGTCAGCCAGGCCGAAACGCCGTTGCCGGAAACCCATCGTCAGATCGATGCGCTGGACGAAGAAATCGCCCTGAGCCGCAATCAACTCGCAGCACTGGCAGGTTTTGGCCCAGGGGAGGGCGCGCAGTTGCAGCGGCCGACGCTGTCGTTGGGCGCGCCGCTGAAGTTGCCGTCGTCCTTGCCAGCGCAATTGCTCGGTCAACGCCCTGACGTGGTCGCCAGTCGCTGGCAAGTGGCGGCCCAGGCGCGGGGCATTGATGTGGCTCACGCCGGGTTTTATCCCAACGTCGATCTGGTCGGCAGCCTCGGCTACATGGCCACGGGCGGCGGCGCGTTGGAGTTCCTGACCGGCAAGAAGCTCAACTATAGCGTCGGCCCGGCCATTTCGTTGCCGATCTTCGATGGCGGCCGTTTGCGCTCGGAGCTGGGCGAAGCCTCGGCCGGTTACGACATCGCCGTGGCCAAGTACAACCAGACGCTGGTCAACGCGCTGAAAAATATTTCCGACCAGCTGATCCGCCGCGAATCCATGGACAAGCAGCAAACCTTCGCCGCTGAGTCGGTGTCCACCGCGCAGAAGACTTATGACATCGCGATGATCGCCTATCAGCGCGGCCTCACCGATTACCTCAACGTGCTTAACACCCAGACTTTGTTGTTCAAACAGCAGCAGGTTCAGCAGCAGGTTCAGGCCGCGCGTCTCAGCGCCCATGCTGAACTGGTGACCGCTTTGGGCGGTGGACTGGGCGCGGGCAATGATGCGCCAAAAGACAGCCAGACCGATGCTCCGAAAAAAATAGCACCGAACCTCCCCGCCATTCTCCAAGCCCTCAATCATTGAGCAGGACTTCATGACTCCCTTGCCCGCACCTCTGCGCTGGCTGTATTCCCTTGAGTGGCGCCGGGGTTTCTTCGACTGGGCGCGCAGCGATGGCGTGACCTGGGTCTACATGTTCAAGGTGTTGTTCGCCGCGTTCCTGACCCTGTGGCTGGCCATGCGTCTGGAGTTGCCGCAACCGGGCACGGCGATGATCACCGTGTTCATTGTCATGCAACCGCAAAGCGGGCACGTGTTGGCCAAGAGTTTCTATCGCTTCCTCGGCACGTTGGCCGGCTCGGCGGTGATGGTCGCGCTGATTGCCTTGTTCGCCCAAAACACCGAGCTGTTCCTCGGTTCGCTGGCGATTTGGGTGGGCATCTGCTCGGCCGGCGCGGCGCGGTATCGCAACTTCCGCGCCTACGGTTTCGTGCTCGCCGGATACACCGCGGCGATGGTCGGTTTGCCCGCATTGGCCCACCCGGACGGTGCGTTCATGGCCGCTGTGTGGCGGGTGCTGGAAATCTCCTTGGGGATTATTTGCTCCACGCTGGTCAGCGCCGCGATCCTGCCGCAAACCGCCAGTGCCGCGATGCGCAACGCCTTGTATCAGCGCTTCGGCGTGTTCGCATTGTTTGTCACCGATGGTTTGCGCGGTCGCAGCAAACGGGAGGCTTTTGAGGCGAGCAACGTGCGCTTCATCGCCGAGGCCGTGGGGCTGGAAGGGTTGCGCAGCGTCACTGTGTTCGAAGACCCGCACATGCGCCGGCGCAACGGTCGGCTCAGTCGACTGAACAGCGAGTTTATGGGCATCACTACGCGCTTCAACGCCCTGCACCAATTGCTTGAACGCTTGCGCAGCAGCGGCACCGATCACGTGGTCGCGGCGATCAAACCGGGTTTACAGGACCTCGCCGAACTGCTCGACGGCTTCAGCGGCCGTGCCCTGACCAACGCCGATGCGGGGCGTCTGGTCATCGCGCTGACCGCCTATAAAGAAGGTTTGCCGGCGCGCGTTCGTAGCTTGCGAGCGATCTTTCAGGAGAGCCATCCGAGCGACGCCGAGCAGCTGGATTTTCACACTGCCTACGAATTGCTCTATCGCTTCGTCGATGACTTGCACAGTTATGCACAGACCCACGCGTCGCTGGCTGATCACCGCCATGCGCGCGAGCGTTGGGATGAACCGTTCACCCCGCAAACCAACTGGATGGCGTCGGCCGCCTCGGGTATTCGCGCGGCATTCATTCTGGTTGTTCTGGGCAGCTATTGGGTCGCCACCGCGTGGCAGAGCGGCGCGACCATGACGCTGATCGCCGCTGCGACCGTGGGCCTTTCAGCGGCGACACCGAATCCAAAACGCATGGCATTTCAGATGGCTTGCGGGACGTTGCTCGGGGCACTGATCGGCTTCGTCGAGATGTTTTTCATCTTCCCCTGGATCGATGGTTTTCCGTTGCTCTGCGTGATGCTCGCGCCGGTGATTGTGCTCGGTTCGTTCCTGACTTCGCGGCCGCATTACGCCGGCGTGGGCCTCGGTTTGCTGATCTTCTTCAGCACCGGTTCGGTGCCGGACAACCTCACTGTTTACAACCCGTACGCCTTTATCAACGACTACATCGCCATGGTGCTCGGCATGCTGGTCTGTGCAGCCGCCGGGGCGATTATTCTGCCGCCCAACAGTCGCTGGTTGTGGCGTCGGCTGGAGCAGGATTTGCGCGGCCAAGTGGTGTACGCCATCAGCGGCAAACTCAAGGGTTTGGCGTCGAGTTTCGAAAGCAGCACCCGCGACCTGCTGCATCAGGCCTATGGTCTCGCGGCAGGGCAGCCGCAGGTACAACGGGACTTGCTGCGCTGGATGTTTGTGGTGCTGGAAGTCGGTCACGCGATCATTGAGTTACGCAAGGAACAGGCGATCCTGCCGGTGCATCCGGCCTATGCCGAATCTCAACCCTGGCGTCAGTCCATCAGGGTGATGGGCCGCTCGCTGGTGCGGCTGTTTCTGCAACCGAGCCAGAGCAATCTGGAGCGTGGATTGATCGCCGTCGATCACGCGCTCAGCCGTGTGCAAGCCACCGACGAACCTTTCGCGCCGCACTTCGACACCTCGGCCCTGCGTCGGGTGAAGAGCTACCTGCACTTCATCCGCACCTCGTTGCTGGACCCGCAATCACCGCTTGCCGGCTACATAAATGCCAACGCCACCGCCAAGCCCCAAGGACTTGAACATGCCTCGTGAAATCGCCTTCCACGGCGTGTACATGCCGACCATGACTTTGATGTTTTTCATCGCAGCGGCACTGGGCTGGGCGCTGGACCGGTTCCTGTCCAGGTTCGATCTGTACCGCTTCTTCTGGCACCCGGCGCTGCTGCGCCTGAGTTTGTTTACCTGTCTGTTCGGCGCCTTGGCGCTGACTGTTTACCGTTGACTCTCTACCACTGACTCTCTATCACTGAAGAAGGCCCTGATGAAAAAGCTTTTCAGCCTGCTCGCCACCCTGTTGGTGCTGGCCCTTGCGATATGGATCGGCCGGACCCTCTGGGTGCATTACATGGACACGCCGTGGACCCGCGACGGCCGGGTGCGCGCCGACATCATCAACGTGGCGGCGGACGTTACCGGCGAAGTGGTGGACGTGCCGGTGCGTGATAACCAACAGGTGAAGAAGGGCGATTTGCTGATGCGGATCGACCCCGAGCACTACCGCATCGCGGTCAAACAGGCGCAGTCGCTGGTGGCGTCTCGCAAATCGACGTGGGAGATGCGCAAGGTCAATGCCCACCGCCGCGCCGACATGGACAACCTGGTGATCTCCAGGGAAAACCGCGACGACGCCAGCAACATCGCCGACTCGGCGTTAGCCGATTACCAGCACGCTCAGGCGCAACTGGAAGCCGCCGAACTGAACCTCAAACGCACCGAGGTCCGCGCAGCGGTGGACGGGTACGTGACCAACCTCAATGTGCATCGCGGCGATTACGCGCGCATCGGTGACGCGAAAATGGCCGTGGTCGACATGAACTCGTTCTGGGTCTACGGCTTCTTCGAAGAAACCAAATTGCCCCACGTGCGGGTCGGCGATAAAGCCGACATGCAGTTGATGAGCGGCGAAGTGCTGAAGGGGCATGTGGAGAGTATTTCTCGCGGTATCTACGACCGCGATAACCCGGAAAGTCGTGAGCTGATTGCGGACGTGAACCCGACCTTTAACTGGGTGCGGTTGGCGCAACGGGTGCCGGTGCGGATTCACATTGATGAAGTGCCGGAGGGTGTGATATTGGCGGCGGGGATTACTTGTACGGTTGTGGTGAATGCGCAGCAAGAGCAAAGGCAGTAAGCATCTGCTCCACAGCCATAGCTTTAACCGTAAAAACACCGAGCGAGACCGACGCCTTCGGGGCTCAAACCAATAGTGTTGGCGCTGACGATGATCCGACCTTCCATACCTGATGTCAGCACCACAGGTTCGCTTCGAGATTCAGAGTCGAGGTTGGTAAAGCCCTTGCCGTTAAAACCGGTATCCGGTTGGCCATCCGGCTGGAAGCGTGCGACGTACACCCAGCTTCCCGTTGAGGCAACCACGAACCTGTTGTCGGTTTGTGCGAGGGCAGAAGCCCAGCCGTTGTCGTGTTGTTCATCAAACTGCGTGATCAGGGGTTTGCGGTTATTGAACAGTTGATGCGGTGTGCCATTGGGTGTCACCGCGACGAGTAACCCGGCGGTCTCCTTCTTGCCAGCAGTGCTGGCTGCGCCGGCGCCGAGCAAGCTGCCATCGGATCTTTCAATGAGCGTGTTGAACTGTGTGGTTCGGTCGGCAACCTCGACGACATGAAACCCCGGCCTCGCCTTATCGCCGAAACTGACGTCGATTTGTCCGCTGGCATCCAATCGAGCAAGCACAGCAGTATTTTGTTGTTCCTTGAACTGTGCATATCCGGCAATCACGATCTTCTCCCCTTGAGACACGCAGGCGGTGATTGCCGTCGAAGCATTTGGCAGGCCTGGCAGTTTGAATTCCCAGCGCCCGTTATTACTAAACTCGCTGTCTGGGGATCCATCCGGCAGCAGGCGTAGCAGAACGCCGGTTGCAGGTCTCGAAACGCTAAGCGATAAATAGCTAGGACTGATGAGCAATTTGTTGTCAGGCTGCACATGCACTGAAGACATGTCTGTCTGTAGTTCCAGATCTGGCGGGGTTTCGATGATAAGGCGACCGCTTTCGCCAAATGTCAGGTCAGGCTTGCCCTTTTTATCAAAGCACGCCACCACCAGATCGGCCCAGCCGTCGGTGCGCTCGGTCCAGCCCAGCATGTAGATTTTGCCGCTTTCGCTTTCTTGAACCGCGAGCTTTCCGCCTGCGGAACTTTGCGTGGCAACAAAATTGCCTGCAATAAAACCTCTGTCGGCGAATGTTGTGTCCAGTCGGCCATTGCCATCCAGACGTCCCAGTACATAGACGTAAAGATCGTTGCGATACATTTGGGCGCTGAAAATCGTTTTGCCTTGCGAGACACTCGACAGGCCCTTGAGCAGGCGCGGTAGGGCGAATTCTGGATCTTTGATCAGGTCGTGAAGTGTCAGCGTGCCCTGATCGCCAAAGGCCGGATCCGGTGTGCCGGGTTGCACGGATGGATTGCGATGGACTGTAGTCATGATGTACCTGCCGATATAGTTGGATAAAGGGATCGCCACGATGGATTTATCGTTGGCGAAGAGGCTATCCACGACATCTTCCGGTTCTCATACAAGACACACGGTCTGTGAGTTCTTCCTCTCTCCCGAGTCTGTGACTGACGGCAGTGAGCCGTCTACTGACAGAAATAACAGGTGGCAATGCGCAATCGCTTTATCCCTGACACAGTGTCTCGTGCAAAAAAGTATTCGGTGTAGTCGGTCATGCTGTTTCCTGAAAGTCTGCAAAGTCTGTTCTGACGCCTTCGCGGGCAAGACCGCTCTCATAAAAAGCACCACCGAACATGTGGGCTTGCTCGCGGTTCGTGTCGACGCGGTCTCAGAGCTGCCCGCGCAACCCGAACCGCTTCATCAACCCCGACTGCAGTAACCCTTTAGGCAGCAACCCCGCCAACAACGGCAACGCCCGGCTGCCATTGCCCAGACGAACCAGCCGCGGCGGTTTGCTCTGCAGCACAGCCTTGAGCAAACCGGCAGCAAACTCACTGGCTGGGGTCGGATTGTCCTGGGACGCTTTGGCCCGCGCGCGAATACCTTCACGCAGCGGAAACCACGGCGATTGCTCGGTGATCAACTGCTCAGCCTCATGGCCGGCATTCTTGGCAAAACTGGAGGCGATGGCGCCCGGCTGGACTTCCATGACCCGCACGCCAAATGGCGCCAGTTCCATACGCAGCGCATCGGTCAAGGCATGCACTGCCGCTTTCGAGGCGCAGTAGGCGCCGGCGAATGGCGTGACCAAAACCCCGGACACGCTGCCGATGTTCACCACCAGACCCTTGGCGCGGCGCAGCACCGGGAACAGGGCGCGGGTGACGCCGACGATCGCGAACACGTTGGTTTCGAATTGCCGCTGCATGGCCGGCACACCGCCGTCGAGCAACGGCCCCATGGCGCCGTAACCGGCGTTGTTGATCAGCACGTCGAGGCCGCCATGTTGCTGGTTGATCCGCTCGCTCAAGTGCTCGAGTGCCGCACCGTCGTTGACGTCCAGTTGCACGGCGGTGAAACCGGCAGCGGCCAGAGCCACCACGTCTTCAGCCTTGCGGGCGCTGGCCCAGACTTCGTAACCGGCACTTTTGAACACCTCGGCGAGGGCGCGGCCAATGCCGCTGGAACAACCGGTAATCAACGCAACGGGCATGGCGCGGTCCTTGTGCAAAAAAAAGGGAATTAGTCGGAGAAACTACCTTGCAAACGCTCGGCGCGAAACTCCAGCGTTTGCGGACGATAACCAGGACGCAGCGGCGGCAGCGGCAAACAGTCTTCCCAGTTCGCGCCGGCCTGCAGTTCACCGGGGCCGCGATAGCGCGGTGCGGCGTATTGATTGTCGGCCAGATTGACCGTGTCGCCCGGCGCATAGGCGGCGATGCGCCAGCGCAGTTCGGTCAGCGGCACGTCGTTGCCGTTGTTCATTTTCAGTTGCAGCGGGCGATCGGCCGGGCACTGTTCGGGCGCGTAAGTGATGCGCAGCTCCAGGCGCGCCAGTTGCTTGACCTCGCGGTTGTCCATCCAGATCACCCACGTTGCCACCACCGCCAATCCGATGGCCGCTGCCACGGAGACCGGCAACGCCTTGGCCGGGTAACGCAGCAACAAAATCAGCCAGGTGATGACCAGCAGGACGCCGATGAACATGTTTGAACGCTCCTTGAACTCATGACCACCATCCTACCGAAGGGCCGAAGGAATGGACATTCGTCGATCAAGGTCCTTTGCCGTTGGTCGGCACTGTAATTTCTGACAGTAGCCACGCTTGTCCACGAACGGTTAGATGACCGCTGGTAAACAGGGACGCCACCGGCATGCAGGCCTTGACGATGGGAATGCACCACAAAACACCCAGACTGTCCGTTGTCGACCCACGTGGTCTGCCAATCCGTTCGGTTGATTATTGGCGCGAGGTCGAAGGCGTTCCTACTCAGGCACGCATCAATCGCACTTTCCATGATGTCGCAGGACGTGCGGTTGAACAGTGGGATCCGCGGCTTTGGGCGCTGAAACAAGAAGAGCCGCTGGCGCCCGCCAACCTCATGACGGTGTTTTCGCTGTCGGGTAACGCGCTGTGCATTGACAGCGTCGATGCCGGCTGGCAGCTCAACCTGCCGGGTCTTGGCAGTGAGGTTTTGCTGAGCTGGGACAGTCGAGGTACGCACCGTGAGATTGAGTACGACGACTTGCTTCGTCCTGGGGCCGTTTTCGAACAAGGCGCCAACGAGCCTCGACGTTGTGTCGAACGCATGGAGTATGGCAGTCCTCATCAGGGCAGTCAGGAGCAGAACCAGTACGGACAGTTGATTCGTCACGACGACCCCGCAGGTAAATTGAACTTCACGGCGTTCAGCATCACTGGCAATTGTATTGAGCAAACCCGACTGTTCGAGGGCGATGAATCAAACGCTCACTTCACCACACGCTGGCGCTTCAGCCCGCAGGACGAGGTACTGGAGCAAGTCGATGCCAAGCAAAACCGCCAGGCCTTTGAGTTCACCCTCGACGGTCGGTTGCGCGAAAGCCGGTCGCAGTTAAAAGGCCAGAACGGTTGGCAAACGTTAGTGAGCGATATCCGCTACAACGCCGGGGGGCAAGTCGAACATGAAGTCGCGGGTAACGAGGTGCAAACGATCCTCATGTATTGCCCTGAAGACGGTCGCCTGATGGAGCGACGGGCGTACAGCGATCGTGCCGGATTGCTACAGCATCTGGTCCACAAGTATGACCGGATCGGCAATGTGCTGAACATCGAAGACAAGGCGCTACCGGTGCGTTACTTCAATAATCAGCGTATCGATCCGATCAGTTGTTTTGTCTACGACAGTCTGTCCCAACTGATCGAGGCGTTTGGCTGGGAGGCGGGAAGTGCGAATCAGGGCCCTGCATCTGTGGGGCGGGTCGATGCGGTAGCAGTCAGCAACTACCACCAGATCTACAGCTATGACGAGGGCGGCAATCTGCTGAAACTGACGCACGTCGGCGCACAAAGCCCGGGGCGTGAACTGAAAATCGCTCGGTACAGCAATCGCTGTCTGCCCTATCGCAACGGCGTACCGCCCACCGAGGTAGAAATCGCAGCCGCGTTCGATGATAGGGGTAATTTGCTGGAGCTGGATAAAGGGCGGTCTTTGATATGGGATCTGCGTAACCAATTGCAGTCGGTCAGCCCGGTGAAGCGCGCCTCAGGACTTAATGATCGAGAATCCTATGTCTACGATGGCGGTGGTCAGCGCGTGCGCAAGATTCGCTCGTTACAGACCAATGCCCGCACCGTGGTGGCTGAAGTGCGTTACTTGCCAGGACTGGAACTGCGTACCGACAGTGGCACCGGGAAGGTGCTACAGGTCATCACCGCGCAGGCCGGGCTCAATAGTGTCCGGGTGCTGCATTGGGAAATCGATCCGCCGTCCGGCGTGACCAACGATCAGTACCGCTACAGCCTGGTTGATCATCTGAACTCCTGCACGCTGGAACTCGCCGACGATGCGCGAATCATCAGTCGGGAAACGTATTATCCCTTTGGTGAAACCGCCTGGTTTGCCGGCCCGAACGACACCGATGGGGATTACAAAACCGTTCGGTATTCGGGGAAGGAGCGAGATGCGACGGGGCTTTATTACTATGGGTTTCGATACTACATACCGTGGTTGCAGCGGTGGCTGAATCCCGATCCTGCCGGGAATGTGGATGGTCTGAATTTTTATGCAATGGTTATTAATAATCCGGTGACTTTTTGGGATGCAAATGGGTTAGCTAAGACTGGAAACTATGAAGTGGACGTTGGGCTAAGTCAGAAGTTGATGCTGAAAGCGGCGATGTTGACGAGCAAGATCAGCGTTTTTGATAAAGCATCGGGAAAGTACAAAGCGTCAAATGACTTTAAAGTGGTAGAGGTTGGAATGGAGAGCAAGTATCTGGTGAGTGGCGATGAAGTAAAGAAAAATTTAAGGGACTATAAGGATATTTATAGTCGCCGCGTGAAAGCTTTGCCACAAAGAAAGGTGGGAGGGGAAGAGTCTAATAGTAGTCTGGGGGAAAGTGTCTCGGGTTACATGTTGCGAAGCGCAAATGACACGTTTGTGGAGGAGTCGAACACTCTGGATGCCCCGAATTATCACCCTGATGCTTTTGTCGAACGACGATTCTTTGCTGTCCTGAAAAGTGCGGATAAAAATAAGCTGCCCGAACAGCGAAAAATTTTTGGGCTAACCGAGTTGAGCACTTTTACAGAAAAGGGTAAGACAGAAGTAACTGTTGTTCAAACCGTCGTCCACCCTGACACTCAGGGTGCCGAGGAGCGACCGGGGGAGGAAGTGAGCAACGATGCTTCGATGGGACGATTACCCCAAATGCGAGGAGTAGGAACTTACTTGACGGTGCAGTCATTAGATTTAGTGTCGAAAGGTACGAAAGTTACAAAAGTTATAACCGAGGCGATAAATCCGCGCTCCGCCAAGATCGCCAGCAAGTTCGGAGCCAAATGGGTCAAAAAAAGATAAAACCCCCGCCCAACCCGCTGCGGGTAGGGAAACGGAGCGGCTTGGACGGGGGCTTCTTGTCTTACCGGTCAATCAATCGATAGTTTCACCGACGCGACATACTCCACCGTATTAACCGTTTGTCGACACTGTAATTTCTGACAGTAGCCACGCTTGTCCACGAACGGTTAGATGACCGCTCGTAAACAGGGACGCCACCGGCATGCAGGCCTTGACGATGGGAATGCACCACAAAACACCCGGATTGTCCGTTGTCGACCCGCGTGGACTGCCGATCCGTTCGGTTGATTATTGGCGCGAGGTCGAAGGCGTTGCTACTCAGGCACGCATCAACCGCACCTTTTACGATGCTGCAGGACGTGCGGTTGAACAGTGGGATCCACGGCTTTGGGCGCTGAAACAAGAAGAACCGCTGACGCCCGCCAACCTCACGACGGGGTTTTCGCTGTCAGGTAACGCGCTGTTCACTGACAGTGTTGATGCCGGCTGGCAACTCAACCTGCCAGGTCTGGGGAATGAGGTTTTGCTGGGATGGGACAGCCGAGGTGCGCACCGTAAAGTCGAGTACGACGATCTGCTTCGTCCCGTTTCGGTGTTCGAGCAGGGCGGGGCGGAGCCAAGCCGTTGTGTTGAACGCATGGCCTATGGAGGTCCCGATCATGGCGAGCGGAATCAATGTGGCCAGTTGATCCGCCATGACGACCCCGCAGGGACGGTGCTGTTCGAGGCCTTTTCAATCACCGGCCAATGCGTGAAGCAAGTCCGTCACTTCACCCTGGACCCTGTTACACCTGACTGGCCGGCGTTGGAAGCCGATCGTCAGCGCCTGCTTGAGCCGGGGGAGGGCGCCGCTTCGACGTGGCATTTCGGTCCGTTGAATGACGTACTGGAACAGATCGATGCCAAGGACAACCGCCAGGCCTTCAGCCTGACCCTTGACGGTCGCTTGCGTGAGACGCGTCTGCAACTTCAGGGACTGACCACGTGGCAAACGCTGGTCAGCGATATCCAGTACAACACCGAGGGGAAAGTGACGCACGAAACTGCCGGCAACGCTGTAGACACAACCCTGCTTTACCGCGCTGAAGACGGCGTGTTGATGGAGCGTCAGGCGCAGGCCGCGGGTGCTCGGATGTTGCAGCATCTGATCTACGACTATGACCGGACGGGCAATGTCCTGAGCATCGAGGACAAGGCGCTGCCGGTGCGTTACTTCGCCAATCAGCGTATCGATCCGTCAGTCGCTTTATCTACGACAGCCTTTACCAATTGATCGAGGCTTTTGGTTGGGAGGCGGGGACTGCGAATCAGGGACCTGCATCGGTGGGACGGGTCGACCCGGCAGCGGTCAGCAACTACCACCAGGTCTACAGCTATGACGAGGGCGGCAATCTGCTGAAACTGACGCACGTCGGCGCACAAAGCCCGGGGCGTGAACTGAAAGCCGCCCGATACAGCAATCGCTGTCTGCCCTGGCGCAACGGTGTGCCACCCACCGAAGAAGAAATCGCCACTGCGTTCGACGCCAAGGGCAATTTGCTGGAGCTGGATCAGGGACGACCTTTGACGTGGAATCTGCGTAACCAGTTGCAATCGGTCAGCCCGGTGGAGCGCGCCTCCGGTCTCAATGACCGGGAGTTCTATGTCTACGATGGCGGTGGTCAGCGCGTGCGCAAGATTCGCTCGTTACAGACCAATGCCCGAACCGTGGTGGCTGAAGCGCGTTACCTGCCGGGACTGGAAATTCGCACCGACAGTAGCACCGGGAAGGTGCTACAGGTCATCACCGCGCAGGCCGGGCTCAATAGTGTTCGGGTGCTGCATTGGGAAACCGATCCGCCGTCCGGCGTGACCAACGATCAGTACCGCTACAGCCTGGTTGATCATCTGAACTCCTGCACGCTGGAGCTTGCGGATGCCGCGCGAATCATCAGTCGGGAAATCTATTACCCGTTTGGCGCAACGGCCTGGTTTGCCGGGGATGATGTGATTGAGGTCAGTTATAAAGTCATTCGTTACTCGGGCAAGGAACGAGATGCCACAGGGCTTTATTACTACGGCCTGCGTTATTACGCGCCTTGGTTGCAGCGCTGGCTTAATCCCGATCCCAAGGGGTTCATCGATGGGCCGAATCTGTATCAGATGGTCGTTAACTCACCCATGACGTATGTCGATAGCGACGGTGGGGGGAGGACCGTGGCTTCGGAGCTGAGCGAGAGCCTGGACAAGCAACAAGCCTTGGTCTCATCGGTTGGAGGAGCCGTTTCTGATCTCAAAAATTCAATGCTTAACCACACCTATGCGCAGCATCGGTTCAAAGCGTTGGGCAGGCGAGTCGCTACCCAGCTTGTTAGCAGTGCTTTCAGTACTGCCAGTGAGGCAGCGGGAGCGGCGGGGGGCGGTGCCTTGGGTGGGTTGATAGGTCCGGGGGGCGCAACGCTAGGGGCAAAGGTCGGGGCGAAAGTCGGCTCCAAGGCAGCAGATGCTTTGATTTCCAAGGTGGTGGACACCTATCAACTGGATCGTCCGATCAACTTCAAGGGTAACGAAATGAACCCTAAAACATTCATTGAGCGTGTTGAACCCAAAAAGAAACTCAGTCTTGCGACGGCAAAACTTGAACTGTCAGCGATTGACCCACGGACACGTGAAGGGCGAAAGCAATTGGGGAAAAAAGTCATCACTGCGGTGGTAGATAAGGCTGTCAAAAAGGTCGCCAGCAAGCTGGGGCCGGAAGCGCCGGGTCTGATCAAGACAGGTCGGGAGTTTTACCAGGCATCGCAAGGACTGAACGCGACATCACTTAGCGAGGCTTACGACGAGACGCCAGCAGTGATCGATATGCTGGAGTTCAGGATGCAGGCAATCAAAACTGAATTCGCCGTTTCCGGTAGTGCAGATTCAGAAACCTTCGAGCGTATCGCCGAGCTCTCGACGCAGACGCAGCAGGTGGTTCAGACGTTGAATCGAAACCAGAATTTCATTGAACTTGTCGCACCCAAGCCTTACGCCGGACGACGACAATCACTGAATGGAATGTCCAGGTCAGCCCCTGCTCGGCAAATGTCGCACGGCTGACACGAAAAAAAGCCCCCACCCACCCCGCTGCGGATAGGGAAAACGCAGCGAGTTGGACGGGGGCTTCTTGTGTTACAGGTCAATCACTGCGCGATGGTTTTCACCGATACGCCGCGGTCGATTGGGGTAGAGCGACCGTAGATATCTTCAAACCGCTCGATATCGTCTTCGCCCAGGTAGCTGCCCGATTGCACTTCGATGATTTCGAGTGGAATCTTGCCCGGGTTGCGCAGACGGTGGACCGAGGCGATCGGGATGTAGGTCGACTGGTTTTCCGTCAGCAGGAACACGTTTTCGTCGCAGGTCACTTCAGCCGTGCCGCTGACCACGATCCAGTGTTCGGCGCGGTGGTGGTGCATCTGCAGTGACAGGCACGCGCCCGGTTTGACCGAGATGCGCTTGACCTGGAAGCGGCCGCCCATGTCCACCGAGTCGTAGGAGCCCCACGGACGGTAGACTTCGCAGTGGGTCTGGGTTTCGCTGCGGCCTTGTCCGTTGAGGGTGTTGACCATCTGTTTCACGCCTTGGACCTTGTCCTTGTGGGCGATCATCATGGCGTCCTTGGTTTCGACGACCACGATGTTTTCCAGGCCGATCACCGCCACCAGTTTGCCGTTGCCATGGATCATGCAGTTTTTGCTGTCCTGGATGACCACGTCGCCTTTGGTGACGTTGCCGTTGGCGTCTTTTTCATTCACTTCCCACAACGACGACCAGCAGCCGACATCGCTCCAGCCCGCAGTCAGCGGTACGACGCAGGCGCGCTGGGTTTTTTCCATCACCGAGTAGTCGATGGAATTGTCCGGGCAGCAAGCGAAGGTGGCGGCGTCGAAGTCGACGGTGTCGGCATCCTGTTTGCTGCGCTCAAGGGTCAGGAGGCAGGTGTCGTAGATGTCCGGATCATGCTTTTTCAACTCTTCGAGGAAACGGCTGGCGCGGAACAGGAACATTCCGCTGTTCCAGAAGTAACCGCCGGACTCGACGAATTCGGTGGCGCGCTTCACGTCCGGTTTTTCGACGAAATGCGAGACGCGGCTGACGCCTTCCGGCAGCAGCGAATCATTGGTCGACTTGATGTAGCCATAGCCGGTTTCCGGTTTGGTGGCCGGTACGCCAAACAGCACCATTTCGCCGTTTTCTGCGGCGACGGTGGCCAGGGCCAGCGCGCGTTGCAAGGCTTTCTGGTCATCCAACACGTGGTCGGCCGGCAGCACCAGCATCAACTCGTCGCGACCTTCGTTGACCAGCATCATCGCTGTCAGCGCCACTGCCGGTGCGGTGTTACGGCCGAAGGGTTCCATCAGGATGCGCTGGGTGTCCAGTTTACGGGCGGCCAGTTGTTCGTTGACGATGAAGCGGTGGTCCTTGTTGCAGACCACGATCGGGGTGTCCATGCCTTCGAACACCAGGCGTTCCAGGGTTTGCTGGAACAGCGTGTGTTCGCCGGTCAGGGCGAGAAATTGCTTGGGGAATTGCTTACGCGAAAGCGGCCAAAGACGTGAGCCACTACCACCTGACAAGATCACCGGAATCATGTTGTTACTCCTTGAAAATCGTATGGGTCAGAGCTACTGCGTTCTGTCGTTTCACTCTTGTTCTTATTCCGTTGCCAGGTCGTTTCACCGATCTCTGTAGCAGCTGCCGAGCCTGCGAGGCTGCGTTCGAGCGCGAAGCGGTCGTAAATCAGGCAACCGGGTCTTTCTGAAAGACCATATTTGCCGGTTTTACGACTGCTGCGCAGCCGGACGCAGGCTTCGCCAGCTGCTACAGGGGATCACCGTCCTGACGAATTCATTAGCGCGTCGAAACCGGGCGTTTTACCCAGACTGGTGCCAGGCTGCTGCCGGTGCCGGTGACGTACAGCACGGCGGCTTCACCGCGTTCCAGGGCAACCGGTTTCACGTCGCCGACTTTCTTGTCGCCATCGTAAAGCGCCAGGCTGACTTTCACCGGGTTGATTTCACGCTCGCCACGGCCCTTGGCGGCCACGGTCGGGACCACTTCGGTCTTGCCGTCAGCGGTTTTCAGGGTCAGGGCCTTGTCGCTGAGGTTTTGCACGCGAACCAGGGATTTCTGTTTGTTTTTGAACGGCGGCTCTTCGATTAGTTGAGGCGCGCCGCTGGCGTTGTTGACCAGGGTGTAATAGTGATCACCGGCCAGTTTCACCGGCAGGGTCTGGCTGCCGACCTTGGCGCTGTAATCGCCGCCCGGCATGAAGCTGAAGTCACTGCTGGACAGCGGCGCGACTTCGCTCAGGTTGGTAGTACCGACGGTGGCGCTGACTTCAGCGTTACCGGCGTTGTAGATACGCACGAAGCTTGAGCCTTTCGGTGCGGTCGGGCCGTAGAGTGCGGCGTCGCCAGCGAAGGCGGACATCGACAGAACGCTCATGCCAGCGACGAGTGCGACTGCTTTCAAGGAGCGAGCGGCGAGACGGCGAGGAGTAGTAGTGAAAGTCATGGAAGTACCTCTCTCTTTCAGTTTTGCGCCCGGTCGGGCGTCTCGGATTTAGTGTTTGCGGCTACGTTTTGTTGGCGAACGCCGGCTTCTTTGAGCGCTGCGACCCACTGCGGGTCGGCGTCACCGATTTCGTTGTTCACAGGCAGATAACGTTCAGGAAACTCCCAGATCAGCACCTGTGGCGGGCTGTTCTTGAAAGCATCACTTTTCAGGTAGGTGAGCATCGGCAGAATTGGGCCGTGGCCGTCTTCGGCGTAATTGACCACGTCGCTGTTCAGCGCTTGTTTCAGCGCACCGACGAAGTTCCAGTTGGGGTTGGCGCTGTAGCTGGTGCCGATCAGGGCCACCGGCACTTCAGTGTTGGCGAACAGGGCGTCATCACCGGCGGGCTGGTCTTGCGCCGCAACGGTATTGCGCTTCTGCAACGGCTCTGGCTTCGGCATCAGGTTTTCGAAAAGCGGGTCCAGCGGCAGGAACAAGCGCAGGTCGCCCTTGTGAGTCACCTTCTCCGCAGGTTCAGTGACGAAGTGTTGCGGCTCGCCGCTCAGCGGGTATTTGTCGGTAATGGATTTCGCCAGGGTCTCGGCGGCGATTTGCGCGCCTTCCGGGGTCCAGTGGGTGTCGGTGCGGAGGAACACTTGCTGACCGTCCAGTTTGCCCTTTAGCAGCGGACCGAACAGGTCGGGAGCGAGTACCTTGTTGGCCGCCACATGAGCGTGGAAGTCCTCATAAAGGTTGGCGTGGATGCTCGAAGGCTTCACTTCACCCAGGTGTTCCGGGTACAGACGAGTCTTGGCCGGCACAATCGCCATGACCAGTTTCACGCCTTTCGCTTTCAGTTCCTGGCGCACGCCTTCGACCAGCGCGTAGTTGCCTTGCAGGTTCAGCTCTTCGTTGACGATCGGGTGGAATTCCTCATCGCTGTACAACCACTGATCGCGACCGAGCACGACGCCCGGACGACCTTCGTTGAACAGTTTGAAATCCAGCGCAGCCCAAAGGTTGGTGCCCAGACGCTTGATCGGGAACTCCTCGTCGTAATGCGTCTCCACAGCTTTGCTCCAGCGGCCGTTGAGCACCGTCGTTTCGGCGCTGGTGTTAAAGCCGAAGAAACTGCGCGTGGACCACGCGCCCAGCACCAGCAGGGTCAGCAGGAACAATGCGATGTAGAGGATGCGTAATGAGCGGGTCATGGTCAGATCCCTCAGAACTGGAAGTAAAGGAACGGCGAGAAGCTTTGCGCCGAGAGTTTGAAAATCGAGGCGATGAACAACACCAGTACCAGCGTGCGCATCACGTAACGAGACCAGTCAGCGGTCCAGTAGGCCGGTTGCACGGTCGCTTCAACGCCAACGGTGTAGCCAGGTTCGTGGATGCTGGCCGGGTTGTCGCCCGGTACGGCTTTGATCATTCCAGGTGTCGCGGTGGCCGGGCCATCGGCCTCGACGTTCACCACAGGCTTGGTCTTTTCAGGCGGCAGATTGGTGTAGAAGTCACGGATGCCGAAGAACGCCAGGGTCATGTAAGCCACCACCAGGGTCGCCACTTGCAGACCGGTGAGGCTGGCCGCGTTGAGTTCCGACAGTGACCATTCGCCGAAGCTGAACATCGCACCGTACATACGACCGGCGACGTGCAGGTTTTCCGAGCGGAAGATCACCCAGCCCATGACCACGAGCAGGAAGGTCAGCGCCCAGCGGATCGGGTTGATGCTGCGCGGCGACGTGTTCAGGCCGAGGGCTTTTTCGATTGCCAGCCACATGCCGTGCCAGGCGCCCCAGATGATGTACGTGATGTTCGCGCCGTGCCACAGACCACCCAGCAACATGGTCAGGAACAGGTTGCGATAGGTCATCAGCGTACCTTTGCGGTTACCGCCCAGCGTGATGTACAGGTAGTCACGCAACCAGGTGGAAAGGCTGATGTGCCAGCGACGCCAGAACTCGGTGATCGACTGGCTGATGTACGGCTGTTTGAAGTTTTCCATGAAGCGGAAACCCATCATCAAGCCCAGACCGATCGCCATGTCGCTGTAACCGGAGAAGTCGAAATACAACTGCGCGGTGTAGGCCAGGGCGCCGAGCCAGGCGTCGCCCGTGGTCGGGTCCTGCAAGGCGAAACAATGGTCGGCCACCACCGCGAGGGTGTCGGCGATGAAGACCTTCTTGATGAAACCCTGCATGAACCGCGTGGCACCCTCGGAGAACTTGTCGAGGGTGTGAGTGCGGTTGTTGAACTGGTCGGCGAGGTCGCGGAAACGCAACACGGGACCCGCGATCAGGTGCGGGAAGATCGCCACAAACGCTGCGAAGTCGATCAGGTTGCGGGTCGCCGGCGTATCACCACGGTAGACGTCGATGATGTAGCTGATGGACTCGAAGATGTAGAACGAGATCCCGATCGGCAACAGCACGTGGGTCAGGATGAACGGCGACAAACCGACCGAGGTCATCATCGCGTTGATGCTGTCGACGCCGAAGTTGGCGTACTTGAAGTAGCCGAGAATGCACAGGTCGACGCCCACGCCCAGGAGCAACCAGCGCTGTGCCGGTTTGGTCCGAACGCCTGCGGCACCGACTTTGAGGCCGATCCAGTAGTTCCACAACGTGACGGCTGCGAACAGCGCAAGGAAGTCCACACGCCACCAGGCATAGAACACGTAGCTGGCGAGCAGCAGCAGCAGGTTGCGATAGCGTATTCCGCTTAAGTAGTACATGCCGAGAAAGATCGGCAAGAACAAAAACAGGAACACGTTGGATGAAAATACCATCCCGGTCTCTCCATGTTTAACCAACAGTCAAGGGCCAACGGCCCCCCCAAACCCCCCACCGAAATCGGGGGGCATACAACTCAACTCACGTCTTGCACCGACCCTGTGGGAGCGAGCTTGCTCGCGATGACTGAGTGTCAGTCGACATCGATGTTGGATGTCAGGCCACCATCGTCGGAGCGCCGCCCGGAGCAAGCTCGCTCCCACAGGGGTATTGCGTTTGGCTCTAGGAGCCTTTTTTGCCTTTTTCACTCGCCGGGTCGTAGACCTTGGTCAAATCCCCACCGAGGCGGAAGGTCTTGAACGGCTGCATTTCGCGCTTTTTCTCAAGCACATCCGGCGAGCAGGTGTAGAGCGTGCAGAACGGTTCGAGCCAGGCAAATTTCGAGTCGACCTTGAGGTCGGTCATGTCCTGCTCTTTACCGTTCTTCTTCTCGAATTCTTCCGGGTCTTCGACACCCGCGAGCACTCGATCACCCAGGCGCTTCAATGCGCCGTTGTTTTCCTGACGCAAGTCCACACCGTTCACCTGAGCGAAACTGGCGATCATCGCCAGGGGCGGCAGGGCGTAATTGTGATAGGAGAGGGCGCGTTGCTGGCGCTTGAGTTCGTTGGGCAGGAAACCCTCGGCGTCGATTTGATTGACGCCGACTTTGTATTCCTTCACCGACCAGTCGAACAGGTCGCGGCGGTTGGTGGCGATGGACGTTGCCATCACCGACCAGGCGGACCAGTACGAGTGGTTGTTGGTTTTTTCCAGCGGCAGGTTGTCCCAGTCGCTGACGACTTGATCAGCCATTTTGCTGAACCAGGCCTCAATCAGTTGCGCCTCTTGCTGATGGTTCGCCAACGGATGCGAGTCGGAGAATTTCAGGCGGATATAGGACGAGGCCATGCTGCCCAACGCCCATTTGCGCATGGACTTGCCGGTGTGGTTGAAGTCCTTGGACATCAACGCATCGGCCTTGGCCCAGGCGGTCAACCAATTCAGGGTGCATTCCAGCTGTTCCGGGCGACCATCACGCATGTACTGCATTACGCGCTTGCTGGTGCCGCGCTCAATCTTGGTGATGTCGGCAGTGGTATCGCGGAAGGCTTTTTCCGATGCCTCGTTCAGGGTCGAACGGGCCTTGTCGGAACCTTCGTACTTGCTGCGAAATTGCAGCGAGCCGGTGTACGGCGTCGGCATCGCATCACAGCCTTCGCGCTTGTCGCCGGTTTTGACTTTTTCAATCGGCGCGAAGTATCCCTGTGGCGGACGCAGTGGCGCGGCGGCCTGGGTGGCCCCGGCGAACATGGCCAGGCTCAACAGGGACGGTGCGATCAATCTTTTCAAAGTTCGGGTTTGCATAATTGCCTCATTGCCCGGCCTGAGCCGTACGCTGCTCAGCGCCTGGGAACACGTTGCGTTTGCAGATTTTCGCTTCGACTTTCTGTGGCGCGGCACCTGCTTCAGGGCCCTGGATTTCGACGGCCAGCAGATTCTGCGAGGCCCAGTCTTCGTCCGTGCGCAACTCAAAGGCGAAACGCCCGTCGGTATCGGAGGTTTCCGGTTTTTCGATCTTGATGTCCTCGTGGCGACCGTTCATGTACCAGAGGGTGGCTTGCAGATTTTTCACCGACGGATCGGCGAAGCGAATGTCAACCTGGTGGCTGCTGTTTTGCAGATTCAGGTTCTTGCTGTTGACCATCAATTCGTTCTTGCCCGGTTTCAACGTGGTGCTGCCGGTCAACTGTGCATCCTTTCCTTCGCAACCGTTGTCCAGCAGCGCCATCATCTGGCGGTAGGTGGTTTCCTGGTCGAGGCGATAGAGCGGCGAGAATTCCCAGATCAGAATCTTCGGTGGCTTGGTCTGGAACTCTTCGCTGCCCAGGTACTGCAGCATCGAACCTTCCAGGCCACCACCGGGGAACGCCACGTTGAGGATGTCGGCGCCGATGGCCTCTTCTAGGAAACCGGCGAAGTTGTAGTTCTTGCCACTGTGGCTGGTGCCGACCAAGGTGACTTCCGGATTACCGGAATCACTGAACAGATCGCCATCAGCGGCTTCGCCTTTGGGCTCGGTGGTGAACTGATCCATGTACTGGATCGCGTAACTGGTGCCACAGAGTTGACCGGCCATATTGTGTAACGTTCCGGTTTTGCCCATGCGACCCGACTTATGGCTCTCGAATTCGCGTTTCGGCACGTCGGCAAAGGCCGGCATTTTCTTGATTTGCTCACCGACGATTTTCGCCGTGCGCTGGGCGCCATACGGTGTCCAGTGTTGGTCGCCGCGGAAGTAGAAGTCGTGGGCCTGCAGGGTCTCAGGCAGCGATTCGTTGGTGAGCGGCGACAGGTCCGGCACGGTGTAGCCCATGGCGGCGAAACGCCCGAGCATGGTCTTGTAGTTCTTCAAGGCCTTGTCGAAATCGAACTTGGCTTTGTCTTCCGGGTTGAGCTTGTTACGGTTCACAAGACCACGGGTCGGCTGGTAAACAACGACCAGCTCCACGCCTTTGCTCTTGAACGCGTCGTGCAGTTCTTTCATGCGCTTGTAGCCGGCGGGCGTGGTGTCGAACTCGGTGCGCAAGTCTTCTTGCGTACGGAATAGCCAATCGCCCTGAGCCTGCACCAGCGTGGTGAAGTTCTGCTGGTAACGCGTGGTGTAGTTTTTCGCGTCGTGCGCTGCCGGGCACAGGTTGCAGCACGGTTCGGCGTCGAAGCTGGGTGGCTTTATGTTGCCGGCAGCTTCATCGGCACGAGCGCCAGCGCTGGCCGCGAGAATGCCGGCGGTCAGGGCCGACAGGCTGAGTAATTTGATCAAGTGTGAGTGCATAAAATTATCCTCAGTCCTGCATTTCGGTCTGGCGTTCGACAGGGTCGATCAGCACGGCTTTCTGCTGGCGTACCAGCAGGTCGAGAATTTCATCCTGGCGCTCGCCAAGAATTCCGTTGAAGCTGATGCCGCTGGATTTGGTCGGCGCGAGCATGGACACGCGATACAACTCGACGCTCAGCGGCGAGTCGATGGACAGTGGTCCGCTGCCGTTGCCGGCCAGTTCGCCACCGACGATGATCAGCGACACCTGGGCGTCGAACGGGTCGAGCTTGATGTCACGGTCGGTGTCGCTCAGGTCCTTGATGTGCCCGTAGACACCGGTCAGGCCGTTGGCCATGGACAGGTTTTCGTAGAGGCGGATGTTCACGCTGTTGCGAATCCGGATGCCGTGACGACGGTTGCTGATCACCTTGTTGCCCCACAGCAGGTTGTCGCCACTCTCGTAGAGGGTGATGCCGTCGGTGTGGTTCTTGTAAATCTCGTTGTAGGCGATCAGGTTGCTCACGCTGTTACGGTCGATCACCAGGCCCGACAACTTGTTGTCGTAGCTGCGGTTGTTGAAGATGAAGCTTTTGTTGACCTCACGGGAAATGATGATCCCGTGCTTCTTCTTGGTCCCGAACACCGTGTTGTCGGCGATGATCAGACCGTGGGAACGGTCATGCGGGTCAATGCCGTAGACGATGTTGTCTTTGTAGGTGTTGCCCTTGACCACAAAGTCGCGGGTTTCGTAGCAGTAGAAGCCGTACCACATGTCCGAGAACTCGGAGCCGACAATCCAACCGGTTGGTTCAGGGCGCTTGAGCACCTTGGCCATGTTCGGCGTGTACTGGGAAATACTCACGCCGTAAGACTTACTGTTGGCGTAGCCGAAACTGGCGATCTTGCTGTTGGCGATGTAGGTCTCGGTGCCACCCCAGGACAACATGAACGGACGGAATTCCTTGGGCGACTTGTAGGCCGCCGGGCCGTTTGCCTTCTCACTCCAACCGGTGATTTTGGTATCACGCACGAACAGCTGACCGTCGTTGACCAGGAACGAACCGGCCTCTTGAGACAGGCGCAGTTCCTGGGTCTGCTTGTCGATTTCCAGAATGCCCTTGTTACCCACCACGATCGGTAACTTCGCCAGGAACACGCCCGGTGAGGTTTCGCTGAAGTACTGCTCGGGCACCTTCTTGGCCAGATCCTTGAGGTTCATGTAGCCGTCGTCGACGAAGATGGCCTGCGGGATGCCGTGCTGACGCACCACCCATTCAGCCATCTTGTTGTCGCCGCCGATAAAGTCCTTCAGGGCGTTTTCCTGCATCATCCGGCGCACGCTGATTTTGCCGGGCTTGGTGCGCACGATTTTCGCGGCGATGGCTTCGGCGGTGTAGCCGGAGGTGTCCGGCAGTGTCGGTTTGGCCAGCTCCAGCGGCGCGGTCGGCGCGCTGCTGACGGTGTAGGTCTTGGCCTGTTGCAACCCTTTTGCAAGGGTCGCCGGTTGCCCTTTTTGAACGGGCGCGGTTGGCTCCACCGTGGCGAAGGCTGCCGTGCTGACCAGCAACATCGCGCCGGCCAGCAAGGTCATCGAGCCTCTCTTCGGACTGTTCATGTCAGGAACTCCCTTAGCGGTTCGCATCAGAAGCGCCAGATCACGTCGACAAACGCGCGGTGCATGTACGAGTCGACGCCTTTGCCATACGCATCGCCGGGCTTGAACACACCGCCACGCACACGCACCAGGGCCGAAGGCTCATCGATCGATTGGCTCAAGGCTGCGGGCAGCAGGCCTTGCTTGAAGTACTTGGTGACGACCACGTCCATTTCCTGGCCGAGGTCTTTGTTGCCATCTTCCAGCGGCAGGGACGTGCTGGAGAGCACCGCGCCGGTCACGTCGTCGGTGTCATTCTGGACGGCATTGATGCCGTTGCTGCCGACCGGCTTGTTGCCGTCGACGCGCCAGAATTTGTGGTAGATCACACTGGCGTCGTATTCGTCGTTGAGCATCCACGAACCGAATAAGGTGGCGGACTGCATGTTGTTCGTTTCACCACGGAACGCTTCGCCGAAACGGTGAACCCGCGAGCGAGTACCGGTGTAGTTCGAACGGTTGCTTTGCAGGCCGTTCTGTTCGTAATCAGCGCTGGCACGGGCATAAGCTGCACCGACTTGCCATTGTGGATCGAGGCGCAGGCGTACACCGAGGTCGGTGGCCCAGCCATCGACGTTGCCGCTGGATTTGGCTTGTGCCGGCGCGTTGCCCTCGGCAGTCAGCGGGTTGACCGTGTCGCGGTCGCCGCTCATACCGGTGATGCTGCCCCAGTAATTGACAGTGTTGGTGTTGCGCCAGTTGTAGGCATCGCTGTCGGCGGTGAGGCCGAGCCAGCTGATATCGCCATTCTCTTTCTTGTCCAGAGAATCGGCGGGAACACCCGGCTGCGCGGTATCGAGCTTGCCGTCATCGTGGGTGTGATGACCGCGAATGCCGACCCAGTTGCCCGGGTTCCACTGGTACGCCGCGTCGGCGTAAGCGTGCAGGCGATCCTTGTCCTTGGGCGCAAGTTCGGTGAGGTCGGTACGGTACTCGCTGAAGCGTTCGGCAACACCGGCGTTGGCGCGCAACAGGGTGGTGTCGAAGGTCCAGTTCAGGGCTTCGATGTTGGTGTCGCGCCATTGGCCGTCGTCATTGCGCAGGCGCTGGCGACCGAGTTTGAGTATCTCGCCGGGGTAGGGCGTAAGGCCGCTGTAACCGACCCAGAACTCGCGCATCGCCAGGTAGTTTTTCTTGGTCTTGCGATCACCGTTATCGGTGGCCTGGGTGCCGTCGCTGTCGGACTGCTGCAGGGTGTCAGTCTCGATGATGTCGGTGGACGTCACCGCCTGGCCCATGGCATAGGCGCTCCATGCGCCGCTCTCGCCATAGACCCACGGACGCAAGTCGAGGCCGACGCCATTGACGTCACCGCCCTCGGCAGTGCCAAGGTCGGCGTCGTCTTCGGACTGGGCGGTGACTTTCACATCAAGGCCGTAGTTCTTGCTTTCAGTCAGGGCCGCCAGGGTCGGGCACGACCACAAGAGGGCGAATGACAGGCCAATACCGGCCTTAACGAATGGATTCAACTTCATAGGGATTCCTCGCCGTCTTCTTCTTCCAGGGCATGCAGTTCCAGCGTGTTCTGGCTCAAGGCACCACGAACGGCCTGTTCTTGTTTCAACAGGCGTTGGGCCTCGGCGAGCTGGGCAGGCGGCAGTTGGGCTTCGAGTGTTTGCGCAAGCTCAGTGGCTTGCGGGGTGTTCTGAGCCTTGGCCAATTGGCTGAAGACGTAAGCGTTGAGCGGGTCGGGCTTGGTGCCCTTGCCTTGGGAGAACAGTTGGGCAATGGCGAAGTCGGCGCTGTTCTGGCCGTTACGCGCAGCCTTCAACAGGTGATCCAGCGCCTTCTGCGAATAGACCTTGCCCAGGTAACCACGGCGGTAGATCTGGCCGAGGTAGTAATCGGCGGCCACTTCCTTGTCGACAGCTTTCTGGAAATGCTCTTCAGCGACTTTGGCGTCGGCCGGCACCCATTTACCTTCGTAATAAAGCTTGCCCAGCAACAGTTCGGCACGCGGCTGGTCAGCGGCGCGGCCGTTGTCCAGGTACTTCATCATCGTGTCGACGTCGCCGAGTTCAGGGAAGTCGTAGAGCAATTGCGCCAGGCTGACCCAGGAAGCGGGGTAGGCGGGAGCGATGCCTTCGAGCAGCGACTGAGCCGTTTTCTCGTCGGTCTTGCCCAAGGAAGCATCGCCCAATACGCGGGCCACGCTGTCCACGCGCTGTGCGGAAACCGTGCCACGAGCCTGAGCGGCTTGCATCTGCTTGATCAGCTCGGCCTGTTGTTCCGGCTGGGCTTTTTTCTGGTAGACCGTGGCCAGTTCGACATAGCAGATGTCGGTGGTGTTCAACGCGGCTTTGCAGATCGTTTCCACTTCGTCCAGGTGCTGGTCGTAAGTGCCCTGGGTGCGATAGAGCAGCACTTGGGCGAGGCCCGCTTCCGGTTTGCCTTCGGCGCGCCATTGGCTGATCTGCTGCTGCGCGTTGACGTTCGGGAAACTGTGTGGGTATTGCAGGTACAGCATCGCCAGCGGGATCAGGGTGTTGCCTTCGCCATTGGCCGAGGCTTTTTTCAACAGGCCTTCGGCTTCGTGCTGTTCGGCTTCGGTGGAGCCGGGTTTGGCCACCAACAGACGACCCAGGCGAGCCTGAGCCCGTGGCGAGACGCCGGCCGCGGCGCGGTAAGTCGCTTCGGCACGCTTGATCTGCGCCGGGTCACGGCTGTCGACCTGGATATCGGCAAGGCCAACCTGTGCTTCGCTGTAGCCCAGGTCTGCCAGTTGCTGGTAATTCTGCGCCGCCAGCGTGGTATCACCGCGCTTGAGGGCTTCGTTGGCCAGACGCTGGTCGGGCAGGCCGGCGCATCCGGCCAGGGCGATAGCCATGGCCAGAGTCAACGGAACTGGCAGGATTCTGAGTGGGCTAGTCACGGGCATGTCCTCTGTTATTAACGACCGGCGGCCATGGCTTTATCGATCAGCCAGTTCAGGTTCGGACCACGAGTGGCGTTCACTTCTACCGGGCGACCGGCGAAAGCGCTGTCCAGTGGCTCGTCAGGCTTGATCTGCACGCGGATGTCGGACGACAGGTCGGCGCTTTTCAGGCTGGTGCTGCTGACGATCGTGCCGCTGCGGGTTTTGTCTTCGCCGGCGATCTGGAAGCTGACGGCGCTGCCTGGAAGCACATCGCCGAACTGGCGATAGGAGAAGCGCGCTTCAACGTTGGCTTCGCTGTTACGCGGCACCAGTTGGAAGATCACGTCGCCCTTGCTGGCGTACTGACCGTTGGCGACCATTTGCTGCGCCACGGTGCAATCGCACGGCGACGTCAGGGTGCCGGTCATTTGCTTGCCGAACAGATCTTCAACCTTGGCCGGTTGCAGTTGGTTATCGTCCAGATGGCCCTTGAGTACGTCGAGCATGCTGGTGCTGAACGTCGCCAGCGGGGCGCCTTTGGCCGCAACGCCGTCGGTTTTCACCAGGCTCTGCACAGTGCCGTCGCGCGGCATGGTGATGTTCATGCCCGCCACGCTGACCAGACCGGCCTGGGCGTGGCTGACGAAATACATGCCGTACACCGACTTGAAAATGAAGCCGAATGCCGTCAGACCGACGAGGAAAATCGCGAAGCTGAAGGTCACTGCACGCAGACGACCGAACGCGGTCATGCCGTGCCCGCCATCCTTGACCTTGCGCGCCTTGGTGAAGTTGTCGCGCTGCAGGGTTGCCAGCACTTCACCCATGCTGACGATGTCGCCGGCCAGGTGCGAGGTGATCAGGTGGCGCAGGGTAGAAATGTCCTGAGGTTCGAGGTTCTGGAACTCGCAACCGGTACGGCCGGTTTCGCGCTCGTGGGAACGGACCAGTAGCTCGACGTCCATGGCCAGGCCGAGGTTATCGATGACGAACTGCAGGCGGGCCTTGTACTTGTCGCCGATCTTCAGTGGCAGCTGACCGGCGTTGAAGGCCAGGCCGCCAGCGGAGAGGTCGAGGACCCGAGCTTCTACCGGGGTCCGGTCAGGACCGTAGAAGCGCAGCTTGGCCGGGATTTTCACTCGGGCGTGCTGGCGCTGGGCTTCTGATTCATGCACTACGTTGGCGTTGACGGCGGTATTCATATGGACGATTTCCTAGTTAATTCAGGCGAGTTCGGTCAGACCATCATCAGCAGCACAGCAACAAAGATGCTGCCGGCGGAGAAGGTCATGGTCCGAGACGACCAAGTGTTGAACCAACGTTGAAAGCTGGCGAGATCACGGGTCAATTTGGTGTCCTGGCGAGTCCAGGATTGTTGGTCGAGGCGGAAGAACACGTAGATCTTCACCAGCGCGCCGACGATCTGGTTGTAATAGAGAATCGCCGGGTAGGCCGGGCCGATCTTGTGACCGGAGCAGGACAGCAGCAGGGTCAGGATCAGGCGGGTAATGCCGATCCACAGCAGATAAACCAGGATGAACGCGGCGCCGTACTTTAAGGTGGCGAGGATCGCAACCGTCAGGCCCAACAGCGATGTCCACATCGATACACGCTGGTCGAACAGCACCACTGAAGTGAACAGGCCGAGGCGTTTCATCCCCAGGCCCAGGGCGCGGGAGTTCTGGCGCAGGTTGTTGCCGTACCAGCGGAACATCAGTTTGCGACTGGCCTTGATGAAGCTTTTTTCCGGCGGGTGTTCCACGGTGTGAATCGCAGCGTCCGGCACGTAAAACGTGTCGTAGCCCAGGCGCATCAAGCTGAACCAGCTCGACTTGTCATCACCGGTGAGGAACTTGAAGCGGCCCAGGCGCCAGTGTTGCAGCGAGTCGCTTTCCACGTCGGCGATGAAGTCCGGGTCGGTCACCACGGTGGCGCGGAATACCGACATCCGCCCGGTCATGGTCAGCACGCGTTTGGACAGGGCCATCGAGCACATGTTGATGTGGCGCTGGGCGAATCGCAGTTTGTGCCATTCACTCATGATGTAGCCGCCGCGCACTTCACAGAACTCGTTGGTGGTCAGGCCGCCGACATTACCGAACAGCTGGAACCACGGCACGGTCTTGAGCACGACGCCTTCGGCGAGCACGGTGTCGCCATCGATCACTGCAACCACTGCGCGGTCGTCCGGCAGGTGGCGGGAGATGGCGCGGAAACCGTAGGCCAGGCCATCGCGCTTGCCGGTGCCGGGAATGCGCACGAAGTCGAGCTTGACGCGAGCCGGTGGGTTCATCCGGGTCCACAGGCTTTTCACCAGCTTCTCATCGGACATTTCCACGATGGAGCAGACCATGGTGGTCGGCAGACCGCAGTCGATCGCTTCGCGAATCACCGAGGCGTAGACCTGGGCGGTGGTCAGCGCGTCGATACGAAAGCTGGTGACCATCAGGAACACATGGGACGGGTCTGCCGCTTTACCCAGCTTGCGCACTTTGCGCCGCAGGTGCGGGTAGACCACGTACAGAAACAGCATGCCGCGCAGAAAGTGCGTGGCACCCATCGAGTAGCGCCAGATACCGACGATACCGATCAGGAAGATGAAGTCCTTCGACTCGGCGTCGAACGTGGACGCAGGCAACGCCATGGCGATGCCCATCAATAAACTTAGGTAAAACAGCCAACCGGCGACCTGAAGTAGGCCGTGCTTTAGCCTGTGCATAATCTGCATCCGTCTCTATCTCGGGCGAGCCTGTGGGGTGGCCCGATGGGGTTAAGGCAGGCGAAAAAGCCGGGAGGATTTGCTGGCGATATGATCGCCGCAAACCCTCCCGATGCCGCTTGTTACCAGCAGATGCCTTCAGTCCGACCACTTGCGCTAGTGGCTTGGGACATGAAACCGACCAGGTCGATTACTTGCTTGCCGTGTGGAGCTTCCTGCGCCAGCGCGCGGAACTTCTCGTCACGGTTGCCGAGGATGATCACGTCGGAGTTGTTGATCACGTCGTCGAAATCGGCGTTGAGCAAGGACGAGACGTGAGGGATCTTCGACTCGATGTAATCCTTGTTCGCGCCGTGAACGCGGGCATATTCGACGTTGGTGTCGTAGATGCTCAGGTCGTAGCCCTTGCCGATCAGCATTTCCGCCAGATCAACCAGCGGGCTTTCGCGCAGGTCGTCAGTACCGGCCTTGAAGCTCAGACCCAGCAGGGCGACTTTGCGTTTTCCGTGGCTGGTGACGATGTCGAAGGCGTTCTGCACCTGGGACTCGTTACTGCGCATCAGCGAGTTGAGCAGCGGTGCTTCCACGTCCAGCGAACCGGCACGGTAGGTCAGGGCGCGAACGTCTTTCGGCAGGCAGGAGCCGCCGAACGCGAAGCCAGGGCGCATGTAGTACTGGGACAGGTTCAACGTCTTGTCCTGGCAAACCACTTCCATCACTTCGCGACCATCGACGCCGACAGCCTTGGCGATGTTGCCGATCTCGTTGGCGAAGGTCACCTTGGTGGCGTGCCACACGTTGCAGGTGTACTTGATCATCTCGGCCACTGCGATGTCCTTGCGGATGATCGGAGCATCGAGCTCTTCGTACAGCGATTGCAGAACGTCGCCCGAAGCCTTGTCGAACTCGCCGATGACGGTCATTGGCGGCAGGTCGTAATCGGCGATCGCGGTGCTTTCACGCAGGAACTCTGGGTTCACTGCTACGCCGAAATCGACGCCGGCTTTTTTGCCGGAGCAGTCTTCGAGGATCGGGATGACAACGTTTGCGACAGTGCCCGGCAGAACGGTGCTGCGAACCACGATAGTGTGGCGGGTGGTCTTGTCACGCAGGACAAAACCGATCTCGCGGCACACGGCTTCGATGTAGTTCAGTTCCAGATCGCCGTTCTTCTTGCTCGGCGTGCCAACGCAGATCATCGACAGATCGGTGGCGCGAATCGCCTCGGCGAAGTCGGTCGTACCGCGCAGGTGGCCCGTCTCGATGCCCTTCTGTAGAAGTTCGCCCAGACCCGGTTCAACAATCGGCGATTTGCCGGCGTTGATCATATCGATCTTGTCTTTGGCGACATCGACGCCAACGACGTCATGGCCCCGTGCAGACAGGCAACCGGCACATACTGCACCGACGTAACCCAAACCAAATATGCTGATGCGCATCGCATTTACCTCTGTATTTATCAAGCCATCACATGGCCGGAGTTAATGGTGTTCAGCGGTCATAGTGCACTCGGAAGTGCGCCTTAAAGGCGCCACAATGCCGCGTGCAGGCATATAAGTTCCGAGTGTCTAAATAAGGTCACTCAAAATGTGCGCAACTAGGCTTTTATTGTTATGGCGTGCCCTGTTATGCAGCTGATCTTCTAATCAGAAGACATTCGTGCAAAGGTCTTGCGCGCTCAATGCCAGGCCAGAAGCCCGTAAATCAAGCGGTTTGGTGCTCAGGTGAGCACGTTTATAGGGGGCGCAGCCTTGGTCTTATAGGGGATATTTATGATGCTTATCACCTGTCCTTCATGTGTTGCCCAAATCAGGGACCCGTAAGCAGAAGTTAATGTGACAACTTTGCTATGTGAATCTCTACTCTGCGTAAGTTATCTCGTACAAGCGCCGAGAGAATGGTTACCGATGGTATGAGCGACGCGTTTGGACATAGTTCCTGTCCGCCCATCGCGAATTCTGAAATTTCTTGAAATATCGAAAAAGATGGCACTGCTCTCATATTGATAGCAACGCCTGTTTAACCCTTGATACATAGGGCTATTGCTGCATTAGATAGTTATGTGCCACTACCGATAAAAAAATTCAGTGCCACTACTGAAAAAAAACATCAAAGTCGAGTGAAACTAAAGTTAGAAAACCAGGTGATTGTTTTTTTGGCGCCAGTGTAATGGCGAATTGAGCGGGGAATTGTCGGACGATCGGATGTCGGCGCACGAATCGTTAATGAGGCGTGCACCGATCGGGGTGCCTTACTCTGGGGCGTGATCGCGCAGGAACACCAGATGGTTCGGTTTAGACTGCTCGGCGCTGTAGCGATAGCCTTGCAGGTCGAACTGCTTGAGGGCTGCCGGGTCGTTGATGCGTTCTTCTATAACGAAGCGACTCATTATGCCGCGGGCCTTTTTCGCGTAGAAGCTGATGATTTTGTACTGGCCGTTCTTCAGGTCCTTGAATTCGGTATTGATGATGCGCGCGTTCAGGGCGTTGCGTTTGACCGCCGAGAAGTACTCGTTGGAGGCCAGGTTCAGCAGCACGTCATCGCCTTGATCGGCCAGGGCTTCGTTCAGCCATTCGCTGATCCGTGTGCCCCAGAAGGCGTACAAATCCTTGCCACGGGCATTCGTCAGTTTGGTCCCCATCTCCAGTCGATACGGCTGCATCAGGTCTAGCGGGCGCAGCAGGCCGTAAAGGCCGGACAACATGCGCAAGTGCTGCTGGGCGTAATCGAAATCGGCCTCGCTGAAGGTTTGAGCATTCAACCCGGTGTAGACGTCGCCCTTGAATGCGAGCAATGCCTGTTTGGCGTTGGCGGGGGAGAAAGCCGGCGTCCAGCTGCCGAAACGCGCGGCGTTGAGCCCGCCGATCTTGTCGGAGACGTGCATCAACTCGCTGATCTGCGCCGGGGTCAGTTCGCGCAATTGCAGGATCAGCTCCTGGGAATGGTCGAGGTATTGCGGCTGGGTGAAGCGCTGGGTCGCCGGCGGTGTTTCGTAATCGAGGGTCTTGGCGGGGGAAATCACCATCAGCATGAAGTCGTCTCCTTTAATCGTGGGGGCGATTCTAGGGGGTTGTTCATGCTGACTCCAGCTATCACGGTCATAGGTGATCGGCGGTTTTGCACAAACCCTGTAGGAGCGAGGCTTGCCCGCGAAGGCGGTGCCAACTGACACACCGCCTTCGCGGGCAAGCCTCGCTCCTACAGGGTTCAGTGTTGCTGCGGGAATGTGAGTGGGATCGGCTATAGTGCCGCGCGGGTTTTGTTATGGAGACATCCCATTGCGTATCGTTTTTCTAATCACGGCCTGGCTCTTGAGCTTCGGTGCCCTGGCCGGTCCGGGTGATGTGGCGACGCTTGATCGCAGCACCTGGCCCGAAAAGCTCAGCAGCCCGACCCTGTTTGACGTTGCGTCACGGGCCGAGATCCTGATGTTCGCCCGTGTTCTGCTGGCCAGCGAATCCCTCGATGAAGTGAGCCTGGCCCAGCGCCTGGGGTTGCGAACGGTCAATCTGGAGTCGATCAACAACCTGCGCCAGCGCCTGTGGCTGCGCCTGCTGGCCAACTACAACTTCGCCCAGCAGAGCTGCGATCAGGATGCCTCCTTCTGTTTCCTGGTCGAAGACATGGACACCCTGCGCCAGCAGGCCGCCAAGTTTCAGGTCAGCGATGAGAGCTACTACATAAAGTGGGCCGAGCCGAGCCGACTGTTCCATGCCCAGTACCTGGACGAGCAATTGCGCAAGGCGGCGCTGCTTCCGCAAGCCAGCAGTGAAGTTGATCGTTTTGGCGACTATGAGCGTAATGGCGACGCGATGCATGACCGGCTGTTTTTGCTGACTTTCGACAGCGCCGCCAATGCCACGCCGGACAACACGGCCTGGGCCACTGAATACCTGCGCAAGTCGAACATGAGCGGCACGTTCTTCGTCCTCGGCAAGGACATCCAGGCCCGTCTGGCTGATCGCTCGGTGGCCAGCCTGCAAGCGACTTACTCAAAGCAGTGCATTGGCGTGCAAGGCTGGGAGTTCCGCTCTCACAGCCACTGGCAGGACTGGCAGGATTCGGTGCGACGCAGTGTCGAACTGGTCAAAAGCAAACTGCCCGAGAACTACGTGCCATTGTTTCGGCCGCCCGATGGTCAGCGTCGTTCTGATGCTGAAGGCTTCTTCAGGTCCCAGGGCTTGCAGGTGGCGCTGTGGGATATCGATGCCCAGGACGGTGCCGGCAAGCTAAAGGCCAATCAGAGCGCGCAACGAGTGTTGAGTCTGATGCTGTTGTGGCGACACGGGGTGATCAACTTCAACGTGAAGCAGGATGCGCTGAAAACGGCGATGCCCTGGCTCATCACGCAAACGGCGCAAAGCGGAATCGGCTGGGAAGACTGTCAGGACGCGTTTCGCTGAAAACGGCGAAAGGCCGTAAACATTGGGCGAAGGGCGATTTTTGGTGAGGGTTCGATGCAGGCGGACTTCCGACTTTAACGGGGTGATGGCAATCCGCCTAGTGCTATTGGTCACTCTGAAAAATAAACTTCGAAAAAACGTCAAAGTACTTTTTTCTGTCACAGGTTTTGGAGTATTACGAAGACAGACCGCCGAAACCTGCAGACAGGTGGCGTCTTCCAAGACCCCATGTGTGCAGTTCACTTGCATTTCGCTTTTTGTAGGTCGTGCGGGGTGAATTCGGTGGCCACTTCGAGGCGCAGCACTGTCACGGTATTGCGTCGACTGGCTCCCACAAAGGTGACCGAGTATGGATGATCACGGACGTAGTTCTTCCTCCAACCAGCCAATCCTTTATGTACTCGATACCAACGTATTGATTCACGATCCAAACGCCCTGCTTAACTTCGAAGAACACCACGTCGCCATCCCGATGACCGTGCTTGAAGAGCTCGACAAGCTCAAGAGCGGGCATCACAGCGTGGCTGCAGAATGCCGTCAGGCCATACGCCTGATCGACAAGACCCTGGGCGACGCCAGCCCTCAAGATGTCGAGCTCGGGGTTCCGATCCAGCGTGGCAAAAGTGGACCCAAGGGCTTGCTGTCAATTCTGATGAGCAAGCGTGCCGAACCGAACATCATTCTGCCCGAGCACCTGAACGACAACATCATCATCAACCAGTTGATCGACTTGCACGCGCGCGAACCCAATCTGCCCGTGGTGCTGGTCACCAAAGACATCAACATGCGCCTCAAGGCCCGGGCTTGCGGGATCGCGGCCGAGGACTACAGCACCGACCAACTGGTCGACGACGTGTCATTGCTGCCCAACGGTTATCACAACATGACCGGCTCCTTCTGGGATCGCGTGAGGAATGTCGAAACCCGCCAGGATCACGGTCGCACCTGGCACCAGGTGCAGCTGATCGACAACCTGCCGGCGGTGCACATCAACGAGTTCATCATCGATGAACAGGGATTTGTCGGCTGGATCAAGGAAATCCAGAGCGACAAATTGCTGATTCTCGACCTGCATCAGGAACCCCTGTTGCACCAGGAAGCCTGGGGCCTGAAACCGCGTGACATTTATCAGAGCCTGGCGCTGTACGCCTTGCTTGATCCGGATATTCACCTGGTCAATCTGACCGGTGCGGCCGGTTCGGGTAAAACCATCCTCGCATTGGCGGCGGCGATCGAGCAGACCATGGTCAGCAAACGCTACCGGCGCATCATCGCGACGCGTAGCGTGCAGGGCCTGGACCAGGAGATCGGCTTCCTGCCCGGGACCGAAGCGGAAAAAATGGAGCCTTGGCTGGGCGCCATCACCGACAACCTCGAAGCCTTGCACATGGATGACGAAAACACCCATGGCAGCGTCGATTACATCCTCAGCAAAGTGCCGTTGCAGTTCAAATCCCTCAACTACATTCGAGGCCGCAGCTTCCAGCAGAGCCTGATCCTGATCGATGAATGCCAGAACCTCACGCCACACCAGATGAAAACCATCATCACCCGTGCTGGCGCCGGTTCCAAAGTGGTGTGCCTGGGCAACCTGGCACAGATCGACACGCCTTACCTGTCCGCGACCAGCTCCGGGCTGACGTACCTGACAGAGCGCTTCAAGGATTTCCCCAACGGGGTGCACATCACCCTGCAAGGGGTGCCACGTTCGATACTGGCCGAATACGCCGAAACGCATTTGTAACCTTCACCAAAAAACCGGGCGGCCTAAAAGCCGCCCGGTTTTTATCTACCGCATTTATCTAGTATTAAACTTGATTGTGCGCCTAACGTCCTTCAAGCATTCCTTGTCTATCTTTTCTGAGATGAAATTTACACATCTCCATATTTCCTTGGCCAAGGCAGTAGGATTTAGAGCGAGTTATTTCGGGTGCTATTCTATTCGTTGGAGATGCGAATTGACTCTGAAGAAAAAATATCGCGGTACTTTATGTGTAATAGCGCACCAAAAAATACTGCGCTAGCCCCAGAGACAACAAGTACGCCTCCGATTGAAACGAATGTTGATAGCCATGCTCCAAAAATTGGCCCGCTAATCATAAATATCAACATTAAACTACGGGTGGTTGCTGATACTGTTCCTAAACTAGATAAAGGACAGTATTTCTGAAGGGTTACGCCAAACCCTAAAGATGTCAGACCATATGCGTAACCTGCAATGGAAAACAGTAGTATGAGTATTGCTAGTGTTGCCAGATTACCTGGTTCAGTTAATAACCCTGCCGTCGCTACCATTATACCGAATGCAAATAGGGAGAGCGTCGAGCAGAAGAAGATTCTTTGGGGGTAAACTAATTTGAAACTCAGACCCGCAATGATTCCACCTAATGCGGTAGAGCTAACGATGACTCCAAATGCGTATGCATCGAGCCCTATGTTTTTTATATGTAGACTGAGTAGCGAATCATAGCATCCCAGTACGGCAGTTTGGATCAAAGCACAGATAAAAAATAGTTGTGTGGATGGGCCGGTGCTTAATAATACTTGCAGGGCTTTTAAACTCCCAAAGGATCGTTTCTCAGGTTCGTGTATCTTCTTCTGCCGGTTACTCATGGAAAGCAAAATCACACAAAATATCCCTAGCAGTGAAAAAAGTGCAGAAATAAAAAAGCCGTAAGCCTTGTCTGACATGCTTGCAATAACACCCGCTATTAAAGGTGAACAGACCTTAATAAATTGATCCATTACCGTGAACAGTGAAATATTACTGACCAGATCTTTATTTGTAAGCAGTTTTCTCGTCAAGATTATTTCTGCCGCACCAGAGCCAAGGTTCGACATTCCCTTAAGGCAGACTAATGTTAAGAAAATAGATTCAGAGTTCGCTCCAAATAAAAGGCAGGCAATGATAAATCTAAAGGTGAAGCTTATTAATAAAAATTTTACTGGGCTACTGTGGTCTGCTAAAGCACCGATTAATGGTCCCAAGAAAAGTGTTGGTAATCCATACAGTGCCGCTGCATATCCCAAAGTTTGTGGCGAAGCGTCATATGCAAATGTAAGTACAGTAAAAATTAAAATGAAGTCTACCCAAAGTGTTACAGAGCTACTAAATCGTACTCCACATAAATAGCCGTACCCGTTTACCTGGGGGAAACTCACTGTTCTATCCCCTTGGTGTTATACATTACGTTATCTACAACAAATGTGGATATATTATTGGTTGAGCAAAATAACTCAAGATCTGAAAGTGTGTTTATAAATCCTTTTCCTTTAAAGTTTAATGAGGTGTTACAAAGAACGCTGACCCCTGCCTGCTTTTTGAATTCCAACAATAGCTCATACATTTTAATGTTGTCTTGACGGCTGATGGTTTGAACTCTTGCTGTTCCATCAATGTGAGTAATTGCTTTGAGTCGTTTGTCAATTACATGATAAAACGACAGCATGAATTTACTTTGAGTACAGTTCTCAAAGTAAAGCTTAGCATCCTCCTCTATGCAGATAGGAGCTACTGGACGATAGTGCTCTCTTTTTTTTATGGAGTTTAGTTTTTCAGTGGTGTTCACAGAAAATGGTGCCGCTATTATTGATCTATTACCCAGGGCCCTAGGTCCTATTTCGCAATTTCCCTGAACCCAACAAATAATCTCTCCGGCAAGAAGCGCTTTGCACACGCGTTCAAGTACCAATGGACTTGACGAAAATAAGAATTTCTTTGCGTGATTGAAAATAAAAGGTTGTCCTGAATAAACGGACCATTCAAGTTTGGATTTGCCAGTTAATAAATTTTGCGCAATGGCAGACGCCCCGATACCGACACCGGTATCATTTGTGCAGGGTGGAATCTTCACATTCTCCGCGAAAGTTGTGCCGAGAGAGTGTGGTGGCTCCCTCGGCATTGGCCGAAATTAATTGACCAGTTTTGATTTCAGTTTCGCAGGCGTAATTAGAATGTTGTAAGCGTTGTTGGAAAGAGCAGTTAGTCGAGTTTGCAGATTTGCTTTGCGCATAATAAGAACCTCTTAGTTTTTTTGGGTTGAAGTCATTTGACTTCATTTGCGAAGCTATTCGCCTTGTAATTGGTAGTCAATAACGCGACTTGTAGGAGGGTTCGTGTTTGGTGGGTTTAAACGTCCTACGCCAAACTCCTACTTAAAGCAATTTTTTTAAGGTAATCAGCTTATTGCGGATATACACTTCAACCGCACTTGCTCCGATGTATTCTGAGAAGGTCTTAATTGGTAGCATTTAGTTACGTAATGGCCTCGTTGGGAGTTCAACCAATACCAGAAAAATATTGGCCAAGAAGAGGAGAAGAATCCCGATCGACGAATGCCAGAAGCTCACGCCGCACCAGACGAAAACCATCATCACCCGTGCTGGTGCCGGCTCCAAAGTGGTGTGTCTGGGCAACCTGGCACAGATCGACACGCCTTACCTGTCCGCGACCAGCTCCGGGCTGACGTACCTGACAGAGCGCTTCAAGGATTTCCCCAACGGGGTGCACATCACCCTGCAAGGGGTGCCACGTTCGATACTGGCCGAATACGCCGAAACGCATTTGTAACTTCCTCAACAGAGCCGGGCGGCCTGCGCAGGCCGCCCGGTTTTTTTATGGCCGAAATTTGACCCACAGGTTTACAATCGGGGCTCCTGATCAGGAGTATCCCTGTGCTGACTCATCTCGATTCCCAAGGTCGCGCCAATATGGTCGACGTCACTGAAAAAGCCGTAACGTTCCGTGAAGCGACGGCCCAAGCGCTGGTGCGCATGCTGCCCGAAACCCTGCAGATGATCGTCAGCGGCGGTCACCCCAAGGGTGATGTGTTCGCCGTGGCGCGTATCGCCGGTATTCAGGCGGCGAAGAAAACCAGCGATCTGATCCCTCTGTGCCATCCGCTGCTGCTCACCGGCGTCAAGGTCGAGCTCAGTGCCGAAGGCGACGACACCGTGCGCATCGTCGCGCGCTGCAAGTTGTCCGGGCAGACCGGCGTAGAGATGGAAGCCCTGACCGCCGCCAGCGTCGCGGCGCTGACTATCTATGACATGTGCAAGGCCGTGGATCGCGGCATGACCATCGAAAGCGTGCGGTTGCTGGAGAAACTCGGTGGCAAGAGCGGCCATTACCAGGCGGATCAGCCATGAACGTCACCGTGAAGTTTTTTGCCCGTTACCGTGAAGCACTCGGCGTGGACTCGGTCAAGGTTGAAGGTGATTTCGCCACGGTCGACGATGTGCGTGCACTGCTGGCCCAGCGTGACGGTGCCGAGGTGCTGAGCGAGCAGAACCTGATGTGTGCCCGCAACGAAGACTTGTGCCAGCTCGATGAGCCGGTGGGCGATGGCGATGAAGTGGCATTTTTTCCGACCGTGACCGGAGGCTGAACCATGGCGATTCGCGTGCAGTCCACGGCGTTCGATCCGGGTGCTGAAGTCAACGCCATGCACGCCGCCAATGTCGGCGTCGGTGCGGTGGTGAGTTTTGTCGGCTATGTTCGCGACTTCAATGACGGGCTCGACGTCGCCGGGATGTTCCTGGAGCACTACCCGGGCGTGACCGAAAAGGCCCTCGGCAAGATCGCCGCAGAGGCTGAGCAGCGCTGGCCACTGCTCAAACTTGAAGTGTTGCATCGCATCGGCGCGCTGGAACCGGGTGAACCGATCGTCTTCGTCGGCGCTGCCAGCGCCCATCGCCAGGCCGCGTTCGATGCCTGCGCCTTTGTCATGGATTACCTGAAAACCCGCGCACCGTTCTGGAAAAAAGAAAACACCCGTGATGGGGCACGTTGGGTTGAAGGGCGTGACAGCGATCATGCTGCGGCGGATCGCTGGAAGCAGTAAGTTCTTTTGACGCCTGCAAATACGCCTTCGCAACACCCGATCTCCTCCCGACCACCGGCCAGCACATCTCCAGTTCCCCCGATTGACGATCTGTACATAAAAGTCCAGTATGGAATTATATGTACAAAAAAGCCTTCCCCCCTTTTTAGTTTTTTCTTTTGTCTTGCCAAACCAACAACAACCCGCGAGAGAACGAACATGAAGAAACTCCCCCTCATTACCGGTCTGGCTCTGAGCCTGTTGGCGTGCAGCTCCTTGTTCGCCGCCGATAAAACCCTGCGCATCGGCATCGAAGCAGCTTATCCACCGTTCGCGTCCAAAACCGACAAAGGCGAGATTGTCGGTTTCGACTACGACATCGGCAATGCCCTGTGCGCGCAGATGAAGGTCAAGTGCGTATGGGTCGAAGGTGAGTTCGACGGTCTGATTCCTTCCCTTAAAGTGAAGAAAATCGACATGGCGCTGTCGTCCATGACCATCAACGAAGACCGTAAGAAGTCGGTAGATTTCACCCACAAGTACTACTTCACCTCATCGCGTCTGGTGATGAAGGACGGCGCGGTCGTGGATGACCAGTACGCGAGCCTCAAGGGCAAGACTGTCGGCGTGCAGCGAGCAACCACCACGGACCGTTACGCCACCGAGGTTTTTGAACCGAAGGGTATCAACGTCAAGCGTTACGGCAACAACGAAGAGATTTACATGGATCTGGCCGCCGGCCGCCTCAATGCCATTTTTGCCGACACCATTCCACTGAATGACTTCCTGACGCTGCCCCGTGGCAAAGGTTATGCGTTTGTCGGGCCGGAGCTCAAAGATCCGAAATACGTGGGCGAGGGCGCCGGGATTGCGGTGCGCAAGGGCAACATTGAATTGGTCTCCGAACTGAACACTGCCATCGATGGCATTCGTGCCAGTGGCGAATACCAGCAGATTTCAGAAAAGTACTTCAAGTCTGATATCTACGGCGACTGATCAATCGCTAGCGGGGGCTTTTTCACGAAAGTCCCCGCGCGGTTCCGATTATTGAAAAATGCTTCAAAGTTAATCCCTTCTTAACCGGCTCGTCGTCTATTCCCCTACCCAGCTGTGCGCGCCGGACTCTCAAAGGTCAGGGCCAGCGTGTAGACTTGGGGCAATCGATATTCAGAAGGGAAACGCAATGAGCGAGGAAACAATGCGGTTGGGCCGTGAACGGCGCTATCTGGTGTTGCTGGGCATCATCTGCCTGGCGCTGATCGGCGGCGCGCTGTACATGCAAATTGTTCTGGGCGAGGCGCCGTGCCCGCTGTGCATCCTGCAACGTTATGCGTTGCTGCTGATCGCGCTCTTCGCGTTCATCGGCGCGGCCACGCGCACCCGTCGCAGCATCACGGTATTTGAAACCCTGGTGGTGATCTGCGCCCTGGCAGGCGTCGGGGTGGCCGGGCATCACGTCTATACCCAGTTCTACCCGGCGGTCAGCTGCGGCATCGATGTGCTGCAACCGATTGTCGACGGCCTGCCACTGGCGAAGATCTTCCCGCTGGGCTTCCAGGTCGACGGCTTCTGCTCCACGCCGTACCCGCCGATCCTCGGTCTGTCCCTCGCTCAATGGGCGCTGCTGGCCTTTGTGCTGGTCGTGGTGCTGGTGCCGCTGCTCACTTCGCGTAACCGCAAAGCGCTGCGCTGAGGCCATCCGCCGCGTCGCTGCGTCACATAAAAAAACGCTCCGGTCCTCATTGAGAGGGCCGGGGCGTTTTGCATTTTAGGGCTCAGGCAAAATGACCTTGATGCGCGACAAGTCTGGGTGCGACATATGTGCGACATGTTGTCACAGCAGGAGTATCGCAAGGCATTTCGGTCCGCCGAATTGGTAGCGTGTCACGCAACAAAATTGGCCTTTTTCAGCGTCGGGCGACTTCTACCTGAAAAATCCACAACAGACAGTTTTACCAGGCCTTGGCGAATAGCCAGAGCCCTTGTCACATAGGGGCTTGGGCGGGGTCGAGGAAGGAAGCAGAGCCTTCGATACTGTCTGAACTGCCTGAGGTAGACCTACAAATTTTGGTGTTTTTGTTGAGAATCAATTTCGATACCATGGCGCACTTTTGCAAATACCGTTATTGATTGTTGCTGGAATGGATAAAAATTATTTCGGGATGAGACATGGTTTATAAAACGTTACATATCTACAATCGCCCGCACTGAATTCCCGGCACTGCTCATCCCTGAGCAGGAATAGGGCGTCGAGAGGCCAATGGGCTTCATGCGACTCCCAGGTGTCGGTGCCTTCCAATTATCCGCACCAAATGGAATTGGTCTGTAACAAGGCCTTTGACCACGTATTCGAATAAGAACTCAACGCTGGCCCAGGATTTGTCGAACAGCGTCTGACGCGCGACGGGCAGCCACTTATTCAATCCAAGAAAAATGCCAACCCTTGGCAGGGTGAAGTGTTGGCGATCAAAACCCAACTGCATTGCGCAAGCTGCTTTAGAGGTCGTGAGATGAGTAAAAACAGGTACCCCAGGCTACTAGGCTTATTGCCGCTGATTGGCACGTTGCTGCTGTCAGGCTGCAACATGACCTTGCTCAATCCAACGGGCCAGGTTGGCCTTGAGCAGCGAAACCTGATCATCACCGCAACGCTGCTGATGCTGTTGGTCGTGGTCCCGGTCATCGTCATGACCTTCCTGTTCGCCTGGAAATACCGCGCGACCAACACTAACGCCGTGTACACGCCGAAGTGGTCGCACTCCACCAAGATCGAAATCGCGGTGTGGGCTGTTCCAGTGCTGATCATCATTGCTCTGGGTTACGTCACCTACGTGTCGACCCACGCTCTGGACCCTTACAAGCCGCTGGAATCCGACGTCAAGCCGATCACCATCGAAGTGGTCTCGCTGGACTGGAAGTGGGTGTTCATCTATCCGGAGCAGGGCATCGCCACGGTCAACAAGATCGTGTTCCCGACGAATACCCCGGTCAACTTCAAGGTGACGTCGGACTCGGTAATGAACTCGTTCTTCATTCCGGGCCTGGGCGGCCAGATCTACGCGATGGCCGGCATGCAGACCAAGTTGCACCTGATTGCCAACCGTGACGCTGAAATGGAAGGCATCTCTGCCAACTACAGCGGCGCAGGTTTCACCGGCATGAAATTCAAAGCGATCTCAACTTCTCAGGAGAATTTCGACGCCTGGGTAAGCGAAGTCAAAAAGGCACCTAAACAGCTGGAAAAAGCTGAATACGAAGCCCTTACCAAGCCAAGCCAGAACAACCCAATCGAGCTCTACTCCTCGGTTACGCCGAACCTGTTCCAGATCATCGTCGACAAGTACGAAGGGATGAAACCGGGCAAGCCGATGCACCACGAGAAGAAAGAGAAAGAAGTGGCCCATATGGAAGGGATGGACATGAGTTCGCATTCAGCCGCCGGGGCAGAGGAGTAAACGATGTTTGGTAAATTAAGTTGGGAAGCGGTCCCGTTCCACGAACCGATCGTGATGATAACCATCGCCATGATCGCGCTCGGCGGTCTGGCACTGTTCGCGGGTATCACTTATTTCAAGAAGTGGACCTATTTGTGGACCGAGTGGCTGACGTCGGTCGACCACAAGAAAATCGGCGTGATGTACATCATCGTGGCCATGGTCATGCTGCTGCGTGGTTTTGCCGACGCCATCATGATGCGTACCCAGTTGGCCATGGCCACCGAGGGTTCGCCTGGCTACCTGCCGCCTGAACACTATGACCAGATCTTCACCGCTCACGGTGTGATCATGATCATCTTCATGGCGATGCCTTTCTTCACCGGCCTGATGAACCTTGCGGTGCCGTTGCAGATCGGTGCGCGTGACGTTGCCTACCCGTTCCTGAACTCCCTGAGTTTCTGGCTGCTGGTTTCCGGCGTGGTGCTGATCAACCTGTCCCTGGGCGTTGGCGAATTCGCCAAGACCGGCTGGGTTGCCTATCCGCCGCTGTCGGGCCTGCAATACAGTCCGGGCGTGGGGATGGATTACTACATCTGGGCGCTACAGCTATCCGGGCTAGGTACGACGCTGACGGGGGTCAACTTCCTGGCCACCGTGCTGAAGATGCGTACCCCTGGCATGAAGCTGATGGACATGCCGATCTTCACCTGGACCTGCACCTGGGCCAACGTTTTGATCGTCGCTTCGTTCCCGATCCTGACCGCTACCCTGGCTTTGCTGACGCTTGACCGTTACATGGATTTCCACATTTTCACCAATGAACTTGGTGGCAATCCGATGATGTACGTCAACCTGTTCTGGGCCTGGGGTCACCCCGAGGTGTACATCCTGATTCTGCCGGCGTTCGGGATCTTCTCCGAAGTCATCTCGACCTTCTCCGGCAAGAAACTGTTCGGCCACCACTCGATGATCTACGCCAGTGGCGCGATCTCGATCCTGGGCTTCATGGTCTGGCTGCACCACTTCTTTACCATGGGTTCGGGGGCCAGCGTCAACGCCTTCTTCGGTCTGGCGACGATGCTGATTTCTATTCCGACGGGGGTGAAGCTATTCAACTGGTTGTTCACCATTTACCAGGGGCGTCTGCGTTTCACCAGCCAGGTTCTCTGGACCCTGGGCTTCATGGTGACCTTCGCCATCGGCGGCATGACCGGCGTACTGCTGGCCATTCCGGGTGCTGACTTCGTTCTGCACAACAGCCTGTTCGTGATCGCGCACTTCCACAACGTGATCATCGGCGGCGCGGTATTCGGTTACATCGCAGGCTTCAGCTTCTACTTCCCGAAAGCGTTCGGCTTCAAGCTGCACGAAGGTTGGGGCAAGGCCGCGTTCTGGTTCTGGATCACCGGCTTTTTCGTCGCCTTCATGCCGCTCTATGTACTGGGCTTCATGGGCATGACCCGTCGTCTGAACAGCTCCACCAACCCTGAGTGGGTGCCTTATCTGTACGTTGCGTTGTTCGGGGCGGTACTGATCGCCATCGGTATTGCCTGCCAGCTGATCCAGCTCTATGTCAGCGTGCGTGATCGCAAGCTGCCAGAGAACATGTGCGAACACGGCGACCCGTGGAATGCCCACACGCTGGAATGGTCGACTTCGTCGCCACCACCGTTCTACAACTTCGCCGTGCTGCCGAAAGCCGAAGTCATCGACCCGTTCACCGAAGCCAAGGAAGACGGTACCGCGTACCAGGCTCCGGCCCGTTATGAGCCGATCCACATGCCAAACAACACCGCGACCGGTGTGGTCATGGGCGCTCTGCTGACCGTGTTCGGTTTCGCGATGATCTGGCACATCTGGTGGTTGGCCATCGTCGGTCTGGTCGGCACCGTGGTGTATTTCACCCTCCATGCTGCCCGTGACGATCAGGGCTACATGGTGCCGGTGGATGTCATCGAGCGCATCGAAGCCGAGCAGCACAAACGTCTGGTAGCGGCCGGGAAAGTACCAGCCACCGCCACCCGTGTTGAAACCTCGTTGGAACAGGCTTAAACCATGTCGAACTTAGTGACCAATGCTGGACACACCCATGTCGATGGACATGGGCACGATGACCATCACCACGACTCGGGCGAGATGACCGTATTCGGTTTCTGGCTCTACCTGATGACCGACTGCATTTTGTTTGCGTCGATCTTCGCGGTGTACGCGGTACTGGTTAACAACGTAGCGGGCGGCCCATCGGGCGCCGACATCTTCGAGCTGCCATACGTACTGGGCGAAACCGCTCTGCTGCTGTTCAGTTCGATCACCTACGGCTTCGCCATGCTGGCGTTGTTCAAGGGCAAGAAGAACCAGGTACTGGGCTGGCTGGGCATGACCTTCCTGCTCGGCGCCGGCTTCATCGCCATGGAGATCAATGAGTTCCACGTCCTGATCGCCGAAGGCTTCGGCCCTAGCCGCAGCGGCTTCCTGTCCGGGTTCTTCACCCTGGTCGGCACCCACGGTCTGCACGTGACCAGCGGTCTGATCTGGATGGCGATCATGATGTATCAGGTGCAGAAAAACGGCCTGACGGCGACCAACAAGACCCGTCTGAGCTGCCTGAGCCTGTTCTGGCACTTCCTGGACGTAGTGTGGATCTGCGTATTCACCGTTGTTTATCTGATGGGGACTCTGTAAATGGCTAACGCAGCTCACTCACACGATGGCCACGACGCCGGCCACGGCAGCGTCAAGTCCTACGCCATCGGCTTCATCCTGTCGGTGATCCTGACGGTCATTCCTTTCGGCCTGGTGATGTACCCATCGCTGCCAAAAGCCATGACCCTGTGGATCGTACTGGCCTTCGCAGTGAGCCAGGTGCTGGTGCACCTGGTGTACTTCCTCCACCTGGACCGCTCGGCTGCTCAGCGTAACAACGTGATCGCGTTTGTCTTCGCAGCCCTGGTAATCGTTCTGTTGGTAGGCCTGTCGCTGTGGATCATGTTCAGCATCCACTCCAACATGATGGCGCACTGAGGAAACCCCGGATGTCCTTTAAGCACTTTATCCAAATCACCAAACCGGGGATCATTTTCGGTAACGTGCTTTCAGTGGCAGGCGGATTTTTCCTGGCTTCGAAAGGGCATGTCGATCTGGCCATTTTCCTGGCCGCCATGATTGGCACGTCGCTGGTGGTGGCTTCCGGTTGCGTGTTCAACAACTGCATCGACCGCGACATCGACCTGAAGATGGAACGCACCAAGAACCGGGCGCTGGTTCAGGGCTTGATCTCCCTGAAACTGGCCCTGGCTTTTGCGACCGTCCTGGGTGTTCTCGGCGTTGTACTGTTGTACAAAGTGGCCAACCCGTTGGCCGCTTTGTTCGCGGTGATCGGCTTTGTCATCTACGTCGGCTTCTACAGCCTGTACCTCAAGCGCAAGTCGGTTCACGGCACGCTGGTGGGCAGTCTGTCGGGCGCCATGCCGCCGGTGATTGGCTACGTGGCTGTGACGAACAGCTTCGACATGGCCGCGCTGACGTTACTGGTGATGTTCAGCCTGTGGCAGATGCCGCATTCCTACGCCATCGCGATCTTCCGCTTCAACGATTACCGGGCCGCATCGATTCCGGTGTTGCCAGTGAAGCGCGGCATTCAAGTGGCCAAGAAGCACATCCTGCTCTACATCCTGGCGTTCCTCGTGGCGACCTTGATGCTGACCTTCAGCGGCTACGCCGGCATGAGCTACCTCGCCGTCGCCGCGGCCATGGGCATGTACTGGTTGTACATGGCCTGGACCGGTTACAAGGCAGTGGATGACACGGTCTGGGCACGCAAGCTGTTCGTGTTCTCGATCTTCACCATTACCGCGTTGAGCGTGATGATGTCGCTGGACTTTAAAGTGCCGAGTGAGCTGTTGCTGACGTACGCGCCTTAAGATTCAGATGCTGTAAAAAAGCCCCGCCTTCGAGAGAAGAGCGGGGTTTTTTATGGTTCTTCACGGATCGTGGGGAAGAGAGGATTGACAGTCAGGGTTTAGCAGAATGATCACCCCGAGAATTTTCAACAGGGTGAGCGACCAGCTGAAGGCCAGTTTTAACAGGTGCTCCAGCGCGCCTGGAGGTATCAGCTTGATTGCCTCTGCTGCCGGCGCCGCAGTGGCGTTCAACGTTGTAGGCCTGTCAGGCTCGAGCGGCAAATCACCGGGAATCACACTTACCGCCTTGTAGCCTTTCGGCCCAGGCATTCCGTCGAACTCTACCTGCTGGCCATCCACAAGCTCACCTCCGGCGACACTTTTTTTGTGCACGAAGTAGTTGCGACCATCGTTGCCGCGGATAAAACCAAATCCCTTTCAGGCATGAAGCGTCACTCGCTCCATACGCATTAATTTCCTCGAAGACTGCTCACTCCCGCCACTGTTGGTAATGGCGCGAAAAACTGTGGCCAGCCATCCGACGCAAGCGTGCACCTGTCCAGTTGTTTCCCCAACATCCGGATTTCCAGATCAGTAAAAGCAATCCCGCAAAAGTTCCGTCACTCCAAAAATACCCGACTAACGGTAATCTCGCGGGCACAAAGCCTGCAATTACTTCATCGACGAACATTTGACGTCAATCTACCGACATACGGATTTCCCAATCAGCAAGCCCAATTGACACAGTTCAATAGCGCGGGTTCGAGCGCAACTGTGGCCGCTACATTTCCCGCCTATAGGATCCTAGACATGATCGACCTCACCACCTGGAATTTAAGCATCCCTGAAGGCAGTCCACCGGCCACCATAGAAACGCCTCGACTGGCGCAAGGGTTCAAGGACCAGCATTTCAGTTCTGACGCCGCTACCCTTTCCTTCTGGGCACCCGTGACCGGTTCCAGGACGGCCAACGCTGTTTACCCGCGTAGCGAGTTGCGGGAAACCTATAGCGATGGAAGGCTGCGCAACTGGCAGTATTCAGCGGCGGATAACACCCTGCGGGCGAGCCTGGCCGTCAATCAAGTGCCCAGTACCGGCAAGATCGTGATTGGCCAGATCCACAACAAGGACAGCAACAGCCCCATGGTCAAGCTGGAATACCAATACAAAACGTCGGCTTCGACGGGAAACATTGTCGCCAAGGTGCGCATGCGTCCCGACGATGAAGAGGGCCAGGTCATTACCATTGCGACGGGTGTGCCGCTCAACAGCAACTTTTCCTACCAGATCCACCTCAGCCCGAAGGGTGCGCTGGGCATCAGCGCAGCAGGATACAACTGGAGAACCACCATCGACCCGAGTTGGAAGACCAAACCCCTGTATTTCAAAGCGGGTGCGTATGTGCAGGACAACACCGGCTATCCCACCGAGGGCGCAAAAGTGACGTTCAGGATGCTGGAGATCCATCACAAGATTTAGTCGCTTCTTAGGTCACTACCGTTGGCACGCCGATCCGAAGGGTAAAGACTTTGGTGGATTTCCTCATCGATCGGCGACCAAGTGGCTAGCTGCCAGTGAACTCAACCGCGCGGGTGGCAGATGCTCTCTAAGCCTTTCATCGCTGCATACTCCGACCCAGAAATGAACATTACTCGGCAATCAGGCTTTCTCTCGGTGTTTGAATTAACACTGATCGAGCAAGTCACGAAGTCCTTGCTTAGGGATCAGGAAGAGGAAAAGCAACGGGCCGAAGTCGCTGACCAGTAATGCCTGCGCAGGAAGTGGCTGTCGATGGCCTGCACGGTGTTGGCCGTGGTGATGATCTTGTCCACCGGCACTTCGATGCCCAAGGCCGACAGCTTGACTCGCAACGCCTCGCGCAGCGGCAGGTAACCGCCAGCGACGCCGTATTCGCCCATGCGCAGGGAGGTTGCGCGCAACGTGCCGCGCACGGCTTTAAGCAACTCTTCAGCCGGCAGCCACGAGGACGGCAGAAAACCGGCGCCAGGGCGCAACGCGCCATTGTCCAGCAGCACCGCGCGGCGGACCACGCTGAGCGTGCCTTGAAGTTGCAGGTCCAGGCCGGCATCGGTCTTGATCGTGGTGCTGGAACGGTGCACGTAATGCCCCGACCCTTGGCGTGAAACCACCAAACCCTTGGCCCGCAAGCGGTCCAGAGCATCCACCACCGTTGATTTGCCCGCGTTCATCAACTCGGAGAGTTCGCGAATCGGCGGCAGCCGGGAGCCGTGAGGCAGGCCTCCGTGGCTGATCGCCTCCGATAACTGATCGACGATCTGCTGAACCAGAGTCCGGTCGCAAAATCGCTACTAAAAGGAGTTCTCAAAATGTACGCAATCGATACGTTCGAAACTTGCACCTCTGTTCCACAGGTAACAACCCACCTCCGTCCAACCACCGGAGTTGCCCAATGACCAACCCCCAAGACCTAAAAACCGGCATTCAGGTGTTCGCTCGTCAGTTCAATCGTTTTCGAATCTAAGGGACATCAATTTGATCCAAGTTGATTTTCATAGGCGAGCCCCCGAGTCGAGATCTTTGGGCTAATCTGTCAAAAAAACGGATCCAATTTGATCGGGGAGGAGAGATGACTGAACACATGACCTGCGATGAACGATTCATCGCGCTGGCAAAAGAGTTCGGCTACGATATCTACGGCGAGAATACGGCCGGCGGGCATTACGCGCCGTTGGTGCGGCATCACGATGAACTTTACATCAGCGGTCTCGTGCCGCGGATGAATGGTGAAGTTCAGTATCAGGGCAGGGTAGGCCTGGATCTGACGCTGGCGGACGCACAAAGCGCTGCCCGCATCAGTGCGCTGCGCGGTCTGGCATTGATTGTTGATTCCATCGGTTCGCTGGACAAGATCAAGTTGCTATTGCGCGTCACGGTTTACGTAAAGTCCACCGCGGATTTTGTCGATTTGAGCGAAGTGGCCAACGGTGCGTCGGACGTTTTCAGTCATGTACTGGGCGATGCCGGTAAACATACACGAACCACGATCGGCGTTTATCAACTGCCGAAAGACGCAGCCATTGAAGTTGACATGATCGTGGCGATACGGCCATCAACGCTCTAACGATGAACCTGCAGGTAATAGAAAGCCCCACGCTGAATCTCAGTGCGGGGCTTTTCAGTCATCGATGGCGTGTGTTACTGCGCGGCGATGCTGTAGCCATCGAACGCGGTTTGCTGCTGAAGCGCGGTGATGATGTTCTTGCGGTTAACCGCTTGTTCGGCCCCGGCATTGTCCAGGAACGTCTCGCTTTCCAACTCCGCTTCTTCGCCTTCGCCGACGAAGGTGAAGCCCAGGAACTCCAACGCTTCACGGTCAACGTTCAGTCGCGAGCGCGGGGTGCGCAGCGGTAGCGTGACGCTGATGCCATCTTTGCTGATGGTGAACACTTCGACATCTTTCTTGGCGCGAGCAGCCTTGCTCTTGCTACTGGTCGGGTTGCTGATGGCTTGGTGGGTCTGGTTCAGCACCTTCAGTGCGAGGCCGTAGACCAATTCCTGAAACGCCGGATCGTCCTTGAAACTGGAGAGAATCCGGCTGATCGGGAATTTGCTGCTCAAGTCTTCCAGGGCCGCAATGTCGGCAGTCTCAGCGTCCTTGAGTTGCTTGAGTTCGCCCATCAATTCGTAGGCTTTATCGTCGTCGAAGCGGTCGTGAGCCTGGCGAATCGCGGCGCGCAGCTCGCGGATCTGATCGCTTTCCCGGGTGGACTGGAAAGCGTCCAGGACCATCTCGCTGATGGTCTTGGCCTGGGGCACGTGCTGTGAAAGATTGATGGAGTTTTCGTATTCCGCTTTGGACGACAAGGTGACTACGGATTCAGCGGTATTGGAATCGGACATTGAAATTTCACTACTTCTTTTAACTTGGGTTGAGGCGAGAAAGCACAGGGCCTTTTCAGGCCGTCTAATCTATTGGACCGAGGCGGCGTTGTCACGGATTCCCCATCGAATTCAGATTCATCGACCGAACCGCCCATTGCTCGGCCGTTTGCTGATCCACCGCCAACGAAAAGCGGAAGGTCGCGCCGCGTCCGGGAACATCAATCAGCTGGATCTCGCGGCCGTGTAATTGCAGGATCCGGTGCACGATCCGCAACCCCAGTCCGCCATCACGCCGTGCGCCGCCTATGTTGAATGGGCGCAGGAACAGACCTTCGCGCAGTTCGGCGGCAATGCCGGGGCCGGTGTCGCTGACAGTGACTTCGATAAAAGGCCCTTGAGGGCGCAGGCTGAGCTCGATTTCTCCACCTCGGGGGGTATGACGCAGGGCGTTGTCGAACAGGTTGGTCAACACCCGCTCGATCAATCCAAGGTCGGCGCAGGCGGCCGAAACATTGGGTGCGAAGGTGGCCTTGAGTTCGACTTGTCGCGCCTCGGCCGTCAGTTCGAATTTCTGGAAAATGTCCTGCACCAGATCGGTCAGCGAGAAGCGCTCCAGCACCGGTTGCACAAAGCCATGTTCCAGTCGCACCAGTTCCAGCAGCGATTGCGCCAGACCACCCACCTTGCGGCTTTGATCGAGCGCGATGCCCAGATAACGGCGGCGGTCGGTGGGGGACAACGTGGCGTCCTTGAGCGACAAGGTTTCCAGGTAACCGTGCAGCGAGGCCAGAGGCGTGCGCAGGTCGTGGGAGATGTTTGCCACCAGTTCGCGGCGTTCCTGATCCTGGCGGGTCAACGAACGCCATTGCTCACCGAGGCGCGCTTGCATCTGCCGGAAGGCCGCGTCGAGTATGGCAATTTCATCGTGGCTGGCGGCTTTCTCCACCGGGACGGATGTAGGCGGTGTTGCCGGAGCGCCATCAATGTCGAACTGGCTGACGGTTTCGGTCAAACGGCGCAAAGGGCGGGTGATGAGGGCGAATGCCGTGAGACCGGCAATCAGGCACAGCAATGCCACCAGCCCGATGGACAACAGCGCGGTATTCAGGGCGGCGCTGGTGGCGCCGCGTTCGGCGAAGCGGTCGTGCTCTTCGCTGAGCAGCACCACATAGAGATAGCCCGCCGGTTTGCCGCTGACCTGTAAAGGCGCGGCGCTGAACACTTTGCGGCCATCGACGCTGCGCGGATCGTCGCCGAGAATCGGCAGGGCATCGCCCTTGAGCAGGCGCTGGATCGGCGCCAGGCCGACCCGCTCCCGGCGTATCCGACCCTCGGGCGCAGCACTGCCGACAATCTTGCCCTCGGTGTCGAGCAGATACACCTCGACACTGGGGTTGACCAGCATCAGCTGGCTGAACAGGTCGCGCACGGCGTCGGGCATCAGGCCTTTTGTGTCCATCAGCACGGTGTCATGGGCGATGTGTCGGGCCAGATCCCGCGACAGCCCTTGCACCACTTCCAGCTCATGCATCTGGTTGGCGCGCACCTGCATCCATGCCGACGTGCCGCAGCACACCAGCAGCAATACGGCGAAAACCAGAGACAGGCGCTGAGTCAGGGTCAGTCTCACGGCTGCTCCTCCTTGGCCACGAATTTGTAGCCTCGTCCCCACACCGTGAGGATGCGCACCGGTTGTGCCGGATCCGCTTCAATCTTTGCCCGCAGGCGGTTGATGTGTGTGTTGACCGTGTGCTCGTAGCCTTCATGGCGGTAGCCCCAGACCGTGTTGAGCAGGTCCATGCGCGAGAACACTTTGCCGGGCTGACGGGCGAAGAAATACAACAGGTCGAACTCCCGTGGCGTGAGGTCGAGACGGCGCCCGTCAAGGGACACATCGCGCGTGATCGGGTCGATGGAGAGGCCGTCCATGATCAGGCTGCCGGCGTCCATTTTCAGGTTGCGGGCCATGGCGTCGACCCGTCGCAACAGCGCTTTGACCCGGGCCACCAGTTCGAGCATGGAAAAGGGCTTGGCCAGGTAATCATCGGCGCCGAGTTCGAGCCCGAGAATCCGATGCACTTCGCTGGAGCGCGCACTGGTAATGATGATCGGTGTGTAGCGGGCCATGGCGCGGGCGCGGCGGCAGATTTCCAGGCCGTCGACGCCGGGCAGCATCAGGTCGAGGATCAGTGCGTCCCAGCTTCCTTGCTGCAGCAGTCGCATGCCTTCATCGCCATCGGCGCAGTGCACCACCTCGAACTGCTCATCGCGTAGATGCAGGCAGATCAGGTCGGCGATGTGCAGGTCGTCCTCGACCACGAGGACGCGTTTGGTCTGTTCCATCAAGCTCAATCCTTCGGCGCAATGAGCGCATTGTGCGGGTTTTCCGGGGCCGGAGTTATCACGAATTGTTTAACTTCTCGTGAGGATTTGGCGATCAACCCAAGCCTAGGCTGTGTTCCATGTCAGGCACCTGGATTTTTCGGAGACGACCATGTTTTCACGGCGACAGTTTCTCGTAGCAGGCGGCGGGCTAGGCGCTGCAGCCCTGGTCATCGGTGTATTGCCAAAATTTTCCGCAAGTTCTGCGCTGGTCAGTGACGCCAGTGCGACGGAGGTGTTCGAGGTGACTCACAGCGACAGAGAATGGCGCGCCATGCTCAGCGCCGAGCAGTACGACATCCTGCGCGAAGAGGGCACCGAGCGGGCCTACAGCAGCCCGCTGAACAACGAGCACCGTGAAGGGACTTTTGCCTGTGCCGGTTGCGAACTGCCGTTGTTTTCTTCCGCGACCAAGTTCGACAGCCGCACCGGCTGGCCAAGTTTCTGGGCACCGCTGGACAAGGCCGTGGCCACTCGACAGGACCGCTCCTTCGGGGTGCTGCGCGAAGAAGTCCACTGTCGGCGTTGTGGCGGTCATTTGGGCCATGTCTTTGATGACGGGCCCAAACCCACCGGTTTGCGTTACTGCATGAACGGCCTGGCGATGACGTTCGAGCCGCAGTCGGCTTGATCCATGGGCACACCTTTTCGCGTTTACGTTCGGTTGATCGTCATTCCATTTGTTCAGGAGTCAGCCTCATGAAAACCCTATTCACCTGGCGCCGTGCCCTGTTGGGCCTGGCCGTTGCCGGCGTCATCGGCCACGGCTCAGCGGTCTCTTTCGGTGCCGAAGACGCGGTCATCATTCCTCCACCCAGCCTCGACGGAACCACTCAGGCCCACAGCGAAACCGCAGTCTTCGCCGGCGGTTGCTTCTGGGGTGTCCAAGGCGTGTTCCAGCATGTCAAAGGGGTGACGAAAGCTGTCTCCGGTTACGCCGGCGGTGCAGCCAACACCGCTCAGTACGAACGGGTCAGCGAGGGCGATACGGGTCATGCGGAATCCGTCGAAGTCACCTTCGACCCCCGTCAGGTCAGCTATGGCACCTTGCTGCAAATCTACTTCTCGGTGGCTCACAACCCTACCGAACTCAACCGTCAGGGACCTGACAGCGGCACTCAGTATCGCTCGGCACTTTTCCCGGGAAACAGCGAACAACAACGTATCGCTCAGGCCTACATTGCCCAGCTCGACGCCGCCCATTCGTTCAACAAACCCATTGTCACCAAGCTGGAAACCTACAACGGTTTCTACCCGGCGGAGGAGGAACATCAGGACTTTCTGACCGAGCATCCGACTTATCCCTATATCGTGATCAACGATCTACCGAAGGTCGCGCAGTTGAAGCAGCTGTATCCGAATCGGTATCAGGAGAAACCGGTGTTGGTGAAGGCGGGGATGTGAATGGTGAGTATGCTATTTACGACGTGGGCGCTCCATCGCGATGGTCGACGTTTCAAAACCCAAGCTTGAAAAGAAGTCCGAAGCGCCTTCCCGGCCTGCTCGCAGAACCCAGGTAATGTCGGTGTTCTCGGCCATGACATGCTCAACCAGTGCACGCCCGATACCTTCACGTCGATACTGTCCACAGACGACGACCATCGACAGATAACCGTTTGATAGGCCGTCCGTGATGCCTCGGGCAAAACCGACAATGCGGGAGTTCTTCACGGCAAGGGCGGTGCGTTGGGAGTTAGTGATCAACTGGGCAAAATGTTCAGCGGAACCTGTGCGGTGAGCCCATCCGTTCTGCCCCAGAAAAAGCCGTACGGACTCTACTTCCGAGGGCAGTACATCGCGGACATGCAAGACATTGTTCATCCGGAAATCACATTCTTGCCCGCGATCTTCGGGTACAGCGCTTGATCGGCCCTGGCCAGTACAGCGTGTTCGCGACAATGTGAGTGTTTGACTGTATGCATCGTGTTCTCCGCATTTGACAGACGCTCAGTATCCATCGACTTACCAAAGACGTTTCCGTGATCGATGTAATCCCGATCCGAATAACAAGCCATCTCTTGGCTCAGTGGCTGACGGGCGAATACGGCCGCTCGCCCAAACTTTCCACCAATCGAACCAGATAACCGTCCGGGTCCTGCACCAGAAATTCGCGTTGGCCGACGTCCACCGCCTCCGCGCGATACCAGGCTTCGGCGCAGGAACGAAACAACGGCCATTCAACGTCGGCCAGGCGCTGGAGTATGGGATCGACGACATCAACCGTGATTTGAAAGTTTATGCCTCGACCAAACGGCGCTTGCAGTGCGCCGGTTACCCACTGGCCTTCGGCCGGGTCGTATTGCTCCAGCATGATTTGAACGCCGTTTTTATCGAGGTAGGCAAAACCGACCTCGGGGCGTTCATAGGCGATTTGAAAACCGATCAGGGATGTCCAGAAATGAAGGCTTTTCTTGATGTCCGTGACCATTAATTCGGGGACTGACTTGCTCCGTGCAAACATATGCATCCTTGGGAAACAGTGTGATTAGTCGGCGTGTAGCAGGGTGTTCGCAAATGCCGTGATTTCGGTTCGATTCCTGAGTTTGATTTTTGAACCGCTGAACCCTTCGAACAGACGTTGGTGCGCGGAAAATCCACTGGAGTCTTTGCGGGTACGGTAACTGCCGGCCCATTCCAGCAACGCTATCAGCAACGTGTCGTCGTCCTGTTTGTTTTCTCGCTGACGAACATTGGCCACGCAGCTTTCGTCTTCAACACACAACCAAATCAATGTCGTAGCGCGGTGGATAAGTTCGCTGACGATCCAGCCGTAAACACCCTCGATCACCCAGCGCTCTTCACCTGCTGCTACCCGCGCCATTCCCAGTGCCTCGGCACGGGGGCGGGGGATGCTGTGTTCGTCGGACAACCAGTGAATCAGGTCGAGATCGATCCTCGAAGCCTGAAGTTGTTCTGCCAATCGTTTAGCCAGCCAACTCTTGCCGGAGCCGGAATTGCCGATGATCAGGGTTCGGGTTAGGTTCATGATGACTCGCCATTTCAGTCTTCGTTGTCAGGCGCAACCATCCGCGTCTTCGGCAAACCGTTTGAGTTGTGCTGATAAATTTCCTGCGGCTGTCCTTTTTCATTAAAGAACACCTGCCCGATCCCCGCCGAATTCCACAGCCGTTCACCCGCTTCAGCATGTTCCGGGACATGCGGAACAATGCGCATGCGTCGACGTTTAGTCAGCCAGTTGAGTGGCGAGCGCGGCGAGTAGAGCCAGCGATTGAGGCGGTCGAACCATTCGAGCAGGGCCGGCGGGAATTCGTTTTTGATGCCGCTGCTGGTGATCTGCCAGATTCGCGGGCCGGCCTTGCGGTGTCGGATCAATACTTCGTAGACGAAGGAATAATGCACATCGCCCGACAGCACCACGTAGTTACCGGGGGTGCGCGAGTGTCGGAAAATGTTCAGGATGACCTGCGCCGCGCCGCGATGGGCCATCCAGTTTTCGGCGTCCACCAGCAGGGGATAACCACACCAGCTGAAGACCCGCTGTATCGTTTCGATCAGTTTGACGCCGAAGATCGGTGCCGGTGAAACGATGATCGCCGAGGGGTGATCGAGCAGTTCCTGTTGCAGTTCGCTGAGCGCTTCCCAATCCAGCAAACCCGAAGGTTGCTTGAGGGTCATCTCACTGCGCCAGCGCCGGGTGCGGGTGTCGAGCACGACAATGGCCGGGCTAGTGGGCAGCACGTAATGCCAGTTCTGAAACCTCAGCAGCTCATCGATCAAACCGTCCTGAACGTCGCTGTCGAGATAATGGTCTTGCCCTGTGGCACTCAATAAACGGGTTTTTTCCAGCACGTCGTCGAATGCATCCGGATTGTTGCCCCAGCCCTGACACACCATATATGCAATCAGTGCGTTGCCGATGATGCGCTTGGAGAACGGATGACCGTAGGCCGTTTCCTCCCATTGCGCGGAAAGATTCCAGTCATCGGTAATATCGTGATCGTCGAAAATCATCAGGCACGGCAGATGGGCGAACACTCGGGCGACACCCCCCAGGCCCGCTTTGAAATCATCGATGCACGTTTGCTCCAGCGCATAACGCTCGCGTCTTTCGGGAATCAATTTTGGCGGTTTTGGAGCGATCAACGTCCAGGGCGTCGGTGACCACACCAGCAGGTACATGGCCATGACCTCGGCGAACGTCACCAGATGATTGTCAGCACTGCTGCTGGTGAAAATCGGCTTACGCACCCCGCCGAAGAATCGCTCGCGCAGGGTTTCGTTGCTCTTCAGCGCCGGTAACAAATCCGCACGATGGTAGTAGCTGGCGGGATCCTCGTAGAGCTTGGCGCTGTCGCTGACCACCGCACCTTCGAGGTATTCGCCGAACAATCCCAGCCGCGCGATCAAGGCATGGATGGCTCGCAACATGGGGCCTGCGACATCGTCGGCGTACACCTGATCGCCGCTCATCATCAACAGCGCCGGACGTTTGTGTGCATCCGGCTCGGCCTCCAGCAAACGATCGACACACAGCAAACCGTCCGGGGCCGGATGGTGAGGTTTGCGGCAAGAACCATGCAGCAGCTGATCGACCCGTTTACGCAGGACGAAGTTCGGACAACGGGCGTCGCCGTACAGCAGGTGCGGGGCCCAATCGGCGATGCCTGTGCCAGCGTCGTCAATCAGCAGGTCGTATTCGATTAACGTGTCGCAGGGCAGGGTGGCGTCCAGCGATACATCGATCAAATGAACAAAGGCCTGGGTGCCCACCGCAATGATCGTGCACTGACTCGCGTCGAGGTGGATATCGTCGCGATCTTGCAGACGCAACGTCAGCGACAGCGCCCGCGACCCCACCAGCCACATCACCAGACGCGTAGGCTCCAGCCGCCGCAACAACGGCCCGACCAGGACAGGGGGAAGGGATTGATGATCGTCTGGCAGTGGCAAAGACATGGACATCCGGGTGCTTGTAACAGAGAAGCGCAGGATGATAACGCAGCTGATGTCAATGAACTGCAACTGGCTTGAATCCGACAGTCAAACAACAACAGGCTGCCCACCCGCCAAGCATTGCACAAGTGAAAGCCCCGAAAAGCTCGGGGCTAATCCCAAAGGGATCGCGTGTGAACCTAAGCCTCCCAGCCCGCCCCACTGACCGCCGCCTGCGCCAAAGGGTGCAACTCTGCCCCCTGATGCTCTGTCTGCCAGGCCAGTAACTCCTTGCGCATGCCGGGCGTCCAGTACATCTGCAGATGATTACGCACGCCGAGCACGGCCAGTTGCTGGTCCGGTTCACTGGCGAAGTACTGGGCGATCTGGTTGACCATTTTGATCAGGTTGGCAGTGCTCATCGGCGTACCTCCGCTTTAGCGCCACGCGCCTGACGGCGTTCGTCGAGCAGGCGTTGTTGGTTGTCGCTGAATTCCTGGTAGCGTTTTTGCCACTCGGAAGGGTGGTAGACGCGGCTGACTTCCACGGCGGTGACTTTGTACTCCGGACAGTTGGTGGCCCAGTCGGAGTTGTCGGTGGTGATGACGTTGGCCCCCGACTCAGGGAAGTGGAAGGTGGTGTACACCACACCTGGGGCGACCCGTTCGGTGACCCGCGCACGCAGTACGGTCTGTCCGGCGCGGCTGCCGATGCCAACCCAGTCACCTTCGTTGATGCCACGGCTCTCGGCGTCGGTCGGGTGGATTTCCAGGCGGTCTTCGTCGTGCCAGGCGACGTTGTCGGTACGCCGGGTCTGGGCGCCGACGTTGTACTGGCTGAGGATGCGCCCGGTGGTCAGCAGAAGAGGGTAGCGATTGTTGACCTTTTCCTCGGTGGGCACGTAGCCGGTGAGCATGAAGCGCCCCTTGCCGCGCACGAACTCCTCGATGTGCATGGTCGGCGTGCCGTCCGGGGCCGCGGCGTTGCACGGCCATTGCAGGCTGCCGTGGCGCTCCAGTTCGGCGTAGCTGACGTTGGTAAAGGTTGGCGTCAGGCTGGCGATTTCATCCATGATTTCCGACGGGTGCTTGTAGTCCATCGGGTAGCCCAGGGCGTTGGCCAGGGCCACGGTGCCTTCCCAGTCGGCCTTGCCGCCCAGCGGCTCCATGACCTTGCGCACCCGGGAGATGCGCCGCTCGGCGTTGGTGAAGGTGCCGTCTTTTTCCAGGAATGAGCAGCCCGGCAGGAACACGTGGGCGAACTTGGCGGTTTCGTTGAGGAAAATATCCTGCACCACCACGCATTCCATGGCCGACAGCGCCGCGGTGACGTGTTGGGTATTGGGGTCGCTTTGGGCGATGTCTTCGCCCTGGCAATACAAGCCCTTGAAGCTGCCGCCCAGGGCGGCCTCGAACATGTTGGGGATGCGCAGGCCCGGGTCGGGTTGCAGGGTGACGTTCCAGGCTTGTTCGAACTGTGCTCGTACCACCTCGTTGGAGATGTGCCGGTAACCGGGCAGCTCGTGGGGGAAGGAACCCATGTCGCAGGAACCCTGAACGTTGTTCTGTCCCCGCAGCGGGTTCACGCCCACGCCTTCGCGGCCGATGTTGCCAGTGGCCATGGCCAGGTTGGCGATGCCCATGACCGCGGTGCTGCCCTGGCTGTGCTCGGTGACGCCCAGGCCGTAATAAATCGCCGCGTTGCCGCCGGTGGCATACAAACGGGCGGCGGCACGGATGTCGGCAGGTTCTACGCCGCAGATCGGGCCAAGGACTTCCGGCGAGTTTTCCGCGCGGCTGACGAGTTCGCTCCAGCGGGCGAAATCGCTGCCCTCGCAACGGGCGTCGATAAAGGGCTGGTCGAGCAGGCCTTCAGTAACGATGACGTGGGCCAGGGCATTGAGCATGGCGACGTTGGTGCCCGGGCGCAGGGCCAGGTGCAGTTCGGCGCGGGCATGCACCGAGTCCACCAGATCAATGCGTCGTGGGTCGATGACGATCAGCCGCGCGCCTTCACGCAGGCGGCGCTTGAGCTGGGAGGCGAACACCGGGTGGGCGTCGCTGGGGTTGGCGCCCATCACCAGGATCACGTCGGCCTGCATCACCGAGTCGAAACTCTGGGTGCCAGCGGACTCGCCAAGGGTTTGTTTCAGGCCATAGCCGGTCGGCGAGTGACAGACCCGCGCACAGGTGTCGACGTTGTTGTTGCCGAACGCGGCGCGCACCAGTTTTTGCACCAGGTAAGTTTCTTCGTTGGTGCAGCGGCTGGAGGTGATGCCACCAATGGAGTCGCGACCGTATGTTTGCTGTAGCCGGCGGAATTCGCTGGCGGCGTAGGTCACCGCTTCATCCCAGCTGACTTCCTGCCAAGGGTCGTTGATGTGCTGGCGGATCATCGGCTTGGTGATGCGATCCGGGTGAGTCGCGTAACCCCAGGCAAAGCGGCCCTTGACGCAGGAGTGGCCGTGGTTGGCGTGACCGTTTTTGTCGGGAACCATGCGCACCAGCTTGTCGCCTTTCATCTCGGCGCGGAACGAGCAGCCCACGCCGCAATAGGCGCAGGTGGTGATCACGCTACGTTCGGGCTGACCCAGTTCGACCACGCTTTTTTCCATCAAGGTCGCGGTGGGGCAGGCTTGCACACAGGCGCCGCAGGACACGCATTCCGAGTCGAGGAAGTTCTCGCCACCGGCGGCCGCCACCCGGGATTCGAAACCGCGCCCGGTAATGGTCAGGGCAAAGGTGCCCTGGGTTTCTTCGCAGGCGCGCACGCAGCGGTTGCAGACGATGCACTTGCTCGGGTCAAAGTCGAAGTAGGGGTTGGACGTGTCCTTCACGTCGGCCAGATGGTTGTCGCCTTCATAACCGTAACGCACCTCCCGCAGGCCGACCTGGCCGGCGACGGTTTGCAGCTCGCAGTTGCCGTTGGCCGAGCAGGTCAGGCAGTCCAGCGGGTGATCGGAAATGTACAGCTCCATGACATTGCGGCGCAGGGTCGCGAGCTTCGGCGTCTGGGTGTGCACGCTCATGCCTTCGCTGACCGGCGTGGTGCAGGACGCCGGGTAGCCGCGCATGCCGTCGATCTCCACCAGGCACATGCGGCAGGAACCGAAGGCTTCCAGGCTGTCGGTGGCACAGAGTTTGGGAATGGTGGTGCCCAGCAGCGCGGCGGCGCGCATCACTGAGGTCCCTTCGGGCACGCTGATGCTGCGGCCGTCGACGTTCAGGGTGACTTGCACCTGGCTGTCGCGGGCCGGGGTGCCGAGATCGATGTCGGTTTTCGGGTCGAAGAGAGTGATCATTGGTCGGCCTCCGAGGCTTGCAGGCCGAAGTCGGCGGGGAAGTACTTGAGGGCGCTGGCGACCGGAAAGGAGACCATGCCGCCCAATGCGCAGAGCGAACCGTATTGCAGGGTGTCGCACAGGTCCTTAAGGATGATCACCTGCTCATCACGGCCGCTCTGGTCCGGCGCGGCCAGCAGACGGTCGATCACCTCCACGCCCCGGGTCGAGCCGATGCGGCAGGGGGTGCATTTGCCACAGGATTCCTCGGCGCAGAACTGCATGGCGAAGCGCGCCATGCGGGCCATGTCCAGGCTGTCGTCAGCCACCACCACACCACCGTGACCGAGCATGGCGCCGATGGCGGCGAACGCCTCGTAATCCAGCGGCGTGTCGAACTGCGACGGTGGCACCCAGGCGCCGAGCGGACCGCCAACCTGAGCGGCCTTCAGTGGCCGGCCACTGGCGGTACCGCCGCCGTAGTCTTCCACCAGCTCCCGCAGGGTCAGGCCAAAGGCCCGTTCCACCAGACCGCCGTGACGAATATTGCCCGCCAGTTGGAAGGGCATGGTGCCCAGGGAGCGGCCCATGCCGTAATCGCGATAAAACTGCGCGCCCTTGGCCAGAATCAGCGGCACCGAGGCCAGCGTCAGCACGTTGTGCACCAGCGTCGGCAGACCGAACAGCCCTTGCAGCGCGGGGATCGGCGGCTTGGCGCGGACGATCCCGCGCTTGCCTTCGAGAGAGTCCAGCAGCGCGGTTTCCTCACCGCAGATGTAAGCGCCGGCACCGACGCGCACTTCCATATCGAAGGCCTGGCCGCTGCCGCCGACATTGGCGCCGAGGTAACCGTTGGACCGGGCGACGTCCAGCGCCTCGCGCAAGGTGGCCACGGCTTGTGGATATTCCGAGCGCACATAGATGTAGCCGTAGTTGGCGCCGACGGTGATGCCGGCAATCGCCATGCCTTCGATCAACAGGAACGGGTCGCCTTCCATCAACATGCGGTCGGCGAAGGTGCCGGAATCGCCTTCGTCGGCGTTGCACACAATGTATTTCTGCGCCGCCTGGGTGGCGCGCACCGTGCGCCATTTGATTCCGGCCGGGAAAGCCGCGCCGCCACGGCCACGCAGGCCGGAATCGAACACCGTTGTAGCAGTCTGCTCGCCGCCCAGTGCGACGGCCCGGTTCAAGCCCTCGAAACCGCCGTGGGCTCGGTAATCGTCCAGGGACAGCGGCCGGGTAATACCGGCGCGGGCGAACAGCAGGCGTTGTTGAGTCTTCAGATAAGGCAACTCTTCCACCAGACCCAAGGCCAGTGGATGAGCGGACGGATCGCCTTGCAGCGCTTCCAGCAACGACGGCACATCGGCAGCGGTCAGCGGGCCGAAGCCGATCCGGCCTTGCGGGGTGTCCACTTCCAGCAGAGGTTCCAGCCAGTACAGGCCGCGGGAGCTGGTGCGTTGCAGATCCACATTTTGGAGGGCCAAGGCCACTTCATCAGCGCCCACGGCACGGGCCAGCGAATCAGCGGGCAGATAGAAGCGCGGCATCATGCGTCCTCCCGACAAGCATCGAGCAGCGCATCCAGACGCTCGGCACTAAGCCGCGCATGCACCTGGCCATCTAATTCCAGAGCGGGGGAACAGGCACAAGCGCCGAGGCAATACACCGGACGCAAACTGATGCTGCCATCGGCGCTGCTGCCGTGATCGTCCAGTTGCAGACGTTCGCGCAACTGCGCGGCAAGCTGCTCGGCGCCACGGCTCTTGCAGGACTCAGCCCGGCACAGACGCAGGATATGCCGGGCCGGAGGCGCGGTGCGGAAGTCATGGTAAAAACTGATCACCCCGCGAATCTCCGCCTGACTCTGGTTGAGGGCGTGGGCAATCTCGGGGACGGCAGCATCGGGGATATAACCGATGCCCGCCTGAATCTCATGAAGGATGAGCAACAGTGCGCCGGGGGAGCCTTTGTGGCGCTCCAGCAGGCTGTTGACCATCGGCAGGTGCAACATCTCATCAGGCATACAGCAATCCTCACGGTCACGGACAAACCAGAAGGTTGTCGGTCGTCCGAAAGTGTCGGCTGCGGCACTCACACCACGTCACGGTATCGTGGCATTTTCAGGCCGGTGGCCAGGGCACCCTGAGCGGGCATCTTGTTGTGCCCGGTGCGGTCTTCGCCGCACCTCTTAAAGGGCATAAAAGGCAGATTGCCACGCCGCCTTTGATTTAACTGCACCAAAGCGACGTGTTCGGTTCTGCCTACGACTATCCATTAAGTCTAGATGAGTGGGGCGCGAGGCGTTCACTCACTGGCTTAATGCCCTGAGGGCGTGTCGATGGGTGATGTATAGCAAGCATTACCGGTAAGAAACAGCATCAGATCCGTGGGTAATTTTAGGGAGCAGAGCTGTTCTATCGCGTTGATTTGTTCCGCTGTAAGCCGATAGTCATAGACGCAGTCATCGTCCTTCGCCCACCCCAGGATCGGCTTGAGATCCTCGACAGAAACCGGGATTTCCTTTTCATAGGACGCGAAATCCTCGCCTTCCGGAACGCCCATAAGCACGTGTTTCATTGCTCGAACTTCCTTGTAGGGTCTGCTGGTTTGTTTCGAATTCCAGTTTCGTGGCTCAACTCTCAGCTTCGCCCTGAACTGAGCATCGCCAGCCCGAAATCCTCAGGACCAATCCCAAATTCCAATCAACACCCAAAACCCCTGTGGGAGCGAGCCTGCTCGCGAAAGCCGTCAGGCCGGTTCTCCGATGCACCACCACTGTACTGCGACCTCATCGTCAGGTTGAGTTACGTCATGCCCGTGCTCGACGAAATTCGCTGGTGTGTGCAACGCAAGAGCATGACTGATCCGCTCTGGCATGAGAGCGTTAGTCTCACCGAGAAAACCCAGATAATAGTCCCGGTCATAGAAGAGGGTGACCTCGCTCTGATGAACCCATGGCCACACCAGCAGGCAAGCGACCCGGTAGTAACCCTGTGAGTGGTCAGCAGCGTTGGACAGGTGGCAAGCGGCTTCGAGCAGTTGCTGAATGCAGAAGGCCTGAACTTCGATTCTTGCTTGAGGGCCTTGAACCAAGGCCGCGTGCACCGGGATCTTCCAATGTGTGTAGCGCTCCATGCGCCCGGATCGCGGGTAAAACTCGTCGCGAAAGCTGGAGGCCCATTGTTCCAGAGCACGAAGGCGGCGGGGAACGCCTCTGATCGGCTTGTTGCTGAGAGCGATTTGCCGCATTGATACGTCCTTGTGATGCCGAAAAGTCTTTCATTGTGTCTGCTGGCGCAATGGAAAAGTGGACAGATTTGTTTCCATATCTGCCAAAGCCGTACCCAGTACCAGCGGGTGTAAAGGCGTGACAAGCTTGCCTAACACGATCATTCACTGAATATCTTTCAAGTATCCCTTTAGTGCAGTGAGCGGCGTATCAAGCTGCTCCATTGTCTGCGCATTGCTGACATTAGCTGACAACCGTTGCAGTTCACGCCCAAGCGGCGTATCAGCCCCGCCTATAGCGTCTAGCGCCAAACCTGCGCAGTGCGCCACTCTAAGCTGAATACTCTCGACATCACCCCGGCGCACCAGCAAGCCAAATACCTCCCGCTCGTAATCGCTCATGATCGGATCATCCCGCAGAATCGGACTCGACCCCTCCGTCTCATAAGCCAGCTTCAGACAGAACAAAGCAACAGTTTCCAGCAGCAGTTCCATGAGATGAATCCTTGAGAAATGTCGTACCGGCCGCGGGCGGGGAGATCAAAAGAATCTCCAGCAAGCCGGCTCCTGCGGGTCGGCGGCGTATCGCCCACTTTATCGCAGACGAAAAAAAAGGCCTTGCAAAGCAAGACCTTTCTTAATTTTGGTGCCCCGAGGGAGACTCGAACTCCCACTTCTTGCGAAAACGGATTTTGAATCCGCCGCGTCTACCAATTCCGCCATCAGGGCTCAATGGCGGCGAAGTATAGAGATGAGATTACCGTCGGTCAATCAGGTACATAGAGAATTTTCACTATTTCGGCTAGACTTCCGGCCCCTGCTAGACGAACCCCATCATGCGCGTTGCTGACTTTACTTTCGAACTCCCTGATTCGCTGATCGCTCGCCACCCTTTGGCTGAGCGTCGCAATAGTCGCCTGTTGACCCTGGATGGGGTCAGCGGCGCCCTGGCGCACCGTCAATTCACTGATTTGCTCGAGCATTTGCGCCCGGGCGATTTGATGGTGTTCAACAATACCCGGGTGATTCCGGCGCGGCTGTTTGGCCAGAAGGCTTCCGGCGGCAAGCTGGAAATCCTGGTGGAGCGGGTGCTCGACAGTCATCGCGTGCTCGCCCATGTGCGTTCCAGCAAGTCGCCCAAGCCCGGTTCGAAGATCCTGATCGACGGTGGTGGCGAGGCTGAGATGCTGGCGCGGCACGATACGTTGTTCGAGTTGGGGTTCGCCGAAGAGGTGTTGCCGCTGCTCGATCGCGTCGGCCACATGCCGTTGCCTCCTTATATAGACCGCCCGGATGAAGGCTCGGACCGCGAGCGTTATCAGACGGTCTACGCCGAGCGTTTGGGCGCGGTGGCGGCGCCGACGGCAGGGCTGCATTTCGATCAGCCGCTGATGGAGGCGATTACCGCCAAGGGCGTCGAGACGGCGTTCGTGACGTTGCACGTCGGTGCGGGCACGTTCCAGCCGGTGCGCGTTGAGAAGATCGAAGACCACCACATGCACAGTGAGTGGCTGGAAGTCGGTCAAGACGTGGTCGATGCAGTCGAAGCCTGCCGCGCTCGCGGTGGTCGGGTGATCGCTGTGGGGACCACCAGCGTGCGTTCGCTGGAAAGTGCCGCGCGCGATGGTGTACTCAAGCCGTTCAGTGGCGACACGGACATCTTTATCTACCCGGGCCGGCCGTTTCATGTGGTCGATGCCCTGGTCACCAACTTTCATTTGCCCGAATCCACGCTGTTGATGCTGGTTTCGGCGTTCGCCGGTTATCCCGAAGCCATGGCCGCTTATAAAGCCGCCGTCGAGCATCAATACCGCTTTTTCAGCTACGGTGATGCGATGTTTATCACCCGTAACCCTGCACCACGTGGCCCTGAGGACAAAGAATGAGTCGCCAAAGTCGTATGTCGTTTGAGTTGCTTGCTACTGACGGCAAGGCTCGTCGCGGTCGTTTGACCTTCCCGCGCGGTACCGTCGAGACCCCGGCCTTCATGCCGGTGGGCACGTACGGCACCGTCAAGGGCATGCTGCCGCGGGACATTACCGCGACCGGCGCGGAAATCATTCTGGGCAACACCTTCCACTTGTGGCTGCGTCCTGGCACTGAAGTGATCAAGAAGCACGGCGACCTGCACGATTTCATGCAGTGGAAAGGCCCGATTCTTACCGACTCCGGCGGTTTTCAGGTGTTCAGCCTGGGCGCGATGCGCAAGATCAAGGAGGAGGGCGTGACCTTCGCCTCGCCGGTTGATGGCGCCAAGGTGTTCATGGGCCCGGAAGAGTCGATGCAGGTCCAGCGTGATCTGGGCTCGGACATCGTGATGATTTTCGACGAATGCACGCCGTACCCGGCTGACGAAGACGTCGCGCGGATTTCGATGGAGCTGTCGTTGCGTTGGGCCAAGCGTTCGAAAGAAGCCCATGGCGACAACACGGCGGCGCTGTTCGGTATTGTTCAAGGCGGTATGCACCAGGATCTGCGCATGCGTTCCCTGGAAGGCCTCGATCAAATCGGCTTCGATGGCCTGGCCATCGGTGGTCTGTCGGTGGGCGAGCCGAAACACGAGATGATCAAGGTGCTCGACTACCTGCCAGGTCAGATGCCGGCTGACAAACCTCGTTACCTTATGGGCGTTGGCAAACCGGAAGATCTGGTTGAGGGTGTGCGCCGCGGTGTGGACATGTTCGATTGCGTGATGCCAACCCGTAATGCCCGCAATGGGCATCTGTTCATTGATACAGGCGTGCTGAAGATCCGTAACGCGTTCCATCGCCATGATGATTCGCCGCTGGATCCGACCTGCGATTGCTACACCTGCCAGAACTTCTCCCGTGCTTATCTGCACCATCTGGACAAGTGCGGCGAAATGCTGGGTAGCATGTTGAATACCATCCACAATTTGCGCCATTACCAGGTGCTTATGGCTGGTTTGCGCGAGGCTATTCAACAGGGTACATTGGCCGCCTTTGTCGATGCCTTCTACGCCAAACGCGGGCTTGCTGTTCCGCCTTTGGACTGAGTTTTCTGACCCCAAGATTCAACATTTGCAACTGGAGTGCTAAATGAGCTTTTTTATCTCTAATGCCATGGCTGACGCTGCTGCACCTGCGGCAGGCCCAATGGGTGGTGGTTTTGAGTGGATTTTCCTGGTCGGTTTCCTGGTCATCTTCTACCTGATGATCTGGCGTCCACAGGCCAAGCGCGCCAAAGAGCAGAAGAACCTGCTCGGCAGCCTGCAGAAAGGCGACGAAGTTGTGACCACCGGTGGTATCGCCGGCAAGATCACTAAAGTGGCAGACGATTTCGTTGTTCTGGAAGTTTCCGACACCATCGAAATGAAGTTTCAGAAAGGCGCCATCGCCGCCACGCTGCCAAAAGGCACGCTGAAAGCGATCTAAGTTTCAACTTCTACTCAATCGACGGGGCGCGCAAGGCGCCCCGCGTCATAAGCGGGCGGCGTGATGCTGAACAAATACCCTCTGTGGAAATACATTCTGATCCTGGCGGTGCTGGCGGTCGGTCTGATTTATTCCGCTCCCAATCTATATCCTGATGACCCGGCTATTCAGGTCAGTGGTGCAAGCACTGCGCTGCAAGTGACTCAGGCTGATCTGGATCGTGTGGGCGCAGCGCTCAAGGAATCCGGGATCAATGTCAAGGCTGCCACCCTGGCAGCGAACGGCAAGGGCGGTCTGATTCGTCTGACCAAGGCTGAAGACCAGCTGCCTGCCAAAGACGTCGTGCGCAAGGCATTGGGTGATGACTACGTCGTTGCACTGAACCTTGCACAAACCACCCCGCAATGGCTGCGCAGCTTTGGCGCGCACCCGATGAAGCTGGGTCTGGACTTGTCCGGTGGTGTGCACTTCCTGCTCGAAGTGGACATGGACAAAGCCCTCGACGCGCGCTTGAAAGTCTACGAAGGCGACGTCAAGAGCCTGTTGCGTAAAGAGAAACTGCGCTATCGCAGCCTGCCACAACTCGATGGTGCCATTCAGCTGGGTTTCAGTGATGAAGCGTCCCGCGAACAGGCCCGTGCACTGATCCGTAAGAACTTCAGCGATTTCGACATTGTTCCGGCCGACCTCAATGGTCAGGCGGTGCTGCGTCTGGCGATGACCCCGGCCAAGCTGGCGGAAATCCGCGAATACTCCATCAAGCAGAACTTGACCACGGTACGTAACCGCGTCAACGAGCTGGGTGTTGCCGAACCCATCGTTCAGCGTCAGGGCGCCAACCGCATCGTGGTTGAGCTGCCGGGCGTGCAAGACACCGCCGAAGCCAAGCGTATCCTCGGCAAGACGGCCAACCTTGAGTTCCGTCTGGCCGCTGAGCCTGGTGCATCGAAAGCCACTTCTGAAAGCTTCGAATTCCGTGAAGGCAATCGTCCGCCAGCGCAAATCGAGCGCGGCTTGATCATCACGGGTGACCAGGTCACCGATGCCAAGGCTGGCTTCGGCGAGCAAGGCACGCCTGAAGTGAACATCCGTCTGGATGGCCACGGTGGCGAGCTGATGAGTCGTGCGACCCGCAGCAACGTCGGTCGCAGCATGGCGGTGATCTTCATCGAGCAACGCCCGGTCACCACTTACGTCAAGAAAATGGTTAACGGCGTCGAGAAAGACGTGCCGGTTCAAACCTTCAAGGAAGAGAAGAAGATCATCAGCCTGGCGACCATCCAGTCGCCGCTGGGTGCTCAATTCCGTATCACTGGCCTGAACGGGCAGGGCGAGTCGTCCGAACTGGCGCTGCTGTTGCGTGCAGGTGGTCTGGCTGCACCGATGTACTTCGCTGAAGAGCGCACCATTGGCCCAAGCCTGGGTGCCGACAACATCGTCAAGGGTGTCGATGCATCGCTGTGGGGCATGCTGTTTGTCTCGCTGTTCATCATCGCCATCTACCGCTTCTTCGGCATCATTGCCACCGTCGCGCTGACCGTGAACATGGTGATGCTGCTGGCCCTGATGTCGCTGCTGGGTGCAACGCTGACCCTGCCGGGTATCGCCGGTATCGTGTTGACCATGGGTATGGCGGTCGACGCCAACGTTCTGATCTTCTCGCGGATACGCGAAGAGATCGCGGCGGGCATGACCGTACAGCGGGCAATCAACGAAGGCTTCGGCCGGGCATTTACTGCGATTCTCGACGCCAACCTGACAACACTGTTGGTCGGCGGGATTCTCTTTGCGATGGGCACCGGCCCGGTCAAAGGCTTCGCAGTGACCATGTCCCTCGGGATCTTTACCTCGATGTTCACGGCCATCATGGTGACCCGCGCGATGGTCAACCTGATCTTCGGCGGTCGAGACTTCAAGAAGTTGTGGATTTAAGGGGCTGCCATGTTACGTACAATCAACTTCATGGGCGTTCGCAACGTTGCGTTCGGCGTCACATTGTTTCTTACCTTACTGGCATTGTTCAGCGTCGCCACCAAGGGCATGAACTGGGGCCTGGACTTCACCGGCGGTACGCTCATCGAGCTGACCTACGAACGTCCGGCCGATGTCACCAAGGTGCGTGAGCAGCTGGCCACTTCGGGTTATCACGAGGCGATCGTACAGAGCTTCGGTGCTACGACCGATTTGCTGGTGCGCATGCCGGGTGAAGATCCGCAGTTGGGCCACCAAGTGGCAGAGGCGCTGCAGAAAGTCGGCGGCGACAACCCAGCGGTGGTCAAGCGCGTCGAGTTCGTCGGCCCGCAGGTGGGTGAAGAGCTGCGCGATCAGGGCGGCCTCGGCATGCTGATGGCGCTGGGCGGTATTCTGATCTACCTGGCTTTCCGCTTTCAGTGGAAGTTTGCGGTCGGCGCCATTGTCTCGTTGATTCACGACGTGATCGTGACCATCGGTATCCTGTCGTTCTTCCAGATCACCTTCGACCTGACGGTGCTGGCGGCGGTACTGGCGATCATCGGTTACTCGCTCAACGACACCATCGTGGTATTCGACCGGGTTCGTGAGAATTTCCGTGTCCTGCGCAAGGCCAGCCTGATCGAGAACATCAACATCTCGACCACGCAAACCTTGCTGCGGACCATGGCGACTTCGATCTCCACCTTGCTGGCGATCGCGGCCCTGTTGTTCTTCGGTGGCGACAATTTGTTCGGCTTCTCCATCTCCCTGTTTATCGGTGTTCTGGCGGGTACTTACTCGTCGATCTACATCGCCAACGTCGTGCTGATCTGGCTGAACCTGAGCACCGAGGATCTGATTCCTGCTGTGGCGACCGATAAGGAAGTCGACGACCGCCCGTAACGGCCATCGCCTTCCTGTTGTCTGCCAAAAAAGGCGCGAATTGAACTCGCGCCTTTTTTTATGCTCCAAGGTTGGGAGAAGCGCGGGTATGTCCCGCATGTGATGGTCAGGAGGTTCATGTGAACAAGTCGTTGCTGGTTGGTGCGGTATTGGGTGCTGTCGGTGTGACTGCCGGGGGTGCTGTTGCCACCTACAGCCTGGTTAAAAGCGGCCCTGAGTATGCGCAAGTTCTAGCCGTCGAACCGGTCAAGACACAAATCAAGACGCCACGTGAAGTGTGCAAGGACGTTGCAGTAACCCGACAGGCGCCGGTGAAAGATCAACATCAGATCGCCGGTACGGTGGTGGGTGCGCTGGCGGGTGGCCTATTGGGCAACCAGATCGGCGGCGGTACGGGCAAGAAGATCGCCACAGTGGCCGGTGCGGTCGGCGGCGGTTATGCGGGCAACAAGGTGCAGGAGGGCATGCAGGAGCGTGACACCTACACCACGACTCAAACTCGCTGCAACACGGTCAATGACATCAGCGACAAAGTTGTAGGTTATGACGTTCGTTATTCGCTCGACGGCAAGGAAGGCAAGGTGCGGATGGACCGCGATCCGGGCAACCAGATTCCGGTCGACAAGGAAGGTAAGTTGGTTCTGTCGCAGAACGAACCGGCTCAATAAATAGTTGAAAGTCAGATTCAAAAAAAAGCACCCCGAAGGGTGCTTTTTTGTGGCCGGGCGCTTAGCGCTTAAGCGAAGCCGGCAGGTGCGGCTGGATGGCCGTCAATACTGCTTTGAAGCACTTGGTGTTGCCGGCAACGACGTGGCCTTTCTCAAGGAAATCGTGACCGCCGGTGAAGTCGCTCACCAGGCCGCCTGCTTCCTGGATCAGCAGGGCGCCTGCCGCCATGTCCCACTCGGACAGGCCCGATTCCCAGAAGGCGTCGAAACGACCAGCAGCCACATAGGCCAGGTCCAGGCTCGCCGAGCCAGCGCGGCGGATGCCGGCAGTCTGGCCAACCAGGGCGCGGAACATGCCCAGGTAGTTCTCGAGGTTGTCCATCTGGTCATCGCGGAACGGGAAGCCGGTACCCAGCAGGGCGCCGTCCAGGCTGGTGCGGCCGCTGACGCGCAGACGACGACCGTTCAGTTGAGCGCCACGACCACGGCTGGCAGTGAATTCTTCCTGGCGAACCGGGTCCAGAACAACAGCGTGTTCCAGGCGACCGCGGTATTTGCAGGCGATGCTGACAGCGAAGTGAGGAATGCCGCGCAGGAAGTTGGTGGTGCCGTCCAGTGGATCGATGATCCACAGGTATTCTTCGCCTTCGCCGCTACCCGGGTGCATGCCGGTTTCTTCGCCGAGAATGCCGTGGGTAGGGTAGGCCTTGCGCAGCGCGTCGATGATTTTCTGTTCGGCGGCGCGATCCACCTCGGATACGTAATCCTTGGCGTCTTTTTCGTCGACCTTGATGGTATCCAGGCGCTCGATGGAGCGGAAGATCAATTCACTGGCGCTGCGGGCGGCGCGCAGCGCGATATTCAGCATGGGCTGCATGGATGTGTCACCTAAGGTTGTTAAAGAAAGCCGGGCATTCTATCAGAAAGTTTCTACAGGTGAAGGTCAGTGTTCGCTTTCATAGCTTAACGGTAGGTTGAGCTGTAAGATTCTGCTCCCCATTAACGTGTTCGAGAGCGCCTCCCTTGCTGCATAACATTCGTGTCGTCCTGGTCAATACCAGCCATCCCGGCAACATCGGCGGGGCTGCGCGTGCTATGAAGAACATGGGCCTGTCGCGGCTGGTGCTGGTCGAACCGCGGTTGTTCCCGCACCACGAGGCTGATGCTCGTGCCTCCGGCGCCGGGGATATCCTTGAAAACGCGCAAGTCGTCGCCACCTTGGAAGATGCCTTGGTCGGCTGCAATCTGGTGCTCGGCACCAGCGCTCGCGACCGGCGCATTCCCTGGCCGTTGCTCGATCCCCGCGAGTGCGGCGTGAAAGTGGTCGAGGAGGCCGGGCAGGGTGCCGAGATTGCCTTGGTGTTTGGTCGTGAAGATTCCGGCCTGACCAATGAAGAGCTGCAGCGATGTCATTATCACGTGCACATCCCATCAGACCCTGAGTTCAGTTCGCTGAACCTTGGGGCAGCGGTGCAGGTGTTGAGCTATGAAGTACGGATGTCCTGGCTCGCGGCCCAAGGTCAGCCGAGCAAGGTCGAAAAGGATGAAGTGGCGTCCATTAAAAGTGGTGAGCTGGCGACCATGGATGAACTGGAGCGATTCTATGAGCACCTGGAGCAAACCCTGGTGGCCATCGAGTTCCTCGATCCGGAAAAACCACGGCACTTGATGGCGCGCCTGCGCCGGTTGTACGGACGCAGCTCGGTCAGCCGGGCGGAAATGAATATATTGCGTGGCATCCTCACGGAAACCCAGAAAGCGGCCCGTGGCGAGCTTCTTAAGCGGAAGGATTAAAAATGTTCGAGCGTTTGCGTGAAGATATCCAGAGTGTTTTCCATCGTGATCCGGCAGCGCGCAACGCCTTTGAAGTTCTGACGTGCTACCCGGGCATGCACGCCATCTGGATCCACCGCCTGTCGTCGGCCCTGTGGGGGATGGGCTGGAAGTGGCTGGCGCGATTGGTGTCGAATTTCGGTCGCTGGTTGACCGGGATTGAGATCCATCCGGGCGCCAAGGTTGGTCGTCGTTTCTTTATCGACCATGGCATGGGCATCGTCATCGGTGAAACCGCTGAGATCGGCAATGACGTCACCCTTTATCAGGGCGTGACCCTGGGTGGCACCAGCTGGAACAAGGGCAAGCGTCACCCGACGCTTGAAGATGGCGTGGTAGTGGGGGCGGGCGCCAAGGTGCTGGGTCCGTTTACTGTCGGTGCGGGTGCCAAGATCGGCTCCAATGCCGTGGTGACCAAGGCGGTTCCGGCCGGCGCGACGGTGGTCGGCATTCCGGGGCGGATCATCGTCAAATCCGATGACGAGCAGGACGCCAAGCGCAAGGCCATGGCCGAGAAGATCGGCTTTGATGCCTACGGCGTCGGCGAAGACATGCCCGACCCGGTGGCTCGCGCCATTGGTCAGCTGCTCGATCACCTGCAGGCGGTCGATGGTCGCCTGGAGGGTATGTGCGGTGCGTTGAAGGATCTGGGTAGCAACTATTGCGCCAAGGATCTGCCTGAGTTGCGCGAAGAAGACTTCGCCTGCGTCAAGGACAAAGACGAAAGCAAGGCCGGCTAAATCCGGACGGGTTCTTCGCGAGCAATTGCTGGCTGTTCCCGGCCAGCCTTTGTTATGATGCGCGCGCTCTTTTGCGGGTAATCCTGAGTAAAGCACTAGGTCTTATAGTTGACTTAAATACTCGGGAATTGCATACTCGCCCCATTCTGAACTCCGTGGTAATTGTCCATGCGACTGACTACAAAAGGCCGATACGCCGTGACCGCCATGCTTGACCTGGCGTTGCATGCGCAGCACGGGCCGGTGTCCCTGGCCGATATCTCCGAGCGCCAAGGCATCTCCCTGTCCTACCTCGAACAGCTCTTCGCCAAATTGCGCCGCAGCAATCTGGTGTCCAGTGTTCGTGGCCCAGGCGGTGGCTACCAGCTATCGCGCGACATGCAGGGCATCCAGGTTGCCCAGGTGATCGATGCGGTGAACGAATCGGTCGATGCAACCAAATGCCAGGGCCAGGGCGATTGCCATCAAGGCGACACCTGTCTGACCCACCACTTGTGGTGCGATCTGAGCCTGCAGATTCACGAATTTCTGAGCGGTATCAGCTTGGCTGACCTTGTCACTCGCCGTGAGGTACAAGAAGTAGCCCAGCGTCAGGATCAGCGTCGTTGCAACAGCAAGACGCCACGCCTGGACAAGATTGAAGCGTCCGCCGTCGAATGACAGCCAAAGAGCTAGCGGCACGCCAGCCAGCCTGATTTAGGAGATAGTCCATGAAATTGCCGATTTACCTTGATTACTCTGCGACGACCCCAGTTGATCCACGTGTCGCGCAAAAGATGAGTGAATGCTTGCTGGTTGACGGAAACTTCGGTAACCCGGCGTCCCGTTCCCACGTGTTCGGCTGGAAAGCTGAAGAATCCGTCGAAAACGCTCGTCGTCAGGTCGCTGACCTGGTCAACGCCGACCCGCGTGAAATCGTCTGGACCTCCGGTGCCACCGAATCCGACAACCTGGCAATCAAGGGTGCGGCGCATTTCTATGCCACCAAAGGCAAACACCTGATCACCACCAAGATTGAGCACAAGGCTGTCCTCGACACCATGCGCCAACTGGAGCGTGAAGGCTTCGAAGTGACCTACCTCGAGCCGCGCACCGATGGTCTGGTCACGCCAGAGATGATCGAAGCTGCCCTGCGCGACGACACCATCCTGGTCTCGGTCATGCACGTGAACAACGAAATCGGCACCATCAATGACATCGAGGCCATCGGCGAACTGACCCGCTCGAAGGGTATCCTGTTCCACGTCGACGCTGCTCAGTCCACCGGCAAGGTCGATATCGACCTGTCGAAGCTGAAAGTCGACATGATGTCGTTCTCTGCCCACAAAACCTACGGCCCTAAAGGCATCGGCGCACTGTACGTGAGCCGCAAGCCGCGTGTTCGCATTGAAGCGACCATGCACGGTGGCGGTCACGAACGTGGCATGCGTTCCGGCACCCTGGCGACCCACCAGATCGTCGGCATGGGTGAGGCTTTCCGCGTAGCCAAGGAAGACATGGCTGCCGAGAACGTGCGTATCAAAGCCCTGAGCGACCGTTTCTTCAAACAGGTCGAAGGCCTGGAAGAGCTGTACATCAACGGCAGCATGACCGCCCGCGTTCCGCACAACCTGAACCTGAGCTTCAACTACGTTGAAGGCGAGTCGCTGATCATGGCGCTCAAGGATCTGGCAGTTTCGTCCGGTTCGGCCTGCACCTCGGCATCGCTTGAGCCTTCGTATGTACTGCGCGCCCTGGGCCGCAACGACGAACTGGCCCATAGCTCGATTCGCTTCACCTTCGGCCGTTTCACCACCGAAGAAGAAATCGACTACGCCGCGCAGAAAGTCTGCGAGGCCGTTACCAAGCTGCGCACTCTGTCGCCGCTGTGGGACATGTACAAAGACGGTGTCGACATTTCGAAAATCGAGTGGGCGGCACACTGATTTCAAGTCGCCGCAAACCGGCCCTGCAGGATTTCGGATCGCAGGGCTTAAGAGCGACTCTCTGATGAGTGAGGATTAAGAATCATGGCTTACAGCGAAAAGGTCATCGACCACTACGAGAACCCGCGCAACGTCGGCAAGATGGACGCGGAAGACCCTGATGTCGGCACCGGCATGGTTGGTGCTCCAGCGTGTGGCGACGTGATGCGTCTGCAGATCAAGGTTAACGAGCAAGGCATCATCGAAGACGCCAAGTTCAAGACCTACGGTTGCGGTTCGGCTATCGCCTCCAGCTCCCTGGCGACCGAGTGGATGAAAGGCAAGACTCTGGATGAAGCAGAGACCATCAAGAACACTCAGCTGGCCGAAGAACTGGCTTTGCCGCCAGTAAAAATTCACTGCTCCGTACTTGCTGAAGACGCTATCAAAGCGGCCGTTCGCGACTACAAGCAGAAGAAAGGCTTGATCTGACTTTCAAGATTTGGCGACGAGTAAGGAGTCCCCGATGGCTATCAGCATGACAGAAGCGGCTGCTCAACACGTGCGACGCTCGCTCAACGGGCGCGGCAAAGGTGAAGGGATTCGTCTGGGTGTTCGCACCACAGGCTGTTCCGGCCTTGCCTACGTGCTGGAGTTTGTCGACGAGGTAGTTGCAGAGGATCAGGTGTTCGAAAGTCACGGCGAGAAAGTGATCATCGACCCGAAAAGCCTGGCCTACCTGGACGGCACCGAACTCGATTTCGTCAAGGAAGGGTTGAACGAAGGCTTCAAGTTCAACAACCCCAACGTACGCGGTGAATGTGGCTGCGGCGAAAGCTTCAATATCTGAGGCTACTCGTGGGTACTCCTTGTCATTTCGCTTTATTTGAGCTGCAACCGAGCTTCGATCTGGATCTCGACCAGCTGGCTACGCGCTACCGTGAGTTGGCGCGCAGCGTTCATCCTGACCGTTTTGCAGACGCTTCCGAGCGAGAGCAACGGCTGGCGCTAGAGCAATCCGCGAGCCTCAATGAGGCCTACCAGACGCTCAAAAATCCTCCCAGGCGCGCGCGATATCTGCTCGCTCTGGGTGGTCACGAGCTGCCGCTGGAGGTCACGGTGCATGATCCGGAATTTCTTCTGCAGCAGATGGAGCTGCGTGAAGAGCTCGAAGACCTGCAAGACAGCGCCGACCTGGCGGGTATTGCCGTGTTCAAGCGCCGCCTGAAGACGGCACAGGATGAACTGAACCAAAGCTTCGCAGCCTGTTGGAATAATGCAGCGCAACGCGAACAGGCCGAACGCCTGATGCGACGCATGCAGTTCCTCGACAAGCTCACCTACGAAGTGCGCCAGTTAGAAGAGCGCCTCGACGATTAACCCAGTGCCGCTCCGGTCGCACGCCTGATATACAGATAAGTCCTGATAACGATGGCCCTACTGCAGATCGCCGAACCCGGCCAAAGTCCTCAACCGCACCAGCGTCGTCTGGCTGTCGGTATCGACTTGGGCACTACCAATTCGCTGGTCGCTGCATTGCGCAGTGGTCTTTCCGAGCCTTTGCCCGACGCTGACGGGCAGGTCATCCTGCCGTCTGCCGTGCGCTACCACGCCGATCGTGTCGAGGTCGGCGAGTCGGCCAAACTGGCTGCCGCCTCCGATCCTTTGAACACCGTGCTGTCGGTCAAACGCTTGATGGGTCGTGGTCTGTCCGACGTCAAGCAATTGGGCGATCAACTGCCGTACCGCTTTGTCGGCGGCGAGTCGCACATGCCGTTCATCGACACCATTCAGGGTCCGAAAAGCCCCGTCGAAGTCTCTGCCGATATCCTCAAGGTGTTGCGTCAGCGCGCCGAGGCCACGTTGGGCGGCGAACTGGTTGGCGCGGTGATCACGGTTCCGGCCTATTTCGATGACGCTCAGCGTCAAGCCACCAAGGATGCGGCCAAGCTGGCCGGTCTGAACGTGCTGCGTTTGCTTAATGAGCCGACTGCTGCCGCTGTGGCTTACGGTCTGGACCAGCATGCCGAAGGCCTGGTTGCTATTTATGACCTGGGTGGCGGCACCTTTGATATTTCGATTCTGCGCCTGACCGGCGGTGTGTTTGAGGTGTTGGCTACCGGCGGCGACAGCGCTCTGGGCGGCGATGACTTCGATCACGCAATCGCTGGCTGGATCATCGAAAGCGCCGGTTTGTCGGCCGACCTCGATCCGGGTGTACAACGCAATCTGCTGCAAACGGCCTGTGCAGCCAAAGAATCCCTGACCAATGCTGCGGCTGTTGAAGTCGCTTATGGCGACTGGAAGGCCGAGCTGACTCGTGAGGTCTTCAATGCGCTGATCGAGCCGATGGTTGCTCGCAGCCTGAAAGCCTGCCGCCGCGCTGTGCGTGATTCCGGTATCGAGCTGGACGACGTTCACGCGGTGGTCATGGTTGGCGGTTCGACTCGTGTGCCTCGCGTTCGCGAAGCCGTGGCTGAAGCCTTCGGTCGCGAGCCACTGACCGAAATCGATCCGGATCAAGTGGTGGCCATTGGTGCTGCGATCCAGGCCGATACGCTGGCTGGCAACAAGCGTGACGGCGGCGAGCTGCTGTTGCTTGACGTGATTCCGTTGTCCCTGGGGTTGGAAACCATGGGCGGCCTGATGGAGAAGGTGATTCCACGCAACACCACCATCCCCGTCGCCCGCGGTCAGGACTTCACGACTTACAAAGATGGCCAGTCGGCCATGGCGATCCATGTGTTGCAGGGCGAGCGCGAGCTGATCAGTGACTGCCGCTCCCTGGCACGCTTCGAATTGCGCGGTATTCCGGCGATGGTGGCGGGCGCGGCGAAGATTCGCGTGACCTTTCAGGTCGATGCCGACGGTCTGCTCAGTGTTTCTGCCCGCGAGCTGGGTTCGGGCGTTGAGGCCAGTATCCAGGTCAAGCCGTCCTACGGCCTGACCGACGGCGAAATCGCCAAAATGCTCAAGGATTCGTTCCAGCACGCCAGCGACGACAAAGTTGCCCGTGTTCTGCGTGAGCAGCAAGTCGATGCCCAGCGCCTGATCGAGGCGGTGCAAGGCGCCCTCGATGTCGACGGCGAACGCCTGCTCGACGCTGAAGAGCGCAGGGTTATCGAGTTGCAGATGCAGGAACTGACCGAACTGATGAAAGGTACCGATGGTTACGCCATCGAGCAGCAGACCAAGCGTCTGTCGCAAGTGACCGATGCCTTTGCTGCCCGCCGCCTGGACTCGACGGTGAAAGCCGCGCTGGCGGGGCGCAACCTGAATGAGATTGAGGAATAACGATGCCGCAGGTCATTTTTCTGCCACACGATAAGTTTTGCCCGGACGGCATGGTTGTGGAAGCTGAGCCCGGTACCTCCATTCTCGAACTGGCCCATGAACACCATATCGAGATGGAGAGTGCCTGCGGCGGCGTCTGCGCCTGCACCACCTGCCACTGCATCATCCGCGAAGGTTTTGACTCGCTGGAAGAGGCCGATGAGCTGGAAGAAGACTTTCTTGATCGGGCCTGGGGTCTGGAGGCGCAATCGCGTCTAGGCTGTCAGGCGGTCGTCGGGACTGAAGACCTGACCGTCGAAATTCCGAAATACTCGCTCAACCATGCGGCCGAAGCGGCGCACTGATTCAAGGAACTGACATGAGTCTGAAATGGGTTGATGTGCTGGAAATCGCGATCCAGCTGGCTGAATCCAAGCCGGATACGGACCCGCGTTACGTGAACTTCGTCGATTTGCACAAATGGGTGCTGGCATTGCCGGAGTTCAGCGATGATCCGACCCGCGGTGGCGAGAAGGTGCTTGAAGCCATTCAGGCCGCCTGGATCGAAGAAGCAGACTGAGTCTACGCCGTACGCAGTTAGGCAATACCAAAGAACCCGCGTATAATTCGCGGGTTTAATTTTTCACAAATTACCGTTTCTGGAGTTACACCATGGCTGTTCAACGTACTTTCTCCATCATCAAGCCTGACGCTGTTGCAAAAAACGTTATCGGCGAGATCACCACTCGTTTTGAAAAAGCTGGCCTGCGCGTTGTAGCTTCGAAACTGAAGCAACTGTCCAAAGCCGAAGCTGAAGGCTTCTACGCTGAGCACAGCGCTCGTGGTTTCTTCGGCGACCTGGTTGCTTTCATGATCTCCGGCCCGGTTGTTGTTCAGGTTCTGGAAGGCGAAAACGCTATCGCTCTGAACCGTGAGCTGATGGGCGCTACTAACCCTAAAGAAGCTGCTGCCGGCACCATCCGCGCTGACTTCGCTGATTCCATCGACGCCAACGCTGTGCACGGTTCGGACTCCGAAGCTGCTGCTGCTCGCGAAATCTCGTACTTCTTCGCCGCTACTGAAGTAACCACTCGCTAAGCATTGGCTTAAGAGTGAAGGTGAATCCATGACTACATCGACTGTAAAAACCAACCTGCTGGGTCTGACTCAGCTGGAAATGGAAAAATTCTTCGACTCAATCGGGGAGAAGCGTTTCCGTGCCGGTCAGGTAATGAAATGGATTCACCACCTTGGCGTCGATGATTTCGACGCCATGACGAACGTCAGCAAAGCCTTGCGCGACAAGCTCAAGGCCATTGCTGAAGTCCGCGGCCCCGAAGTGGTCAGCGAGGACATCTCCACCGACGGCACCCGTAAGTGGGTGGTGCGCGTGGCGTCCGGTAGCTGCGTCGAGACCGTGTACATTCCCCAGGGCAAGCGCGGCACTTTGTGCGTTTCGTCCCAGGCAGGCTGTGCCCTGGATTGCAGTTTCTGCTCCACCGGCAAGCAAGGTTTCAACAGCAACCTCACCGCCGCCGAAGTCATCGGTCAGGTGTGGATTGCCAATAAATCGTTCGGCAGCATCCCGGCGACCGCCGACCGTGCCATCACCAACGTGGTGATGATGGGCATGGGTGAGCCGCTGCTGAACTTCGACAACGTCGTGGCCGCCATGCATCTGATGATGGATGACCTGGGCTACGGGATCTCCAAGCGCCGCGTAACCCTGTCTACATCGGGTGTGGTGCCGATGATCGATGAGCTGTCCAAGCACATCGACGTCTCCCTGGCGTTGTCCCTGCACGCACCGAACGACGCATTGCGTAACCAATTGGTACCGATCAACAAGAAGTATCCGCTTAAGATGCTGCTCGAGTCGTGCCAGCGCTACATGTCGTCCTTGGGCGAGAAGCGCGTGCTGACCATTGAGTACACGTTGCTCAAGGACATCAACGACAAGACTGAGCACGCGGTCGAAATGATCGAGTTGCTCAAGAACATCCCGTGCAAGATCAACCTGATTCCGTTCAACCCGTTCCCGCATTCCGGTTACGAGCGCCCGAGCAACAACGCGATTCGCCGTTTCCAGGATCAGCTTCACCATGCCGGCTTCAATGTCACCGTACGCACCACCCGCGGTGAAGACATCGATGCCGCGTGTGGCCAATTGGTAGGGCAGGTGCTGGATCGCACCCGTCGCAGCGAACGTTATATCGCCGTGCGCGAGTTAAGCGCCGAAAACGATATCGCGCAGAACGCTGCGAACAATAATTAAGAGAGGATCTCTATGTCCCTGCGCTTCGCGCTGCTGTTGCTGTTGGCCAGCCTGTGTGCTGGCTGTGTCCTGTCGGGCGATTTCAACCCGATGAAGACCAGCAAGGGTCGCGATGAAGCGCGTGCCGCCTATGTACAGCTGGGCCTGGGCTACTTGCAACAAGGCATGACCGAACGGGCGAAAGTACCGTTGAAGAAAGCGTTGGATCTGAATGACTCGGATCCAGACGCCAACGCTGCGCTGGGTCTGGTGTTTCAAGCCGAGATGGAGCCGGAGCTGGCGGACGAGCATTTTCGCAAGGCGCTGGCTTCGCGCCCCAACGATGCGCGAATCCTGAACAACTACGGAAGTTTCCTTTTCGAAGAGAAACGGTACAAAGAGGCGTACGAGCGCTTTGAACAGGCTGCCGCCGATACCATGTATCCCGAGCGTTCGCGGGTGTTCGAGAACCTCGGCATGACCGCTTCGAAGCTGGGCCAGCGGGATCTGGCGCAGCAGCAGCTGGAAAAAGCCCTGCGTTTGAATCGCCAACAGCCACGTGCATTGCTGGAAATGGCTGAGTTGTCTTACGAAGACAGGCATTATGTGCCCGCGCGTGACTATTACGATCGTTTTAGCCTGCTCACCGAGCAAAATGCACGTAGTCTATTGCTCGGCGTTCGGCTGGCAAAAGTGTTTGAAGATCGCGACAAGGCCGCCAGTTTTGGCCTGCAACTAAAACGACTCTATCCCGGTACGCCGGAATATCAGCAATACCTGTCGGAGCAATGATGAAAGCGGCGCATCCCGAAGTTGTAGCAGCGAATCGCGTTAACCCCGGTGAGACCTTGCGCCAGGCCCGCGAAAGCAATGGCTGGTCGCTGGCTGAAGTGGCCCTCAAGCTCAACCTCACCGTCAATTCCCTGAGCAATCTGGAAACCGGCGCTTTCGACAAGCTGCCTGGGCATACTTTTGCTCGCGGTTATATTCGCGCCTACGCGAAATTGCTGGGCATGGATCAAACCGTACTGGTCCAGCAGTTCGACCAATCCACCGGCACCGACTCCCAGGGCAGCAACGTTCATAGCCTGGGACGTATCGAAGAGCCGGTTCGGGTTTCCCACACCATTTTGCGAATTGTCAGTCTGCTGTTGCTGCTGGCTGTGATCGGCGGTGGATTTGTCTGGTGGCAGGATCAAACCTCGTTGCGCACCAAGGAAGTGACGAGCCTGAGCCCGGAGCACGTTGAAGTCGAAGGTGCTGACGGCACCACCCAGATCCATCCGCTGGACGAGCCGGAAGACCAGGCTGTCGCGGAAGGTCAGGCGGACGGCACAACCGATCTCGCACTGCCGCAAGCCGAAACGTCCGATGAGGCTCCGGCTGTTGCTGAAGCAGTAGTTCCGGCTGCACCGGCGACTCCCGCGCCCGCAGCACCGACGCACAGCGCTGCGTCGGTTGTCGCGACGCCGGTAGCGCCTGCTCCGACTGCTCCTGTTGTATCGGCCCCGCCTGCGTCCGCTTCGGTCACGCCAACCATCCCCGCTCCAGCAGCGGCTGCACCGGTTTCCGGCCAGGGGCAGGTTCAACTGCAATTCACCGCCGATTGCTGGACGCAAGTGACCGACGGCAGCGGCAAAGTATTGTTGAGCGGTCTCAAGCGTAAAGGCGAAAATGTTTCTGTCAGCGGCAAACCACCCTTTTCTGTGCGTCTGGGCTTCGCCCGTGGCGCGCAGGTCAACTACAACGGGCAGGTGGTTGATATCGCTCCGTTCACCAGTGGCGAGACTGCTCGCCTGAAGTTGGGTCAATAAGTCATGCACGGCGAATCTCCAATCAAACGTCGCGAATCGCGCAAGATTTGGGTCGGTAACGTGCCTGTTGGCGGCGATGCGCCTATCGCTGTGCAGAGCATGACCAACAGCGACACCAATGACGTAGCCGCCACCGTTGCCCAGATCAATCGTCTGGAAGCCGCTGGCGTCGATATCGTGCGCATTTCCGTGCCGGACATGGACGCCGCCGAAGCCTTCGGCAAGATCAAGCAACTGGTCAAGGTTCCACTGGTTGCCGACATTCACTTCGACTACAAAATCGCGCTGCGCGTCGCCGAACTGGGCGTTGACTGCCTGCGGATCAACCCGGGCAATATCGGTCGCGAAGACCGCGTGCGTGCAGTAGTCGATGCCGCCCGTGATCGCGGGATTCCGATTCGCATTGGTGTGAACGCCGGTTCCCTGGAAAAAGACCTGCAAAAGAAATACGGCGAGCCGACCCCGGCGGCGCTGGTTGAATCCGCCCTGCGTCACGTCGAGCACCTTGAACGCCTGAATTTTCAGGACTTCAAGGTCAGCGTCAAAGCCTCCGATGTGTTCATGGCCGTCGCCGCTTATCGTTTGCTGGCCAAGGAAATCGTCCAGCCGCTGCACCTGGGCATCACCGAAGCCGGTGGTTTGCGTTCAGGCACGGTGAAATCCGCCGTGGGCCTCGGTATGCTGCTCGCCGAAGGGATTGGCGATACTATTCGCATCTCGTTGGCGGCCGACCCGGTCGAGGAAGTGAAAGTCGGCTACGACATTCTCAAATCCCTGCACCTGCGTTCCCGTGGCATCAACTTCATCGCCTGCCCGAGCTGCTCGCGGCAGAACTTCGATGTGGTCAAAACCATGAACGAGCTGGAAGGGCGCCTTGAAGACCTGCTGGTGCCGCTGGATGTCGCGGTGATCGGTTGCGTGGTCAACGGGCCAGGCGAAGCCAAGGAAGCCCATATTGGCTTGACCGGCGGCACGCCAAACTTGATTTATATCGACGGCAAGCCGTCGCAGAAACTGACGAATGACAATCTGGTGGATGAGCTTGAACGCTTGATCCGTCAGAAAGCGGCCGAAAAGGTCGAAGCCGACGCAGCTGTAATCGCTCGCGGCTGATCGAACGAATTTAAGGATTTTAAGTGAGCAAGTCTCTGCAAGCCATTCGTGGCATGAACGACATCCTGCCCGAACAGACTCCCCTGTGGCGTCATTTCGAGGGCACTGTCTCGCGTTTGCTGGATAACTACGGTTACAAGCAGATCCGCATGCCGATCGTCGAGTTCACCGAGCTGTTCAAGCGCTCCATCGGTGAAGTGACCGACATCGTCGAAAAAGAGATGTACACCTTCGACGACCGCAACGGCGATTCCCTGACCCTGCGCCCTGAAGGCACGGCGGCCTGCGTGCGTGCGGTGCTTGAGCACGGCATCACCGGCGGTGGCCAGGTGCAGAAACTCTGGTACATCGGCCCGATGTTCCGCCACGAACGTCCGCAGAAAGGCCGTTATCGCCAGTTCCACCAGATCGGTTGCGAAGTCTTCAACCTCGACGGTCCGGACATCGATGCTGAGTTGATCGTACTGACCTGGCGCCTGTGGGGCGAGCTGGGCATCCGTGATGCGGTCAAGCTCGAGCTCAATAGCCTGGGCACCGCCGAGTCCCGTGGTCGTTATCGTGAAGCGCTGGTCGAGTTCCTCTCGGCTCGCCTGGACAAGCTGGACGAAGACAGCCAGCGCCGTCTGAAGACCAACCCATTGCGGGTTCTGGATACCAAGAACGCTGACACTCAAGCCGTGCTGGTCGACGCGCCGAAAATGGCCGACTACCTCGACGAAGAGTCTCGTGTGCACTTCGAGGGCCTCAAGGCTCGCCTGGACACCGCCGGCATTCCTTACGTGATCAACCCGAAGCTGGTACGCGGGCTGGATTACTACAGCAAGACCGTTTTCGAATGGGTCACCGACCAGTTGGGCGCTCAAGGCACTGTGTGTGCCGGTGGTCGTTACGATGGTCTGGTGGAGCAGATGGGCGGCAAACCGACCCCTGGCGTTGGTTTCGCCATGGGTATCGAGCGCCTGGTGCTGCTGCTTGAAACCCTGGAGCAGATCCCGGAAGAAATCTCCCGTCAGGTCGACGTCTATCTCTGCGCCTTCGGCGAAGCCGCCGAGCTGGCCGGTCTGGCGCTGAGCGAACGTGTTCGTGATCAATTGCCCAACCTGCGCCTGCAAGTGAATGCCGGCGCCGGCAGCTTCAAAAGCCAGTTCAAGAAGGCCGACAAGAGCGGTGCGCTGTACGCGCTGATCCTCGGTGACGACGAAATGGCCCAGCAAGTGGTAGGTTTCAAACCCCTGCGTGGCCAGGGCGAACAACAAAGCATTGCCTGGGATGCGCTTGCTGCACACCTGGCCACCTGCGTCGTGCAGGGTTGAAGCTGTCATAAACAGCCGATTTAGCGATTAAGGAGTATTGGGGTGTCGAGTACCGAAGACGAAAACCTGGCGGATTTGAAGGACTGGTGGACACGCAACGGCAAGCCCCTGGTCACTGGCGGCCTGTTGGCGCTGGTCATCGTGTTCGGCTGGCAGGCTTTTCAAAAGTATCAGAGCAATCAGTCGCAAGGCGCCTCGATGCTCTATCAGCAATTGCTGGAAACCACGCTGACGCCTGACGGCAAGCCTGATGCCGCCCGTGTTTCGGACTTGGCCGGCAAGCTCAACAGCGAGTTCGGTGGCACCGCTTACGCGCAATATGGCAGCCTGTTCGTGGCGAAAGTCGCGGTCGACAGCGGCAAGCTGGATGACGCAGCCATCGAGCTGAAGGCCGTTACCGCCAAACCGGCCAACCCGGCATTGGGCGAAATCGCCCGTCAGCGCCTGGCGCAGGTGCTGGCCGCGCAGAACAAGGCCGATGAAGCCCTGAAACTGCTCGAAGGCGATGCCGACAAAGCATTCCTGGCCACTCGCGAAGAGCTCAAAGGCGACCTGTTGGTGCAATTGGGTCGTACCGACGAAGCGAACACGGCGTATCAAAAAGCCAAGGCGGCACTGTCGGATGAAGCGGCGGTCGGTGGCCTACAAATCAAGCTGGACGACCTGGCCAAAGGGGATGCGTGACGTGATTCGTTGGAAACATGCAGCATTGCTGGCTCTGGCCATATTGGCCGCGGGTTGCAGCAGCAACAGCAAAAAAGAACTGCCACCGGCCGAGTTGACCGACTTCAAAGAAGAAGTGGTTTTGCAAAAGCAGTGGAGTCGTTCGATCGGTGACGGTCAGGGCAAAACGTACAACATGCTGGTTCCGGCGATCGATGGCGATACCATCTATGCCGCCGACGTCACCGGTGTGGTGATGGCGATGGATCGCAGCAATGGCGACGTCAAATGGAAGAAAGATCTCGAGCTGCCTGTTTCCGGCGCCGTTGGCGTGAGTTACGGTCTGCTCATGATCGGTACGATCAAGGGCGAAATCGTTGCCCTTGACGCCAGCAGCGGCGAAGAGAAATGGCGCGCTCGCGTGTCCAGTGAAGTCCTCGCGCCGCCGGTCAGCAACGGTGACGTGGTGGTGGTTCAGACTCAGGATGACCGTCTGATCGGTCTGGATGCCGCTACCGGTACCCAGCGCTGGTTGTATGACAGCACTCCAGCGGTATTGACCCTGCGCGGCACCAGTGCGCCGATCGTCACCAACCGCCTCGCGGTGGCTGGCCTGTCGACCGGTAAAGTGGTCGCTCTCGATATCTCCAACGGCGTGCCGGTATGGGAACAACGTGTAGCGATTCCACAAGGTCGTTCGGAACTGGAGCGCGTTGTCGATATCGACGGTGGCTTGCTGCTGTCCGGCGGTACGCTGTATGTCGCCAGCTATCAGGGTCGCGTTGCGGCACTGGATCTGGAAAGCGGTCGTCAGCTCTGGCAGCGTGATGCTTCCAGCTACGCCGGTGTCGCCCAGGGGTTTGGCAGCGTTTACGTGAGCCTGTCTTCGGGCACCGTTGAAGGCGTCGACGAACGTTCCACCACAGCCTTGTGGAGCAACGATTCGCTGGCCCGTCGTCAACTGTCGGCTCCGGAAGTGTTCTCCAGCTATGTTGCAGTCGGTGATATGGAAGGTTACCTGCATCTGCTGAGTCAGGTTGACGGTCGTTTCGTCGGCCGCGAGCGCATTGACAGCGACGGCCTGCGTGCCCGTCCGTTGGTAGTGGGTGACACGATTTATCTGTATGGCAACAGCGGCAAACTGGAAGCCCTGACCATTAAGTAAAGGTTTGACTATGCTTGGGGTTAGTTCCCCAAGCGGCCCCGTTCTGCGGGGCTCGCAGCGCTCACAGGCGCTGCCCCGAGCACCAGCCGCTGCCTCGCAGCGGCTTTTGTATTTTCTGAAATAACGAAGTGGAGAGCCGCATGGTTCCCGTAATCGCCCTGGTGGGCCGACCGAACGTCGGCAAGTCCACCTTGTTCAACCGCCTGACCAGGACTCGCGACGCCATCGTCGGCGACTTGTCCGGTCTGACCCGTGATCGCCAATACGGTGAGGCCAAGTGGCAAGGGCGTTCCTACATTCTGGTCGACACCGGCGGTATCTCCGGTGACGAGCACGGTATGGACGAAAAAATGGCCGAGCAGTCGCTGCTGGCCATTGAAGAAGCGGATGTCGTTCTGTTTCTGGTAGATGCCAAGGCCGGTTTTACCGCCGCCGACCAGATGATCGCCGAGCATTTGCGCAAACGTAACAAGCGTTCTTACGTGGTTGCCAACAAGGTCGACAACATCGACCCTGAAATGGCCCGCGCCGAGTTCGCCCCGTTGGGCATGGGCCACGCGATTCCGATCGCCGGTGCCCACGGTCGTGGCATCACCCAGATGCTGGAAATCGCCCTGAGCACCTTCCCGAAAGACGATGACGAGCCAGAAGAAGGCGAGGAAGAGATCGTTGCCGAAGGCGAGGAAGCCAAGCGCATTCCTGGCCCAAGCGAAAAAGACGGGATCAAGATCGCCATCATCGGCCGGCCAAACGTCGGCAAGTCGACCCTCGTCAACCGCATGCTCGGTGAAGACCGTGTCATCGTTTATGACGAGCCCGGCACCACCCGCGACAGTATCTACATCCCGTTCGAGCGTAACGACGAGAAGTACACGCTGATCGACACCGCCGGTGTGCGCAAGCGCGGCAAGATCCACGAAGAAGTCGAAAAATTCTCCGTGGTCAAAACCCTGCAAGCCATCAAAGACGCCAACGTGGTGATCTTTGTGATGGACGCCCGCGAAGGCGTGGTCGACCACGACCTCAACCTGCTGGGCTTTGCCATTGAGTCGGGTCGTGCGCTGGTGATCGCGATCAACAAGTGGGACGGCATGACGCCGAGCGAGCGCGACTTCGTGAAGGTCGAGCTGCAACGTCGACTGTTCTTCGTTGACTACGCCGACATTCACTTCATCTCGGCCCTGCACGGCACGGGTGTGGGCAACCTCTACGCCTCCGTACAGAACTCGTTCAAGTCTGCGGTCACCCGCTGGCCAACCAACCGCCTGACCACGATTCTGGAAGATGCGGTTGGTGAGCACGCGCCGCCGATGGTCAACAACCGCCGGATCAAGCTGCGTTATGCCCACTTGGGTGGCGCGAACCCGCCGATCATCGTGATTCACGGTAACCAGATCGAGAAGGTGCCGAAGTCTTACGTGCGTTATCTGGAAAACACTTACCGTCGTGTCTTGAAGCTGGTCGGTACGCCGATCCGCATCGAGTTCAAGGGCGGCGAGAACCCGTACGAAGGCAACAAGAACTCGCTCACCGACCGTCAGGTCAACAAGAAGCGTCGCATGATGTCGCACCACAAGAAAGCTGACAAGAAGCGTAGAGACAAGCGCTGATTCACGGTCGACCTGGCTTCTGTAGGAGCGAGGCTTGCCCGCGAAGAACGATGACGCGGTGTACCTGATACACAGCAGTGTGGCCATCGCGGGCAAGCCTTGCTCCCACAGGACCGGGTTCAAGAAAGGGCGCTTAAGGCGCCCTTTTTTTATGGGCGCCGTTTGGGCTATCCTCGGACTCTCCCGCGCCGTCGTTAGCGCCGGGTGTAGAGCAGGGAATCAACGATGATCACCAGTAAGCTGCCGAATGTCGGCATCACTATCTTCACTCAGATGTCTCAGCTCGCGGCGCAAACCGGGGCGCTGAATCTGTCCCAGGGTTTTCCCGATTTCGATGCCCCGCAAGCCCTGTGTGATGCGGTCGGTCGGCATATTGCCAGTGGCCACAACCAATATTCACCGATGACGGGACTGCCGGCGCTGCGCCAGCAGATTTCGATGAAGATCGCTCGCCGCTACGGCGTCAATGTGGATGCCGACCATGAAGTGACCGTCACTCCCGGCGCAACCCAGGCGATCTTCTGTGCGATTCAGGCGGTTATCCACAGCGGTGACGAGGTGATTGTCTTCGATCCGGCCTACGACAGTTATGAACCCTCGGTTGAGCTGGCCGGAGGTCGTTGCGTGCATGTGCAACTCGGTTTGAATGACTTTGCCATCGACTTCCAGAAGCTTGCCGAAGCGATTACGCCGCGCACCCGGATGATCGTTCTCAACTCTCCGCATAACCCAAGTGGCGCGCTGATCAGTCGTGCCGAGCTAGATCAGTTGGCGGCGTTGATTCGGGATCGCGACATCTACATCGTCAGCGACGAAGTCTACGAACACCTGGTCTTCGACGGCGTGCCTCACGTCAGCGTGCTGAATCACGAAGAGCTGTATCAGCGCGCCTTCGTAGTCAGTTCTTTCGGCAAGACATACCACGTCACTGGCTGGAAAACCGGCTACGTGGTCGCGCCGCCGGCTCTCACCGCCGAGCTGCGCAAGGTTCACCAATACGTCAGTTTCTGCGGCGTGACGCCGCTGCAATATGCCTTGGCTGACTACATGGCCGAGCACCCGGAACACGTCGAGGAACTGCCGGCGTTCTATCAGGCCAAGCGCGACCTGTTCTGCGATCTGCTGACGCCGTCGCGCTTCAGCTTCACCCGAGTGGCCGGTACTTATTTCCAGTTAGTCGATTACTCGCAGATCCGTCCGGACCTCGACGATGTCGAGATGACGTTGTGGATGACCCGTGAACATGGTGTGGCGAGCATCCCGATCTCGGTGTTCTACCAGACTCCGCCCGAAGGCCAGCGCCTGGTGCGCCTGTGCTTCGCCAAACGCGAGGAGACCCTGCGTGAAGCAGCGGAAAAACTATGCGTGATCTGAGCGCGCTACCCAATCTGAACATTGCACTGATCCAGACCACCCTGGCCTGGCATGATCGTCAGGCCAATCTGGAGCATTTCGAGCAGTTGCTGGAACAGGCTCGCGGCGCTGACCTGATCATTCTGCCGGAGATGTTCACCACCGGTTTTTCCATGGAGTCGGAAACGCTCGCCGAGCCCGAAAATGGTCCGACCAGCAAATGGCTGCGGGTGCAGGCAGCGAAACTGGATGCGGTGATCACCGGCAGCGTGATCGTCCAGGCGGCTGACGGCAGCCATCGCAATCGCCTGTTGTGGGCGCGGCCGGACGGGGAGGTGTGGCACTACGACAAGCGCCATCTGTTTCGCATGGCCGGTGAACACAATCACTACACCCCCGGCGAGCGCCAGGTGCAGTTCGAACTCAAGGGCTGGCGAGTGCGGCCACTGATTTGCTACGACCTGCGCTTCCCGGTCTGGAGCCGCGATTCTCAGGATACCGACCTGTTGCTGTACACCGCCAACTGGCCGGGTGCACGGCGTCAGCACTGGAACCGTTTGCTGCCAGCGCGGGCGATCGAAAACCTCTGCTACGTGGCGGCGGTGAATCGGATCGGCACTGACGGTAAAGGCTTTGCGTATACCGGTGACAGTCAGGTATTGGATTTTCAGGGTGAGACATTGCTCAGCGCAGGCGAAGCGGATGGGGTGTTCAAGGTCGTTCTGAGCGCTGCGGATCTGGCGGCCTATCGCACGCGGTTTCCGGCGAATCTGGATGCGGATACCTTCGAGTTCACGTAACCGATCGTTCCCACGCTCTGCGTGGGAACGATCAGGGCAAACAAAAAGGCCCCGAGGTTCTCACCCCGGGGCCTTTTGCATTTCAGCGAAGGCTTACGCCGCTTTCGCTTCCGGCTGGCTCAGCGAGCGGTTCAGTGCGCTGAACAGGGCCTTGAAGCTGGCGGTGGTGATGTTTTCATCGATACCGACGCCATGCACCGCACGTTCACCGTTCACGCGCAGTTCAATGTAGGCCGCCGCCTTGGCATGGGTGCCCGAACCGATGGCGTGTTCGTTGTAGTCCATGATTTCAACCGGAATCGGCAGACCGGCCACCAGCGCTTCCAGGGCACCGTTGCCCTTGCCACGCCAGTGCAGGTTGGTTTCACCCTGACCTTTGCTGGAGACTTCCACTTCCACGGCGCTATGGCCGTTTTCTTCCTGCAGGCGATGGCTGACCAGCGCGTACGGGGTGTTGGCCTGCAAGTACTCGCTGTGAAGCAACGCGTGGATCTGCTTGGCGGTCATCTCCAGACCCAGGCGATCTGTTTCACGCTGCACCACTTGGCTGAACTCGATCTGCATGCGACGCGGCAAGCTGATGCCGTATTCCTGTTCCAGCAGGTAGGCGATACCGCCCTTGCCCGACTGGCTGTTGACGCGGATCACCGCCTCGTAGCTGCGGCCGATATCGGCCGGGTCGATCGGCAAGTACGGTACTTCCCACAGAGCGTCCGGTTTCTGCTGGGCGAAGCCCTTGCGGATGGCGTCCTGGTGGGAGCCGGAGAACGCAGTGTGAACCAGGTCGCCGACGTACGGGTGACGTGGGTGCACTTGAATCTGGTTGCATTCTTCGACGACTTTACGCACGCCGTCGATGTCGGAGAAGTCCAGCTCAGGGTGAATGCCCTGGGTGTAGAGGTTCAGTGCCACGGTCACGAGATCGACGTTACCGGTGCGCTCGCCGTTGCCGAACAGGCAGCCTTCGACACGGTCGGCGCCGGCCATCAGGCCCAGCTCTGTGGCGGCAACACCCGTGCCACGGTCGTTGTGGGTGTGCAGGCTGATGATCACGCTGTCACGACGGTTGATGTGACGGCCGAACCATTCGATCTGGTCAGCATAGATGTTCGGGGTCGCGCATTCGACGGTGGCCGGCAGGTTGAGGATCACCTTGTGCTCAGGCGTCGGGTTCCAGACTTCGATCACCGCGTCGCAGACTTCCTTGGCGAATTCCAGTTCGGTGGCGCTGAAGGTTTCTGGCGAGTATTCGAAGGTCCACTCGGTGTTTGGCTGCTGGGCCGCATATTTGACGAACAGCTTGGCCGCGTTCACGGCGATGGCCTTGACCCCTTCCTTGTCCTGATTGAAGACAATGCGGCGGAAAGAAGGGGAGGTGGCGTTGTACAGGTGAACGATGGCTTTCTTCGCCCCGCGCAGGGATTCGAAGGTGCGCTCGATCAAATCTTCACGGCCCTGGGTCAGCACCTGAATGGTGGTGTCGTCCGGGATGTGGTTGCCTTCGATCAAAGTACGCACGAAGTCGAAGTCGGTTTGCGAAGCCGCCGGGAACGACGCTTCGATTTCTTTTACGCCGACCTGCACCAGGGTTTTCCAGAAACGCAGCTTCTTGACCGCGTCCATTGGCTCGATCAGCGACTGGTTACCGTCACGAAGGTCGGAGCTGCACCAGATCGGCGCGGCGGTAATGGTCTTCGACGGCCAGGTGCGGTCCGGGATGTCGATGGTCGGGAACGCGCGGTATTTCGAAGACGGGTCTTTGAGCATGCTCATCGGGAAATCCTTAATTGTGTGGGCCGAAAAAAGGCGGCCTGCCGGTGGATCAAATGTTCTTGGGGAAAAGCGTAGGGCGAGGCACCGCAAATTCAGCCCGGCAGTCGTGCACTGACAAGGCACAGGCTGCGGTGCTGGCGAAGCTGAATGAGGGTGTGAGAGGTTTTCATGCCTTCAACCCTAACCGCGAGGGTGAAGGATGGCAAGCGGTCTCAAAAAATTGAGAGGAATCCTCTAAAAGTCTTCTTTATCGAGATTTAATTGCGGTGAAGGGTGTTGATTGTTTTTATGGTTGCGCGAGGTTTGAACGATGCGCAATTGAAAGTTGGCGGCCGCAGCTCGGTCAGGGCGGCTATTCTTAAACACTCAACAGGGCTACTGGCAGGCAGGAGTCGGTGATGAACGAGTCAGATTGGAAGCTTTATAGTGCACTGCGTCCGTTGGCCCATGAGCGCCTGTGTATCCGCATCATGGAGGAGGTCGAGCGTACGGTGCTGGATAAAAGTCTGGTGCCTTATGAGCGGATAGAAGCCAGCGAAGAACTGCTGAAGGCCGGGCAGAAAGAGCTGTATTGGGCGTTTGGTGTTTTCAGGTTCTCACGACATGAGGCCCGCTCTCACTTGCTCGGGCTGAGTGCCCGAGCGTTGATTACGACTGAGGAGTTGACCGGCTTCTCGGAGGACACTCAGGCCTGGATCAAAGAGTGTCTGGCGCACAGGGAAGTCCACGGGATTGAGGATCTGGAGGCTGAATAAGCCGCATCCTTGAGATCGCCTTCGCGGGCAAGCCTCGCTCCTACGGATTCGGGGTGACCACACGATTTGGGTACGACCCATATCCGTAGGAGCGAGGCTTGCCCGCGAAGAGGCCAGTAGCCATACGCAACAACTAAGGCTGAAATGCACCTATAAAGATGGCTGGATCAACCCGCGCATCATTCAGGCTGACGTTCCAGTGCATATGCGGCCCGGTCGCGCGCCCGGTGGAACCGACTTTCCCGACCACTCCACCACGGGCCAATGGCTGGCCAACCTTCACGTCGATTTTCGACAGGTGGCAGAACATGCTGATAAAGCCCTGTCCGTGATCGACAAACACCGTGTTGCCGTTGAAGAAGTAGTTACCGATCAGGATCACTTTGCCAGCGGCTGGCGTCTTGATCGGCGTGCCGGCAGGCACAGCGAAGTCCAGCCCTGCATGCGGATTGCGCTCCTCACCATTAAAGAAGCGGCGCACGCCGAACTTGCTCGACAGCGGCCCGTTGACCGGTTTGTCCAGCAGCAGGTTGCTTGGGGTGTTCGGGCTGAAGGTGCGGTAGGCCTGAATCTGCTCGGCCAGTTCGCCTTCGATGCGCTTGAGATTCTCCGGGTTCGGATTGACCTGCTGCGTATTCTTCAGGGTGATGTGCTGTTCCGGGTATTTCTTGCTGCCGACCGTGAAGCTGAGATTACGACCCCCGCTACTGACTTGCTGCGTGCCCGGTGTAACCGTCAGCGGCACGCCAACAATCGCCAGCCAATTGTTCTGTTCCTTGACCACCAATACCGGTTTGCCTTGATAACTGGCTTTCGGCGTCTGCGCGGATGTGCCGAGATCGACCACCGCCACGCCGCCCGGCACTGGTTTGTTCAGCAGACGGGTGATGTAACTGTCGGCGTGGGCGTTGAAGGTCAGGCACAGCAACAGCAACGGAGCTAAAAAACGCGGCATGGATCAATCCAGTAAAGAAAGGGTGACAGGCGTCAGGTGATTGTCTTCGACCCGAACGTGTAGCTCGCCGTTGCCGAGTCTGGCTTTCAGGCGCTGACCCGTGTGGGTTTGCTCGGCGCTGCGAATCGCGTTGCCGCGTTCATCCAACAGAATGCTGTAGCCACGAGCGAGGGTCGCAAGAGGGCTGACCACCTGCAGCGTCTGCACCTGACTTTGCAGTTGCAGACGACGGGATTTGAGCCCTTCGCGCATGGCACGGGGCAGGCGTTCGGCAAAGTTGTCGAGGCGCTGACGAAGCATCGCCAGTTGCCGACCGGGATGTTGCCCGGCGAGGCGGGTTTCCAGACGGATCAGCCGTTCGCGGCGGGTATTGAGGCTGCGTTCGAACGCGCGGCGCATGCGCATGTCCAGGTCATCAAGGCGTTGCGCTTGCTGGCGCAGACGTTCGCCGGGATGACGAAGGCGACGAGACATGCCTTCCAGGCGCAGTCGATCACGCATCAAACGGTCGCGGATGCGCATCACCAGACGTCGATGCAGGCTTTCGACCCGACGGACCAGATCGCTGGAATCTGGCGCGAGCAGTTCGGCGGCGGCGGAAGGCGTCGGGGCGCGAACGTCGGCCACGAAGTCGCTGATCGACACGTCGGTTTCATGGCCGACGGCGCTGACAATCGGCGTCACGCAAGCATCCACGGCGCGGGCCACGGCTTCTTCGTTGAAGCACCAGAGGTCTTCCAGCGAACCGCCACCACGGGCCAGAATCAGCGCGTCGAAACCGCGGGCGTCCGCCAGTTTCAGTGCGCGGACTATCTGCGCGGTGGCTTCGCGGCCCTGCACGGCAGTGGGGATCAGCGTCAGCTGCACTTGCGGCGCGCGGCGGCGGAATACGCTGATGATGTCGCGGATCACCGCGCCGGTGGGCGAGCTGATGATGCCGATGCGTTGCGGATGCGCCGGCAGCGGTACTTTGCGCTCGGCACTGAACAGGCCTTCGGCGCTGAGTTTTTCCTTCAGCGCATCGAAGGCCAGACGCAGCGCACCGTCACCGGCCGGCTCCACGGTATCGAGGATCAACTGATAGTCGCCGCGGCCCTCGAACAGCGAAACCTTGCCGCGGACCTTGACCGCCAGGCCATCCTTCAACGCCTGACGCACCCGCGCCGCGTTCTGCCGGAACAGTGCGCAACGCACCTGGGCACCGCTGTCCTTGAGGGTGAAATACACATGACCGGACGCCGGACGGGCGAGATTCGAGATTTCGCCTTCAACCCAGATGTTGCTGAACACGTCTTCGAGCAACACCCGCGCGCGGCCGTTGAGCTGGCTGACAGTCAGGACTTCACGGTCCAGGCCGAGTCTTGCAAAGGGATCTTTAATCATGGGGCGCAGTTTAAAGGCATTCGACGATCAATCTCCATGAGTCAAAAGAAATCCCCTAGGATTCAGCGCTAGGGATTTGGGAGTGACGGGGGAGATGAGCGTGCTTGAGTTGTTGAACCAATGGCCATTCGGCGCTACGAATTGGCTGGTGATCGGGTTGGGCATCGCCCTGGCCTACATCGTGTTCGGTATCGCCGGGTTTGGCACCGCGTTGGTGGCGGGGCCGATTCTGATTCTGTTCATGCCGCTGTCGAAGATCGTGCCGCTGTTAGTGCTGCTGGATTTCGTCGCGGCGTTCGGCAATCTGCTGCCGTCGCGGCGGGATGTGGCGAAGCCCGAGTTGCTGCGGCTGCTGCCCTGCATGGCGGTGGGCTGCACGCTGGGGGTGATCTTTCTGCTGAACCTCAAATCCGATCTATTGTTGCTGTTGATGGGCTTGTTCATCAGCCTCTATGCGGTTTACAGCCTGTGGGTCAAAACCCGGCCGACGCAATTGTCCGCCGCTTGGGCAGTGCCGATGGGCACGGTAGGCGGGATGTTCGGGGCGCTGTTTGGCAGTGGCGGCTTTTTATATGCGATCTATTTGAACAGTCGGTTACCCAAAGAGGCGGCGCGGGCGACCCAGAGTGCGCTGATCAGTTGCAGCACCGTGGTGCGCTTGAGCCTGTTTGCTGTCGCGGGTGTGTATGCCGAGCTACCCTTGTTGATATTGGCGCTGTGTTTGTTGCCGGCCATGGCATCAGGCTTGTGGATCGGTCGGCGGTTAACCATGAGATTGTCCCGCGAGGCATTCGTGCGGCTGGTGACCTGGTTGGTACTGGCCAGTGGGATTGCCTTGATCGGACGATATTTGAGTAGTTGACCTCTGAAGCCGGGGGCTTAAGCTGCCGGGCTTCTTTAAAGCGTTCGCAGCAGGCCGCACCATGAATTCGCAAAGCATCATCGTCCCGAAAATCTCCACACTGCCGGTGCACGAACCCCGGGCCCGGGCGGTCGTGCGTTGGCTGGTGCGCAAGAACATCATTAAAGAAGAACTGACCACCTGCGGTCGCACCGGCAACCGCATGGCTCATGCCATCGGCGACGGTGCCCGCGCTGTAGTGCTGCACCCGGAAGCGCTGCCGTTCGGCGAACCGATCAATGGCCTGGAGATCATCACCAAGCGCTGCATCTATACGCCGGCCAAGGGTTTCCTTGAAGAGGCGGGCTGCGCCGAGTGCCGCAAGGAAGTCGGCGAAGCGCTGTTCGACAGCCTGGAAGAATGGATGCCGGGGCGTACCGATAACTTCACTTGTCCGGAATGCGGGCATGAAGATGACATCAACGGCTTTCTTTTCCTGCAGGAATGCGGTTTTTCCAACCTGGGATTTATCTTCAACAACTGGGCCGAGGCCGGATTCAAGCAGAGCTTTATCGACGAATTTGCCGATTGGCTTGATCAGCCTGTGAGCTGGGTCAAGGTCGAACTGTAGGAGCGGTGCTTGCCCGCGAAGGGATCGACTCGGTGTATCTGATGTACCGCAGCGATGCCTTCGCGGGCAAGCCTCGCTCCTACGGGATTTGTGTACCCCAAACCCCCGTCGATCACTGCATCGATATTAGACAGAGTTTTACATTGAACCCGAGGGGGTGTCTGACTATAATGGCGCGCTTCCATTTTCCCGCTCGGGAGCCCCCGCGATGCTGCGTATCAGCCAAGAAGCTCTGACATTCGACGACATTCTCCTAGTGCCCGGTTATTCCGAGGTGCTTCCTAACGAAGTCAGTCTCAAGACCCGCCTAACCCGTGGCATCGAGCTGAATATTCCTCTGGTTTCTGCCGCCATGGACACCGTCACTGAAGCCCGTCTGGCAATCGCCATGGCTCAGGAAGGTGGCATCGGCATCATCCACAAGAACATGACCATCGAGCAGCAAGCTGCCGAAGTGCGCAAGGTCAAGCGTTATGAGGCCGGCGTGGTCAAGGACCCGATCACCATCGAGGCTGATGCCACGGTTCGTGAACTGTTCGAACTGACCCGCCTGCACAACATCTCCGGCGTTCCGGTACTGCACGATGGCGACCTGGTCGGCATCGTCACCTCCCGCGACGTACGTTTCGAAAACCGTCTGGACGCCACTGTCCGTGAAGTGATGACGCCTAAAGAGCGTCTGGTCACGGTCAAGGAAGGCGCCGACAAGAACGACGTCCGCGAGTTGTTGCACAAAAACCGCATTGAACGCGTGCTGATCGTCGACGACAAATTTGCCCTCAAAGGCATGATGACCGTCAACGACATCGAAAAAGCCAAGGCTTACCCACTGGCCAGCAAAGACGATCAAGGTCGTCTGCGTGTTGGCGCTGCAGTCGGTACCGGTAAAGACACCGGTGATCGCGTCGCTGCCCTGGTCAATGCCGGCGTTGACGTGGTGGTGGTCGACACCGCTCACGGTCACTCCAAAGGTGTGATCGACCGCGTTCGCTGGGTCAAGCAGAACTTCCCGGAAGTGCAGGTCATCGGCGGCAACATCGCCACCGGCGCTGCCGCCAAGGCTCTGGCTGAAGCAGGCGCCGATGCGGTCAAGGTCGGTATCGGCCCAGGCTCGATCTGCACCACCCGTATCGTTGCCGGTGTCGGTGTCCCGCAAATCAGTGCCATCGCCAACGTCGCCGCAGCCCTTGAAGGCACTGGCGTTCCGTTGATCGCCGACGGCGGCATCCGTTTCTCCGGTGACCTGTCCAAGGCCATCGTTGCCGGTGCTTCCTGCGTGATGATGGGCTCGATGTTCGCCGGTACTGAAGAAGCGCCAGGCGAGATCGAATTGTTCCAGGGTCGTTCGTACAAGGCTTACCGCGGCATGGGTTCGCTGGGCGCCATGTCCCAGGCTCAAGGCTCTTCCGACCGTTACTTCCAGGACTCCTCGGCAGGCGCCGAGAAACTGGTTCCGGAAGGTATTGAAGGGCGTGTTCCTTACAAGGGCACCTTGAGCGCCATCATCCATCAACTGATGGGCGGCCTGCGTTCCTCGATGGGTTACACCGGCAGCGCCGACATCGAAGAAATGCGCACCAAGCCAGAGTTCGTGCGGATCACCGGTGCCGGCATGGCCGAGTCCCACGTTCACGACGTACAAATCACCAAAGAAGCGCCAAACTACCGCGTAGGTTGAGGCTTCCAGCAATAAGTTAAGTAACCGGGGCTGTTTTTATTCAGCCCCGAGTTGTTTCTGAATCACGACTGTTTCTGAATTACTTAGACGAGACTGAATCATGGCCCTCGACATTCACGCTCACCGCATCCTGATCCTCGACTTCGGTTCCCAGTACACCCAGCTGATTGCCCGCCGCGTGCGTGAAATCGGCGTGTACTGCGAACTGCATCCGTTCGACATGGACGACGAAGCGATTCGCGAATTCGCGCCGAAAGGGATCATCCTCGCCGGCGGCCCCGAGTCGGTGCACGTTGCTGATAGTCCGCGCGCACCGCAAGCCGTGTTTGACCTGGGCGTACCGGTCTTCGGTATCTGCTATGGCATGCAGACCATGGCCGAGCAACTGGGCGGCAAGGTTGAAGGTTCCGAGCTGCGTGAGTTCGGTTACGCCCGTGTCGACGTGGTCGGCAAGAGCCGCCTGCTCGACGGCATCGAAGACCATATCGACGCCGACGGCCTGTTCGGTCTCGACGTGTGGATGAGCCACGGTGACAAAGTCACCAAGATGCCGCAGGAATTCCACATCCTGGCCAGCACCCCGAGCTGCCCGATTGCCGGTATGTTCGACGACGCTCGCGGCTACTACGGCGTGCAGTTCCACCCGGAAGTGACTCACACCAAGCAGGGCGGTCGCATCCTGTCGCGCTTCATCCTCGACATCTGCGGCTGCGAAGCCCTGTGGACGCCTTCGAAAATCGCTGAAGACGCCATCGCCAACATTCGCGCCCAGGTCGGTACCGACAACGTATTGCTCGGCCTGTCCGGCGGCGTTGATTCCTCGGTAGTTGCCGCGCTCCTGCACAAAGCCATTGGCGACCAGCTGACCTGCGTCTTCGTCGACAACGGCCTGCTGCGTCTGCACGAAGGCGAGCAAGTGATGGCCATGTTCGCTGAGAACATGGGCGTCAAGGTGATTCGCGCCAATGCTGCCGACCAGTTCCTCGATAACCTGGCAGGTGAGTCGGACCCCGAGAAGAAGCGCAAGATCATCGGCCGTACGTTCATCGACGTGTTTGACGCCGAATCCTGCAAGCTGGACAACATCAAGTACCTGGCCCAAGGCACCATCTACCCGGACGTGATCGAGTCGGCTGGCGCCAAAAGCGGCAAGGCCCACGTGATCAAGTCGCACCACAACGTGGGTGGCCTGCCGGAAGAAATGAACCTCAAGCTGGTTGAACCCCTGCGCGAGCTGTTCAAGGACGAAGTCCGTCGTCTGGGTCTGGAACTGGGTCTGCCGTACGACATGGTTTACCGCCACCCGTTCCCGGGACCGGGCCTGGGCGTGCGGATCCTCGGTGAAGTGAAGAAGGAGTACGCCGACCTGCTGCGTCGCGCCGACCACATCTTCATCGAAGAACTGCGCAAGGCCGACTGGTATCACAAAGTCAGCCAGGCGTTCGTGGTGTTCCAGCCGGTGAAATCGGTTGGGGTGGTAGGCGATGGCCGTCGTTACGCCTGGGTGGTTGCCCTGCGTGCGGTGGAAACCATCGACTTCATGACCGCGCGTTGGGCTCACCTGCCTTACGAACTGCTGGAAACCGTCAGCGGCCGCATCATCAATGAAATCGAAGGCATCTCCCGCGTCACTTACGACGTGTCGAGCAAGCCGCCAGCGACCATTGAGTGGGAATGAACCCATGCAGGCCGTGATGGCTTGAGCTAGAAAAGAACCGTGTGAATTCGATTTCACACGGTTTTTTTTTGCCGATTACAGCGGCTTTGACCAACCCGCCAGCCTCATGCCCGTAGTGTCGAGTGCCCGTAACAGTTCTTTGATGCTGCCATAGCGCTTGCCACTCACTGAAACCCACTGAGCACGTTCGATATAGAACTGGTCTCCATCAGCATTGATGCGGGTGAATACCAGTTCATTCGTGCGACTGCGGTGCACTACATAGGTCGAGAGCGGATCCCGCTTCAGGGTGTACATTCCCGCACGTGACAGCAATTGCTCGATTTCGGGCATCGTTTGTGACATCCAGGGGACTGCCACTCGCAGCCGCAAGTCGCCCTTTACCGAGGCACTTGCACTGCCCGGAGTGTTTTCGATAAGCATGCTTGCCCCCGGATCGATATCGATACCGGTTGCGCTGCCTTCAGCAACATCCTCAGTGCGCAGCCCGATGGCTTCCTCGAGTTCGCTGATACCGGCAATCCCCTTGTAGCTGTTGGAGTGGGTGTTGCCCACCAGCGCCACCCACTTGTGAGCACCTCGCACCGCCTGATCGGACCGGATGATGGTTCTGGCGAAGTAGTTCATCATTTTCTGGCGCACCCCGTCGGCAATGGTCTGACCTTGCGTGTCGCGCACCACCAGGCCGTCGATCCGGTAACTCGCCATGGAGTCGAGTGCCTGAACCCGGATGCCGTACTTGCCCGCCTGTTTGACCAGTACGAGAAACGTGTAGCGGCGAAGGGGATCGCTCATGTGGCCGATGTCGAGATTTTTCAGGTATTTCTCAAGCTCTGCGGATAACACTTGGGTTTCAGCAAAGGTATCCAGATCCGCTTGGTGAAAGTCGGTCAGCAAATGTTCCATGTAAAGTGTCTTCACCTTGTTTCGGGCCAGCAGTTCCATGTTGTTGATCAGGAATTGCTTGCTGCCGATATCGCTATGGCTTTCGCCAATGACCAGTCCCCGCGCATGTTCCAGCGTGGCCTCGATGATTTCTTGTGCCGAGGCATCGGGGGCGAGTTGCGGAATGGGCGGTCGCGGGGGCAGTTCGGGATTGTCGTAAAACCGCACTGCATCACGATAAAGGCGTTTTCTGCTGGCTTTGAAATCCCGGAAGGGATCATTTTCCATGAGGCTGTCGTACTCATCTCGCAGCGCATAGGTTTCATGTCCGTCGGCGCCCGCCTTCAGGGCAGCTCTCTGCGTCGGTGGAACCTCATAGGGCGAGGCGGGCAGACTTGCCAATGGCGGCACTGTCAGCTCAGGCGTCTTTCCGCCGCCCTTGAGGCCGCTGCGTGGCATGGTTTCCCATTCACCCTGTGCGTTCAGGCGTACGGGGATCGTTCCGGGGAACCGGTTGGGAAACTCGGGATTGATAATGACCCAGTGTCCGTCGCCCCCGATATCGCCCTCGAAGCGCACGTAGTACGCGGTGTCATTCATCATGATGGCGGTGGATGGGTCGGAATCGAGTCGGTAGATGCCTTGGTAGTTTCCGGGCTCGCTGACGGGCGTGAGTCCTTCGAGCAGTTCGTTGGCTTGCCAGTTGTTCGGCACCGCTGGGCCTTGTGGAGTCTGCGGCAGGGTGGGGGCGAGTTCGTCAGCCAATTCAGACCAGCCCATTGGCCTCATGCCCCTGGCGATCAATCGCTGTTTGAGTGCACTGAGGTTATCCACAGTCATGGACTTGTAGGCGGGCGCCAAAGGGGTATCAAGATTGAGCCTGCCACCGGGTGTCGAGCGGATGACGCTGTCGGCCATCCGAAAATTGGCGTCACGATAAACCACCAAAACGCTGCTTCTGTAACGCTGAAAGGTAAACATCCCAGGTTCCGACAATAACGATTTTAATGCTTGCGGGGATCGGTAGACCCAAGGTGTTTGCATCTGCACACGCCAGTCGCCTTTGATCAGCGCCTGGATGCCGTCGGGATCAGTCAGTCCTACCGCCTCATCGACAGGAGAGTCCGGATAATCCGCATACTCCACCGCGAGTCCCGGGTCGACGCTGATGGGTTGTGCCTGACCCGGCGTCACGTCGTCGATACGAATGCTCAGCGCGTCAGTCTGTTCGCTGATGCCCCGATAGCCTCTGAATGTCGTCATGTTTTCCTGGTTGACCAAGGCTAACCATTTCGCCGGCCCCTTGAAATTTTCATTGGCGTGGATGACTTCGCTGGCGAAAAAACTACGCGCCATCTGGTTACCAGGCGGCCGGGAAAAAGGGTCTCTACCGATGTTGTAAGTCATCGACATATCGATGGCTTGAACCCGGATACGCTGGGCATTGGCGGCTTTTACCAGCGCCAGCAGATTGAATGTGCCATCGGGATCATTGCCCGCTTTGATGTCGAGTTTCTTCAGGTAATTTTCCAGCTCTTCAGGCATTTCGCCGGTTCGTGCGAAGGCGTCCAGATCAAGCTGATTAAGGTTTGCCAGTAATTTCTGCAAATACAATGTCTTCACTCCGCGTTGCGCGAGGGCGGGCATGTTTTCGATCAGGAATTGTTTGCTGCCGATACTCCCGTAACTTTCGCCGATGATCAGCCCCGGCGTATTCGCGAATGCCGAATCAAGCAGCTCGGCCGGTGTTTCGATCAACTGGGCGGCCGATACCGGCATTCGGGGAGCCGGTGGATGAAGTTCGTACCAAGCCCTGGCGTCGCGAACCAGGATTGTGCGAGGTTCCCGGTGAGCCCATTCGAACTCGCGCAACGCGTCTGTTTCGCCACCGCGCAAGTCTGCCCCTCCGAGTGCCAATTCCCTCATTTCAGAGGCTTCCAGCCCGGGGACATGAACGCCGGGCAATCGCGCCCATTCCTCGACGACAGTTTCAGTTGTCGCACCACCGGCAGAAACAGGCGGTACTTCCATGCCACCCCTCAGACCCAACCTGGGAACGATCTCCCATTTTCCTTCGCTCAACCGTACGGGAATTGACCCTGTGAAGGCATCAGGGTTGGCCGGATCGATGATTGCCCAATGACCACGCCCGTTGGGATCGTTTTCAAAGCGCACGTTATAGGCTGTGTCGTTGAGTTTGATTGCCCTTGAAGGATTGGACGCGAGCCGGTAAGTGCCTTGAAATTTACCCGGTTCATGCTCCAGAGCATCTTCGCTGAGTGGCTCATCGATTACCCAGACCTTGGGCACCTTCGTGCTTGACGGCGTAGTGCGTGGTTCCGCAACCTCGAGGTCGGTCGCCGGGCCAGTCACTTTGGCCGGTTGCGTGGACTCAATCAGATCCGCCATTTCCGCCGCTTCGGCAGCGTCGACCTCGGGGCCGACTTCTGCCAGCGTACCGGGGCCTTTCAGGACGAGCAGGTTGAACAGCAAATCAATGCCACTGAGCACGGCGCCCAGGATGCCGGCCTTGCGCTCTTCGGCAGTTTTTGCATTGACCGCCTGGTCGATGTTCAAGCCCATGCTGGCGACGCTGGCGCCGACCAAGGGCAGTGCGATGGGCCAACCAAGGACAGCCATCGGACCGAATGCTTTGATGCCGGCGCTGAGGAAACCGATCCAGAGTTTTTTGCGCAGATCGCCATTAGAGGTCAACGATAGCTCGGCCTCGGCGAACATTGCCTTTTTGGTGGTGTCGCGCAACCAACTGAATGCATCACCCTGAACGATCTGGTTTTTCTGGTTGATCATGTGATGGTCGTACTTGCCCCACGTTCTGACCAACCGATTCATGATATCGGTGAGGTTTTCGGCGATGGTCTGTCGGTCGGAGAGGGAGAAGTGGGTCATGAAAGTCTGACGTGCCTCCTCCGCGTTCATCCTTTGAAACATCCAGACGTGCATGTCTGTGATGGTTTCCAGCACCTGGAAGGCATTGGTTTCGCCGGGCAGGTAAACGATCTGTCGACCTTTGGGGGCGACGATCCGCAGAATATTGGTAGCGACGTAGCCATCGATGTCCAGGGAGCGGACGCGCAATTGCGTATCGGGGTGTTCCGATTGCAACTGTTGCAGGCTGATCGGCCAGGTGATCGGGCCCATGACGGCGTTTACCGCGAGATTGAAATCTTCGTCGCTCAGCTGGCGTTTGTCCCGTGCCTGCACGGCGTTAATCAGGAAGTTGCATTTGGCCAACGTGCGGAAGTCGTTGGAACTGTTATTCCAGAATTCGCTCAGTTGCTGGCGGTAGAGCGAACTGATATCGACGCTCCAGAAGTCTTTCAGCACCTCGTTGCCATGCAGGCGCACTTCGTTGGTTTCATCGAAAGTGCCGGCTTCCGGGCCGACGTTGTAGAAACCCGCGTACAGGTCGAGCAGGTCAGCGTTGTCCTGGTCGGTGGCGCGAAAACGGTGGATCACCAACTGTGTCAGGGTCATGGAGGAGGTTGGCGTGTCATCGACATGCTCCCAACCGGTGAAGGCTTTCGAGCTGCTTTGGGCCGCCGTGAAGCGATGGAAGTACACCCGATCCGGATCGAGGCCGACGATGCCGTATTTTTTCAGCAGGTCACTGGCAACTTCGTGGGCCGTGTCTTGCAGACTGGGGCACGTCTGGATAACGGTGGTTGCAATCGCCCTGAGCGCCGCCTTGTCGGCGGCATTGGGCAGTGGACGGGTTTGGGTCAGGTTCATGCTCTCTATCCTTGAGAAATGGGCGTCGAGGATGAGCCGCTAACTCAAGGAATGTGCACTACATAGTTATGCCTATTTGCGATTCAGTACCGTGTAGTGTCACCGCCGGGCCACGTCCGAAAAGTAGAACTTGTCCAGGGTATGCCGCGATTCGGTGTATTCAAACTGGCGGCCGTCCTGCAGGAAAGTCTGATTGCTGACCACGATCACATGGCTTTGACCGTCGAGGTCCAGGTGTTGCTGGTCGTCTTTGCTGCGGGGCACGGCTTCGATGGTGCGCTGGGCGTAGGCGATTTGCAGTTGCAGGGTCTGCTCGATGAAGGCGTAGATCGATTGTTCGGCGATGTCGCGGGACAGGCCGGGAATCACGTCGCTGACGAAATGGTTGATGTCGAGGATCACCCGTTTGCCATCGATCCGCCGCACGCGCTTGATCCGCGTGATCAGGCTGCCTTTTTCAGCCTTGATGTGTTCGAGCAGCGGGCCTTCGAGGGGGATCTGGGTGAATTCGACCACCTCGGTGCTGACGTTGTTGCCCAGCCGCGGGTAAGTCTCCTGGAAGCTGACGATGCCGCCCAGCTGGAATTCGATCGGGTTGGTCGACAGCACGAACGTGCCTTTACCGTGGACTTTCTGGGCGAAACCGCGCTCCTGAAGTTGCTCGATGGCTTTGCGCACGGTGCCGCGACTGGCCTGGTAGCTGTCCATCAATTCGGTTTCGGAGGGCAATCGTGCGCCGCGTTCCAGACGTTCGGTCGTGATGCTGGCAAGCAGATCGCTGTAGATCTGGTTGTATTTACTCATTGGGATGGCTCTGTGCCGCGATGTGCTCAAGGTTTCGAACCTTAAGGGCAGGGTAGGGGTTTGTCCATGTGGCTTTGGGTTTCATCGACTTCAAAGGTAGGAAATGTCGCCGCCGGTCGGGCTCAGAATAAACAAAATCAAACTCGTCTGTACGAGTTGTTGCTTTAACTCGTACAGACGAGTACTTTTCGTTTCGGCGTGCTGCCAATAACAAAAAACTACAGCGGAAGATCAAGCATGAGCCACGACTATCCGAACATCGCCAGCGAGCTGCTGCACAGCCTCGGTGGCAGCGACAACCTCGAGCAGGCCGCGCACTGCGTCACACGGCTGCGCCTGGCCCTCAAGGACCCGAGCCTGGTCAACAGCGCCACGCTGAACCAGATCGATCTGGTCAAAGGCTCGTTCTTCACCGGCGGCCTGTTCCAAGTCGTTATCGGCCCTGGTGAAGTCGAAAAGGTCTACGCAGAACTGCGCCGTCAAACCGGTCTCGCGGCTTCAACCATCGCCGACGTTAAACAAAAAAGCGCCGACAAGATCAACGCCATGCAGCGTCTGGTGCGGGTGTTTTCCGACGTCTTCATGCCCATCCTCCCGGCGCTGATCATTGCCGGCCTGCTGATGGGCATCAACAACCTGATCGGCGCCAGAGGCATGTTCATCGAGGGCAAGACCCTGTTGGACGCCTACCCTAAGCTTGACGGGCTCTGGAGCCTGATCAACCTCATGGCCAACACCTCGTTTGTGTTCCTCCCTGCGTTGGTGGGTTGGTCGGCAGCCAAACGGTTTGGCGGCAGCGAAATCCTCGGCATCGTGCTCGGCTTAATGCTCGTTCACCCCGATCTGCTCAACGCCTGGAACTACGGCAAGGCAGTTGCGGGTCTCGACGGCCAGAGCCTGCCGTACTTCGACATCCTCGGGTTGTTCCAGATCGAGAAGGTGGGTTACCAAGGGCAGATCCTGCCGATCCTGATGGCGGCCTACGTGATGAGCGTCATCGAAAAATGGCTGCGGGCACGGGTGCCGAACGCGGTGCAATTGCTGGTGGTGCCGATCACCACCATCGTCGTCACCGGCGTGTTGGCGCTGGCGGTGATTGGCCCGGTGACCCGGCATCTGGGGATTCTCATCACCGAAGGCGTGGTCATGCTGTTCGACCTGGCACCGATGGTCGGCGGCGCGATCTTCGGTTTGCTCTATGCACCGTTGGTGATCACCGGCATGCACCACATGTTTCTTGCGGTCGACTTGCAACTGATCTCCACCCAGGGCGGCACCTTCATCTGGCCGATGATTGTCATGTCCAACCTCGCCCAAGGCAGCGCGGCACTGGCGGTGTTCTACATGACCCGTAACGTGCGGGATAAAAGCATGGCCTCGACCTCGGCGATTTCTGCGTACTTCGGCATCACCGAGCCGGCCATGTTCGGGGTCAACCTGCGCTACAAATTCCCGTTCTACGCGGCCCTGATCGGCTCGGCCCTGGGCTGCATCTTCCTGTCGCTGAACAAGGTCCAGGCCTCGGCCATCGGCGTCGGCGGCTTGCCCGGTTTCATCTCGATCATTCCGCAGTTCATTCCGATGTTCGTGATCGGGATGGTCATTGCCATGGTCGTGCCGTTTGTTCTGACCTGCGGGTTGAGCATGAAGATTGTTAGGCCTGGGTATCGGGTCGCCTGAGGGGCGCCACATCAATTTGTTGAAGGAGTCCGCGATGCAAGACTGGCAACGTTCGGTGATCTACCAGATCTACCCGAAGAGTTTTCACAGCCACGCCGGCAACCCCACGGGTGATTTGCTTGGCGTTGTGGCCAAGCTCGATTACCTGCATTGGTTGGGTGTCGATTGCCTGTGGATCACGCCGTTCCTGCGTTCGCCCCAGCGCGACAACGGTTACGACATCAGCGATTACTACGCCATCGACCCGAGTTACGGGACCATGGCCGATTGCGAATTGCTGATCGCCGAGGCCGGCAAGCGCGGGATCAAGCTGATGCTCGATATCGTGGTCAACCACACGTCCATTGAGCACACCTGGTTCCAGCAGGCCCGCAGCAGCCTCGACAATCCTTACCGCGATTTCTACATCTGGCGCGATCAGCCGAACAACTGGGAATCCAAGTTCGGCGGTTCGGCCTGGGAATACGAGGCGCAGACCGGTCAGTACTTCCTGCACCTGTTCGATCACACACAGGCCGACCTGAACTGGGACAACCCCAAGGTGCGCGCCGAAGTGTTCAAGATGATGCGCTTCTGGCGCGACAAGGGCGTAGGCGGGTTCCGTCTGGACGTCATCAACCTGATCTCCAAACCGGCGGACTTCCCCGAGGACAACACCGACGGTCGACGTTTCTACACCGACGGCCCGAACGTCCACGAATATTTGCAGCAGATGCACCGTGAAGTGTTCGAGGGTCATGACCTGATCAACGTCGGCGAGATGTCGTCAACCAACTTGGAACACTGCATTCGCTACTCGCGGCCGGAGTCGAAAGAGCTCTCGATGACCTTCAACTTCCATCATCTAAAGGTCGATTACCCGAACCTGCAGAAGTGGATTCGTGCCGATTTCGATTTCCTCGAACTTAAGCGCATCCTCTCCGATTGGCAAACCGGCATGCAGGCCGGCGGTGGCTGGAACGCGCTGTTCTGGTGTAACCACGATCAGCCACGGGTGGTCTCGCGGTTTGGTCATGACGGCGAGCATCGGGTGGTGTCGGCGAAGATGCTCGGTACGGCGCTGCATTTTCTGCAGGGCACGCCGTTCGTATATCAAGGTGAAGAACTGGGCATGACCAATCCGGGGTTCGATCACATTGATCAGTACCGCGATGTCGAAACCCTGAACATCTTTCGGCTCAAGCGCGAGGCCGGTGCGAGTGACGTCGACAACATGGCGGCGATCATGCAGAAGTCCCGGGACAACGGTCGCACGCCCATGCACTGGAACGCCGAGCCGAACGCCGGTTTCAGCGCTGTCGAGCCGTGGATCGGGGTGCCAGCCAACGCCGCGCAGATCAACGTCGCCACCCAACTCGACGACCCGGATTCCGTGTTGCATCACTACCGTCAGTTGATCGCGCTGCGTCGCACTGAGGCGCTGATGTCCGACGGCGTGTATCGGCAATTATTGCCTGAGCACACACAAATCTGGGCGTATGTGCGTGAGGGCAGTGGCGAACGGTTGCTGGTGCTGAACAACTTCTACGGCACGCCATGCGAATTCGTGTTGCCGGATGAAGTGATCAGCGAAGCGATGGCCCAACGTCTGGTCATCAGCAATTACCCGGACTGTCCGGCGCGAAACTGGCAGGTCCTCTTACGGCCTTTTGAGTCATTCGTGCTGCATATGACCGACTGACCGACCGCAAAAAAACACCGACTTAAAAAAACACGCAGAACGCTGCGCGGGGGAGTTTTGCGCGCCGATTTTGCCGCTGCACACAATAAAAATAATGGGGTAGCTCTTGAAAACAACAATAAATCGCAGCCTTGCAGCCGCGAGCATATGCCTGGCGTTGCCACTGACGGCACAAGCCCTGGAATTCGGGGGGTACTTGCGTAGCGGCGTCGGCACCTCGGTCAACAGCAGCTCCCAGTCATGCTTCCAATTGCCTGGCGCGCAGACGAAATATCGGTTGGGCAACGAATGCGAGCAATACGGGGAGCTGGAGTTGCGACAGGACTTGTACACGCTGGATGACGGTTCGGTATTCAGCGTCGACGGCATGGCTTCGTTGTACAACCAGTACGACAAGGACCTGACCTTCAACGGTGACAACGGCTCGGTGCGCCTGCCGCAGCTTTACGCGCAATGGTCGAACGTGCCCGCCCTCAACGGCGGTTCACTGTGGGCCGGCCGGCGTTACTACAAACGGAACGATATCCATATTTCCGACTTCTACTACTGGAACCAAAGCGCTACCGGCGGCGGTATCGAAGATGTGCTGATCGGCGATCTGAAATACAGCTACGCCTTCTCGCGCAAGGACAACCTGTACCAGAAGGACTACATCAACCGTCACGATTTCAACGTCGCCGGCTTCAACACCAACCCCGGCGGTGCGCTGGAGTTCGGCCTGAGCTACATCGACAAGCCCGACAGCCGCGACGCTCATCGAGGCTGGGCGATCACCACTCAGCATGTGCAGAAAGGTTTTCTGGGCGGCAAGAACAAACTGGCCTTCCAGTACGGCGAAGGTCCCGGCACCGGGTTGGGCTATACCGGTAACGTGAAGCTCGACGACAGCAACAAAAGTTACCGGGTGGTGGAATTCTTCGACTGGCAAGTGACGCCGCGATTTGGCGGGCAAGTCGAGGCGGTTTACCAGAAAGACATTCGACCGGACGGTACCGATCAGAACTGGATTTCCCTGGGTGTTCGCCCGGCTTATGCGATCACCGAGCAGTTCAAACTGGTGACCGAACTGGGCCACGATCAGGTTGAGGCCCCAGGCGGGACGCGCAAGCTGAGCAAATTCACTTTCGCTCCGACGTGGTCGCCCAAGGGCCCTGAATTCTGGGAACGCCCCGAGGTGCGTCTGTATTACACCTATGCGAGCTGGAACGAGGCGGCCAAACGGGCCGCCAATGAACTGGCGGCGGGTTCGGCGTTGTCCGACACCGGTGCCTTCGGCACGGCGCGACACGGTGCGAACGTCGGATTGCAGGTCGAGTACTGGTGGAAATAAGCGATGCTGTCGGAGCCTCGCGCTCCATCGGCACTTCAAAGAACAAAACAGCAGGTGACGTCATGGCCACATCTCAACAATTGCAACTGCTGGCTCCTTTGTCCGGCGTGCTGATGCCGCTGAATCAGGTGCCGGACCCAGCGTTCTCCAGCCGGGTGATCGGCGATGGTTTGTGCATCGATCCGACTACGCAAACCCTGTGCGCACCGCTGGCCGGAGTTGTCAGCAATGTGCAGGCCAGTGGGCACGCGGTCAGCATCACCGACGACCACGGCGTTCAGGTGTTGATGCACATCGGACTCGACACCGTGAACCTGGCCGGTCAGGGCTTCACCCGGTTGGTGGAGGAAGGCCAGCGGGTTGAAGCGGGACAGGCCCTGATCGAGTTCGATGCCGATTTTGTTGCATTGAATGCCCGCAGCCTGCTGACGTTGATGCTGGTGGTCAGCGGTGAGCCGTTCACTTGGCTGACGCCGGAAACAGGTTTGGTAGAAAGTGGTCAGCCGCTCCTGAGCTTGAATCCCGTCGAGCAGGCAACAGATGAGCCGGTGCCGGAAGAGGGCGAAGCACTGTTTTCAAAACCGGTGACACTGGCCAACCCGAACGGCTTGCACGCCCGTCCGGCAGCGGTGTTTGCCCAGGCGGCGAAAGGTTTTTCGGCGAGCATTTACCTGCATAAACAGCAGGTGAGTGCTAACGCGAAATCCTTGGTGGCAATCATGGCGTTGCAGACGGCCCACGGTGACGTTGTGCAAGTCAGCGCGGCCGGCCCGGACGCTGAAGCGGCGATCAAGGCACTGGTCGAATTGCTGACCGCCGGGTGTGGCGAGACGGTCGCCGTGATGGCAGAGGTTGAGACGATTGAAGCGTCATCGCTGAGCGTTTTGCGCGGAGTCTGTGCCTCGGCGGGTTCGGCGTTTGGCCAGGTTATGCAGATCGCCGAGCAGACGCTTGAAGTGAGCGAGTTCGGCGTCGGTCCGCAGGTTGAGCGAGAGCATTTGTCTCGGGCCTTGGCCGAAGCGGTGCTGGCCTTGCAGCCGTTGCGCGACAACGCCACAGGGGATGCCCAGGCAGAGATTTTCAAGGCGCACCAGGAACTGCTTGAAGACCCGAGTCTGCTGGATCAGGCCGAGGCGCTGATCATCGAAGGCAAAAGTGCCGGCTTCGCCTGGCGGGCGGCCACCGAGTCGACGGCAACCTTGTTCAAAAGCCTGGGCAATGCCTTGCTGGCAGAGCGGGCGGCGGATCTGGCCGATGTCGGCCAGCGCGTGCTCAAGTTGATCCTCGGGGTACAGGATCAGGCGATGGAGCTGCCTGAAGGGGCGATCCTGATCGCCGAACAACTGACGCCGTCACAGACCGCCGGGCTCGATACCCGCAAGGTGCTGGGTTTCGCCACGGTCGGTGGCGGCGCTACCAGCCACGTCGCGATTCTCGCGCGTGCGTTCGGTTTGCCGGCGATCTGCGGGCTGCCCGTTCAGGTGCTGGCGCTGGCCAACGGCACCCAAGTGTTGCTCGACGCCGACAAGGGCGAGCTGCACCTGGACCCGGATTTGGCGGCCATCGAGCAGCTGCAAACCAATCGTCAGCATCAACAGAAGCGCCATCAACATGAGCTGGCGCACGCTGCGCAGGCGGCGTGTACCCGCGATGGTCATCATTTTGAAGTGACGGCCAACATCGCCTCGCTCGCTGAAGCGGAGCAGGCCATGGCACTGGGAGGTGCGGGCGTCGGATTGTTGCGTTCGGAGTTTCTTTATCTGGGTCGCAATCATGCGCCGAGCCATGACGAGCAAACATCAACCTATAGCGCCATCGCCAGGACGCTCGGGCCGGCGCGTAATCTGGTGGTGCGCACACTGGATGTCGGCGGCGACAAACCCCTGGCCTATGTGCCGATGGCCAGCGAAACCAATCCATTCCTGGGCATGCGCGGGATTCGTTTGTGTCTGGAGCGCCCGCAGCTGTTGCGCGATCAGTTCAAAGCGATCCTGAGCTGCGCCAGGCTGGCCCGTCTGCACATCATGCTGCCCATGGTCACGCAGCTGTCGGAGTTGCGACTGGCCCGGCAGCTGCTTGAGGAAGAGGCGCTGGCATTGGGCCTTACTGAACTGCCGAAACTGGGGATCATGATCGAAGTGCCGGCAGCGGCATTGATGGCGGATCTGTTTGCGCCCGAGGTGGATTTCTTCTCCATCGGCACCAACGACCTGACCCAATACACCCTGGCCATGGACCGCGATCATCCGCGCCTGGCCAGTCAGGCCGACAGCTTTCATCCGTCGGTGCTGCGTTTGATTGCCAGCACCGTGAAGGCTGCCCACGCCCATGGCAAATGGGCCGGTGTGTGCGGCGCCATGGCTTCCGAGACGTTGGCGGTACCGTTGCTGCTGGGACTTGGCGTGGATGAACTGTCGGTGAGTGTGCCGTTGATTCCGGCGATCAAAGCGGCGGTCCGCGAAGTGGATCTGCTGGACTGCCAGGCCATCGCTCAGCAAGTGCTGGGCCTGGAAAGCGCCGAGCAAGTGCGCGAGGCATTGCGGCTGTATCACGAGGCGACGGTCGATACTTCACGGGTACTGGAGAACTGAGCATGTTCGAGAAAATGCAGCGGGCGTTCTGGAAAGCGTTGACCCCGGATCTGATAGCGGATGAGCCGAAGGGGGTTGTTCAGCCTGTTTTTGGTCTGGCCCAGGAAATCATCGCCGCGCTGGGCGGAGTGGATAACCTCAAGTCGCAGCAGCCCGTGGCGCTGACCCGGGTTCGGGTGGAGTTGCGGGATGTGGGGCGGGTGGATCGGCAGGCTTTAAATAGGGCAGGTGTACCGGGAGTCATGACGCTGGATGACGGGGTGGTGCATCTGATCACCGGTCTCCCGCACTGATCGTTCCCACTCTGCGTGGGAATGCTCGCCTCCTGCGGCCATCCGCCGCGCTGCCCTTACTGTTTCTCAACCGCAGGTGTATCGTATTCGCCTTTTACAGGCCCCACGCCTGTCGCTGATACGTGAGGTAGTTGAGTTCATGTCCTTTACCCGTCGCCAAATCCTCGGTGGCCTGGCCGGTCTTGTTGTCGTTGGTGTCGGAGCGGGGGGCGCGTCGCGGTACTGGTTGGGCAAGATGGCCGACGCCGATGCGGGCCACGACTATGAGCTGATCGCCGCACCATTGGACGTTGAGCTGGTGGCCGGGCACAAGACTGAGGCCTGGGCGTTCGGCCCCTCGGCGCCGGGCACTGAGTTGCGCGTGCGTCAGGGTGAATGGCTGCGGGTGCGTTTCATAAATCACCTGCCGGTCGCCACCACCATTCACTGGCACGGCATCCGCTTGCCGCTGGAAATGGACGGCGTGCCTTACGTGTCGCAGCTTCCGGTATTGCCGGGCGAATATTTCGACTACAGGTTTCGCGTGCCCGACGCTGGAAGCTATTGGTATCACCCGCATGTCAACAGCAGCGAGGAGCTCGGTCGCGGGCTGGTCGGCCCGCTGATCGTCGAAGAGCGCGACCCCACCGGGTTTAACTATGAGAAAACCTTGAGCCTCAAGAGCTGGCACGTGGATGAGGAAGGCGCGTTTGTCGCGTTCAGCATTCCGCGCGAAGCCGCGCGTGGCGGCACGGCGGGGCGCCTGTCGACGATCAACGGGGTCTCGCAAGCGGTGATCGATTTGCCCGCCGGGCAGATCACCCGCGTACGTTTGCTCAACCTCGACAATACGCTGACTTACCGCCTGAACATCCCCGGCGTCGAAGCGCAAATCTACGCGCTGGATGGCAATCCCATTGAGCCACGACCGCTCGGCAAGGAGTACTGGCTCGGCCCGGGCATGCGTATTTGTCTGGCAATCAAGGCTCCGCCGGTCGGCGAAGAGCTGTCCCTGCGCAACGGCCCGGTTCGGTTGGGCACATTGCGCTCGGTGGCGAACACCGATGCACCGACCCAGTGGCCGCCCGCGCTGCCCGCCAACCCGGTGGCAGAGCCGGACCTGGCCAATGCCGAGAAACTCAACTTCAATTTCGAATGGGTAGGCTCGGTGTCGGTGAACGTCGACAACGGCAGGCCGCCGAGCCTGTGGCAGATCAACGGCAAGGCCTGGGACATCACGGACAAGACCTGTGCCGACCGCCCGATTGCCAAGCTCGAAAAGGGCAAGAGCTACATTTTCGAATTGAAGAACATGACTCAATACCAGCACCCGATTCACCTGCACGGCATGAGTTTCAAGGTCATCGCCTCGAACCGGCACAAGGTCATTCCGTACTTCACCGACACTTACCTGTTGGGCAAGAACGAACGCGCGCAAGTGGCGCTGGTGGCGGATAACCCGGGGATCTGGATGTTTCACTGCCATGTGATCGACCACATGGAAACCGGCCTGATGGCCGCCATTGAGGTGGCGTAATGCGTCAGATACGTCCCGCCGCAATCATCGACCGCAGCCGCGATCGTGACTTCATGCGCGAAGCGTTGGCGCTCGCCGCTCAGGGCGCGGCGCTGGGTGAAGTGCCGGTGGGTGCGGTGCTGGTGCAGGACGGTGAAATCATCGGCCGGGGTTTTAATTGCCCGATCAGCGGCAATGACCCGAGTGCTCACGCCGAGATGGTTGCAATCCGAGCTGCCGCGTTGGCGGCCAGCAACTATCGTCTGCCCGGCAGCACGCTCTACGTGACGCTTGAACCGTGCAGCATGTGCGCCGGGCTGATCGTTCATTCGCGGATTGCGCGGGTGGTGTATGGGGCGCTAGAGCCCAAGGCCGGGATTGTGCAGAGTCAGGGGCAGTTTTTTACCCAGGGCTTTTTGAATCACCGGGTGCTCTATGAAGGCGGGGTGTTGGCGGAGGAATGTGGGGCGGTGTTGAGTGAGTTCTTCAAGGCCCGGCGGGCAACCCGTTAGATCGCTTTCGCGGGCAAGCCTCGCTCCTACAGATTTCGGTGAACCGTAGGAGCGAGGCTTGCCCGCGAAGCTTTTATTTACGGGCCACGATCACCGCACGCATCGGCGCCGGCAGTCCTTCAACCGTCTTGCTGTGATCTTCCGGATCAAGGAAATCGCTCAGCGACTGATACTTCATCCATTCCGTCCCGCGCTGTTCCTCGACCGTGGTCACGCTCACGTCCACACAGCGAACATCCGTGAACCCGGCGCGACGCAGCCACAGTTCCAGCGCCGGCACCGACGGCAGGAACCACACGTTACGCATCTGCGCATAACGGTCTTCCGGCACCAGCACCTGCTGCTGATCGCCTTCAATCACCAGCGTCTCCAGCACCAATTCACCACCCTTGACCAGGCAATCCTTCAGCGCCAGCAAATGCTCGATCGGCGAGCGGCGGTGATAGAACACACCCATGGAAAACACCGTGTCGAAGCCTTCCATGTTCGGCGGCAGGTCTTCGAACGGGAACGGCAGGTGCCAGGCATTGGGTTCGGACAAATAACGCTGCACCGCCTGGAACTGACAGAAGAACAGCCAGTTCGGGTCAACGCCAATCACGCTGTCGGCCCCGGCACCGAGCATGCGCCACATGTAGTAGCCATTGCCGCAGCCGACATCGAGGATGCGTTTGCCCTTCAGATCAAGATGCGGTGCGACCCGCGACCACTTCCAGTCCGAACGCCATTCGGTGTCGACATGCACGCCAAACAAATCGAACGGCCCTTTGCGCCACGGCGACAGGCCCATCAGCGCGGTACGCATTTGCGCGCGGGTTTCATCATCGCAATCGGTGTCCAGCGTCAGACCATTGAGCAGGTCGACTTCGCTGGGCTGAATCTTCGGCAAGGCGTCCAGCGCACTCTGCCAGCGCTCCAGGTCGCCATGACCCTTTTCCATTTTCTTGTCGAGTTGCGCTTGCAGGGTGTTGGCCCAGTCGGCCAGCGGCGTGCCGGCCAGACGGCGGGCGAGGGGGGACAGATCAATCATGGCAAGGCAATCAACGAGGCAAAGTTAAGACACTGGAACCACGGCACGACTTTCGAGAACCCGGCGGCCAGCAGGCGCTCGCGGTGTTCTTCGAGGCTGTCGGGCTTCATGACGTTTTCGATGGCGCTACGTTTCTGGGCAATTTCCAGTTCGCTGTAGCCGTTGGCGCGTTTGAACGCGACGTGCAGGTCGGTGAGCAGCGCGTGTTCTTCGAGGTCGTTGAAGCGCAGTTTCTCCGACAGGATCAGCGCGCCGCCGGGCAACAGCGATTGGCGGATGCGCGCGAGCAACGCGGTGCGCTGCTCCGGGACGATGAATTGCAGGGTGAAGTTCAGCGCCACCACCGAGGCTGGCTGGAATTGCAGGGCGAGGATGTCGCCTTCGATCACTTCCACCGGCAGCAGCTCCTGGAACATCGAGTCCTGACCGTTGAGGTATTCGCGGCAACGCTCGACCATCGCCGCGGAGTTATCCACAGCGATCACCCGGCAGCCGTCGGTACGCACGTGCCGGCGCAAGGCTTGAGTCACGGCGCCGAGCGACGAGCCCAGGTCGTAGAGCACGCTGTTGGGCTGGGCGAATTGCGCGGCGAGCACGCCGAGGTTTTCAACGATGGTCGGATAACCCGGCACCGAGCGCTTGATCATGTCCGGGAACACCCGCACCACATCCTCGTTAAAGGCGAAGTCAGGCACCTGGGCCAAAGGCTGGGCGAAAAGGCGATCGGGGTCTTTGCTCACGGCGGTTCCAGCGGCTTCGGTTGAAAAGGCCGGCATTTTAGCCAAATTGACGGGGGGATGCGCGGGTTGTCTGATAAAGCGCTGGGCCCATGCAATTGATCGTTCCCACGCAGAGCGTGGGAACGATCTATTGGGGGCGGTGAGCGGATTGAGAAAAGGCCGACGCCGTAATCCCCCATTGCCCCAGCCAGTAGCTGAGGATTATCACGTAAGGTGCGGCATGAAACGGCGCGAAAAATCGATTGATGCCAATCACGCTGTCAGAAAACCCAAACGCCAGCGCGCCCGCCGCCGCCAGCAGCGCCGAACGTTTAGGTACATCGGTGCCCAAGCGAGCCAGCGCCCGCCAAAGCATGGCGCTGATGGCCAGGCCGTAGACGATGACCGGGATCAGCAACGGACCCAGCCCATTGGAAATCAAGATCCCCAGCAATACCGCGCCGACGCACAAAGCGATGATCAGCGGCAACAACGCCAACCGCCGACAATCGCTCAAGTAGGCTTTCAAATACGCCAAGTGGGCGACCAAAAACGCCCCAAGGCCAAACACAAACAAATCCCCCGGCCACGCCAGCAACACATCGCCGAGCAGGGAGAAAATCAGTCCTAGGCTGATCCAGCGTCGATACTCGCTGGGCGGTGCGTCGTGCAACCAACCGAGCAGCGCCAATACTGGCAGCGGTTTGACCAGCAGGCAGAGCAGCGTGGCGTGCACGCTCACGCCGTAGAGAAAGGTCACCGCGCCCATCAGCGCCAGAATCAGCCAGCCCACGATCAGTTAACCGAGATGGCGCAGTCGAAGCTTTCCACCGCCGGTATTTCCGGTGCCCATGGCTGTGAGTAGGTCAGGCGCAAACGGCCCGTGCCAGCGGTGAAGGACTGAAAGCGCCAGGTCGAGATCCCGGCGCTGCCGACGACCCCTGCATCTTCCGGGTTGCTGTAAACCTCGGGGCTGAGCGCGCGCAATACGCCACCGGCCGAATCCTGGATTGCCCAGCGGTAACCCGTGGTCGGGTTGCTTGGCAGGGTCAGGATCAGGTTCTGCCCGCTGTGCAGTTTCACCGGGCAGTCGCTTTGTTTTTCCACGGTCACGTTCTGTTTCGGTTGCGTGGCGCAAGCGGTCAGCAAAGAGAGGGCGAGCGGGACAAACAGGCGGGTGGGGGACATAAGGTCAGTGGCTCCGGCATTCACGACGAACGGCGAGCATAACTGAAGATGAGACAAATTGTGACGAGGAGGAGAGATCGTTCCCACGCGGACGGTTCGACGCCTCGACGTGGGAACGATCAGGTTAGGCCGTCAGAACAATATCTTCGCCACATCCGCAAAGCGTTTGGCGAAGTGCACGGTAATCCCTTCCTTCAGATAATCCGGCAACTCTTCAAAGCTTCCACGGTTTGGCTCTGGCAGGATCAACTCAAAAATTTTCTGCCGCCGCGCTGCAATCACCTTCTCGCGCACGCCGCCAATCGGTAGTACATGCCCGGTCAGCGTCAGCTCACCGGTCATCGCCACGCCTTTTTTCGGCGCCTGATTACGTGCGAGCGACAGCAGGGCGCTGGCCATGGTCACGCCAGCGCTCGGGCCGTCTTTCGGGGTGGCGCCTTCCGGTACGTGCAAGTGAACGAAGGCTTCGTCGAAGAACTTCGGGTCACCGCCAAACGACTTCAGATTGGAACTGACGTAGCTGTAGGCAATTTCCGCCGACTCTTTCATCACGTCGCCCAATTGCCCGGTGAGTTTGAAGCCCCGGTTGAGTGTGTGAATCCGCGTGGCTTCGATCGGCAGGGTCGCGCCACCCATGCTGGTCCAGGCCAGGCCGGTGATGACACCGGTGCCGGACAGTACCTGCTCGTTGCGGAATACCGGATGGCCGAGTGAGGCTTCGAGGTCTTTCGGGCCGATTTTGATCACCGCTTTTGGCTCGTCGATCAATTTCACGACGGCCTTGCGCACCAGTTTGCCCAGCTGTTTTTCCAGCTGCCGCACGCCGGCTTCACGGGCGTAACCGTCGATCAAGGCTTTTAACGCGGTGTCGCTGATGGCCAGGCTACCTTTCGATACGCCGGCCTTTTCCAGTTGCTTCGGCCACAGATGACGCTTGGCGATGGCGATTTTTTCTTCGGTGATGTAACCCGACAGGCGAATCACTTCCATCCGGTCCAATAATGGGCCGGGAATCGAATCCAGGGTGTTGGCGGTGCAGATGAACAGCACTTTCGACAGGTCCAGACGCAAGTCCAGGTAGTGGTCGAGGAATTCGACGTTCTGTTCCGGGTCGAGGGTTTCCAGCAGCGCCGAGGCCGGGTCGCCCTGGTAGCTCTGGCCCATTTTGTCGATCTCGTCGAGCATGATCACCGGGTTCATCACTTCGACGTCTTTCAACGCCTGCACGAGTTTGCCCGGTTGCGCACCGATGTAGGTGCGGCGGTGACCCTTGATCTCGGCTTCATCGCGCATGCCACCGAGGCTGAAGCGGTAGAACGGCCTGCCGAGGGATTCGGCGATGGATTTGCCGACACTGGTTTTACCCACGCCCGGTGGACCGACCAACAGCACAATGGAGCCGCTGATCTCGCCTTTGTAGGCACCGACCGCGAGGAACTCGAGGATGCGTTCCTTGATGTCGTCGAGGCCAGCATGGTGTTTGTCCAACACTTTGCGTGCGTGCTTGAGGTCGAGTTTGTCCTCGCCGAACACGCCCCACGGCACCGATGTCGCCCAGTCGAGGTAGTTGCGGGTGACCGCGTACTCCGGCGAACCGGTCTCGAGGATCGACAGCTTGTTCATTTCCTCTTCGATGCGTTTTTGCGCCTGAGCCGGCAGGACCTTGCCTTCCAGGCGCTGCTCGAATTGCTCGATGTCGGCGCTGCGGTCGTCCTTGGTCAGCCCCAGCTCTTGCTGAATGACCTTGAGTTGTTCCTTGAGGAAGAACTCGCGCTGATGCTCGCCGATCTTACGGTTAACTTCGGCGGAAATTTCTTTTTGCAGGCGCGCGACTTCAACTTCCTTGCGCAGCATCGGCAGCACTTTTTCCATGCGCTTGAGCATCGGCACACAGTCGAGCACTTCTTGCAGATCGTTGCCGGTGGCCGAGGTCAGGGCCGCAGCAAAGTCGGTCAGCGGCGACGGGTCGTTGGGGCTGAAGCGGTTGAGGTAATTCTTCAGCTCTTCGCTGTACAGCGGGTTGAGCGGCAGCAATTCTTTGATCGCGTTGATCAGCGCCATGCCGTAGGCCTTGACCTCGTCGGTCGGCTCGGTGGGCTGGTGCGGGTATTCGACTTCGACCAGATACGGCGGGCGATGGTGTTTGAGCCAACTGCGAATGCGTACGCGAGTCAGGCCTTGGGCGACGAATTGCAGTTTGCCGTTTTCGCGACTGGCGTGATGCACCTTGACCAGGGTGCCGTAGAGCGGCAGGACCGAGGTGTCGAAATGACGCGGATCTTCCTGGGGCGTGTCCATGTAGAACAGGGCCAGGGAGTGGTGATCGGATTTGCTCACCAGATCGAGGGTTTCAGCCCACGGTTCTTCATTGACGATGACCGGCAGCACTTGGGCCGGGAAGAACGGGCGGTTGTGGATCGGGATGATGTAGACCTTGTCCGGCAGGTTCTGGCCTGGCAGGGCGAGGTCTTTGCCGGTGGAGTGGTGTTCGGCGTTCTCTGGGTCGGCGTATTCGCTCGGGTCTTCGGGGAATTCTTGCTGGTCGCTCATGGGGCACCTGCGCAATTGGGTATGGGTGTTAGATGGGGCGGGTGGGGGGTGGTTTCAATGGCGGGGGATATTTCTGGTGTGTGTTCAGGGTTTGGACAGGTGCTTTTGACTTGGCGGCCTTTGGGCCGACCATGTTCCTGTTGACGGTGTACATATCCGTTCCTGCGGTAACGGCGGCTGGCGGTTTCGTCCTTACGACGAGTCCCTTTGGCAAACGCCCCAAAGGAACCAAAGGTCTTGCCCCAAGCGTCCGGCCCCTCGCCTAGGCTCGGCGTTCCTTCGCTCCGGCATTCATCTGGGGGCATCGCCTCCGGTCGGCTTCGCTTCGACCTCCTCTCGATGTGTTCGACTGCGTCGAACGGCGCTACGCGCCTACCCCCAGATGAACGCCTCCACTCAGCCTCCCGAAGGGGCGGGTGGATCAAGATCAAGAGCTGCAGGCGAGCTAACGCTCGGCCTGTTGAGTGGTGGAGGGCGGTGGGTGTATGCCGCTTCATTGTGGGAGCGAGCTTGCTCCGGGCGGCGTTCCGACGAAGGCTGTTTAACATTCAACATCAATGCTGCCTGATATACCGCATTCGCGAGCAAGCTCGCTCCCACAGGGGATGCGTGGTGTGGCGGGAAATCCAGCGGCCACAAAAAAAGGGCGACCCCCTCACAGGAGTCGCCTTTCCTTTAACCGCCGCTAAAACTTACTCGGACAGTTTGTACGCAATCACATAGTCACCCTGCTTGGTGCCCAGCGAACCATGACCACCCGCAACGACGAGCACGTATTGCTTGCCGTCCTTGCCGGTGTAGGTCATCGGCGTGGTTTGTGCGCCGGCTGGCAGGCGGCCTTCCCACAGCTGCTTGCCGTTTTTCACGTCGTAGGCGCGCAGGTACTGGTCGAGGGTGCCGCTCAGGAAGCCAACGCCACCGGCGGTGGTGAAGGTGCCGCCCAGGCTAGGCACGCCCATGCTCAGCGGGATCGGAACCGGTGAGCTGTCGCGCACGGTGCCGTTCTTGTGTTTCCAGATGATTTTGCTGGTGGTCAGGTCGATCGCAGCCACGTAGCCCCATGCTGGCGCCTGGCACGGCAGGCCCATTGGCGAGAGCAGGGGTTCGAGGACGACGCCGTAGGGCGCGCCTTTGTTTGGCTGCACGCCTTCGGTTTCGCTTTTACGCGGGCCTTGGGCGGCGATTTCGGCGGCCGGGATCAGTTTCGATTTGAACGCCATGTAGTCCGGGTTCATGAAAGCAATCTGACGCACCGGGTCAACCGAGATACCGCCCCAGTCGAACACGCCGAAGTTGCCTGGATACACGATCGAACCTTGCAACGATGGTGGGGTGAACGGGCCGTCGTAACGCAGGGATTTGAAGTCGATCCGGCAGATCAGTTGGTCGAACGGAGTCACGCCCCACATGTCGCGTTCTTTCAACGGCGGCGGCATGAGGTTGAGGTCGGATTTCGGTTGGGTCGGCGAGGTGTGATCACCGGCGACCGCGCCTTGCGGCACTGGCACTTCGTTGATCGGCACGATCGCCTGGCCGGTGCTGCGGTCCAGCACGTAGATGCTGCCTTGCTTGGTCGACACGAGTACCGCTGGCTTCACGCCGTCTGCGGTTTTCAGGTCCATCAGGGTTGGCTGGCCGCCGATATCCATGTCCCACAGGTCGTGGTGGGTGAGCTGGAAGTGCCAGCGCACCTTGCCGGTGCCGATGTCCAGCGCGGTCAGGCCGGCGGCGTGCAGCTCTGATTCAGGGGTACGCGCGCCACCGAACTGGTCCGGGGTCTGGTTGCCCATCGGCAGGTAAAGCATGCCGAGTTTTTCGTCCACGGCGAACATGGACCACATGTTCGGTGAGTTGCGGGTGTAGACCTTGCCTTCGGCAATCGGCGTGGTGTCGTCCGGGTTGCCGCTGTCCCAGTTCCACACCAGTTTGCCGGTGTGCACGTCGAACGCGCGAATCACGCCGCTTGGCTCGTCGATGGAAACGTTGTCGGTGACGTGGCCGCCAATTACCACCAGGTCTTTGGTGACTGCAGGAGGCGAGGTGGAGTAGTAACCGCCGGCGTTAAAGCCGCCGATGTTGGCGCTCAGGTCGACCTGACCACCGTTACCGAAGTCTTCGCACATCTTGCCGGTGTCGGCGTTCAGGGCGATCAGACGGGTGTCGGCAGTCGGCAGGAAGATCCGGCGCGGGCAGACGTTGCTGACCGGAGCAGGGCTGGCGGTGCCTGTCGGGCTCTGCTCGGACGCGTAAGCGGCGTCATCGTGATAGGTCACGCCACGACAAGTCATGTGCGCCCAGCCCTTGAAGTTCGCCGCGTTTTGCGTGGAGAGCTTCGGATCGAAACGCCAGAGTTCCTTGCCGGTGTCCGGGTCCAGCGCGATCACCTGGCTGTGCGGCGTGCAGACGTAAAGCATGCCGTTGACTTTCAGCGGAGTGTTTTCGGCAGTGGTTTCGCCTGGGTCGTTAGGGCCCGGGATGTCACCGGTGCGGTAGGTCCAGGCTGGTACCAGTTTGTTGACGTTTTGCGGCGTGATCTGCGCCAGTGGCGAGTAACGATCGCCGTGCGCACTGCGGCCGTAGGAGTTCCAGTCACCGTCGGGCATGGCCGGGGCGGTGTTGGTCATGCCCGGCACGCTGTCGCGGTCCAGTTGGCCTTTGATTTCACCGGGGTTGGTGAATTGGCTGGCCAGCGCAGCAACGGCGGCCAGCACCACGGCGACGCTCAGTGCGCCGGTGCCCATCGGCGCAGGGCCGGTAATCAGCAGCGGATGGCGGAACCACGGCAGCAGCATGACGATGCCCAGCGCAAACAACATCGCCAGACGCGGCACCAGTTGCCACCAATCGAGGCCGACTTCCCACAAGGCCCAAACGGTGCTGGCGAACAGCACCGCCGCGTAAAGGCCCAGCGCAGCGCGGCGTGCCAAGATCATCAACACGCCGGTCAGCGCCAGGCCGATACCGGCCAGTAGGTAATACAGCGAGCCGCCGAGCATGCTCAGCTTGATCCCCCCGGCCAGCATGGCCAGGCCCATTAGCAGAAGCAGGATACCGAGCAGGCTCGGCAGCAGACGGCTTCGACTCAAAGCACCATCAGTGCTCATAGTGTGGTTCTCCGTGACGTTTTAAATAGCCCGCGCAAGTTCACTGTAGATGACGATCCTGTGCGGGCAGGGTTCAGTTGAAAGTGTGCGGACGCCGCATTCCCTGTGGGAGCGAGCTAGCTCGCGATAGCGGTGGGTCAGGCAATATCAATGTTGGCTGTGATGGCCTCTTCGTGAATAAGCTCTCGCTATCAAAGGCCAGGGCCGCCTGGGTGCAGGTGGCGAGGCCCAACGCGGTGAATCCGCCGATCAGGTTCAGGGCTTTTCGCCGAGCAATAGCGTTGCAGACAGCGCTGTCTCGCGGAGTTTGAAAATAAGGCATAGGAGAAGTAATTCTGGGTCTTTTTCTGGGAAGTGAACTGAAGCGGCGATATGACGCGGGCAGCGGAAGCGTTTCAGCTTGACGGGCGCAAGGATAATGTCCTGTTACAAATAGAGAAAGCGCTTTTAACGAGATGAATTCTTTCGTATTCGGTAACAGTGCCGGGAGGCGATCTTTGAGGGTTCACCTACATTTAACGGACAGCACACAGATCGCTTTCCACCAACGAAGCCCTCGGCTAAGGTGCGCGGCTTCTTTACCCTTTCTACGCTTGAAGGCCCGGCATGACCGAACAGAACAACAACCCACTGCACGGCGTGACGCTGGAGCAAATCCTCAACGCGCTGGTTGAACACTACGAATGGTCGGGGTTGGCCGAGCGCATCGACATCCGCTGCTTCAAGAGTGACCCGAGCATCAAGTCGAGCCTGACATTCCTGCGCAAAACCCCGTGGGCACGGGAGAAGGTCGAGCACTTGTACGTGAAGTTGATGCGCACCAAGCGCCCGGTCTGAATATGGTCAACCCACCGACGCCAGGTTCTGCCGTGAGGCGTCGTGTTGTTGCCGTGGCGGCTGTGCTGGGCTGGACCGGTCTGGCCATTCAGCTGTACCTGATTTTCTACTCACGCTGGACCCTGGCGGCCAGTCTGCTGGGTGGACTGGTCAGCTTCTTCAGCTATTTCACTGTGCTGACCAATACGCTGGTAGCGACCGTGCTGACCTGTGAACTGACGTCCCGCGAGTCGGCAGCGCGACGCTGGTTCTTGCAGTCGTGGGTGAGTAGCGGGATTGCCGTGAGCATCGCCGTGGTCGGCCTGGCGTACAACGTTTTGTTGCGCCATTTATGGCATCCGCAAGGCTGGCAATGGCTGGCCGATGAACTGATGCATGACGTCATGCCACTGCTGTTTCTGGCTTATTGGTGGTTCTGTGTGCCGAAAGGCACGTTGCGACTGCGGCATATCGCTGTGTGGGTGATCTATCCATTGGTGTACTTCGCCTATTCGCTGCTGCGTGGGCACGAGTTGGCGGTTTATCCCTATCCGTTCATTGACGTCGGCACGCTGGGTTATCCACAGGTGTTTGTGAATGCGGGGGGGGTATTGGTGGGGTTTATAGTGATCGCGTTGTTATTGATCGCTCTTGATAGATGGCGCGCCCCAAAATGAACACAGGAGCCCCCTCACCACAGGAAACCTGGCAGGCACAAAAGCAGCGGTCATTCTTCGTCGCTGTCATCCAGCCGCCAGTAACCCACGGCTTTGACGAATTGCTCATTCAAACCATGCACATCCAGCAACACCCGGCGTATCTGCCGCGACACTTTGCTCTCGGTCGCCACCCACGCATACAGATTGCCGCTCGGCACTTGCAGCTGCTTCACCGTCGTCAGCAGGTTGTCCTTGCCACCCTCGCGCAGTACCCAGATCACATTGACCTGCGCGGCGCTTTCCAGACGTTGCTGCTCGGCGCCGTTTTCCACTTCAACAATCACCAGTGCACGACGATTCGCGGCAAGGCCTTCGAGACGACGGGCGATGGCGGGCAGGGCGGTTTCGTCGCCGATCAGCAAGTAGCTGTCGAACATGTCCGGCACGATCATCGAGCCGCGTGGCCCGCCGATGTGCAGGAACTGGCCGGGCTTGGCCTGCTCTGCCCACGTCGAGGCAGGGCCGTCGCCGTGCAGTACGAAGTCGATGTCCAGTTCCAGCGTGTTCAGGTCGTAACGGCGCGGCGTGTAGTCACGCATCGCCGGCATCGGGCCGTTGTCTTTACCGGCACCGAGCACCAGGGTTTCCAGCGCTGCCTGTTCCGCCGCGGTTTGTGGGAAAAGCAGTTTGACGTGGTCGTCCGTACCGAGGCTGATGAAGCCGGCCAGTTCAGGACCGCCCAGCGTGAGGCGGCGCATGCGCGGCGTCAGGTCGACCACCCGCAACACTTCCAGACGACGGCGTTTGATTTCATGCATGACACGGTGAATGGATTGCACGATCACTTCAGTCATTCGGCTTGCTCCTGAACGGGTTGAACGACAGGGCCATCGACGATGGCTTTGGCGGTGTTGTTGAGCAGGTCGCGCACCCGCAGGATTTCTTCCGGGCTCCAGCGGCCGTGATGCATCTGCAAGGCGTGACGCAAGTTGTGCACAGCCTCGTGGATCTCGGCTGGACGATCATGGCCGCGCAATGACCGCTTGCTGACCTCGATGCGCATTCGCACGCCGTCCAGCGCAATGGCCTGATCGGTCAACGACAGACGTCCGGCGTCGGTGATGCTGTAGCGTTTTTTGCCGCCCTCGGCGTCGCCCAGAATCATTTCGCTTTCTTCAAGAAAGGTCAGGGTCGGGTAGATCACGCCGGGGCTGGGGCTGTAGGCGCCGTCGAACATGCTTTCGATCTGGCGGATCAGGTCATAGCCGTGGCACGGCTGCTCGGCGATCAGCGCCAGCAGCAGCAATTTCAGATCGCCAGGGGCGAAGACACGGGGGCCGCGACCGCCGCGTTCCCGGCCGGGGCGTTTCTCGAAGCCGTCGCGACCGTCGCCGTGCTCGCGGTGGGGGGCATGAGGGTCTCTCATTTTTCTAACCTCTGTCGTGTTTAGATACAACTTAAGATATATCTTAAGGCGTGGGCAAGACCTTTTTGTGGGACTCGTCTTTCAGTCGACGAGTGGTAGGTTGCTTCGAACCATGGAAATTTACGCATACGCCAGGCAAATTCTATTTATAGGGGATGGCTCGATAAATTAAAGTCATTGCTCTATTTTTTAATTGAGTTCAAGTTCTAAAACCTAAAAAGTCCCATGGTGCCTAGTGGGAACTGCTGTATGGTTTTTTTGTTAAATCTGTATGTAGGTCGGAACTTACAGCTGCTATTTTGTATTTTGATTTTTTGTTCTTTTTTCTTTCCGGTCATGGGGTTATTTAACTACGTGATCATAGGAAGTTGCCTGCTTACATTCCAGAACGAACAGTCGATCATGCCCCGGCGTTGAAAGTTCACATCAACACAACCCGTCACCGGTATGCGTTGTTTGAACTTTCAATGAACCGATCCTCTTCTAAAAAACAGGTACTGAACGATGTTCAAGAAATTCGCGATTGCTGCTCCATTGGCTGTTCTGGCACTGGGTTCCTCCATGGCTTTCGGCGCGGGCGAAGCTCGTCACTCCATCAGCCTCATCGCCCACGTACCCACCAACGGCTTCTACGTGGTGCCGACTGACCCTGACCTGGTCAACAAGGACCAGGACATGAGCTATCTGCCGACCACCGGTAAGATGGGCGAAGTCAACGGCTTCTTCGACGTGCGCAACAACAACGGTTCGGTTCACGCCAGCCTGGAAAGTCTGCCGAAGCTGATTGCTGGTGCCACAGCGATTGATCTGCAAGTCTCGTTCAACAACAAGGTCCTGACCACGACACCGCAAATGGTCGTGGGTGAGGCTGAGTCCGACGTGAACTTCCGCGCACCACTCAATATCAAGGCGTTGGGGGCTACCTTCGAACCGGGCGATTACACCGGTGCCGTGGCAATGATCTTCGATGCTGTCACCCCTTGATCGAACGATCAGGCACTAAGCGCTAACTTCTATAAGTAGCGTTACCCGGCGGACAACCTGCACGGCTTGTCTGCCGGACTCCAACGTGTTCGTAATCAGAGTAAGAGTTCATGTTCCCGATGACACCCATCGCGGCCGCGCTTGCGCTGTTGTTTTGTGCCAGCGCAATGGCGGCTCCTGTTTTCGCCGGTACGACACCGCGAAGTTTGTTGGCGCAGGCCAAGGGTTTGCCGGCGGATTTCGAGGAGCATTTTTTTGATGTGCCTCTGGCTGTTCGGGTCGAACTCGATCAGCAGCCGCTGGGGGAGGCCATGGTGGTGTTGTCCCGTGATGATCGCATCACCCTCCTCGAATTCACCGACACCAGCGAAAACCGTTACGGCCCGGCCGAGCGGGAAAAGTGGGCCAGCTTTCTGAAACCTGGCGTGCCGCTGGGCACGTGCACCGGTTCCTGCCCCGATCAGGTGCTGGCCGTGCATTACAACCTGGAAAACTCGCTGGTTTCGATCCTCACCGAAAACGCTGAGCGCAACGTGGAGGCTAAGCGTTATTTCGAGCAACCCGAGGGCGGCAGCAGCGGTCTGATGGTGCGCAACCAGCTCAATCTCAACGGCGGTCAACAACAGGATCTGGGCGGACGCTTCGGCCTTGAGGCCAGTGGCAGCCTGGGCAACTGGAGCCAGGCGTTCAACATGCAAATGGCCCGCCTCGGCGGCCCGGACGACAAGCTTTACCACGCGGTGCACGAGCTTTACACCCAGCGCGAGCTGCAAGGCAGTTTCCTGCGCCTGGGCTATTTCACCCCCAATTCCGAAGGGCTGACCCGCCAACCGCGCACGTTTGGCACCAGCCCCGACACGGCAGTCGGCGTCATGTACGGCAGCTCCGACAGCCTGGCGATCAACAGTCCCATGCCGAGTGTCTATCCGATCTATGTCACGGCCAATCGCCAAGGCTCGGTGGAGATCTATCGCGATGGCCTGTTGATCAACACTCAGTCGGTGCCCGCCGGTTTGCAGACGCTCGACACCCGACCGCTGGCAGGCGGGATCTATGAAGTGGAAGTGCGCCTGATCGAAGACGGCCAGATCACCTCGACCACCCGTGAGTTGGTGTACAAGCCCAACAACTGGCGCAACCTCGACGAGCGCTGGCGCTACAACCTGTTTGCCGGTGAAGAAAGCAAACTGCTCAGCAACTGGGATCAACAGGCCAGCGGCAGTGCGACGGCGGGGGCCTCGGTCAATTACTTGATGCACCCACGGGTGATTGTCGGCGCGTCGGCGCGGCAGATTCGCGAAAAAATGCAGTACGGCACCTCCATCGACTGGACGCTGGCCAACCAGATCAGCCTGTACGCCAACGTTTACCAGACGCAGGATCATGGCACCGGCCTGGACCTGCAAAGCCTCTACAACTATGGCGCCGGCAGCCTGGTCGTCAGCCACAACCGCAGCTGGCTCGACACCACCCATATTTACGACACCCTGCCGGACGGCACGCGGGTACGGCAACGCAATGTCTTCGTCGGCGAGACCAGCAACTCATCCCTGGCGCTCAATCATCGGATCAGCAGCAAAACCTCGATCAACGCCCGCGTATCCCACAGCGAAGGTAACACCGAGGGCGTCGGCCTGGACCTGGGCTGGAACCAGCGCACCGTGCTGTTCGGCAGCGATGCCAACTGGCGCTTGTCGCTGTTCGATCGGCCGGGCAGCTTCAGCAGCGGCGATGCGCGCAATCGCGGCGTCGATTTGAGCATCAATGTCGCGCTGGGCGCGCCGGGTCAGCAGATTACCGGCAGCATCGGCTCGCGCACCGACCGCGACGGCGGCCGCGACAACAACGCCTCCATCGGCTGGCGCAAGGACTTGAAGGATCACGTGCTGCAGAACGTCTCGGTGACCGCGCTCACTGATACTTACGGCGTCGGCGTGTCCAGCCTGGCCAACTTTCGCACCGACGCAATCAATGGCGATGGCTTTATCCAGCGTTCCTCCTACAACGGCAACTTCACCGGCGGCCTGAACGTGGACAGCACCCTGGTTGTGGGCGGGGAAAAAATGGTGTTGACCAGCCAGCATGAAATGCGCGGTGCCGGGCTGATTGTCGACGTGGAATCGGACATTGATGACATCGCACTGCGCGCGGACGATTACAGCGGCGGCAGTGCTGCACTGCGGCCGGGGCGCAATTTCATCCCGATCACCGCCTACCAGAACAGCTCGGTGAGTTTCGACTTCGAAGGCAACAACGTGCCTGCCGCCACCATCGAGCCGGCACGCACCCGTTATCACCTGAATAAGGGCGGTGTCGAGTACCGCAAGATCCGCGTGATGAAAACCCTGACCGTGCTCGGTCGACTGGTCGACTCGCAAGGGCAGCCGCTCAAGGGCCACCACGTGATCAACCACGCCAGTCGCGGGGTGACGGAAGTTGACGGCTTCTTCTCGATGGAAATGAACGCCGGCTCGCCGACCCTGGAAGTGCGCCAGGGCAACCAGTTGCGCTGCCAGTTCCGCCTCGATGCGAACCGTCACCGCAGTGAAAACAACGTGTTGATGATTGGGGACCTGCGCTGCACGCCGGACACCCTGGCCGATGTCGCGACCACCGAACAAAAGGCGGGTTGAGCATGAAACGGTTCACCGATTGGCTGGGGCTGGGGCTGTGCCTGTCGTTGGCAGGGCCTCCAGCAGCGGCCATCAATCAGGAGATCAAAGCGTCATTCGCGCCGGATCCGTCGCAGCCGGGCAAAAATGTTTTTATCAACAAGACGCCGAACAGTGGTTATTGCGCGACCTATCCAGAGCAATGTGTTCAACACAGCATGTTTAGTATTCAACTGCCTGTGCGTTTCGATTCCCGGCGCGCCATTGAGCCTGGCGAATCTATTGCGTTGAAGGTACCGGCCAACTGGCGACAGCTGACGGTGACTAACAGCGAAACTCATGAAACAGAAACCGTTGAAGTACGCATTATCGGCATTGGTTCCATGTTCATTCTGAGTGAATCCGTCACCACGCTGACCGGAGAGCCGGTAATAACCAAGGCCCATGACAAGCTGTGGACCAGTAATGGCTGGGTTTATCCGCCATCCCCTTGTCAGTACAGTGGTGTAGCGAGCTATGCCCCCAGAAGTTATCGATTTTTCTGGAAGGCCCCCGTGGAGGCGCCCTGCACCAAGGTGGCTGCTTTCACGATTCCGTCGATTTACTTCAACACGTTCGATTTTGCCTATGAGCTACGTACCCCCAATCCTTTGGGGATGTCTTCCGGGGTGTTTACCGGCTCGTTTTCCTACTCCATAGGCACGGGTGCGGATTTCGACTTCGGGCCGTTGATGCAGCCGAATGACAACATCCTGACCCTGGACTTTGTGCTGGATGTGCAGCACGTGCTGAAAGTCGACATTCCCCCGGGCGGCGACAAGGTTCTGCTCGTGCCCGCCGGGGGCTGGCAAAGCTGGCTGCAGGCCGGACGCAAGCCGGTGCGATTGTTTCGCGACCAGACCTTCACTCTTTCCGCCTCGTCTCGATTCAAGATGTATCTGGAGTGTTCTTCAATCCTCGGAACGGGCTGCAGTGTAAGCGATGCCGACAGCCTCATATTCGCCCCGTTGAAGGTCAGCGTGACCATGCCGCATGGAGTAACCGATGTGTACGGCAAACCGGTCGAGCACCGGGAACTGAGCACCGTCGCAAGCCCCGTCATGCTCCAGGCCAGCCAGTTTGTAGAGCGAAAACCGGGCAAGTTGCATTTCGAACTGGAGGCGTTCGATCCGATTTTCAGCCCAACAGCGCCCAAGCGTTATTCGGGCAACGTGGTGGTGGTTTGGGATTCGGAAGTGTGATGGGCCGCGTATGGAGGATCCTCAAATGAGCAGGCAAACATCCCTGGCCCTGGGCACGGGCATTCTGATGTTGATGAGTGCGTCGGCGTTCGCGACGCGTGAAGAACATACCTTCGAAGTCCTGGTGGAGATTCCGACCCCGAGTTTTTATGTGATACCGAGCGAGCCCGACTGGATTCACCGCGATCAAGTGTTGCCGTGGAATCTGAACACCGCAACGTTGGGCGGGTTACGCAAGAATTTCGACGTCAAGCATGACACCAGCGCCATCCAGGCCCGGCTGGAAAGCGAGCCGTATCTGTCAAACGGCAATGACGAGCAGAACATCTCTTTGCAGGTCAGTTTCAACGGCCAGCTACTCAGCCATGAGTCGCCGCCCCGCAGAGTGGTGTCGGCTACCGAGGCGATGATGGGGGGGCGTTTTGCGCTGGAGATCCAGCCCAAGGTGCCCGTCGGAGGTTTCCAACCGGGAAGCTACTACGGAGCGGTGCAGCTGATTTTCAGTGCCGAGGCGCCGTGAGGGGCCATGCAATGCAAAGGTGGAATCAAATAATGCAAAAGTGTTTGTGGTTCCTGGGGCTGTTGGCGGCGCTGAGCGCCCCCTCGGCGCAGGCGGCGAGTCAGGAGATCCAGGCGTTGTTTCAGCCGGATCCTGCGCAGCCGAACAAAAATGTGTTCATCAACAAAACGCCGAACACCGGGTATTGCGCGCTTTATCCAGCGCAATGCACCGATAACGGCATGTTCAGCATCCAGATCCCGGTCCGGTTCAATTCTCAGCGGGCCATGAACCCAGGCGAAGTTCTCCAGTTGCGGGCGCCGGCCAATTGGCGAAAGCTGACCGTCACCAATGCCCAAACCCTGGAAACGGAAACCGTCGAGGTGCGCATCATCGGCCTGGGCTCCCAGTACGTTCTCAGTCACCCTGCCGCCGAGTTGACCGGGGAAACCAGCGCGCTCAAAGGTCATGAGCAGCTGTGGAGGGAAGGTCTTTGGGTTAATGCATCGCCGCCATGCCAATACAGCGGCGTGGGGTCTTACACCGCTGACCGGTTCCGTTTTTTCTGGAAAACGCCGCAGGAGGAGAGTTGTACGAAGACCACACAGTTCCACATTCCGTCGATCTCGTTCGACACCATGGATATCGCCTATGAATTGCGCACACCCAATCCGCTGGGGATGTCGACCGGGCTGTACACCGGATCGTTGACCTACACGCTCGGCCCACAGCGCGACTTTACGTTTGGGCCATTGATGTTTGCGGATGACAACGTGCTGACCCTGGACTTCGTACTGGACGTACAACACACCCTGAAAGTCGATGTGCCGCCGGGCGGCAACAAGGTCTCGCTTGAACCAGAGGGCGGTTGGCAGCAGTGGATCGACGGTGGCCGCAAGCCCGACAGAATCTTCCGCGAACAGATCTTCTACATCTCTGCCTCGTCGCGCTTCAAGGTGATGATGGTGTGCGACGATTCGAACGCTAGAGACCACTGCCGAATGTATGGAGGGGGAAATGTCACCAAGGTGACAACCGACATGACGCTGCCTGCCGGAATCACTTCCAACGGGAATCCGGTGAGTCGCTTCCGGTTACTGCACAACGTCTGGAGCGAGCCATTCCAGCCGAGTCAGTATGTGGATCGCCAGGTCGGTACGCTGCTTTTCGAAATCCCCCGCGAGTCGATCGAGCAGTTGCTGCAGCCAGGCACGAGCGCTTCGCTTTCCACCGCCATCACCATCATCTGGGATTCGGAAGTCTGAGTTGCCAGTGCTGATCAATTTAATTTTTACAGGATTGAAGACGATGAATCGTGTGTTCTTACTGTGGGCGCTCAGCCTGTTTTGCAGCGTTGTGCAGGCCGGGCCGCAAATCAATGTCGGCACTGTGTATGACTATCTGGATGCGGACAAAAGTACTTACTTGAAACGGGTGTTCAACAGCGGCGACGCCACCGCTTTCGTCAAGGTCAATGTGCTGGAAATTGTCTATGACGCCGACGGCACAACCCGGGAAATTCCGGTCGAAAACGCCGCCGATGGCGCCTCGCGCAACGGCGTGATGGCCAGCCCGGCACGGCTGATCGTGCCGGCCCAGGGCATGCAGGGCACGCGCTTGCTGTACATGGGCGAACGTGACCGCGAGCGTTACTTCCGGGTGCGCTTCGTGCCGGTGGTGCCAGAAAAGGAAGATGACTTTGTGGTGACCCAGGACGAGCGCGAAGACTACAAAAAGAGCCTGTCGGCCGGGGTCAACCTGATGACCGGGTTCGGCACGATCTTTTTCGTGCGGCCCAAGGACGCCCGTTTCGAGACCGCCGTCAACGAAACCGACAGCCGCTACGAACTGCGCAACAACGGCAACACGGTGGTGATCGTCGATGAATTCAAAAGCTGCTCATTGACCGAGGAAGCCGACTGCGGTGCAACCACCAAGCACCATGTAATGGCTGGCAAGACGTTTGGTTTCGACAAGGAAAAAGATCGCGAATACCGATTTTTCCTGATTGAAGGTGACAGCAAAAAGAACCTGAAAATCACCAGCCGCTGAGCTGACAGGCATTCACCAATAATCTGCTTTCCATTGACGCAACAGGTAACGAAAACATGATCAAGCAATGTGTTGTCGCCGCGTTGGTGGCGGTCAGCGGGCTAACGAGTTCACTGGTCGAGGCGGCTCGTGAATCGCAGATCTTTTGGGTATCTCTGGAAGTCCCTACCCGTGCCTTTTACATCTTGCCAACGGAGCCCGGCTGGTTACATCAGCCCCAGGAACTCGAATGGAATCCCGTCGCCGAAGAACTGAGCAGCGTGCGCAAATATTTCGATGTGCGGCATGCTTCCAGCGCCATTCAGGCACGTATGGAAACACTCCCGTATCTGTCGAACGGCAGGCCCAGCGAGGACATCCCGTTACAGGTCAGCTTCAATGGCGTCGTATTGCGTTCCGACATTAATGTGCAGGAGGTGGTGTCACAGGCTGAAGCGGCGGCGGGCGCTCGGGTGTTGCTCGAAATTGCCCCCGTGAAACCGGAGGGTGGCTACCGGCCGGGGGATTACAGCGGCAGCGTCGTGCTGATGTTCAGCGCCAAAACACCGGGGGCATGAATGTCTGCATCAGCGGGTACCCCTGATGCCCAGGCATCAGGGGTGTTTGCGTTTGAACCTTATGACGAGGTTTTTTGCAGTGCCTCGCGCGTCAGCCGCCTGCTCAGCTCTTTTTCCTGATAACCAATGTCGTTCAGCAATTGGCCATAAACCTCATCGCTCATCGCTCATCGCTTGATCGACGAGCACGCTACTGTCGGCGATATCCAGTTGCCTGGCCAGGTTTTGAAGATGCCGTTTGAGGTTTTGTCTGTGCACCGTCGGCCCTCCCTTGGCGCTTACCCAGGCCTGTTGGCTTTCGCGCAGTTGATCCAGCAGTTCGGTCTTCTCTTCGTACAGTCGGGTGTTGTGGGTGAACTCATTCGGATACGTATCACGCAGGTATTTTTCCCAGAACGGCTGCTCGATCATGTCGTTGATCAAGCCATCGCCGACTTCCATCGACATCACCGTGTCGAAGGCCGTATTGAGGGTTTTGCCGCTGACGCCCGCTATCGGGCGGAACAACATCGACTCCGACTGCCAGGGTAAACCGAGGCGTTGGGCGAGCCCGGTTTCATAGGCGAGAAATACCTCCACTTCATCAGGATTGCCTTCGCGACTGGAGAAATCAGCGCGTGCGATGTCTTCCACCCGCGCCAGGCGAGCTGCGCCTTTTGCCAGGGTGGCCAAGCTCTTTTCAAGGTCCTCGGTCGAAGTCGAAAAGGCATACGCTTCGGACACCAGCACCTTGATGCCCATGTGGTTGAACACCTGCGCACCGGCATCGGCGCAGGTGGTGGGCGCCGTCGCCATTTCAAACAGGTCCTTGCGCAACCCGGTGTCGAGGTCAATGGCCTCGATCATCCGCCAGACCCGACTGCTGAGCTGGTCGCGCCTTTCAGCGCCGGCCCGGTAATCGGCGCCGAGTGTTTGTTTCTGGATCAGCTCAAAAAAGCCCTCCGAGCCAGGCTCGTTCATCAGGTCGTGCCAGGCTTCTTCCCGGAAGGTGCCCAGCCCGGAGACGTTGTTACTCCACCATTCGGAGTCGTCCTTCATGGGCCATTGGGCGATCGCGTCCAGGGCCCCTTGGGCATAGGCTTGTTCGGGCGCAAGGCCGACTGAGCGCCGATATTCCTGGTAAATAACCCGATTGGTCTCAGAGAGATCCCATGGGTACAGGCGGGTACGCGCCACGATCAAGGCATCGTGGGAGCCCGGCACCACTGTCGGGATTTCATTGATCGGGTTGTGCTGCAGATCCAGAAAAAAGCCCCGGGGCCGCGGCTTGTTGAATGGCCCGAGGACGCCCTGGGGCCATGTGGTGGCGCCCGTGTTGCTCAGGCACAGCACTTTGAGCCTGGGCATGCGCTCTACATTCGGCAACAGACCCAACCGCGGGTTGTCATCGAGCCTGATGGTTTCCATACGGGTCAGATGCTTCAGGCGCACGGCGTCCGCCGCGGTCAGGGTGATCTCGTTATCCATCAGGCGCAGGGTTTTAAGGAAATGCATCTGGCCGATGCCTTCGGGCAGTTGCTTCAACTCACAGGCCCTGGCACTCAGCTGCCGAAGATGCGGGAAGTCCTTGAGCAGGCCGGTGGCCTTTGCGGAAAAACGTGTGCGGTCAAGATTCAGGGTGTCGATCTGATCGAGGTACGGTTTGAGATTCGGCAGCTTTTTCCACCACCGCTCAAGGCTGACGGGAAGCAGCTCCACCGACAGGTCCAGCGCGTACCCGCCCTCGGCAGTGATACTGCGCTCACCGAAGACCGTCGCCTGTCGTTGGAAACACTCGATGAGTCGCTGGAAAATGTGCAGTCCGCCCTTGTCGCGAAAGGACTGGCTGCCCGGCCCCCAGCCTTCAGGTTGCTGGAATCGCCACTGATTGAGCAGCACCTTGAGATCATCCAGCTCGCGTTCAAGTCGTGTCAGTGTCTGATGCCCTTGTTCTTCCGATCCAAGAGAGCGGACAAAGGTGCGGGTCTCGCGCTGGTTGAAATGCGGATACAAATCCTCGACCCGTTCTGTGAGTGTGGTCGCCGATCTGGACAAGGTCGGGCCGCTTCGTAAAAGTCCTGCGCTTCACTGAGTGGGTAGTTGTCGCCGTCCCTGATTTCATACCTGCCCCTTTCATCCCTGATCAGCACGCGGACCGTTGACGCTTGCTGCGAGCCGACACTGCACCGCAGCGGCCCGATGTCTGAGGTATCACGCACCTCGATCCGCAGATCATGGAAGGTGTCGGTATGAATTCTCAGCGCGTTCAACATCAGGTTTTCGGTTTCCGGAACCCACTGCACTGCGTCCTTGAACCCGGCGTAGGCATGGTTGGTTCGTGCCTCGAATGCGGCTTCGCGGGCGCGGCTTTTGATGCTCAACGGCAGTCGATGCTCCTGGGCCATGCGCTCGAGGTCAGCACCTTTGGCATTGCTCAACAGGGTTGTGACCGCACGGGTGGGCAACTCGGGAAAGGCTTCGCGAATCAGCCGGACGTGAGGATCGACGGTGGCCTGTGCGCCTTGATACAGGTAATTGAAGACATCTGCATAACGGCGTTGTGCTTCACCAGCCAGACGATTGCGCAGGGCTTGCACCTGTTCGGTTTGGGGCAATGGCCCACCGAGCAAAGCCTCGCGCTGCGGGGCATCGAGAAAGTCGACCAGGGTTTGCGCAAACTGCTTGCTCAAAATGTGAGAAAGGCTGGTGGACAGTGTCTGATCGCTGGTCGCGGTGGCATTGCCATACTGGCGGAAAGGCCCGGTCAGATCGGCATTCTGATAAACCTTGATTGCTTTGTCCGCAGGCCAGCCATCCAGGTAAGTCGCCATCGGCTCGAACCAGTAGGAGGAGGGGGCGAGCGCCTGACCGGTTCGAATCCGTTGAAGGGTTTGGTGAGTCAGCCACTGGATTTCCAGGCGTTTGAGGCTGTCTTCCAGAAGCGGCGGCGGGGGCATGTGGTCGACGTACATCTTGCGCAACGCGCCCTCTTCAGTGCCGCTGATGATGCGCGCGTTTTCCAGCTCGGCGTCGCTGAAAGCATCGACACTGTGGCCCAGACGCCGCAACAGTGTCAGCCTATCCCAGGTCCGCGGGTTCTCCGCTTCGTGGGTCCAGGCGCCGAGGCCGTTGTGTTGCAACTCGGGCCTGTAGGCATTCGGACGTTGCGGATGGGTGACGCGGTAACCGTCGGTTTGTGCGTCTTTGTGCACGGCGAAATGTTTGTCATCCAGCGGCAGAATTGTTTGCCCTTCGTGGGCATGCAGGCCGAGTTCGTCAGGCCTGGAGTCGGTCGCCAAGGTTAGACCTGATAGTTCGTAAGCTTTAAGGTCGGGATGCCACAGCCGTCGTTCACCGTTGGCCCGTTTCACCGGTTTCATGCCTTCGACTAGCGGCGACAGTTTCAGGCGAGCGAGGTCGCCGATCTTCGCGCCTGCGGCAAACAGGGCCAGTTGAACGATGTCCGTGACCACGCCGACGACATGCTCGGCGGCTTCAATCCGCAGCCCTTCGGCCAGGTCGACAATACCTTCGATAACGTCGCTGGTGATCTGATACGCGGTGTACACCATCATCAATTCCCCCACGCCGGGGACGAACGGTGTGACGACCAGCAACGCCACATTGAAGATGTCCGAGACTATTTTCTTGAAGTTGTCCCACCACGCCCAACGTGCATTGCGGTCGGTATCGGCAGTTGACACGGCAATGTGCTGGGCGTCGTTGAGAATTTTGTTCAGTTTTGCCTGGTACAGGTGTTCACAAAGATCGCCTCTGATCGGCGTTGCGCTGAATTGCAGATTGACAGCGTTTTTCGGGACTTCCCTCCAGTTCGGTAGCGGGTCCGTGGTTGCTCTGTCATGCCATTTCACCTCGAACAGGCGTTGTTGCAGCTCGCCGAAAAAATGCCCTCGTTGCGTCTGATCAACGAACCGGCTGAAGTACTGGCGATAGCTCATGCCGGAGGAAGAGATGACGGCATTGTCGCGCAGCTGTCGGGTCAGTTCGTTCATGAAAGCGCTGGTCGAGGGGTATTCCTTGAGCGGATGCTCCGGGTCTTGCGGCACGTAAGCGATGACGGGCACGACACCGCGATGCTGCTCCAGATCCGGGGCGATCAGCACGATGCCTGTCAGCCGGCTGTCCAGAATGTACAGTTCAGCGAATTGCATTGCCCTGCCGTTACGCAGCAGCTTGCGCTGGCCGTCGAGCATGTTGAGGATCAGGACGCGGGCGCCGAAGTCGATATCTCCGGTCATTACCGCCTGTTGAGCCGCCGCCTTGAAAGCCGCTTTTTCGGTATCAGTGATCCAGCGCTGCAACACATACTGCGCAACGCCATCCCGGGGTCGCAGCTGTTCTTCCAGGTATTGGCTGTAGTGCGCGCCGATGTCCAGTTCGCGGCACAAATTCTGAAACCCGGGGATAGACATCTTGCGTTTGATCGGCAACACGGTGAAGTGCCCACGGGAATCGGGCTGGCTGATGAATTCCGAGTCCGGTTCACACGTTTCGTCTCGGGCGAAGTTGTGCAGCGCGGCATCGAGCAGCGATACGGTTCGCGTGACGAACCCGTCGTTCGAATCGATGAGGTACCAAGGATTTTTTTTGGGTAAATAAAGATGCAAGTAGGTAGTTTTTACATCGACCTCAACACCGAATTGTTTCTTCAGCGCGTCGGTAAGTAACGGCTCGGCGAACGGGTAAACGTTTTGCAACGTGTCGAGGAAACGGTCGATCTTGTTGCGAGAGGACCAGAGCTCGAGGTTGGCATTTTGCAAGTGCGCGTGATCGCGGTCCGTGGCTGTCTTGATCCATGGCGCAGGCGTTGTTTTCGTTAGGGCCAGCTCTCTGAGGCTTCGCAACGGAGTGTTCTTGAATGTGGGGTGAATCCGGCTCTCGATGAACGCGTAATGACGACCTTTATTGTCGGCTTGCGACAGTTCAGACGTACTTCCTTGTAAGTCAGGCATGCTGTTGATAAACCTTGGGCATTAATGGGAGTCATCAGCCTAACGCCCGAGGCTCAAAGTAAAAGTTCGAATTACAGCTGCTTAATAAGCGTTCGTCCCCACAACGCATTGGAATTATCAATGCCAAAAATAATTAATTACCGCCCTTTTTTATCCGCGGCGAGCTACCTCGACCGGCAGGCATTGCGTATGAGTACCCGGTTGCAGATACGGCGTCAGAATCGGCGCCATGCCCTTGAGCACCTGGACCGGCAACGCCGAAGTGAACTTGAAGGCCTCCGCCGTGCGCCCCGGCACGAACGCGGTCAAGGTGCCGAAATGGCTATCGCCGATGAAGAACACGAAAGTCGCAGTCCGGTTGATGGATTTCGAGCTCAGAATCCGTCCGCCCGAACCGATGGCTTCAATGCGGTTATCCCCGGTCCCGGTTTTGCCGCCCATGGCCAACGGTTTGCCATCCGGCGTTATGAAACTGCCAGAAACACGTTTGGCCGTACCGGCATCCACCACTTGCGACAAGGCTTCGCGCATGGCCGTGGCGACCTCGGACGGCATCACCCGTTTACCGACATCCGGGTCATTGATCAGTTTGGTTTCATACGGCGTGTTCGCCGCAAAGTGCAGGCTGTCGATACGCAGGGTCGGCATGCGCACGCCGTCGTTGAGAATGGTGCCGATCAGCTCCGCCAATGCTGCCGGACGGTCGCCGGAGCTGCCAATGGCGGTGGCCAGCGACGGCACCAGGTGGTCGAACGGATAGCCGACTTTTTGCCAGCGCTGGTGAATGTCGAGGAACGCTTCGATCTCCAGCATGGTGCGAATGCGGCTGTCGCGCGCACCTTTGTGACGGCTTTTGAACAGCCAACTGTAGACTTCCTGACGTTCGAACTGGCTGGCTTTGACGATCTGGCTCCACTTGGCATCCGGGTTGTTCAGCAGGTAGCCCATCAGCCACAGATCCAGTGGGTGAACCTTGGCGATGAAGCCCTGATCCGGCAAGTCGTAGGCGCCGGGGCTGTAATTTTCGTAGAGCCGTTGGAGGCGCTCGTCCGTCAGTTTTTCGGTGAGCTTGTCGCTTGTGAGGTGTGAACGCACGAAGGTGTTGAAGCTTTCCTGACTGGCCTGTGGCAGCAGATAACGATGCACGGCGGCCATGCGAATCGGTGTCGGGCGCATGCTGTCGAGGAAGGTTTCGAGCCGCGCCTGGGTGTCCTTGTTTTTGTACTTCTTCCAGAATTTCAGCAGGAACGACGTGCCTTCGCGGTCGGCAAAAGAGGCCAGGTATTCCTGACGCCGAGGGTCGCGATCGTCCTTGAGCAACTCGGCACTGCTGTTGGGGCCGGAGTAGGTGGTGTAGCGCACAAGGTCACGCATCAGCCGAATGAATGGCAGGTTGATCGATTCGCGCAGGGCATCGCGCAGAGTAGGCAGGCGGCCGTTGTCTTCTTTGCGGAAGTTCACGAATGTGTGTAATCCACCGCCGGTAAAAAAGGCTTCGCCGGGGCTGGCGGAGTATTTGCGGTCCAGCGCGGCACCCAGCATTGCCGGCAGGTTGCGGTCTGTATTCTGGATCAGGTAATCGACGGCCCAGCGGCTCAGGCGATCCTGATCCGGGACGTCGACTTTCTTCAATTCCGGTACGGTCATCTCAGCGTACTTATCGTGCAGCTCGGCGATGATTTGCAGATAGGTCGTCAGCACGCGCATTTTCGCGGTGGAGCCCAGTTCCAGCTTGCTGCCTTCATTGATATCGAACGGCTGATCGGTGCTGTCGGTCTGCACCCGCACCCGCGAACCGTCCGGGGTCAGTTCGAACAGGGTGAAGCTGTAGCGCACTTGCGTGGTGCTGGTGGGTGTCAGCAGGCGTTCGCCCATCAGGCCAATTTGTGTCGCAAAAACCGGGTCGGCCAAATGCTTGAGGTATTCGGTGGCCTGGGTTTGCAGATTGCCTTGCAGCGTGCTGGTGGCCGAGAGATCGAGACGATCGAGGTCGTACAGCGGCCGATTGAGCAATCCGCCCAATCGACTGCGCGCCACACTGATGCCTTTGTTGGTTTCGATCGGTTGAATGGTCGGCTGGGTCTGCCAGTCGCGATAGGTCACTTTGCTGGCCAGCGCCGCTGCGGCGAGGGGCGCATCGATCACGCCGTTCTGTGCCAGCAGGCGAATGTGGCTGTCGGTGAGGTCGGCCAGCTCCTCGTGACCCTTGGTCAGGTAATGGGAAGGGCGGCGCTGGGCAATCATCAACGAGAGCATTTCACGAAGCGCCAGGCCTTTTTCCGACATGCTTTTCGGATCTGTCGCGTTGCTGGCCAGCCGTTCGTTGGCCTTGTTGAAATCGGCGCCGTACCAAACGCGCAAACCTTCGGCCATGCCATGCACTTCACCGTGGCCGGGTACGGCCGACAGCGGCACGCTGTTGAGGTAATCGCGAACCACGTTCTGCCGAGCTTCCAGCGTTTCCGGTCCGGCCTGATAGGCGCGCACGCTGGCGGAAATCATCTGGCGGATTTTTTCCGCGCCCGACACGGTCAAGCCATCGGGCGAATGCCGGTACTTCTCAAGTTGCGTCGCCAGGGTACTGCCGCCCGCCGACTGGCCTGGCAGGTGCAACAACTTGGCGACCTGGGACCATGCCGCCATGCCGAACCGCGGCCAATCCACCGCGGGGTTGGCCCGGGGCTGACGGGGATCGAGCAGGAAGCGGTTTTCGATGAACAGCAAACTGTTGACCACTACGGGAGGGATCGCCGCAAAGCTTGAATAAAGTTGTTGTGGGTAGTTGTACTGGTAAAGCGGTGCCGCTCGGCAATCCGTGATCGACAGTCCAGCCTGAATTTTCTCCGCGTAGGGCACGAAAAGGCCCTTGTCGGTGTAGTCCATCAGCTTTTGGGAAAACCGGGTTTGTGACGCAATAACGTAATCGCGCTTGATCAGACGCGGCAGGAATTCATCCATGGAACTGTAGCCCAGACGCAGGTCGAAAGGCCCGGCGCCCGGATAGCGAATGGCGTCGCTGGGGCCGCGTTGCATTTCATAGGTCAGGGAGGCGGCAAATTGGCTGACTTCCCGGGATTGAAATTTCGAGGTGCGCATTTCCTTGGCGGCAGCCAGACCCAGGACAATCAGAATAATCAGCAACAACAACCAGAAAGCCCCCCAGCCGTGTTTCGTGCGACTGCTACGAGGTTTTTCAGGTAAAGGCGCTTCATCCACACGTTCAGTCGGGACCACATTTTTACTCGAATCGGTTTGCCATAAAGCGCCCATAGTCGACTGATCCATTCACGCAGATTGATCGGGCTTGTCTGAAGCTTAGACGGTGGTTGGCGATGGTGAAAAAATTGTGATCCTCCAAATGTCGTGGATCCACTTTGACCTGTGGCGAGGGGATTTAGCGGAACGCCGCACCGCCCCGTCCGGCTACGCAGCAGTCGTAATCCTTCAAGCGCGGTCTTTCTGAAAGGGCGAGGGTGACTGGTTTGGGGCGGCTGCGCCACCCAACGGGGCGGTGCGGCGCTCCGCTAAATTCCCTCGCCACGTTATAACCAACTGGCATCCCAGAGCGGGTAATCACCGATTTTTTCCACCAGTCCTGCGCGCAATGGATTGGCAACTAGGTATCGAGCGAACGGCAGGAGTTCTTCTCCATCGCGGATTGCTCGGTCGTGGTAGCCGGTTTGCCAGAACGCCCCTTCGCGATTTAACGCCCGGTTGATAGTGAGTGTGCTAGGTGACTTGGTAGCCTGCATGACTTGCGCCAGTGTGTGTTGCTCGAGTTGCACCAGCCAATGAAAGTGGTCAGGCATGACCACCGAAGCTATCGAGTTGACCCATTTCTGTTCATGGGCTCGCCTGAGTTCAGCGACCAACAACCGACCCAACCGCCAATCGGTGAATATCGGGTGGCGTTGATGCACAACCGCCGTTATGAGATAGGCCCGGCCTCGTTCCGAAAAGCGTCCATGGCGTAGCAAGTGTGAGTTTGGGTGTGGATGCATTCCTTTGCGCCCTTAAGTAGTGATTCCGATTCACCCTAGCCATCCCTCTACCTGCACGCAGCCGCAAATGCTGAGTGAATTTTCCGAAAATCCTGACGGATCCAGTCAGGAGCACAGAAATTGATGCGCGCTGGAATAACTTATTTAGAGCCATCTCCGTGTAAATACTGGTTGGATAGGAACATGACGACGCACCATTACCGTGCAATACTCCGCGCCGTTTCAATGACGAATAATCCTGCATAAGCCAGGTAATGCCCCTCCGTAAACCGCGCTTTTCCCGAGAGTTCTCGCTGAATGTTATGGTTTATAGAGTGAAAACTCCTGTAGGAAGCTTTTTATACTGCACGCCCCGCTGATCTTGCAGGTTTTGTCCTACAAGACGGGTTTGCTCACGAAGCAGGCCCGGTTTCTCAGAAGCATTGGCTTACCGGTCAGCGCTTCGTTACTCGGTGGTCATATCCAATAACAAGATGAGGTTGTACCCCTATGCCAGTCGGCAATCACCTGCCCCACGGCGAGACCGCTCAAGGCGGCCCGCTCAAACGCGAACTCGGCGAACGGCATATTCGCCTGATGGCGCTCGGTGCCTGTATCGGCGTCGGTCTGTTCCTCGGTTCAGCCAAGGCCATCGAAATGGCCGGCCCGGCAATCATGCTTTCCTACATCATCGGCGGTCTGGCGATCCTGGTGATCATGCGCGCCCTCGGCGAGATGGCAGTGCACAACCCCGTCGCAGGCTCTTTCAGCCGTTATGCTCAAGACTACCTCGGCCCATTGGCGGGCTTCCTGACCGGCTGGAACTACTGGTTCCTGTGGCTGGTGACTTGCGTTGCGGAAATTACCGCGGTGGCGGTGTACATGGGCGTCTGGTTCCCCGATGTGCCGCGCTGGATCTGGGCGCTGGCGGCATTGGTCAGCATGGGCTCGATCAACCTGATCGCGGTGAAAGCCTTCGGTGAGTTCGAGTTCTGGTTCGCCCTGATCAAGATCGTCACCATCATTGCGATGGTGGTCGGCGGCGTCGGCGTGATCGCGTTCGGTTTTGGCAACGACGGCGTGGCGCTGGGGATTTCCAATCTCTGGGCCCATGGCGGCTTCATGCCCAACGGCGTGCAAGGCGTGCTGATGTCGCTGCAAATGGTGATGTTCGCCTACCTCGGTGTCGAAATGATCGGCCTGACCGCCGGTGAAGCGAAGAATCCGCAGAAGACCATTCCCAATGCGATCGGCTCGGTGTTCTGGCGGATCCTGTTGTTCTACGTCGGCGCGCTGTTCGTGATTCTGTCGATCTACCCGTGGAACGAAATCGGCACTCAGGGCAGCCCATTCGTGATGACCTTCGAGCGCCTGGGTATCAAGACCGCCGCCGGCATCATCAACTTCGTGGTGATCACCGCCGCACTGTCGTCCTGCAACGGCGGGATCTTCAGCACCGGTCGCATGCTCTACAGTCTGGCGCAGAATGGCCAGGCCCCGGCCGGCTTCGCCAAGACCTCGAACAACGGCGTGCCACGTCGCGCCTTGCTGCTGTCGATCGGCGCCTTGTTGCTGGGTGTGCTGCTCAACTACCTGGTGCCTGAAAAAGTCTTCGTCTGGGTGACGGCGATTGCCACCTTCGGCGCGATCTGGACCTGGGTGATGATCCTGCTGGCCCAGCTCAAGTTCCGCAAAGGCCTGAGCGCCAGCGAACGTGCCGGCCTGAAATACAAGATGTGGCTGTACCCGGTCAGCTCGTATCTGGCGCTGGCGTTTTTGGTGCTGGTGGTCGGCCTGATGGCGTACTTCCCGGAAACCCGCGTAGCACTGTATGTAGGCCCGGCGTTCCTGGTATTGCTGACGGTGGTGTTCTACGTGTTCAAGCTGCAACCGACCAATGTGTCGCAAGGTGCGGTGCATTCGGCTTCGTAAGGTGTAACGCCTGAAATGAAAAAGCCCCGGTCCATTGGCCGTAAGGCTGTTCACTTAAGAGAGTTTTGGGATGGGGTACATATCCGTTTCTGCGGTAACGGCGGCTAGCGGTTTCGCTTTTACAGCGAGTCACTTGGAAAAACCCCAAGTAACCAAGGGTTCTTGCCCCGCCATTCGGTGCCTCGCCTAGGCTCGGCATGCCGTAACGAAGGCATTGCTCCGGGGGCGGCTACCGCGGCATCCTTGCCGCGGTACCCCCTGCGCAACGCCTGCGTTCGGCCTCTGGGAAAAGGGGCGGCAGATCTGGAGCCAAAGCTAAGCAACAGCAACGGCAAGATCAAAAGATCGCAGCCTCGCTTTGCTCGACAGCTCCTACAAGGAAATGCGTTCACTTGAAGCCAGGCCGGCCGGTAGGCCGCCTCGCTTTGGCTATTGCGGTGCACGCCCCCTCGAGAGGCCGAGTGGAGGTTCTGCGCAGTGGGCAACCCGGCATGGATGGCGGCGGGCCCACGGAGCAGGACCGGAGCGAGGGCATGCCGAGCCTAAGCGAGGCACCGAACGAAAGGGGCAAGAGCGCTTTGGTTACTTTCGCGCTTTTCGAAAGTGACACGCTGTAAGAGCGGAACCATAAGCCGCCGTGACCGCAGAAACGGATATGTACACGATCAAAACCCGCCCGGCTTTCTGGCCGCCATCCATTTTTTTAAGCGAACAGCATTCCGATCCATTGGCAGGGCTTTTTGCATGTCAGGCTGTCGCGGTTTGCACTGATCGATTCAGGCGTTTATTGAAGTCCAGCCACGCCCCCAGCAACGCCATCAACCCAACCCCCAGCACTGCGCTGAAGACTTGCATCACAAAGGCATCGCCGCCCAACGAATTGAGCATGTCCGCCAAGGGCGCCAACAGCACGCCGAGGCAGAAAACTTCCAGTGAGTAGCGCCCCATGCGGCAGCATTGCTGCGCCAGCCAGTTTTGCGTCCAGCCGCCGCCGGGCAAGAGCCTGGCGGTGACATAGGCCAGCGCCAGGAAGTGCAGCAGCCGGACCGGCGACAGATCGGTCTTGCTGATCGGGTACAGCAGGTTGCTCAGGCTGGCGGGCATCACGGCATCGTGTATTTCCGGCCAGCGCCAGGAGACCGTAATCACGCCGGTAACCACCACGTACACCGCCGCGCTGACAAACAAGGGCTGGCGCAACAGCGGGCGAGTGTCGGGCAACCGTGGCCGCAGCCCGTGAATTGCCGCAAAGCCGCCGAGGATAAACAGCAGTTGCCAGGTGACGGGGTTGAAGTACCACACACCGTCCTTGATTGCCGCAAGGTTCCAGCCAAACCGCGGTGCCAGCAAGTACACCGCCAGTGATACCGCTACGACCGCCCACGGCTTACGCACCAGCAGCGGCAGGACCAGTGGCAATCCCGCCAGCAGCACGATGTACAGCGGCAGCGGGTCCATCAGGTTCGGCTTGAAGCGCAGCAGTAACTCATCCGTCAACGCTTGCTGGGGGTTGGTGATGAAGTGATGCAGGCCCATTTCCTCCACCAGGTCGCGGGTTTCCACATGGCTGTTAGCGAAGAACACGATGCCCATCAGCATGGCCAGCAGGAAAATATGGACCACGTAAAGCACCCAGGCACGCCGCAGAATCTTCACGCAGGCGATCAGGTAACCCTCGCGAGCAAGGATTTTGCCATAGGCCAGAACGGCCGCGTAACCGGCCAGGAACACGAATATTTCTGCGGCATCGCTGAAACCGACGTTGCGCAGGGTGATTTGGCCAAGGGGGTTGTGAGGCACGTGATCCCAAAAGATGAAGATCAGTGCCAGGCCGCGAAAAAAGTCGACTCGGTGATCGCGCTCAAACGTCATGACGGCGGGCTCGTGAACGGGTGTTGAGATAAGGAGTAGCCGAAAGCGGCGCAGGGTGGCGTGATTCGCAGGCAATTGCAAAACCTGGGTATTACGGGATGTCTCCTGGCAGGGCGATGGCCTTAACCGCTGGTCTGAAAGGCCATCAGACCTATGATTTCTGACAGCAGACAGGTTCAAAGTTTTATGACGTGAAACGGGAGAGTCACCATGAGGCTCTTGTGGAAAGGATTTTCCAGCTACACGGTGGTCGGTGTCGCCAACACGCTGATCCACTGGCAAATCTTTTTCCTGCTGAGTGTGGGGGCTGACTTGAGTCAGGCTGTCAGCAACCTGGCGGCCTTTTGCGTTGCCGCCTCGTTTTCCTTCTACATGAACGCGCTTTACACCTTCGATGCCAAAGCGTCGGTTGGCGGCTATCTTTTGTTTCTGGGGGCCATGGGAGGTTTGAGTCTGGGCGTCGGCCATGCAGGAGACGTGTGGAAACTTCACGGTCTGCTGACAGTGGCCATGTTTTCGGCATTGAGCCTGGTGCTTGGCTTTCTGTTTTCAAAGTACGTGGTCTTTCGCGAGCGTAACGCATGAAAGTCTCGTTGATCGTTCCGGTATTCAATGAAGAACAAGCGATCAGCCTGTTTTATCAGGCAGTGCGTCGCGAGTTGAGGCTTGAGCAGGCAGAGGTCGAGATCGTGTTTATCAACGATGGCAGTTCCGACCGTACGGCTGAGGAGGCCAAGGCCCTGGCGCAAGCCGATGAACAGGTATTGCTGATCAACTTCTCGCGCAATTTCGGCAAGGAACCGGCGTTGTTTGCCGGCCTGGAATATGCCACCGGCGATGCGGTGATTCCCATGGACGTGGATTTGCAGGATCCGATCAGCGTCATCCCGCGGTTGATCGACCAATGGCAAAAAGGCGCGGATGTGGTGCTCGCCAAGCGCCGGGATCGCACCGCCGATAGTTACCTGAAACGCCACAGCGCGTCGCTGTTCTACCGTGTGCTGAACCGTATCGCTTACACCCGGATCGAAGAAAACGTCGGGGATTTCCGGTTGATGGATCGCAAGGTAGTCGATGTTATACGTGCGCTCCCCGAGCACCAATTGTTCATGAAAGGTGTGCTGTCATGGGCCGGGTTCACCACCGTGGTCGTGGAATACGAGCGAGCCGAGCGAGTGGCGGGCACCAGCAAGTTCAATGGCTGGAAGCTCTGGAACCTGGCGCTGGAAGGCGTGACTTCGTTCAGTACAGTGCCGTTGCGCTTATGGACTTACGTCGGTGGCGGTATTTCGATCTTTGCGGTGCTTTACGCGGTGTACATGGTGCTGGACAAGGTTTTGTTCGGCAACAGCGTCCCCGGTTACCCGTCGTTGATGACGGCCATTCTGTTTCTCGGCGGCGTACAGCTGATCGGCATCGGCATCCTCGGTGAGTACGTCGGCCGAATCTACATCGAAGCCAAGCATCGGCCGCGCTATATCGTCAAAGACGTCGTCGGCGGCAAAGACCGGCTCGGGTTTTAGCATGGGCAGGTTCAGCGACTTTTTCAGCAAGGAACTCGGACGCCGCCAGGTCTGGCTGTTTTTTCTGTTGGCGACCTTTGTGTATGTCGTTCCGATCATCCTCGCGGACTATCCGTATATCGACGACAACTGGCGATCCCTGTCTGCCGGTACAGCCTGGGCGGGGCAGGGGCGGTTATTTACCGAGCTGTTCTACAACGCGCTGACCTTCAGCGATGCCGCGCCGAACATTTTCCCGTTGCCGCTATTGATCGCCACGCTGGCCATGGCCGCGGCGTTGACGAGCTTGACGTTTCATTACTACCCGCAACCGACGATTGCTTGCTGCCTGGTGCCGTTGCCGCTCTGGTACAACCCGTTCTTTCTGCAAAACCTGTCCTATCAATACGACGGCCCCGCCATGGCTTTAAGCCTGGTGGCGGTTATCTACGCGATCACCTTCCGTCATCCCTCGCGCATTGTTCATTGGCTGGTGCCCTCGTTCCTGATTGCGCTGGCGCTGGGGCTCTATCAAGTGAGCCTCAATGTGTTTCTGGGCCTGTGTTGCCTGGAGCTGCTCAGGAGCGCGAACGACAAGTTGGCCTGGCCGCCATGGTGCGGGCTGATCGGCTGGAAAATTTCGCAGGCCATCCTGGGCTGCTTGATTTACAGCGTCAGTGCTTATCCGTTCATGAATGCAAATCGCACCTTATTGTTGAACTGGACGGCGCAGCCCCTGCTGCAACTCCAAATCAACATCGCCCGGGTGCTGGAAAAAGTCGTGCTGCTGTTTCACGGCGGATTTGCCTGGGTGTTCGCCGCACTGCTGCTGTGTGCCATTGCCGGCAGTGTCCGGCTGGGGCTGAACGTGCTGGAGCGTCAGGACACAGGGCTGAAGAAAACCCTGATCGGCCTGGTGTGTTTACTGACATTGCCGGTCGTGATGCTGCTGGTGTCGGGTGTTGCACTGTTTTTCCGGGACTTCAATGAAGGTGCCAGGACGCTGATGGGCTTCGCAGTCCTGCTGGTGCTGTTGTTCTATTTAAGCCAACTGGCGCTGACTCGAATCCACGAGCGGCTGCCGCTGTTGCTGGCGATTCCATTGCTGGCGATGCTTTCGCTGTCGTTCGCCTATGGGCGGGTGCTGACGGTGCAGAAAACCTTCGCGTCCAGCGCGCTATTGAGTCTTGAACACGACATCGCGTCGAATCAACAGCTGCGCGAAGCCAAGCGCATTTACATGTCGGTGACCTATTCCGACCACTGGCTGCTGGGGGCGGCGGGCTCGTTCAAGCAGATGCCGGTGTTGCACTATCTGCTGAACATCGACTTTTTCATGCTGGCCGAGAACCTGCCGAAAGTGGGCATCACCCATGTCGTTGCGGAGAAGGAGCGACGTAACGCGACCCGAGTGGGTTATCTAAGTTATCCACCGGTGGTGGATAACCCGTACTACCGGATTTATTTGCTGGGCGATTACGGTTTTATCGTCATGAAAGAGCCTGCCCCGATCAAGGCGCTTCGCTGGTGACGACGGGCGTCAGAACGCATCCATCAGCACGACAATGCAATCCCGGGACTGGAAACGGTTGATCTGCGGCACTAGGCGCCGAAAATGCTCAGACTGGCAATGAGCATCCAGCGCCGCCTGATTCGGCCACTGTTCGACGAAGATAAAGTGCCCGGGGTCTTTTTGATCGATGAACAAGTCATAAGCGATGCAATCCGGTTCCAGTCGAGTCTTCTCGACCAGCTCGGCGTACCACGGGCGAACCGTTTCAATGTATTCGGGCTTGATGAAATCCTGAGCGATGACTTTCAGCATGGTGTCCTTCCTTGGTGTAAAGCCAACCTCCCGATGAGGTTGGCGTTCAAACGTTGTTTACGCGGCAGCCAACTCATTCGGCTCAAAACTATCCGCCCGCTCCATCTGCCACATCCGCGAGTAAAACTCGCCATTCACTTCACCGGTCAGCAACTCCCCCGGTTTCAAGAACACAGGCAACTGCGAGAACAATTTGATCTCGGTCGCCGACATGCGTCGCACGAGGTGTTTGGCCGATAGCTGCGAAGGGAAACGGTCACTAGGGCTCCGCCGAAAATGATCGCACCATAACCGCGTGAGGGATTTGCAGCAGATCGAACAGGCCCACGAGGCTGAGAATGCCGGTGACGGCGGTGATCGGCCAGAGCCAGTCATGTCCCAGAAAGGGCAGGCTGAAGAGGGTAAACATCACACAGATAGCAAAGAAGGCGTAGCGGCTGAGGAGTGACAGGCTCATACGGTTTCCTTGGGTTCGGACTCGGCTTCTTGTAGGAGCAGAGCTTGCTCGCGAAAGCGGTGTGTCAGCCAACATCAACGTTGAATGTGATGGCCTCTTCGCGAGCAAGCTTTGCTCCTACAGAAAAGCGGTGTGTCAGGCATTTTGCGCCTGGAGAAATATTGAAAACAGCTCGGACTGGGACTTGATCCCCAGTTTGCTGTACATGTGTTTCTTATGGACTTTCACGGTTTCGACAGAGATTTCCAGCTTGCGGGCGATTTCTTTACTGGAGCAACCGCTGAGCATCAAGCGCCCGACATCCAGTTCCCGGGCGGTCAATTGCGCGCCTTTGAGTTGTTGCACCGACGCTTCCAGCTGCACTCGCCAGTCGGCTTGCGGCGGTGCTGGCGCGAGGGCCACAACTTCGTTTATTTCGTAGGGCAGGCGCTGGCGCAACAGGCCGAGCACCCAGGGCTGGATCAGCGACAGCAAAGCAATCTGCTGGCCGCTGAAACGCTGCTTGCTGCCCAGTGACAGGCACAACGTGCGGTCGCCTTCGAGCTGGCAATTGAACTGGATTTCATCGGCCACCACATTCAGACGAAAGTAGCGCTGGTAGTACTCGGTCAGCTCGAAATGCTCCGGCGCCACTTCCGACAGGCGATAGAGCCCGGTGCGCGACTGCTCGCGACAGGCGATGTAGAACGGATCGAGCAGATACAAGCCGCGCAGATAGTCCTGGAACAATTGATCGGGACTGCCATCCGCGCCCGGGCATTCGGCGAACACTTGCGGGTGCTGATCGGCGCTGAAAAGTAGCGCCACCCAGCTGTCGAAGGTCACGTACTGATTCAGCAACCGTACAAGCTGCGTCCAGAAATTGGGCTTGTCGAGGGCGTCGATCAATTGCCCGACCGAGCGGTGCCAAGCGATGTCGTCTAACGAGAGTGTCATGCCTCTACCCCTATCGGGTTACCCCAGCGGCGTGATTCCCCGGCCGCTGGCTTGCTGCGCATACTGGCGCACAGACACCGACCGGGCAATCTTTCTGCCAGGCATCAAGAACAAGGAATACCCATGAAAGTCGAACTCGCCCAGTTGGCGGGCCGTGACAACGACACGGCATACAACCTCGAACGCGCCCTGAAGGCGATTGCTGCCTGTGCTGCCGATACGCAGCTGATTGTGTTTCCCGAAACTCACCTGATGGGTTTTCCGTCCCTCGAAGCGTTGGCCGCAACTGCCGAACCGCTGGACGGCCCGACCGTCAGCGCGGTGCGGGCTGCGGCGCGTGAACGCAACATCGCCGTGGTGATCGGCATGGCCGAGACCGACAACGGCCGCTTCTACAACACCACGTTGCTGATTACTCCCGAAGGTATCGCACTGAAATATCGCAAGACGCACCTGTGGGCGTCGGATCGCGGTGTGTTCGAGGCCGGAGACCGTTACGCCACGTGTGAGTGGAACGGTGTGCGGGTTGGCCTGCTGATTTGCTACGACATCGAATTCCCGGAAACCGCCCGTGCCCTGGCGCAATTGGGTGCCGAGCTGCTGATCGTCACCAATGGCAACATGGACCCGTATGGCCTGACTCACCGCACCGCGATCATGGCCCGCGCCCAGGAAAACCAGGCGTTTGCGCTGATGGTCAACCGGGTAGAACAGGGCGATGGCGGGTTGGTGTTTGCTGGGGGCAGTGCGCTGGTGGATCCGCTTGGGACGTTGTTGTTCGAGGCTGGACGGGAGGAAGGACAGTTTGTGGTTGAGCTGGATCTGAATCAGCTGACGGCGGCGCGCCAGGATTATCGGTATCTGGATGATCAGCGGCTGCGGTTGCCGGGGGAGATTGTTGAGCATGCTTGTGGATTGCAGGAGTTGCTGATTCCTGGCCATTAGATCGTTCCCACGCTCTGCGTGGTAACGCCTCAATGGACGCTCTGCGTCCGCTCTTGGGACGCGGAGCGTCCCGGGCTGCATTCCCACGCAGAGCGTGGGAACGATCACCTAACAACAACGTAACCCCCGATATTTTTTGCCGAACTCGGCTCTGCCATAAATCTAATAAATTCGGAGTAGTCGCTCATGGCTCATTTGCAACGCACCCTGTCATTGGGTTCGGTGGTGCTGTTCGGCATCGCCTACATGACGCCGATCATTGTGCTCGGCACCTTTGGCATCCTCGCTCAATCCACCGCCGGCAGGGTGCCGGCCGCTTATCTGCCCGCAACATCGGTGGTGACCTGTTCGTGTCGATCTTCCTGATCGGCCTGATCGTCGGCCAGTTCGCCTCGGGCCTGTCGGCTCAGGCCAGTGGTTCGCGGTTGCTGTTCGCCATGGGCCGCGACGGCGTGCTGCCAAAATCCTTCTTCGGCACCTTGCACGAACGCTATGGCACACCGGTCAACAGCATCCTGTTGTGCGCTGTGGTCGCTTTACTGGCGTTGAAACTGGATGTCACCACCTCGACCTCATTCATCAACTTCGGCGCGTTCCTCGCGTTCAGCCTGGTGAACCTGTCGGTGATCTTTCACTACTGGATCGGCGGTGAGAGCAAAGGGCTGCGTGAATTCGTGTTGTTCCTGTTGTTCCCATTTATCGGTCTGGCGGCGGATTTGTGGCTGATGGTCAGCCTCGATCACCTGGCGATCTATCTGGGCTTGAGCTGGCTGGCGATTGGCGTGGTGTACCTGGCGGTGCTGACCGGCGGCTTCCGTCGCCAGCCACCGGAGATGGATTTCCAGGAGGCTACCTAGGCGGGAGCGGTTTGGATTGATGAATCGGCAATTCGACCCGAAAGGTTGTTCCCACGCCAACCTCACTGCGCACCGTAATATCCCCCCGGTGTTTTTTCACGATGCCATAGGACAGGGACAACCCAAGCCCTGTCCCCTGGCCCACGGGTTTGGTGGTGAAGAACGGGTCGAAGATTTTCTGCAGGCTGTCCGGTGCAATGCCGGAGCCGGTGTCTGCGACCTCGATCCACACCGTTTCAGCTTCTACCCCGGTGCGCAGGGTGAGGGTGCCGCGTTCCGGGCCGATGGCCTGGGAGGCGTTGACGATCAGGTTCATGATCACCTGATTGATTTGCGAAGGCAGGCATTCGATGTCGGGCAGGTCCTGATATTCCTTGAGCACATCGGCCTTGTACTTGAGTTCGTTGGCGACAATGTTCAACGTCGATTCGATGCCCTGTTGCAGATTGGCCCACTGCCATTCCTGATTGGAGTCCACGCGGGAGAAGTCTTTCAGGTCCTTGACGATCTGCCCGACCCGGTTGATGCCGTCCTTGGATTCCTTGATCAGCAGCGGAATGTCCTCGCGCAGGAACTCCAGCTCGACCCGTTCGCGCAGTTGGTTCAAACGCTCGATCAGCTCGTTGGAGCCGATCGCCTCTTCCGCATCCCGATAGGCGTCGAGCATTTCCTGCAATTGTTTGAAGTAGCCATCCAGGGTGCCAAGGTTGGAGGAAATGAAGCCGATGGGGTTGTTGATTTCATGGGCGACGCCGGCCGCGAGTTGCCCCAATGAGGCGAGTTTTTCCGATTGCACCAATTGGGTTTCAAGCTGTTTGCGCTCGTCGATTTCCCGCTGCAACTCAACGCTGGCCTCTGTGAACTGCCGGGTTCGGCGCTCGACCATTTGCCCTAAATGGTCCATTTGCACGCTGGCCCGTTCGGTCATGTCCCATTTGGTCAGCAGGGTGTTGGCCATCTGCTGGACTTCAATATTGTCGAACGGCTTTTTCAGGATCAGCAGCCGGTCATGCGCCTGCAAGCGGTCCAGCAATTCATCCCAGGAATAGTCGGAATAGGCGGTGCACACCACCACCTGCAGGCGGGGATCTGCTTGCCACAAATGTTCGATGGTTTGCGCGCCGTCCCAGCCCTCAGGCATGCGCATGTCGACAAAGGCCAGGGCGTAGGGGCGGTTTTCCTGCAAGGCCCATTTGAGTTTGCCCAGCCCCTCCTGCCCGCCGAACGCCGAATCCAGTTCGAACAGGGGGCTGGCGGACTTCACGTCGCTGCCGAACAGCGTGGCCTCCATCTCGTCCAGTTCGACGGTCTGCTCCGGCGTGGGCGTGAGAATCTTGCGGAAGTCCACGTGAATGGACTGCGTGTCGTCGATCAGCAGAATGCGTCGGTTCGAACGCTCGCTCATGCTTCAACCGGTACGGCTTTCAGCGGAATCTGCAACGTGAACAGCGCACCCCTGCCCGGTCCGTCGCTATGGGCGGTGAGGTGGCCATTCATCTCGATGGCGGCCAGGGCGCAGCTATGCAGGCCGAAGCCGTGGCCTTCCTTGCGGGTAGTAAACCCGTGAGCAAAGATCCGCGTCATGTTTTCCTCGGCGATGCCTTCGCCGTCGTCCCTGACGCTGACTTGCAGGGTTGTGTCATCGACGATTTTGACCCCCAGGGTCATTTGTCGCGGGCGGTTGCTGAGGTCGGACATGGCGTATTTGGCGTTGCTGATCAGGTTGATCAGGATCAGCAGCAAACGGTGTTTGTCGCCCATGACCTGCGGCACATCGCTGTATTCCTTGACCACCATGACGTGGTGTCGGGTCAGCGCGCCGGAGTTCATGCGCAGGGCGTCCTCCAGCAATTCGCTGATGTGCAGCGGTTCCATCAGGCTGTTGGCGCCCGCGTAGGACTGCTGAGTGGCGACGATGTCCTTGATGTGGTCCACGCTTTTGGTCAGCTGGGCCAGTTCGTCGGTCATGCCTTGTTGTTCAAGGGCAATGGCCTCCACCAGTTGATTCAGGTAGCCGGGCAGCAACTTGCCTTTCGCGTCCTCGGTCAGAAAGTCGCCGAGGTCGCCTTGATGTTCGTTGATCAGCTGCATGGCCTTGCCCAGGCCCTGCGCCTTGCTGCCGCGCAGTTTTCGGGTCACCAGGTCGGCCGAAATGTTCACGCTGTTGAGCACGTTGCCGACGTTGTGCAGCACATTGGTGGCGATCTCGGCCATGCCGGCCTGGCGCGCGGTGTCGAGCAGTTCACTCTGGGTGTCCCTGAGCTCGCGGGTGCGCTCTTCAACTCGCAGCTCCAGGTCTTCATTGGCGGTTTGCAGGGCTTTGTTGACGCGATTGATCACGGTGAAACTGCGCATCAGGTGAACCGCCAGGTACACCAGCAGCAACACCAGCAGCACCGAAAACAACAGCATGTAGAAGTGATAGCGCTGGTCGACCGTATCGGTCCGTTGCTGATCGGTGTTGAGCAGGTTGGTAATATCGTCCAGGCGTTCGGCCACGGGAACGGCCTCGATGTTTTCCAGCAACCGATTGACCACGGGTTGTTCGCGCAGGATCAGCGCGATGTGGTTGCTCAGAATATCGATCGGGCTGTGGAAAGGCTCTGGCAGTCGCAGTTTGTTCACCCCCAGTTTGTTCAGCCCGAGCAGGATGTCGGCGGCCTTGTCATCAGAGGTGACCTGAGCGAACTCCAGGCTGCTGAGCAGCAAGTCATAGGTGTCGGTGGCGATGTTCTGAAGTTGCAGCTGGTCCCCATCCACCCGGGCCAGCTGTTCATGAATGTCGTCCTCGGCGGTGGGCAGGAACGCCAGCGAGTTGCGCAGCACGGCGTTGTGTGACTTGAACTGCTCCACCAACCGGGTCTTTTCCTGGATGGCAGTCAGGTAGGCATCGTGGCTGGCGCGCCAGATGGGCGACTCGTTGCGGCCGTGGTTCGACTCCATCGGGTCGAACCGCTCCCACAGGTTCGTCATCTCGGTCAGCGGTGCGACCAACGGATCGTAGTTGTGACTGATGGCGACCCTGGCCTTGAGGATTTCGGTTTCCCATTGCGCGTTCAGTTGTTTGATCCGGCCGATCAAGTCCCGGGATTCGGTGTAAGTCGTCGTCTGGTTCGAATTGGATTTGAGGTACAGGAACAGCAGCGTTGAGGCCAGCATCAACGCGACGATGCCAAGCAACGCCAGGTTGCGGCGATTAGTTGTTTTCATAAGGGCTTACCTCCCCATTCACCGGTCAGGGTCTTGAGGAACTTGATGATCAGGGTCTTGTCCTCGGCGGAAGGAATACGCCCGAGCTGGAACGTGAACATCACGTCCACCGCCTCTTCGAGGGTCTTGACCGAACCATCGTGAAAGTACGGCGCGGTCACGGCGACGTTGCGCAGGCTCGGGACCTTGAACACGTTGCGGTCCTCTTCGTCCTGGGTGACCAGATAGCGACCCAGGTCGGCTTCGGTGGGGTTGCCCCGAATCTTGAAGTAGTCGCCCATGACCCCGAACTTCTGGAACATGTTGCCGCCGATGTTCACCCCTTGATGGCAGGCGATGCAGCCGTAATCCTTGAAGCGTTGATAACCGTATTTTTCCTCCCGGGTGAGAATGTCGGTATCACCCAGCAGGTATTGGTCGAAGCGCGAGTTGGCGCTGATCAGCGTGCGTTCGTAGGTGGCCAGGGCATTCTGCACATTGTTCATGGTCACGCCGTCGGGGTAGGCCTTGCTGAACGAGGTCCGATAAGCCGGGTCAGCGGACAGCACTTCCACCACGTGTACCCAGTTACTGCCCATTTCACTGGGGCTCTGCACCACTCCGTGGATCTGGGTTTCCAGGGTGTCGGCGCGGCCGTTCCAGAATTGCCGGAAGTTCAGGCTGGCGTTGAACACGCTGGGGGTGTTGATCGTCACCGGAAGGCCGGCGAAACCGATGGAAAACGCCTTGTTGTCGGCCCCGCCGTTTTCCAGTCGATGGCAACTGGCGCAGGACAGACTGTCGTTGACCGACAAGCGTTTCTCGTTGAATAACTGGCGGCCGAGTTCGACCCGCAGCGGATTCTGTTGTGGCACCGCCGGCAGTGGTTTGAGCGGTTCATTCAGCGGATCGGCGCCGGCGCTCAGGCATAACCCGAACAGTGGCACCCGCAGCAGATGGCGAAAGGAGGAAGGCGACATCTGATGATTCCTTGGCTTGGGGCCTGTGTGTCGTTGCGCATCGTTCACGTGGTGGCGGATGAAGGGGGCTTCACCGACCCCAGATACCGGACGAACGCTTCCGGCTCTACGGCTTTGCTGAAGTAGTAACCCTGGCCTTCCTCGCATTGATGGGCCTTGAGGAAATCCAGTTGTTCGAGGGTTTCCACCCCCTCGGCAATGATGGTCAGCTTGAGGCTCCGGCCCAGGCTGATGATGGCGCTGACGAGGGCAGCGTCGTTGCTGTCGCTGCTTAAGCCGCGAATGAACGACTGGTCGATTTTCAGCACATCGATGGGAAAACGCTGCAAGTAACTCAGGCTGGAATAACCTGTACCGAAGTCATCGATGGCCAGTCGCACGCCCATGGCCTTGAGCCGGGTCAGCGCGGTCACCGTGGTTTCGACGTTCTGCATCAACACGCCTTCGGTGATTTCCAGCTCCAGCAAGGCCGGTTCCATACCTGTTTGTTTGAGTGTCTGTTCGATGCCGTCGACAAAGTCCCGCTGACGGAAATCGATGGCCGAGATATTCACCGACATATAGATTTTTGGCAGCCCCGCGGCCTGCCAGGCGCAGGTTTGTCGGCAAGCCTCGGCGAGCACCCATTTGCTCAACGGCACGATCAAACCGCTGTCTTCGGCTACACCGATAAATTTGGACGGGTAGACCAGACCGTGCCCCGGTTTTTGCCAGCGGATCAGCGCCTCGGCACCGACCACCTGGCCGCTGCCCAAGTCCAGTTTGGGTTGGTAATGCAGGACAAATTCGTTGCGCTCCAGCGCCAGGCGAATGCCAGACTCGATGCTTTGCTGATCCCGGGCGCGCTGGTTCATGTCGTCGATAAAAAAACTGTAATCGTTCGGGCCGCTTTCCTTGATGTTGCGCATCGCGGTTTCGGCTTTCTTGATCAGCGAGATGGCATCGAGGCCGTCCTCGGGGTAGATGCTGATCCCCAGGCTGGCGGTCACGCACAGGTCGTGGCCGGCAATGTGCTGAGGCGCGCGGATGGCGTTCAAGAGTTTTTCGGCGATGCCCTTGGTCTGCTGAGGGTGGCGGACATCGGCGAGGATCACCACGAATTCGTCAGAGCCGTAGCGGAATACCGAATCAGACTCGCGAATAGTCGCCACCAGATTGCGGCCGACCTGTTTGAGCATCTCGTCACCGGCCGGATGGCCCAGGGCGTTGTTGATGCGCTTGAAGCGATCGAGGCCCAGAAACATCACGGCCAGTTGCTTGTCGTGACGACGGGACAGGGCCAGAGACTGGTTCAGCCGGTCACCGAGCAACGTGCTGTTGGGCAGCTCGGTCAGTACGTCGTACTGCAACAGGTGCGAGACTTTGAGCAATTCGTGGACCCGCGCCTCGATGGTTTGCTCCAGGCTCAGGACCTTCATTGCTGCGTCCTGCGTCATCTGCCATTTCCAGGTCAGGGCACTGGCCATCTGGCGGATTTCCAGGCTGTCGAAGGGTTTTTTCAGCACCAGCAACTGGTCGCCGAACTCCAGCCGTTCGGCCATGTCTTCCCAGGTGTAATCGGAATAGGCCGTGCACAATGCGATTTGCAGGTGAGGGTCGGCCTTCCACAGTTGTTCGATGGTTTCCAGGCCGTCCCAGCCCGGTGGCATGCGCATGTCGGTGAACGCCATGGCATAGGGGTGACCTTCGGCCAGTGCGCGCGTGACCAGTTCGAGGGCTTCCTGGCCCTGGTAGGCCGAGTCGAGCTGGAACGTCAGCCGATCAAGCTGCACGGTGCCGAACAGAGCTTCTTCAGCACCAGCCAGGGTCTGTTCGCCTTCGGTCTCTGGGCCAAGAATCTTGCGAAAATCCTCATGAATCGAGGGCGTGTCGTCGATGATCAGGATGCGCCGGTTGGTCCGCACGAAAGGCGTTTTCATCCTTTGTCCTCCGCGGAGCGTGGCGGGTTGTCCAGGATCGACCCGATGTCATGGTTCGGGAGTACGATGCTGCCAGCCTTCAGCAGCGCGGCGGCCTGCTGGCTGCTGACCGCTTTGCTGAAGTAGTAACCCTGGGCGTTCATCGGTGAACCGGTGGCCATCAGCGAACTGCGCTGTTCCTGGGTTTCGACGCCCTCGGCGATGATGCCGATCCCGACTTCACGGGCAAAGTTGATAATGGCGCGCAGGGTATTCGCGCTGGCCGGATCGCGGGCGGCGGTGTCGATGAAGGCCTGAGCGAGTTTCAGGTGATTGACCTGGTAGGTCTTGAGGTAGTCGAACGAGGAATACTCGGTGCCGAAGTCGTCGATAGCAATCTTCACCCCCAGCTCACGCAGGCGCGGCAGCACATCGTTGTGGGTCCATTTGGTCTGGGCCAGCGTCGCTTCGGTGACGTCGAAGCGCAGGTCCCAGGGGCAGAGCTCCCAGCGTGCCGTGGTGCGCAACACGTCGTAGATCAGCTCGGGACCACTTTTGAGCTGGGCCAGGGACAGTTTGATCGCAATGACGGGTGGCGCCATGCCTTCATCGCGCCATTGGCGCATTTGCTGGCAGGCGTGATCCAGCACCCAGTGACCGAGCGCGACGATGGTGCCGGTCTTCTCCGCGGCGGGCAGGAACGCCGGGCCTTCCAGTAAACCGCGCTCGGGGTGGTTCCAGCTGACCTGAGCTTCCATGCCGAGGATTTTGCCGCTGCTCAAGTCCACTTCCGGCCAGTAATGCAGTTCGAGTTCATCGTGTTCGATGGCCGCTCTCAAGTCGCTGGCGATGGTCATGCGTTCAACCACCTCCTGATTGATTTCGTCGGAGTGGAAGTGGTACTGGTTGCGGCCCTTTTCCTTTGAGCGATACAGCGCCATATCGGCCTGGGTCAGCAGACCGTCGGCACTGGTGCTTTCCGGGGTACAGCTACTGATGCCGATACTCACCGAGACCCGTATATCATTGCCAGCCAGGGAATAGGGCAGTACCAACGTATCGCGGATCTTGGCGGCCAGGGCTGCGGATTGGGTCGGGTCACCGACGTCCAACTGCAGGATTGCGAACTCGTCACCGCCGAGGCGGGCCACCACATCGTTTTTGCGCACACTGGCCTTGATCCGGCGGGCCACCTCTTGCAACAACAGATCGCCCACCGGGTGGCCGAGGGTATCGTTGATGCGTTTGAAGTGATCCAGGTCCAGGTAAAACATGGCGAACGGTGCCGCCCCCCGACGAGCCGCGGCGAATGCCTGGTGCAACCGCTCGATCAGCGTCGCACGGTTGGCCAGCCCGGTCAGGCCGTCGGTGCGGGCCAGCAGGGCGATTTTCTCCTCGGCCAGTTTGCGTTCGGTGATGTCGATGATGATGCCTTCGACTTCCAGCAAACGGCCTTCATCGTCGCGCACTGGGATGTAGCGGTTTTCGACCCAGCGCCAGTCACCGTTACCGGTGCGCATCCGAAACTCGATGGAAGCGCCCGCCGCATGCCGGTCCAGCACCCGGGCCATGGCGGTGTCGACCTTCGTTTGATCATCGGGATGGATCAATTCCTGGGCCCAGTTGGCCGAGGCCAGGAGGTTCGCGGCGACGTGACCGTACTTGGTGATGTTGTGCGAGATGTACATCAGCGGAAACGACGGCTCGCCCCGCAGCCGATACAGAATGGTCGGGCTGTTCTGCACAATAATGTTGGCATCGGACAGCTCCCGTGTGCGCTCCTCGACCGCCTGTTCCAGCAGCGACATTTTCAGCGCCGCGTCTTCGGTCATTTGCCACTTGGCGGTCAATGCACTGGCCATCTGGCGGATTTCGATGGCATCGAAGGGCTTTTTGAGAATCAGCAGACGATCGCCCAGTTCCAGGCGTTCGTCGATGTCTTCCCAGGAATAGTCGGAATAAGCAGTGCAGAGCGCAACTTGCAACTTGGGGTCGACCTGCCACAGCCGTTCGATGGTTTCCAGCCCGTCCCAGCCCGGCGGCATGCGCATGTCGATGAAGGCCATTGCGTAAGGCATGTCGTTGGCCAGCGCCGTCTCGACCTTGTCCACGGCTTCGAGGCCCTGAAACGCCGAGTCAAGTGTGAAGCTTTGCAGCGATAGCGCCGCAGGGGTGCCGAACAGGGCGTTTTCGGCGCTGATCAGGCTGTCGTCCTCAATCGAGGGTGGACTGAGGATCTTGGTGAAGTCCGCATGAATCGAAGCGGTGTCGTCGACGATAAGAATCCGTCGATTGGTCCGTGCCAGCAGCGTATTTATCGTCATACGCTGGTACCGGCAGCAGTGTGGTGCGGTTTATTCATAGGGGGCATCCTTTCCCTGATCACCTGGCCGAACGTACAGATTATGGATCCGAGTCACTTGAGCATAGTCCGCTGTCCAGCACTTCGCGCAACTCAATGAGCTGATTCATTTCCGTTTGGGGGGGGGTGAAAATCATCTAGCCTGTAGGTCAGGCTCCGGCAATAGGGGATGTTTGTCCCGGGTCCTACCACAACGATGTGCCCGTTTTACTTGAGGTGACGCCATGGAAGAGCAACTCCCCACGACTTTGTACGATAAACCCAAGGTGCTGCTGGTCGATGATGAGGAGTCAATCCTCAACAGCCTGCGTCGTCTGTTACGCAGCCAGCCCTACGAATTGCTGCTGGCCACCAGCGGTGCCCAGGCGCTGGAGATCATGGAGCAACACTCCATCGACCTGGTGATGACCGACGCACGCATGCCTAACATGGACGGTGCCACGCTGCTGGCTCACATCCATCAGCTTTACCCGACGACCACCCGGATTCTGCTCACCGGCTACGCGGACATGCCGACGATCATCAAAGCCATCAACGAAGGGAAGATTCACCGCTATATCAGCAAACCCTGGAACGACGAGGAAATGCTCCTGACCTTGCGCCAGGCCTTGGCTCATCAATATTCCGAGCGCGAACGTCAGCGCCTGGAGCAGTTGACCCGGCTGCAGAACGATCAGTTGAAGTCGCTCAACATCACCCTGGAAAAACACGTCGCCGCCCGTACCGCCGAACTCCAGCAGACTGCCGACATGCTCGACCTGGCCTACGAAGAGCTCAAGCGCAGCTATGTCACCGGCACCGAGGTGTTCTCGCTGCTGGCCAACTTGCGCTTGCCACCGGCCAAACAGACTAACCGCCAGATCATCGAACTGGTGCGGGTGTTTTGCAGACTTCACGAACTGGACGAGGGCACGAGCCGCGACCTGGCCATGGCCGCGGCGCTCTACAACATCGGCAAGCTGAGCTGGACCGACAGCATGATCACCGCGTCCGCGGACCTGCTGCACCACAATGATCGGGAGCGTTATCGCGGTTATCCCAAGCAGAGCGAATCGCTATTGATGACCCTCGACCCGATGAAGGACGCCGCCCGTCTGATTCTTCATCATCAGGAGCGCTGGGATGGCAGCGGTTTCCCCGACCGGCTCAAGGGCGAGGCGATTCCGTTCGGTTCGCGCCTGCTGAAACTGGCGGTGGATTTCATCGAGTTGCAGCGCGGACTGATCCTCGAGCGGCAGATGAACAGCGATGAGGCGCTGGTCTACATCCGCAGCTATGCCGGGCGGCTCTACGATCCCGAACTGGTGGAAGATTTCATCCAGGTCTGTGCCGCGTATCTGAGCGATGTCTCGTTGGCCGATCCGTCGGTCAAGGTGCTGACCACACGGGAAGTGGCGGCGGGCATGATCCTGGCGCGCAACCTCAATGCCGATAACGGCATGCTGCTGCTCAATGCCGGCAAGGTGTTGAACGGGCCGCTGGTAGAGAAGTTGATCGCCTTCGAAGCCATGGAGGGCGCGAAGTACAGCATTTTTATAAAGGTGCCAGAAGAAGAGGAGACAGCGCTGCTGGAGCGTGCAACGACATAGATGTTGGCGCAGGATGTGATCTTTGCGGGGTGACGAAGCTGCGGCGGCCATGTGATCCTTGCGCTTTTTCCTCAAGGCCAATCCTGAACCATGACGCTTTCATCCGCCGCCTCGCCCCGTCTCATCCGCATCGCCGCCGCCCTGTTGATCGGCCCGGACGGTCGCACACTGTTGGTCCGCAAGCGCGGCACCGAGGCGTTCATGCAGCCGGGGGGCAAGATCGAAGCCCATGAGCAGCCTGTCCACGCCCTGGCCCGTGAACTGGAAGAAGAATTGGGCTTGGTCATCGATCCGGCACACGCCACCTACCTCGGACAATTCTCTGCACCGGCCGCCAACGAGCCGGGTTTTGTCGTCCAGGCCGAACTCTTTCAGCTGACCATCGATTCAGCGGTAGCGCCTGCGGCGGAGATTGAAGAGGTGCGCTGGATCGACCCGGCCACCGACGGCGATGTCACGCTGGCGCCATTGACACGGGACCTGATCCTGCCGTTTTATCGAGCTTCGTTGCCGACCGCCTGAACATTTGCGCAACGCTCGTTTTATAAGAGCCAGGACTGCCTATGATTCCGCTTCAAGACTTGCTGATCTTTGCCGCTGCTGCGTTGCTGATGGTGCTGACGCCGGGGCCGAACATGATCTACCTTATTTCCCGTTCGATCTGCCAGGGGCGCAAGGCCGGGGTGACCTCCTTGCTCGGTGTGGTCGCGGGGTTTTTCGTGCACCTGTTCGCGGCCGCTGCCGGTTTGACCGCCGTGTTTCTGGCGGTGCCGATGGCCTACGAAGTGCTGAAGTGGGCCGGCGCGCTGTACCTGGTGTGGTTGGCCTGGCAGGCCGTCAAACCGGGTGCGCGTTCACCCTTCGAGATGCAGCAGTTGCCGCCGGATTCGTCCCGTAAATTGATCACCATGGGCTTTCTGACCAGCGCCCTGAACCCGAAGATCGCCGTGTTTTATTTATCGGTGTTTCCGCAGTTCGTCACTCCTGAGCACGGTGCGGTGTTCACTCAGAGCATCATTTTGGGCCTGACCCAGATCAGCGTCAGTTTCACCGTCAATCTGCTGATCGCGTTGTTCGCCGCGGGCATCGCCTCCTGGTTCGTCAACAACCCGACCTGGCTGGCGGTGCAGCGCTATTTCATGGGCTTTGTGCTGTCGGCGCTGGCGGTGCGACTGATGCTTGAACAACGACGGATGGCTTGAACATGTGGATTGAGCGGCTTGATGCCAGTCATGCCCTGGATTATCGGGCGCTGATGCTCGAAGCCTACGACCTGCACCCCCAGGCGTTTACCTCCAGCGTGCGCGAACGCGCGGTGATGCCGCTGAGTTGGTGGGAATCACGCCTGACCAGCAAGCTGGACGTGGTGTTCGGCGCGTTCGAAGACGGTGAGTTGGCGGGCATCGTGGGCCTGGCCTTCGAGCCTCGGGAAAAGGCCCGGCACAAGGCGACATTGTTTGGCATGTATGTGTCGGGCAAGGTCCGGCAACGTGGGTTCGGTTATCACCTGGTGCAGGCCGTCCTGGCTGAGGCGCAGATCCGTCAGGGCCTGCGGTTGATCCAGCTGACCGTCACCGCTGGCAATGAAGCCGCGTTCAACCTGTACCAGCGTTGCGGCTTTATCCAGTTTGGCCTCGAACCTTTGGCGGTGCGGGTGGGCGAGGACTACTTCGACAAGATCCATATGTGGCGGGAGATCACCGCCTGACCTGAGACATGCGGTCACTTTGTAGCAGCTGGCGAAGCCTGCGTTCGGCCCGAGCCGAACGCAGGCTTCGCCAGCTGCTATGTATGGACTCGCCCCCACTGTCTACCCGCTTTTGAAAAACCGCCG
>NZ_JASBRE010000020.1 GCF_029960815.1 Pseudomonas sp. AL03
TGTGAGTGGCGGTTTTATCGGCGGAATCGGCGCTGTCGCCGTTGGGGTTTTTCGCTTGGTCCGGGACGTTGTCGTGGTGTTCGTTTTGCTTGAGCGTGGTGTTGCGCTTGGCGTCCCAACGTAGTTGCATCCGACCTTGTTTCAGGCCCGCAGCCACACCGCGCGCGGCGACCGATTTGTATTGGTCGACGTACTTCATGAAGGTGTTGAGGATATTGAAAACAGCCTCGACGAAGCGCGTAGCCAGACCGGCGAGCACCATTCCGTACTTGATTCCACGAAGCTTCAAATAGGCTACGGCAGCGGGCATGCCGACACCCGTGAGAGCCAGCGCCGAAGCAATCAGAATGTCGATCAGTACCGAGACAATGGCATGGCTGGCGGCCTCTGCTGTGGTACCCGCAATTTCGCTAGACGGTAACGCCGAAAACCAAAGAGTCGCGGCACGAAACAGCAGGCAAAGCGCCGCTTCATCGCTGGCCAGCAACATGGCTTTTTCCATCGCGGCGGGTGATTGCTCCGCCAGATCGATAAGTTGCTGCGCACTGCTGCCGAGCCGTTCAAGGTGGGCGCCAGGATTTTTAAGGATTTCAAAGACGAGGTTCAGGCCATCCCAAACACCCATGACTGCTGCCCAACTTCCCGCCAGCATTCCGTTCCCAGCGGCCGCAAAAGTCGACTGCGACCATTGCGGTTTAAAGCCTTCCCATTCTTTGCGCAGCCACCCTTCCAACTCTTTGGTCAGGCCATCGTAGGAAGAGAAAAGATCATCAACTTGCTGCGGTGTGACTTCGTTGTGGACGTGAATGCGGTAGAACTTGCCCTCGTCCCCCTTGAACGTCCCTTTGCCATTTTCATCAAGCGTGACAGGCGTTGTTTTACCGCCGTCGATAGCAATCACATCAACCTGGATACTCCCAACGGGAACGTCATAAACCGATTCGAACTTGCTCTCGATTTCCAGCATCCCACCCTTCGGGCACTGCACGACGGTGGAGAGAAAATCGTCATCGCCACTGCTCACAGTGGTGCTGGTATTGCCGAACCGAATGATCCGCTCCATCCCCATTAGCGAAGGCAAATCAGTCGCGTGACTGGCCTTGTCTGCCGCCCGGCTCAACCAATGCTTAAGCTGTTCACGGTAGAGGGAAAGGGTGTTCGGGAAACTGTCGAGCTCCTGCTCGATACGCTCGATCTGATCCATCAGTTCAGCTCCGCCATCAGGTAGTCCAGCAAGGCGGTTTTGGGTGCTTGAGGCAGGTCCGGTGTCTCAAGAAAGATCGCGACCTTGTGCCGCAATACGCTTATCGAAAACCCTTCATAAAGATCAGGGCGTTCCTCGCTCAACCACTTCACCAAGTTGTTGATGCGGGTTGTTGCGGACTCCGCAGCGAGGTGTTTAAGCAGCGATTCAGAAACTTCCCACCAAGGAAAAACTCTTGCGGTTTTCAACGCACTGCCACCCATGGCGAGCGGCTGGCCATTGATCAAACAGCGGTCGATCACAGGCATTAACTGCGTGGCGTTAACTTCGGGAGACTTAAGGATCGACAGCAAATAACGCCCATCCCAAAAGCGGAAAAACACCGCGTTGCCGTTGGGCAAAAGGACTTGGGTAAGGCTGCGCAAATGCTCGACCAGCACTTCTTGAGAGGCCGAAGAAACCGCCAGCCAACCCCAATCGCTTGATTCGGTCGTGGCGACCCACTCCAGAAACTCACTGCAAGCGGCGACGATTCCGACATAGGGCATCACCGGTTCCCACTCGGCGTAAGCGCTGTCGGCCCAAATCGGGCTGGGTGCTTGAGCGATGCTCGAACGCTGCCAAGCTTTAAACGGTTCAGCGGAGCTCGCGTTGCTGAAAATGGCGAAGAGTTGCTCAGAAGATTTGAGGGGTTGGCTTACCAGCCAGTCGTGGGGCGACAAGCGATCAGGCTGCACAGACACCCTCCTTGCAACGCTCACATTCCTCACAGAACGGCGCATCACTTTTCAGGCTTAGAATCTGTGCAGCACTCAGCAGCGCCGCCGGAGCGGCAACGAGATTCAACAGCGTATCCGGCGAGGCTGGCGCAGCAGTCATGGCCGGCATCAACGCACCACCGACCTGAATCGGCACGCTGCTGAAAATCCCACCGGGACCAATGTTGATCCACTGCCCACCCGCCTGAATCGTCGCGCTGGCCCCGCCGTCGATCACCACTTGCTGGCCGGCGCTGACATGGAATTGCTGACTGGCATTCAGCGCCTGGCTGGTCACGCGAATGTGCCGGTCACCGACCACCACCAGGTGATCATCCAGCTTCACTTCGGTCTGGCGCTGGCCATGGGTGATGCGTTGCTCGTCGGCCTTCAGCTCATGGCGAGCGGTGCCGGTGACGACGATGCTGCGCTGGTTATCGACCTGCACCTGTTGATCGTTCAACACGTGTTGAGTCCAGTTTCGCTGGGCGCGCAGGTAGATTTCCTCGGCGCCTTTGCGATCCTCGATGCGCAATTCGTTGTAACCGCCGCCACCGGGACTACTTTGGCTGCGAAAAATGCTGCGGGTCTTGTCGGCGGGCAAGTCGAGCGGCACCGGTGTCGCCGCGTTTGGCAGGCAACCCATCACCAGCGGTTTATCCGCATCGGCGTCGATGAACCCGACCAGCACTTCCATGCCGACTCGCGGGATCAGCACGCTGCCGTAACGGTCGTGCGCCCAGCCGGTGGCCACGCGCAGCCAGCAACTGGAGTGTTCATTGAGCTGACCGTCACGGTCCCAGGCGAGCTGAACCTTGACCCGGCCGAACTCGTCGCAATGGATTTCGCTGTCGGTCGGACCGGTGACCACGGCAGGTTGATAGCCGAGCATGCGTGGCTTTTCCGGCCCGAGCGGCGGACGAAACGAAACGTCCCACGGGATTGCCAGAAAGGTATTGCGATAGCCCTGGAAATCTTCCGGGCTGTCGCTGGTGACCGACTCTTCCAGCACTTGCGGCTGGCGTCCACGGTGCTCAATTTCGGTGATCAACCACAGATCATTCCACGACTGACGCGGGTGCTCGGCGAGATGTAGGAAGTGCCCGCAGACCAACGCAGATTCGTCGCCCCGACCTTCGGCCTGACGGAAGTCGGCGTTGTGGCGTTCGAGTGCTCGTTGAGCCAGATGTTTGCCGTGTTCGCGATCAGTGAACTGGCCAGGAAAGTGATAATCCTCCAGCACCGGTCGCTGTTCGCTGTCGAGGCGGCTTTCAAGTTGCAGGCGCGGTTTGCGGAAGTCGTAATCGCGACGGGTTACCGCTGTCGTCCGGGTTTCCAGCCGCACGTTGAAACGCTTGACGGCTGGCGCATCCGCCGCCATTCCGCTGCCCGGCAGGTATAACGTCGGCTCGGACAGACGAGGGAAAACCGTCTGGTCATCACCAAACACCAGCAGGTGCCCGTCGAGGCTGTGCTGAAAGTGGTAGTGAATGCCGATCTCGGCACACAGCCGCTGGATGAACCCCAGATCGCTCTCGGCGTATTGCACACAGTACTCGCGCGCTGGGTAGTCGCTGCCGAGCCGAAACTCGAAGGCATCGCGCTGGATGCCATGGTCCTTGAGGATTTGCGCGACGATCGTCGGCACGCTTTTGTGCTGAAAGATCCGCTGATTGATGCGCTGGCCCAGGTACGCCAGTCGCGGTACGAGACTGATTTGGTAACCCGTGAGGCGTTGTCCGGAATCGCTTTGGCCGACCCGAAAAATCTGACCATGAATGCCGGAACCTTGAGCATCAAAACTCAGAAATGCCTGACGATGCAGCAAGCTTTCGAGTTCGATGTCCGGCCGTTCGCTGACCAGTTCCAGGTCAAAACGGTAGGGCTGGCTGATGGCTTCCTTGCCCGTGAACTCAAGCACTTTGAGCTCATTCTGGACGCCGTCGAGGGTCAACGTGAAACGCGGTTGATTGGCAGGAGCGAACATCCGATGTGTCTCTGCAGATTGAAGGCGGGCGATTCTGCATGAGCGGATAGGGGTGTTGAGGGAGGGACAGGAAAATCAGATTTGCCCTACTTTTTTAGGGAATCGTCCTTCAAAAATCGGAACAGTGACCTACAGACATACCCGTCAGATTGGTCGCACAGACAAAAAAAGGCCCGCGTCCATGAGGAAGCGGGCCTTTTTCATGTTCGGCGAAAGGTCAGAGCATCAGCTCATCCCCATCACTTGTTCAGGCGGAAATCTGCCTCGGCAGCAGCGAAGCGCTGAAGCATGCCTTTGGTAGGCTCGCCCATTTTACTGACGATGTAGATCGCCAGGCTGGCGAAGATGAAACCAGGGATGATTTCGTACAGACCCAGCAGTTCGAAGTGTTTCCAGACGATCACGGTGATCGCACCGACCAGGATGCCGGCCAATGCGCCGTTACGGGTCATGTCTTTCCAGATCACGGAGATCAGGACAACCGGACCGAACGCAGCACCGAAACCAGCCCAGGCGTAGCTGACCAGGCCCAGTACGCGGTTTTCCGGGTTAGCGGCCATCGCGATGGCGATCAGGGCAACCAGCAGCACCATGGCACGACCGACCCAAACCAGCTCCAGTTGGGACGCCGATTTACGCAGGAAGGTCTTGTAGAAGTCTTCGGTCAGGGCGCTCGAGCACACCAGAAGCTGGCAGCTCAGGGTACTCATTACCGCCGCCAGAATGGCCGACAGCAGTACACCGGCGATCCATGGGTTGAACAGGATTTTGGCCAGTTCGATGAACACGCGCTCTGGGTTTTCGGTCACAGGACCGGCCAGCTCCGGGTGCGCCGAAAAGTAAGCGATACCGAAGAAGCCTACAGCGACGGTGCCGCCCAGGCACAGGATCATCCAAGTCATGGAGATACGACGAGCGTTAGCGATCGACTTGACCGAATCCGCCGCCATGAAACGCGCGAGGATGTGCGGCTGGCCGAAGTAGCCCAGGCCCCAGCCCATCAGCGAAATCACGCCGATGAAAGTGGTGTTTTTCAGCATGTCGAAGTTGCTTGGATCTTGTGCTTCGATGGCCAGGAACGTGGTGTCGACGCCGCCAGTGGCCAGCAGCACAATGATCGGCGTCAGCAACAGAGCGAAGATCATCAGCGTGGCTTGTACGGTGTCAGTCCAGCTCACTGCCAGGAAACCACCGACGAAGGTGTAGGCAATCGTCGCTGCAGCACCGGCCCACAGCGCCGTCTCGTAGGACATGCCGAAGGTGCTTTCAAACAGACGGGCGCCGGCCACGATGCCGGAGGCGCAGTAGATGGTGAAGAACACCAGAATCACGACCGCAGAGATGATCCGCAGCAGGCCGCTTTTGTCTTCGAAACGGCTGGAGAAGTAATCCGGCAGGGTCAACGCATCACCGTTGTGCTCGGTCTGCACCCGCAGACGGCCGGCGACGAATAGCCAGTTCAGGTAAGCACCGACGATCAGGCCGATGGCGATCCAGCTTTCGGAGAGACCGGACATGTAGATGGCGCCCGGCAGGCCCATCAACAACCAGCCGCTCATGTCGGAGGCGCCGGCGGACAATGCAGTCACGACGCTGCCCAGGCTACGACCGCCCAGAATGTAGTCAGAAAGGTTATTGGTGGAGCGATAGGCCATGAAGCCGATCAGCACCATTGCTGCGATGTAGATCACGAAAGTGATCAGGGTTGGATTGCTAACGCTCATTAAGTTACGCCCTGGCTTTGTTTTTATGTAGCGGCGGCTGGTGAACCGCACGCAAACGACGACGTTTGACAGACGATTTCGGGTCCCGCGCATTTATGACTGATGTTTCCCCAGGAAAGCCATCAGCCGGGGCACCTGTCTTTTTTGACTGGTTGCACCTTGGGCGCGAATGCTATTCAACAAAGCAAATAAGGTGCAACCAGTTTCGTGAGAATAAGTTGCACCTAGTCGGATTTATCTGAAAAAGTCCTGTTTTTGCTCCCTTTTAGCGCAGTCCACGCGATTTACTAGAAGCAAAAGCACCAAGCAGGAGCGGTACGTTCGTACCGGAATTTAATTCCTGACGAACTGCTTATTATTCCGACAAAAAAAGGGTTGCACCCGGTTGCACCTCGAGAGTTGCGCAGCTAATCTTGCCGCCAGCTGATGCCACGCGGTCGTGGCAAACATGAGGATAAAAATATGGCTACCACCACCCTTGGGGTCAAACTTGACGACCCGACCCGCGAGCGCCTCAAGGCCGCCGCGACCTCGATTGATCGCACGCCGCACTGGCTGATCAAGCAGGCAATTTTCAATTACCTGGAAAAACTCGAGGGTGGTGCAACCCTGACCGAGCTGAGCGGTTTGACCAAGGATTCCGACGACGTCGTCGATGCGCCTCTGGATCACGCCCACCAATGCTTCCTCGAATTCGCCGAAAGCATCCTGCCGCAATCGGTGCTGCGCGCTTCGATCACGGCTGCTTACCGTCGCCCTGAGCCGGAAGTGGTGCCGATGCTTATCGAACAGGCGCGTCTGCCTGCTGCGATGGCCGAAGCCACTAACAAACTCGCCTCTTCGATTGCCGAAAAACTGCGCAATCAGAAAAGCGCCGGCGGCCGTGCCGGGATTGTTCAGGGCCTGTTGCAGGAATTTTCCCTGTCGTCCCAGGAAGGCGTGGCGTTGATGTGCCTGGCCGAAGCGCTGCTGCGCATCCCGGACAAAGGCACGCGTGACGCGCTGATCCGCGACAAGATCAGCACCGGCAACTGGCACCCGCACTTGGGCAACAGCCCGTCGCTGTTCGTCAACGCCGCTACGTGGGGCTTGCTGCTGACCGGCAAACTGGTCGCCACCCACAACGAAGCCGGCCTGACTTCATCGCTGAGCCGCATCATTGGCAAGAGCGGCGAACCGATGATCCGCAAGGGCGTCGACATGGCGATGCGCCTGATGGGCGAGCAGTTCGTCACCGGTGAAACCATCGCCGAAGCCCTGGCCAACGCCAGCAAGTTCGAAGCCAAAGGCTTCCGCTATTCCTACGACATGCTGGGTGAAGCCGCACTCACCGAGCACGATGCCCAGAAGTACCTGGCCTCGTACGAACAAGCCATCCACTCGATCGGCAAAGCGTCTCACGGCCGCGGGATTTATGAAGGCCCGGGCATTTCCATCAAGCTTTCGGCCCTGCACCCGCGCTACAGCCGTGCCCAGTACGAACGTGTGATGGACGAGTTGTACCCGCGCCTGCTGTCGCTGACCCTGCTGGCCAAGCAATACGATATCGGCCTGAACATCGACGCCGAAGAAGCCGACCGTCTCGAGCTGTCGCTGGATCTGCTGGAGCGTCTGTGCTTCGAGCCGCAACTGACCGGCTGGAACGGCATCGGTTTCGTGATCCAGGCTTATCAAAAGCGTTGCCCGTACGTGATCGATTACGTAATCGACCTGGCGCGTCGCAGCCGTCATCGCCTGATGATTCGCCTGGTGAAAGGCGCGTACTGGGACAGCGAGATCAAGCGCGCCCAGGTCGAAGGCCTGGAAGGCTATCCGGTCTACACCCGCAAGGTGTACACCGACGTTTCCTACATCGCCTGCGCCCGCAAACTGTTGTCGGTACCGGAAGTCATCTACCCGCAGTTCGCCACGCACAACGCCCACACCCTGTCGGCCATTTACCACATCGCCGGTCAGAACTATTACCCCGGCCAGTACGAGTTCCAGTGCCTGCACGGCATGGGCGAACCGCTGTACGAACAGGTTGTAGGCAAAGTTTCCGAAGGCAAGTTGAACCGTCCGTGCCGCGTGTACGCACCGGTCGGCACTCACGAAACATTGCTGGCGTACCTGGTGCGTCGCCTGCTGGAAAACGGCGCGAACACCTCGTTCGTCAACCAGATCGCCGATCAGTCCATCTCGATTCAGGCGCTGGTGGCCGATCCAGTGGCCAGCATCGAGCAGATGGCGACGCTGGAAGGCGGCTTCGGCCTACCGCACCCGCGTATCCCGCTGCCGCGTGATCTTTATGGTGCCGAGCGCGCCAACTCCAGCGGCATCGACATGGCCAACGAACATCGTCTGGCTTCCCTGTCCTGCGCCCTGCTGGCGACCGCTCATAACCACTGGAAAGCTGCGCCGATGCTCGGTTGCGCGTCCAGCACTGAAACGCCGGCGCCGGTGCTGAACCCGTCCGATCTGCGTGATGTGGTCGGCCATGTGCAGGAAGCCACCGTCGAAGACGTCGACAATGCGATCCAGTGCGCCTTGAGCGCCGCGCCGATCTGGCAGGCCACTCCGCCCGCCGAACGCGCCGCGATTCTGGAACGTGCCGCCGATTTGATGGAGGGCGAGATCCAGCCGCTGATGGGCCTGTTGGCTCGCGAAGCCGGCAAGACCTTCGCCAACGCCATCGCCGAAGTGCGTGAAGCCGTGGACTTCCTGCGTTATTACGCAGTGCAGGCTCGCAACGATTTCACCAACGACGCCCACCGCCCACTGGGTCCGGTGGTCTGCATCAGCCCGTGGAACTTCCCGCTGGCGATTTTCAGTGGTCAAGTCGCTGCCGCACTGGCCGCCGGTAACCCGGTATTGGCCAAGCCTGCGGAACAAACCCCGCTGGTCGCCGCTCAGGCCGTGCGCTTGCTGCTTGAAGCCGGGATTCCGGAAGGTGTGCTGCAACTGCTGCCGGGTCGCGGCGAAACCGTCGGTGCCCGTCTGGTTGGTGACGATCGGGTCAAAGGTGTGATGTTCACAGGCTCCACCGAAGTCGCTCGCTTGCTGCAACGCAACGTCGCCGGTCGCCTGGATGCTCAAGGTCGCCCGATTCCGCTGATCGCCGAAACCGGTGGCCAAAACGCGATGATCGTCGACTCCTCGGCACTCACCGAACAAGTGGTGATCGATGTTGTGTCCTCGGCGTTCGACAGCGCCGGTCAACGTTGCTCGGCGCTGCGCGTCTTGTGCTTGCAGGAAGACTCCGCTGACCGTGTCATCGAAATGCTCAAAGGCGCCATGGCTGAATGCCGTCTCGGCAATCCTGAGCGCCTGTCCGTGGACATCGGCCCGGTGATCGACGCCGAAGCCAAGGCGGGCATCGAGAAGCACATCCAGGCCATGCGCGACAAAGGTCGCAGCGTGTACCAGGTGGCAATCGCCAATACCGAAGAAGTCAAACGCGGCACCTTCGTGATGCCGACGTTGATCGAGCTGGAAAGCTTCGATGAGCTGCAACGGGAGATCTTCGGCCCGGTGCTGCACGTGGTTCGCTACAAGCGCAAAGACATCGATCAGCTGATTGGCCAGATCAACGCTTCCGGTTACGGCCTGACGCTCGGCGTGCACACGCGCATCGACGAGACCATCGCCAAGGTGATCGACAACGTCAACGCCGGTAACGTCTACGTAAACCGCAACATTGTGGGTGCCGTGGTCGGCGTGCAGCCGTTCGGCGGCGAAGGTTTGTCGGGCACGGGGCCGAAGGCGGGTGGTCCGCTGTACCTGTACCGTCTGTTGTCGACGCGCCCTACCGGTGCGATCGAACAGTCCTTCGCTCGCGGTGATGCTATCGCGGCCCCGGATGTTCGTCTGCGTGATGCCATGAGCAAGCCGCTGAAGGCTCTGCAAGCCTGGGCTGACAGCAACAAGTTTGCCGACCTAAGCGCCCTGTGCGTGCAGTTCGCGGCGCAATCGCAAAGCGGGATCACCCGTGTTCTGGCGGGCCCGACCGGCGAGCGCAACAGCTACGCCATCCTGCCGCGCGAACACGTGCTGTGCCTGGCGGAAGTCGAAGGCGATCTGCTGACGCAACTGGCGGCGGTATTGGCCGTCGGCGGTTCGGCGGTATGGCCGGAAGCTGAATTGACCAAGGCGTTGTTCGCACGTCTGCCGAAGGAAGTTCAGGCAAGGATCAAGCTGGTTTCCGACTGGAGTAAGGACGAAGTGCTGTTTGATGCGGCTCTGCATCACGGCCATTCCGATCAGCTGCGTGCGGTCTGCCAGCAGGTGGCCAAGCGTGCCGGTGCAATTGTCGGGGTTCATGGTTTGTCGCAAGGCGAGACCAACATTGCGTTGGAGCGTCTGGTGATCGAGCGGGCATTGAGTGTTAACACTGCTGCTGCGGGTGGTAATGCCAGCCTGATGACTATTGGCTAAACCCTCCTCGTGATCGTTCCCACGCTCTGCGTGGGAATGCCTCCTGTGACGCTCTGCGTCACGCCGTTTGGGGACGCGGAGCGTCCCGGGCTGCATTCCCACGCGGAGCGTGGGAACGATCATGTCCTACCCTCGTTTTGCCCCTCCATCACGCTCATCAATCATCCTGTTCACCCCGCCCTTCCCACGCCTAGACTCGGTCCATTCCAAAAAAAGGTAGGCCGACATGTCCGAGACGCTGCTCAGTTCCCGCAATCTGGCTTTCGAGCTGTATGAAGTCCTCGATGCCGAGGGCCTGACTCAGCGCGAGCGTTTCGCCGAGCACAACCGCGAGACTTTCGACGCCGCCATCGGCACCGCCCGCAACATCGCCGAGAAGTTCTTCGCCCCGCACAACCGCAAGGGTGACGAGAACGAGCCGCGCTATGAAGACGGCCAGGCGATTCTGATTCCGGAGGTGAAACCGGCGGTGGATGCCTTCCTTGAAGCCGGTTTCCTCAACGCCGCGCGCAGTTTCGACGCCGGCGGCATGCAACTTCCTACGCTGTTGTCCCAAGCCTGCTTCGCGCACTTTCAGTCGGCCAACGCGGCGTCGACCTCTTATCCGTTCCTGACCATGGGCGCGGCGAACCTGATCGAAAGCTTCGGCACCGAGGAGCAGAAACAGCGCTTCCTGCAACCGATGATCGACGGTCGCTTCTTCGGCACCATGGCCCTGACCGAGCCGCATGCTGGATCGTCGCTGTCGGATATTCGTACCCGCGCCGAGCCTGCGTCTGACGGCACCTATCGCTTGAAGGGCAACAAGATCTTCATCTCCGGCGGCGATCACCCGTTGTCGGAAAACATCGTGCACATGGTGCTGGCGAAATTGCCGGACGCACCGGCCGGGGTAAAAGGTATTTCGCTGTTCATCGCGCCCAAGTTTTTGGTCAACGATGACGGCAGTCTCGGCAAGCGCAACGACGTGCTGCTGGCCGGCTTGTTTCACAAAATGGGCTGGCGCGGCACCACCTCCACTGCACTGAATTTCGGCGATAACGGCGAGTGTGTCGGCTACCTTGTGGGCAAGCCGCACCATGGCCTGAGCTACATGTTCCAGATGATGAACGAAGCGCGGATCGGCGTCGGCATGGGCGCGGTGATGCTCGGTTACGCCGGCTATCTGTATTCCCTGGAGTACGCCCGCGAGCGTCCGCAGGGTCGCGTGCCGGACAGCAAAGACCCGAACACTGCACCGGTGGCGATCATTCAGCACGCCGACGTCAAACGCATGTTGCTGACTCAGAAAGCCTACGTCGAAGGCTCGTTCGACCTCGGGCTGTACGCGGCACGGCTGTTCGATGACACCACGACCCTTGAGACTGAAGCCGAGCGTAAACAGGCCCATGAGCTGCTGGATTTGCTGACACCGATCGTCAAGTCCTGGCCGTCGGAGTTTTGCCTGAAGGCCAACGAACTGGCGATCCAGATTCTTGGCGGTCACGGTTACACCCGCGAATACCCGGTTGAGCAGTACTACCGCGACAACCGTTTGAACCCGATTCATGAAGGCACGCACGGTATTCAGTCGCTGGACCTGTTGGGCCGCAAACTGGCGCAGAACGGTGGCGCAGGGCTCAAGCAACTGATTCGACTGATCGCCGACACTGCTGAGCGAGCGCAGGCGCATGAGTCGTTGACCGCGCTGCGTGAACCGCTGGAGAAACTGGTGGCACGCCTGCAAACAGTGACGATTGGTTTGCTGACGGATTTGGGGCAAGGCAAGGTCAACAGCAGCCTGGCGAACTCGGCGCTGTACCTGAAGGTGTTCGGGCACACGGTGATTGGCTGGCGCTGGCTGGAACAGGCGATTCGCGCCGAAGAAGGGTTGGCCAAAGGGAATGCGGCGGATGCGAGCTTCTATAAGGGCAAGCTGCAGGCGGCGCGGTATTTCCTGACGTGGGAAGTGCCGGGTTGCCACCATGAGCTGGCGATTCTTGAGGCTCGGGATGATGTGTGCCTGGGGATGCAGGATGAGTGGTTCTGATCCCTCACACTGATCGTTCCCACGCTCTGCGTGGGAATGCCTCAGGGGACGCTCCGCGTTCCAATGGGACGCGGAGCGTCCCGGGTTGCATTCCCACGCAGAGCGTGGGAACGATCAGTCACAAGTATCAGCTCAGTTTGAAACCACCCATCTGCCGCGCCAGATCATCCGCCAACCGCTGCAACGTCTGGCAATCCTCACGACAAGCCCTGACCTCCCCAGCCGTTGCCCGAGCCAAATCGGAAATCCCCTGCACGTTGCGGTTGATCTCTTCGGTCACCGCCGACTGCTCTTCCGTCGCGGTCGCTACTTGATGGTTCATGTCGCTGATCCGCTCGACCTGCCCGGTGATCGCCGTCAACGACGCCCCGGTGCGCTGGCTCGACTCAACCCCAGTGCCCGTCGCCGCCTGCCCCGAATGCATCGACGAGACCGCATTCTCCGCGCCTTGCTTGAGGCTGCCGATCATCTGCTGAATCTCATCAGTCGACGACTGAGTCCGCCGCGCCAACGTGCGCACCTCATCCGCCACCACGGCAAACCCACGGCCCATGTCCCCGGCTCGCGCCGCTTCAATGGCCGCGTTAAGCGCCAGCAAATTGGTCTGCTCGGAAATCCCGCGAATCACCGCCAACACCTGATCAATGGACGCCACTTGATGGGCCAGCTCACCCACCGCACTCGCGGCGAGGCCGATTTCGGCAGACATGCTTTCAATATGCCGGATCGATCCGCCCACCACTTCCCGCGCCTGCATCGCCTCATCACGGGCGTTTTGCGAAGCCATCGCGGCGTTACCGGCGTTTTGGGCGATTTCCTGCACCGTCAGGCCCATTTCGTGGACGGCGGTGGCGACCATGTCGGTCATTTCCTGCTGACGGCCGGAGCGTTCGGCGGTGTTGTCCACCACCCGCGCCACTTGGCCGACTGCCGTGCGCAAACGCTCGCTGGTGGTCAGCACTTCGCCAATCATGTCGCGCTGACTTTCCAGGAACCGATTGAAGCCACGCGCCAGGTCACCCAGCTCATCGGCGCGACTGGAATCTAACCTGTGGGTCAAATCTCCCCCACCGCTACCGATGGCTACAAGCGCCGCTGTTACCTGACGAATCGGGCGCACCAATCCGCGGGCCAGCAACACCACCAGCAACAGGCACACCAGCGCCACCGCCAGGCCGATGGCGCTGCTGGTCCACATGGCGCGGCGGGCTTCGGCGTAGATTTGCGACTGCGGCACTTCGGCCACCAGGGTCCAGCCCAAGTCCCTCAGCGGCAGGCTCAGCGCCAGATAATCTTCGCCGTCGCGGACAAAGCTACTGTTGGTGGCAACTTTTTGACCCATCACCGCTTGTGCGGCAGTTGCACCAATTTGCTCGGCCAACGTGCGTTTGCCGCTGAATTGCGCCTCGGGATGAACCTGGATCAAACCGTCGGAACGCACGAGATAGACCTTGCCGCGCTCACCGAAGTTGAAGTTGTGGATCAACTCCGACAGCTCTTTCATGCTCAGGCCAAGCCCGGCAACGCCCACGACTTTGCCGGCCTGCTCGACTTTGAGGTCGATGAACAGCGCCAATTCTCCGGTCGCGGTGTCATTGTCGATATTGAGGGTTCGCGGCTGATTGCTGTCGAGAAACGAGTAGAACCAGGCGTCTTTGGGGTTGGAGCGGCTGAGGGTCCGGTCCAGACCTTTTTCAGTGAAGTAATTGCTTGAGGGAGTGCCGACGATCAGCGCGGTAAAGGCCTTGTGCTCGGCGCGGATGCCTTCCAGATACCGCACGAACGTGGCGGTCTGGGCGCTGTTTTCGCCCCCGGCCAACCAGTCGCGCACCATGCTATTGCTGGCGATGTCCTTGGCGGCGGTGAGGGGTTGAACGAGGATTCGCTCGATGTCGTTGCGCATCGCTTCGATGCTCGACGGCAGCGCTTGTTCGACCAGATAGCGCTGGGCGAGACGGTTGACCACGAGGGTATAAACGCCAACCACGATCAGAATGCTGACCAGCAGGGCGGTGCCCATACTCAGGATCAACTGCCATTGAATACTGCGTCGCCAGAACTGCATGGAGCACCCCCAAAGAATAAGAGGCTGAAACACTGCAACAGCCGTGCCGATTGTATACAATGCAAACGACAATTTATTCCTTGGTTGTGCGCAAAGCCGATCAGGCCTGATTGATCGTCTTGGAGATCACTTCAACCGTGGCGCTGACTTGCTCTTGGTAACGGTCGAGTTCCTGCTTGTGCCGTTTCTGCATTTCGATCTGCTGGGAGCACAGATTCATCGCCGCCAGCACCAGCAAGCGGTCACCGATCAGCGTCGGGTACTTCTTTTTGGTGTCGGCCAGGGCAGCCTTCAGCATTAATGCGGCGTCCAGCAGGGTTTGCTCTTCCCCGGCCGGCGCCTTGATCGAATAGTCCTCCCCCAGGATCGAGACGACTTTTACCCCTGCGGCGCCGTGACTCATGCGCTGACTGGGCCGGCGCTGACGCGCTCAACCAGGGCCTGGATGCGTGCCGCAGTGGCACCTTGCTTCTCTTCCTGCTCCATCAGACTCAGCTGCAGGCTTTCGTTTTCATCCTTGGCCTGGGCCAATTCTGCGCTCAGGGTTTGGTGGGTGCCGAGCAGGGTCTGGTTCTGTTGCACCAGGTCGCTGACCAGCTGTTCCAATTGGCTTAGGGATGCTTCCAACATTTTGATTTTCCAAGCATTTTCAAGGGGCGCGTACGATAAAGAAAAGTCACCATGGATGCCAGGGTTATCCAGGCGCAAGGCCTTGATTTTGCTGGCGGGCGACCTTCCTCGCGAACTTTAAAGACTGTGATTGGCGGATCTGGTTCCTGCACTTCGTCGCCCGGGCGGTTGTGCGACAAATACGCGCAGAGGCTCAAGACTTTAGTCGTATGACCGATAAGTCACCCATACGTCAGTCTCAGCGCCGCACGGATGCGCTTTTTTCGGTAAACACCATGTCCCTTCGCAATATGAATATCGCACCGCGGGCGTTCCTCGGCTTCACCCTGATTGGCGCCATGCTGCTGATCCTGGGGGTGTTCGCCCTGAACCAGATGAGCAAGATTCGCGGCGCCGCCGAGGAGATTACCTCGAACAGCGTACCGAGCATCAAAAGCCTCGACGAGTTCACTCAACTGACCCTGCGCTTGCGCGTCTTGTCTTATCGCCTATTAGTGAACCGCGAGCCAGAAGTCCAGCAAAAAACCCTGGACCTGCTGGAAACACGTAATCAGCAGATCCGAGTGGCTCAGACGGTCTACGAAAAACTGATCGCCAGCCCACAGGAGCGTGCGGCCTATGATCAGTACGTGCAACTGCTGGGGCAGTACCGCCAGATCGAAGACCGCATGAAGAGCCTGTCGCGCAACAATCAAGTGGATGAACTGCGCACCCTGCTCAACACTGATTTGCTGACCAATTCCGAAGCAGTCAACACCGTGCTCAACCGTTTGCTGGAGATCAACACTCAGCAGACCGTCGACACCAATCAGCAAGCTGCCGACCAGTACGCCTCAGCATTCAATCTTGTGGTCACGCTGCTGGTGATCGCTACCGGCCTGACCCTGCTTTTCGCCTGGTTGCTGACCAACAGCATCACCAAGCCGATCGCCAATGCCCTGAGCGCCGCCGAAGAAATTGCCGAAGGCAACCTGACTCGCCCGATCACTGTCGACGGTGAGGACGAAGCCGGTCGTTTGCTGCTGGCCATGTCGAAGATGCAGGACAAGCTGCGCGACACCCTGCAACGGATTTCCGGCTCTGCCACGCAACTGGCGTCCGCCGCTGAAGAACTCAACAGTGTCACTGACGAAAGCGCCCGTGGCCTGACCCAGCAGAACAACGAAATTGAACAGGCCGCCACCGCCGTCAATGAAATGACCAGCGCCGTGGAAGAAGTCGCGCGCAATGCCGTCAGCACGTCCGAAGCCTCGAAGAACGCCACCACCTCTGCCGGTGATGGCCGTGACCTGGTGCAGGAAACCGTCAGCGCCATCGAACGCATGAGCGCCGATGTGCAGAGCACCGCGACCCTGATCGGCGACCTGGCCAATGAGTCCCGTGACATTGGCAAAGTGCTGGACGTGATTCGCGGCCTGGCTGACCAGACCAACCTGCTGGCGTTGAACGCGGCCATCGAAGCAGCCCGTGCCGGTGAAGCCGGTCGTGGTTTCGCCGTGGTAGCTGACGAAGTTCGTGCCCTGGCCCATCGTACTCAGCAGTCGACCAGCGAAATCGAACGCATGATCGGCAGCATCCAGAGCGGCACCGAGCACGCGGTGGATTCGATGCGCAACAGCACCGAGCGCGCCGAGTCGACGCTGAACATTGCCCGTGGTGCTGGCATGTCGCTGGACACTATTAACAGTGCGATCGTCGAAATCAACGAACGCAACCTGGTGATCGCCAGCGCCGCCGAAGAGCAGGCGCAGGTGGCCCGCGAAGTGGACCGCAATCTGGTGAACATTCGTGATCTGTCGGTGCAGTCGGCAACCGGGGCGAATCAGACGAGTGCTGCCAGCAATGAGTTGTCGCGGTTGGCGTTGGATCTGAACAATATGGTTGGGCGGTTTAGCCTCTAACCCGTAACTGATCGTTCCCACGCTCCCGCGTGGGAATGCAGCCCGGGACGCTCTGCGTCCCAGAAGCCGAACGCGGAGCGTCCGTTGAAGCATTCCCACGCAGAGCGTGGGAACGATCACCCTCCCTGTGCCTCCCGCTGCTGCAAAACCTTTTTGACAGCATCACATTTCAACAGGTTAGAATCGCTGGCACGCAGACTGCATGGTCAGTTTGTGCCCGCCTTTCAGCTTCCTGGAGTACTGCCTTTGAATGCGACGACCATCAACAGCCTGTTCTTGATCGGCGCGTTGCTGGTAGGTGCGAGCATTCTGGTGAGCTCACTTTCATCGCGCCTCGGTATCCCGATTCTGGTGATCATCCTCGCGGTGGGCATGTCGGCCGGTGTCGACGGTGCCGGCATTGTTTTTGATAACTACCCAACGGCTTATCTGGTCGGCAACCTCGCCCTGGCAGTCATCCTGCTCGACGGCGGCTTGCGCACCCGGGTTACCAGCTTCCGCGTGGCGTTATGGCCGGCGCTGTCGCTCGCGACGGTCGGGGTGTTGATTACCACCGGGCTGACCGGCATGGCAGCCGCCTGGCTGTTCAACCTGAACCTGATTCAGGGCCTGCTGATCGGCGCGATCGTCGGCTCCACCGACGCCGCGGCGGTGTTCTCGCTGCTCGGCGGCAAAGGCTTGAACGAACGGGTCACCGCCACCCTCGAGATCGAGTCCGGCAGCAACGACCCGATGGCGGTGTTCCTCACCGTAACCCTGATCGACATGCTCGCCAGCGGCCAGACCGGTCTGCACTGGAGTCTGCTCGGGCACTTTATTCGTGAATTCGGTATCGGTGCCGTCATCGGCCTGGGTGGCGGCTGGGTCATGCTGCAACTGGTCAACCGTATCCACTTGGCCACCGGCCTTTATCCGATTTTGGTCATTGCCGGCGGATTGGTCGTGTTTGCCCTGACCAACGCCTTGCACGGCAGCGGCTTTTTGGCGGTGTACCTGTGCGGCCTGGTTATCGGCAACCGCCCGGTGCGCAGCCGCCACGGCATTTTGCACATGCTCGATGGCATGGCCTGGCTGGCGCAAATCGGCATGTTCCTGGTGCTGGGGTTGCTGGTGACGCCCCATGACTTGTTGCCGATTGCCCTGCCCGCTCTGGGTCTGGCGCTGTGGATGATTCTGTTTGCCCGGCCGTTGTCGGTGATGGTCGGTCTGCTGCCGTTCAAGGCGTTCCATGGGCGCGAGAAAACGTTCATTTCCTGGGTCGGGTTACGCGGCGCGGTCCCGATCATTCTGGCGGTGTTCCCGCTGATGGCCGGCCTGCCCAACGCCCAGCTCTACTTCAACCTCGCGTTCTTTATCGTGTTGGTGTCGCTGCTGGTGCAGGGCACGAGCCTGCCATGGGTGGCGAAGCTTTTGAAAGTGACCGTTCCGCCGGAGCCTGCGCCGATCTCCCGCGCCGCCCTGGAAGTGCACGTCACCAGTGAGTGGGAGCTGTTCGTTTATCGCCTCGGCGCCGAGAAATGGTGCATCGGCTCGCCCCTTCGCGAACTGAAAATGCCCGAAGGTACTCGCATTGCAGCCCTGTTTCGTGGCCAGCAACTGCTCCATCCGTCGGGTAGTACGGTGCTCGAAGTCGATGATTTGCTGTGTGTAATCGGCCATGAACACAACCTTCCGGCCCTCGGAAAACTCTTCAGTCAGGCACCGCAACGAGGCCTCGATTTGCGCTTCTTCGGCGACTTCGTGCTCGAAGGAGACGCCCAGCTGGCCGCGGTTGCTGCGTTGTACGGATTGAAAGTGGAAGGCATCGATCCGGACATGTCCCTGGGCCATTTCATTGCCCAGAAAGTGGGCGGCGCACCCGTGGTCGGCGACCAGGTGGAGTGGAACAACACCATTTGGACCGTCGCGGTCATGGAGGGGAACAAGATCGGTAAAGTGGGCGTCAGATTCCCCGAAGGAAGTCGCCCCGGTCCGGGCTTGTTCCTCTAAACTCCATTCTTCGTCTCGCTTTCGATCGGTCTCTATGTCAACCCTGCGCACCTTTTTCATCATCGCCCTGCTGGGCTTGAGTCTTTCTGTCGGTACATTGCAAGCGGCCGAACCTCCGTCCAGCGAAGCCGTGCAGGCGAACCTGAACAAGATCGCCGACCGCAAACTGCCGGAAGCCGATCAGAAAGCCCTGCAAACCATCCTGCAAAACACGCTGACACAACTCAACAACCAGCGTGATTACGAGCAGAAGCTGGCCGATCTCAAACGGCAACTGGCCAGCGCCCCGAAGCAGAACATCGAGAACCAGCGAGAACTGACCAAGCTCAAAGCCACCAACGTGTTGCCGGTGCCGCAACGCTATGCCAAAGAGCCTATTCAGCAACTGGAGCAGATGCTCACTGAGCGCTCCACCCAGCAAAGCGATCTGCAGAAGGCCCTGGCCGACGCCAACAGCCTGGTCACTACCGCCCAAACCCGCCCCGAGCGCGCCCAAGCCGAAATTTCTACCAGCCAGACGCGCATCCAGCAGATCAACAACATCCTCAAGGCCGGCAAGGACAACGGCAAGACCGTGACCCCCGAGCAACGCGACCTGCTCAACGCCGAGCTCGCGGCGCTGAATGCCCTGATCCCGTTGCGGCGCCAGGAACTGGCCGGCAACAACCAACTGCAGGACCTGGGCAACAGCCAGCATGACTTGCTCTCGGAAAAATCCGATCGCCTGGATAAGGAAATCCAGGCGCTACAAACCTTGATCAACCAGAAGCGTCTGGCGCAGTCCCAAGAGACCGTGACGCAGCAGTCCATCGAAGCGCAGAAGTCTGGCGGCAGCACGCTGCTGGCCACCGAAAGCGCGGCTAATCTGAAGCTCTCGGACTACCTGCTCAAAAGCACTGACCGCCTCAACGAAGTCACTCAGCAGAACCTGCAGACCAAGCAGCAGCTGGACAACGTGACCCAAAGCGATTCGGCGCTGGACGAGCAAATCAACGTGCTCAAGGGCAGCCTGCTGCTCTCCAAGATTCTCTACAAACAGAAACAGGCCCTGCCACTCCTCAAGCTCGACCGCGACCTGGCCGACCAGATCGCCGACATTCGCCTCTATCAATTCGAAGTCAGCCAGCAACGGGAACTGCTCAGCAACCCGGCCACTTACGTCGACAATCTGCTGGCTACCCAGCCGCCGGAGCAGGTCACCCCGCCGCTGCGCAAAAGCCTGCTGGAACTGGCCACGACCCGCGCCGATCTGCTGGAGCGCCTGAACCGCGAACTGAGCGCGGTGCTCAACGAATCCATCACGTTGCAACTCAATCAGAAACAATTACTCAGCACTGCCCAAAGCCTGCGGGCGACCCTCGATGAGCAAATGTTCTGGATTCCCAGCAACAAGCCGCTGGACCTGGAATGGATGCGCGCCGTGCCGGAACGCTTGGAGCGTCAGGTCACCACCCTGCCCTGGGCCTCGAGCCTGAGCGAATTGAGTGACGGGCTGACCCAGCGGCCGTTGTTGTTCCTGCCGCTGGCGTTGCTGATCGGTGCCCTGTTGTGGCGGCGCAAGAACCTCTATGCCCGACTGAACAAGGTTCACCAGGACATCGGTCACTTCAAGCGCGACAGCCAGTGGCACACGCCGCAGGCGATTCTGATCAACATTTTGCTGGCGATGCCGGTGTCTCTGGGCCTGGCCTTGTGTGGCCTGGCCTTGCAAATCGACGCCCGCGGACAGAACGCGAACATGGGCGCGGCGTTGCTGCAAATGGCTCAGGCCTGGCTGGTGTTCTACACCGCTTACCGGATCCTCGCGCCAGGCGGCGTGGCCGAACTGCATTTCCGCTGGGAAAAACCCCAGGTCGAATTCCTTCAAGGTTGGGTCCGCCGGCTCGGGCTGGTGGTGATGGCCCTCGTCGCGGTGGTGGCGGTTGCCGAACTGCAACCCGCGACCCTGGCCGATGACGTGCTCGGCATGCCGGTGGTGTTGACCTGCTACGCCTTGATGGCCTGGCTGCTCAGCCGCTTGCTGATCAGCAGCCCGACTCACCAGAACGCTTCGCTGTTCCGCAAGGCCGTGGGGATCATGTTCACCGTCCTGCCGGTCGCGTTATTCGTGGCGGTGTGCTTCGGCTATTACTACACCGCGCTGAAGCTCAGCGACCGGTTGATCAACACCCTGTACCTGCTGATGTTCTGGCTGGTGATCGAAGCCACTTTCGTCCGAGGCCTTAGCGTGGCGGCACGGCGTCTGGCCTACCAGCGCGCCCTGGCCAAACGCCAGGCCGCGAAAGAGGCCGGCGACGGCGAAGCGGTGATCGAAGAGCCGACGCTGGATATCGAGAAGGTTAACGAACAGTCCCTGCGCCTGATCCGTCTGGCGCTGCTCGGCGGCTTCATCGCGGCGCTGTATTGGGCCTGGTCCGACTTGATCTCGGTGTTCTCGTACCTGGACAACGTCACCCTCTACGAATACACCAGCGGCACCGGCGCCAACATGAGCATGGTGCCGATCAGCATTGGCGACATGCTCGGCGCGCTGATCATCATCGGCATCACCTTCGCCCTCGCCCGCAACTTGCCGGGCCTGCTGGAAGTGTTGGTGTTGTCAAAGCTGAACCTGGCTCAGGGCAGTGCGTACGCCACCACCACGTTGCTGTCTTACGTGATCGCTGGCGTCGGTTTTGTCTCGACCCTGTCGACGCTTGGCGTGAGCTGGGACAAGTTGCAATGGCTGGTGGCGGCGCTATCGGTAGGTCTCGGTTTCGGGATGCAGGAAATTTTCGCGAACTTCATCTCCGGGATCATGATCCTGTTCGAACGCCCGGTGCGGATCGGCGACACGATCACCATCGGCAACCTGTCGGGCACGGTGAGCAAGATCCGTATCCGCGCCACGACCATCACCGACTTCGACCGCAAGGACATCATTGTCCCGAACAAGACGTTCATCACCGGGCAACTGATCAACTGGTCCCTGACCGACACCATCACCCGAGTGACCCTCAAACTCGGCGTCGATTACGGCTCGGACCTGGACCTGGTCAAGGAATTGCTGCTCAAGGCTGCCCGTGAAAACCCGCGTGTGCTGAAGGATCCCGAGCCTCACGTGTACTTCCTGAACTTCGGCGAAAGCACCCTCGATCATGAACTGCGCATGCATGTGCGCGACCTCGGCGACCGTAACCCGGTGCTCGATGAAGTCAACCGCTTCATCAACCGCGAGTTCAAGAAGCAGCACATCAACATCTCGTTCCGGCAGATGGAGGTTTATCTCAAGAACCTTCACGGCCAGGAATACAAAATGGTACCCATCGAGCCTGAAGCCAAAACCATCGTGCCGCTGGTTGACGGCAAATCACCGCTAGAGCCACCACCGGCCAAGCTCGACTAAGCGGCTTATCCCTAGCAGAATGCTCGGACATTCTGCTGGAGATGGCCCTTGAAAGCCCTCGACGAACTGACCTTCGATAATCGTTTCGCCCGCCTGGGCGATACGTTTTCCGCCCACGTGCTGCCCGAACCCATCGACAACCCGCGTCTGGTGGTGGCAAGCCCCGCCGCCATGGCGCTGCTCGACCTCGACCCTGCCGTGGCCGAAACCCCGGAGTTCGCCGAACTGTTCAGCGGCCATAAGCTCTGGGCCGACGCGGTCCCGAGGGCGATGGTCTATTCCGGTCATCAGTTTGGTTCCTACAACCCGCAGTTGGGCGATGGTCGCGGTCTGCTGCTGGGCGAGGTCTACAACGAGGCCGGCGAGCATTGGGACCTGCACCTCAAGGGTGCCGGCCAGACACCCTTTTCGCGCATGGGTGATGGGCGGGCGGTCCTGCGATCCTCGATCCGCGAGTTCCTCGCCTCCGAAGCGCTGAATGCCCTGAACATCCCGACCACCCGCGCGCTGTGCGTGATCGGCTCCGACACGCCGGTCTGGCGCGAGAAACAGGAGCGCGCGGCCATGGTCCTGCGCCTGGCGCCGAGCCATGTGCGTTTCGGGCATTTCGAGTATTTCTACTACACTAAACGTCCCGAGAAGCAGAAAGAGCTCGGCGAGCACGTGCTGGCCATGCATTTCCCGGAATGCCTGGAACAGCCTGAACCGTACCTGGCGATGTTCCGTGAAATCGTTGAGCGCAACGCTGAACTGATCGCCAAATGGCAGGCCTATGGGTTCTGCCATGGGGTGATGAACACCGACAACATGTCGATCCTCGGCATTACCTTCGACTACGGCCCGTTCGCCTTCCTCGATGATTTCGACGCTAACTTCATCTGCAACCACTCCGATGACCAGGGTCGTTACTCCTTCAGCAACCAGGTGCCGATCGGCCAGTGGAACCTCAGCGCCCTGGCCCAGGCCCTGACGCCCTTTATCAGCGTCGAAGCCCTGCGCGAAACCCTCGGCCTGTATTTGCCGCTGTACCAGGCCCATTACCTGGACCTGATGCGCCGCCGCCTCGGCTTCACCACGGCCGAAGACGATGACCAAAAACTGCTGGAACAGCTGCTGCAACTGATGCAGAACAGCGGCGTCGACTACAGCCTGTTCTTCCGCCGCTTGGGCGATGAGTCACCTGAACTGGCCGTCGCCCGTTTGCGTGATGACTTCGTCGACATCAAGGGATTCGATGCCTGGGGTGAGCGCTACATCGCCCGGGTTGCTCGTGACGGCGAGGTTGATCAGACACAGCGCCGCAAACGGATGCACGCCGTCAATCCGCTGTACATCCTGCGTAACTACCTGGCGCAGAAAGCCATCGATGCGGCGCAGAGTGGCGACTATTCCGAGGTACGTCGGCTGCACGCAGTGCTGAGCAATCCGTTCGAGGAGCAACCAGGGATGGAGAGCTATGCCGAACGGCCGCCGGAGTGGGGCAAGCATCTGGAGATCAGTTGTTCGTCGTGAGGCTGGTCAGATAAAGGTCTCCACTGACACACCGAAGCGCTCGGCCAACCAGCGGATCTGCCGCAGGTTGAGTTGACGCTTTCCGCTCAGAATCTCGGAGACAACAGACTGGGCGCCGACACCGGGCAAGTCGCTTTGGCTCAGACCGTGCTCGCGCATCAAGTAGCCGAGGACGTCGACACCGCTGGGCTTCGGCATTGGGTGATGCTTGTGATCCCATTCCTCGATCCAGTCACCGATGATATCCACAAGACTCATCAGCGGATGGGACTCGTCATCACCGGTCATCTCGAGCAACTCGTCCAGCGCCCGCGCCAACATGTCATAGTCGTCTTCATTTTTTGGTTTGCGCAGCACAGGCGAGACAAACTCCCAATGCTCGGCAGCTCTTTTGATCAGAACACTCATGCTCTTTCCTCCTTCCATTTTCCGCGATCATATTCGCGGTGATCCAGCACATGCTTGATATAAAGCTTTTGCGATCGATACCTGACAAAAGCGATCAGCCGCAATTTATTGCCACCGATATCGAAAACGTGATGCTCACCCACCTTGTCGACAGCAGGAAAGATGGCTCTCATCGCCGCAAAATCCGATGGCTTACTTCCTTTGGCCAATTGATACCAATAATCCAATGCGGTGGCTGTATTTGGCCATTTGGTCTTGGCTTCACGTATTCGTTTTTCGGAAATGACATGCATGCAACATCCTTATCGCATTCTGCTATGGGTAGTTAATCACAGACCAAAAATATCGCAAGTTGCGATAGTAGTGCGCAGACCAACGGTCTCGCCCAGCACGACTCAGCCTAGTTTTATCGCCTGACGCTGCACGATTGAAATATGAGCAAACGTCTCCAAATAGGAGTGATCGGCTTCTTTAACAGGACCATCCGCATGACTGACCCACTCCTCATCCCCTGCCCCCACTGCAACGGCCTCAACCGCATCCCCGCCGAGCGCCTCAACGACCACCCAAAATGCGGCCGCTGCAAGGCCGAGGTCTTGCTGAACAAACCGTTCGAGTTGAAGCAAAGCGATTACGCCAGCCAGATCAAAGGCGATCTACCGTTGCTGGTGGACGTTTGGGCGAATTGGTGTGGGCCGTGCAAGTCGTTTGCGCCAGTGTTTGAGCAGGCGGCGGTGCAATTGGCGGGCAAGTGTCGGCTGGCCAAGCTGGACAGCGAGGCGAACCAGCAGCTCTCGACGCAGCTAGGGATCCGTTCGATCCCGAGTCTGATTCTGTTCAAGGACGGCCGGGAAGTCGCACGCCAGAGCGGGGCCTTCCCGTTGCCGCAGTTGATGAGCTGGTTGCGTAGCCAAGGGATCTGACGAACAGTCAGGTGTTTTCCAGCAGGTTGTGCAGATCGACGAATTGCTGCGTCAGTTTATGACGCGGATCGAGGTGGATCAGCGGCGTGTTGGCCTGGTGGGATTCACGCATGCGCACCGAACTACCCAGGTACACCGGCAACACCGGCAGGCCTTCGGCGATCAGTTCGTCGAGGATTTGCTGGGGCAGACTGGCGCGAGCCTGGAACTGGTTAACGACAATCCCTTCGACTTCCAGCCCTTCGTTGTGGTCCTCCTTCAATTCTTCGATCTCTGCCAACAGGCCGTACAGCGCCTGACGCGAGAAGCTGTCGCAATCGAAGGGGATCAGCACACGATCAGCGGCAATCAAGGCTGAAACGGCATAGAAATTCAGCGCTGGCGGAGTATCGAGGTAGATCCGGTCGTAATCGCCGTCCAGTTCCTCAAGCAATTTGCGCAGCTTGTTGATCTTGTGTTTGGCCTCAAGCTTGGGCTGCAAGTCAGCCAGTTCGGCGGTAGCGGTGATGACGTGGAGGTTGTCGAACGGGGTTTCGTAGATATCGACCTGGTTTTTCTTCGAGAACGGTCCGGAAGACAGGGTTTGTTTGAAAAAGTCCGCAATGCCCATCGGAATATCATAACCGGTGAGCCCTGTCAGGTACTGAGTGGAGTTGGCCTGAGCATCGAGATCCACCAATAGGGTGCGATAGCCCTCGCTCGCGCTAACCGCCGCCAGATTGCAGGCAATGCTGGATTTGCCTACGCCACCTTTCTGATTGAACACCACGCGCCGCATGTCAAAACCTCCGTGTATCAAAGAATGACCGAGTGTAGTAGTCCACGGCGCTGCTTAGCTACCTCGCCGGCATCGGGACTACACAGTCAGGTGTGATCTCACGCGGAAAAAACCATGAACTCATGCATTCCTTGCTGGCAAAGCCGACAAACAGGCCGGCCCCTGTGTGGATAATGGCCAAATGACAGCCGCGCACGAACTAGCCAGTACATTTCATTGAGCAAAATGTAACCATCATTTGCTACACGCTCGCCGCAACGGGATAATGCGCGCCACTCGGCGCCAAGCGCCACGAAAGGTAGTTCGCTTTTTTTGCGTCTCACCGCGTCAAGGAAGCCCGCAGGGGCGGGATGAGTTTCTGTGATCAACTTCAACATCGCCCAATGGCGCGCGTGGGCCCCTGGGCTCGAAAGCGTGGACGATTGGCAGGCCTGGAGCCGACAACCGGTCGTGCTTGCGAGCAGCGATGCCGCCCCCGACGTCTCGTTTCTGCCGGCCATGCAGCGCCGTCGACTCAGTCGTCTGGCGCGGATGGCATTCAGTGTCGGCTGGCCTTTGGCCGATGGTCGGCAGGACCTACCGTTGGTCTTTATTTCTCGCCACGGCGAAACACCACGCACCTTCGATATTCTCAGCGATCTGGCTGCCGATCAGCCGCTGTCGCCGACTCAATTCAGCTTGTCCGTGCACAACGCGATCATCGGCCTGTGGTCGATCATGCGGGGTGAAACCAGCGAAATGACTGCCCTCGCAGCAGCCGGCGATGGCCTTGAACACGGCATGCTAGAGGCCGCGGCTTTGCTTGGCGAAGGCGCACCCGCGGTACTGCTGATCGTCACCGAAGAGCAACCGCCCGAAGCCTACTCGACCTGGATCGACGACGTGCCGTTCCCTTACGCGGTCGGTCTGCTGATCACCCCCGGCAACGACTGGCAGCTGTCCCTGAACAGCACCTCGGATGAGTTGTCCAAAGCCCACTGGCCCCATGCCCTGAACCTATTGAGTACCCTGCTCGGCCAGCAGACAACCTGCCAACATGCCTGGAAAAATCGTGTATGGACCTGGCAACGCAACCTGTAGTCGATAAAAACCGCGACGCCTATTACTGGCGCCTGCTGGCTACCGCCGCAAGCTTCACCCTGTTCGGGTTGGGTGGGCTGTGCCTGCGCCTGGTGGTTTTCCCGCTGCTGAACTGCCTGCCCGGCGATGCCCGGACACACCGGCGGCGAGCACGGCAGACCGTCGCTCGCCTGTTCTGGTTTTTTGTGCGATTCATGGCTCGCACCGGCGTGCTGACTTACGACATCCAGGGCGCCGAAAAACTCGGTCGGCCCGGGCAAATGATCATCGCCAATCACCCGTCGCTGATCGATGTGGTGTTCCTGATCGGCCTGGTGCGCCACGCCAACTGCGTGGTCAAGAAAAGCCTCTGGGAGAACCCTTTTACCCGCGGCCCGCTAGGCAGCACCGAATACATCAGCAACGACGGCAGCATGGACATGCTCGATGCCGCTGCCGATGCGCTTAAAAGCGGCCAGACCCTGATCATCTTTCCCGAAGGCACGCGCACCCAACCGGGTCAGCCGCCGGCGTTCCATCGGGGTGCTGCGGCGATCGCGCTGCGCGGTGCGAAAATCCTTACCCCAGTAATCATCAAGGTCAGTCCGACCACATTGACCAAGGCCGAACCCTGGTATCGGATCCCCAAACGTCGCGTGCACTTCAGTTTCCGTGTCGGGGCCGATATAGACCCACAAGCCTTCGCCGCGCTGGGCCCTGCTCCACAGGCCTCGCGCAAGCTCAATGACTATTTGCACACTTACTTTATTAAGGAGCTCGCCGAAGATGAGCGATCTGCACACTGTTAGCCTAATGCAGGAAATAAAACTGCTGATCATCGACGCCCTCGGCCTGGAAGACATCAGCGTCGAAGACATCGGCGACGACCAGACGCTGTTCGGCGAAGGCTTGGGCCTGGATTCGGTAGACGCCCTGGAACTCGGCCTGGCGATCCAGAAGAAATACGGCATCAAAATCGACGCCGACGCCAAAGACACCCGCAATCATTTCAGCAACGTGACGAGCCTTGCGGCGTTCGTCACTGCAAAACAGGCAGCTTGAGACCGGACCATGCAAACTCGTGACGACATTTTCAACACTCTGCGCGATGCTCTGGTCGAGCTCTTCGAGCTGGACCCCGAGCGCGTGAGCCTCGAATCCAACCTGTATCAGGACCTGGAAATTGACAGCATTGACGCGGTCGACCTGATCGATCACATCAAACGCCAGACCGGCAAGAAAATCGCCGCCGAAGAATTCAAAACGGTGCGCACGGTCAGCGACGTGGTCGAGGCGGTCTACCGTCTGGTTCAGCCGGCCGCATGAGTCGATTGATCGGCCTTGGCCTGCTGCTGGCGGGTCTGCTGTACCCCTTCGCGGTGTATTTCGGCCTGGAGCATTTCGCCCCATGGCAGTTCGGTCTGCTGCTGGGCAGTCTGTGGCTGGCTCGGGCACTGCTCGGCGCGCGTCGTCCTGGCAGCTTGTGGATGGCGATCACCGCGATCGTTTTTTGCCTGTTGCTGGCGCTGTTCGACAGCCCGCTCTTGCTGCGCTGGTACCCGGTGCTGATCAGCGCTTTCATGCTCGGGCTGTTTGGCCTGAGCCTGAAATACGGCCCACCGATGATCGAGCGTCTGGCGCGTATGCATGAACCGCAACTGCCGGCCAAGGCGATTGTTTATACGCGCCAGGTGACGATCGTCTGGAGCGTGTTTTTCCTCTGTAACGGTTTGCTCGCCGCCGCCCTGACCCTCTGGGCGCCGCTAAGTTGGTGGATGTTGTACACCGGTCTGATTTCCTACGGATTGATGGGCCTGCTGTTTGCCATTGAATGGCTTATACGACAACGGGTACGAGGCCACCCATGAATTGGATAAAACTTGAGCACCTGTTGCTCAAGGCGCAACCCGAACGTGCCGTGACGGCCGAACCGACGCTGAATCACGCGCAACTGTGCGTAAAGGCGTTGAGCCTCGCCGCGGGCCTGCAAGCCCAGGGTGTGCGGCGCATTGCCGTGCACCTTGAGGACGCCACCGACCTGGCGATTGCCCTGCTGGGTGCCTGGCGTGCCGGGGTCAGCGTGCTGCTACCCGCGGACCTGCAAGCCCAGACTCGACAGCGCTGGTCGACCGAAGTCGATCTGTGGCTGACCGATCAGGCCGATGACGCGCACCTGAGCGATTACCGGCATCCGCCGTTGATGGCCGCTGCACTGGATCTGGATCGCTGTTCGCTGAGCCTGTGCACCTCCGGTTCCAGTGGCGAGCCCAAGCGCATCGACAAAACCCTGCGCCAACTGGCCAATGAAGTCGAAGCGCTGGAGCGGCTCTGGGGCGCCGATCTTGGCGCGGCTTGCATCATCGGCAGCGTCGCCACTCAGCATATTTACGGATTGTTGTTTCGAGTGCTGTGGCCGCTGTGCGCCGGGCGCTCGTTTATGCGCAAGCAGCTGGCATTCCCTGAAGACCTGCAGCGCGCCAGCCGCGAACACCCGGCGTTTGCCTGGGTCGCCAGCCCGGCGCTGCTCAAGCGCATGGGCGACAACCTCGACTGGCCCGCATTAAGCGCGGTTCGCCGAGTATTTTCCTCCGGCGGTGCATTGCCGGCCGAGGCCGCGCAAAGCCTTCAACAACGCCTTCAGCAATGGCCGACGGAAATCCTCGGCAGCTCGGAAACCGGCGGCATCGCCTGGCGTCAGGGTAACGATCTCTGGCAGCCCTTTGCCGACATTGAATTGAGCCAGGACATAGACGGCGCTCTGCTCATTGCTTCGCCGTACTTGCCGCACGGCCATATCGAACACACTGCGGACGCCGCGCGAATCGCTGCCGACGGCCGATTCGAACTGCTCGGGCGGCTGGACCGGATCGTCAAACTGGAAGAAAAACGTATCTCGCTACCGATGCTTGAACAGGCCCTGATGGCCCACGGCTGGGTCGCCGAAGCGCGTCTTGGCGTGGTTCAGGAAAACCGCGCTTCGTTGGGTGTGCTGCTGGTGCTGACCGAGTCAGGCCTGCATGCCTTGCGTAATCAGGGTCGGCGCACCCTCACGCAAGAACTGCGGCAGCATCTGAGCCAGCATTGCGAGGCCTTGGCCTTGCCACGCCGTTGGCGCCTGCTGCGGCATCTGCCGCTGAACGCTCAGGGCAAACTGCCCCAGGCCACCGTTGAAGCCCTGCTGCTGGCGCCGCGCCCCAAGGCCCCGCAAGTGCTGGAGCAGATCGAAGTCGATGGCGAGTGGAGCCTGCAACTGGCGGTACCTCCCGACCTCGCTTACTTCAGCGGCCACTTTCCCCAGGCGCCGGTATTGCCCGGTGTGGTTCAAGTGGAATGGGCGTTAACGCTGGGCCAGCAATTGATGGACCTGCCTGCAAGATTCGCCGGCATGGAAGTGCTGAAATTCCAGCAACTGGTGCGCCCCGGCGATGAAATCCAGCTGCACTTGCGCTTCGATCCGACGCGCAGCAAGTTGTATTTCACCTATCGCAACGAGACCGCGACCTGCTCCAGTGGGCGGATTTTGCTGGAGGCAGCAGGCGATGCATAACCCCTGCGCCGTGGTCCCGGTCTACAACCATGAAACCGCCATCACCACCGTGGTTGATGCGCTGCTCGCAAGCCGACTGCCGTGCATTCTCGTGGACGATGCCAGCAGCCCGGCCTGTGCAAAGGTGCTCGATCAACTGGCCCGGCGCGACAAGGTGTTCCTGATCCGTCTCGCCACCAATCAAGGCAAGGGCGCCGCCGTCATGACCGGCATGCGCGAAGCCTCGCGCCTGGGCTTCAGCCATACCTTGCAGGTGGACGCCGACGGTCAGCATGATCTGCAAGACGTCCAGACCTTCATCGAACAGTCACGCGCCCATCCCGAAGCGGTGATCTGCGGCTATCCGCAATACGACGCCAGCGTGCCGAAAGGTCGCTTGTACGCCCGCTACCTGACTCACGTCATGGTCTGGATCAACACCCTGTCGTTGCAGATTCGCGATTCCATGTGCGGCTTCCGCGTCTATCCGTTGCCACCGACCCTGGCGCTGATTGATTCGGCGAAGATCGGCAAGCGCATGGACTTCGACTCGGACATTCTCGTGCGACTGGCCTGGCGCAATCTCCCCATGCAATGGCTGCAAACCAAAGTCCATTACCCATTGGATGGCGTCTCGCATTTCCGCCTGTTCCACGACAATGTGCTGATCACGAGCATGCACACCCGGCTGTTCTTCGGCATGTTGCTACGGGCACCGGTGATTCTCTGGCGACGGTGGCGAGCATGAGCAGCAACGTGGACAAAAAGCACTGGGCTGACCGCCAGGAGCGCGGCAGTTTCTGGCTAATGAAGCTCACGGCGTTCGGTGCAAAGGTGCTGGGCCGTCGGCTGCTAAGCCCGCTGCTGTACGGCATCGTTCTGTACTTTTTCCTGTTCGGTCGCAGCGCTCGCCGCAGCGCCTGGCAATACCAGCAACGGCTCGCCGACTGGAGTGGTCGCAACGAATTGCGCCCGACCCATTGGCGGGTGTTCGGCCAGTTCATGGCCTTCGCCGATTCCATGCTCGACAAACTCGACGTGTGGAACGGCAAGCTGAGCATCGAGCAGATCGAAATCATCGACCCGGCATTGCTGCGCAATCAACTGCGCGGCACCCGCGGGCAGATGCTGGTGGGCGCGCACCTGGGCAATCTCGAGGTCTGCCGTGCGTTGGCCGAGATCGGTGAAAAAGTCACGATGAACGTGTTGGTGCACACCAAGCACGCCGAGCAATTCAACCGTTTGCTGGGCGAAGCCGGCGCGACCAATCTGCGACTGATCCAGGTCAGCGAGCTGGACCCGCTGATCATGCTGCAACTCCATGAGCGCCTGGAACGCGGCGAGTGGCTGGCGATTGCCGGCGACCGCGTGCCGCTGCATGGCGGGCGTAGCGTGACCGTGGATTTCCTCGGCCATCAAGCCGCGTTCCCTCAGGGGCCATGGTTGCTGGCCGGCCTGCTGAAATGCCCGATCAACCTGATGCTGTGCCTGAAAAAACCGACGGGCGATTATCGACTGACCCTCGAACCGTTCGCCGAGGCCGTGGTGTGGAAACGCAGCGACCGCGAGCAGGTCATTCATCAGTGGGCCTCCCGCTATGCCGAACGCTTGGGTCACTATTGCCTTGAAGCGCCTCAACAATGGTTCAACTTTTACCCTTTCTGGAAGACCGATGACGACGCCAACGCTTGAGCCGGTAACCTTCGGCGAACTCCCTTTGCGCATCGAAGACGTGCTGGCCCTGGCCAATCGTCAGGTGCCGACGCAGTTGCAAGGCGACCCTGCGTACCGCGAGCGTATCGCCAAGGGCGCGCGATTCCTCGACTCCCTGCTGGACAAGGAAGGCGTGATCTATGGCGTGACCACCGGTTACGGCGATTCCTGCGTGGTCGCGGTGCCGCTGCATCACGTCGAGGCGTTGCCCCGTCATCTGTACACGTTCCACGGCTGCGGCCTGGGCAAACTGCTCGATGCACAAGCCACTCGCGCGGTATTGGCGGCACGTTTGCAGTCGCTGTGCCACGGCGTATCCGGGGTGCGCGTGGAACTGTTGGAACGCCTGCAAGCCTTCCTCGAACACGACATTCTGCCGCTGATTCCGGAAGAAGGTTCGGTGGGCGCCAGTGGTGATCTGACGCCGCTGTCCTACGTCGCCGCGACCTTGTCCGGCGAGCGTGAAGTGATGTTCCGGGGTGAACGCTGGCAAGCCGCCGACGTGCACCGCGAACTGGGTTGGGAGCCGCTGGTACTGCGCCCGAAAGAAGCCCTGGCCTTGATGAATGGCACCGCTGTCATGACCGGCCTCGCCTGTCTGGCCTATGCCCGCGCCGATTACCTGCTGCAATTGGCCACCCGCATCACCGCGTTGAACGTGGTCGCGCTGCAAGGCAACCCCGAGCACTTCGACGAGCGCCTGTTCGCCACCAAGCCGCATCCGGGACAAATGCAAGTCGCCGCGTGGTTGCGCAAGGATCTGGCGATCGACGCGCCGACCGCGCCTCTGCATCGCCTGCAAGACCGCTATTCCCTGCGTTGCGCGCCCCACGTCCTCGGCGTGCTGGCCGACAGCCTGAACTGGCTGCGCTCGTTCATCGAGATCGAACTCAACAGTGCCAACGACAACCCGATCATCGATGCCGAAGCCGAGCGCGTGCTGCACGGCGGGCACTTCTATGGCGGCCACATTGCGTTCGCCATGGACAGCCTGAAGAACCTGGTGGCCAACGTCGCCGACCTGCTCGACCGTCAACTCGCGTTGCTGGTGGACGAGCGTTACAACCACGGTTTGCCAAGCAACCTGTCCGGCGCCACCGCGGATCGCGCGATGCTCAACCACGGCTTCAAAGCCGTGCAGATCGGCACCAGTGCCTGGACCGCCGAAGCGCTGAAAAACACTATGCCGGCCAGCGTCTTCTCGCGCTCCACCGAGTGCCACAACCAGGACAAAGTGAGCATGGGCACCATCGCCGCTCGCGATGCGATCCGCGTGCTGGAGCTGACCGAACAGGTCGCCGCCGCCACCCTGCTGGCCGCCAACCAAGGCGTCTGGCTGCGCAGCAAGGCCGAGGATGCCCGACCATTGCCGCCAGCCCTGGCCGCCATGCACGAAGAGCTGGCGAAAGACTTCCCGCCGGTCATCGAAGACCGAGCGCTGGAAGGCGAATTGCGCCTGTGCCTGAAGCGTATTGCCGAGCAACACTGGAGGCTGCATGCGTAGCAAGGGCGTGCTTCACACCGATACGGAAATCCTCGTGCCGTTCTTTGACGTCGACACCATGAACGTCGTCTGGCACGGCCATTACGTCAAATACCTGGAAGTCGCCCGCTGCGCGCTGCTGGACAAGATCGGCCACAACTACGACGCCATGGTCGAGTCCGGTTTCGCATGGCCGGTGATCGATCTGCAATTGCGTTATGTGCGCGGCGCAGTGTTCGGCCAGAAGTTGAATGTGCGCGCCAACCTGGTCGAGTGGGAGAACCGCCTGAAGATCAGCTACCTGATCAGCGATCTGGAAACCGGCGAGCGCTTGACCCGCGCCAGTTCCGTGCAGGTCGCCGTCGACATGAGCCGCCGCGAAATGCAGTTGGCCTCACCCAAGGTCTTCACCGACGCTGTTGAAAGGATGCTCGCATGACCCCGCTGATAACCCTCTGTAGCAGCTGCCGAGCCGGCGAGGCTGCGTTCGGCGGCGAAGCCGTCGCAAAACCTGCACATGCGGTACATCAGAAGAAACCCAGGGCGACTGCTGCGCAGCCGAACGCAGGCTTCGCCAGCTGCTACAGGTTCGTGGTGGCGCTGGTATTAGCGCTGGGATTTACTTCATTGGCGCAGGCTTTTGATTTGCAACAGCTCAGCGATCAATTGGCCAAACCCGATGTGATCCACGGCAACTTCATCCAGGAAAAACACCTGCGCGCCCTGCCACAGCCGTTGACCAGCAAGGGCACCTTCGTCCTCGCTAAAAACCATGGCTTGCTCTGGCTGCTGAAAACCCCGCTGCAACAGGATTACCGCATCAGCGACAAAGGCATTGCCCGGCGTGACGCCACCGGTTGGCAAATGCTCCCGAGCAAGAGTGCCGGCGCTGAGCAGAACCGCTTGTTCCTCGCCGTACTGCAAGGTGACAGCAGCGGGCTGCAACGGGATTTCGAGCTTTCGCTGAGCGGCGATGCGCAGAACTGGAAGCTGACGCTGACCCCGCGTTCAATGCTGCTCAAGCAGGTGTTCACTCAGATCAACATTGCCGGCGGCGAACTGGTGCACAGCATCGAGCTGCTCGAAACCCAGGGCGACAGCACGCTTTTACGCATGCAAGACAGCACCAGCGCCCAACCGTTGAGTGATGCGGAGCAACATGACTTTGCCCAGTGAACGGAGGCTTCCACGGCTGTTTCTGATCCTGCTGCTGGCGGTGCTCGCGCTCGCCGGTTGGCAATGGCGTGACGGCGCCCCGCTGTCGGCCAACCTGATGGAGCTGGTGCCGGGCACGGCGCCCGACGCGCTGGAACTGCGCGCCGAACAACGCATGCAAGAACCGCTGAACCGCGAAATGCTGGTGTTGGTGGGTCATACGGATCGCCAGCAAGCCGTCGCCATGGCCCAGAAACTGGGTGAGCAATGGCAGGCCAGCGGCTTGTTCGAAAAGGTCCAATGGAACCTGCAAGCCGACCTCCCGGCGCTGCGCACGCAATTGCTGCAAGGCCGACTGGCGATGCTCTCGGCGGCCGACCGGCAGCAACTGATCGAGCATCCCGACGCGTTTATCCAGCAACGGGTGCAAGCGCTGTTCGATCCCTTCACCGGTTTCAGCCTGGTGCCGAGCCAGGATGACTGGCTGGGCCTGACCGGGCGCATCCAGAACAGCCAGCCGCAACACGGCGCCGTGCAACTGGACATCGGCAGCGGTGCGCTGGTCGCCGAGGCCGACGGCAAAAGTTGGGTGTTGCTGCGCTCGCGAACCACGGGCAACGCCTTCGACATGAACCTGCCGCTGCAAGTGGCCGATCTGCTCAAGCACAGCCGCGAAGAGGCCGCCCAAGCCGACGTGCAGCTGATTGCTGCCAGCGGCCTGCTCTACGCTGCAGCCGGTCAACAGCAAGCGACGAGAGAAATGACCTGGGTCGGTGGTGGCGCCACGGTGGGCATTCTATTGCTGTTGCTGCTGGCCTTCCGGCGCTGGCGCGTGTTGCTGGCCTTCGTCCCGGTGCTGGTGGGCATGCTCTTCGGCGCGGTGGCCTGCGTGGCGCTGTTCGGCCATATGCACGTGATGACGCTGGTGCTCGGTTCGAGCCTGATCGGCGTGGCGGTCGATTACCCGCTGCATTACCTGTCCAAGAGCTGGAGCCTGAAACCCTGGCACAGCTGGCCGGCCCTGCGCCTGACGTTGCCGGGCCTGACGCTGAGCCTGATCACCAGTTGCATCGGTTACCTGGCACTGGCCTGGACCCCGTTCCCGGCGCTGACCCAAATTGCCGTGTTCTCGGCCGCCGGCCTGCTCGGTGCTTATTTGTCCGCGGTGTGCCTGCTGCCGGCACTGCTCAAAGGCGTAGATCTACGTCCGGCGCAATGGCCACTGCGGGTTTCCGAGTATTTGCTGGGGCGCCGTGAGGCGTTGCTCAAACGCGCCAGTACGCCGGTGTTGCTGGCGCTGCTGATTGCCTTTTGTGTGGGCGGTCTGTTGCAGCTCGACACCAAAAACGACATTCGCCAGTGGGTCGGAGCACCGCAGCAACTGACTGACGAAGCACAAACCATTGCGCGCATCACGGGCTATCAACCCACCAGCCAGTTCTTCCTGGTGCGCGCAGCCAATCAGCAGGAACTGCTGGAACGCCAAACCGCGTTGAGCGAGCGCCTGGATCAGTTGGTCAACCTGGAAAAACTCCAGGGTTATCTGTCACTCAATCAACTGGTCAGCCAACCGACCGAACAGCGGCAAGTGCGCGAAGCGCTGAACAAGTTGCCGCAGTTCTGGCAGCCGCTGCTCGATGTCGGCGTGCCGGCCGCGGCGCTGCAAGCAGAGCTCACGAAGTTGCAGGCACTGCCCACCGAAGACATCGACTCGGCGTTGGTCGGTCCGTTGGCCGAACCCTATCGCGCACTGTGGCTGGGGCCGACCGATGACGGCGTAGCGGCGATGGTCAGTCTGCAAGGCCTGAACAACCCTGCCCTGTTGCGAGTCCAGGCGCTGGATTTGCCGGGAGTAGAACTGGTGGACCGCCTCGGTGAGTTGAACAAGGTGTTCGCCGACACCCAGATCAGCGCCGCCGAGTTGAAACTCGCTTCCTGTGTGCTGATCGTGCTGGTGCTGATCCTGCCGTTCGGCGTCGGCGGCGCGCTGCGAATCGTCGCCCTGCCGCTGCTGGCCGCGCTGTGCAGCCTGGCCAGTCTCGGCTGGCTGGGGCAACCGCTGACGCTGTTCAGCCTGTTCGGCCTGCTGCTGGTGACGGCCATCAGCGTCGATTACGCGATCCTCATGCGCGAACAGGTCGGCGGCGCTGCGGTGAGCCTGCTGGGCACCTTGCTGGCGGCGCTGACCACCTGGCTGTCGTTCGGTCTGCTGGCGGTGTCCAGCACACCGGCGGTGAGCAACTTCGGTCTGTCCGTTAGCCTGGGCCTGGCCTTCAGCTTCATGCTTGCGCCGTGGGCCGGACGCCAGGTTCACGCCACCCCTGTCGCGGAGTCTGCCGCATGATGATCGCCTTGTTTTGGGCAATGGCCCTGGCACTGTTCGCCGTGGCCACCCGTGTCGGTCGTCACTTCGGCGTGATCCCGATCGTCAGCCAGTTGCTGCTGGCCACCTTCGGCCTGCCGCTGCTGATGTACTTCTGGATCGAACCCCAGTGGCAATTGAGCGGCGCCGCGCTGGTCGCGCCGGTCTGGCTGAAAAACCTCTACAGCCTGAGTTTTGCCTTGTTGCTGGGGCACATTCTCAGTGACGTGATCGACCTGCGACTCGACCGTCAGAGCCTGAAAATCGCCCTGCCGAGTTTCTCCATTCCGTTTGCCTGCGGGCTAGCAACCGCGGTGTGGCTGTTGCCACCGCAACCGTGGATCAGTTCCCTGGCGGTCGGCTTGCTGTTCGCCATCACCGCGATTCCGGTGTTGTATTTGTACCTGCGGCACATCAACTACCCGCCCGCCGCCACTCGGCGACTGGTGCAAACCGCCATCTTCATCGACCTCACGTGCTGGACCCTGTTCGCCATCGCCCAGGGCAGCCTGCACCTGAGCAGCCTCCTGCTGCCACTGGCCGGCGCCTGCTTGCCGTTGCTGCTGCGCCTGCTTGGCTTGCGCCAGCCGTTGCTGCACAGCGGGTGCTTCTTCGCACTGTTGGTCGTGGCGGAACACTTCAAGCTCAACGCGCTGATTTTCGGCATCGGTTACCTGCTGTGGATGGCAATGCTCAAAGTGCCGTTGGTGCTGCCGTTGCCGGTGATCTGGATGAGTCACTTGCAGACGTACATCGCGATCCCGCTGATCCTCACGTTCGGCATCGTGCAAATCAACGTACACGCGGCCATGGCCAGTCTCAGCTGGGTGCAACTAAGCGCACTGCTGCTGTTCCCGATTGCCAGTAAACTGCTGGGCAACTGGCTGGGCCTCGGCTGGGCCGACGCCTCGTTTGAAGGCGCGAGTCGCTGGCGCGAAAGTGTCTTGCTGAATATTCGTGGCTTGAGCGAGATCGTCTTTCTCAACCTGCTGCTGCAACAACACCTCATCAGCCCGGCGCTGTACTTCGCGCTGATGGTGATGGGCCTGATCGCGACACTGCTGCCGGCACTCGCCGGCATGCACCGAACCCCTTTGATCATCGCCGTCCCGGCAAGGAGCCCCCGTGCCAACAGTTGAAATGGAACATCGCCAGGTCGTGGTGATCGGTGCAGGTCCATCGGGCGCCATCGCCGCTGCGCTGCTCAAGCGCAAAGGTCACGACGTGTTGATGATCGAACGCCAGCATTTCCCAAGGTTTTCCATCGGTGAAAGCCTGCTGTCCCACTGCCTGGATTTCGTCGAAGAAGCCGGCATGCTCGAGGCCGTGAACGCCGCTGGATTCCAGTTGAAAAACGGTGCGGCATTCGCCTGGGGCGAGCAATACAGCGCCTTTGATTTTGGCGACACCTTCAGCAACGGCAAGCCGACCACCTTCCAGGTCCAACGTGCCGATTTCGACAAACTGCTGGCCGATCAGGCCGCGCTGCAAGGCGTGGACGTTCGCTACGGCGAAGCCATCGTCAGCGTCGATTTCACCCTGCCGAAACCACAGCTCGATGTGCTTCGCGAAGACGGTAGCCAGTACCGCGTTGAAGCCGATTTCGTGCTGGATGCCAGCGGCTACGGCCGCGTGCTGCCGCGCTTGCTCGACCTTGAAGCACCGTCGAATTTCCCGGTGCGCCAGGCTGTGTTCACCCACGTCGAAGACCACATCGATAACCCGACCTTCGAGCGGGAAAAGATCCTCATCACCACCCATCCGATCCACCGCGATATCTGGTTCTGGACCATCCCGTTCAGCCAAGGTCGTTGCTCGGTGGGCGTGGTCGCGGCAGCCGAACACTTCGAAGGCCGCATGGAAAACCTGGACGAATGCCTGCGTGGGTTTATCGCTGAAACTCCAAGCCTGGCCGGTGTGCTGAACAACGCCGTGTGGGATACGCCTGCGCGAACCATCGGCGGCTACTCGGCCAACGTCAAAACCCTCCATGGGCCAGGCTTTGCACTGCTCGGCAACGCGGCGGAATTTCTTGACCCAGTGTTCTCCTCCGGCGTGACCATCGCCATGCGCTCGGCGAGCATGGCCGCCGGGGTTCTACATCGCCAGCTGCAAGGCGAACGTGTCGATTGGCAGACTGAGTTCGCCCTCCCGCTCAAGCGCGGCGTCGACACGTTCCGTTGCTACGTCGAAGGCTGGTACGCCGGGACGTTCCAGGACGTGATCTATCACGTGGGCGGCTCTGCGGATATTCGCCGCATGATCAGTTCGATTCTGGCCGGGTATGCCTGGGACGAGCGTAATCCGTTCGTCGCCGAACCCAAGCGTCGACTGCGAATGCTCTCGGAGCTCTGCGCAAGGGATGCCACATGAGCTACTTGAGCGACACCTACGTCGAAGAAACCCGTTTCGGTTTGTGGTTCCTGCGCAGCCACACCTGGCAGCATCATGTCCTGCGAGTGGCAATCAACGATTTGCGCGGCCTGTTCAGCGAAACACCGCCGAGCAACCCGGTGCTGCTCGATGCCGGTTGCGGTCAGGGCAAGTCGTTCCAGTACGTGCGCCAGACCTTTGCGCCCCAGCGCCTGATTGGTCTGGACGCCGACCCTCACAGCCTGAACCTGGCCGGCGAAGAAGCCGTCCGTCAGGGCGTGGAGGTGGAGTTGATCGGCAGCGATTGCGCGAGCATCAACGTCCCGGACGCCAGCGTCGATCTGCTGTTCTGTCACCAGACCTTCCATCATCTGGTGCAGCAGGAACAGGCACTGGCCGAGTTCTACCGCGTGCTCAAGCCCGGTGGCTATCTGCTGTTCGCCGAATCCACCGAGGCTTACATTGATACCTGGGTGATCCGCTGGTTGTTCCGCCACCCGATGCACGTGCAGAAGAGCGCCGCCGGGTATCTGGAAATGATTCGCCAGCAGGGTTTCGAATTCGGCCCGAAAAACGTGTCTTATCCGTACTTGTGGTGGAGCCGCGCCAAGGATTTCGGCCTGCTTGAACGCTTTGGTCTGCGCCAGCCAAAACCCATTGGCCAACGGGAAGAAACCCTGGTCAATGTGGTCGCGCGCAAACCCCTTGAAAGGTGTGCCTGATGATCCGTTTTCTGCTCCTGGGTTGCGTCCTGTTGCTGAGCGCTTGTGCCAGCCGGGTGCCGCTGCCTGAGCAAACCCCGAACCTGTCGTTGCCGCTGCAATTGCACATCCAGCGCCTGGTGGCTGACCAACGGCAGGACTGGGTGCTGGTGATCCAGCGTGAAGGCTTAGGCATTCGCTGGTCGATGATGGACTTGCTGGGCATTCCACAGGCACGCCAGAAACTGGTCGATGGCGAGTGGCAGGCTGACGGCCTGCTGCCACCCAATCCAGAAGCGCGAGAGCTGTTCGCCGCGCTGCTGTTTGCGCTGACCCCCAAAGATGAACTGTCGGGCAACTATCCCGCCGCTTGGCAGCATGGCTCGCAACGGTCCTTGCCAGCGCACTGGGACGTCCGTTACTCACAACCCATGAGTTTTGAATTGAACCTGCCCAAAGGCCCGAAATATCGCGTCACGCCGCTCAGTGGGGACGCGCCATGACGGCCTACCTGAACGCCCTCGGGGTGATCTGCGCCCTGGGCCGTGACAAGCACGAAGTCGCCCGCAACCTGTTTGCCGGTGACTGCTCGGGCATGCGCAATGAGGCCGGCTGGGTGGCGGAACGGTCGCTGCCCGTGGCCGCAGTCCAAGGCGAACTGGCACCGATCCCGGCTGAGCTTGCGCAGCAAAGCAGCCGTAATAATCAATTGCTGCTGGAAGCCGCGCTGCAAATTCGCGAAGACATCGACCAGGCGATCCAGACTTACGGTCGCAGCCGCATCGGTATCGTTCTGGGCACCAGCACTTCGGGCATCGACGAAGCCAGTCGCGGCCTGGCCCATTACATCCGCGAGCATCAGTTTCCGGCCGATTACGACTATCAGCAACAGGAACTCGGCGCTCCGGCGAACTTCCTCGCCGACTGGCTGCAACTGAGTGGCCCGGCCTATGTGATTTCCACGGCCTGCACCTCCAGCGCCCGAGCGCTGATGAGTGCTCAGCGGCTGCTGAACCTGGGCTTGTGCGACGCGGTGCTGTGCGGCGGTGTCGACAGCCTGTGCAAGCTGACCCTCAATGGGTTCTCGGCGCTGGAAGCGGTGTCCGGGCAACGTTGCAACCCGTTTTCGGTGAACCGTAACGGCATCAACATTGGCGAAGCGGCGGTGCTGTTTTTGATGAGCAACAGTGTTGGCGAGAGCCAGCCGATTGCCCTGCTCGGCAGTGGCGCCAGCTCCGATGCGCATCACATTTCCGCACCGGAACCCAGCGGCCGTGGCGCCCTGCAAGCAATGCACAAAGCCTTGAGTCGAGCAGACCTGCAACCGCAGCAGATCGATTACCTGAACCTGCACGGCACCGCCACCCAACACAACGACGCCATGGAAAGCCTGGCAGTGGCGACGTTGTTCCCGGCGGGTGTGCCGTGTTCGTCGACCAAACCCATGACCGGCCACACCCTCGGCGCGGCCGGCGCTCTGGAAGCGGCGTTCTGCTGGTTGAGCCTGAGTGCAGGCAACCGCGAGCACGCCCTGCCGCTCCACGTCTGGGACGGCCAACCGGACCCCGAACTGCCCGCCCTGAATTGGGTGACCCCGGCCGATCGCCTGGCGTCCATTGCACCTCGCTATCTGATGAGCAACTCCTTTGCCTTCGGTGGCAACAACGTCAGCCTGATTATCGGAGACGCCCCATGATTGACTGGCCGATCGCCGAACTGCTGCCGCACGCTGGCGACATGATCCTCATCGATCAGATCCTGGCGTTCGATGACGAGCAGATTCACACCCGCCTCACGGTCAAACCCGATGGCCTGTTCAACCGCCCGGACGGTAGCCTGCCGGCCTGGGTCGGCATCGAGTTAATGGCCCAGAGCGTCGCGGCCTACGCCGGTTGCCATGCGCGCCAGCGTGGCGATGCGGTGGAGCTGGGGTTTCTGCTCGGCACCCGTAAATTCGAATGCAACGTTGAGCACTTCCCCGCCGGCACCGAGCTGACCATCCATGGAATTCGCTCGCTGGAAGACGACAACGGCATGGGCGTGTTCGAATGCCACATCACCGCCCCCGGCATTCACGCCACCGCTCGTCTGAACGTGTTCCGTCCGCCTCAGGCCGCTCAATACCTTCATGAATCTCAAGGAACCCAGTCATGACTGAATCCGTACTGGTCACCGGTTCCAGCCGTGGCATCGGCCGCGCTATCGCTTTGCGCCTGGCCCAGGCCGGGCATGACATCGTGCTGCACTGCCGCACTGGCCTTGCGGACGCTGAAATCGTGAAGACCGAGATCGAAGCCTTGGGGCGTAAAGCGCGCATCCTGCAATTCGACGTATCCGACCGCGCCAGCTGCAAAGCCACTCTCGACGCCGACGTGGAAGCCCACGGCGCCTATTACGGCGTGGTGCTTAACGCCGGCCTGACGCGCGACGGTGCTTTTCCAGCCCTGAGCGAGGATGATTGGGATGTAGTGATGCGCACTAATCTCGACGGTTTCTACAACGTGCTGCACCCGGTCATGATGCCGATGATTCGTCGCCGCGCGGCCGGACGGATTGTTTGCATCACCTCGGTTTCCGGGTTGATCGGCAACCGTGGGCAGGTCAACTACAGCGCCTCCAAGGCCGGCTTGATCGGTGCGGCAAAGGCGTTGGCGATCGAATTGGGCAAGCGCAAAATAACCGTTAACTGTGTCGCACCCGGCTTGATCGACACCGCGATGCTCGATGAAAACGTGCCGGTGGAAGAACTGATGAAAATGATTCCCGCACAACGCATGGGCACACCTGAAGAGGTGGCCAGCGCTGTGAATTTCCTGATGTCGGCGGAAGCGTCGTACATCACCCGGCAGGTTCTGGCCGTCAACGGAGGCCTGTGCTGATGAAGCGCGTCGTCGTCACCGGCATGGCCGGCATCACCTCACTGGGCTGCGATTGGGACACCATCGCCAGCAACTTCGCGGCCAATCGCAGCGGCATCCGCCGGATGGACGAGTGGGATCGCTTCACCGAACTCAACACGCGCCTGGCGGGGCCGATCGATGACTTCAAAGTGCCGAGCCACTGGACCCGCAAGCAATTGCGCAGCATGGGCCGGGTCTCGCGCCTGGCGGTCGGTGCGGCGGAACGGGCATTGGCTGATGCCGGGCTGTTGGGTGACGAGTCGATCAAGGATGGGCGCATGGGCGTTTCCTGCGGCTCATCCACCGGCAGCACCGACGAGATCAAGGCGTTCGGCAACATGCTGCTCAACTCGGTGGCCGAGGGCCTGAACGCCAACTCCTATGTGCGCATGATGCCGCACACCACGGCGGCGAATATCAGCATCTTCTTCGGCCTCACCGGTCGGCTGATCCCGACCTCCAGCGCTTGCACCAGCGGCAGTCAGGGCATCGGTTACGCCTACGAATCGATCAAGTTCGGCCGCTTGCCGCTGATGCTCGCCGGCGGCGCCGAAGAACTGTGCCCGACCGAAGCCATGGTCTTCGACGCGCTCTACGCCACCAGCCTGAAAAACGATGCACCGCAGACGTCCCCACGCCCATACGACAGCGCCCGCGATGGCCTGGTGATCGGTGAAGGCGGCGGCATGCTGGTGCTTGAAGAACTCGAACACGCCTTGGCTCGCGGTGCGCACATCCACGCCGAACTCGTCGGTTTCGGCAGCAACGCCGACGGCCAGCACGCCACCCGGCCGGAGCAGGTCACCATGCGCCGGGCCATGGAACTGGCGCTGGAAGACGCCGGGTTACAGCCTTCTGACATTGGCTACGTGAATGGTCACGGCACGGCCACTGAACAGGGCGACATTGCCGAAACACTGGCAACGAGCGCGTTGTTCGGCGAACACATGCCGATCAGCTCACAGAAGAGTTTCCTCGGTCACACCCTCGGAGCCTGCGGCGCGCTGGAATCCTGGTTCAGCATCGAAATGCTGAACCGCGACCTGTACGTCCACACCCTCAACCTTGACGAGGTCGATCCGCACTGCGGCAAGCTCGATTACCTGCGCGGCGAGTTCCGAAAGATGAGCAACCAGTACGTGATGAACAACAACTTTGCGTTTGGTGGGGTTAATACGTCGCTGATCTTTCGGCGCTGGTCGTAACTTAAAACTTCAAAGACCCCAAGACCTATGAATGCCACGCCGGGACGATTATGGCCGGGTTGCGTTGAAGGGGATCTGGTGAAGGTGCAGTAATCAGTATGGTTCTACCTGAGGCGCACAAGCGCCTCCTTCCAACGCCGCTGGGCCCTCGAACTCAGTCTGCAGTAGCGCCAAAAATGCCTCCCGAGCCGGGTGTCGACCTGCGTTTTCATGCCAGTAAAAAAGGTTGTCGATACTTGTCAGTTCCGGGAATTCATATCCTTGCCAACCTGCACTGTGGCGGTATTGCTCATAGATACCGCGAGGTACCAGCGCAACGCCGGCACCGGCACTGACACAACCAACTATGGTGCCATAGCTTGCAATGCTGACGATCGGCAACACCTGATCATGGCGCAACAGCCACTGCTCCAGCGCCAACCGGTACGGACAGCCCGTGGGCCACATGAAAATTTCCTTACCTTGCAGATCTGCTGCTTTGCGTAATGGCCCATGCGACTCGGACGCGATGAGAATTAAATCTTCCCGGTACACCACTGCACGCTCAAGACCGGGGCGTTCAATGTTCACCGCCACGATCACCCCATCAAGTCGGTGATGTTGAGTATCGTCCAGCAATTGAGCCCAAGTGCCGGTGCTCAACTCCAGAGCCACCTGCGGGTACAGCGCATGGTACTTGGCCAATAAACGGGGCAGCCGTCCCGTAGCACTAGATTCAATGGCGCCAATGCGCAGTGGACCGCCTGGGGTGTTGGTGGGAGCTACCGCGCGCCGAGCTTCATCAGCCAAACCCAGGATCTTCGTCGCGTAATCAAGAAACACCTCCCCAGCAGGAGTGATCCGCAACCCTCGTCCGTCGCGGAAAAACAACGGTGTGCCGAGCTCACGCTCCAGGGACTTGAGACGTGCGGTGATATTGGACGGCACGCAGTGCAGCAACTCGGCGGCGCGCGCGATGCTGCCGAAGTCGTAAACCGTCTTGAACATGCGCAGTTGGGACAATTCCATAACTCACCCAGAGTGAATGCATAGATCAGTTTAAGTCACTTGTAGTGAGGCTGGGTGTTTTTGATACTTCAACCGGTGCACGTTGCAGTGACGCCGTCGCCCTTTCATATCCCTCGATAAGCAGGAGTTTTTATGGAGTTAGTTGAGCGAAAAATCCAGTCCCTCGCCGAAAGTGTTTTCACCCATAAAGCCTTGGATAACGCATTCTATCGACGCTGGATGGGTGGCTCACTCCCCCTCGCCGACGTTGAGGTGTTTGCTCGAAACTACCTGGCCCGTACCACACAGACTTCTCGTATGGTTGCCCTATCATTTGTGAGCACTGACGACCTGTACGCTCAAGTCGAAATCGTCAAAAACCTGTACTCCGAAATGGGCTACGGCAACCCGGAAAAGGCCCACCTTGCCCTGCTGGAAAGCTACCTCATCGACCTTCTCAGCCGTCTCGCTGATCGGCCGTACAGTATGGACGAACTCACGGCTTTGCCGGTGTTGGAAAGTAGCCACACGTTTAGTCGCGAACAATTGAGTCTCTACACCGACGGTGGCAACAACAATCCGCGCCATGTACTCGGCACATTGTTGGCTCAGGAATGGCTGGCCTATTCGATGCTTACCCGTTTGTACGAAGGGGCACGCAACTATAAGCACCTGTACGCCAACAACGACGACTTTCATGAGCACTGCGAGTACTTCTACATCCACATCGGGGATGCAGAAAAAGAACACAAGATCCAGGCGGTGAAAGCGGCCACTCAAGAATGCACCACCGACCAGCACATAGAGGAAGTCAAAGCTTCGTTCAACCGCTTCCTGATCATCACCGAGCAGTACTGGGACGGTATAGCCCGTGCCATGCCCAGCATGCAAAATCGGGCTGCGTCGAGGGTTACGACTTAATGAATACAAGGCCCGGCATAAAAATCGCTTTGGCGACGATTTTTGTAATCCTTTGCTGGGCCTATTCCCCCATTGGAATCCACATCGGGCTAAAGGCCTATGAGCCCGGTCATCTCGCGCTGATGCGATTTCTCATCGCATCAACGTTCATGGCTGGCGTCGCATTGGTGATGCGTATTTCCCTGCCTCGCCTGAACGACCTGCCTCTGCTGGCGGTGCTGGGATTCTTTGCCGTCAGCCTGCACCACATCGCCCTCAACTACGGCCAACGAGGTATTAGCGCTGGGGCCGCCAGCGTACTGGCACAATCCACCCCGCTGTTCAGCACGTTATTGGCGCATTTCGCGTTCAAAGATAGGGTCAACGGCTGGCAATGGATCTGCGTGCTATGCGGGCTACTCGGCGCCGCGGTGGTAGTCACCGGGGACCGTGGTTTTGGTGAGCTGGACGCGCATGGGCTGTTGATTCTGCTGGCGGCGTTATCTTGGAGTCTATATTTCGCCTTGCAAAAACGCCATTCCCATCGTTATGACGGGCTGACGATGGTGTGTTACACCATTTGGTCGGGCACGGTACTGCTGCTTGTATATATCCCGGGGCTGTGGGGCGAAGTACAAAATGCCTCAACTTCGGTCAACCTGGCGGTGCTCATTCTGGGCATCTTCCCCAGCGCCCTTGCGTACCTCGCCTGGGCATACGTACTGGCACAGAGCAACGTGAGCCGCGCGTCCATTTCGCTTTACCTGATACCACCCACAGCGATGTTGATGGCCTCGTTGGTTCTGAGTGAACGCCCTTCTGTCATGGTCATCGTAGGAACGGCCATTGTGCTGACGAGCGTACTCGCCCTCAATCTGGAACCATCGAAAGCCGCAGTTCCTGCCGACAAAGTTTGAACAGAGGTCGTGACCACCTATGAATGACGCAGAAGATCCGACCCTGGCTTACGAACACCATGTGCTGATTTGCACCAACCTGCGCTTCGATGGTCGCCGTAGTTGCTCAGGCTCAGGCGCTCATGAACTGCTCAGCGCAGCAAAACGCAAGCTCGCCAAAATGGGTGAACCGGGAACATCGCGCGCCAACGCATCGGGCTGCCTGGGCCGCTGCGACCACGGCCCGGTCATGGTGATTTATCCCGCTAACCTGTGGTTCTCGTGCAAGACGCCGCAACAGGTCGAACGCATTCTCGATCAACACCTCTTCCGCCCCGATCAGCAATTGTGAACCAAGGGTCTTCAGCAGGAATCCACGCCATGACTTGGACAGATGAAGACATGCGCATCGCCCAATGGATGTTGGCCGAATACCGTAAACAGAACTATCTACCACAAGCCCTCGCTGCGCGGGAAATCCGTCTGGTGTTCGGCGAAGCTCATGTGTACCTAAATCGCCACGGAAACTGGGCCGTAAACAAGCCGATACTCGAAGCTTTTAAAGCACTGACTGCTGAGTACGTGGTATGGAGCCGAAGCTTTCAACTATGGAGGCCAAGAACCGCACAAGATCCAGCTGGCATGCGCGTGAGCCGCTGACAAGATATCCCGACGGATGCCGTGCGGCGGGATTCCTGACCTCGCGTAACATCTGAGTGCAACCCTCGGCGCCTGCGGTGCACTGGAGTCCTGGTTCAGCATCGAAATGCTGAATCGCGACCTGTACGTCCACACCCTCAACCTAGACGACGTCGACCCGCACTGCGGCAAGCTCGATTACCTGCGCGGCGAGTTCGGAAAGATGAGCAACCAGTACGTGATGAACAACAATTTTGCGTTTGGTGGGGTTAATACGTCGCTGATCTTCCGGCGCTGGTCGTAACCAGTCATTGCCCGTCAGATTTGATCGTTCCCACGCGGGAGTGGGAACGATCAGTCAATCCCATCTACACTCGCTGAATCAGACCGCATGCACCCAACCTGCTCGAACCGCAAACGCTGATCCGTCACACGACTCGCGGTTCTCTTTCACGTCAAGGAGATGACCATGCAAGTGAAAGCCCTGATCGCCGCGTTACTGTTCGGCCTGCTGCCCGGTGCCAGCCAGGCGACCAATCTGATGTACATGCCTTTCGAGACAGTCCTGTCCAATGCGATCCGCGCCGGGCGGCTCGATGGCAGCGTGAGGTTCTACCTGGCCGGCAACGGACCGACGGAGTACCTTCAAGTGTTGCGCACGAATGTCGTCAGCGATTGGCCCACCAATGCCTCCAACAAGAGCGATTTCGATGCCTGTGAGTGGGCAGTGCAATCGACGTTGATCGAGTTGCAAGCAGAGGCAAAGCGGATCGGGGCGAATGCGGTGACCAACATCGTGAGTTATTACGATCAGCATGTGCGCAAAGACCTGAACACCTATGAATGCCGCGCCGGAGTGTTTGTGGCGCGAGTAGCGTTGCGCGGGGATTTGGTACGGGTGCAGTGAACGGGACCACCCCCGCGATTTACGCAGGGGTCGCCCAGTCATTTACTGAGCCTGAATCAACTTGCTTTCAGTGACGCCAGCGCGGCCTGTCTTGTCGTCGACGACTTGCAGGTTGTTGCGCGCCTTGATGAAGCCCACTTTCACCTCCTGCCAGACAAAGTAGTTCTTGCCGGCTTCTGCGGTGAGTTTCAGTTCAGAATCGTTTTCCGCCGAGGACACCAGGGTCTGTTGACCGGCTGGGACGGATAACATCAGGTAAGACTTGGCGACGGTCTGCCCTACCGGTTTGCCATTAAGTGCCACCGGTATTTTCACGCCTGCACCCATGCTCTCGTTGCGATAAACGTAGATATTGGCTTTGTCCGGGGTGACCTGGAAGGTCTTGGCCTGAGCGTCCTGGCTTTCATCCGCCATTTTTACCGAAGCACAACCACCGGTCAGAGCGGTCAATGCCAGCAACGCGGTGAAGGTTAACTGCTTGAACATCCTGTTTCTCCATTGTTTTGATGAGTCCAACGACGGTTATCGGCCGTCCCCAACAAAACCTTGAAGCTCAATGGGGTCGTAACCGTCCCACTGATCTTCCTGCGCTGGTCATAAATCGAGTCATTCAACGATTTCAGTAACGCTAGAACGACAAAGGGCGCCTTTCGGCGCCCCTTCACAAACAGGTCGGCTTGTCATCGCCCTGTACCGGTCTGGCTCTGCGATGGCTGGTTGCCCAGGATCCTCAGAGTCTCGCAAAGCCCCTTTCGGGAACGCAGGCAGTATTGCTCAAGACCATACCTTTATTTTTTCTTTTAATTTGGCTCAGGTACTGGCGTGTAACTTCAAGCCTAAAGCTTTCACGACTTTAAGGATGGTACCGAACTCTGGATTCCCTTCACCTGACAGGGCACGGTAAAGACTTTCCCGAGAAAAGCCCCGCGTCCCGCGCGACCTGAGTCATGCCGCGAGCACGTGCAATGGTCCCGAGAGCCTTGGCGATGAATGCTGGATCATCTCCCGCTTCTTCCATACAAGCGTCAAGATAATTGGCCATGTCCTCCTCGGTCTTGAGGTACTCGGCAGAGTCCCAGCGAGTGAATTGTTCGGTCATGGGTTTTGCTCCTGCCAGGAATTTTGATCGTTCCCACGCTCTGCGTTGGAATGCAGCCCGGGACGCTCTGCGCCCCCTCCAGAGCCGAACGCGGAGCGTCCGTTGAGGCATTCCCACGCGGGAGCGTGGGAACGATCAGTTACGTCGCTCAGCGTGGATCGAGGTTATCCAGCACGCGGTTTACTGCGAGTTCTCCCAGCATGATCGACTGTTGAATCCCCAGCAGTGTGTTGCTTTGCGATCCTTCCAGATACCTCGCGAAATCGCTCGCCATGACATTCGCTGATGCCAGCGATTCACAGGCGTATTCCAGTAGGGTGTGGTTGTCGATATTGGGGGCGATGAGGAAGATTTTGCTTGGTTGGCGTGGAGCATCCGGATCGATGTCCGGTAGGTTTGTTGTTGTATTCGTCATGTTTCGGCTACCTACAAAGTGGAGCCACCGAGTCGCTACTAATCAAAAGGGTGGCAGCCGTACGCAGGTTAGTAGACCGGGAAACACGAACCGGCGCGCCCGAGAGCGCCCTACGCACAGCTACCATCAAAGTGCAGGCATGAAATTACCTGACTGTCCGGCATGCAAATGCGCATCGTGTAAACACGGGCTACTAAACCCGATCACTGGAAATCAGTGACGCGAATCAAGTTACCGATGGCCCCCAAAGCGCACAAGCCGGCGGATTCTGGAGTAGTTGTAGGCAATGCCGCAAGGCGCTGTAGCCTGTTCAAGGTAGTTCGGAAATGTCCTACGCCCTTCAGCGAATGACTGCAAAGCAGTCACGCCTTCAACGGCTCAACCTTACTCGTCAACAACTCCACAAACGCCTTGGCCATCGGCGACTTCTGATCCTTGCGCTGCACCAGCCACACGGCCGACACCGCCTCAGGATCGAGCAGAGGCCGATAGACCACCCCTTCGATGCGCATCCGCTGATAGGACGCTGGCAGTACCGAAACACCCAACCCGGCCGCCACCAGACCAATGATCGTCATTGCCTCGCCCGCCTCCTGAGCGAAGTGCGGACTAAAGCCGGCATCCCGGGCCAGGCTGAGTAATTGTGCGTACAGACCACTGCCATAGCTGCGTGGGAAAAATACAAAGGGCTCGAGGGCCAGGGCTGACAGAAACAGGCCCTCTTCGCTGTCGTTCACCAATGGATGCTTGGAGCTGAGCACCGCCACCAGTGGTTCGCGCATCAGCTCCACCACGCTGAGCGAGTCCGGCAACCCAAGCGGCCGCATGATCCCGACTTCTATCGACTCATCCACCAGCGCCTCCGCCACCTGGGTGCTGCTCATCTCCCGCAGGTTGAGGTGCACTGCGGGGAAACGCTGGCGAAACGAAAAAATCGCCTGAGGGATCGTTGAGTTGAACGGAGCCGACGAGGTGAAGCCAATCTTCAATTCGCCCAACTCACCCAACTGCGCCCGCCGTGCCACGTCTGCCGCTTTATCAACCTGCGCCAGCACCAGCCGCGCCTCTTCCAGAAACAGCCGGCCAGCTTCACTGAGCTCGACCCGACGATTGGTCCGCTCGAACAACCGCGCACCCACCTCTTGCTCCAGCGCCTGAATCTGCTGGCTCAGCGGCGGTTGCGAGATGCCCAGCACTTGGGCGGCGCGGCCGAAGTGCAGCTCTTCGGCGACAGCAATGAAGTAGCGCAGGTGACGCAATTCCATGAAAACTCCATTAGGTCGCTAAACCTATCAAACAGGTCGAACAATATATTGGATTGAATCATTAGGCAGCTATATGCTTTTTTCATTGCCTGACCGGCTGCGTCCTCCGAGGTCCGAAGTGAAAACTGCTGTCGCTCCACTTGCCCATGAAGTTCCGCCCGCAGCGCTTGACGATGTAGTCGCCGAATTAAAGGAGATCTACATCGAAAAAGGCACGCCGATGTTCATGCGCACGGTGCTGGCGTTGTTCTCCGGCGGCTTCGCGACCTTCGCTCTGCTTTATTGCGTGCAACCGATGATGCCGCTGTTGTCCCATGAATATTCCATCAACGCGGCGCAGAGCAGCCTGATCCTCTCGGTGGCCACCGGCATGCTCGCCATCGGTCTGCTGATCACTGGCCCGATTTCCGATCGCGTCGGACGTAAGCCAGTGATGGTGACCGCGTTGTTCGCAGCGGCCTTGTGCACCATGGCCAGCGCGATGATGCCGAGTTGGGAAGGCGTATTGATCATGCGCGCGTTGATCGGGTTGTCGTTGAGCGGCCTGGCAGCGGTGGCCATGACCTATCTGAGCGAAGAGATTCATCCACAGCACATCGGCCTGGCCATGGGGCTGTACATCGGTGGTAACGCGATTGGCGGGATGAGCGGACGCCTGATCACCGGTGTATTGATCGACTTTGTCAGCTGGCACACGGCGATGCTGGTGATTGGCGGTCTGGCGCTAATCGCGGCGACGGTGTTCTGGAAGATCCTTCCCGAGTCGCGCAACTTCCGCGCCCGTTCATTGCACCCGCGCAGCTTGATTGACGGCTTCACCCTGCACTTTCGCGACGCCGGTCTACCGCTGCTGTTTCTCGAAGCCTTTGTGCTGATGGGCGCGTTCGTCACGCTGTTCAACTACATCGGCTATCGCTTGCTGGCCGAGCCGTACCACATGGATCAGGCCTTCGTCGGGCTGCTCTCGGTGGTGTACCTGTCGGGTATCTACAGCTCAGCGAAAATCGGCGCCCTGGCCGACCAACTCGGCCGTCGCAAAGTGCTGTGGGCGACCATCGTGCTGATGATCGCCGGCCTCGCCCTGACCATGTTCACGCCGCTGCCGGTGGTGATCATTGGCATGTTGATCTTTACCTTCGGCTTCTTCGGCGCGCACTCCGTAGCCAGCAGCTGGATCGGCCGTCGTGCGATCAAGGCCAAGGGGCAGGCGTCGTCGCTTTATCTGTTCAGCTACTACGCCGGGTCGAGTATTGCCGGCACTGCCGGGGGGGTGTTCTGGCACCTCGGCGGGTGGAACGGGATCGGACTGTTCATTGGCGGGTTGCTGGTGATTGCGCTGTTGGTGGCGTTGAAACTGGCGAAGTTGCCGCCGTTGACCGGCGTGAAAACCTGAAAACAAAAACGCCCGGCAAAAGCCGGGCGTTTTCGTTATTGGGCCACGATCACTCGTGATACTGCGCCGACAGTTCATGCACCGCGCGCAGGAAGGCGCCAGCGTGTTCCGGATCGACTTCAGGCGTGATGCCATGGCCGAGGTTGAACACGTGACCGCTGCCTTTGCCGTAGCTGGCGAGGATCCGGCCGACTTCGGTGCGAATGGCTTCTGGTTTCGCGTAGAGCACGGTGGGGTCCATGTTGCCTTGCAGGGCGACTTTGTTGCCGACGCGCTGGCGGGCTTCGCCAATGTCGCAAGTCCAGTCCAGGCCTAACGCATCAGCGCCAGCGTCGGCGATGCTTTCCAGCCACAGGCCGCCGTTCTTGGTGAACAGGATGACCGGTACCTTGCGGCCTTCGTGTTCACGGATCAGGCCGCTGACGATCTTGCGCATGTAGGCCAGGGAGAATTCCTGATACGCCGCAGACGAGAGGTTGCCGCCCCAGGTGTCGAAGATCTGCACCGCTTGCGCGCCAGCCATGATCTGGCCGTTGAGGTAGCTGGTGACCGACTGCGCGAGTTTGTCCAGCAGCAGGTGCATGGCTTGCGGGTTGTCGTAGAGCATGGCCTTGGTCTTGCGGAAGTCTTTCGACGAACCGCCTTCGACCATGTAAGTGGCCAGGGTCCATGGGCTGCCGGAGAAGCCGATCAGCGGCACGCGACCGTTCAGTTCGCGGCGGATGGTGCTGACCGCGTCCATGACGTAGCCGAGGTCTTTGTGCGGATCAGGGATTGGCAGGGCTTCGACGTCGGCCAGGGTGCTGACGACTTTCTTGAAGCGCGGACCTTCACCGGTTTCGAAGTACAGGCCTTGGCCCATAGCGTCCGGGATGGTCAGGATGTCGGAGAAAAGGATCGCCGCGTCCAGTTGTGGATAGCGGTCGAGCGGTTGCATCGTGACTTCGCAAGCGAACTCCGGGTTCATGCACAGGCTCATGAAGTCACCGGCCTTGGCACGGCTGGCGCGGTATTCAGGCAGGTAGCGGCCAGCCTGACGCATCATCCAGACAGGCGTGACGTCTACGGGTTGCTTGAGCAGGGCGCGAAGGAAACGGTCGTTCTTCAGGGCAGTCATGTCGGCATCCGGTAAAAAAGTGCGGGCATTTTCTCAGAGCGCGACGCAAAAGGCACGGCAAGAGCCGTGCCTTTTGTCTATCGGGTCAATTTGTCGCGGGTTCGCCCCCGAAAGATCGTTCCCACGCTCCGCGTGGTAACGCCTCCAGTGACGCTCCGCGTCACGCCTTTGGGACGCGGAGCGTCCCGGGCTGCATTCCCACGCAGAGCGTGGGAACGATCAGCGGGGCCGGCGTCAATCAGACGCCCAGGTAATCCAGAATCCCTTCGGCAGCGTTGCGGCCTTCGAAGATCGCCGTTACCACCAGGTCGGAACCGCGAACCATGTCGCCACCGGCGAAGATTTTAGGGTTGCTGGTCTGGTGCTTGTACTGACCTTGTTCCGGTGCCACGACGCGGCCCTGGCTGTCGGTCTGGATGCTGTGCTGTTCAAACCACGGCGCCGGGCTTGGACGGAAACCGAAGGCGATGACCACGGCGTCGGCCGGGATGATCTCTTCGGAACCCGGGATCGGCTCGGGGCTGCGACGGCCACGGGCGTCCGGTTCGCCGAGACGGGTCTCGACCACCTTCACGCCTTCGACGCGGTCTTCACCGACGATGGCGATCGGCTGGCGGTTGTAGAGGAATTTCACGCCTTCTTCCTTGGCGTTCTTCACCTCTTTACGCGAGCCCGGCATGTTCGCTTCGTCACGACGATAAGCGCAGGTCACCGACTTGGCACCCTGGCGAATCGAAGTACGGTTGCAGTCCATCGCCGTGTCGCCGCCGCCCAGTACCACGACCTTCTTGCCTTTCATGTCGACGAAATCTTCCGGCGACTTTTCAAAACCCAGGTTGCGGTTGACGTTGGCAATAAGGAAGTCGAGCGCGTCATGCACGCCCGGCAGGTCCTCACCGGCAAAACCGCCCTTCATGTAGGTGTAGGTGCCCATGCCCATGAACACAGCATCGTATTCTTCGAGCAGTTGCTCGACGGTCACGTCCTTGCCCACGTCGGTGTTCAGGCGGAACTCGATGCCCATGCCGGTGAAGACTTCGCGGCGATTACTCAGCACGGTCTTTTCCAGCTTGAACTCGGGGATACCGAAGGTCAGCAGACCACCGATTTCCGGGTTCTTGTCGAACACCACCGGCGTCACACCGCCGCGTACCAGCACGTCGGCACAACCCAGGCCAGCAGGCCCTGCGCCGATCACCGCAACACGCTTGCCGGTCGGAATGACCTTGGACATGTCCGGACGCCAGCCCATGGCGAACGCGGTGTCGGTGATGTACTTCTCGACCGAACCGATGGTCACTGCGCCAAAACCGTCGTTGAGGGTGCAGGCACCCTCGCACAGACGATCCTGCGGGCATACCCGGCCACAGACTTCCGGCAAGGTGTTGGTCTGGTGCGACAGCTCGGCGGCCTGAAGGATGTTGCCCTCGGCCACCAGTTTCAGCCAGTTGGGAATGAAGTTGTGCACCGGGCACTTCCATTCGCAATACGGGTTACCGCAACCCAGGCAGCGGTGGGCCTGATCGGCCGAATGCTGGGGTTTGAAGGGTTCGTAGATCTCCACGAACTCTTTCTTGCGTTGACGCAACAGTTTCTTCTTCGGATCTTTGCGCCCGACATCGATGAACTGGAAGTCGTTATTCAGACGTTCAGCCATTGTTAAAACCTCATCAAACTCTTCAGGCGCATATCACTGCGGGTTGGCACGGGTGCTGGAAAGCAACGATTTCAGGTTGGCAGCCTTGGGCTTGACCAGCCAGAAACGACGCAGATAGTCGTCGAGGTTTTCAGCGAGGTTACGGCCCCACTCGCTGTCGGTTTCCGCGACGTATTCGTTCAGCACGCGTTGCAGGTGGCTGCGATAGGCTTCCATCGTCTCACCGCTGATCCGCTGGATTTCCACCAGTTCGTGGTTGACCCGGTCAACGAAAGTGTTGTCCTGGTCGAGCACGTAGGCGAAACCGCCGGTCATGCCTGAGCCGAAGTTGTAACCGGTCTTGCCCAATACGCAGACGAAACCACCGGTCATGTACTCGCAGCAGTGATCGCCAGTGCCTTCCACCACGGTGTGAGCACCGGAGTTACGCACCGCGAAACGCTCGCCCGCGGTCCCGGCGGCGAACAGCTTGCCGCCGGTGGCGCCGTACAGGCAGGTGTTGCCGATGATGGCACTGTCCTGAGTTTTGTAGACGCTGCCCTTCGGCGGAACGATGACCAGCTTGCCGCCGGTCATGCCCTTGCCGACGTAGTCGTTGGCGTCGCCTTCCAGGTACATGTTCAGGCCACCGGCGTTCCACACACCGAAGCTCTGACCGGCCGTCCCGTTGAAGCGGAAGGTGATCGGCGCATTCGCCATGCCTTGGTTGCCGTGTTTGCGAGCGATTTCACCAGAGATCCGCGCGCCGATCGAACGGTCGCAGTTGCAGATATCCAGGGCGAAATCAGCGCCGCTCATGTCGTTGATGGCCGAGGTGGCCATATCGACCATTTTCTCGGCCAGCAGGCCTTTGTCGAACGGCGGGTTGCGCTCAACCTGGCAGAACTGAGGTTTGTCTGCCGGGATGTGATCGCTGCCGAGCAACGGCGTCAGGTCCAGGTGTTGCTGCTTGGCAGTCTGGCCTTCGAGGATGTCCAGCAGATCGGTACGACCGATCAGCTCTTCGAGGGAGCGCACGCCCAGCTTGGCCAGCCACTCACGGGTTTCTTCGGCGACGTAGGTGAAGAAATTCACCACCATGTCGACGGTCCCGATGTAGTGATCCTTACGCAGCTTTTCGTTCTGAGTCGCGACGCCGGTGGCGCAGTTGTTCAGGTGGCAGATGCGCAGGTATTTGCAGCCCAGCGCGATCATGGGCGCGGTGCCGAAGCCGAAGCTTTCAGCGCCGAGGATCGCTGCCTTGATCACGTCGAGACCGGTTTTCAGGCCGCCGTCGGTCTGCACCCGGACTTTGCCGCGCAGATCGTTGCCGCGCAGGGTCTGGTGGGTTTCGGCCAGGCCGAGTTCCCACGGAGCGCCCGCGTATTTGATCGACGTCAACGGCGATGCGCCGGTGCCGCCGTCGTAACCGGAGATGGTGATCAAGTCCGCGTAGGCCTTGGCCACACCGGCGGCGATGGTGCCGACGCCCGCCTCTGCAACCAGCTTCACCGAGACCAGCGCCTTCGGATTGACTTGTTTCAGGTCGAAAATCAGCTGCGACAAGTCTTCGATCGAGTAGATGTCGTGGTGCGGCGGCGGCGAAATCAGGGTCACGCCCGGTACTGCGTAACGCAGCTTGGCGATCAGACCGTTGACCTTGCCGCCTGGCAGTTGACCACCTTCGCCGGGCTTGGCGCCTTGGGCGACTTTGATCTGCAGCACTTCAGCGTTGACCAGGTATTCCGGGGTTACACCGAAACGGCCTGTCGCCACTTGCTTGATTTTCGAGCTTTTGATAGTGCCGTAACGCGCCGGGTCTTCACCGCCTTCGCCGGAGTTGGAACGCGCACCGAGGCGGTTCATGGCTTCGGCGAGGGCTTCGTGAGCTTCAGGCGACAGAGCACCGAGGGAGATGCCCGCGGAGTCGAAGCGCTTGAGCACCGATTCCAGCGGTTCGATCTCGCTGATGTCCAGCGGCGTGTCCAGGGTTTTGACCTTGAACAGGTCGCGGATCATCGACACCGGACGGTTGTCGACCAGCGCCGTGTATTCCTTGAACTTGCTGTAGTCGCCCTGCTGCACAGCGGCTTGCAGGGTGTTGACCACGTCCGGGTTGTACGCGTGATATTCGCCACCGTGGACGAACTTCAGCAAACCGCCCTGCTGGATCGGCTTGCGCGGGCTCCAGGCTTCGGCAGCCAGGGCTTTCTGCTCGGCTTCGATGTCGACGAAACGCGCACCTTTGATGCGGCTCGGTACGCCACGGAAGCTCAGCTCGCAGACTTCTTCAGACAGGCCGATGGCTTCGAACAGCTGCGCACCGCGGTACGACGTAATGGTCGAGATGCCCATCTTCGACAGGATCTTCAGCAGGCCTTTGGTGATGCCTTTGCGGTAGTTCTTGAACACCTCGTAGAGGTCGCCCAGTACTTCACCGGTACGGATCAGGTCGCCCAGCACTTCGTAGGCCAGGAACGGATAGACCGCCGAGGCGCCGAAACCGATCAACACCGCGAAGTGGTGCGGGTCGCGAGCCGTCGCGGTTTCCACGAGGATGTTGGAGTCGCAACGCAGGCCTTTTTCGGTCAGGCGGTGGTGCACCGCGCCGGTGGCCAGGGACGCGTGGATCGGCAACTTGCCCGGGGCAATGTGACGGTCACTCAGCACGACCTGGGTACGACCGGAGCGCACAGCCTCTTCAGCCTGATCGGCGACGTTGCGGATCGCCGCTTCGAGGCCGACGCTTTCGTCGTAGTTGAGGTCGATGATCGCGCGCTCGAAGCCCGGACGATCGAGGTTCATCAGCGAGCGCCACTTGGCCGGGGAAATGACCGGCGAGCTGAGGATCACGCGTGAGGCGTGTTCCGGCGACTCCTGGAAGATGTTGCGCTCGGCACCGAGGCAGATCTCCAGCGACATGACGATGGCTTCACGCAGCGGGTCGATCGGCGGGTTGGTGACCTGCGCGAACTGCTGGCGGAAATAGTCGTACGGCGTGCGCACACGCTGGGACAGCACGGCCATCGGCGTATCGTCGCCCATCGAGCCGACGGCTTCGTAGCCTTGCTCGCCAAGCGGACGCAGCACTTGGTCACGTTCTTCGAAAGTGACCTGGTACATCTTCATGTATTGCTTGAGCTGGTCGACGTCATAGAAAGCCGAACCATGGTCGTTGTCTTCCATGGTCGCCTGGATGCGCAGGGCGTTCTTGCGCAGCCATTGCTTGTACGGATGACGCGACTTCAGGCGGTTGTCGATGGCGTCGGTGTCGAGGATCTGACCGGTTTCGGTGTCCACGGCAAAAATCTGTCCCGGCCCGACGCGGCCCTTGGCGATCACGTCTTCAGGCTGGTAGTTCCAGACACCGATTTCAGACGCCAGGGTGATGAAACCGTTCTTGGTGGTGACCCAGCGCGCCGGACGCAGACCGTTACGGTCGAGCAGGCACACCGCGTAACGACCGTCGGTCATTACCACGCCGGCCGGGCCGTCCCACGGTTCCATGTGCATCGAGTTGTATTCGTAGAACGCACGCAGATCCGGGTCCATGGTTTCGACGTTCTGCCACGCAGGCGGAATGATCATCCGCACGCCACGGAACAGGTCGATGCCACCGGTAACCATCAGCTCAAGCATGTTGTCCATGCTGGAGGAGTCGGAACCAACGCGGTTGACCAGCGGGCCGAGTTCTTCCAGGTCCATCAAGTCGTTGGTGAACTTGGTGCGACGGGCCACGGCCCAGTTGCGGTTGCCGGTGATGGTGTTGATCTCGCCGTTGTGGGCGAGGAAGCGGAACGGCTGAGCCAGCGGCCATTTCGGCAGGGTGTTGGTGGAGAAGCGCTGGTGGAACACGCAGATCGAAGTTTGCAGGCGCTCATCGCTAAGGTCTGGATAGAAGGCGGTGAGATCCGCCGGCATCATCAGGCCTTTATAAATGATGGTCTTGTGCGAAAAGCTGCAGATGTAGTGATCGGCGTCGGCGGCGTTGGCCACGGACGAGCGACGACGAGAGGTGAACAGCTTGATCGCCATGTCCTGATCGCTCAGGCCTTCACCGCCGATGTACACCTGCTCGATCTGCGGCAGGCGCTCGAGGGCCAGGCGGCCGAGGACGCTGGTGTCGATCGGCACTTTGCGCCAGCCGACCAGTTGCAGACCGGCGGCCAGGATCTCGCGGTTCATGTTCTCGCGAGCGGCCTCGGCTTTAACCGGGTCCTGGTTGAAGAAGACCATGCCCACAGCGTATTGCTTGGGCAGTTCGACACCGAAGGTTTCCTGGGCGATCGCACGCAGGAATACATCCGGCTTTTGAATCAGCAGACCGCAACCGTCACCGGTCTTGCCGTCGGCGTTGATCCCACCGCGGTGGGTCATGCAGGTCAGGGCCTCGATGGCCGTTTGCAAAAGGGTATGACTGGGCTCGCCCTGCATATGGGCTATCAGGCCGAAACCGCAGTTATCCTTGAATTCATCTGGTTGGTACAGACCTGCTTTCATAGACACTTTCTCACCAGGCTGCCTCTTAACGAGGCAAATTTCTTTTCAATTCAACCACTTGCCATCCACGCCGAACGTTCGTCAGCTTTGCGGGGGCAAAAGGGAGGTCATTGTACACACCGACACAGAGGCTCACAAATTTGACGACGAAATGTCGCAAATCTATGTCGCATTTGTGAAAGGTTTAAAGCGATCTGCTGTGCTAGTCAAAACATTTTTAATGTTGACCGCAACGACTCAAAGACTACTGTGACGCAGACACCACAAGGCACGCGACCGAGGGTCTGTTGGTGCTTGCTGACGAACCGCGTTGTGATGCCAACGTGTGCGAGGCAAGGCGCGGGATGCCGCCAAGGGTGGTCCCCTTGGCAAATCCCGCAACGCAGCTTCGCACATGTTGGCGCGCAACGCGGTCGTCGGCAAGCGCCAACAGACCCTCTGAGGCGGCATGCGCTTGTAGAAATTTTGAGGTGCCGGGAGAGGCGGCCTGGGTAAGGCCGCCGAATCTTCAGCGAGTTGTTGCCAGTTCCTGTTGGACGCTGGCGACAGTGCGAGGCCAAGGTTTACCAGCCTGAACCTTCGCTGGCAAGGCCTTGATGGCGGTAAGGGCGGCATCGCGGTTGGCGAAGCTACCGTAAGTGATGACGTAAAGCGGCTTGCCGTTGAGGACTTTCTTGAAGTAACGGTACTCGCCGCCCTGCTCCTTGACGAAGGATTGCGCGGCCGCTTCAGAGCTGGTGCCAAGGATCTGCACCACGTAGTTACCCGGTGCTTGCCCTGCGTACCAGGTGCCACCGGCGGCCTTGGCCACGGTGGTTGGTTTCTCGGCGGGTTTGGTCACCGGCGCTGGCTTAACCACTGGCGCAGGCTTCACGGCAGGCACCGGGGCTGGCTTGGCCGTAGCGACCTGAGTCGGCGCAGGCACAGGCTTGGCGGCTGGCGTCGGTGCAGGACCGGCCGACAGACCTGCTGGAGGCGCGGTGGTGGTCACGGTTGGCGGCGTAGCGCTGGAACCTTCGACCGGCACGCCGTCGTCGCCTTCGGAGATGCCGCCGGCGGCTTCGGCCAGCGGACCGCGCATGACCGGCTGCGAGTTGCCGACCAGCGGCAATGGCATCGGTTGCGAGTTACCGGCGAATTCGACGGCTGGCGCGCCGCCGCTGTTAGGTTGTGGCGTGCCCTGGCCGAGCGGCAGTTGCGCCTGTTCGTTGGCAGGTGCACCCGTGGTCGGTGCTTTGCTGCGACCCGGCATCAACCAGGCGGCGGCTACCGCGACCACGACGACGGCGGAAATCGCCAATACGTGTTTCTTCGGCATGTTGAACCCCATACTTGGACGCTTGACCGCTGAGCGGCTGGCAATCATGGCTTCGATCATTGCATCGCGGGCGACCTGGTTGATGGTGCCAGGCCAACCGTCGGAGCTTTCGTGAATATCAGAGATCTGATCTGCGGTAAAAAGTTCGATGCCCCGACCGGCACCTTCGAGCCGCTGATCCAGATATTCGCGGGTTTCTTCTTCGGTGTAAGGCTGCAACTCGATGACGTGGAAACGCTCTTCCTCGAGGCTCAGCGCCTCCAGTTGAGCAATCAGCGACGACTCACCGAACAGGAACACATGCGGACGACCTTCCGGTGCACCGGCGGCCAGGGCCATCAAGGCTTCCAGCGCGGACTCGTCGAGTTGCTCGGCGTCATCCACCAGCAAATAGACTTCCTGCCCCGTGAGCGCAAGTTGCACCACTTGAGCCAGAATCGCGCCGATCTCGACCTGGGCCACGTTCAGCGCCTGAGCAACCTGACGCAGCAAACCCGCCGCATCGCCGGCACCACGGGCAGAAACCACCACGCTCTGCACCGATTGTTTGTTGGTGCTGGCCACCAGGGCCTGGCGCAACAGCGTCTTGCCACTGCCTTGCGGGCCCGTGACGACCAGCAGCAACTGGCTGTAGCGTGCCAGGTGATGCAGTTGTCCCAGCACCGGTTTGCGCTGGGCCGGGAAGAATTTGAAGCCAGGCACCCGTGGAGCAAAAGGGTCATGACTCAACTGGTAATGGCCGAGGAAAGCCTCGTCGGCGTGCAAACTAGTCATCGGGATCTTATTAACCTTTAAGCTGAGCCAGAGCGCGGTAATCCGCTCCCAGCGTGGCCTGTAAAACCTCTTTCGGATAATCGTCGGTCACCACCGCTTCGCCCATGTGGCGCAGCAGCACCAGGCGCAAACGACCGTCGATCACTTTCTTGTCAATTGCCATGTGTTCGAGAAAATCGACTTCAGTCATCTCTTCAGGCGGGATGACCGGCAGGCCGGCACGCTGGAACAGACGAATGCCGCGATCGCGCTCTTGCTCGCTGATCCAGCCCAGGCGCGCGGACATTTCCAAGGCCATTACGGTGCCAGCAGCGACCGCTTCACCATGCAACCACACACCATAGCCCATATGGGTTTCGATGGCGTGGCCGAAGGTGTGACCCAGATTGAGCGTGGCGCGAACACCGGTCTCCCGTTCGTCGGCACCGACCACCGCAGCCTTGGCCGCGCAAGAGCGCTCGATGGCGTAAGTCAGGGCGACCTGGTCCAGGGCGCGCAGGCGATCGACGTTTTCTTCAAGCCAGGTCAGGAACGGCTCGTCGCAGATCAGCCCGTACTTGATCACCTCGGCAAGCCCGGCGGACAGTTCGCGGGCCGGCAGGGTATTGAGGGTAGCGGTATCAATCAGCACCACATTCGGCTGATAGAAAGCGCCGACCATGTTCTTGCCCAGGGGATGGTTGATCCCGGTCTTGCCACCCACCGAAGAGTCGACTTGCGACAGCAGCGTGGTCGGGACCTGGATGAAATCGACACCACGCTGGTAGCAGGCGGCAGCAAAACCGGCCATGTCACCAATCACGCCACCACCAAGAGCGATCACCGTGGTACGGCGGTCGTGCCGTGCGGTCAGCAGACCGTCGAAAATCAGTTGCAGGGTTTCCCAGGTCTTGAAGGCTTCGCCGTCGGGCAGCACCACGGAAACCACCGAGAACTGTGCGAGGCTACGGGTCAGACGCTCGAGATAGAGCGGCGCAACGGTCTCGTTGGAGATGATCGCCACTTGCCGTCCGCGGATATGCGGGGCCAATAGCTCAGGCTGATCCAACAAATCTTCGCCAATATGAATCGGGTAGCTGCGCTCGCCTAGATCGACCTTGAGTGTCTGCATGTGTCCCCACAGTGAAGATGGAATCAGGCGTCCTGCCTTGAGTTAACGAATGTCCACGGCGTCGGCTGGTGTGACGCCGTTCGGTAGCCATCCGCCACAACCTTGAGCGGCTGTGGCAGGACGCCGAGGATAGCGCATTTCGCGCTACGCATTAACGGGGAGGTAGCTGCTGCAAGCGCTCGAGAATATCGAGTACCACCATTCGCGGCGGCCGCTCATCGGTTTCCACCACCAGATCGGCGATTTCCCGATAAAGCGGATCGCGAATCGCCAGCAGATCCCGAAGGGTCTTGGCCGGATCGGCAGTGCGCAACAGTGGTCGATTGCGATCGCGAGAAGTGCGGCCCACCTGCTGCTCGACTGACGCATGCAGATAGACCACCCGACCCCCGGCGTGCAGCGCCCGACGATTGGCCTCGCGCATCACCGCGCCGCCACCAGTCGCCAGCACCACGCCATCGCACCCGCACAGCTCGGCAATCATCGCCTGCTCGCGGTCACGAAAACCCGGTTCGCCTTCCTTATCGAAAATCCACGGGATATTGGCGCCCGTGCGCAATTCAATTTCCTTATCGGAATCTTTGAACGGCAGGCGTAGCTCTTTGGCCAGCAACCGGCCGATGGTGCTTTTTCCAGCCCCCATCGGTCCAACAAGAATCAAATTTCGCACAGAATCAATGACTCACAGCAATCGCCTGGTTATTCATGATACGCGGAGTGAGAAATACCAGCAGCTCGGATTTTTTCTCCGAAACCACGTCACGCCGGAAAAGGCGGCCAAGATACGGCACATCACCGAGAAATGGCACCTTATCTACAACCTTGCTCTGAGTATTTGAGAAAACTCCGCCAATCACGATGGTCTCGCCGTCGTTGACCAGGACCTTGGCATTGACCTCGTTTTTCTTGATGGGCGGTACATCCTGCACCTTGTTCAGGTAGTCCGGTTCATCTTTGGTAACCTTGACCTCCATGATGATCCGGTTGTCCGGGGTGATCTGCGGCGTCACCTCCAGAGACAGCGAGGCTTCCTTGAACGACACCGAGGTCGCGCCGCTGGAGCTGGCTTCCTGGTAGGGAATCTCCGTGCCCTTGAGGATTTTCGCGGTTTCCTTGTCCGACGTGACCACTTTGGGCTGCGAGACGATTTCGCCGTTGCCGGTTTTCTCCATGGCCGTCAGCTCAAGATCGAGCAGTACATTGTCGGTGATGAACGCGATGCCGAGCCCCGAGGTATTGGAGGCGGCGCCCAGGTCGACGAACGGCGAGTTGGTGCTGGTGCTGCCGGGCGTACCGATGGTCGACGAAGCGTTAGCCCCGTTGCTGACGCCTGAGGCGTTCCAGTTGCCCTTGTTCTGCAACGAACCGCCCCAACGCACACCGAGGCTTTTGTCATAGTCGACGTTGGCTTCGACGATACGCGCCTCGATCATCACCTGACGCACCGGGATATCCAGTTGCGCGACGATACGGCGGAGTTCGTCAAGGCGATCCTGGGTCTGGTAGGCAATGATGTTGTTGGTCCGCTCATCAACCGTGATCGAGCCCCGCTCATCGGCCTTTGCCTCGGCACTGGTCACCGACTGGAACAGCTTGGCGATATCGGCAGCTTTGGCGTAGTTGACCTGCAACAGTTCCCGACGCAGGGGCGCCAGGTCGGCAATCTGCTTCTGCGACTCAAGCTCCTGGCGCTCGCGAGCGGCGATTTCATCGGCCGGCGCCACGAGTAAAACGTTACCGATCTTGCGTTTATCCAGACCCTTGGTTTTCAACACCAGATCCAGTGCCTGATCCCACGGTACGTTCTGCAAACGCAGCGTGATGCCGCCCTGCACGGTGTCGCTGGCGACCAGATTGAGATTGGTGAAATCGGCGATCAGTTGCAGCACCGAACGCACATCGATGTCCTGGAAATTCAACGAGAGTTTTTCACCGGTGTAGGCAAAACGTTCAGTGTTGCGCTTCTGCAAGTCATCGACGGTCATCGGCCGGATGCTGACGGTCAGCTTGTTGTCGGTCTGGTAAGTCGAATAATCGAATGCGCCGCTGGGCTCAATGCTGATCGTGGCCCGATCACCGGTAGCGCTGGCGTTGACGAACTGCACCGGCGTGGCGAAATCCTTGACGTCCAGACGTACACGCAACGGCTCAGGCAATTGGGTCCTGGCGAAACCGAGGATGATCTTGCCGTCGCGCTCCTGAATGTCCGGGGCGATAGAAGGATCCGACAGATCGATGACCACATTGCCTTCGCCCTGAGTGCCGCGCTGGAAATCCACACCCCGAATGGCCTTGCCTACCGGCGCATAGGCTTTCGCCGGGGCGGGCGTTGCAGTCGCGGCGCGCTGCGTTTTTGGCGCTGGGCTGGAGGCCGTTTTGTTGGCTCCTTGCCCGACCACCACAAACAGATTGTTGCCTTCGACCCGTGCGTTATACGGGGTCAACTGGGTCAGATTGATGATCAGTCGCGTACGGTCCTTGGCTTCCACCACCGTGGCGCTGCGGGCATTCCCACCGCCCAGGTCACGATTTTTGCTTTTTAGCTGACTGACTACGCCGGGCAGATCCAGCGCAATCCGAGCCGGTTGTTCCGTGGTGTAACCGTGGGGCGGCGGTGGCGGCCCATCGAACGACAACTTCAACTCGATGCGGTCCCCCGGCAGCGCTGCAACATCCAGCGCTTTGAGGTTAGCCGCTTGTACCATCGGCGACAGCAACGCTATCCATAGCGAAATACCGAAGGTTGAGAAAATCCTGTTCATTATTCGAGTTCCACTATGAGTGCTCTTTCAAAGGGATGGTCCGCGGCCGCTCCAGCCAGGCGCCTTGGCCGTCGGGAACGATTTCGACCACATCGACCTGCGAGCCGCTGATAGCGACGATCCGCCCATCGTTACGCCCCAGGTAATCGCCGACTTTCAACCGATGCACCCCACCCGCCCCGCGCACCAGCGCAAAGGAGCCGGTCGCATTAGCGATCGTACCGACCATTTCAAACTGCTCGATGTTGAAACCTTCGAGGTATTGCTTGACCCGATCAGGGTCAGGTTTGACGTTGCGTGAGCCGTGCTTCTGGCCGGCCAGGTCGACCCTTATCTGTCGGGAAAACGGACTTCGCAGGTTGGCGGCGTTGTACGTGAATGTTGGGTAAGACCGAAATGTCGGTGTTGGTTCAATCTTGCCGGGCGCACGCAAACGCATTTCATTCATGTAGGCGTCCAGGTCGCTGAAGTCACTGTCGCTGCCACAACCGGCCAGGCCGGCGACCAACACAACCATCGAAAAGCAACGAATCGGGCTCATTTTTGCAGCCCCTTGTCGTTGTAGCGGTAGGTCTTGGCAAGAATGCTCATGCGCAACTTCGGACCACCTTCCGGGTTAGCCGGCGCAAGGTCGAAGTCATGCAAGGTGACGATCCGTGGCAGCCCGGCCACGCCGCTGACGAAGGTGGCCAGGTCGTGATAGGCACCGGTGACGGTGATCTGGATCGGCAGCTCGATGTAGAACGGCTGCGTGACCTCTGGCAGCAGTTTGATCTCTTCGAATTCCAGGCCACTGCCCAGGCCGGTGCGAGTGATGTCCTCCAGCAGACCAGGCACTTCGGTGTCACTGGGCAATTGCCGCAGCAGCACGCCAAAGGAGTTCTCCATTTGCTTCATCTGCTGGGTATACAGCTCGAGATTCGCCGCCATGTGGGCTTTGTTGGCGAATTGCTCCTTGAGGGTCGACTCTTCCTCGCGCTTGAGATTGAGATGGCTCTGAAGGTCGCTGACGGAAAAACTGTAGCCCAGTGAAAGCACCAGGACCATCAGCAGAATACCCGCCAGCGCCTTGATGGCTGGCGGCCAGGAACCCATGTTATTGGTGTCCAGGTCGTTGATGTCGATCTTGCGCAGCCCCTCAAACCATTCAGACGGAGTCATTGACCGCCCTCCGCAGCGGCTGGCTGAGTCTGACGAACGGTTAATTGAAAGACGTTGGCCTGGTCCAGCTGACTAGCAGTGGTCGCTTTGACTTCCGTCAGGGTCGGCACATTGAACCAGTCCGACGCATCCAGATTACGCATCAGATCCGAAACACGATGGTTGGAGTCTGCGGCGCCGGTAATGGACAGGGTTTTGCCAGCCATTTTCACTTCGGTGAAATACACTCCGTCCGGCAAGGTACGCGCTAACTGATCGAAGATCCGCCCGCTGATCGGACGGTTGCCTTGCAGGTCCTGGATGATGCGCATGCGCTCGACCAGTTGCTGGCGACGGGCCTTCAAATCGCTGATCTGTTTAATCCGCTCGTCGACCACAGCAATCTGTTTTCCGATGTAGTCATTACGAGCAACTTGCCGATCGATGGCGCCATTGATGGCCTGGTTTGCGATCAACACCGCGCCCACTGCCCCCACCATCACACCGACCAGCGCCAGCAAAAAGCGTTTGCGGCGCGCTTCACGCTGCTCTTCACGCCAAGGTAAAAGATTGATCCGTGCCATCAGTCGAAACTCCTGAGGGCCAGCCCGCAAGCGATCATCAGTGCCGGCGCATCGCTGGCCAGGGCACCGGCGTTGACCTTACTGCTCAGGGCCATGTTGGAGAATGGGTTGGCTACTTGCGTCGGCGTGCCCAATCGCTGCTCGATCAACCGATCCAGCCCCGAGACCGACGCGGTACCTCCGGCCAGCAGGATGTGATCAACCGAGTTGTACTGACCGGAGGCGAAGAAAAACTGCAACGAACGCGACACCTGCTGCACCAGCGCATCGCGAAACGGCTGCAACACCTCGTTGACGTAATCGTCCGGCAAACCGCCCTGCTTCTTCGCCAACCCGGCCTGCTCGAGCGTCAGCCCATAACGTCGCTGGATTTCCTCCGTCAGTTGACGACCGCCGAACAATTGTTCGCGGGTGTAAATGATTCGTCCGTTGTGCAGCACGCTCAGGGTGGTCATGGTCGCGCCGATGTCGACCACCGCTACCGTCAGACTCTCCTGAGAAGCAGCCAGTTGCCCCGCCAGTAATCCGAAAGAACGCTCCAGCGCATAGGCCTCGACGTCAACCACGCGCGCCGTCAGGCCGGCCAGAGCCAGGGCCGCTTCCCGGACCTCGACGTTTTCCTTGCGACAGGCCGCCAGCAGCACATTGACTCGCTCGGGGTTGCGCGCGGAAACACCCTGGACCTCAAAGTCGATGGCCACTTCGTCCAATGGATAAGGGATGTACTGATCGGCCTCGATCTTCAGCTGGTTTTCCATCTCGTCGTCGGAAAGACCGGCATCCATCTCGATGGTCTTGGTGATCACCGCCGAACCGGCCACGGCCACGGCCACGTTCTTGAGGCTGGTTCTGGCCTTGACTAGTACGCGCGCGAGTGCCAGCCCCACGCCTTCGAGCTCGGCGATATTTTTCTCGACCACCGCATTGGCGGGCAAAGGCTCCACCGCATAGGTCTCGACCCGATAACGGTCGCCCTGGCGGCTTAGCTCCAGAAGCTTTACCGACGTGGAGCTGATGTCGATCCCCAGAAGCGTATTGGCCTTTTTATTGAAGAGTCCTAGCACTACCAATTCCCTATGACTATCCGTGTCTTACGGACTCTGTAATATCAGTTGCGTTCAAACCACCCGTCTTGACAGCAGCGCAAATGACGCCCTCGACGGAAAAATGCTTATAATGCCCAGCGTTTTTTTCCGGTTTTTACTTCAAGCGCGGGTCGTTCCCTGTTATCCGAACCCTGATGCCTCATTCATTCTTTGCCCTGGATGTCCAAAAGCCTTGATTCGTCTGCTGAAATTTTTCGGATGGTCCATCGTCGCCGTTTTCTGCGGACTGCTCCTCGGTCTTAGCGGCGCGTTTCTCTACCTTAGTCCGGGATTACCGTCCGTGGAGGCGCTGAGAAGCATTCAGTTGCAGATCCCTTTGCGGGTGTACAGCAGCGACAACAAGTTGATCGCAGAATTTGGCGAAATGCGCCGTACACCGATCCGTTTCGCCGACATTCCCCCCAATTTCATTAATGCGTTACTAAGTGCTGAAGACGACAACTTCGCCAACCACTACGGCGTCGACCCTGGCAGCTTGATGCGCGCGGCCACCCAGTTGGTAAAAAGCGGACACATTCAGTCCGGCGGCAGCACCATCACCATGCAGGTGGCGAAGAACTTCTTCCTGACCAGCGAACGCAGTTTCTCGCGCAAGACCACCGAAATTCTCCTCGCCCTGCAGATCGAACGGCAGCTGACCAAGGACGAGATCCTTGAGTTATACGTCAATAAAATTTATCTGGGTAACCGCGCGTATGGCATCGAGGCGGCGGCGCAGGTCTATTACGGCAAATCGATTCGTGACGTCAGCCTCGCGCAGATGGCGATGATCGCCGGTCTGCCAAAGGCCCCTTCGCGTTTTAACCCGCTGGCCAACCCGGCCCGCAGCAAGGAACGTCGCGACTGGATCCTTGGACGCATGTACAAGCTCGGCAAGATCACCGAAGCCGACTACACCATGGCGATCAACGAGCCGCTGAACGCCAGCTATCACGTGCCGACCCCGGAAGTGAACGCGCCGTACATTGCTGAAATGGCCCGCGCCGAAATGGTCGGCCGTTATGGCAGCGATGCGTATACCGAAGGTTTCCGCGTCACCACCACAGTGCCGAGCAACCTGCAGGAAATGGCCAACACCGCGGTCCACGAAGGTTTGATGTCCTACGACCAGCGTCATGGTTATCGCGGCCCGGAGTCGCGCCTGCCGGGCAAGACTCGCGAGGCCTGGACAACCGAGTTGACCAAACAGCGCACCATCAGCAGCCTTGAGCCTGCCATCGTCACCCAGGTCGACAAGACGGGCCTACAGGTGCTGACCCGTACCGGTGACGAACACGTCGGTTGGGACAGCATGAAATGGGCGCGTCCGTTCCTGAACACCAACAGCATGGGTGCCAATCCGAAGCAGCCGTCGGACGTCGCCCAGGTCGGCGACCTGATTCGGGTACAGCGTCAGCCAGACAATTCGCTGAAATTCAGCCAGATCCCGCAGGCTCAGGGCGCACTGGTTTCCCTCGACCCGCAGAATGGCGCCATTCGTTCCCTGGTCGGCGGTTTCGCCTTTGAACAGAGCAACTACAACCGCGCCATGCAGGCCAAGCGCCAACCGGGCTCGAGCTTCAAGCCGTTCGTCTACAGTGCCGCGCTGGATAACGGCTACACCGCCGCCAGCCTGGTGAACGATGCACCGATCGTGTTCGTTGACGAGTACCTGGACAAAGTCTGGCGTCCGAAGAACGACACCAACACCTTCCTCGGCCCGATCCGTATGCGTGAAGCGCTCTACAAGTCGCGCAACCTGGTGTCGATCCGCTTGCTGCAGGCGCTGGGCGTCGACCGCACCATTGATTACATCAGCAAGTTCGGCTTCAACAAGCAGGACTTGCCACGCAACTTGTCCCTGGCCCTGGGCACCGCGACACTGACGCCAATGGAAATCGCCACGGGCTGGAGCACCTTCGCCAATGGCGGCTACAAGATCACTCCCTACATCATCGACAAGATCGAAAGCCGCAATGGCGACACGCTGTTCGTCGCCAACCCGCCGAGCGTCCCGAAAGGCGACGTCGCCACCGACGGCATCGCCGCCCCTGTCGCGGCCAACGCCTTCACCGTCAACGCAACCCCGGGCGAAACCCTGACTGCCCAGCCAGCACCACAAACGCCGGCCGTGGCCGAGCGCATCGTCGATGGCCGCACCACGTACATCCTCAACAGCATGCTCGAGGACGTGATCAAACTCGGCACCGGTCGCCGCGCCCTCGCCTTGGGCCGCACCGACATCGCGGGCAAGACCGGTACCACCAACGAATCCAAGGACGCCTGGTTTTCGGGTTACAACGCCGATTATGTAACGACCGTCTGGACCGGTTTCGACCAGCCTGAAAGCCTGGGTCGCAAGGAGTTCGGCGGCACCGTCGCCCTGCCGATCTGGATGAGTTACATGGGCGCCGCACTCAAAGACATGCCGCCCCATACGCAGCAAGAGCCCGAAGGCATCCTCAGCCTGCGAGTCGACCCGGTCAGCGGCCGTGCAGCCACCCCAGGCACGCCAGGCGCCTACTTCGAGCTGTTCAAGGCTGAAGACACGCCGCCGTCGGCGAATGAGCTGGGTAACGGCACTGCGCCGGGCAGCCCACTGCCAGCGGATGAAGCGGCGCCGATCGATTTGTTCTGATCGTGTAGCAACACTTTTTCGTTACTGATCGTTCCCACGCTCTGCGTGGGAACGCAGCCCGGGACGCTCCGCGTCCCTTCCCACAGCCGAACGCGGAGCGTCCGTAGAGGCATTCCCACGCAGAGCGTGGGAACGATCATCGACGGTAATAAAAAAGCCCCGACTCACAAGAGCCGGGGCTTTCTGTTGAAGCGCTACAACGACTTAGCCGTTGAACACGTCATCCACGCTTTTCAGCGGGTAGTTCTTCGGATACGGCAGGGTCGCTACGCCGGTCTCGATCGCGGCCTTGGCCACAGCATCGGAGATCAGGGTGATCAGACGCGCATCCATTGGTTTCGGAATGATGTACTCACGACCGAATTCCAGTTTGATGCCGCCGTAGGCGTCGCACACTTCCTGAGGAACCGGCAGCTTGGCCAGTTCACGCAGGGCGTTGGCGGCAGCCACTTTCATTTCTTCGTTGATGCGCTTGGCGCGAACGTCCAGGGCACCGCGGAAGATGAACGGGAAGCCCAGCACGTTGTTAACCTGGTTCGGGTAGTCCGAACGGCCGGTGGCCATGATCACGTCGTCACGGGTGGCGTGAGCCAGTTCCGGGGAAATTTCCGGATCAGGGTTTGAGCACGCGAACACGATCGGGTTGGCTGCCATGGATTTCAGGCCTTCAGCGCTCAGCAGGTTCGGGCCGGACAGGCCCACGAACACGTCTGCATCGGTCAGGGCGTCAGCCAGGGTGCGCTTGTCGGTCGCGTGAGCGAAGACAGCCTTGTACTGGTTCAGGTCGTCACGGCCGGAGTGGATCACACCGGTACGGTCAACCATGAAGATGTTTTCGATGTTGGCGCCCATGCTCACCAGCAATTTCATGCAGGAGATGGCGGCCGCACCGGCGCCCAGGCAGACGATCTTGGCGTCAGCGAGGGTTTTGCCAGCGATTTCCAGGGCGTTGATCATGCCGGCCGCCGTAACGATCGCGGTGCCGTGCTGGTCATCGTGGAATACCGGAATGTCGCACTGCTCGATCAGAGCGCGTTCGATCTCAAAGCACTCAGGTGCCTTGATGTCTTCCAGGTTGATGCCACCGAAGGTGATGGAGATGCGCTTGACAGTGTCGATGAAGGCTTGCGGGCTTTCGGAATCGACTTCGATGTCGAATACGTCAATGCCGGCGAAGCGCTTGAACAGCACGCCTTTACCTTCCATCACTGGCTTGGAAGCCAATGGGCCGAGGTTACCCAGGCCGAGAATTGCGGTGCCATCGGAAATGACTGCAACCAGGTTGCCCTTGCCGGTGTACTTGTAGGCCAGTTCAGGATCGCGGGCGATTTCGCGTACTGGTTCGGCTACGCCGGGGCTGTAGGCCAGCGACAGGTCGCGGGCGGTAGCGGTGGCCTTGGTGAGCTCGACACTCAGCTTCCCTGGACGAGGATAGGCGTGATATTCGAGAGCGGCAGTTTTCAAATCAGACATGTGGGCATTCCGCTTTTTACTGTTGGACAGACGGACCGCCGAGGATACGCGTGTCGCAAAGTCCCCACAAGACTGACCGGTCACCCCTGTCAAGCGCCCGGCCCTACGACTTTGGACCAAGAGCCGCGGAATACAAGGGATGAACTGTTCACAATCTACGAAACAAATGTCTACAGTTTTTTCTCATGGCGCCGCTTGCAGCATCGCCGGGTCGGTCAATGGCAGAAGCCAGCGCGCCTGCCCTTGTTTAAGTCCACCGCGCCGCGAACGGTCCAGCACCCAGCCACGCGCCTCAATCTGCCTGCCCTTCAGCCGCTCAAGCGTCGCAACATCGAACTGTTCCAACATATTGGGTGCAACGCGCAATACAACCGACTCCTGCAACTCGATCCAAACCCCACCGCGATTGCGCTGAACCTTGCTCACACGACCGCTGAGCACAGCAAAACCAGACGTGCTGATCTGCTCTGCCTTGAGCACAGGGGATTGGCGCCACAACCCGAGTCCGGCCTGACGGGCACTGTGTTCCGCCGCTTGCTGGCAGTCGACCAGATCGACATTCGGCGCGACCGCCACCTGAAAACCGAGCCCCTCAGCGAGCAACTGCGCTTCGAGGTTGGCGCCATCGGCGCCATAGACATGGGCCAGCGTGCGACCGTAATGATCTTTGCTCTCTTTGCCCGGCAGTAAACCGACCCGCCCATCGCTGGCGGCCACCAGAGCTTCCAGGCGTCGGCGCGCCGTCACCGCGAAGGGCTCGTCGGAGCGGCCTTTCTTGCCCAGCTCCGGCGTATTCAAACCGATCATGCGCACGCTGCGGCCATCGTTCAGGCGCAGCGTGTCACCATCCACCACCCGCTGCACCGCGACGGATGTCAACCCGCTCGGCGCCGGGCAGAAGGCCTGGGCACCGGACAGCCAAATCGCGGACACAAAAAAGGCGCCCGCAAGGGACGCCTTTTTCATCAGCAAGGTAAAGCCCATCGGGCTTTGCAACCTTACTCTGCAGCAGCAGGAGCTTTGGCTTTGCCAAAAGCACCAAAACGGTCTGCGAAGCGCTGTACACGGCCGCCAGTATCCAGAGTCTTCTGCTTACCGGTGTAGAACGGGTGGCACTCGTTGCATACGTCAGTACCCAGTGGCTTGCACAGGTTCGAACGAGTTTCGAACTTGTTGCCGCAGCTGCAAGTTACTGCAATGGTTTCGTACGCTGGATGGATATCGGCTTTCATGGTGTATTCCTCAGGCTAGCGTGCCGCCACTCAACACTATTGTTGAATACCGCACGTAATTAGGCCGCGGATTCTACCAGACCTTTGCAATCACGCAAGCTGTCGCTTCTACCGACCGTCTGCTAGGCTCCCGGCCTTCTTCACCGTCCCATCATCGAGTAAACCATCGCGTGCCCGACGCCATTTTGCGCCTCGCCCTGCCTTCGCCCCTGCGCCGCCTGTTCGATTACCGTGCCCCGGCCGGGGTCCTGCGCGCCCAGTTGCAACCGGGCATGCGCCTGCGGGTGCCGTTCGGCCGGAGGGAGATGATCGGGATTCTGGTGGAGGTCACCGACACCAGCGAAGTCCCGGCAGAGAAGCTCAAACCGGCTCTGGCCTTGCTCGATGCCACGCCGCCGCTGCCGCCGGCGCTGTTCAAACTGTGCCTGTGGACGTCTCAGTATTATCAGCACAGTCTCGGTGACACCTTGAGCTGGGCGCTGCCGGTGTTGCTGCGCCAGGGCGAACTGGCCGAAGCACGGCAGGAGCGCTTCTGGTCCGCCGCGCCGGGCGCCCGCCTTGATGACCCGCGCATCGCTCGCGCCCCGCGTCAACGTGAGGCCCTGGCAACACTGGCCCAGCATCCACACGGCGTCGCCCATCAGTTGTTGAGCAAACTGATGCTGAGCAAGGACAGCCTGGACTTGCTGCTGGCCAAGGATCTGGTGCAAGTCGACATCCGCAAGCACGCGCCCGGCGCCCGCCACGAACACTGGCTGGCGCAGCCGGAACTGCCACTCAACCCCGAGCAGCGCGCGGCCTATGAAGCCATTCGTGCGGGGTTCGACAGTTATCACGCGTTCCTGCTGGCCGGCGTCACCGGCAGCGGCAAGACCGAAGTCTATTTGCAGTTGATCCGCGAAACCCTTGAGGCCGGCAAACAAGCACTGGTGCTGATCCCGGAGATCAACCTCGGCCCGCAGACCCTGGCGCGCTTCGAGCAGCGTTTCAATGCGCGCATCGCGCTGATCCACTCGGCGGTCAATGATCGAGAACGCCTCGAAGCCTGGCTCGCCGCCCGGGACGGTGACGCCGACATTATTATCGGCACCCGTTCGGCGCTGTTCACGCCGATGAAGAACCCCGGCCTGATCATCATCGATGAAGAGCACGACGGCTCCTATAAACAGCAGGAAGGCTTGCGCTATCACGCCCGCGACCTGGCATTGGTCCGCGCCCGCCAGGAAAACATCCCGATTGTCCTAGGTTCCGCCACGCCTTCGCTGGAAAGCCTGCACAACGCCTACACCGGCCGTTATGGCCTCCTGCGATTAAACGAGCGTGCCGGTGGCGCCAAACAGCCGCGATTTCTGCGCCTGGACGTAAAAAGCCGCCCGCTGGACAGCGGCATTTCCGGGCCGATGCAGCAAGCCATCGGTCAGACACTGGCCGCGGGCCAACAAGTATTGGTGTTCCTTAACCGTCGCGGTTTTGCGCCGACCTTGCTGTGTCACGACTGCGGCTGGATGTCCGAGTGCCAGCGCTGCGATGCGCGCATGACCGTGCACCAGCGCTCCGGTGAGTTGCGCTGCCACCATTGCGGCTACGTCGAACGCGTGCCCCGGCATTGCCCGAAATGCGGCAAGGTCGATTTGCGGCCAGTGGGCGCCGGCACCGAGCGCGCCGAAGAGCGATTGGGGATTTTGTTTCCGGATGTCCCGGTGCTGCGGGTCGACCGCGACAGCACCTCGCGCAAGGACGCGATGAATCAGCTGTTCGCGACCATCCAGAAGGGCCAACCGTGCATTCTGGTCGGCACGCAGATGCTTGCCAAAGGGCATCACTTCCCACGGGTGACCCTGGTGTCGATTCTTGATGCCGATGGCGGGCTGTTTTCCGGCGACTTCCGCGCCAGCGAGCGCATGGCGCAGCTGATCGTCCAGGTTGCCGGGCGTGCGGGACGCGCTGAAGAACCGGGCAAGGTGATTATCCAGACGCACCTGGCCGACCATCCGCTGCTGGTGCAATTGACTGAACAGGGTTACTTCGCCTTTGCCGAACAGGCCTTGAGCGAACGCCGCTCGGCGGGTCTACCGCCGTTTGCGCACCTGGCATTGCTGCGGGCTGAAGCGCACAAACCGGGGCAAGCCGAAGGTTTTCTCGATGAGGCATGTAGCGAGGCCGAGCGCTTGCTGGCCGAGCAGAATTTGACCGGGATTGAACTGCTCGGGCCGGTGCCGGCACCGATGGAACGCCGGGCCGGGCGATATCGTGCGCAGTTGTTGCTGCAAGCGACGGCTCGGGCGCCGCTGCATCGGTTGTTGAGCAGCTGGTTGCTGGAGCTGGAACAGATGCCGAGCGGGCGGGCGGTGCGTTGGTCGCTGGATGTTGATCCAGTCGATTTGTATTGATTGAAGATGGCCTTCGCGGGCAAGTCGGATCGCCGCACCGCTCGCTTCTACAGGGTTCGGGTTGTACGCAACATCAGCGAACGACGTAAATCCGTAGGAGCGAGCGGTGCGGCGACCCGACTTGCCCGCGAAGGCGGTCTATTTGTCACCACATATCCATAACCTGCCCACTATAGTTGGCAAGCCCGTCTTCGCAACGGATAATGCCCAGTTTTTCCACCAGCGCATCGAAGCGCCGCCGCGCTTGCGGTCGAAAGAGAACACCATGAAAGACACCATTCGCCAGCTGATCCAACAAGCCATCACCCAACTCGTCAACGAAGGTGTGTTGCCTGAAGGCCTGTCGCCGGCGATCCAGGTGGAAAACTCCCGTGACAAGACTCACGGCGATTTCGCCAGCAACATCGCGATGATGCTGGCCAAACCGGCCGGCATGAAGCCCCGTGATCTGGCAGAGAAAATCATCGCTGCATTGCCGGCTGACGAAAACGTCACCAAGACTGAAATCGCCGGTCCCGGCTTCCTGAATTTCTTCCAGAACACCCAAGCCCTGGCCACCCGACTGGACGCCGCCCTGGCCGACGCCCACATCGGCGTGCACAAGGCCGGCCCGGTGCAGCGCACCGTCGTCGACCTGTCGGCACCGAACCTGGCCAAAGAGATGCACGTCGGCCACTTGCGCTCGACCATCATCGGCGATGGCGTGGCCCGCGTTCTGGAATTCCTCGGCGACGAAGTCATCCGCCAGAACCACGTCGGCGACTGGGGCACCCAGTTCGGCATGCTGATGGCGTATCTGCAGGAAAACCCGATCACCAGCGATGAGCTGTCGGACCTGGAAAACTTCTACCGCGCCGCCAAGCAACGCTTCGACGAATCCGAAGAGTTCGCCGACCGCGCCCGTGGTCTGGTGGTCAAATTGCAGGCCGGCGACCCGGACTGCCTGGCGCTGTGGACCAAGTTCAAAGACATCTCCCTGTCGCACTGCCAGAAAATCTATGAACTGCTGAACGTCAAACTGACCATGGCTGACGTGATGGGCGAAAGCGCCTACAACGACGACCTGATCAACGTGGTCAACGACCTCAAGGCCGCCGGACTGCTGGTCGAAAGTAACGGCGCTCAGTGCGTGTTCCTCGACGAGTTCAAGAATGCCGACGGCGACCCGCTGCCGGTGATCATCGTCAAGGCCGACGGCGGCTACCTCTACGCCACCACCGACCTGGCGGCCGTGCGTTACCGCAGCGGCAAGTTGAAGGCTGATCGCGCGCTGTACTTCGTCGACCAGCGCCAGGCCCTGCACTTCCAGCAAGTGTTCCAGGTCGCGCGCCAGGCCGGCTTCGTGACGCACCCGATGGAAATGGAACACATGGGCTTCGGCACCATGAACGGCGCCGATGGCCGTCCGTTCAAGACCCGTGATGGCGGCACCGTGAAGCTGATCGACCTGCTGACCGAAGCCCAGGAACGTGCCTACACCTTGGTGAAGGACAAGAACCCGGAGCTGGCCGAAGCCGAATTGCGCAACATCGCCAAGGTCGTGGGCATTGGCGCGGTTAAATACGCCGACCTGTCCAAGCATCGCACCAGCGACTACAGCTTCAACTTCGACCTGATGCTGAACTTCGAAGGCAACACCGCGCCTTACTTGCTGTACGCCTACACCCGCGTGGCCGGTGTGTTCCGCAAACTTGGCAAGGACTTCAGCGAAGTCGAAGGCCAGATCGTCCTCGAAGCGGCGCACGAACACGAGCTGGCGGCGAAGCTCGCGCAGTTCGGCGAAGTGCTGAACAACGTTTGCGACAAGGGCACGCCGCACATCCTCTGCACCTACCTGTACGATGTCGCCGGTCTGTTCTCCAGTTTCTACGAGAACTGCCCGATCCTCAGTGCCGACACTCCGGCGCAAATGCAGAGCCGTCTGCGCCTCGCCGCGCTGACCGGCCGCACTCTCAAGCAAGGCCTGGAACTCTTGGGTCTGGAAACTCTGGAGCGTATGTAAGTTGGCTGCCAAGAAAAAACCTGCACCCAAGCGTGGCGCCAGCCGTTACCAAGCTCCTGCAAAGCAACCGATCCCGGGCTGGTTGTGGATGGCCATCGGCCTGACGGTCGGCGCATTCATTGTGTTCCTGATGAAGCTGGAGCCAGGCAAGGGCAGCGAGAGCGTCAAGCGCGAGAAAATCGAGCAGCAGAAAGCCAGCAAGATCGCCGAAGCCAACAAGACCCCGCCGAGCCCGACGCAACCGGTGAAGCCGAAGTACGACTTCTACACCTTGCTGCCGGAATCGGAAGTCATCGTACCGCCAGATGCCGTGCCGGAGAAAACCCTGCCAACGCCGCAAGTGCCGGCCATTCCGACGACGCCGGTCACGCCAGAGCAAGCGGCGAAGATCGATACCGCGCGGGCTCAGGCCGCACTGGCCGGGATCACTCCGCCACCAGCACCACCGGTGTCCAAAGCGGCGCCAGTGACCAAGTTCTTCCTGCAGGCCGGTTCGTTCCGCAAGGAGGCAGACGCGGACAAAGTTCGGGCGCAGATCATTTTGCTGGGTCAGGCGGTAGCGGTCGAATCCGGCACGGTGAAGGACGAGACCTGGTATCGAGTATTGGTCGGACCGTTCAGCAACCGCGAACAGCTGACTACTGCCCAGAAACAACTGGCTGGAAGCGGGTTCAGCAACCTGTTGTTACAACAGCGTCAGAGTCGCTGATTTCGCCAGGAACACTGCGTCATCGTTCTTCGCGGGCAAGCCTCGCTCCTACAGGATTACGTAAATCTCTGTAGGAGCGAGGCTTGCCCGCGAAGGCACCCGAATAGACAACACCCCCATCCCCGCCGTACACCGCTCGTCCCCTCTCCCGCCCCGCAGTTGAAAAACGCTCTACCACCCCCATATGAGTTGGCATAAGGCATTTTCGCCCCGCTGCGTGGAGACTCTCCCTTGACCACCATCGTTTCAGTTCGCCGCCACGGCAAAGTCGTCATGGGCGGTGACGGCCAGGTTTCTCTCGGCAATACCGTGATGAAAGGCAACGCGAAGAAAGTTCGCCGCCTGTACCACGGCCAGGTAATCGCCGGTTTTGCCGGGGCTACTGCTGACGCCTTCACCCTCTTCGAGCGATTCGAAGGCCAGCTTGAGAAACATCAAGGCCACCTGGTTCGCGCCGCTGTCGAACTCGCCAAAGAATGGCGCACTGACCGCTCCCTCAGCCGCCTCGAAGCCATGCTTGCGGTCGCGAACAAAGATGCCTCTCTGATCATCACCGGCAACGGCGACGTGGTCGAGCCTGAAGAAGGTCTGATCGCCATGGGCTCCGGTGGCGGTTACGCCCAGGCCGCCGCCAGCGCGCTGCTGAAGAAAACCGATCTGTCGGCCCGCGAAATCGTCGAAACCGCCCTCGGCATCGCCGGCGACATCTGTGTGTTCACCAACCATACCTTCACCATTGAGGAGCAGGACCTCGCTGAGTAAGCCTGTTTTGGCCACCACGCCACGGCTCACTTTTACTTGAGGACCGCCAATTACTATGTCCATGACTCCCCGTGAAATCGTCCACGAACTCAATCGCCATATCATCGGCCAGGACGATGCCAAGCGCGCCGTCGCCATCGCGCTGCGTAACCGCTGGCGCCGGATGCAGCTGCCTGAAGAGCTGCGCGTTGAAGTGACCCCCAAGAACATCCTGATGATCGGCCCGACCGGTGTCGGTAAAACCGAGATTGCTCGTCGCCTGGCGAAACTGGCCAACGCGCCCTTCATCAAGGTCGAAGCGACCAAGTTCACCGAAGTCGGTTATGTCGGCCGCGACGTTGAATCGATCATTCGTGACCTGGCTGACGCGGCGATCAAACTGTTGCGCGAACAGGAAATGACCAAGGTTCGCCACCGCGCCGAAGACGCCGCCGAAGAACGCATCCTCGACGCCCTGCTGCCACCGGCACGCATGGGCTTCAGCAACGACGACGCCGCACCGTCGGCTGACTCCAACACCCGTCAGCTGTTCCGCAAGCGCCTGCGCGAAGGTCAGCTGGATGACAAGGAGATCGAAATCGAAGTCGCCGAAGTGACCGGCGTCGATATCTCCGCGCCACCGGGCATGGAGGAGATGACCAACCAGCTGCAGAGCCTGTTCGCCAACATGGGCAAGGGCAAAAAGAAAAGCCGCAAGATCAAGGTCAAGGAAGCGCTGAAACTGGTGCGTGACGAAGAGGCCGGTCGTCTGGTCAACGAAGAAGAGTTGAAGGCCAAGGCGCTGGAAGCCGTCGAGCAGCACGGCATCGTGTTCATCGACGAAATCGACAAGGTCGCCAAGCGTGGCAACTCCGGTGGCATCGACGTGTCCCGTGAAGGTGTACAGCGCGACCTGCTGCCGCTGATCGAAGGCTGCACCGTCAACACCAAACTGGGCATGGTCAAGACCGACCATATCCTGTTCATCGCGTCCGGTGCGTTCCACCTCAGCAAGCCGAGCGATCTGGTACCTGAGCTGCAAGGCCGTCTGCCCATTCGTGTCGAACTCAAGCCGCTGACGCCTGAAGATTTCGAGCGCATTCTCAGCGAACCGCATGCGTCGCTCACCGAGCAGTATTGCGCACTGCTGAAAACCGAAGGCCTGGTTATCGAGTTCCAGCCGGACGGTATCAAGCGTATTGCCGAGATCGCCTGGCAGGTCAACGAGAAGACCGAGAATATCGGTGCCCGTCGCCTGCACACGCTGCTTGAGCGTCTGCTCGAAGAGGTGTCGTTCAGCGCCGGTGATCTGGCCAGTGCCCACGACGACAAAGCGATCGTGATCGACGCCGATTACGTCAACAGCCACTTGGGCGAATTGGCGCAGAACGAAGACCTGTCCCGTTATATCCTGTAGATCTCATTCTCTACATGGCAGGGCCGCTTGCGGCCCTGAACCAAAATGACGACCCCACTCCCCACCGATATCAAACTGCACAAAGCCTCGAAAACCCTGTCGCTGAAATACGCGTCCGGCGAGGAATATCACCTGCCTGCCGAGTTCCTGCGCGTGCACTCTCCTTCCGCCGAAGTCCAGGGCCACGGCAAACCTATCCTGCAATTTGGCAAGATCGGCGTAGGCCTGACCAAGGTCGAACCGGCCGGTCAGTACGCACTGAAATTGACCTTCGACGACGGCCACGACAGCGGCCTGTTCACCTGGGAATATCTGTACCAGTTGGGCGTGCGCCAAGAGGATCTCTGGAACGATTATCTTGCCGAGCTCAAAGCCGCCGGAAAAACCCGCGATCCGAACCAATCCATCGTCAAGCTGATGCTCTAAATCGGGCCTCTCGCTCTTTAGAGGGCATTTTCTAATTCCATCTGTTTGAATGCTCCGCTTCCGGGTCGACGATTGGCCTGCTTGCGAAAAAAATTAAACTCGGGTAACCAATGGAACTGGCAAGTTCCCTGCAGTGCTCTCTGCGATAAAAAAGCAGCGATGCAGTATTAACGGTCAACCGAGCAGTAGTACCTGGCATTTGCCGTGTGAATGCACAGCTGGGACCAGGTACTCGCCTCAGGACAATGGAGCGTCGTAGATGAGTAACAAGAATAACGATGACTTGAAGTATCAAGCCTCGGAAAACACCTTGGGGCTGAATCCTGTCGTTGGGCTGCGTGGAAAGGATCTACTGGCTTCTGCTCGAATGGTGCTAAGGCAGGCCATCCGACAACCGATTCACAGCGCCAGGCATGTCGCCCAATTCGGTCTTGAACTAAAGAACGTGTTGTTCGGCAAATCCGAGCTTCTACCGACAAGCGATGACCGTCGCTTCGCCGATCCGGCCTGGAGCCAGAACCCGCTCTACAAACGTTATTTGCAAACTTACCTGGCGTGGCGCAAGGAACTCCACGACTGGATCGGCGACAGCAACCTCTCGCCCAAGGACGTCGCACGCGGGCATTTCGTGATCAACCTCATGACCGAAGCCATGGCCCCGACCAACAGTGCGGCCAACCCGGCGGCGGTCAAACGCTTCTTCGAAACCGGCGGCAAAAGCTTGCTCGACGGCCTGGCCCATCTGGCCAAGGACCTGGTGCACAACGGCGGTATGCCGAGCCAGGTCAACATGGGCGCGTTCGAGGTCGGCAAGAGCCTGGGCGTCACCGAAGGCGCGGTGGTGTTTCGCAATGACGTGCTGGAGTTGATCCACTATCGGCCGACCACCGAGCAGGTGTACGAGCGCCCACTGCTGGTGGTGCCCCCACAGATCAACAAGTTCTATATTTTCGACCTGAGCCCGGACAAGAGCCTGGCGCGTTTCTGCCTGCGCAACAATGTGCAAACGTTCATTGTCAGCTGGCGCAACCCGACCAAGGAGCAGCGCGAATGGGGTCTGTCGACCTACATCGAAGCGCTCAAGGAAGCGGTCGACGTGGTCACCGCGATCACCGGCAGCAAAGATGTGAACATGCTCGGCGCCTGCTCCGGTGGCATCACCTGCACCGCCCTGCTGGGCCACTACGCCGCGATCGGTGAGAACAAGGTCAACGCCCTGACGCTGCTGGTCAGCGTGCTGGACACCACTCTGGACAGCGACGTGGCACTGTTCGTCGACGAGCAGACCCTCGAATCCGCCAAGCGTCACTCCTATCAGGCCGGTGTCCTGGAAGGCCGCGACATGGCAAAAGTCTTCGCCTGGATGCGCCCCAACGACCTGATCTGGAACTACTGGGTCAACAACTACCTGCTGGGCAACGAACCGCCGGTTTTCGACATCCTGTTCTGGAACAACGACACCACAAGGTTGCCCGCAGCGTTCCACGGCGACCTGATCGAGTTGTTCAAAACCAACCCTCTGATCCGTCCTGATGCACTGGAAGTGTGCGGCACACCGATCGATCTGAAGCAGGTCACTGCCGACATTTTCTCCCTGGCCGGCACCAACGACCACATCACCCCGTGGAAGTCCTGCTACAAGTCGGCGCAACTGTTCGGTGGCAAGGTCGAATTCGTGCTGTCCAGCAGCGGGCATATCCAGAGCATTCTGAATCCGCCGGGCAATCCGAAATCGCGCTACATGACCAGCACCGAGATGCCGGTCAAGGCCGAGGAGTGGCAAGAAAATTCCACCAAACACACTGATTCCTGGTGGCTGCACTGGCAGGCATGGCAAGCCGAGCGTTCGGGCAAGCTGAAGAAGTCTCCGGGCAGTTTGGGCAACAAGGCTTATCCGGCGGGCGAAGCTGCGCCGGGCACCTATGTGCATGAGCGGTAACTGACACACCTCGCGCCCCTGTAGGAGCGAAGCTTGCTCGCGAAAGCGGTCATTCACTCAACATAGATGTCGACTGATCTGACGCGTTCGCGAGCAAGCTTCGCTCCTACAGGGATCGAGGATGAATTTGAGAAATGACCCACAGGGCTTGAAGCATGCCGCAACAATTCATATTTCGTACCGTCGACCTGAATGGCCAGACCCTCCGCACGGCGGTACGCCCCGGCAAGCCTCACTTGACGCCCTTGCTGATTTTCAACGGCATCGGCGCCAATTTGGAGCTGGTGTTTCCGTTCGTCGCGGCGCTGGATCCGGACCTGGAAGTCATTGCCTTCGACGTCCCTGGTGTCGGCGGTTCATCGACGCCGAATCGACCGTATCGCTTTCCGGGCCTGGCGAAACTCACGGCGCGGATGCTCGACTATCTCGACTACGGCCGAGTCAATGTAATCGGCGTTTCCTGGGGGGGGGCCCTCGCCCAGCAGTTCGCTTACGACTATCCCGAGCGCTGCAAGAAACTCGTTCTGGCGGCCACGGCGGCCGGCACGGTGATGATACCGGGCAAGCCGAAAGTCCTGTGGATGATGGCCAGCCCGCGACGCTATATCCAGCCGTCTCATGTGATTCGCATTGCGCCGATGATCTACGGCGGTGCGTTCCGGCGCGATCCGACGCTCGCCGCGAGCCACGCTGCGAAGGTCCGCTCGGCCGGCAAACTCGGTTACTACTGGCAACTGTTCGCCGGCCTCGGATGGACCAGCATTCACTGGCTGCACAAGATCCACCAGCCGACTCTGGTGCTGGCCGGCGACGACGATCCGCTGATCCCGCTGATTAACATGCGCGTGCTGGCCTGGCGGATTCCCAATGCCCAGCTGCACATCATCGATGACGGGCATCTGTTCCTGATCACCCGCGCCGAAGCGGTGGCACCGATCATTATGAAATTCCTCGAGGAGGAGCGGCAGCGCGCCGTGATGCATCCGCATCCGGCGCCATAGGGCGGTTGATCGGCCCCGGTTTTTGTTAACGAAAAAAGGCTCGGCAGGACGCCGCGCCGCGCAACAACCCGTAACAGCGTCTATGGTGTTCTGGTTCGGTGTATCTGTATTTGGCCTGAAGACGAAGGAGTGTTGATTCATGCGCGAAAAACCAGCGAGGGACTTTTTACCCACTCCCGCCGCGTTCATCAATGCACAGAGTGCGATTACCGGCGTGCGCGGTCGGGATTTGTTGTCGACCCTGCGCAGTGTTGCCGCCCATGGCTTGCGCCACCCGGTGCACAGCGCCCGACACGCCTTGAAACTGGGCGGTCAACTGGGCCGCGTGCTGCTGGGCGAAACCCTGTATGCGACCAATCCGCAGGACAAACGCTTCGCCGACCCGGCGTGGAGCCTCAACCCTTTTTATCGCCGCAGTTTGCAGGCCTACCTGACCTGGCAAAAGCAGGTCAAAAACTGGATCGACGAGAGCAACATGAGCCCGGACGATCGCGCCCGCGCCCACTTCGCGTTCGCCATGCTCAATGACGCCATGGCACCGTCCAACAGCCTGCTTAATCCGCTGGCGATCAAGGAGATCTTCAACTCCGGCGGCAACAGCCTGGTGCGAGGTATCAGCCACCTGGTCGACGACTTCCTGCACAACGATGGCTTGCCCAGACAAGTCACCAAGCAAGCTTTCGAGGTCGGCAAAACGGTCGCCACCACTACGGGCTCCGTGGTGTTTCGCAATGAGCTGCTGGAGCTGATCCAGTACAAGCCGATGAGCGAAAAGCAGTATTCCAAACCGCTGCTGGTGGTGCCGCCACAGATCAACAAGTACTACATTTTCGACCTGAGCCCCGGCAACAGCTTCGTCCAGTTCGCCCTGAAAAACGGTTTGCAGACCTTCATGATCAGTTGGCGCAATCCGGATGTACGTCATCGCGAATGGGGACTGTCGACGTACGTGGAAGCCGTGGAAGAAGCGATGAACGTCTGCCGGGCGATCACCGGTGCTCGCGAAGTCAATCTGATGGGCGCCTGCGCGGGCGGGCTGACCATTGCCGCGCTGCAAGGGCATTTGCAGGCCAAGCGGCAATTGCGGCGAGTGTCCAGCGCAACGTATCTGGTAAGCCTGCTCGACAGTCAGATGGACTCGCCTGCGGCCCTCTTCGCTGACGAACAGACCCTTGAGGCGGCCAAGCGTCGCTCCTATCAGAAAGGTGTGCTCGACGGCCGCGACATGGCCAAGGTCTTCGCCTGGATGCGCCCCAACGATCTGATCTGGAGCTATTTCGTTAACAATTACCTGTTGGGCAAGGAGCCGCCAGCGTTCGACATCCTCTACTGGAACAACGACAACACACGTTTGCCGGCAGCCCTCCATGGCGACTTGCTGGACTTCTTCAAACACAACCCGCTGAGTCATCCGGGTGGTCTGGAGGTGTGCGGCACGCCAATCGACTTGCAGAAAGTCACCGTCGACAGTTTCAGCGTCGCGGGCATCAACGACCACATCACCCCGTGGGATGCGGTGTATCGCTCGACCCTGCTGCTGGGTGGCGAGCGACGCTTCGTGCTCTCCAACAGCGGGCATGTGCAGAGCATTCTCAACCCGCCCTCCAACCCGAAAGCCAACTTCGTCGAAAGCACGAAACTGAGCAGTGACCCACGGGCCTGGTATTACGACGCCAAGCAAGTCGACGGCAGTTGGTGGACCCAGTGGCTGAGCTGGATTCAAGAACGTTCAGGCGCGCAAAAAGAAACCGACATCGCCCTCGGCAACTCGAACTATCCACCGATGGAGGCAGCACCCGGTACTTACGTGCGTGTGCGCTGACGTTCAACGAACCATTAAGAAGACTGGATGAAAACCCGCGACCGGATTCTCGAATGTGCTTTGCAGTTGTTCAATCAGAAGGGCGAACCGAACGTCTCCACCATGGAAGTGGCCAATGAAATGGGGATCAGCCCGGGCAACCTCTACTACCACTTCCACGGCAAGGAACCGCTGATTCTCGGGTTGTTCGAGCGCTTCCAGGTCGAACTGGCGCCCCTGCTTGATCCACCGGCCGATGTCGAGCTTGCACCGGAAGATTACTGGCTGTTCCTGCACCTGATCGTCGAACGCCTGGCCCACTACCGGTTTCTGTTCCAGGACCTGTCGAACCTCGCCGGGCGCTTGCCGAAACTGGCCAAGGGCATACGCAACCTGCTCAATGCGTTGAAGCGCACGCTGGCTTCGTTACTCGCTCGATTGAAGGCTCAGGGGCAATTGGTCAGCGAGACCCAGGCACTGGGACAACTGGTGGAGCAGATCACCATGACGCTGCTGTTCTCGCTGGACTACCAGCGGATTCTTGATCGTGAAGGTGAGGTGAGATTGGTGGTGTACCAGATCATGATGCTGGTGGCGCCGCATTTGTTGCCGCCGATCAAGGTGGCGACGGAGCAGTTGGCGTTGCAGTATCTGGAAGAACACGAGTAACCCTGCACACCGCTCCCACAGGGGTACTGCGGTGCTTTACGAATCGTGCACAAACAAAAACGCCCGACCTTAGCAGGCCGGGCGTTTTCTTGAGCCCTGAAATCAGGACTGACTGGTTGGCGTCGATGGAGCTGGCGCGACAGTCGGGGTTGCAGCAGGGGTTGGCGCAGCAGCGGAGTTCGATGCGCTGACCGGGGTTGCCGGTTTGGCGGCAGCTACTGCTGGTTTTGGTGCAGCGGCTTTCGGCGCTGCCGGTTTTTTCACTACTGGCTTCTTCGCTACGGCAGGTTTTGCCGCTGGCTTGGTTGCCGGTTTGGCCGCTGGCTTGGCTGCTGCAGGTTTCGCTGCGGCAGTTTTGGCCGCTGGTTTGGCAGCCGGTTTAGCGGCAGCCTTGGCCAGTGGTTTGGCAGCGGACTTCGCAGCAGGTTTGGCCGCCGCGGTTTTCGCCGCAACAGGCGCAACCTTCGCACCGGTCAGACGCTCGATCTGCTTGGTCAGGGTATCGACCTTGCTGTGCAGCGCTTTGACTTCATTACGGCTCGGTACACCCAGGCGCGAAATGGCGCTGTTCAGACGCTTGTCGAAAGCCCCTTCCAGCTCATCCCACTTGCCCAGTGCCCGATCTTTCACGCCGCTGATGCGCGACTTGGCCGACGAAGCAGAGTCCTTGGCCGCATCGACTTTCTTGCCGACAGCGCTCTTGGTGAGCTTCTCGGCTTTCTCGCCGTCTTTGACCAATGTATCGAAGAGCTTGCTGCCGTCAGTGTCGATCTTCGAATACACGCCTAAACCAGCCAGCCAGATTTTGCGGGAGTAGTCTTCGACTTTCCCGATCCACGAGCTGCCTTCTTTTTCAGTACTCTTTTTACCAGCCATCCCGTTCTCCTTAAGATTTACGCGCGACGCGTTCGAGCAATGCCGTCAGCTCATCGAGCTTGGCAGAGAGTGTCTCAACGTCATGTTTAGACGGAATGCCGATACGATTCAAGGTACTTGCGACACGCGAGTCAAAAGCCTTCTCGACCTTGTCGAGTTGAACTTCGACCTTACCTTTGAAAGTAGTGACTTCACTCTTGGCTTCGTCGATCTCGGCATTCGCTGCTTCAAGTTTCTCGGCAACTGCTTCTTTGCCTTTCTTTTCAACAGCTTGACCCGCGACGATCAACTCTTGAAAGTACTCGTTGCCCTCTTGGCCGACCTTGGTGTAGGCCCCCAGGCCTGCCAGCCAGATCTTGCGGGCGTAAGATTTAACGTCGCTCAGAGCAGTCGTCGAAGCGTCGATTTTTTTCTTCAAAATAACTTTGGCCATGGTGCACCTCACGCGCAGAAGGTTTGAGGAACTGCCCGCGAAAGAGTCGGGCTCAGGCACAAAGTAGTGAGAATAATTAGAAACAGCACCCTAACAACTGACACAAACCCTTGGGCCGGGCCTGTGATCAATGGTGTGGTTCGACGTTATGCCAACGCTTTATCGAGGGCCTTCTCGATTTCCGATTTGATGGTGCCGCTCATGGCCGACATCAACAGGCCAAGTTCGACATCGACCTTGATCGAATTCTCGCCTACATACACCGCGCCTTTCACACCGGAACGCTTGAGGTTCAGGGTGTCGCCAGACCATTGCGGCTCCAGGCCATATTGATCGGACAGTTTCTGCGCCAACTTGTCAGCCTTCTCGCGGGCCGCTTCCTTACCCAGGCCGTGGGCACGCTCAACACTAATACGGGCCATCAATTGACTCCTGCTTTATGGATACTTTCCTGAAGCATCTTGACCGCTACTGCGGCAAAACGTCCCGGCGGTTACCTATCTTACCTTCAGCCTTGCCAAGACAAAGCAGGCCACCGGGATTAGAATGTCCCGCATTCTCTTCTGGTGACAGCGATATGACTGATCAGCGCAAAGGCAGCGATGCCGAACCCACCACTCACTTCGGTTTCAAAAACGTTCCAGAAAGCCAAAAAGCGGAAAAAGTCGCTGAGGTTTTCCACTCGGTAGCCGCCAAGTACGACTTGATGAACGACCTCCTGTCGGGCGGCATGCACCGTCTGTGGAAGCGTTTCGCGATCGAGCTGTCGGGCGTTCGCACCGGTAACCGCGTGCTGGACATCGCCGGCGGCACGGGCGATCTGACCAAGAAGTTCTCGCACCTCGTTGGCCCGACCGGTCAGGTCGTGTTGGCCGACATCAACGAATCCATGCTCAAGGTCGGTCGTGACCGCCTGCTGGATCTGGGTGTGGCTGGCAACGTCGAATTCGTCCAGGCCGATGCTGAAAAGCTGCCATTCCCGGACAACCATTTCGACTGCGTGACCATCGCGTTCGGCCTGCGCAACGTTACCCATAAAGAAGACGCCTTGCGCTCGATGCTGCGCGTGCTGAAACCGGGCGGCCGTCTGCTGGTGCTGGAGTTCTCCAAACCGACCAACGCGCTGATGTCCAAAGCCTACGACGCCTACTCGTTCGCCTTCATGCCGCTGATGGGCAAGCTGATCACCAACGACTCGGAAAGCTATCGCTACCTGGCCGAATCGATCCGCATGCACCCGAATCAGGAAACCCTGAAGTCGATGATGGTCGAGGCCGGTTTCGACCGCGTGACCTACCACAACATGACCGCAGGCATCGTCGCCCTGCACCGCGGCATCAAACCCTGATGTTGCTGGCCGGCCTGCTCGCCAGCGTTGAACTCGGTCTGAACCGGGTGCTGCGTCTCGACAGCACGGCGCTGCCGCGGCTGGCACATCTGAGTGGCAAGGTGATTGCCGTCGACTGCCGCAGCCCGGCGCTGCAAGTGTTTATCCTGCCCAGCGACGAAGGCTTGATGTTGGCTTCCCACTGGGAAGCCGACGCCGACTGCACCCTGCGTGCACCGGCCTCCGGCCTGCTGAAACTGGCAATGAGCAAGGACAAGACTTCGGTCCTGCATGCTCCTGAAGTCGAACTCGACGGCGACAGCGGCGTGCTGCTGGAACTGGCGGCGATCCTTCAGGACCTTGAGCTGGACTGGGAGTACGAGCTCGCACGCGTGCTGGGACCTGTCGCCACGCAACTGCTCGGCGGTCACCTGCGCAGCCGTACACGCTTTTATCAGCAAGGGTTCGCCAGCCTGAACCAGAATCTTGGCGAGTACCTGGCCGAAGAATCGCGCACCCTCGTCGGCCAGCGCGAAGCCCAAGCCCGTTTCAGTGAACTGGACCAGATCAAGCTCGATCTGGAACGTCTCGAGGCGCGCTTCGAGCGCCTTTTCCGATCCCTCGACCCAAGCGATAACGCATGAAGCTGCTTGCCGTCCGCCGTTTGTTGCGCATCCAGCGCGTTGTGATTCGCTACCGCCTCGATGACCTGTTGTTCGCCCTGCCATTGCCGTGGTTTTTGCTGGCGCTGCGCTACGCCTTGCCGTGGCGCTGGTTCCCGCGCAAGACGCTCGACCTGAGCCGTGGCGCGCGATTGCGTCTGGCGCTGCAGGACCTGGGACCAATTTTCATCAAGTTCGGCCAAATCCTGTCCACCCGCCGCGATCTGCTGCCGGAAGACATCGCTGATGAGCTGATGAAGCTGCAGGACCGCGTGCCGCCGTTCGACTCGCAAGTGTCGATCAAGCTGATTGAAGAGCAGCTCGGCAAAAGGATCAGTGAAGTCTTCAGCCGTTTCGACGTCGAACCGCTCGCCTCGGCCTCGGTGGCGCAGGTGCATGCCGCGCAACTGAAAACCGGTGAAGAAGTGGTGGTCAAAGTCATCCGCCCGGGTCTGAAACCGATCATCGCGCAGGACCTGGCGTGGCTGTTCATCCTCGCCCGCGCCGCCGAAAAGCTCTCGGCCGACGCGCGTCTGCTGCACCCGGTGGACGTGGTACTGGACTACGAAAAAACCATCTACGACGAGCTCGACCTGCTGCGTGAGGCCGCCAACTCCAGCCAGTTGAGGCGTAACTTCGACGGCTCGCCGCTGCTCTACGTACCGCAAGTCTATTGGGACTGGTGCCGGCCGAAAGTGCTGGTGATGGAACGCATCTACGGCATTCAGGTTACCGACCTGGCGACCCTGGCCGACCAGCGCACCGACATGAAAATGCTCGCCGAACGTGGCGTTGAAATCTTTTTCACCCAGGTGTTCCGCGACAGCTTCTTCCACGCCGACATGCACCCCGGCAACATCTTCGTCAGCACCGTGACCCCGTGGAGCCCGCAGTACATCGCAGTCGACTGCGGCATCGTCGGCAGCCTGACGCCGGAAGACCAGGATTACCTGGCGCGCAACCTGTTCGCGTTCTTCAAGCGTGATTACCGTCGTGTCGCGCAGCTGCACATCGATTCGGGCTGGGTGCCGGCGGAAACCAAACTCAACGAATTCGAGGCGGCGATCCGCACCGTGTGCGAGCCAATCTTCGAAAAACCGTTAAAAGATATTTCCTTCGGTCAGGTGCTGATGCGCCTGTTCCAGACCGCTCGGCGCTTCAACATGGAAGTGCAGCCGCAGCTCGTGCTGCTGCAAAAAACCCTGTTGAACATCGAAGGCCTGGGCCGTCAGTTGTACCCGGACCTCGATTTGTGGAACACCGCCCAGCCGTTCCTCGAACGCTGGATGCGTGAGCGGGTCAGCCCCAAAACCTTGCTCGGCAACGTGCAGAGCCAGTTCGAACAACTGCCGCACCTGGCCAACATGGCCCGTGACCTGCTCGAGCGCGTGTCCCAGCCCCATGCCTACGACCCGCCGCCACCGTGGCACCGGCGCAAGGACGATTGGCTCTTGCGACTGCTCGGCTGTGCGCACCTCGCCGGCGGCACAATACTCGCTGCCGGGGGGCCGCTGAACGAACTGGGTCATTGGCCGGCCGGTATCATGGTGGCCGTCGGTTTGTATCTGGTCGTTCGCCGATAGCCAGAGCACCCACACGCTGGCACACTGTTTCAACGCTGAATTTCACGTAGGCTTCTATTCATGAAGTGTGGGCCTGCATCGGAGTCGAAGATGAAAAACTGGCTGGACGAGATCAAGTGGGACGCTGATGGCCTGGTGCCGGCGATTGCCCAGGATCACAAGACCGGGCGCGTCCTGATGATGGCCTGGATGAACCGTGAAGCGCTGGAACTGACCGCTGCCGAGAACCGCGCCATTTACTGGTCACGCTCGCGTGGCAAACTGTGGCGCAAGGGCGAAGAGTCCGGCCACGTGCAGACCCTGCATGAGATGCGCCTGGACTGTGACGCCGACGTCATCATCCTGATGGTCGAGCAGATCGGCGACATCGCCTGTCATACCGGCCGTCAGAGCTGCTTCTACCGCGTCTTCGAGAATGGCGACTGGACAACCGTCGACCCGGTTCTGAAAGACCCGCACGCTATCTATTCCGCAGGACACACCCATGAGTGACACTCTGACCCGTCTGGCCGAGGTACTGGAAGAGCGCAAAGGCGCCGCTGCCGACAGCTCGTATGTCGCCAGCCTGTACCACAAGGGCCTGAACAAGATTCTGGAAAAAGTCGGCGAAGAGTCGGTCGAAACCATCATTGCCGCCAAGGATGCCGCCATCAGCGGTGACTGCAGCGATGTGATCTACGAAACCGCCGATTTGTGGTTCCACAGCATGGTCATGCTTGCCCAACTGGGGCAGCATCCACAGGCTGTGCTCGATGAACTGGACCGTCGTTTCGGTCTGTCCGGACACGCCGAGAAAGCCTCGCGTCCGTCCGCCTGAACACTATTAGAGAGGAGCAGCAACATGGGCATTTTTGACTGGAAACACTGGATCGTCATCCTGATTGTTGTCGTGCTGGTATTCGGCACCAAAAAACTGAAAAACCTCGGCACTGACGTGGGTGAGTCGATCAAGGGCTTTCGCAAAGCCATGAACGATGAAGACAAGCCAGTTGACCCGACGGTAACACCGGCCCAACCGGTTCCACCCGCTCAGCCACAGACCACACAGTCCGTGAACCCGCCGCACACCATCGACGTGCAGGCGCAAAAAGTCGAAGAGCCGATCCGCAAAGACATGTGAGCACTGACTAATGTTTGGTATCAGCTTCCCTGAACTGCTGCTCGTCGGCCTTGTGGCCCTGCTGGTGCTGGGCCCCGAGCGTCTGCCAGGTGCTGCGCGCACCGCCGGCCTGTGGGTCGGTCGTCTGAAGCGCAGCTTCAACGCGATCAAACAGGAAGTTGAACGTGAAATCGGTGCCGACGAGATTCGTCGGCAACTGCACAACGAGCACATTCTGTCGCTGGAGCAGGAGGCGCGGAAGATTTTCACGCCGACTCAGCAGGAGCCGACGCCGGTTCAGCCGGTTGAACCTGTGGTGGAGCAGACGATTCATGCTCCAGCCGCCGAGCCTGCGCCTGTTGTCGCAGCGCCTCCAGTAGAACCTGTTACGCCTGCGGCTGCGCCTGTTGCGCCGGCCCCTCATGACCCAACATTGCCGCCGCGAGCCCCATGAGCGATCTCCCCGAAAATGACCAGCACATGCCGCTGGTTTCGCACCTCACCGAGTTGCGTACTCGCCTGCTGCGTTGCGTAGCAGCGATCTTTATCATCTTCGCCGGGTTGTTTGCCTTCACCCAGCAGATTTATACCTTCGTCTCCACGCCGCTGCGTCAGTACCTGCCAGTGGGCGCGACGATGATCGCCACCGACGTGTCGTCACCGTTCCTGACGCCGCTGAAGCTGACCATGATGGTTTCGCTGTTCCTCGCGATCCCGGTGATCCTGCATCAGATCTGGGGCTTCATCGCGCCAGGTCTGTACAAGCATGAGAAACGCATTGCGGTGCCGCTGCTGATGTCCAGCATCCTCCTGTTCTACACCGGCATGGCGTTCGCCTATTACCTGGTGTTCCCGTTGATCTTCCAATTCTTCGCCGCAGCCACCCCGGCCGGTGTGGAAATGATGACCGACATCGCCAGCTACCTCGATTTCGTAATGACGCTGTTCTTTGCCTTCGGCGTGGCGTTCGAGATCCCGGTGGCCGTGGTGCTGCTGGTATGGATCGGCGTGGTCGACGTTAAGTACCTGAAGAAGATCCGCCCGTATGTGGTCATCGGCTGCTTCGTGGTCGGCATGATCCTGACGCCGCCGGACATCTTCTCGCAGACGCTGTTGGCCGTACCGATGTGGCTGCTGTTCGAAATCGGCATCCTGTTCGGCAGCCTGATCAGCAAGCGCGGCGAGCACCCGGACGACCAACCGGCCGACGATAACAACGACCAGCCGCCAGCGACTCAACCGTGAACCTGCTGCTTCTCGAAGAAGCCGATTTCATTGCGGCCGACCGGGTGATCCTGCGCGATCGCCGGTTGACTCACATGCAGGAAGTCCACCGCTCCGTTGTCGGCGACAGCCTGCGGGTCGGGCGCATCGGCGGACTGATGGGCTCGGCCGAGTTGCTGCGTCTGGACGCCGATGAAGCCGAGCTGCGCGTCACTCTCGACCAGCCGCCACCGGCCAAGCTGCCGCTGACCCTGGTGCTGGCCCTGCCACGGCCGAAAATGCTCCGTAGGGTGTTTCAGACCGTGGCGGCCATGGGAGTGCCACGAATCGTGCTGGTGAACAGCTATCGCGTCGAGAAGAGCTTCTGGCAAACCCCGTTCCTGGAGCCCGACGCAATTCGCGAGCAACTGATCCTCGGCCTAGAACAGGCCCGGGACAGCGTGCTGCCGGAAATCGTTATCGAAAAACGCTTCAAGCCGTTCGTCGAGGACCGTCTGCCGGCGATCACCGATGGCACCCTCGGCCTGGTCGGCCACCCCGGCAATTACCCGCCCTGCCCCCGTGGCCTGGACGAACCGGTGACCCTGGCCATCGGCCCCGAAGGCGGCTGGATTCCGTACGAAATCGACCTGCTGGGCAAGGCCGGCCTGCAACCGGTGCAGCTCGGCGACCGCATCCTGCGGGTCGAAACCGCCGTCACTGCGCTGCTCGCACGCCTGTTCTAAGGCTAAACACTACCTGTAGCAGCTGGCGAAGCCTGCGTTCGGCTGCGAAGCAGTCGTCAAACAGTTACACGCGACCAACCTGAAAGACCTGGTGCCGGATTTCACGACTGCTTCGCAGCCGAACGCAGGCTTCGCCAGCTGCACAGGGAACGCGTTCACCGGAGGTCTGTGCCCACAGCGCCTATAGAATCTCACCTGCCTGCCGATACAGTCTCCATAAAACCAACGAATGGTTCCAGGGAGTTGCAGCATGTACCGATGGATAGCCGAGAAACTGGGGAACGTCAGCGTCAATCGCAAACTGGGTATCGGCTTCGGTCTGGTGCTGCTTCTTACCTTATTGATCACTTTCACCGGCTGGACCGGGCTGAGCGGCGTGATGAGTCGCGGCGATAAGCTGGGGTTTATTGCCAGCCTCAATGACCTGGCCAAAGACCTGCGCCTGGCCCGCCTGGATTACGAAATACGTCGTGGCGAACAAGGCCCCGGTGCGGTCAACGACCTGCTTGGCCAACTCGATACCGGCCTGAAAACCGCGCGCACATTGATCGAACAACCGGCCGACATGGCCATGATCGACCAACAACTGGCCGCCGTCGGTGAGTACAAACACGCCTTCACCGCCATGACCCAGGCCGGAGTCATCCGCGAAGACGCCCGCGGCAAACTCGGCGCCACCGCCGACAACGCCGTAGCCCGTGTCGCCGAAGTCGAAAAATCCATGCTGCAAGGTGACAGCGTCGCCGATTTCAACAGCGTGATCGACCTGAGCAAGCTGATCCAGCAAGCGCGCTTCCAGGTTCGCGGTTATACCTACAGCGGCAAAACCGAGGCCGAGCAACCCGCTCTGGACGCCATCGACAACGCGCTGAAAAACCTCGAAAGCCTGCCCTCCAAGCTGCCGGAACAGCACATTGCCCACCTGCAGCACGCTACGGATTCGCTGAAAGCCTACCGCGCCGCCGTCAGCCAGTTCCGCGACTCTCAGGTCGCCAGCGCCGCAGCCCTCAAACGCATGGCCGATCAAGGCCAGATCCTGCGCGACACCAGCAAAAAACTCACCGTGTCGCAAACCATCGTCCGTGACACCGACGCCGCGCACGCCAAAAATCTGCTGCTGATGGCCACCGTCCTGGCGCTCGCCTTCGGCCTGCTTGCCGCTTGGGCCATCACGCGTCAGATCGTGATTCCCCTGAGCCAGACCCTCAAAGTGGCGGAGCGCGTTGCTGCTGGCGACCTGACCCAGAACCTTATCTCTGAGCGTCAGGACGAACTCGGCCAGCTACAGCGCGCCATGCAGAGCATGACCCTGGGCCTGCGCGAGTTGATCGGTGGCATCAGTAACGGCGTCACGCAAATCGCCAGCGCCGCTGAAGAGCTGTCGGCCGTCACTGAGCAGACCCGCGCCGGGGTCAACAGCCAGAAGATCGAGACCGACCAAGTGGCCACCGCCATGAACGAAATGACCGCCACCGTGCAGGAAGTCGCGCGTAACGCCGAAGAAGCGTCCGAAGCCGCCGTCGCCGCCGACCAGCAGGCCCGCGAAGGTGACAAAGTGGTCGGCGAAGCCATCGCCCAGATCGAGCGCCTGGCCAAAGAAGTCGGCAACTCCACCGAGGCCATGGCTCATCTCAAACGCGAAAGCGACAAGATCGGCAGCGTGCTCGACGTGATCAAATCCGTGGCCCAGCAAACCAACCTGCTGGCCCTCAACGCCGCCATCGAGGCCGCCCGTGCCGGCGAGGCCGGACGTGGTTTTGCGGTGGTCGCCGACGAAGTCCGCAGCCTGGCCCAGCGCACCCAGAAGTCCACCGAAGAAATCGAAGAGCTGATCGTCGGCCTGCAAACCGGTACTCAGCAAGTGGCGACCATCATGGACAACAGCCGCAGCCTGACCGACAGCAGCGTCGAACTGACCCGCCGCGCCGGTGGCTCACTGGAAAGCATCACCCGCACCGTCTCGGCGATTCAGTCGATGAACCAGCAGATTGCTGCAGCCGCCGAACAGCAGAGCGCGGTGGCCGAAGAGATCAACCGCAGCGTGCTGAACGTGCGCGACGTATCCGAGCAGACCTCGGCAGCCAGTGAAGAGACCGCGGCCTCCAGCGTCGAGCTGGCGCGGCTGGGGACGCATCTGCAGACGCTGGTGGGCAGGTTCAAGGTTTAATCGGCCGGGCTGATCAGCGTAAAAAAAACCCCGCTTTCGCGGGGTTTTTCGTTAGGCCAACTGAGGTTGCACGCTCAGCGGCTTGAGCGGCAACAGCGGCGCATGGGGATCGGCCTTCACCGATTTACGCCACGCCTCCAGCCACGCGGGGTGACCTTCGTTCCAGATCTGCTCATGCAGACGACCCAATGCCACCGGGTCACTGAGCAGTTCCACGCGCTCATTGTTGTTCAGACCTTCAGGCCCGGCTTTCAGCGCATGACGAACCCGTTCGATCCGCAGCCACTCGATCGGTTCGGCCTGACGGTGACGGGACGTCGCCAGCGAGCACGCCAAAGCGTTCTGCTGTGGGTCGACCACTGCCCGGATGAAGCCGTCGTTCAGTGCATGCCAACGGTTTTCGTGGGTGTACTGGTCGGTAGCCAGCAATGCCTGTGGCGGATTGTATTCCTCAGGGATCAGGAACAGGCTTTCGTCACGGGACTTGAGGCCCAGGCCGACTCGACTGGAGATCACCGACACCGGAATCGACAGCATCAACGAACCGACGATCGGCACCAGCCACCAGAGAAAGCTCGGGTTCAGCCAGATCACCAGCAGGGCCCAGAAGAAGCCCAGCAAAGTTTGCGGGCCATGGCGTTTTACCGCTTCGCTCCAGGGCGTGGAATCGTCGTCACGTTGTGGCGAGTTCCAGGTCGCGGCCCAACCAAGGAACGCGGCGAGGACGAAACGGGTGTGGAAAATCATCCGCACCGGCGCCAGCAGCATGGAGAACAGCATCTCCAGCAGCATCGACAGGGTCACCTTGAACTTGCCACCGAACTCTTTCGCGCCCTTGGCCCAGATCAGGATGATGCTCAACAACTTCGGCAGGAACAGCAGCACGACGGTGGTCGAGAACAGCGCGATCGCCTTGTCCGGGTGCCATTGTGGCCACAGCGGATAGAGCTGACGTGGCTCAAGGAAGTACTGCGGCTCCATCAGCGTGTTGACCGCCAGCAGCGCCGTCGACAGCACGAGGAAGAAGAACCACAACGGCGCCGACAAGTAAGACATCACGCCCGTCAGGAACACTGCACGGTGCACCGGGTGCATACCCTTGACCAGGAACAGCCGGAAGTTCATCAGGTTGCCGTGACACCAGCGACGGTCACGCTTGAGTTCGTCCAGCAGGTTCGGCGGTAATTCTTCGTAGCTGCCCGGCAAGTCATAGGCAATCCACACGCCCCAGCCGGCACGGCGCATGAGCGCAGCTTCGACGAAGTCGTGGGACAGAATTGCACCGGCAAACGCGCCTTTACCCGGCAACGGCGCCAAGGCGCAGTGCTCAATGAACGGCTTCATGCGGATGATCGCGTTGTGGCCCCAGTAATGGGATTCGCCCAACTGCCAGAAGTGCAGACCGGCGGTAAACAGCGGACCGTACACACGGGTCGCAAACTGCTGCATGCGTGCATACAGCGTGTCCATGCCCGAAGCGCGCGGCGCGGTCTGGATGATCCCGGCGTCCGGCGTGGCTTCCATCAAGCGCACCAGACTGGTCAGGCAGTCACCGCTCATCACAGAGTCCGCGTCGAGCACGACCATGTACTTGTAGTCACCGCCCCAACGACGGCAGAAGTCGTCGAGGTTGCCGCTTTTACGTTTAACGCGACGGCGACGGCGGCGATAGAAAATCTTGCCGAAGCCCTTGGCTTCACGGCAGACGTCCAGCCAGGCTTGTTGCTCGGCAACGCAGATATCGGCATCGTTGCTGTCGCTGAGGACAAAGAAGTCGAAGCGATCCAGGTTACCCGTGGCCGCAACCGACTCGAAGGTCGCCCGCAAACCGGCAAACACCCGTGGCACGTCTTCGTTGCAGATCGGCATCACCAGTGCGGTGCGAGCGTCCCTGGGGATCGGCTCGTTGCCGGCGCTTTTACCGGAAATGCGGTATTTGTCGTGACCGGTGAGCAGCTCCAGAAAGCCCATCAACGCGGTCCAGAAACCGGCCGATACCCAGCAGAACAGAATCCCGAACAGAATCAGGATGCTGGTTTGCAGTGCATAGGGCAGGACTTGCGTGACGGTTTGCAGGAACGGCTGATGCAGGACTTCGTTCAGGTCGACGAACGACCAGCCCTGGTAAGGCATGATGCCTTTCATGTACCAGCCAGCAACGATGGTCTGACCGAGCATCAATACCAGCAGAATGTAGCGGCGGATCGAACCGACAGTGCGCCAGCGAGCCGCTGGCAGCACGTTCTCGTCTTTCGGCGGGGCCGGTGGATTCTTGCGACCGGTCAGACGCCGCCAGCCCCGCACCAGAATGTTGGTGCGCCACGGCTCGGGCACGACTTTGGTCCGGCGGATCGGCGGTGTTGCCCGGAGGCAAACCCGACCGCTGGCGTCGAGCACCAGCATTTCCGCTTCTTCCAGTTCTTCAGCGGTGTTCAGGGTCAGACGACGGCCCACCGAGGCTTGCGCAGCCTCGGTCGGTGCATCGAACGTCGAGGACGACAGACGCTGGTGCAGCTCGCTGAAAGACTTGCAGCCCGCGAGTTCCGCGCGCTGCTCGTCGGTCATTGGCAGATGCGCCAGATACTCGGCAAGAGTCTCTGGCTGTACTTGAGAATTACTCATCGGCAGGCAACTGGTAGCTCCAGGTCTCGGTCAGGACTTCTTCAGTCGGTGCCGATTCCGGTGTGGCTGGGGCCGCGTCGGCAGCGACTGGCTGCTTGGCGTCTTTGTTGTCCTTGTCCTTGGAATCTACGGCCGGCTTGGCCTCGGCTTGTTTGGCTTCAGCTTGCTTGGCTTCCTTGGCTTCCTTATCCATCTTCTCTTGTTGCTTGGCGGCAACCTTGTCGGCCTTGGCGACGGAAGAATTGGACGCGGGTAGCGATATTTTGGCCAGGTCGGCAGTCACGATGTTCTTGACCAGTGCAGCACGCATCTCGGTAGGTTTGCCCGGATCCTTGATTTTCATCCGCAGGGTCAGGCGCCAGCCCTTGGTTTCAGGGTTGTAACGTACGCTGTTCTCGACCAGCTCGGCATTCTCGCCAACGCTGACCTGGCTGCGAACGTCCGCAGTTTCCGGCAGTGCTGCAAGGGACGGACCTTCGAAGTCCACTAGATAGGCAACGCTGCCGTCCGGCTGACGGATCAGATTGGACTGTTTCACGTCACCCGTGGAGCGCAGGGTTTGTTGGACCCAGGCGCTGTCCGGTGCGTGAAGTGCGGCTTCGTCGATGGTCCAGTGCATGCGATAAGCGACGTCTAGCGGCTGGCCAGGCTCAGGCAGCTTTTCCGGACTCCAGAACGCAACGATATTGTCGTTGGTTTCATCGGCAGTCGGAATCTCGACCAGATCGACGGACCCCTTGCCCCAATCGCCTTCTGGTTCGATCCAGGCACTTGGACGCTTGTCGTAGCGGTCGTCGAGGTCTTCATAGTGGCTGAAGTCGCGGCCACGTTGCAGCAAGCCGAAGCCACGCGGGTTCTCGATGGCGAAGTTGCTCACCGACAGGTGTTTCGGGTTATTCAGTGGACGCCAGATCCACTCGCCATTGCCGGCATGGATCGACAGACCGCTGGAGTCGTGCAGTTCGCGACGGTAGTTGAGCACTTTCGACGGCTGATTGGCGCCGAACAGGAACATGCTGGTCAGCGGCGCAACGCCAAGCTTGGTGACTTTGTCACGCAGGAACATTTTGGCCTTGACGTCGACAACGGTGTCGCTGCCCGGACGCAGGGTCAGGCGATACGCACCAGTCGCCCGTGGCGAATCCAGCAGAGCAAAGATCACCAGGTGCTTGTCACCGGGTTTTGGCTGTTGAATCCAGAACTCGGTGAAACGCGGGAATTCTTCGCCGGACGGCAAAGCGGTATCAATGGCCATGCCGCGAGCGGACAAGCCATAGGTGTGACCCTTGCCGACAACGCGGAAATAACTCGCGCCGAGCATGGTCATGATTTCGTCTTGCTTGTCGGCCTTGTTGACCGGGTACAGCACACGGAAACCGGCATAACCCAGTTGTTCGGTGGCTTTAGGATCGAACTTTACGTCGCCAAAATCGAACCGACTTGGGTCGTATTTGATCTCTTCGACCGTGTTAGCCGTGACTTCGTTGATTTTCACCGGCGTATCGAAATGCATACCCTGGTGATAGAACGACAGCTTGAACGGGGTTTTCTGATCGGCCCACTCGGCTTTTTCGGTCAGAAAGCGAATTTTTTGATAGTCCGCGAATTTCATCTCGCGGAACTCGTTCGGCAGGTTACTGCGCGGAGCTTCGTATTTCTGCCCGGCCAGCTCTTTTGCCTTGACTGATACATCATCCAGATTGAATGCCCAAAGCTGACCGGCGCTGAGCAGGCAGAGCAGTGCAGAGCCCGCGACCAGAGCGCTTCGTAACCGTTTGGCAGACAATTTTGGTGCATTACAGGGACTAACAATCACGAGCAACCCTCGCCGAAAACAGATCAAAAAACCAACGGCCAGTTAAAGTGCCTGTGCGGGGTGCGGTGTGGAAAAACCGACCCTACAGACCACTCTTGCCAAGTTGGCGAGCATTATTCCGACTCCGATGGGACTAAATGATTCCCCAAACGGTCCAGGACAAGTCTCTACCTAAGTCAAAATGGACCAACGAACGCTGATCCCCGTAGCGCGCGATTATCTAGTAGGCCGCGTTACAACGCATCAGGGGCAACAAAGTATTTATCGCGAAAAACGCCTGTTTTCAGTCGAAAAGCCCTTAAAAAGATGTTTCAAGCGCTTTCAGGTCTGTAACAGGAAGGTTACCGGGCCATCGTTGACCAGGTGCACCTGCATATCCGCGCCGAATCTACCTGATGCCACAGTGCCATGCACCTGTTTCGCTTTCCCTAATAGATAGTCAAAAAGCGCCTCGCCCAGCGCCGGAGGGGCAGCGGTCGAAAAACTCGGACGTAACCCGTTCCTGGTATCGGCGGCCAGGGTGAACTGTGAGACCAGCAGCAACCCGCCACCGACATCCGCCAGGGACAGATTCATCTTGCCCTCGGCGTCACTGAACACACGATAGTTAAGCAGCTTATGCAGAAGTTTGTCGGCGCTGGCCCGTGTATCCTCAGGCTCTACCGCGACCAACACCAGCAAACCCTGATCGACGGCACCCACCACCTCCCCCGCTACCTCGACTCGCGCGCCACGCACACGTTGCAGCAGGCCCTTCATGCTTCTTCAGGGGCCAGGTCGAGCAGACGCCGGGCCATCTGATCGGCGGCGCGAACCAGTGCATCAGTAATGCCCGGTTCGGAGGCGGCATGGCCAGCATCGCGGATGACCTGCAACTCACTGTTCGGCCAGTTCTGGTGCAATTCCCAGGCGTTATCCAACGGGCAGATCACGTCGTAGCGACCATGGACGATCACGCCGGGCAAATGAGCGATCTTGCCCATGTCGCGGATCAGCTGGTTCGGCTCAAGGAACGCATTGTTGGTGAAGTAGTGACATTCGATACGGGCAATCGACAGCGCGCGCTGAGGCTCGGAGAAGCGATCGACCACCAGCGGGTTCGGGCGCAGGGTGGCGGTCCGGCCTTCCCACGTGGACCAGGCTTTGGCCGCATGCATCTGGGCGATCTGATCGTTGCCGGTCAGGCGTTTGTGGAAAGCCGACAGCAAGTCGTCGCGCTCGTCCAGCGGGATGGGCGCGATGTAGTCCTGCCAGTAATCGGGGAACAGACGACTGGCGCCGCACTGGTAGAACCATTCGATTTCCTGCGGGCGGCAGAGAAAAATCCCGCGCAGAATCAGACCGTGCACACGCTCCGGGTGAGTTTGTGCGTAGGCAAGCGCCAGGGTCGAACCCCACGAACCGCCGAACAACACCCATTTATCAATGCCAAGGTGCTGGCGAATCCGCTCAAGGTCGGCAACCAGATCCCAGGTGGTGTTGTTTTCCAGGTTTGCGTGGGGCGTGGAGCGACCGCAACCGCGCTGGTCGAAGGTCACAATGCGATACAAGTTCGGATCGAAATACCGACGGCTCTGGGCATCGCACCCGGCGCCGGGGCCGCCGTGAATGAACACCACCGGCAAACCTTCCGGCGAACCGCTTTCGTCGACATACAGCGTGTGGGTTTTATCGACGACCAGATCGTGCCGGGCGTGGGGTTTGATCTGCGGGTACAAAGTCTGCATTGCGCGCTCCGTATGGGGTCGAGGTCATCCCTGGGGGGACTTCTATTATTCTGCCGTCCGGCATCATAAACCCGAATTACGCCAATGAGCATGCCTTGCAGAGTCAGAGTTTTTCAGCCGGTTTTTTCAGACTCGTTCTTGCCAACATTTCGGTAGTTAAACACCGCTAGACAGCGTTTGTTTAAAACACCTCAAGGTTACTTCCTGCAAGCTACAACCCCTTGCGTCGTTGCCTACGGCTACGCCAGAATCCGCCGGCTTGTGCGCGTTGGGGTCGGTCGGTAACTTGGTTCCTGTCACTGTCCATCAGTGATCGGGTTTAGCAGTCCGTCTTGACGAAGCGCATCTGCATCCAGACAGTCAGGTCATTTCATGCCTGCACTTTATGGTAGCTGTGCGCAGGGCGCCCTCGGGCGCGCCGGATTCGTCTCCACCGGTCTGCTAACCTGCGCACAGCTGCCACCCTGCGTTTAGCAGCGATTCGGTGACGGCTCCACGTTGTTGGAGAATTGAATATGTTCAAGGTCACACCAAACCCACCGGATACCGATCCGGTCTCCCCATACGAACCTGATTCAAACAAACTCAACGAAGCCGCCGAGCGCGCCCTCGACCATCACTTCCCGCCAGCCGACCCCAAACCACCAAAACGCAACGGCCAGCTCTTCAGCGTCTGCCCGGACATCAACCCTGAAACCCTTCTCGCCAATGCCTCGGAAGATTTGCTGTCCATCAGCGCCATCGCCGCCAACCTCGCCGACGATGTGGACGGTTCCCGCCGCTCCGTAGCCTTGGCGCTCAGCCGCATGGCTGACGGCGTGCATTTGTTGGTGGAGCGAACGCTGGATCATCTGGATGAACCCGAGATGGCGGCGATTTTCGCCAAGCAACAAAATCGAGTCAGCTGATTCGTCAGGCATAAAAAAATGGGCACCCAACCTCGTTGGCGTGCCCATTTTTTATCCCGCTCACCCGCTACGCGGGAAGTCGGTGCTTATTACGGACAGCTCATGCGCGACCTTTGTCCGTCGGATTCAAGCGCTGAACCTCGGCAAAGATCTCGGTAATCGGGCGTCGCGGTTGGCGTTTGTGCAGGGCGCGGACCTGATCGCTCAGGCGCAGCAGTTCTTCGCTCGGCTTGGCCCATTGTTCCTTCGACAGCGGCGCGGACCATTGGCGCATCACTTCGGGCAAGGCGTGCGGGGCCATTTTCTGAAGGCGGCGGACTTCCCATTCGGTCAGGTGGTTGGGAATCGTCCACAGCGTCATCACGTGGTACAGGTACCAGAAGAAGCCGGACACTCGACCACGTTGGCCGTCGCGGATTTGCTGATGCATACGCGCGCGGGCGTTGTGGAAGGTGTGCAGGCCTTCGTGGGGCGGGTCGTTCGGGCCTTGCAGGTCTAGCGGATCCTGGATGGATTTGAGGTCGTGGATTTCGTATTCCATGTAGCCGCGGATGGCTTCCCAGTGGCTGATGGCCAGGGAAAGACCGAAGCAAGGGAATTCGACGCTGGTCAGCGTCTCGCCGTGCTGGAAGCCGATGCCCATGCCGTACTGGCGGTGGATGCCGTACTGGGTGGAGCCTTGGGCTTCGATGACCCAGGCGGATAGGGATTCCCAAGGGACGAAGAGCGGTTCGGTGGCGTTTTCGGGCATGAAGCAGACTTCGCGGCGTTGGCGGTTGAAACGGGTGGGGATGATGGCCGCGCGTTTGTTGTGATAGTGGAGCCAAGTGCAGAGGAGGATGGCTAAGGCGGAGAAGCCGGTAACTAAGGCATATCCATAGATGGCGAAGAATAAATCAATAACAAATTCCCATGTATATGCGAAGTCATATCCGAACATAAGGCCCACGCAGCCAATTGCTGGCGGGATTAGGAACGCGATCATGAAGGCTCCGCTGAAGGGCCCGCCTAATATGAGCTGCCATGAAAACACTTGGGGCGATCCCAAGCCAAAATCCATATACACCTCATTTAGCTCCCCGATATGCGGACCATGCGGCGGCATCGGTGTCGGCAACGGCAAAGGCGCGAGATAGGTAATTCTTCCGCTTGGAAACGGCTCGACATCGCCTGCATTTCGAGGTTGATCAAGATGCGGCGCACACATGGGAATATCAATCTTGGTGGGCATGGTCGGCCAACTCCAGCAAATGGGTTTCAACCAGCAACAGGGGCGGATGCTCGGTGACGGATTGACGGGGCAACGAAGGGAAACGCCCCTCAGCACGGGGGTTAAGGCGAATGACGTCAGTCAGCGATTCCCACACCCCCTTGGTGTTCAAGGTCTGTATGCAGACGGCCAGCTCCAGTGTTTCGGACATCGGAGCAAATACATTGAAAAAACAACTCATGCGCGACGTTTGTCGGTCGGATTCAAACGCTGTACCTCGGCAAAAATCTCGGTGATCGGGCGTCGCGGCTGACGTTTGTGCAGGGCGCGGACCTGTGCGCTCAGGCGCAGAAGTTCTTCGCTCGGCTTCGCCCATTGTTCCTTCGACAGAGGTTCCGACCATTGGCGCATCGCCTCGGGCAACACCAGTTGGCCCTTTTTCTGGAGGCGGCGGATTTCCCATTCGGTCAGGTGGTTGGGAATCGTCCACAGGGTCATGACGTGGTACAGGTACCAGAAAAACCCGGACACTCGACCCCGTTGACCGTCACGGATTTGCTGGTGCAGGCGCGCACGGGCGTTGTGGAAGGTGTGCAGGCCTTCGTGGGGCGGGTCGTTTGGGCCTTGCAGGTCTAGCGGGTCCTGAATGGATTTGAGGTCGTGGATTTCGTATTCCATGTAACCGCGGATGGCTTCCCAGTGGCTGATGGCCAGGGAAAGACCGAAGCAGGGAAACTCGACGCTGGTCAGGGTCTCGCCGTGCTGGAAACCTATGCCCATGCCATATTGGCGGTGGATGCCGTATTGGGTGGCGCCTTGGGCTTCGATGACCCAGGCCGAGAGGGATTCCCAGGGGACGAAAAGGGGTTCGGTGGCGTCTTCGGGCATGAAGCAGACTTCGCGGCGTTGGCGGTTGAAACGGGTGGGGATGATGTGGAGGCGTTTTTTGTGGTTGTGGTGCCACACACCGAGGCCGATGAGCAGCATTAAAAAACCGCCCTGTATGGCTGGTCCGTACGCCTCATTGAATACTCCTTTTATGGCATGAGTAATATCGTCCCAGCCCATGCCGAACAAAAAAAACATGAAGCCGCCAAATAGAGGTATTAAGAATGCAACCGAGAAGGCAACACTGAATGGTCCCCCTAATGTCATCTGCCACATAAAGACTTGCGGTGATCCCAGCCCAAAGTCCATGTACACCTCATTGAGTTCCCCGATATGCGGGCCATGCGGCGGCAGCGGTGTCGGCAATGGCAACGGCGCGAGATAGGTGATCCTTCCGCTGGGAAACGGCTCGACATCGCCGGCTTTGCGGGATTGCTCAAGGTGCGGTGCAGGCAGGGAGCTATCAATCTTGGTGGGCATGGTCGGCCAGTTCCAGCAGATGGGTTTCAACCAGCAACAACGGTGGATGCTCGGTAACGGATTGACGAGGTAACGCAGGGAAATGACCCTTACCGCGCGGGTTGAGGTGAATAACGTCAGTCAGCGATTCCCACACCCCCTTGGCGTTCAAGGTCTGAATACAGACGGCCAGCTCCAGTGTTTCGGAAGCCGGGGTAAATTCGCTGTCAGGATCCACGGGATATTGCAGGCACAGCACCAGCCGATCGGGTCCTGTTTGTACGATGCGCAGGCTGGCTGTGATTTCATCGCTGATAACGTCCTTGCGCTCTCTCGGCGTGCCACGGCTGTGGAGAGGAATGGCAATGCGGTGGGCGCCGATCCCCAGGCGATGAGCCGGTTGTCCACTCAACGGTGGCTGGAAATCGCTGAGCTTGAGCCTTGGCAGCACCAAGTGAATGTCGCTGGGTTTGGCTTTTAGCAGCAAGTTTTTCAGCCACGAATCATGCTCGTTCGGACCCAGTTGCGTATACGGGGCGTTCAGCAAATAGGCCAGATAACGCTGATATTCATCCAGGGCATGGTCGCCGCGATGATCGGTGTCCAAGCTCCAGGGTGTGGTTTTCAGCCATCTATCATGGGCACTGATGTTGTAACGGTTGTACAGCCAGGTTCCGCCCAACTCCAAAATGGTGAACAGGGCACCGGCCAGATTGAACCGGAAGAACACGGTGGACAAACGGGTACCAGCCGCGGCCCAAGCAGCCGTTCTTGCTGCAGCGTTTCTGGCAATCGCTACGCTATACCCCGCGTGTAAGGTATGACCTAAGCCATAGGCATTGACGGTCGTCATGCCGGCCGCGCCCGCTGCAGCGAGCGCTGCACTATTCTGCGCAGCAGCATTCCCACTACGCGTCGCCTGTTGCCAATTCTGCTGTTGGGTATTGAGACTAACCACTGAAGAGATAAAACCGAAGCCGTAGGTGAAAATGCCCAGTCCAACATGCAGCTTGCCCATCTGCACATGCAAATTTTGCAAGGCGTGGTGTTGAAGACCCGCGACGAGCGCAGCGCTACGTGCCTTTAACGCTGTATCGGCGAGACTTTGGGCCGCAGTGAATCCCGCCGCTCCGGTAGCCATCGCTGCATTAAAAAAGGGCATCCAGACTCGCTTGTTCTTGGATTGGTTGGTCAGTTCCCTTATGACCGAAACCAAATTCACCCCCTGCACCAAAAACACCAACAACCCCATCCCCTCGCTCCGAATCAACTTCCCATTCGGCACGCCTTGAACCCCCAACCGAATGTCCTTCAACACACTCCGCACCTCCAACTGCTGCGCCGGCGGAAACACCAGCGTCACCCCCGCCCGAGCCGGCGTCGCGCCGTACAGGCGCGCCGACTGATCCGGCAGCTCCGCAATCGGGCTCAGCGCCCCGGCCAACCGGCCTTCGAGCTGCGTCAACTGCCCACGCACCCGCACGATCTCGCCCTGCAACTCCACCGCCCGTGGCGTCTTGTGCCCCTGGCGGTTTTTGTTGTGGGTGAGCTGGTTACGTTCACGAGTCAGGGCTTTCAGGTAATCGCGTTCCCTGAGCAGTTCCTTGAGGTTGGTTTGCAGCGCCGCGTGTTCCGCCGGGCTGGCGACAGTAAAGGTCACCCCGGTGGTTTTCGCCGCATCGAGGATCCGCCCCGACAAGGCCTTGGGCAGGCGGCTGAACAACTCGTCAAGGTCGGGGATTTTCTCTCCCGCCAGATCGAACCCTTCCAGCGCCCGGCTCAGACCCAGGTTCAGCGCCGGGCTGAGGCTGTGCTGCGCTGCGTCCGCGACGGCGCGGGTATGTTCGGGCAGGTCGTCGAGGGCCGGCAGGTGCGCTTGTTCGATTTTCTGCAGCTCGCCCAGCCAGTGCGGCAGGTTGTTGAACACCCCCATGCCGGCGTTGAACAGCGTGGCGTATTGCGCGGCCCGTTCTGGCTGAAGACGCAGGGGCAAGGTGTAGAACAGTGGCCGGGTCAGTTCAGGGTGTTTCTCCAGATAACCGAGGAGGATTTCGCTCGCGTGGTCACTGCGGCAGATGTCCTTGAGGCAGGCGTATTCGGCGGTGAAGGCCTGGTGGAGTT
>NZ_JASBRE010000021.1 GCF_029960815.1 Pseudomonas sp. AL03
GTTTACCAAGGAGTTTCCCGTTTCGACTGCGCCGGAAGTGGGGCGAATTATAGACGTCCAGAATCTGCCGTCAACACCTAATTACGCTTTTCTATAAGGATGTTCAAAATCGCTGCTATATATAGACGCGCCCGTAACGAATGCGCAGTATATTGCTCAATAACACTCTTGCTTTCTACTTCGGACGATGCCACGCAATGAATGACCAACCCCGCAGCCTTGCCTCGACTCTGTTTTCGGTTGGCCTGCTGTTGATAGCCATGGCATCGATCCAGTCGGGAGCCTCCCTTGCTAAAAGTATGTTCCCCATTATCGGCGCGCAGGGGACCACCACCCTGCGACTGATCTTTGCCAGCGTGATCATGATGCTGATACTGCGTCCCTGGCGAGCGAAGCTCACCGCAAAATCCCTGCGCACCGTCATCGTCTACGGAATGGCGTTAGGCGGCATGAACTTCCTCTTCTATATGTCCTTGCAAACCGTACCTCTGGGGATCGCGGTTGCGCTGGAATTCACCGGCCCACTGGCGGTAGCCATCTTTGCGTCACGTCGCGCGATTGACTTTTTGTGGATCGCCCTGGCTACCATCGGTTTACTGCTGTTAATACCTACGGGAGAAACGACTGCGGGAATCGATCTGGTAGGCGCCGGTTATGCATTGGGCGCGGGTGTCTGCTGGGCGCTGTACATTCTGTTCGGCCAAAAGGCCGGCGCCGACAATGGCGTGCAGACCGCGGCACTGGGGGTGATGATTGCGGCACTTTTTGTAGCCCCTATCGGCATCGTCCATGCTGGCGCCGCGCTGCTCACTCCCTCACTGATCCCCGTGGCCATCGCTGTCGCCATTCTGTCCACCGCCGTGCCCTACACGCTGGAGATGATCGCCCTCACCCGAATCCCAACCCGGACCTTCGGAACGTTAATGAGCATTGAACCTGCGATCGGCGCACTGTCGGGCCTATTGTTTCTTCATGAGTACCTCTCACTGTCACAATGGATGGCCATCATGTGCATCATTCTGGCTTCCATAGGCGCGACCATGACGATGGGGCGTGCGGCCAAGCCTGCAGTCGCTGCAGATTGAGACAGGATTTGACGAGGGTCTGGTATTTGCCGCGCAATTAGGCCATGTTTAGGCCCGTAACCCAGTGTCAGACATGGATTTTTCAGATAGGGATATCAGAACGCTTCAAGCGAAAGCGAATGCAGCCAGACCCGGGCGCAAAGATCCGGGACGCTATAAGGACAGCAATGAAACGAATTTTGATACTGATCGCCGTACTTGCGGTTGCGGGCTGCGCGGCGACATCGAAAACCCAGGTAAAACACGGCAAGAAAGGGCTGCATATCAACTGTTCCGGGCTCTCATCATCCTGGGACAAGTGCTACACCAGCGCTGCCAACTCGTGCGCACCCAAAGGTTACAAGGTCATCGCCAAGTCGGGGGACGCCGTGGAGGAACCAGGCGATTACCCGTTCGGCCTCAACCCTGCCGGCTATACCAGCCGCAGCATGATTGTCATCTGCAAATAGGTTGATACCGCCTTGTCAGGTTCGTGGACCTGCAATCTGGCGGCCAATCTCATCGTAACTGGACTTCAGCACCGTGCGCTGGATGTCTGGCGTGGCCAGCATTCGTGCCACAACCAACGCACCGATACATTGCGACAGAATTGCCCATGCCAGGCTGTCGCTTTCCAGAACCCGCGCCCAACTCTGCTGAAGCCGACAAATCCAGTTCTCCGCCTGCTGACGAATCATCACGTCTGAGCGTGCAATTTCAGCCCCCAATGCCGGCAAAGCACAACCGGATTCCGGGTGCTCGACATGGGCCATGCTCAGGTAGCGTTTCAGGCAGCGCTCGAGCTTGTCACGATTCTGGTCCGCCCCTAAACGCTCCAGGCTTTGGCACAACTCACGCTCGACGATTGAGGCGAATAGTTCATCCTTCGAAGAAAAGTGACTGTAGAAAGCCCCGCCACTCAAGCCGATCGCCTTCATCAGACCGTCGACACCTACCATTGAAAAACCTGACTTCTTGGCCGACACCGCACTGCTTTCAAGTAGTTTCTCTTTGGTTTCGAGTTTGTGATTGGCCGAGTAACGCATTGCCTTGCCCTCAGGATTGATCGCCTTGACGCTTGCCGAATCGTAGCATAACGTTCGTTTAGTTAACGATCGTTTAGCAAAGGGATCTACCCATGAATAACAAGAAAGTCGTACTGGTTGTAGGCGCAGGAGATGCCACAGGCGGCGCCATTGCGAAACGCTTTGCGCAGGAAGGATTTGTGGCTTGTGTCACCCGCCGCAGCGCGGACAAACTCCAGCCGCTGGTGGATACCATCAAGGCCGATGGCGGTGAAGCCCATGGTTTTGCCTGTGATGCGCGCAAGGAAGAGGACGTGATTGCGTTGGTCGAGCAGATCGAAAGCCAGATTGGCCCAATCGAAGCGTTCGTTTTCAACATCGGCGCCAATGTGCCTTGCAGCATTCTCGAAGAAACCGCGCGCAAATATTTCAAGATCTGGGAAATGGCCTGCTTCTCAGGTTTTCTCAACGCTCGTGAAGTGGCCAAGCGCATGGCCAAGCGTCAACGCGGCACTATCTTGTTCACCGGTGCCACCGCAGGCATGCGTGGAGCAGCAGGGTTTGCGGCTTTTGCCGGCGCCAAGCACGGGATTCGCGCCCTTGCGCAAAGCATGGCTCGAGAACTGGGGCCAATGAACATTCACGTCGCCCACGTCGTAGTCGACGGTGCCATCGATACCGATTTTATCCGCGAGAGTTTCCCCGAGAAGTACGCGACCAAGGACCAGGACGGCATTCTCAATCCTGAGCACATCGCCGAGAACTATTGGTACCTGCACAACCAGCCCCGTGACGCATGGACCTTCGAGCTGGACCTGCGTCCCTGGAGCGAACGCTGGTAAACCCACCCTAAAATAATAAGCAGAGCGCATCGACCATGAGCAAAACCGTAGAGTTCTATTTTGACCTCGGCAGCCCAGCCACCTACCTGGCTTATACCCAGCTGCCGAAGATCTGCGAGCAGACCGACAGCCAGCTGATCTACAAGCCGATGTTGCTGGGCGGGGTCTTCAAAGCCACCGGCAACGCGTCTCCGGCAACCATCCCGGCCAAGGGCCGGTACATGTTTCAGGACCTGGATCGCTATGCCAAGCGCTACGGCGTGCCGCTGAAGTTCAATCCACACTTCCCTATCAACACCCTGATGTTGATGCGCGCCATCACCGGCATGCAGTTGCGCCATCCCGAACGCTTTCAGGCGTTCATCGATTGCCTGTTTCACGCGCTTTGGGTTGAAGGCCGCGACCTTGTTGATCCGGCGACTGTCGCGACAGTTCTGACACAGAACGGTTTCGATCCTAATGAGGTGCTGGCCCTGACTGCCGACGAGGAAGTCAAAGCCACTCTCAAGGACAACACAGAGACAGCCGTGCAACGAGGCGTATTTGGTGCCCCGAGCATGTTTGTCGATAATCAGCTGTTCTTCGGTCAGGATCGCCTGGACTTCGTCCTTGAAGCCCTGCGTTAAATTTCGTCGACTACAAGAGCCAGGCGCTTGAAGAAGCGCCTGAACTCCAACCGATCAAATAGCCGCAGTGCGGGTGTTCAACCACTCAAGGGCTGCACCGTCGAGCAACGGGCTCAAGCGCTCGCGCACCTCGGCGTGGTAGGCGTTGAACCATTGTTTTTCGTCATCCGTCAGCAGCGACGGCTCCAGGCAACGAGTGTCGATCGGGCACAACGTCAGGGTCTCAAACTTCAGAAACTCACCGAATTCACTTGTGCCCGCCTCGCGGTTCAACACCAGGTTCTCGATCCGCACACCCCAGCGTCCCGGACGGTAAGTGCCCGGCTCGATGGAGGTGATCATGCCCGGCTGCATTGCAGTTTGTGGCGCGGCGGCGGCTTGGTAGGCGATGACCTGCGGGCCCTCGTGCACGTTGAGGAAGTAGCCGACGCCATGACCGGTGCCGTGACCGTAATCAACGCTTTCAGCCCAGATTGGCGCGCGGGCAATGGAGTCCAGCAACGGCGACAGAATGCCTTTCGGGAATTGCGCACGGGACAGCGCAATCACGCCTTTGAGCACCCGCGTGCAATCGCGCTTCTGCTCATCGGTCGGCGTACCGACCGGCACCATCCGAGTGATATCGGTGGTGCCGCCCAGGTACTGGCCGCCGGAGTCGATCAACAACAGACCATCGCCTTCGATCACCGCGTGTTCTTCTTCGGTGGCGTGGTAGTGCGGCATCGCGCCATTGGCGTTGAATGCGGCAATGGTGTTGAAGCTCAGCGATACATATCCCGGACGTCGGGTACGCGCCGCCGTCAGGTGTTCGTCGATGGTCAATTCGGTGATGCGCTCACGACCCAGCGCAGTGTCCAGCCAGGTGAAGAACTCGCATAGCGCCGCGCCGTCCTGCTCCATGGCCTGACGAATGTGCTCGGCATCGGCCAGGCTTTTTTGCGATTTGGCCAACGTCGTCGGGTTCAGGCCTTCGACCAGCTTCACGCCGCTATCCAGGTTATCCAGCAAGCCTGCGGTGACGCGCGCCGGATCGACTTGCAGACTCGCCCCGTTCGGTACGGCGCGCAAGGCGGCAGCCACTTCGCTGTAGTCGCGCAGGGTTACGCCGTCCTGTTCGAGGACTGCGCGCAGTTCGGTATCGACCTTGCTCAGGGCCACGAACAGGGTTGCCTGCTGCTGGCTGATCAAAGCAAAGGAAACAAACACCGGATTGAACGACACGTCGCCGCCGCGCAAGTTGAACAGCCAGGCGATGTCATCGAGGGTGGCGATGAAATGCCAGTCGGCACCGCGATCTTTCAAAACCTCACGCAGCTTGGCCAGTTTCTCGCCGCGGCTGACAGTCGCCTGAGGCGGCAGGTGTTGATAGATCGGTTCATTCGGCAGCGTCGGACGGTCGCTCCAGACTCCGCTCAACAAGTCGATGTCGGTGCGCAGGCGTGCGCCGCGTTCTTCGAGCTTGCCACCCAACGTACGCGCCGACGCCATGGCCATCACTGCACCATCTACCGCGACGACGCCGCCTTCAGGGGTTTGCTCGGCCAGCCAGTCCAGCGGGCCGGGTTGACCCGGTTGCAGCTTGACCAGTTCGATACCGCTGCCCTTGAGTTCCTTGGTCGCTTGTTCCCAATAACGGCTGTCGGCCCACACACCGGCAAAGTCCGGCGTAACAATCAGCGTGCCGACCGAGCCATGGAAGCCCGACAACCATTGCCGCCCTTGCCAGTAACCCGGCAGGTACTCCGAAAGATGCGGGTCGGCCGACGGCACCAGCAGAGCGTGAATGCCCTCCCGGCTCATCAGTTCGCGGGTTTGCGCCAGGCGTTGGGGCACCGATCCATTGATCGAAGGCTGCGTACTCATCGTGTCTCCTGCTAATCACTGCATCATTATTGTTGAGTGCCGATCAACGCCGGCACTTTCAGACCTTATTGCCAGAATGCCGGAGCACTGGCGCAGGCCGCTTGAATCAGGTGTACCGCTTGGTCGATGTCCTGCTCGGTACTGAACCGGCCGAGACTCAAGCGAATGGTGCGACTCGCCGAGCGGGCGTCATGCCCCAGGGCCAGCAGCACATGGGAGGGAGCATTGCTAGCGGAGTTGCAGGCCGAGGTCGCGGAAAACGCAATCGAATGGCTCAGCGCCGCAGAGTTGAACTCGCCTTCGTTGAAGGTCAGGCTCAGGGTATGGGGAATGCGTTGGGTCGGGCTGCCATTGAGCCGAACCCCGGGAATGCTCAGCAGCGGCTCAAGCAAGCGTTCACGCAGACGCACGATCGTGGCTTTCTCTTCGTCGAACGAGGCCGCCGCCAATGCAAAGGCCACACCCATGGCGACAATCTGGTGAGTCGCCAGGGTCCCGGATCGCAAACCGCCCTCGTGACCACCGCCGTGGATCTGCGCCTGCAAGCGCTGTTGCGCGCGAGGCCCGACATACAACGCGCCGATGCCTTTGGGACCATAGAGTTTGTGGGCGGAAAACGACATCAGATCCACCGGCCACTGGGCCAGATCGATCGCCACTTTGCCCGCGCCCTGGGCCGCGTCGACATGGAACAACGCATCGCGATCACGCACTACCTGACCAATGGCCGGGATGTCGTTGAGGGTGCCCAGCTCGTTGTTGACCAGCATCAGCGACACCAGAAAGGTGTCTTCGCGCATCGCTTCGCTGACCGCTTGCGGGGTAATCAAACCCTCGGCGTCAGGCACCAGATAAGTCACCGCAACACCGGCGTCCTGCAACTGCTTTGCCGTGTCGAGAATCGCTTTGTGTTCAATCTGGCTGGTGATGATGTGGCCGCCAGCAACGCCAAGGGCCTGGGCCACGCCCTTGAGGGCAAGGTTGTTCGATTCGGTGGCGCCGGAGGTCCAGACGATCTGTTGCGCCTGAGCGCCGACCAGTTCGGCGACCTGTCGCCGCGCCTGCTCGACCGATTGCCGGGCCTGTTGCCCGAACGCATGGGAGCTGGACGCCGGATTGCCGAAGTTGCCGGTAAAACCCAGACACTCGACCATGACCTTGATGACCCGCTCATCCACCGGCGTGGTGGCGGCGTAGTCGAAATACAGAGGACGTTTATTCATAGAAGACTCGCAGAGCGTGTTCCGGGATCAGGAAGCTCGTCACTGAAACGTCAAACGCAGCCTCGTGAGCTGCGCCGACCGTTCATAGCGTTAGAAATACCTGATTGGAGGCCGTTAAAGAAGAACAACTTCATTTAAAAGTGCGTAGGAACGCTCCTGAAGTCGAGCTTAACAGGCATCGGGCAACCGGTTGAAGCAATGCGTCAGTCAAAGCTTTCGAGCAACAACGGATACAGCGAAGCCACCAGCAGCAAGGCCATGCCCCAGTTGAACAGCCGCAACCAGCGGCGATCCTTCAGCACGTTGCGCAACAACGTGCCGCAACCAGCCCAGACACCAACGCTCGGCAGGTTGATCAAGGCAAACACGGCCGCAGTCACGATGACATTAGTGAAGTAGCCCTGCATTGGCGTGTAGGTGCTGATGGCACCGATGGCCATGATCCAGGCCTTGGGGTTGACCCACTGAAACGCTGCGGCGCCCAAATAGCTGATCGGCTTACTCTCGCCCTTTTCGCTCTCGGAAACCGGACCTGAATGGGCGATTTTCCACGCCAGATACAACAAATACGCCGCGCCGACGTAACGCAGAACGCTGTAGAGCAAAGGATAGGTTTGAAACACTGCCCCCAAGCCGAAACCTACCGCCACGACGAGCACGAAGAACCCACAGGTGACGCCAAGCATGTGGGGAATGGTGCGGTTAAAGCCGAAGTTCACACCCGATGCCAGCAACATTGTGTTGTTGGGGCCGGGAGTAATCGAGGTAACAAGCGCAAACAGGGCGAAGCCCAGCAGCAAATCGAGCGAGAGCGTCATAGCGGCGATCCATCAGGTCAGTCAGGTGTTGACCCTATCGCACGCCTTGAGGGAAACCCATGGACAGTTACGTAAAACTTCGACCCGTACAGTCTCAGCCAGGACGTCCGTGAAGCTGTACAGCACGTTCGGCATTCATTTCGCCTTGTTTGTCGAAACTGAACGACTTTTGCGGTTGGCCGAGCAATTCGGCTTTTTTCGCGTGGTACTCCTCAAAAGACAGACCGCGACGATTCAACGCCTCAAGTGCCAATTCCCTGGTTTTTTCCGCGGTGTACGGCCGTAATTCCGGGGAAACATGGCTGGTACATCCGGCGAGCACGGAGACCGCAAGCAGCAAGAAAGTAGCGATTAGAGGTTTCATTGTGAGCGTCCTGACATCTGGGTTCGAGGCAATGAACACAGGCTACGCCGGGCATCCGATCAGCAGAAATCAACGCTCTCGATAGTGGCTATCGACTTTGACTAATGCCGCTCAGGTAGACCGCCTTATATCTCCAAACGATCTATAAATAATAATTTAATGTCTTTTACGGAATAACACCGAGTCTTTATAACAACCATCGCTTCACGCACTGTTGCCCAAGCAACTGTTTGCCGAGCAACAGTCATTCAAAAAACAGCGCTTCCATTCGAAAAGCGTCAACCGGCCAACGCGCTGAAAGCCCCGTGAATAGGGGCTCCGAGGGATTGGTACAGCTCTTGCTCACTGTCAGTGACTACTCACTGCTCCCTGAGCAACTGTTTAAAAAGGAACTGATCATGTCGCGTCCATTGAAAGTCGTTGCCCTCTCCGGCGGTACCTGGCATCCGTCTCGCACGTTAGTGCTCACTCAGGCGCTGTTGACGCAGCTGGCCGAGCAATTACCGATTGAAGGCAAGCTGATTGAACTGGGTGACATTGCCCGACCGTTGGGCGCCGCGTTGTCCCGTCAGGAATTGAGCGCCGAGATCGAAGCCGAACTGCAAGCGATCGAACACGCCGGTATTGCTGGCCGCCACCGGTGGCAGCGAGCGTCATGCACTGGTGCTCGATCACCAGTTGCGACCGCTATTCAGTTTCTTCCAGGCCCTGACGTTGCCCATTGGCGTCTATGCCTCCGAAGCCGCCTTCTCCAATTACCAAATAACCAGTGAGCCCTTGAAGGCCCGCATTCGTCTTGCTGCAGAACGCGCCGCGCCGTTGTTCGGCGTGCACCCCAAAAATCTGCTGAAAATCGCTTAAGGGTCTCTTCATGGATGTTTTCTGGTTTCTGCCGACTCACGGCGACGGCCATTACCTGGGCACCACTCAGGGCGCACGCCCGGTGACACTCGACTACCTGAAACAAGGGGCCCAGGCTGCCGACAGCCTTGGCTACCACGGTGTACTGATTCCAACCGGACGCTCTTGCGAAGATTCGTGGGTCATTGCTTCGGCGCTGGTCCCGCTGACCGAACGGCTGCGTTATCTGGTGGCGATCCGGCCGGGGATTATCTCGCCGACGGTCTCGGCGCGCATGGCCGCCACGCTGGCTCGACTGTCCAATGGCCGCTTGCTGATCAACGTGGTAACGGGTGGCGACCCAGATGAAAACCGTGGCGACGGCATCTTCCTCGATCACAGCGAATGCTACGAAGTCACCGACGAATTCCTGAAAATCTGGCGTCGGGTGTTGCAAGGCGAATCGGTGGATTTCGAAGGCAAACACCTGCAAGTGCAGAACGCCAAGGCGCTGTATCCGCCGGTGCAAAAACCCTATCCACCGCTGTACTTCGGCGGCTCTTCCGAAGCCGCCCATGAACTGGCCGCCGAGCAGGTTGATGTCTATCTGACCTGGGGCGAACCACCGGCCGCCGTGGCGGAAAAACTGGCCGATGTGCGTGAGCGTGCAGCCCGAAACGGTCGCACGGTGAAGTTCGGAATTCGCTTGCACGTGATCATCCGCGAAACAGCCGAAGAGGCCTGGAAAGCCGCGGAAAAACTCATCGAACACATCAGCGACGAAACCATCGCGGCAGCGCAGAAGTCGTTCTCGCGTTTCGACTCAGAAGGTCAGCGGCGCATGGCGGCGTTGCATGACGGGCGTCGCGACAACCTGGAAATCTCACCCAACCTGTGGGCCGGCGTCGGCCTGGTGCGCGGTGGTGCCGGGACGGCGTTGGTGGGCGATCCGCAGCAAGTGGCGACGCGAATCAAGGAGTACGCGGACCTGGGGATCGAGCGTTTTATCTTCTCCGGCTATCCGCACCTCGAAGAAGCTTATCGCTTTGCCGAGCTGGTGTTCCCGCTGTTGCCTGAGCCATACGCCAGCCTTGCTGGGCGCGGCGTCACTAACCTCACCGGGCCGTTTGGCGAAATGATCGCCAATGATGTGCTGCCGGCTAAAGCCTCGGCCTGACAAGCAATCCCTGTGGTCGACTTCACTGAGGAACCCTGCGTGACAGCCAAACCACAAAGCGCCCTGTTGTCCCCCTTGCAGACCGCCCGCCGATTGGCCGCCGAGTTTGCCCTGGCCGCTGTCGAGCGCGATGAGCGTGGCGGTACGCCCAAAGCCGAACGTGACGCCTTGCGTCACAGCGGTCTGCTCGCGTTAAGCATTCCCACCCAGTACGGCGGCCTCGGCGCCAGCTGGAGTGACACCCTGACCATCGTGCGCGAGTTCGCCAAAGTCGACAGTTCGATTGCCCATGTCTTCGGCTTCCATCACCTGATGCTCGCCACCGTCCGCCTGTTCTCCCGGCCCGAGCAGTGGCAGCCGTGGTTCGAACAGACGGCCCGCAAGAACTGGTTCTGGGGCAACGCCCTCAACCCGCTGGACACCCGCACCGTGGTGAAAGACCTTGGGGGCTGGCGTGAGTTTTCCGGCAAGAAAAGCTTCTGCTCCGGCGCCAGCAATTCGCAAATGCTGATCGCCTCGGCGGTGGATGAAAGCGCTGGCGGCAAGCGGTTTGAAGAGGCCGACGGCGGCACGTTGTTCCTCGACGAAATCGGCGATTTGCCGATGGCGATTCAGGTCAAGTTGTTGCGGGTGTTGCGGGTGTTGCAGGAGCGCGAAGTGGTACGACTGGGTTCGCGCAAGAGCATTCCCATCGACGTGCGCGTGCTGGCGGCGACCAACGTGCAACTGGAAAAAGCCATCAACGCCGGGCACTTCCGCGAGGATCTGTACTACCGCCTCGACGTGGTCAGCCTGGAACTGAGCCCGCTGCGCGACCGCCCCGGCGACAGCCTGCCGCTGACCCGACACTTCGTCGAAGCCTACAGCCAGCGCCTCGGATACGGCGCCATCACCCTCAGCAAAGAAGCCGAACTGAAACTGCGCAGCTACAGCTGGCCTGACAACATCCGCGAACTGGAAAACGTCATTCACCACACCCTGCTGATCTGCCGAAACGGTGTAATCGAACGCGACGACTTGCGCCTGTCGAACATGCGCATCGAGCGTCACTCGAAGAACAGGCCGGAGCGCTGCATGAGAAAGTCGAAGACGCTTTGCTGCGGGCGGCCTATCGTTTCAGCCATTACAACCAGGTGCACACCGCCGCGCTGCTGGGGTTGAGCAGCAACGTAACGCGCACGCGACTGATCAAAATCGGTGAGCTGGCAGTGAACAAGCGCCGGCCCACGGAAAACCTACAGGGCGAACGTGTCATGCAGTTGTCGATCTAACCCACCAGATTGCAGTGCAGCGCGTTGTCGTGGCTGCGTTCCAGGCTGTGCAGCACCTGGAACGAGCCAAAAGTCACGGTTTTCGCCTGATGGGCGCGGATCAGTTGCCAGAAATCCTGCTCGCCGCTTTCAAAGCTTTGAAACGCGGCATCTCCCGCCTCGCGTGTTTGCCATTGCAGGTAGTTGAGCACTCGCCGGCCATCGTCGCTGGCCTGGATGCTCGCACTCAGAAAACCGCTGTAGCCTTGGGCGAGGCGCTCGGTCTGTTTCGACAAGGCCGCCACCAGCGCGGGCTGTTGATGGGGTTCGATCTCGAATTCGATCAGTTGGGTAAAGCTGCGATTTTTCTCAGACGCTTGCATGAATAGTCCCCACTTACGTGTAAGCCGGACCTTGCGATCCGAAGGCCTGCAGGGTAAAACCTCTAGCTAACTAGAGGTCAAGGGGCATTTTTAAATGATCACCTCGGAAAATCTGCCTATGGAACTCACCGTCGGCCAATTGGCTGCGCGCAGCGGCGTCGCGGTCACGGCGCTGCACTTTTACGAGTCCAAGGGTTTGATCAAAAGTAATCGCAACCCAGGCAACCAGCGGCGTTATCCACGGGAAGTGTTGCGGCGGGTGGCGTTGATCAAAGTAGCTCAGCGATTGGGCATTCCACTGGCGGAGACTGGAGAGGCATTGAAATCGTTGCCGGACAACCGGGCGCCGACGGCGGCGGACTGGAAGGTGTTGTCGGCGCAATGGAGTCGGGATCTGGATGAGCGGATCAATCAGCTCGTGCTGCTGCGGGACCGGCTTAATGGCTGCATTGGGTGTGGGTGTCTATCGATGGAGGCATGTCCGTTGCGTAATTTTGGCGATGTGTTGGGGGAGCAAGGGCCCGGGGCGCAGCTGCTTTAATGATAACTGAACAGTGATTACTGCTCGTCGGGGGTTCGGTCGAGCGAAAAACGCTGACCTATAGTTACTCGACCGGAAATCGGCGAAGGAACACTTTTCACTCACGACAAGAGAACAGGGAGAACCATCATGAGCGTCAAACCCATTCCAGAGGGTTATCACAGCATCACCCCGTATCTGGGCATTCAAAAAGCGGCCGAAGCCATCGAGTTCTACAAAAAAGCCTTTGGCGCCACTGAAGTCATGCGCCTGTCCATGCCCGATGGCGGCATCGGGCATGCCGAACTGCGTATCGGCGATTGCCCGATCATGCTTGGCACGCCTTGCGATCAGGGCCCTTTGAGCAATCCGGACACGTCGCCGTCCGTGGGCCTGCACCTGTATGTGAACGATGTGGACAAGTCGTATAAACAGGCAATTGCCGCCGGTGGCACGGTGGTGTCCGAGGTCAAGGATCAGTTTTATGGCGACCGTTCGGGGACCTTGAAGGATCCCTAAGGGCATCTGTGGTTTCTGGCCACGCGCAAGGAAGATCTGACTCAGGAGCAGATTGAGCAGCGGGCGAAGGAGATGTTCAAGCAGGGTTGAACCTAATGATCGTTCCTTCGCTCTGCGTGGGAACGATCATGGCTCTACACACTTCATGAACAATTTACGCACAGCCGCACCCAAGTAAACAAAATCCCGCCCCCCAGCAATACGAAACATTTTCTTTCACATCCCCGTTCGGGATTTCCAATGCTCATCCGTCTTATTTAGATGCAGTCGGCCCGCGTAGGCAAAAGCCACGGCCTGGCCTTTCATGGACCTCATTGCTGGGAAGCCCCTAGCTGCGGCCCACTCATCGAAACAAGACCTTTAATCATGTCGAAGAAATCCCGTTCAAAACTCTGGTTTCTGGTCCATAGCTGGCTGGCGCTGCCGATCTGGTTTTTCGTGCTGATCGTCTGCGTGACCGGCACCCTGGCGGTGGTCAGTCAGGAAATCGTCTGGCTGGCCAACCCGCAAATGCGCGCCAGCCAACCCTCGGACGATGCGCCGCTGCTCAGCTATGACCAGATCATCGCCGCCATCAAGAAGGCTGAGCCCAACACCCTGGTCGAGGCCATCAGTCGGCCCGATGAATCGCACTTCGCCCTCGACGTAGACGTCAGCTATCCCGATGGTCGCTCCGTGACGGTTTACGTCAATCCCTACAGCGGCGTCATTCAGGGCACTGCCCCGCCATTCAATTTCAAGGCGTTTACCCGCGCGCTGCATGGCTGGTGGCTGGTGCCGTTTACCAATGGCTACAGCTGGGGATGGTATCTGGTGTCGTTTCTCAGCCTGCCATTGCTGGCTTCGTTGGTCACCGGGCTGGTGGTCTACAAGCGCTTCTGGAAAGGTTTCTTCCGACCGACTTTGCGCATTCGTCACGGTGCACGGATTTTCTGGGGCGACTTTCATCGCCTCAGCGGCATCTGGTCGATCTGGTTCATCGCGGTAATTTCCGTCACCAGCACCTGGTTCCTGATTCAGGCGTTCATGTTCGATAACCAGATTTCGATTTCCACCGCGCCGGTGACTGCCGTGGTTGCGCGTGAAAGTGTCTCGCTGACGGCCGACGGTTCGCCTGCGCCGATGATCAGTCTGGAGACGGCCATTCGCCAAGCCAAGGAACGTATTCCCGGCCTGGACGACAGTTTCGTCAGCCTGCCCGCCAATGCCTATAGCTATCTATCGGTGGGCGGGCGCAGTTGGTATCCGCTGATGTTCCAGACCGCCGACATCAACCCGTATACCGGCGACATCGCCGCCACCCGCCTGTTGTCGGACCGCTCCGGCCTGGAGTGGGTGACCGAATCCATGCGTCCACTGCACACCGGCGATTTCGGCGGCATCTGGATCAAACTGATCTGGTTCTTCTTCGGCCTGATCCTCAGCATGATGGTCCTCAGCGGCCTGTTGATCTGGACCAAGCGCACCGCCCTGGCCACGGCCAACGCCCTCAGACGCAGCAACAAACGCCCACGCAGTCAGGCCGCTGCGGCCACCCGCCGCGAAACCACGGAGGCCAGCCAATGAGCCTGTTCGCCGCAGAAAAACCGGGCTCGAAACTGAGCCGTTTCTGGCACAAATGGCGCTTCCATATCAACGTGTTGCTGTTGCTGGTGCCGCTCGGGTTCATGCCCAAATACTTCGCCGACGCCGCGTTGTTTCGCGGTGACACCGGTTTGGGTGAGCGGGAAATCGGCGAGGTTCAGGTGGGTCCCTGGAGCCTGCGACTGGCCGAGTTGCGTAACGAAGCGCCGACGCTCGATGGCCCGGCCGGCTACATGAAGAACTTCAACGCGGCGCTGTGCGACCGCTGTCGTGATCAGGTCAAGGCCACTTACCTGCGCATTGGTAAACCACGCAGCCTGCGCGCGGCCGGGGTGATTTTCTTCGGTACGCCGTACCGCATGGGCGCGATGCTGCCGATTCCCGAGAAGACCAAAGCCGACGCCGAGCTGTGGATCACCATGGAAGGCTGGGATGGCGCGATGCATCAGGCCGCCATCCCGCTGAGCCAGGCATCCCCCGCCACCGTCGAGTGGCTGAACAAACAAGGAGGAAAACCATGACTTTTCGTCCTCTCAGCGCCGTGCTGCTGGTGCTCTGCGCCGGTTTCAGCGCCAGCGCCCTGGCCCACAACCCGATGTGCGAATGCAAAGTCATCGACGCCGAGCAGATCAAATGCACCGGCGGTTTCTCCGACGGCAGCGGCGCGCCGGGCGTGACCCTGGATGTGATCGGCTACGACGAAACCATCCTGGTGCCCGGCAAGCTCGGTGCCGATTCAACCTTGACCTTCAAGAAGCCGGGCGCCGAGTTCTACGTGCTGTTCGACGCAGGTCCCGGCCACGTCGTCGAGATCGACCAAGCGGACATCGAAGCCCCATGAGTACGCCAACCACCCACGTCGTCCGCCCGGCCGGTGCCGGCCATGAAACCCTTTATGTGTTGCTGTTGTGCCTGATGATCCTGGCGGTTGCCGGCTCGGTGGTCGCCTGGCGCCATGAATCTCAGGAAGTCAGTAGCGTAGGCAGCCATCAACTGGATGCCCGCCGTGACTTGAGCGCGTCCGAGCAAGGCATCTACGCCGACCTGCGGGTGACGCTCGACGAAATTCACCTGCTGCGTCAGGAGCAACAGGCGCTCCCCGCCCCCGCGGCCCTTGCCGATGAAGGTTTTGCGCCGTTCGCCCAGGACGCCAGTTCCGTCAGCCGCGGCGCTCATGCCTGGCAATTGCTCGACGCCAAGGCTTACTTCGGCCAGAGCCAGACACCCACCGTGGCGGGTTCGTTTTTGATGCGCTTGACCGCTGACGGCGATGCTCCGGACGTCTGGCTCAACCGCGGCAAAGCCCTCGCGGTCCCGAGCGATCTCACCGACGCCGCGCTCGAAAGCGCCGGCTGGCAGCAGATCGTCGCGCAGTTCGATGCCGGCGTGACCCGCCAGCACCGGCACTGAACCCTCGCCTTCACCCGAGAGAAGAACGCTTTCCCATGCCTATTTCATCTCAACGTCGTCTACTTTTGCGCCTGCTGCTGGTTGGCCTGTTTGCCTGTCTGCTGACACCCATGACCCATGCTGACGAGGCCAAGCGCCTGCGCATCGGCATCACCCTGCACCCTTATTACAGCTACGTGGCGAACATCGTCGGTGACAAGGCCGAGGTGGTGCCGCTGATTCCGGCCGGTTTCAACCCACATGCCTACGAGCCGCGCGCCGAAGACATCAAGCGCATCAGCGGGTTGGACGTGATCGTGCTCAACGGCGTCGGCCATGACGACTTCGCCGACCGCATGATCGCCGCCAGCGAAACCCCGAACATCCCCGTGATCGAAGCCAACGAAAACGTGCCGTTGCTGGCCGCCACCGGCGTCGCCGCTCGCGGCGCCGGCAAGGTCGTAAACCCGCACACGTTCCTGTCGATCAGCGCCTCGATTGCCCAGGTCAACAACATCGCCCGGGAACTGGGCAAGCTCGACCCGGCCAACGCCAAGACCTACACCCAGAACGCCCGCGCCTATGGCAAGCGCCTGCGGCAGATGCGCGCCGATGCCCTGGCGAAACTGACCCAGGCGCCGAACGCGCAACTGCGAGTGGCCACTGTCCACGCGGCGTACGACTATTTGCTGCGCGAATTCGGTCTGGAAGTCACCGCGGTGGTCGAACCGGCCCACGGCATCGAACCGAGCCCGAGCCAGCTGAAAAAGACCATCGATCAACTGCGGGATCTGGACGTGAAGGTGATCTTCTCGGAGATGGATTTCCCGCCCACCTACGTCGAGACCATCCAGCGTGAATCCGGGGTGAAGCTGTATCCGCTGTCGCACATTTCCTATGGCGAATACACCGCCGACAAGTACGAAAAGGAAATGACCGGCAACCTCAACACCGTGGTCCGGGCGATTCAGGAGTCTGGCAAATGACTGTTCAAGAAACCCTGACGGTGCAAAGCGCCGGCCCGACCCTCGATTTCTCCGACGTCAGCCTGACACTGGGCCGCACGTCGATCCTCGACAACGTCACGTTCCAGGTTCAGCCCGGCAGCGTGCATGCGCTGGTCGGCCCAAACGGTGGCGGCAAGAGTTCGCTGATCAAGACCCTGCTCGGGCAGATGCCGCATCAGGGCCGTTTGAGTCTGCAATGGCCCGGCACGCCGGGGGCCATCGGCTATGTGCCTCAAGCCCTGGAATTCGATCGGGGCTTGCCGATGACCGTCGATGATTTCATGGCGGCCATGTGTCAGCGCCGTCCGGCGTTCCTCGGCTTGAGCAAACACTACGCCGCCGCTATTGGCGAAGCCCTGGAGCGGGTCGGCATGCAGGACAAACGCAAGCGGCGCATGGGTGCGTTGTCCGGCGGTGAACGGCAACGGGTATTGCTGGCTCAGGGTCTGATTCCGGCGCCGCAGTTGCTGGTGCTCGACGAACCGATGTCGGCGCTCGATGAGGCCGGTATTCAGGTGTTCGAACGGCTGCTCGGCGACTGGCGCCAGAGCGGGATCACCGTGCTGTGGATCGAACATGATCTGGAAGCGGTTGGACGGCTGGCGGATCGCGTCACCGGGCTCAATCGCCGGGTGCTGTTCGATGCCGCGCCGAAACAGGCACTGACGCCGGAGCGATTGCTGACGCTGTTTTCGACCCATCCACGGAGCGCTGCCTGATGAGTTACGAAGCCTTTCGTTTGATGGTTCAGGGTTGGGCCTCGTCGGGTTATCTGCCCGAGGCGCTGGCCTACGGATTTGTGGTCAACGCGCTGCTCGCCGGCTTGCTGATCGGCCCGGTACTGGGTGGGTTGGGTACGTTGGTGGTGGTCAAGCGGTTCGCGTTTTTCTCCGAAGCGGTGGGCCATGCGGCGCTGACCGGCGTGGCCATCGGCATTCTGCTGGGCGAACCTTACACCGGGCCTTACGGCAGCCTGTTCGGCTACTGCTTGTTGTTTGGCATCTTGCTGAACTACCTGCGTAACCGCACGGGTCTGGCGCCGGATACGTTGATCGGTGTGTTTCTGTCGGTGTCGTTGGCATTGGGCGCCAGTCTGCTGCTGATTCTGGCGGGCAAGATCAACGTACACATCCTCGAAAACGTGCTGTTCGGTTCGGTACTGACGGTGAACGGTAATGACTTGCTGGTGTTGGCCATCGTCGGCTCGCTGGTCATGGCACTGGCCTTGCCGCTGTACAACCGCATCATGCTGGCCAGTTTCAACCCGCAACTGGCGGCGGTTCGCGGTGTGGCGGTGAAGACGCTGGATTATCTGTTTGTGATTCTGGTGACGCTGATCACCGTGGCGGCGGTAAAAGTCATCGGCGCGATTCTGGTCGGTGCCCTGTTGGTGATTCCAGCGGCGGCGGCGCGTTTGCTCAGCCAGTCGCTCAAGGGATTCTTCTGGTGCTCGGTGCTGATCGCCACGGTCAGCACGCTGTGCGGGATCCTCGCGCCGATTGTGTTCGACCTGCCTATCCCGTCCGGCGCCGCGATCATTCTGGTGGCCGGTATCGCCTTCGCTCTCGCTGCCATTGCCCGTGGCGTCGTCCCAAGCCTGAAAGGGAATCTCGGATAAATGTCTTTTTCTCTGCGTCAACTGACCCTGGCATTGACCTTCACATTGCCCCTGTGTGGGCTGGTCAATACATCCATAGCGGCTGACAGCGCCAAACCGCTGCGTGTATTGGCCTCCTTACCGATCACCTACGGTTTGGGCGAGGTCTTGCTCAAAGGCACCGACGTCAACCTAGAACGGGCCGCGCCAGCCAATCTGCCAGGCAGCCGTCAGACCGCGTACTTCACAGGTCGTGGCGCTCCGGCGCTGGCCAAACTGGCGGCCGATGCCGATGCGGTGATCGGCCTGCGCTCGCTGTGGGCGGATGACCCGCTGTACCCGATCGCCCGGCGCAGCAACATCCGTATTGTTGAGGTCGATGCCGCGCGCCCGGTGGATGGCGCCTTGCCCGGCATCGCCCTGCAAGCTGGCAACAAGGTCGATGGGTTGAACAGTCAGCCGTGGTTTTCCAGTAACAACATGGGGCGGATGGCGGACGTGATGGCGGCGGACCTGGTGCGTCTGGCGCCCGAGGCCAAGCCGACAATCGAGGCCAACCTGGCGGCGCTTAAACAGCGCTTGCTCACGTTCAGCGCCGACAGCGAAGCGCGGTTGGCCAGCGCCGACAACCTCAGCGTGATGAGCCTGACTGATCACTTTGGCTATCTGATTGGCGGCGTCAACCTGGAGCTGATCGGCCTCGATGCGCGGCCGGACGCCGAGTGGACACCTGAAGCGCTCAAGCAATTGGGCGCGACGCTCAAGGACAATGACGTGGCGGTGGTGTTGCATCATCGGCAGCCGTCGGATGCGCTGAAAGCAGTGATTGCCGAGGCAGGTAGCCGATTGGTGGTGTTGAGTGTGGATGCGGCGGATCCGGTGGCCGAGCTGGAAGGGAATGTGGATTTGGTGATCAAGGGGTTGAGCGGGGCGTAAAGTCAGACAACACAAACTCCAGATCAAAAAAAGCCCGCTGACCTTACCGGTTCAGCGGGCTTCTTTTCTGCGCCGTGACTTAATGAGCCACAGCCGCCTGTTCTTCCATTTTCTGACGCAGGCTCAGAGGACGCATGTCAGTCCAGGTTTCTTCGATGTAGGCCAGGCATTCCTTTTTCAGGCCGCTCTTGCCCACGGTGCGCCAGCCTGCAGGCACCGCTTTGTAGTCGGGCCAGATCGAGTATTGCTCTTCGTGGTTGACCACGACCTGAAAGAGGATGTCCTCGCGGTCGAATACTGAAGTCATGGTGTTTCTCCATCGCTGTAGGGTGGGCTGCACTGCGTGCGCAGCCGTTATGTAAAAGGAACGTGCCAGAGGTGGAAAAATTTAGAGACTGGCGGTGGCCGCGGCCATGGCCCTGCCGAAAATCTCGGCCACCCGATCGATTTCCGCCGCAGTGATCACCAGCGGTGGCAGGAAGCGCACCACGCCGCCATGACGACCGCCCAGTTCAAGAATCAAGCCGCGCTTGAGGCATTCACGCTGCACCAGCGGTGCCAGACGACCGAAAATCGGTGGATGACCCAATACATCTGGCGCACCCGTCGGATCGACCAGTTCAACGCCAAGCATCAAGCCGCGCCCCCGAATGTCACCCAGTTGCGGGAAGTCCCGTTGCAAGATGCGCAGGTGTTCGCTCAAGCGTTCGCCCATGGCAGCGGCGTGCTCGCAGACCTTGTGTTCAGTCAGGTAACGCATCACCGCAGAACCTGCCGCCATGGCCATCTGATTGCCGCGGAAGGTCCCGGCATGGGCGCCCGGCAGCCAGGTGTCGAGCCAGTCACGATAGACCACCACGGCCAGCGGCAAACTGCCGCCGATGGCTTTGGACATGACCACCACATCGGGAATGATCCCGGCGTGTTCGAAGGCGAACATCTTGCCGGTGCGGGCAAAACCGCTCTGGATTTCATCGACGATCAGCGCCACGCCGGCCTTTTCGGTGATACGTCGCAGGCCGCGCAACCAATCGAGATCGGCCGGGATCACCCCGCCCTCGCCCTGCACCGCTTCAACGATCACTGCCGCTGGCAATTGCACACCCGCCTCGGGATCATTCAGCAGGTTTTCCAGGTAATTCAGATTGACCTGCACGCCTTGCGCGCCGCCGAGCCCGAACGGGCAGCGGTAATCGTAGGGATACGGCATGAACTGCACGCCACTGCTGAGCAAGGCGCCCAAGGGCTTTTTCGGCCCCAGACTGCCCATCAGGCTCAGCGCGCCCTGGCTCATGCCGTGATAACCGCCCTGGAACGACAGCACAGTGCTGCGTCCGGTGGCGGTGCGCACCAGTTTCAGCGCGGCTTCCACCGCGTCGGTGCCGGTCGGGCCGCAGAACTGGATCTTGGCTTCAGCGGCCAATGTCGGCGGCAGCAAACCGAACAGGTCCTGAACGAACTGATCCTTGACCGGGGTGGTCAGGTCGAGGGTGTGCAGGGGCAGTTCATCGGTCAGCACTTGCTGGATCGCTTGGATCACCACCGAATGGTTGTGCCCCAGGGCCAGGGTTCCGGCGCCGGCCAGGCAGTCGATGAAACGGCGGCCTTCGACGTCTTCGACATAAATGCCCTTGGCACGTTTGAGGGCCAGGGGAATGCGTCGCGGATAGCTGCGGGCATTCGATTCCTGCTGGTTTTGACGGGCCAGCAACGGCGATTCATTGAACTGATAAAGCGTCTCAGTCGGCGCCGGAGTGATCCGGGCCGACTGATCTTCCATAAGGCTGGTAGCGACTGACATCTCTCGACCCCTCAATAAGGTTTTCCTGTTCTGGAAACGCGTCAGGGCGCCGAGGATTTAGACCCTCGATCAGCTTTCTATGAAGGGGGTGTCAGCGCTTTGCACATGGGAATGGCATGGAGCCCCGCCACCGCGAAGGTTTCAGCGCAAGGCTGGTAACCCAGATGACGGTAAAAAGCTTCACTGGTTCGCGTGCTATTGAGTCGTGCCTGGCGCAAACCCTGATCGGTCAACCAGCCTTCGAGATCGTGCACCAGTGCTTGCCCGGCCCCGCGACGAAACCATTCCGGCTGCACGTAACAGAACGCGACCTTGCCACTGATGCCGGCCATGGCGACCCCGACCGGTTTGTCCTGCAACAGGGCGATGTTCAGGTACAACCGCGGGTCGGTCAGCCAGGGCTGCACGTGTTCGATGGTCTTGTTGTGGGTCCAGGTGGCGACGGTTAGCGGATTGTTGCGATGGTCGAGCGCGCAACCCACGCGAATGGAGCGCTCGACGATCCGGCTGATGATGCCGGCGTCGGCGGGGGTTGCCTTGCAAATGTGTAGGGGTGCATCCATGGCGCTGTTACCTCAATCCATTGAGTCAAAGCTGCCGGGGACGATAGCGCCATGGTGAGTGGGTGGCTAATGGAGAGACGTTACATTTGGTGTGCGACACGGAACCCCTGAGGGGGCGATCAGATGGGTTGCAACGGCATGGTCAACTCAACCCGCAGCCCATCCGGCCGGCTGTCGAAATGCAGGGTGCAGCCGCAGCGCTGGACAATCGCCTGGACAATCGCCAGACCGAGACCGCAGCCGGTGCTCTGGCCGTTGCGCCAGAAGCGTTGGGTCAGGTGTTGCAGATCGTCTTCGGCAATGCCGGGCCCGTGGTCGCGAACCACAAACTGCACGCGATTGCCGGTGGTGACCAGACTCAGCTCCACCGCGCCGTCGCCCGGGGTGTGACGCAGCGCGTTGTCCAGCAGGTTGCGCAGCGCGGCAATCGACAGCACGGCGGGCATTTGCACCGGGGCGTGAGAGATCTTCGGCGGCACCTGAAACTTGATCCGCTGACGATCACCGCTGGCGGCGTCCTGAATCGCCAGTTTCGCCACCTGCTCGGCGCTGCATTGCACACCATCATCGAACGACAGACTGCCCTCGACCCGCGCCAGTAGCAGCAATTGCTCAAGGGTCCGGTGCAAGCGATCGGCACCCTCTTCGGCCCGGGCCAGGGATTGATCCCGGGCCGCGCCGTCGGTCATGCGCGCCACTTGCAGGTGGGTCTTGATCGCCGTCAGCGGGCTGCGCAACTCGTGGGCGGCGTCACCGGTCAGACGGCGTTCCCGTTCGATGGTCTTGCCGATCCGTTGAAACAGCTGATTCTGGGTGTCCAGCAACGGTTGCAGTTCGCTGGGCAGCGGCTGGATCTGCAGAGGTTCCAGGGAGTCGGCACTGCGGCGCATCAAGGCATCGCGCATGCGGTTGAGTGGCGCCAGCCCCTGGCCGATGCCCAGCCAGAGCAGGCACAGACAACCGAGCAAGGCCACGCCCACCGGCACCGAAGCCGCCAGCAGGATCGACAGGTTCAGAGCCTCACGTTCGATCTGTCGATCGGCGGTGGTGATGCGCAGATCGCCGCGGGCCAGAGTGAAACTACGCCACGGTGCACCATCGATCATCTGGTCGTGGAAACCCATTTTCTCGGCTTCCAGGGTTTGTTGCGGATCGGTGTGACTGCGGGCGAGGATTTCTCCACGCAACGAACTGACCTGACAGGCCATGCCGCCGGGGATGTTCAGTTGTTCCGCGCTGAAATGGGTGCCCTCACCCTTAGTCGGCAATGCGGGCAATTGTTCCATCAGGCCGGCGACCATGCGTGCCGAGGCCACCAGCCGCTGGTCGAGGGAAAACATCATTTGGTTGCGCAGGTCGCTGAGCATCCAGGCCGCAGCCAGGGCCCAGATCAGCGCAAAAGCGGCGCCAAGTGTCAGGCTCAGGCGCAAACGCAGGCTCATCACTTTTTCAATTCCTCTGCGCCATCGGCCGGCCCCAGGCGATAGCCCAGGCCGCGCACCGTCTCGACAATGCCATTGCCGAGTTTGCGCCGCAGGTGATGGATATGCACGTTGAGGGCGTTGCTTTCCAGTTCATCGTTGAAACCGTAGACGCTGTCTTTGAGTTGCTCGGTGGACAGCACCCGACCCCGGTTATGCAGCAAAGCCTGCAGCAGCGACTGCTCGCGACGGGAAAGGTCCACCGGCTGGCCGCCCAGCATGGTTTCGCGGCTGCTCGGGTCGTAAGTCAAACGGCCGTGCTCGATCAGGTTGACGCTGCGCCCCGCCACCCGCCGCAACAGGGTGTGCAGGCGCGCCGCCAGTTCGCGCAGGTCGAAAGGTTTGAGCAAGTAATCGTCGGCGCCGGCTTGCAAGCCATCGACGCGGTCGGTGACCGAGTCCCGGGCCGTCAGAATCAGCACTGGAATCTCCAGACCATGATGGCGCAACTGCTGTAACAGCTTCAGGCCGTCTTCATCGGGAAGGCCAAGATCGAGCACCATCACGTCGAATTCCGCCACTTTGAGCATCGCCCTGGCAGACGATGCGGTAGCGACGTGCTCTACCGTCAGGCCTTGAGCGGTGAGGCCGGCGACAATGCCGCTGGCAATCAGCTCATCGTCTTCGCAAACCAGTACGTGCATGGGGAGCCCCGTAGAAAAAAGCTGATTAGGCCGGTGGCCGATTAAGCGGACATTATGCCGCAAGCGCCAATGCCACAAGGCCACCGCGGTTAATCATCGGTTAATCGACGCCGCCCATTGTGCACCTCACTTGCACAGGGACAAGGCTTACCCATGCGTCGACTGTTTCTATTCTTTGTTCTCATGATCTCGGGTCTGGCCCAGGCAGGGACTGATCCGTTCGCGACCAAACCCGACTTTCTTCCCGTCGGCAAGGCGTTCATCTTCACCTCCGAACGCCTTGATTCCGGTGAAACCCAGCTCTATTGGCAAATCGCCGACGGTTATTACCTCTACCAGCAACGCCTGAAGTTCGATGGCTTGCCCGCGGAACACAAGCCTGTATTGCCTGACGGCGAAGCGCACAGCGATGAATTCTTCGGCGAACAGCAGGTCTATCGTCAGGGTCTGGAACTGAAGATTCCGGCAGGTGCGACCGGCCAGATCAAGGTTGGATTCCAGGGCTGCGCCGACGCCGGTTTGTGTTATCCACCACAAACTCAGGTGGTGGATCTGGGCGGCAAATCCGCTATCGCTGCGACAAACGAAGCGCCGGATGAAGCCTTGGCCAGTGACCTGCAGCAACGGGCGCTGGGCTGGAGCTTGCTGGTGTTCTTTGGTCTGGGGCTGTTGCTGGCCTTCACGCCTTGCTCGTTGCCGATGCTGCCGATTCTGGCCGGTTTGATCGTCGGCAGTGGCGCCACGCCCAAGCGCGGTTTCGCCTTGGCGACCAGCTACGTCGTGAGCATGGCGCTGGTGTATGCGGCGCTGGGCGTTTTGGCCGCGCTGCTCGGGGCGAATCTGCAGGCATTGTTGCAAAACCCTTGGTTGCTGGGCAGTTTCGCGGCGGTGTTTGTGTTGCTGGCGTTGCCGATGTTCGGCTTCTTCGAGTTGCAACTGCCGGTGGCTGTGCGTGATCGCCTGGAACATGTCTCGCGTAATCAGCGCGGCGGCAGCCTGTTCGGCGCCGGTGTGTTGGGTGCCTTGTCCGGTTTGCTGGTGGGCCCGTGCATGACCGCCCCACTGGCGGGCGCCTTGCTCTACATCGCGCAAAGCGGCAATGCGCTGCAGGGCGGGTTGATTCTGTTCGCCATGGGCATCGGCATCGGTGTACCGCTGCTGTTGCTGGTGACCGTCGGCAATCGCTTTGTGCCCAAACCCGGCGCCTGGATGAACCTGCTCAAAGGTGTGTTCGGCTTCCTGTTCCTCGCCACTGCCCTGCTGATGCTGCGCCCGGTGCTGGATGAATCCCTGTGGGTCGGTTTGTGCGGCGCCTTGCTGGTGATCGCGGCTTACAGCGCCTGGCGCCAATCCGACGGTTTCGGACGCACCGCTCATGTGTTCGGGGCCAGCTCATTGTTACTGGGTTTGTGGGGCAGCCTGCTGCTGCTGGGGGCCGCCGGTGGCAGTGACGATCTATTCAAGCCGTTGCAGGTCTACAGCACTTCAAACTCGAGCCGTGCGGCAAACCCTGTCGGCCACGATGCCTTCACCACCCTCAAGGACACCGCCGAACTGCAACGGGAACTGGACGCGGCACGGGCCCAAGGCCAGTGGGTGCTGCTGGACTACTACGCCGACTGGTGCGTGTCGTGCAAGGTCATGGAAAAACAGGTATTCGGCAAACCCCACGTACTGGAAGCCTTGAGCGATGTGCGCTTGCTACGCCTGGACGTCACCGCCGACAATGCCGCCAGCCGCGAACTGCTCGGCCGTTATAAAGTGCCGGGGCCACCGAGCCTGCTGTGGATCGGTGCCGACGGCATCGAGCGTCGCAGCCAGCGCATTACCGGTGAGGTCGATGCCGACACCTTCCTGCAACGCTGGTCCACCACCCGAGACGCCCGTTAATGCTGACCTTTACCCTCGGCACTTTTGCCATTGCGCTTAATCACCTGCTGCTGATCAGCGCCCTGGCGCTGGCGACCTTCGTCGGCTGGCGAGTGGCCAAGCGCGGCGGCGAGAACCCGGAGTCGGTGCTGTTCAGCCTGTTCCTGCTGGGCATGCTGGCCGCCCGGATCAGCTTCGTGATCGCCTACTGGGCGCAGTACCGCAACGATCCGTGGCAGATCATCGACCTGCGCGACGGCGGCTTTCTCGCCTGGCCCGGTGTGATCGTGCTGCTGCTCGCCGCGTTGCATCGAGGCTGGCGTCGCCCGGGCTTGCGCCGCCCCTTGGGCTTTGGCGTGGCCAGTGGCCTGGCGTTCTGGCTGCTGGCGACTTTCTCCCTGACGATTTACGAACAAGGCACGCGCCTGCCGGAAATTGCCCTGCGCAATACCGCCGGTGAAACCGTGCAATTGGCCGACTACAAGGGTGGCCCGTTGGTGATCAATCTCTGGGCCACCTGGTGCCCGCCGTGCCGCCGGGAAATGCCGGTGCTGGAAAACGCCCAGCAACACCGCCCGGACCTGACCTTCCTGTTCGTCAACCAGGCTGAAAGCATGCAAAGCGTCAGTACTTACCTGGAAACCCAGGGCCTGAGCCTGTCCAACGTGCTGTTCGACGGCAGTGGCCGTTTGGGCCAGGCCGTCGGCTCCATGGCGTTGCCGACTACGCTGTTCTATAGTCCCGACGGTCGCCTGCTGGGCAGCCACCTGGGTGAGCTGTCGGACGCCAGCCTGGCCCGCGCCCTGGAAAACTTCGATACCCCGAGTCCTGCCGCACCGGCCACCTCTTCAAGGAAACTGCCATGCCCCGCCTCCACCACCTGCTGACGTTGACCCTGGGCGCTGCCCTGCTGCATCTACCGTCGGTCCAGGCTGAAGAGCTGCCCGACGCGATTAAGAAAATCGAAGCCAAGGGCGCGAAAATCGTTGGCCAATTCGACGCACCCGACGGTCTGCGGGGTTATGCGGCGCAGTACCAGAGCCGTGGCATAGCGCTGTACCTGACTCCGGATGGCAAGCATGTGTTGCTCGGCAATTTGTACGATGCCGACGGCAACGACCTGAGCAGTGCGCCGCTGCAGAAGCTGGTTTATGCACCGATGGCCAAGGAGGTCTGGGGCAAAATGGAAACCAGCAACTGGATCGGTGACGGGAAGAAAGATGCGCCGCGGATCGTCTACCTGTTCAGCGATCCGAATTGCCCTTACTGCAACATGTTCTGGGAGCAGGCGCGGCCATGGGTCAAGGCTGGCAAGGTGCAGCTGCGGCACATTATGGTCGGCATCATTCGCGAAGACAGCCCGGGCAAATCGGCTGCGCTGCTGGCCGCCAAGGATCCGAGCAAAGCGCTGGAAGATCACGAGAAATCCGGCAAGGGCAGTTCGCTAAAAGCGCTGAAGGACATACCTCCGGCGATTCAGGCGAAACTGGCGGCGAACATGCAGCTGATGGAGGACCTTGAGTTGCAGGCCACCCCGGCGATTTTCTACATGGACGACAAGGGCGAGTTGCAACAGCAGCAAGGCGCGCCTTCGCCGGACAAGTTGGTGAAGATTCTCGGGCCTAAGTGACGTCACCGACCCCTTCGCGAGCAGGCTCGCGAAGGGGCCTTCACAATCGCTAGAGAATCAAAGCCCTTCCAACTCCGCCATCAGATCATTCAACCGATCCACCTTCTCCTCGGTGATGTCGCTCGCCGCCAGCCCTTCGATGTACTCGGCCAGTTCTTCCACCGTGCTGCATTCAAACATCGCCCGCAGCGGCACATCACGTTGCAGGGCTTTCTGCACCCGCGAAGCGATCTGCGTCGCCAGCAATGAATGCCCGCCCAGCTCGAAGAAGTTGTCACGCACCCCCACCTTCCCGACCTTTAGCACTTCGGCCCAGATATCAGCCAAGATCTGCTCCAGTTCATTGCGTGGCGCCTGATAGTCCTGGCTCTGCAACTGGCCGATTTCCAGCGCCGGCAGGGCCTTGCGGTCGAGTTTGCCGTTGGCATTCAGCGGCATCCGGTCGAGCCACAACCAATGCAGCGGCACCATGTATTCCGGCAGCTCGGCACGCAGCCGTTGCTTGATGCGCTCCAGTCGCTCGGTTGGATTGATCAAAGAATCAGCCGCTACCAAATAACCGACCAGATGCTTGCCGTTGACCCCTTCCTGCACACTTACTGCCGCTTCGCGGACTTGCGGCTGTTCATGCAGACGCGCCTCGATTTCACCCAGTTCGATGCGGTAGCCGCGGATCTTCACTTGATGGTCGATACGCCCGACGTATTCCAACACGCCGTCACTGCGACGACGGGCCAGATCTCCGGTGCGATACAGACGATCACCGGGCGCGCCAAACGAGTTCGGCACAAACACTTGAGCGGTGCGCAAGGGGTCACTGACGTAGCCACGGCCGACACCGGTACCCGCGACGCACAACTCGCCCACCGCACCCAGCGGCACCAGTTCCAGCGCGCCATCAAGCAAGTACAAACGGTTGTTGTCGGTCGGCGTACCGATCGGCAAATAACTGCCGCGAGTCGACGCCATGTCGACGCGGAAGAACGCCACGTCATCCGAGCATTCCGCCGGACCGTAAGCATTCACCAGACCGATCTGCGGGTAGCGCAGCAACCACTGGTGCGCCAGCTCCGGCGGCATTGCCTCACCGGTCGGCAGCATCCAGCGCAGTCCGTCGAGGCTCATGCGTTCCTGGGCGAGCATGCCCTGAATCAGCGATGGCACGCTTTCCAGCACGGTGATGCCCTGCGCCGACACATGCGCCAGCAACCCTTGCGGATCATGGGCGATGGTGTTCGGCACGATGTCAACCCGAGCGCCGAACAACGGTGCGGCGAGGAACTGCCAGACCGAAATGTCGAAACTTTGCGAGGCGGTCTGAGCGATCACATCGTCGGCGCTCAAATTCAGGTACGGCACCTTGCTCAACTGGTTATTGAGCATGCCGCGCTGCTCGACCATCACGCCCTTCGGCAGACCGGTGGAACCCGAGGTATAGATCACGTAAGCGAGGTTGTCCGGACCACTGTAGACACCCGGATTGACCACCGAAACATCGCTCGCCTGCACCTCTTCCCACACCAGCAACTTCGGCCGATTGGCGCAACTGAACTCATCCAGTAGCGCGACAGCTTGTTCACGACAGGCCTCAGTGCAAACCAGCAACGGCGTGCGGCTCAGGTCGATGATCCGGCTCAGACGCTGGCTCGGCAGGCCCGGGTCCAGCGGCAGGTAACCGGCGCCCGCCTTGAAGCTGCCGATGATCATGCCCAGCAGATCGAGGTTACGTTCGGCGAGCAATGCCACCGGTTGATCCAGCCCGACGCCTGCCGCAATCAGCGCATGACCGAGACGGTTACTGCGCTGGTTCAGCTCAACGTAGCTGTGCAACTTGTCGAGGCAACTCGCGGCAATCCGTTGTGGATGTTGCGCGACCTGAGCCTCGAACAACGCGACGTAGCTCTGCTCCAGCGGATAGTCGTGTTCACTCTGATTGCAGCCATGGATCAGGAAATCCTGCTCTTCGGCCCCCAGCAGCGGCAAGTCAGCCATGTTGCCATGGAAACCTTCGACCAGCGCCAGCAGCAACCGCTTGAACTCGCCGAGCATGCGTTCGACGGTCGACTCATCGAAGTAACGCTGGTCGTAAGACAGGTGCAAGCCCAGGTCATCGCCCGGATAGCACACCGCCGTCAGCGGGAAGTTGGTGTGGGTGCGGCCCGAATCCGACGTCGCGTTGAGGCTCTGCGCTCGGTCCAGCACCGAGACTTCCACCGGGGCGTTTTCGAACACGAACAGGCTGTCAAACAACGGCTGGCCCTTGGGCAGTTCGCTGTTTTCCTGAATGCTCACCAGCGGCAGGTATTCGTACTCGCGCAATTGCATGTTGCTGTCGAGCAAGCCACTGAGCCATTGACGAACGCTGCACCGCTGATCGTCCTCGGGCATTTTCACCCGCAGCGCGATGCTGTTGATGAACAGCCCGACGGTGCGCTGCATCGCTGGCATTGCCACCGGACGCCCAGCCACCGTGACGCCGAACAGCACGTCGCGATCACCGCTCAAACGTCGCAGCGCCAGCGCCCACGCCGCTTGAGCGAAGGTGTTGATGGTCAGTTGATGCGCCTGGGCCAGTTCGCGCAGTTGCGCACCGTCACGAGCATCAAGCCTTGTGTAGCGGTCGCCGACGATCATCCCGCCGCTTTCACCGGCATGTTCACGCAGGAACGGCCGGTCGCTCGGAATCGGCGTGGTCCGCTCGAAGCCTTGCAGGTTGGTTTTCCACCACTGCCGCGCCTCGGCCAGGCTCTGGCGTTGCAGCCAGCCGATGTAGTCGCGATAGCGCGGTGGCACGGCCAGCTGCGCGTCTCGACCTTCGCCCAGTGCGGTGTAGATTTCGAAGAAATCGTTCATCAACAGCGAACGGCACCAGGCATCGATCAGGATGTGGTGGTTGCTCATCATGAACCAGTAACGCGCCGCGCCCACCCGGATCAAACGCAGGTGGAACGGTGCCTGATTGAGCAGATCGAACCCAGCCTCACGCTCGCGTTTGAGCAGTGCCTGCAACGTCGGCTCCTGCTCGGCATCGACGATTGCGGTCCAGTCCAGATACTCGATCGGCGTGCTGCCTGGCTTGTGGATAACTTGCAGCATGTCTTCGCCGACGTTCCAGCAGAACGACGCGCGCAGGGCTTCGTGACGGGCGATGACGGCTTGCCAGGCCTGGGCGAAACGCTGCGGGTCGAGCTCGCTGTTGATGCGGTAGCGATCCTGCATGTAATAGAGGCCGGTGCCCGGTTCCAGCAAGGTGTGCAACAGCATGCCTTCCTGCATCGGGGTCAGCGGGTAGACGTCTTCGATAGCGGCGGCGGGGATGGGCAGCGCGTCGAGTTGTGGCTGGGTCAGTTTCGCCAACGGGAAGTCCGACGGCGTCAGGCCACCCGCATCGTCGCCCAGGCAATGCTCGATCAGGCTCTGCAATTCGCCAAGGTATGCGTCCGCCAGTTCAGTGATGGTCTGCGGGTCGTGGCGTTCGGCGCTGAAGGTCCAACGCAGCACCAGCTCACCGCCGTAGACCTGACTGTCGACGCACAGCTCATTGGGCAGCGGCGCGCGAGGATCATGGGCCGCGCCGACCGCTTCATCGAGAGGCAGGAACAAGGCGTCCGCGCCGAAGCTCTGGTCGAACTGACCGAGGTAGTTGAAGGTGATCGGTGCCACCGGCAAGGCCGCCATGCTCTGACGGCTCGAGTCATCGGCGAGATAACGCAACACGCCATAACCCAGACCTTTGTGCGGCACCGCACGCAGTTGTTCCTTGATCGCCTTGATCGAGGCGCCCTGCCCGTCCACTGGCGTCAGCCGCAACGGATAAGCGCTGGTGAACCAGCCGACGGTTCGCGTCAGGTCGATTTCGTCGAACAGGGTTTCGCGGCCGTGGCCTTCGAGTTGAATCAACGCCGACGCGTGACCACTCCAGCGGCACAGCACGCGCGCCAATGCGGTCAACAGCAAGTCGTTGACCTGGGTGCGATAGGCACTCGGCGCTTGCTGCAACAATTGTCGGGTGCGCTCGCTGTCGAGACGCACACTGACGGTTTGTGCATGACGATTCTGCCGGCCACCCTCGGGGCGATCACACGGCAACTCGACGCTTTCACCGGCCAGTTGCGACTGCCACCCGCTCAGTTCTTCACGCAGGGATTCACTGCCGGCATATGCCTGCAAGCGTGCGGCCCAGTCCTTGAAGGCAGTGGTTTTCGCCGGCAGTTTTGCCGACTGCCCCGCGTCCAGTTGGCGATACACCGCTTGCAGGTCGTCCAGCAGCACTCGCCACGAAACGCCGTCCACCACCAGGTGGTGAATGGCGATGAACAGCCGCTGTTGGCCCTCGGGGCCGTCGACCAGCAGCGCCCGCATCAACGGCCCCGCTTCGAGGTCGAGGCTGCGCTGGGCATCGGCGAACAGTGCCGCGCATTTGTCCATGGACGTAACGCGCACTTGCCACAGCACCGGCGCATCGGAAATCGCCTGATGCTCGGCCTGCCATTGACCTGCGACGTCGGTGAAACGCAAACGCAAGGCGTCGTGCTGTTCGATCACCGCCAGCAATGCTTGCTCGAGGCGATGGGGCTCCAGCGCCACGGTGGGCTCCAGCAGCAATGCCTGGTTCCAGTGTTGGCGCTGAGGGATATCGGTGTCGAAGAACCAGTGCTGGATCGGCGTCAACCGTGATTCGCCGGCAAGCAAACCTTGCTCGGCCGTGACCTGCTCAGTGCGGGTCGCCACGGCGGCCAGGGTCTGTACCGTCTGATGCTGGAACAGGTCACGCGGGCTGAAGTGAATGCCCTGCTGCCGCGCACGGCTGACCACCTGAATCGACAGAATCGAGTCGCCGCCCAGTTCGAAAAAGTTGTCGTTGAGGCCCACTTGTTCGACATTCAGCACTTCGCACCAGATCGCGGCCAGCGTCAGTTCAAGCTCATTGCTCGGCGCCACGTAGTGCTGACGGTTCAGCTCCGGATCCGGCGCCGGCAGTGCGCGGCGGTCGAGTTTGCCGTTGGCGGTCAGTGGCCAGCGAGCCAGCAAGATCAAGTGCGTCGGCACCATGTAATCCGGTAACTGGGATTTCAGGTGAGCCTTGAGGGCCTCGCGCAGTGAGGCTTGTTGGGTTTCGTCCTGCTCGGCAATGTCAGTTACCAGGTAGCCGACGAGTTGTTTTCCGCTCGGTGCATCAAGGGCCAACACCACGACCTCACGCACGGATTCATGCTCCAGCAGACGGGTTTCGATCTCGCCCAGTTCAATGCGGAAACCACGAATTTTCACTTGATGGTCAATGCGCCCGAGGTACTCCACCAGACCATCGGCGCGCTGACGCACCCGATCGCCGGTGCGGTACAGGCGCCCGCCATTGGCGGCAAAAGGATCGGCGACAAACCGCTCGGCCGTCATGCCCGGACGCTGGTGATAACCCTGCGCCAGCCCGGCACCGCCGACGTACAACTCGCCGGTCGCGCCTTGCGGCACCAACGCCAGATCGGCATCGAGGATGTAAGCCACCCGAGCGCCAATCACGCTGCCGATCGGCACACTGCCCATTCCCTCTTCAAGCTGCTCAGGCGCCAGACTGGCCAACGGCATGACCACGGTTTCGGTCGGGCCGTAAGCGTTGAAAAACAGACTCGGCTTGAACGCTGCGCGAATTCGCGTCAGGTGTTCGCCGGTCAAGGCCTCACCGCCGGTGATGCACATCCGCACCGGTAATGTCTCGCCCTGAGTCGCCAGCCATTGCGCCAACTGGCTGCCGTAGCTTGGGGTGAAGCCGAGGATGTTGATGTTGTGACGGCGAATCAGACCGCAGATTTCTTCCACACCCCACTGGCCCTGAGCGCGCAGAACGACTTGAGCCCCACTCAACAACGGCACCAGCAAACGCTCGGTCGCGGCGTCGAAGTTGATTGAATAGAAATGCAGCTCACAGTCGTCCGGGCGCATGCCGAAGCGCTCGATCACGGCGCGGCAGTGCATGGCGATTTCACCGTGGGACACCACCACGCCTTTTGGTTTGCCAGTAGAGCCCGAGGTGTAAATCAGGTACGCCTGGTGTTGTGGCAGGCTGATAAACGGCAGCTCGGTGTCCGGGTAATTGGCCAGTGTGGCGGCGTCCTCTTCGAGGCACCCGCGAGCCACGGTAGGCGGCAGTTCGCCAAGCGCTTGGAACATCGCCGCATCGCTGAGCAGCAAACCGATGCCGCTGTCTTCAATCATGTAGTGCAAACGATCCAGCGGGTATTCCGGGTCCAACGGCACATAGGCGCCGCCCGCCTTGAGGATCGCCAGCAGGCCGACGACCATTTCCAGCGACCGCTCAAGTGCCAGGCCGACCCGAACCTGCGGCCCAACCCCACGCTCGCGGAGCATCCAGGCCAGGCGATTGGCGCGACTGTCGAGTTCGGCGTAGCTCAGGGTTTGCCCGACGAAAGTCAGTGCGGGTGAATCTTTGCGGGCCAGGACCTGCTCGCTGAACAGGTGCTGAATGCACTGATCGAGTCGATGTTCGCCCGGCTCGACGCCGAGGCTGTCGAGCAGGTTTTGCTGTTCGGCAGCTTCCAGCAACGGCAGCTCACTGAGGCGCTGTTGCGGATCGGCCAGCAGCGCCTCCAGCAGGTTGCGCCAATGCCCGGCCATCCGCGCAATGCGTGGTTCATCGAACAGATCAGTGCTGTAGGTCAGGCAGCAACCCAGGCGATGGTCGAGGTCGGTGACTTCCAGGTTGAGGTCGAACTTGGTCGCTCGCGCATCGTTGGCCAGGTACTCGACGGTCATGCCGGCCAGTGTGCGGCTCTGCTGGAATTCCCAGCGCTGCACGTTGCACATCACCTGGAAAAGCGGGTTGTAGGCGGCGCTGCGCGGTGGCTGCAAGGCTTCCACCAAGTGATCGAACGGCAAGTCTTGATGGGACTGACCTTCGATCACGGTGTGGCGAACCTGCTCGAACAACTCACCCACGGACATCTGCCCGTCAAGCTGGCAACGCAGCACCTGGGTGTTGAGGAACGCACCGATCAGCCCTTCACTTTCGGGACGAATCCGGTTGGCCACCGGCGCGCCGATGCGCAAATCGGTCTGGCCGCTGTAGCGGTAAAGCAGCACGGCCAGCGCGGCGGTCATGGTCATGAACAGGGTCAGACCGTTGTGTGCATTGAAGGCGCGGACCCGGGCGGCAAGGTCATCGCTCAGGTCGAAACGGAACAGTTCGCCCCGATGACTTTGCACGGGCGGACGTGGACGGTCGGCGGGCAATTCCAGCAGCGGATGTTCACGCCCCAGTTGTGCGGTCCAATAATCGAGTTGGCGCTGACGTTCGCCGGATTCCAGCCACTGACGCTGCCAGACGCTGTAATCCAGGTATTGCACTGGCAGTGGTTGCAGCGGCGATTCGCGGTCATCGACAAAGGCTTCGTAGAGTGCACTCAGTTCCCGGGCGAAGATGTCCATCGCCCAGCCTTCGGTGACGATGTGGTGCAAGGTCAGTACCAGGTAATGCTCCTGCTCGGCGGTCTTGACCATGCAGGCGCGCAGCAGCGGTCCGGTTTCCAGATCGAAGGCTTTATGCGCTTCGTCGTCCGCGAGTTGCTGGACGCGCTGTTCGCGGCTATCAGCGTCGAGCGCGGAGAAGTCCTTCCAGTCCATGCGCATGCCGGTGTCCGGGTGAACCCTTTGCTGCGCCACGCCATCGATGCTCGGGAACGTGGTGCGCAAGGTTTCGTGACGCATGATCAATGCGTGCAGCGCTGCTTCAAAGCGCCCGACATCAAGTACCCCGCGCAGCCGCGCCATGCCGCCGACGTTATAGGCCGGGCTGTCCGGTTCCATCTGCCAGAGGAACCACATGCGCTGCTGGGAATAGGACAACGGCACCGGTTGGCTGCGGTCGACTTTCTCGATGGGCGGTTGCCGGTTGGTTTTGCCGCTGGCCTGAATCAAGCGAACCTGTTCGGAAAACACGCCAAGCTCACTGTTTTCGAACAGCGTGCGCAGCGGCAACTCGACGTCGCAGGCCTGACGGGTGCGGGAGATGATTTGCGTGGCCAGCAAGGAATGGCCGCCGAGGGCGAAGAAGTCGTCGCGCAGACCGATTTGCGCCAAGCCTAATACTTCACGCCAGATACCGGCGATGTGTTGTTCCAGCGCGGTGACCGGTTCGACGTGTTCGCGCACTTGCCATTGCGGTTCCGGTAAGGCGCGACGGTCGAGTTTGCCGCTGGGGCTCAGGGGCATTTCGTCCAGACGCATCAGCTGCGCCGGGACCATGTATTCCGGCAACTCAGCCGCCAGCGCTATTGTCAGGCGGGCGGTTTGAACGTCTTCAGTTTCACTGGTTTCAGTGGCGGTGTAGTAACCGATCAACTGTGCGCCGGCCGCCGTTTCGCGCACCAGCGCCACGGCTTGAGCGACGCCGTCCTGAGCCAGCAGGCGTGCTTCGATTTCTTGCGGTTCAACGCGGAAACCACGCAGTTTGACCTGCTGATCGAGACGGCCGAGGTATTCGATCACACCATCGGCGGTCCAGCGCGCACGGTCACCCGTGCGGTACAAGCGAGCGCCCTGCTCGCCCAGCGGATCGGCGATAAAGCGTTCGGCGGTCAGGCCTGGACGACCCAAATAGCCGCGCGCCAAACCAATGCCACTGATGCACAGCTCGCCCGGCACACCGGCCGGAACGGGATTGAGTGCCTCATCGAGTACGCGGCACAGCACATTGCCCAGCGGACGACCAATCGGTGAGCGTTCGCCATCGGCGGTTGTGCAGTGCCAATGGGTGACGTTGATCGCGGTTTCGGTCGGGCCGTAGCGGTTGTGCAATTGCACGGCAGGCAGGTGTTCCAGCACGCGGTTGCGCAGTTCGGCGGGCAAGGCTTCGCCACCGGAGAATACCCGACGCAGGCTGGTGCATTCGGTGGTCAGCGGTTCGTCGATGAACAGCGCCAACAGCGGCGGCACGAAGTGCAGCGTGGTCACGCCGTACTGTTGGACAAGCTGCGCGATGCGGTGCGGATCGCGGTGTTCGCCAGGGCCGGCGATCAGCAAGCGTGCACCTGTAATCAGCGGCCAGAAGCACTCCCACACTGACACGTCGAAACTGATCGGTGCCTTTTGCATCAACACGTCAGTTTCGTTCAGGCGATAGGTGTTCTGCATCCATTGCAGCCGCTCGGCGAGGGCTGCGTGGGTGTTGCCGACGCCCTTCGGCTGGCCGGTGGAACCGGAGGTGTAAATCACGTACGCCAGGTTGTCGCCGTGCAAGTGCAGACCCGGCGTTTGGCTCGGCCAGTTCTCCAGATGCAAGGCGTCCATGGCGATCACGCTGACGCCGTCGGCGGTCGGCAGGCGGTCAAGCAGCTCGGTTTGGGTCAGCAGCAATTCGACGCCGCTGTCGCTGAGCATGTAGGCCAGGCGTTCGGCCGGGTAATCCGGGTCCAGCGGCACGTAGGCGCCACCGGCCTTGATGATCGCCAGCAGGCCAATCAGCAACTGCGGCGAACGCTCGGCGGCGATGGCCACGCAGACATCCGGACCGACGCCTTTGTCGCGCAGGTAATGGGCCAGTCGGTTGGATTGGGTGTGCAGTTCGGCGAAGTTCAGGCTGCCGTCGTCCCACATCAGGGCGGTGCGCTCAGGGGTCAGGCGAGCCTGTTCATTGAGCAACTCGGGCAGCCAAACGCGGGCCGGCGTACACGGTGCGGCGCTCCACAAAGTTTGCTGATCGAGCTCGGACGGGTTCAGCAGTTGCAGGTCGCCGATAGCGGTTTTCGGTTGCTCGCAGATCGCTCGCAGCAGGTTGCTGAAATGCTCGGCCAGACGCTCGATGGTCGCGGTGTCGAACAGTTCGCTGGCGTAGTCGAAGGACAGACTGAGGCGACCATTACGGTCTTCTTCGCTGTGCAACTGCAGGTCGAACTTGGCTTCGCGGCTGTGCCACGGCAGCTCTTCGGCCAGCAACCCAGGCAGGTGACGCAGTGCGCTCAAGTCCCGCTGCTGGTGGTTGAACATGACCTGGAACAAACCTTGTTCGCGGGCTTGCGGGAAGGCTTCGAGCAATTGTTCGAACGGCAGGTCCTGATGCGCTTGTGCGCCCAACGCGGCCTGACGGGTTTGCGCCAGCAACGCCACAAATGGCAGCTGCGAATCCAACTCGGCGCGCAGCACTTGGGTGTTGATGAAGAAGCCGATCAGCCCTTGGGTTTCCAGGCGCGGACGGTTGGCGTTCGGCACGCCGATGCGGATGTCGCGCTGGCCACTGTAGCGGTGCAGCAGGCTCTGGAACGCCGCGAGCAACAGCATGAACGAAGTGGATTGATGGGCCTGGGCGGTCTGGCGAATGGCGTCGCTCAGGGTCGCGCCCAGCTTCACGCAATGGCGGGCAGCACGGTGAGTGTGTTGCGCCGAGCGTGGATGGTCGGTGGCCAAACTCAGGGTTGGATGATCAGAGCCCAATTGCGCTTTCCAGTAAGCCAGCTGACGCTCGCCCTCCCCTTGCGCCAGCCATTGGCGCTGCCAGCTGCCGTAGTCGGCGTATTGCGTGGACAATGCCGCGAGCGTCGCTGGTTGTCCTTGGGACGCTGCGGCGTACAGGCGCGAGAACTCGTCGATCAGCACGTTCAGCGACCAACCGTCGGCGATGATGTGGTGCATCGTCACCAACAGTTGATGGTCCTCATCATCGAGGCGCACCAGGGTCACCCACAGCAGCGGGCCTTTTTCCAGATCGAATTGAGTACGGGCTTCGTCCTCACGGATTTGCTGCGCACGGCCTTCACGCTCGGCCACCGGCAGGTCGCTGATATCGATCAGTTGCAGGTTGAATTCGCTCGCGGCATCGACCTGTTGCAGCGCCACACCGTCACGCTCGAAGAACCGCGTGCGCAGGGATTCGTGACGCTCGATCAGTTGCTGGAAACTGGCGCGCAAGGCGTCTTCATCCAGCTCGCCGCGCAAGCGCAAGGCACCGGGAATGTTGTAGGCACTGCTCTGCGGGTCGAGTTGCCAGGTAATCCACAGACGGTTCTGCGCCAGGGATTGCGGCATGGCTTCGGCGCGCGACAGCGGGGTGATCGCGCCTTGGGCGAGGCCACCCTCCTGTTGTTGCTGAGCGACCGCGGCGGCAAACGCGCCAAGGGTCGGCGCTTCGAACAACAGGCGCAGGTTCAGCTCCAGAGCGAGTTCTTCGCGCAGACGCGCGACCACCTGAGTGGCCGCGATGGAGTTGCCGCCCAACAGGAAGAAGTGATCGTCGGCGCTGACCTGTTTGACCTGCAATTGTTCGCACCAGATCTGGCCGATCAAGGATTGCAGTTCAGAACCTGATTCAGTTGTGGATTTACTGTCGACGTTTGCCGACGGGAACAGCGCATAGCTGTCGAGGCTGCCGTCCACCAGACGATTGCGGCATGCCGAGCGTTGCAGTTTGCCGCTCGAGGTCTTGGGCAGCGCGCCCGGATTGAGCAGCACCACCACGCTCGGCGCTTCCTGATACACCTCGGCCACGGCTTGGCGGATGGCTTTGATCAACGCGTCGGGCGGGAGGATTTTTTGCACGCTGCGGCTGATTTCCGCCGCAATGCCGATGCCTTCCTGGCCTTCGATGTTGACCGCGAAAGCGGCGACCCGCCCTTTGCGCACCACCTCCACGTCGCGTTCGATGGTTTGCTCGATGTCCTGTGGGTAAAGGTTGTGACCACGGACGATCAACATGTCTTTCAGGCGCCCAGTGATAAACAGTTCACCGTTGCGCATAAAGCCCAGGTCGCCGGTACGCAGCCAGGTACGGCCGGCATGTTGAACGAACGTCTTGGCGCTGGCTTCAGGGTTGCGCCAGTAGCCGTGGGCGACGCTTGGCCCGGCGGCCCAGACTTCGCCAACCGTGTTGTCCGCCAGCGCGTTGAGCGCAATCGGATCGACAATCAGCACCGCGTGCTCCGGCTGACTGATGCCGCAACTCATGATCGGGCTGCCGTCGCCTGCCTCCGCACGGTTTTGTGCCAGGGCTTGATCGTCCACGCACAGGTTGCCAATGCCCTGACCGCGAGGGCTGCCGGCCACGAACAGCGTCGCTTCGGCCAACCCGTAGGACGCCATGAAACTGTCTTGGGTGAAACCGCAGGCCGCGAACTTCTCGGCGAAGCGTTCCAGCGTATCGAGGCGAATCGGCTCGGAGCCGGAGTACGCCACGCGCCAACCACTCAGGTCCAGACGTTCCAGGGCCGATTCACTGACCCGCTCGCTGCACAGTCGATAGGCAAAATCCGGCCCACCGCTGATGGTGCCGCCGTACTCGCTGATCGCTTCCAGCCAGCGCAACGGCCGGCCGAGGAAATACGCCGGCGACATCAACACGCACGGCACGCCGCTGAAAATCGGCTGCAACAGACCGCCAATCAGGCCCATGTCGTGGTACAGCGGCAGCCAGCTGACGATCACGTCGTCAGGATTCACATCAATGCCAAAGCCGTGGCGAATCAGCAGTTCATTGGCCACCAGATTGCCGTGGCTGACTTGCACCCCTTTAGGCAACGCGGTGGAGCCGGAGGTGTATTGCAGGAACGCGATGTGGTCGTCTGCAAGGTTCGGCGCCACCCAACGTTCGGCCAATGCACCGTCGAGCGTATCGACACACAGCAACGGCGGCGCGCCCTCGATTTGCTGCAACGCATCGCGCAGACCGGCGCTGGTCAGCAGCAGACGTGGTTCGGCATCGCTGATGATCGACAGCAGACGCTCCTGATGATGACGACGAGCCGACTCCGGCGGATAGGCCGGCACCGCGATCACACCGGCGTACAGGCATCCGAAGAACGCCGCGACGTAATCCGGGCCGCTGGGAAACAACAGCACCACGCGGTCGCCAAACGCAGCCTCGGCCTGCAACGCGCCAGCCATGGTCCGCGCCCGCTGATCCAGCTCGCGATAACTGAGCACCACAGCCTGATCCTGGGTTTCGGCGAGAAAACGCAAGGCCACCCGGTCCGGCGTCAGGGCCGCTCGGCGCTGAAGGGCTTGGACCAGTGTGCTGGGGAGTTCGAACGCGTCGGTCATGAGGTTTCCTGCCTGAATTCGGCTTGCAAGTGAAATCGGTTTTCTGACGTCACGCCCCTTCGAGGGCGCGCAGGACGCGGTCTTCGCCGACCGCGCAAGGTTTGGGAATGCTGTTTTGGCCGCAGGTGCTACCCGGAACCCTTCACCAATGAGAACGGTTGACGTCTTCAAATAATTAGTCGGAAGACCAGATCGCCAATGGGGCTGCGGTGCGGCAAGCGGGCGCGGCAGCGTGTCGCCGTTCTCACTCTGCACCCTTGTCGATCATTAGTTCTGTTTCTCATTTGACAATCATTATCATTTAGAATAATTTGTCGCTCGATGTGTAGGACGGCTCAGCCCCGTTTGCCGTCCCACGAACCTATTGGCAGCAAGGTGATTTCCATGACGGAACAAATGTCCACAGGCAGGTGCGATTCACCGCTACTTCAGGCATTCGTCGACAATCGACTGATTCTGGTCAAGATTGCAGCCCGCATTACCGGTTGCCGGTCGCGTGCTGAAGACGTGGTGCAGGATGCGTTCTTCCGGCTGCAATCTGCGCCGCAGATCACGTCCTCGTTCAAGGCTCAGCTCAGCTACCTGTTCCAGATCGTGCGCAACCTGGCGATCGATCACTACCGCAAACAGGCACTGGAGCAGAAGTATTCGGGCCCTGAAGAGGAAGGCCTGAACGTGGTGATTCAAGGCGCTTCGCCGGAAACCTCGCACATCAACTTCTCGACCCTGGAAAACATTGCCGATGCGCTGACCGAGCTGCCCAGCCGCACCCGCTACGCCTTCGAGATGTATCGCCTGCACGGCGTGCCGCAAAAGGACATCGCCAAGGAGCTTGGCGTCTCGCCGACCCTGGTGAACTTCATGATTCGCGATGCGCTGGTGCATTGCCGCAAGGTGTCGGGCAGTCGTGTGGATACCTTTGCTCGCCGCTGACACGCAAGCGCACGCAGGAAAAACGCAGCCCAAGGCTGCGTTTTTTTGTATCAAGCCAACGCACACCGATCAAAAAACCGCTCACGCCCTAACATCATCAACGCCGCGCGCTTGTGCGGGAAGTCGAACTCTTTCTGGCAGTGAAAACCCTGGTTCTGCATATGCCCGATCATCTTCGCGTTGTCGGCGCGAGGCTCGGCAACCACCCGCTGAGTGCGTGGATCGTCGAGAAACAGGTAATGCGTCAACGCCGATAACCAGCTCGCCACCTTGTGCGGGCCACGGTGATTTTCCTCACCCACCAGCATGTGAATACCGCGGTCGTAATCGCCGGCGTCATAGAACGGCGCGATGCGATCTTCCTTGGCCCAATAGGCTTCAAAGTAGGCGAACGGCTGATCATCGAAACAACCGATCAGCGTCAGTGTGCGGGGATCGGCTTCAAGTTTGCTCAGGTACTCGCGATGCTGGTCGAGGCTGCCCTCCTCCTGCCAGAAACTCGCCACTCGCGGACTGTTCTGCCAACGATTGAAACGCGCCAGGTCCAGGTCGATGTCCACCCTGCGCAGGGAAATCCAGGCACCGAGGCGCGCATCAAAACGCCGATAGACTTCACCGCGCGGTTTCATCGGGCGCAGCGGATGACGCTTGCCGCCACTGATGATCATTTGCTGGGGATAACTCGAAGTCAGCGACACACCCAGCCAAGGCTGAGGCAATTGCCAGAACAGTGTTCGCTCACAGCGATACTGGCCGACGAGTTCGGTGGGGATCAGCAACCCGCTGAGCAATGCTTCGGTGGGGGCTACATCGAGTTGCCAGATCAGGCGCTGACAGCCCGGGTCACGGGCAAACAGCCAATAACAGGCCACCCATACTGCCTGACTGTCGGCGTGGTCGAAACGCTCTTCGACTTGCACATGCAGCTCGGGCTCGCGAGTCAGGCGCAGCTGGATCAGCGGCTGCCCTTCAAGGCTGAGGCACAGGCGGCGTTCGGTTTCATCAGCTACAAGACGGCTTCCTGTCGGCAAGGCCAGGGCAGTCAGGACATTCAGAGTGGACATGGGTCGGGCTCACGTTAATCGTCGGCAGTTCAACGATGTGACGTGAGCCAGCGCGGGAAATTTAAGAGAGGTCGGCAAATACGCGACCTGTGGCGCGATCTCAGCTTCCCGGGACCGGCACCACGGCGATCTTGTAGGGGTCGAAAATCTTCAGCATCTGGCCATTGTCCCGCAACCCTTGCAGCAACTTGCTGAACGCCACGCCGCTGATGGGTGCGGCCGGACGGAGGATGGCGTAGTGGTGATAAACCTGATCGATACGCTGGGACACCAGCAGTTGATCAGCGACTTCCTTGTTGCGCAGCAGGTAATCGCTCAGGTACGAGCGTGTCACCAAGGCAACGTTGGCACGCCCGCGCAGCACCATCAGCAGGTTACTGTCATGGGAATACGTCAGCGTGGCGTTGTAGTTCTGCGCGAGGAATTTTGGATCGGCATTGAAGTTGGCGAATTCGTAGTGATAGCCGCTGAACAGCGCCAGACGCTTGCCGGTGAGGTCGGCAAAGTAACTCTCCCGGCGATCGAGCTCCCGTTGTGCGACAAAAATCTCGGCATCTTCCAGGCCCATGTCGACGCTGGTGTGAGGGATGTCCTTCCAGCCCCAATCCGGATTCTCGAAAATCGCCATGTCCACCCGGCCTTGCTTGAAGTCACCGAAGCGCCGGGGAATGGAGGTAGGTACCAGGGCGAACTGATAGTCGCTTTGCAAGGCATTGAGTGCCTCGACCAGTTGCGGCAACAGACCGGTATCGGCACCGGACTCCGGGCGCACGGTATAGGGCGGAAAGTGTGCGGCACCGATCCGCACCAGTTGCGCAGCCTGAGAAGGCAACACCCAGAACACTGCAAGCGCCGCCAGCAAAAGCCGCGAGGCCGTCCGATTTGGCGAAGATATCAAAACAACCTACTCCCCGAGAAAATACGCATCAATGCATTCAAGCTAGGTGGTTTCGGCCACTTAGCCAGTTTCCGTCTGACTTGGAAAGCTATTGTTCTCTTCCAGCACCAGAATCAACGCCTCATCGGCCAACTGATCGAGGTTCGTGCTGCCGCCGGCGCGAAACCAAGTGGTGGTCCAGGACAACGCCCCCGTCAGAAAGCGGCGGGTGATGAACACATCCCCGCGAATAAAACCGGCGTCCTTGGCCTCGCCCAGCACCTGTAGCCAGAGATCTTCATAAATGTCGCGCAGCGCCAGCACCTGCGCCTGCCCGTCTTCGGACAGCGAACGCCATTCATACACCAACACCGCCATGGCCTCGCCACTGCCGCCCATGATCGACTGCAATTCACAACGAATCAGCGCCAGCACGCGCTCGCGCACACTGCCGGCGTCTGCCAGGGCTGCACGCATTAACGCGGTGTTGTAGCGAATGGTTTCCTCCATCACCGCCCGCAGGATCTCGTCCTTGCTTTTGAAGTGATGAAAAATACTGCCCGACTGAATGCCCACGGCGCCGGCCAGATCGCGCACGGTGGTGCGCTCAAAACCTTTGTTGCGGAACAGGTGAGCCGCCACTTGCAGCAATTTGCCGCGGGCGCTGTCCGGGTCGGTCAATTGGCCGTTGTCGACCAATTCGCGCATCACCCTCAGGGCTTTTTGCTCGTCCACCCGTTCTCTCCTACAGTCGATCAATCAAATACGCCAATCACCGCTAAAACAGCGGGGTTGCGCGGGCAATTTAAGCTGGCCGGGGCGCCCAAGCAAGCGCTCGGGAAGAAGATAGTTAAGCCGTTTACAAACCAAGCGCTTGCTTGGTAGTCTCGATGCACTTCTGTCGGAGGTGGCTATGGAGTTGACTGGGCCTAAAACAATTCGCATCGGGTGCGCCAGCGCCTTCTGGGGCGATACCTCGACCGCCGCCGCGCAATTGGTGGAAGGTGGGCGCCTGGACTATCTGGTCTTCGATTATCTGGCCGAAATCACGATGTCGATCATGGCCGGTGCGCGGATGAAAGAGCCTCAGGCTGGTTACGCCAGCGACTTCATCGAAGTCCTCAGCCCGCTGCTGGGTCAACTCGCCGAACAGAAAATCCGCGTCATCAGTAACGCCGGCGGAGTCAATCCGCAGGCCTGCGCCGCCGCCCTGACCGCTGCCTGCGACAAGGCCGGGGTGGCGTTGAAAATCGCCGTGCTGCTGGGCGATGACCTGCAGCCGCAGTTCAAACAGCTGAGCAGCAGCGGTATCCATGAAATGTTCAGCGGCGCGCCCCTGCCGCCGATGTGCGTCTCGACCAACGCCTACCTTGGCGCACCGGGCATCGTCGAAGCCCTGCGCCTGGGCGCCGACATTGTGATCACCGGGCGTGTGGTCGACAGCGCGGTGGTCAGCGCTGCATTGGTGCATGAATTCAATTGGTCCTGGCACGACTACGACAAACTTGCCCAGGCTGCACTGGCCGGCCACATCATCGAATGTGGCGCCCAGTGCACCGGCGGCAACTTCACCGATTGGCGCGAGGTGCCCGACTACGAACACATCGGCTTCCCCATCGTCGAAGTCAGCGCCGACAGCCAGTTCATCGTCAGCAAACCCGAAGGCTCCGGCGGACTGGTTACACCGCTGACGGTCGGCGAGCAGATGCTGTATGAAATCGGCGACCCGCAGGCCTATCTGCTGCCGGACGTGGTCTGCGATTTCACTGAAGTCAAACTCGTGCAACAAGGCAAACATGCGGTTCAGGTGCACGGGGCAAAAGGCCTGCCGCCGACCGATCAGTACAAGGTCAGCGCGACTTACCCGGACGGTTTTCGCTGCACCGCCAGTTGCCTGATCGCCGGGATCGATGCGGTAGACAAGGCGCGTCGAGTCAGCGAAGCGATCATCAACAAGACGTCGGAAATCTTCAGCCAGCGTGGCTGGCCGCCCTACAGCGAAGTGAACATCGAACTGCTCGGCAGCGAAGCCACTTACGGCCCCCACGGTCAGCGCCATGACAGCCGCGAAGTGGTGATCAAACTGGCGGTGCGCCATCCGGGTAAACAGGCGTTGATGGTGTTCTCCCGGGAAATTGCCCAGGCCGCCACTGGCATGGCGCCGGGACTGACCGGGATTGTCGGTGGACGGCCGACGGTGTATCCGCTGATCCGGCTGTTCTCGTTCCTTATCGACAAAACTGCCTGCACGCTGGAAATTGACCTCAAGGGCCAGCGCCACCCATGCGCCCTGCCCGCCGTGGATGTGCTCGACACCGCCGACCTGCCCGTGGCGTGTGCCCCACCGAAACCCTCAGACCGGGCCGATGCCAGTGTGGCCCTGGTCAAACTCGCCGTGGCGCGCTCCGGTGACAAGGGCAACCACAGCAACATCGGCGTCATGGCCCGCGAGCCGGAGTACCTGCCGTGGATTGCCGAAGCCTTGACGCCAGAAGTGATCGTCGACTGGATGAGTCATGTCCTCGACCCGATCCACGGCCGTGTTGAACGCTGGTATCTGCCGGGCACCCACAGCCTTAATTTTCTGCTGGAGAACGCCCTTGGAGGCGGTGGCGTGGCCAGCCTGCGGATCGATCCGCAAGGCAAAGCCTTCGCCCAGCAACTGCTGGAAATCCAGATACCGGTGCCTCAGCGCATCGCCGACCAAGTCAACTAGAGGACTGTCGCCATGGCATACGATTCGATTTTCAAAGGCGATTTGTTTGCAGGCCAAACCATCATCGTCACCGGTGGCGGCAGCGGCATCGGCCGTTGCACCGCTCACGAACTGGCGGCCCTCGGCGCCCATGTGCTGCTGCTCGGGCGCAAGGTCGACAAGCTGAAAAACGTCACTGCCGAGATTGCCGAAGATGGCGGCAAGGCGGATTGGATGGTCTGCGATATTCGTGAGGAGGAAGCGGTCAAGCATGTGGTCAGTGAGTTGATCCGCAAGCACGGACCGATTCACGGTCTGGTCAACAACGCTGGCGGGCAGTACCCGGCGCCGTTGGCGTCGATCAATCAAAAAGGTTTCGAAACGGTGTTGCGCACCAACCTGATGGGCGGCTTCCTGATGGCCCGGGAAGTGTTCAACCAGTCCATGAGCACGCACGGCGGCGCCATCGTCAACATGCTCGCCGACATGTGGGGCGGTATGCCCGGCATGGGCCACTCGGGTGCAGCGCGTTCGGGCATGGACAACCTCACCAAGACCGCCGCGTTCGAATGGGGTTACGCCGGGGTTCGGGTCAATGCCGTGGCGCCGGGCTGGATCGCGTCCAGCGGCATGGACACCTACGAAGGCGCATTCAAAGCGGTGATCCCGACGTTGAGCGAGCACGTGCCGCTCAAACGCATCGGCACCGAATCGGAGGTCAGCGCGGCGATCGTTTTCCTGCTCAGCCCGGCAGCGGCATTTGTCAGCGGCAGCACCTTGCGCATCGACGGCGCCGCCAGCCTGGGCGGGCGCGCCTGGCCGATACACAAGGCGCAGATCAGTACGTCGTATAACGGTTTCCACCGCGCGTACTTACCCGACGTGCTCAGACCCGACGTGCTCAAGGACAAGGAATAAGTCATGCCGGTGATTCAGTCGCAAGTGGACCCGTTCAGCGAGCAGTTCGCGCTCAATCGAGCGGCGATGCTGGTCGGCATCGAGCACGTCCGCCAGCTCGAACAGAACCTGCTGAACAAGGCTGCCGAAGCCAAACCCAGGTTCGACAAGCGCGGCCAATTGTTGCCCCGCGAACGCCTCAATCTGCTGCTGGACCCTGGCGCACCGTTCCTTGAACTGGCCAGCCTGGCCGGCTACAAACTGCATGACGACAAGGACGGCAATTCGGCTGGCGGCGGTTTGATCGCCGGGATCGGTTACGTGTCCGGCGTTCGGGTTCTGGTGGTGGCGAACAACAGTGCGATCAAGGGCGGGACCATTTCCCCCAGCGGTTTGAAAAAATCCCTGCGTCTGCAACAGATCGCCATGGAGAACAAACTGCCGGTCATTACCCTGGCCGAAAGCGGCGGCGCGAACCTCAATTACGCGGCGGAGATTTTCGTCGAAGGTGCCCGCAGCTTTGCCAATCAGGCGCGGATGTCAGCCATGGGGTTGCCGCAAATCACGGTGGTTCATGGTTCGGCCACGGCCGGCGGCGCTTATCAGCCGGGGCTCTCGGATTACGTCGTGGTGGTGCGTGGCAAGGCCAAGCTGTTTCTTGCCGGCCCGCCGCTGCTCAAGGCGGCCACCGGCGAAGTCGCCACCGATGAAGCACTGGGCGGCGCCAAGATGCACGCGCAAATCGCCGGCACCGCTGAATACCTGGCCGAGAGCGATGCCGATGGCGTGCGGCAGGTGCGCGAGATTGTCAGCCTGCTGCCGTGGAATGCCCGGTTACCTTTAGCGCCTGCGCGGCACTGGGAAGAACCGCTCTACCCCATCGACGAAGTGCTCGGACTGATTCCTGACGACACGAAAAAACCTTACGACGTGCGCGAGATCATCGCGCGGATTGCCGACGGCTCGAACTTTCTCGAATTCAAGGGCGAGTTCGATCAGCAAACGGTCTGCGGCCATTTGCAGATTCAAGGCCGCGCCTGCGGGTTCATCGGCAACAACGGGCCGATCACCCCCAAGGGTGCGAGCAAGGCGGCGCAGTTCATTCAGCTCTGCGACCAGAGCCAGACGCCGCTGCTGTTTTTCCACAACACCACCGGGTTCATGGTTGGCACCGAGTCGGAGCAGCAAGGCGTGATCAAACACGGCGCGAAGATGATTCAAGCGGTGGCCAACGCCCGGGTGCCTAAACTGACCCTCGTCGTCGGCGGCTCCTACGGCGCCGGCAACTATGCGATGTGTGGCCGCGGCCTCGACCCGCGCTTCATCTTCGCCTGGCCCAACAGCCGCACGGCGGTGATGGGCGGCGCCCAGGCCGGCAAAGTGCTGCGGATCGTCACCGAGGCCAAACAGGCCAAGGACGGCCTGGTGCACGACCCGAAAATGCTCGACCTGCTGGAACAGGTCACCGCGCAGAAACTCGACAGCCAGTCCACCGCGCTGTATGGCAGCGCCAGCCTGTGGGATGACGGGTTGATCGACCCTCGCGATACCCGGACCTTGCTTGGGTACTTGCTGGATATCTGCCATGAGGCCGACGTGCGGCCGCTGCAATCCAACAGTTTTGGTGTCGCCCGTTTTTGATGACGCAGAGCGTCTAAGGCTGCATTCCCACGCAGAGCGTGGGAACGATCATTCAGGAGAACAATAAAAATGATCTTCACCCAGGAACACGAAGCACTGCGCCGCACCGTCCACCAATTCGTCGATCACGAGATCAATCCACACGTCGAGGAATGGGAAAAGGCCGGACGCTTTCCGATCCACGAGATCTTTCGCAAGGCCGGCGATCTTGGCCTGTTGGGGATTTCCAAACCGGAAAAGTTCGGTGGCATGGGTCTGGACTACAGCTACTCAATCGTCGCTGCCGAAGCGTTCGGCACCATTCATTGCGGCGGGATTCCGATGTCCATCGGCGTGCAAACCGATATGTGCACCCCGGCCCTCGCCCGCTTCGGTTCCGATGAATTGCGCGAAGAGTTTCTCCGTCCGGCCATCACTGGCGAGCAGGTCGGCTGCATCGGTGTTTCCGAAGTCGGCGCCGGCTCCGATGTAGCCGGTTTGAAGACCACCGCCCGCAAAGACGGCGACGACTACGTGATCAACGGCAGCAAGATGTGGATCACCAACGCACCGAGCGCGGATTTCATCTGCCTGCTGGCCAACACCTCAGACGACAAACCGCACATCAACAAGTCGCTGATCATGGTGCCGATGAACTCGCCGGGCATCAGCCTCAGCTCGCACCTGGACAAGCTCGGCATGCGCAGCTCGGAAACCGCTCAGGTGTTTTTCGACAACGTGCGGGTACCGCAACGCAATCGCATCGGCCATGAAGGCGCGGGGTTCATGATGCAGATGCTGCAGTTCCAGGAGGAACGGCTGTTCGGCGCGGCGAACATGATCAAAGGCCTGGAGTACTGCATCGACAGCACCATCGAGTACTGCAAGGAGCGCAAAACCTTCGGCAATGCGCTGATCGATAACCAGGTCATCCACTTCCGACTGGCCGAACTGCAAACCGAAATCGAATGCCTGAGGGCACTGGTCTATCAGGCCACCGAGCAATACATCAAAGGCCAGGACGTCACCCGCCTGGCGTCCATGGCCAAACTCAAGGCCGGACGGTTGGGTCGTGAAGTCAGCGACAGCTGCCTGCAATATTGGGGCGGCATGGGCTTCATGTGGGACAACCCGGTGGCCCGCGCGTACCGCGATGTGCGGCTGGTGTCGATCGGCGGCGGCGCCGACGAAATCATGCTGGGGATCATCTGCAAACTCATGGGCATCCTGCCGGGGAAAAAGAAATGAGCACCCTGCCGGTTTGCCAGACGTTGCTGCTGGAACCCCATAACGGTGTCCTGCACATCACCCTCAATCACCCGCAAAGCCGCAACGCCATGAGCTTGGAGATGGTCGCTGAACTGCGCGCGGTGCTGGCGGCCGTGCACGATGACCGCGCGGTTCGTGCATTGGTGATCGGCGGTGCCGGCGGGCATTTCTGCGCCGGTGGCGACATCAAGGACATGGCCAATGCACGCGCTCAAGGTCCGAGCGCCTATCGCGACTTGAATCGAGCGTTCGGTGCGCTGCTGCAAGCGGTGCAACACGCGCCGCAAGTGGTGATCACGGTCCTGCAAGGCGCGGTGCTCGGCGGTGGTTTGGGTCTGGCCTGCGTCAGCGACGTCGCCTTGGCCGATCACCAGGCGCAATTCGGTCTGCCGGAAACCAGCCTCGGTCTGCTGCCGGCGCAGATTGCGCCGTTCGTGGTGCAGCGCATCGGCCTGACTCAGACTCGCCGACTGGCGCTGACCGCGGCACGTTTCGATGGCACACAGGCACGGCGCATGGGGTTGGTGCATTTTGTCGAGCATGACGCGCAAGCGTTGGCCGAGCGTCTCGATGAAATTCTGGCCCATGTGTTGTGCTGCGCGCCGGAGGCGAATGCGCGGACCAAAAAACTGTTGCTGGCGAGTGCGGGGCAGCCGTCGAATGCGTTGCTGGATGAAGCGGCCGAGTGGTTCAGCGAAGCGGTGACCGGGGCTGAAGGTATTGAGGGGACCATGGCTTTTGTACAAAAGCGTAAACCGGGGTGGGCGCCTTAACAGCATCTCCATCACATTGACCGCAACACTTAAGGGAAGAAGCCATGCCCACCCTGAAAAAAATCCTGATCGCCAACCGTGGTGAAATCGCCTGCCGCCTCCAGCGCACCGCCCAGGCCCTGGGCTATCGCACGGTCGCGGTGTTCAGCGATGCCGACGCCGATGCCCTGCATGTGCAGATGGCCGACGAAGCGGTGAACATCGGCCCGGCCCCGGCACAGCAATCCTATCTGAGCATCCCGGCAATGCTCGACGCTGCCCGGCGCACCGGTGCCGACGCGATCCACCCCGGCTACGGCTTCCTCTCGGAAAACGCCGGATTCGCCCGCGCCTGCCAGGATGCCGGCATCACCTTCATCGGCCCCAGCCCCGAGGCCATCGAACTGATGGGCAGCAAACGCCTGTCGAAACTCGCCATGATCAAAGCCGGTGTGCCGTGCATCAAAGGCTATCAGGGCGCCGAACAGGACAACGCCACCCTGAGCCGCGAAGCCGCACGCATCGGCTATCCGCTGATGATCAAGGCCAGTGCCGGCGGTGGCGGGCGTGGCATGCGCCTGGTGCACGAGGCCAAGGATTTGCTGGAGCAGTTGCGCACTGCCCGCTCCGAAGCGCTGCACGGGTTTGGCAGTGACGAGCTGATCCTTGAGCAAGCGTTGGTTGATCCGCGCCACGTCGAGGTTCAACTGTTCGGCGACCAGCACGGCAACCTGATCTACCTTGGCGAGCGCGATTGTTCGATCCAGCGCCGCCACCAGAAAGTCATCGAGGAAGCGCCCTGCCCGGTGATGACCGCCCACTTGCGTCAGGCCATGGGTGAAGCGGCGCTCAAGGCCGGTCGCGCGGTGAATTACGTCGGCGCTGGCACCGTCGAGTTTCTGTTGGATGCGCGCGGGGAGTTTTACTTTCTGGAGATGAACACCCGACTCCAGGTGGAACACCCGGTGACTGAATTAGTCACCGGCCTCGATCTGGTGGCCTGGCAGTTACGCGTCGCTGAAGGGCTGCCGCTGCCGCTGCGTCAGGAACACGTACAACTCAACGGACATGCCATGGAAGTCCGTTTGTACGCCGAAGATCCGGCGCACGATTTTCTGCCACAAACCGGTCGCATTGCCGCGTGGGAGCCAGCGTTGCAGGGCGATATACGAATCGACCATAGCCTGATCGAAGGCCAGAACGTCAGCCCGTTCTATGACCCGATGCTGGGCAAGATCATTGCCCACGGTGCCACCCGCGAAGAAGCCCGGCGCAAGTTGCTGCGGGCGGTGCAAGACAGCGTGCTGCTCGGCGTGCAAAGCAATCAGCGCTTGCTCGCCAGTCTGCTCGAACACCCGCAGTTCATCAGTGGCGAGTTCAGCACCGGGTTCATCCCGACGTATTTTGCCGACCATGCCTGTCTGCACCCCCGTGCACCCGGCGCCGAAGCACTGGCAATCGCCGCAGCGTTGTTCTATCAGGCCTCGGCGCAGGTTCATCCGGCGCCACTGGCCGGTTGGCGCAACAACGCCAGCGTGCCGTTGCACTATCGAATCGGCCTTGATGATCAGGATTGGTCAGTGGAATTGAACGCTGAGCCGGGCGAACCGTATCGGATTCAAGTTGCCACAACGCCCTTTGAACTGAAGGTCATCCAGTGTGACGGACGCTGGGCGAGTCTGGAAATCAACGGTATACGGCGACGCCATGCCTACCGTCTTGAAGCCGGACACCTCTGGCTGTTCACCCGACCCGGCAGTTTACGGCTGGTGGAACGGACCCAGGCCTTGGTCAGCAGCCAGGTCAGCGTCAGCACCGGCACCCTCAAGGCTCCGATGGACGGGGCGATCGTCGACGTGCTGGTCACTGAGGGCAGTCCGGTCATTAAAGGCCAGTTGTTGGTCGTGCTGGAGGCCATGAAAATGGAGCATCCGCTCAAGTCGGGCATCGACGGTGTGCTCAAACGCTTGCAGGTCAGGGTCGGTGATCAGGTGAAAAATCGTCAGATTTTGTTGGAGGTCGAATAAGCCGCTAGGCGGATCCGCCGGGTTTGGCTACGCTCAAGCCCTATCAGGACGCGGATACCAGGAACCCTGCGATGCCTCACTGGCTGGTCATTGATCTCGAAGCCACCACCGATCAGGGTGGTTGGCCAGTAACTGAAATGGAAATCATCGAAATCGGTGCCACCCTGGTGGACCGAAAAGGTCGAGAACTGGATAGCTTTCAGCGCTTCGTGCGCCCGACGCGTCGGCCTTTGCTGACGCCGTTTTGTCGGGAACTGACCCACATCACCCAGGCCCACATCGATGACGCCGAGTCGCTGAGCGAGGTCTGGGTGTCGTTCGAACGCTGGCTCGGCCAACATCACTCGCGCCTGGAAGGCTGGGCCAGTTGGGGCGACTACGACCGCAAACAGCTGCTTCAGGAATGGCAAAAACTGCAACTCGACAGCGCCCTGAGCCGGGTGCCGCACATGAACCTCAAGCAGCGCTTTGCCAAGGCTCGCCGGCTGGAACGCCCGCTGGGGCTCAACGGCGCGCTGCAACTGGCGGGTATGCAGTTCAGCGGCCAACAACATCGGGCGCTTGAAGATGCGCGCAATACAGCGCGTCTGTTACCACTGGTTCTCCCCCTCTAGAGAGGTGACGGCGCCAAGGGCCTTGTGCATACTGGCCAGCCCTTTTTAGCCCTTTTCGAGGAATCGCCCATGTTTAAAGTCAACGAGTACTTCGACGGCACCGTCAAGTCGATCGCCTTTGGCACCGCTGAAGGTCCTGCGACCATCGGCGTCATGGCACCGGGCGAATACGAATTCGGCACCAGCCAGCGTGAAATCATGCACGTGGTGACCGGCGCCCTGACCGTCAAACTGCCGGACAGCAGCGACTGGGAAACCTTCGCCGCCGGCAGCCAGTTCAACGTACCCGCCAACAGCAAGTTCCAGCTGAAAGTGGCCGTCGACACCGCTTACCTGTGCGAATACCGCGGCTAAACCCTCGGGTTTTCACAGCGACAAAAAATGCCCGTGTCCAAGGACACGGGCACTTTTTATTCAAGGACAGTCGTTCAGATTGTCTTATTCCAGGATCGTCACCGGCATACCGACTTCAAGCCGGCCATTGCCGTCATTGACCAAGTTCTGGCCGAACATTGCGCCGTCTTCCTGCGCGCGGTATTTCTGCAGGGTCGCCAGCGGTTCGCGATCTTCACTGCGCTCGCCGGTTTGCGGGTCGATGGTGGTCAAAATGCAGCGTGAGCACGACTTGACCACGCGGAACTCGACATCGCCGATGCGGATGCGCTTCCAGCCATCCTCGGCATACGCTTCGCTGCCCTCGATCACCAGATTGGGCCGAAAGCGCAGCATTTCCAGCGCACGGCCGACCTTTTGCGACAAGTCCACCAGGGAAGCCTGTCCGATCAGCAACAGCGGAAAGCCATCGGCGAAAGCCACTTGATCGTCGTCCCTTCCGTAGCCCGCTTGAGTGGTGCGCGCGCGACCCAGAGGAATTTGCACCAGTCGCGTCGGCTTGCCAATGAACTCACTGACCCAGGCACCGGCCTCATCACCGGCATCGGGCACTCGCAGACTGTCTCTAAAGATCGTCACGCCGCGCAGTTCAGCGTCGCTGGCCGGCAAGGCAATATCGATCGCTGAGCGCCCCGGAGCCCTGAGGGTCAAACCACCGCCGGCATTCCACAGCGCCGACAACTGACTCATCTGCCCCACTACGCGCTGGGTCAGGAAACGGCCGCTGGCCTCGTCCACCAGCATCCAGCGTCGATCACCGTCCAGGCCCAGCTTGTCGAGGCTGACCTGCTGCAGGATCTCGCCCTTGCCGGATTTCAACGGATAACGATAAAGCGCGCTCAGACGCAGCATGGCCAGCTCCCTGGTGGGCAAAAAACGCCACCCTATACGAGCTTGATCGCCGAATCAAAGGCTGACTTCAGGCCAGCCTCTGCGGGGGGTGTCAGGCAGGCACTTCGTCGAGCATTAGGCGCTGGCGCACCACATCGACGAGTTTGTCCGGCTGGAATTTGGAGAGGAAGTTGTCGCAGCCGACTTTCTTGACCATCGAGTCGTTGAAGCTACCGGACAACGAGGTATGCATCACCACGTAAAGGCCACGCAGACGCGGGTCGTTGCGGATTTCCGTCGTCAGGCGATAGCCGTCCATTTCCGGCATTTCCGCGTCGGTGAAGATCATCAGCAGTTTGTCGGTCATGTTCACACCGGTATCGGCCCAGGCCTTGAGCATGTTCAGTGCCTTCAAGCCATCGCTGGCAATGTGCATCTTCACGCCCAACTGACCCAGGGTGTCACGCAATTGCGAAAGTGCCACGTTAGAGTCGTCCACCAGCAGCACTTCACGGCCACGGGCACGTTCCAGAACCGGATCGTCGAGTTTGTCGCGCGATACCTTCGCGTTGTACGGGACAATTTCCGCCAGGACTTTTTCGACGTCGATGATTTCCACCAACTGGTCGTCGACCTTGCTGATAGCGGTCAAGTAATGTTGACGACCGGCGCTGGCCGGCGGCGGCAGAATGGCTTCCCAGTTCATGTTGACGATGCGGTCCACGCCGCCGACCAGGAACGCCTGCACCGAACGGTTGTACTCGGTGACGATGATCGTGCTGGTAGGGCTTGGCACCAGCGGACGCATGCCGATCGCCTGGGACAGGTCGATCACCGGCAAGGTCTGGCCGCGCAGGTTGACCACGCCGCAGACAAACGGATGACGCTGGGGCATCAGGGTCAGCTTCGGCAGTTGTAGCACTTCCTGCACTTTGAAGACGTTGATCGCGAACAATTGCCGTCCGGCCAGCCGGAACATGAGAATTTCCAGGCGATTCTCACCCACCAGTTGCGTGCGTTGGTCTACCGTGTCGAGAATGCCGGCCATCAATGACTCCTGGGCTTGTTCTGATGAATTCACTAAAGGAGGTTATCGGCTGTTTTTGCCGGACCTTGACCCCCCTGTAAAATGCCACGATCGAACATTGATGTCACATTAACATCATGCTTTACTGGCCACGTGATTTCACCTGCTTCATTCCCTCCCGCGAGACCTCGTTTCGGTCGGTTGGTTCCTCTGTGTAAGGGATTCCCCTAGTAGCAATCAGGTCTAACCTGATGTTCGCAATATCCAATAGCCATTAATGTGACGCCATTCTCATTGCATGAACGGAGTCAGGCTTTTGTGTGCGATCGCAGGTCAGTGGCCATCCACCCTATCGAATTCCCCAACCTGCAGCGAGACAGGCCGGAGCGCGATCCCACGATGGCACGGCAATGCCGGTACTCTGATCGTCCTCGTCGACACACACGACATTCCCTCATTTGACATGACGTTGTGGAGCTAAGCATGCCGAACGATCCTAAAGAGTTGGCTCAGCAGCTCGCGGAGTTTCTCGTCGAAGCTGAGACGCTCCTGGACAAAACCGAGGAATGCCTGAGTCATTTGCAACTGATCAGCAATGACATGGACGCCATCGACTGCATGCTTAGCACCCTGCTCAAACTGGCCAAAAAGGCTGATGCGCTCGCCCTGGCAGCCGTTTCGGAGTTCTCGTTGCACATTCATGGTTTGCTGAGCCACGCCCAGAATCACATGGACTTGCACGAGCAGGCCTTGGGTGCGCTGAAAGACTGCCTGACGTTGATCGCCTGGCAACTCGAGCTTATCGATCAGAACACCGGCCAACTCAGCCTCGATGACAGTGAACAGACCTCTCTGATCGAAGCCTTCGCCTGTCAGGTCGGACACAGTCAGTTTCATCCACCCGCTCATTCCAAACCGTTTGCACTCGTTTCCTTTTCAGGGCGACAAGCCTGAATTTATCGGAGCACTCTGCCGAGCTCCGATTTTTTATTGCCGTGACCGCCTCTCTATCTTTAGCGAAGTCATGTCGCAATTGAATATCCCCTACCTGTTAACGACAACTCGAAAACCATAAACAATGCCTGCCACCCAACTTTTTCCATTATGGAACTGCAGTCCATAACCTCTTATTTCCTGCCCCTGCGGACCTATATACCAAACGCGACCAACGGTATCTTAAGTGGTATTATGCCGCCCATTAGTTGACGTCAATTAATGGCAGAGTGACTCCAGACAGAGACCGTCATCCGTTATGACCGGTCTTCCCGCAGCGAACATCCATTGGCTCCATCCGCTATGTACGCCAGCCTCAAGTCAATCACCCTATGGCCACCCTCCCGAAAAAACGCGCGCTTGGTCACGCTTATGTTGTGTACCTGCTCGGCGATTGGCAGCCTGCTGATTTACAGTCTGTCCACTCGCCTGCCGCTGAGCCTGCTGGTGCTCAATGTGGCGGCGCTGACCTGCGTCTGGGTGGGGCATTGCCTCTCGCGCAAATCGATAAAGTTTCAACCTCAAGAGTTGGCCGACCGGCTGTTGGAGGTTCAAGAAAACGAACGTCACCGGCTCAGTCGAGAACTGCATGACGACATCGGCCAGTTGCTGACCGCGGCAAAACTTCAAAGTGACTGGCTCAAACGCCGAATGCCCGAAGAACTTCAGGGCCAGTGTTCGGTGCTTTGCGACACGCTGGAAGAAACTCTGACCAAAGTTCGGGATGTATCGGCCATTCTCAATCCCAGGCAGTTGACCAGTCTCGGGCTGGAAGCCAGTCTGCGTGCGCATTTACTCAAGACACTGGCCAACACGTCGGTGCACTGGAGCCTGGAATGCCATCAGCGCTTAACCGGTCTGCCGGAAGAAATGGCGGTGGCCGCCTTTCGAATAACTCAGGAAGCGGTCACCAATATACTGCGCCATGCCGACGCGAAAAATCTGCTGGTCCGCCTGCAACGTCTGCCTCAGGGACTGGCGCTGTCGATCAGCGACGATGGTCTGGGTTTCGCGCCATCGATGGATCCAGGTCGTGAAGGGCAACGCGGAATGGCGGGGATGTCGGAACGGATCGATCAGCTCGGCGGCACACTGAGCGTTACCAGCGAGCCGGGCAAAGGCACTCAAATCGAAGCTCTCTTTCCCTGGGCGCCTCGTGCGCTCGAACGGGCCAGTCCGAATAAGGTTATGCATTGACTTGTAACTTACTTCTGGTGGATGACCACTCGCTTATCAGGGCAGGTGTGCGCGCTCTGGTGCTGGATATTCCCGGCTACGCGGTAATCGGTGAGGCCAATGATGGCTCGCAGTTGCTCGAGATGGTCGAGCAACTGTCCCCGGACATCGTCCTGCTGGATATTTCCATGAAGCAAACCAGTGGCCTTGAAGCATTGCTGCGACTCAAGCGAGTACGCCCGCAGAGCAAGGTGCTGATCCTGTCGATGCACACCGATCCTGCACTCATCATGCAGGCACTGGAATCCGGTGCACATGGCTACCTGCTCAAGGACACCACGGCCACCGAGCTCGAACATGCCCTGCAAGCCTTGCGTAACAACGAACGTTACCTTAGCCCGGCCATCGCTCACACCGTCATCAACCAGGCGCTGACCCGATCTCAGAAACACCCGCCGGAACCTGCCGACTCGCACAACCTGACAGCGCGTCAGCTGGAAATCCTTCGGCTGATCGTTCGCGGAAAATCCACCCGAGAGATCGCCAACGGCCTGGGTCTCAGTATCAAGACGGTCGAAACTCATCGCTCGCAGGTCATGAAGCGCTTGCAGATCTACGATGTGGCGGGCCTGGTGCTGTTCGCCGTTCGCGAGCAGATCATCAGCCTGGATGATTGATCAATTGCGATGCCCCCAGCAGCGGCGAGTTTTCAGGCAAATGTACGCGCAGTGCCGCCGGACGTGCCGAGAAACGCAAGTTGTCGCCTTCCAGAGGCTCGCCATCGAGGTTGATATAGAGGCCTTCCGAGACCTTGATTTCGACCCAGGGCAGTCGGGCTCGCACAAACATATTGTCGATGCCGAAGCCATCGGCCAGCAGGTTTTTCAAGGTGCCGACGAGTTCCTGTGGCGCAGGTAGAATACTGATGTCCAGCAGGCCATCGTCGGCCAGCGCTTCTGGACACAACACATGTCCTCCGCCGGCCTGTCGGCCATTGCCGACGCCCAATGCCAACAGCTCGCCACTCCACTGAAAATCAGGACCCTGCAACTCGCCATAGGCCGCGTGCAGTTCACTGAATCGCGATAAACCGGTGAACAGGTAAGCCGCGCCCCCGAGGATTTTTTTCAAGTCCTCCGAGGTGTTCGCAGTGACCTGACTGCCAACCCCCCCCGTGGCCATATTCAGGAACACCTGCCCGCCAACTTCCCCCAGATCGATGGCACTCGGCGCAGTGTCGAGAAGATCCAGCGCCTGAGCGGGCTCCAGAGGCACACCGGCGGCACGCGCAAAATCATTGGCGGTGCCCAAGGGCATCAGTACCAGGCTGGCCTGCGTCGAATGCGCCGCCATGGCCTCGGCAATATCACGCAAGGTGCCATCACCGCCGCCGGCGATGATTTGCATGTAGCCTGCCGCCAGCGCTTCATCCACCAGCCGCTGTGCGTCGCCGGCCTCCCAGGTCACTCGAACGGCTAGCTCCCAACCCTGCTTACGCTTGCCCTCGACGGCAGAACGAACCGCCTCGTTGAGCGCTTGCTTGCCATGCAGAATCAACACCGCCTTGCGTTCGCTCATTGTTGTCACTCCCATGATTGAATTCCGTATGAGAGATGTTGACCTCGTCGCGCCACATAAAAGTCGCAAGAATTTGAATTATTTGAAGGCGAGCAGTATGGCGTCCTACAAGGCGGGGCTTTTTCTTACAAAACCTGAGGAATCGGCTCAATTGACCGGCAAGTGCGATTGGTACACCTTGGCGTCTGCGGTTATCAAACATCAGCAGGAAACACACAGGGACGTGCCATGCATAACCATGAGATCAGGTCACCGGTCATTCCGGTCGTACCGTACGCAGAAAAACGCGCCAATCATCAAGCTGAACTCAAAAACAGCGCACAACCCACTGGAGAAGTTGATATGGAACCTCGCGTCGTTGAATTGGAGACTCACCTCAAATACATCCGACGAGACATGGATGAAGTCCGTAGTGACGTCAAATCCATTAAACACAGGCTTGCCTATTCGGCTGGCGGAACAACCGTGGTTATCGGGCTGCTGGCCTGGATCGCCAATAGCCGTTTTGACCAGGTCGTGACACTCCTGGCTCATTAAGGGGTAGCCATGAATGCAAAACCCGGTTCGATCAACCGGGGTTGCGGCAAGCCTGCTGCAGGAATCAGCTCAGGACTTCGCTCAGCGGGATAAAGCTTACGCAGTCACCTTCGATCAGCGTGCGATCCTCCAGCACCTCAACCAGACCATCGGCCCAGGCGGCGCTACGCAGTACACCAGAACTCTGATTCTTGTAGATGATTGCCCGGCCGTTCTCCAGACGTCCACGCAAGTACTCGCGCCGATTGCCTGCTTTGGGCCAGGCAAACCCTGCCGGCACCTGGAACTTCAGGGGTTCAACCTCTTTTACGCCCTGTCGACGCAAGAGATAGGGCCTTGCCAACAAAGCAAAGGTCACCAGGGTCGACGCCGGATTGCCGGGCAAACCAATCACAGGTACACCGCGAAAATGCCCGAATGTCAGCGGTTTGCCTGGTTTGATGGCGAGTTTCCACAACGTCAACTCGCCCTCTTCACGCAAGGCAATGCCCAGAAAGTCAGCCTCTCCCACCGATACACCACCGGTCGAAAGAATCAAATCGACACCCTTCAGTTCACCAAGGCGAGCGCGAGTGGTTGCTAAATCATCCGGAAGAATACCGGCATCGATCACCTCACAACCCAAGCGCTGCAACCAACTGCAAAGCAACACTCGATTGCTGTTGTAGATCTGTCCCGGCCCCAGTGCCTGACCCGGTTCAATCAGTTCATCCCCGGTGGACAGAACAGCAACACGAACCTTGCGAATCACGTCCAGCTCTGCACATCCCAGCGATGCAGCCAGTCCCTGTTCGATCGGCCCGAGGCGCGTGCCGGCTGGCAGAATCAATTCACCGACAGTGGATTCCTGGCCTTGGGGACGGATGTTTTGTCCTGAAGCCATGGTTTCGGTGAAACGTACTCGCTCATCCGCCTGAACCTCGGCATTTTCCTGCATCTCGACGCAATCAGCCCCTGCGGGAACGGGCGCACCGGTGAAGATTCGTGCACAGGTGCCGCGCTTCAAGGGCTCCGGAGCCTGTCCGGCAAAAATCTTCTGGCTGACCACCAGTGACTCTCCAGTCCAGTCGGCCATGCGCAAGGCATAACCGTCCATGGCACTATTGGGCCAAGGTGGTAGATCAAGCGTCGAGACCAAGTCATCGGCCAGCACGCGGCCCTGAACCTGCGCCAATGGTAAGCGTTCACGTTCACGAATCGGGGAAGCTTCAGCCATTGCCAGCAAGCGTGCCAGAGCCACCTCGACAGCCAGCAGACTACCCGTCTTGCCTGGCTTACCCACGGGATTCACAGGGTGCCGCCTGTTTGAGATGAGCCACAAAATTGCACGGGCGGTGCCGCGAATCGAGCTGCTCGGCCAGAATGCCATCCCAACCGGTACGCACGGCATTGGTCGAGCCCGGCAAACAGCAGACTAGCGTGCCATTTGCCAGGCCGGCCAGGGCACGGGACTGAACAGTGGAGGTGCCGATATCCGCCACCGATATCTGCCTGAATAGCTCACCAAAACCGTCGACCTGTTTGTCCAGAAGGCAACTCACCGCTTCCGGAGTGCTGTCGCGTCCAGTGAAACCGGTACCGCCAGTAATTAACACGACCTGCACGACATCGTCGGCAATCCAGTTGGCGACTTGCGCGCGAATTTTGTAGAGGTCATCTTTGAGCAGAATACGGGCCGCAAGGTTATGACCGGCGGCACTCAACCGGTCGACGAAGACCTGGCCTGAGGTATCGGTTTCCAGGGTACGGGTATCGCTGACCGTCAGCACCGCGATATTGAGCGGCGCGAAAGGCACATCAGCCTTGGCTGTCATAGGCTCATCCAGTTGTAGGAGAAACAGCCCGGTGTTATATCACAGCGCCTCATTTTTTCGCCGCCCCCGTGGAGACCTGCCATGACCTCGAATACACATTTGCCACCCTGTTCCATTCTGCTCCTGGCAGGTGGTCGTGGCCAACGCATGGGCGGACAGGACAAAGGGTTGCTGGAATGGCACGGCGAACCACTGATTGCCCACTTGCACCGCAAGACCCGTTCGCTGAGCGATGACCTGATCATCTCCTGCAACAGAAACCTGGAAAAGTATGCGCCCTACGCCGACCAACTGGTTCATGACGATGAAGGCGACTTTCCTGGCCCCCTGGCCGGTATTCGCGCAGGCTTGAAGGCCGCCCGCCATGCGCATCTGCTGGTGCTGCCTTGTGACGTACCGCGCATCGACGCCGCGCTGCTCAATAGCATGCGCGAAACCGCCAGCCAGCACCCGGACCAACCGCTAATGCTGCGCCATGGTGAACACTGGGAGCCCTTGTTGTGCATTATCCCCGTGGCACTCTTGGCAGATTTCGACAGTGCCTGGAACCACGGTGAACGCAGCCCGGGTCGCCTCATGCGCAAACTGGGCACTACCGCCCTGCAATGCTCCGACAATGACCCGCGCCTGGCCAACCTCAACACGCCAGAACTGTTAAGTGCTCACAACACTGTGTCAGACTGACAGGAGAAGGAACTTGCGCGCGCTGTACACGTCTCAAGCACAGTAACCAAAAAATTCATATTCGGAGACACACTCATGACTCAACGGACCCTCGCCACTTTCATGCTCGCACTGGGCCTCGCTACCCTCGCCGGTTGTGCATCGCCTACAGTGATCACCTTGAATGACGGTCGAGAAATCCAGGCTGTCGATGCGCCACAGTTCGATAAGGATTCAGGTTTCTACGAATTCGAACAACTGGATGGCAAGCAGACCCGCATCAACAAGGATCAGGTTCGTACCGTTAAAGAGCTTTAATTTTTGCGGTGATAACCGGATATGGAAAAGCCCGCTTTATGCGGGCTTTTTCGTGGCTGAAGATCAGCAGGTTCGCTGAACTCGCGATCACCACTGCAGGGTGATGGTACTTTCGAACACTCTTTCCTGGCCGGTGACCGGATCCATAAACCGTAGCCCCTGAGCGAGCAGTTTCAAAGGATTGTCATAGTCATCCTCAACATCCTGGAGTACCTGCGGATAAAACGGGTCGTTGCAGATACTGGCGCCCAAGGCGGTCATGTGTACTCGCAACTGATGTTTCTTGCCCGTCACCGGGTAAAGCGCATAGCGCCAGAGGTCACCATTCTTCTCCCTGACCTCGACTGCCGTCTCGGTATTACTGACGCCAGGACCTTCCTGCATGCGGAAGAAAGGCTCGCCATCGATGAGCCGGCTCTTATGGACCAATGGAAAAGAGCGTTCAGGCAATGCTCGGGCAATTGCCTCGTAGCGCTTTTCGATCTGCCGCGTAGGAAACAACGACTGATACACCGAACGACTCTGAGGGTTGGCGGAAAACAGCACCAGCCCCGCCGTGTGACGGTCAATGCGATGCAAAGGCACCAGATGCGGGTTATCGAGTCGACGTATCAGCCGTCGCAGCAAGGTCTGCTCCACGTATTCACCCGCCGGAGTCACTGGCAGAAAATGTGGCTTGTCCGCCACTACCAGATGCTCATCCGCGTACAGAATCGACTCAACCACCGGAATCGGCTTTTCGTCCGGCACTTCGCGAAAATAGTGAATCCGCAGGCCTTCCTTGTAAGGCAAGTCCAGGGCGATTGGCATGCCATGGCCATCAAGCACACGACCGCGGGCGATTCTGTCCAGCCATTGATCACGGCCAATGGCACTGAAATGTTCGCACAGACAATCGAGTACGGTCTGCCACGGGCCAGGCGGCAAGTAGAGCGTGCTGGCCTGGTTGTGTGCAGCAGAAAAAGATGAAGTGGACATACGAAAGCTCTAACCCTCAATACAGGGCGGCATTATCCAACAGCGGCCGGGACGAACCTAGAAGAGAATCCTCAAGCCGTTATCTGCGTGCGCGCTGCCGCTTCGGTGAATTCCTTGAGCCAGCGCAACACATCGACCGCTTCCCAGCGACCGGGATCATAAAGCGCGTACAACAACCCCTGATAACCCACGACATCCAGCTGCCGGTGATAGCCCGCGCGCTGGAACAAGGCTTCGATTTCGGCGAAACAGGTATTGAAATGCAGTTTGTTGAAGGGGGTTTTTCCTTCTGTCACCAGGCCATCCAGACGCAATTCGAGGACAGCCTCGCGTACCACGTCCGCCGACATCCGGTTCACGCTGTTCTTCAATTGTTCGACATTGACCACGATTCATCCCTCTCACGCCCGGACTGCCTACGCGAGGCAGGCATTACGAATAACTGTATGCGCATACAGTATCCGAACAACACCGGTAAAGCCAAGGGGATCAATCGCAAAGTTCGACAGGCGGGAACACCGTCACCGTAAAAACCGCTTAACTCAGGAACGCCACTACCTGATCGGCACTAAACGGCCAACCCAGCTCCGCGCCGGTATCAACCCGTCGTAACAGCGGAATACGCAGACTGTAAGCTTCGAACCATGTTTCGTCGTCAGCGATATCCACCCGTTCCACCGGAAGACCGCGCTCGACAAATTCCATCAGCATGGCTTCAGCCACTTCACAGAGATGACACCCAAGGGTGCCGAACAGCTGACATTCAGGAAGCATGACCATAAGACCCGGCAAAGTAGGCGTTCATTCTAGGCCCGCCATGAAAAGCAGTCGAGCCAGTGATCCGGACGTCTGGACCAAAGCCGGGTTTCAAGAGATTTCGGCAACTCCCTGACGCACATCAATCGGCCTGAACATCACTTGCACCATGCTCACGGTTTTTTTTGCCTCTACGCTTGAGTGGCCAGCGTCCATCACCGGAGTTTTTTGTGTTCGCCAACCTGTTGATCATCCTCGCCTCCTCCCTGGTGGTGATTGCACTGTTCCAGCGCCTGCGATTACCACCGGTGCTGGGCTACCTGTGCGTGGGGCTGATGATCGGGCCGACGGCGTTCGACTGGATAAATGATAGCGAAGAGTTACCAGACCTCGCAGAGTTGGGCGTGGTGTTCCTGCTGTTCTCCCTCGGTCTGGAATTTTCCCTGTCGAAAATGCTCGCATTGCGCCAGGTGGTGTTCGGGCTTGGCAGTCTGCAGGTGTTGTGCTCGGGGATGCTGTTGGGCGGTTTGCTGATATTGCTCGGCATGCCGATCACGCCTGCGCTGTTACTCGGCGCCGGCCTGTCGCTGTCATCCACTGCCATTGTCAGTAAAGAGCTGAGCAGTCTTGGCGAGATTTTCAGCAGCCACGGCCAGAATGCCATCGCCGTGTTGCTGTTCCAGGACATCGTGGCTGTATTGCTGCTGACCCTGGTGCCAGTGTTCGCTGGCAGCAGCGATCAGGCCTGGTATTGGGCGCTGCCACTGACGCTGGGGAAAACCGTCGTGTTGTTCGTCGGCCTGCTGCTGGCCAGTCGCTGGGTGCTGCCGAGGCTCTTCCATGAAGTGGCGGCGGCCCGTTCCGCGGAACTGTTCGTGCTACTGGCGCTGGTCATTGTGCTGCTGACAGCGTGGCTGACTCACCTGCTCGGCCTCTCCCCTGCCCTGGGTGCGTTTCTCGCCGGCATGCTGCTGGGGGAAAGCCACTACCGGCATCAGATCGAAGCCGACATCCGCCCGTTCCGCGACATCCTGCTCGGGGTGTTCTTCGTCAGTATCGGCATGTTGATCGACTTGCAGTTGTTCGCCAGCCACGGCCTGCTGATTCTCGGCCTGACCCTGGGATTGTTGCTGATCAAGGGCAGCGTCGTTGCGCTGCTGGTCAAATGGCGCGGCAGCGATGGTGAAACCGCCTGGCGCAGCGGCTTGGCATTGGCCCAAGGCGGCGAGTTCTGCTTCGCGCTGATGGCACAGATGCAGCTGAACAAACTGATGCCCGCCGACCTCGGCGGCCTGCTGCTGGCGGCGACCTTCTGTTCGATGCTCGTCACCCCGTTGCTGCTGCGCACCGCGCCTCGTATCGCCACACGCCTGCACCGCAAACCCAACGAAGAAGCGAAACTTGAAGAAATCAGCGCGCTCAATGCGGGGTTACACAGCCATGTCGTGATATGTGGCTACGGTCGCGTCGGCCAGTCCATCGGCCGCTTTTTACGCTACGAGCATCAACCCTACATTGCGCTGGACAGTGATCCGGTGCGAGTCCAGGAAGCAGCCGTCGCTGAAAGCTGTGTGCATTACGGCGACTCCCGTCGCGGCGAACTGTTGGTTGCCGTAGGGCTGGAGCGCGCAAGGCTGTTGGTGGTTGCGGTCGACAATACTGACATCGCCCTGCTGATACTCAAGGAGGCACGGCGCTTCAACCCGACCGTGCCGATCCTGGTGCGCACCCGCGATGACAGTCAGTTGGCCGAGTTGAAGGCGGCCGGTGCCAGCGAAGTCGTGCCCGAGTTGCTGGAGTCCAGCCTGATGCTCGCCTCCCATGCGCTGATCATGCTCGGCTTGCCCGGACAGCAAGTGCAGGACCGGGTCGATCAGGTGCGGCATGATCGCTATCGCTTGCTGCACGGGTTTTATCCCGGTGCAGACGATGAAGAGAACTAGTCCTGGCTCACGGCGCCAATCTTGTGCACCGACAAGTCTGCACCGTAATACTCTTCTTCCTGACTCAGGCGCAAACCATGGAACGCCTTGATCACGCCATACACCGCAAAACCACCGGTCAGCGCGACGACCACGCCCAGTGCCGTGCCGATCAGTTGACTGATCAGGCTCACACCGCCCAAACCGCCCATAGCACTTTGACCGAAGATACCGCAGGCGATCCCGCCCCAGACGCCACACAAGCCATGCAACGGCCAAACCCCCAACACATCATCGATATGCCATTTGCCTTGGGCCGCGGTAAAGCACCAGACGAACAGAGCCCCGGCGATAGCGCCCGTCACCAGTGCTCCCACCGGATGCATCAGATCGGAACCGGCGCAGATCGCCACCAATCCGGCCAGCGGGCCGTTATGCAGAAAGCCCGGGTCATTGCGCCCGACGATCAGCGCCGCCACGGTACCGCCGACCATGGCCATCAACGAGTTCACCGCCACCAGCCCACTGACACCTTGCAGGGTTTGCGCACTCATCACGTTGAAACCGAACCAGCCAACGATCAGGATCCACGACCCCAACGCCAGAAAGGGAATGCTCGAGGGCGCGAACGCCACCAGGCGCCCTTCGCGATAGCGGCCTTGACGTGGCCCGAGCAACAACACCGCTGCCAGCGCCAGCCAACCGCCCATGGCGTGGACCACGACCGAGCCGGCAAAATCATGGAAGCTGGCGCCAAAGCGTTCCAGCAACCAGGCTTGCAGGCCAAAGTTGCCGTTCCAGATCATCCCCTCAAAGAAGGGATAGATGAACGCCACGATCAGTGCCGTCGCGCACAACTGAGGGACGAACCGGGCACGCTCGGCGATCCCCCCGGAAATGATCGCTGGTATCGCCGCAGCAAAGGTCAGCAGAAAGAAAAACTTCACCAGGCCATAGCCATGATCAGCATTGATCACAGCCGCCGGTTGCATGAAGGTCACCCCATAGGAAATCCAATAGCCTATAAAGAAGTAGGCCAGGGTCGAAATGGCGAAATCGCTGAGGATCTTCGATAAGGCGTTGACCTGGTTCTTTTGTCGAACCGTGCCGACTTCGAGAAAGGCGAAACCGGCGTGCATCGCCAGCACCATGACCGCGCCGGTCAGAATGAACAACGTATTAGAGCTATGGACCAGACTGTCCACAGCGCTTTGCAGATTTTCCATGGGTTGGCAGACCTTAAGGCTGAAAAAAGCACCAAAGCAGTTCGCGCAAACAATTCATGCACCAAGTTGCGACTTGCCGGAATCAAGGAGCCGATCGCGGTGAACCGCTTTGGCGCACAAAATTCATGAAGGCAAATCAAGACCGGGACGATTGCGCGAGTTTTGATTGTTTGAGTTAAGGTTTTACTGAAATCATGCCCAGCAACAGCGCAACGGCGCAGGCAAACGCACCACGACGTAGCAAAAGTTGTACCAGTCATTTGTACTGAACCTTCGCGCAAGGCTCATACTCGAAAGCAACAGAAACCACTTACGGAGATCCACCCATGGCCAGCATCAAGGCAAAGACTGCTCAAGAGATCCTGATGAACGATTTTCAGACACTGGTCAGCGACACCGAACGGTTGCTGGAACACACCGCCTCCTTGGCCGGCGATCAGGCCGATGAGTTGCGTGAGCAGATCCACGACAGTCTGTTGCGTGCCCGCGAAACCTTGAAATTGACCGAAGATTCCCTGCGCGAACGCGGCCAGGCCGCCGTCACCGCCACCGAAGATTACGTTCAGGCAAATCCATGGCAATCGGTCGGAATCGCGGCTGGCGTAGGTTTCCTGATTGGTTTGCTGGCAACGCGGCGCTGATATGGCGATCGGCGAATCCGGCTCGTCCGCGACGGGCACAAGCTCCTCTCCGCGGCGCCTGGGTGCCGCTTTTCTTGGATTGCTGCACAGCCATGTCGAACTATTCGGCATCGAATTGCAGGAACAAAAAGCGCGCACTGTAAGCCTGTTGCTGTTTGCAGGCCTGGCGCTGGTTTTTGCCTTGCTGTTACTGGTGGGGTTGTCGACGCTGGTGATGATCCTGTTTTGGGACACCTATCGCCTGGCGGCCATCATTGGGCTCTGCGTGTTCTACACACTCGCGGCCATATTCTGTGCAATGCGCTTGAGAGCGGCGATTTTCGATGAATCCTCGCCCTTCCACGGCACCCTGGAAGAATTGGCCAATGATCGGGAGCGCCTGCTGCCATGAGCCTGCCTGAACTGCCTCACAACAGCTCGCGCACAGAAATGCGCAAAGCGCTGATCCGCCTGCGCATGGAAATGCATCGCCAGGAAATTCGCCACGAATCCCGGGAATTGCTGCAACCCTTGCAGCGCATGCGCGGGATGACGCAAAACCTGCACGATGGTTTCGGCATCAAGCACGCCCCACTCTGGGGCGTGGCAGCCGTCACCTTGCTGGGCTTTTTGACTGGCAAGGGTGCCAAGAGCGGTGGCATAAGCAGCCTCACTCGACTGGTTCGTCTGGGCACCACGCTGGGGCCGCTGATCAAGCTGGTCATGCTGGGCTCTTCGCGCAACCGCTAAAGCCACCCTCTGGCTGCATTCTTGCAACATCATCGGGATGAACCTCTTTATCGAGGGGTTCAATCCTGCGTGCCTGACCGGTGACCAGGTTTTACCCCAGAACAAGACCTAACCAAGGAGGCCTCAGGGCTCTGGCGTTCAAGTGGATCCGCATCGTTTATCGGTGCTGGAAGACCAGCACCGTGTACGACGAAAACGTTTATTTACAGACCTTGCTTCGGCACGGCTCGCCTTTGATCAGCGAGCCGGACACAGCAACATCGTGTTGACGGAAAGGCTCAGGGCGTGATGACGGCAGGTCAATCGATAATGGAGTGCCTGACACACCCTCATCGCCGGCAAGCCGTGCTCCTACAGGTGTGCGTGTTTTTCCCTTGCAGGCCATGACGCGAAACGGGAAGCTAGGGGCTCAGTCACCTGACGGAGAGAACCAGCCTTGGATTGGCAAACCCTGCTTACCCGCGAACGCCTCGGAAAGCCTCTGCACAGCCCGGAAGAACTCGGCCGCAGCCCTTTCCACAAAGACCACGACCGCATCATTTTCTCGGGAGCGTTCCGCCGCCTCGGGCGTAAGACCCAGGTCCATCCGGTCACCAGCAACGATCATATCCATACGCGCCTGACCCACTCGCTGGAAGTCAGCTGTGTCGGCCGTTCGCTGGGCATGCGCGTCGGCGAAACCATCCGCAGCGCCTTGCCCGACTGGTGCGAGCCCAGCGACCTGGGGATGGTGGTGCAATCGGCTTGCCTGGCCCATGACATCGGCAATCCGCCCTTCGGACACTCCGGTGAAGACGCGATTCGCCACTGGTTCCAGCAAGCCGCCGGCCGTGGCTGGCTGGATGCAATGAGCGAAGTCGAACGCAATGACTTCCTCAACTTCGAAGGCAATGCCCAGGGCTTTCGGGTACTCACCCAGCTGGAATATCACCAGTTCGACGGCGGTACCCGGCTGACCTACGCCACGCTGGGTACTTATCTGAAGTATCCATGGACTGCAAAACACGCGGATTCACTGGGCTATAAGAAACACAAGTTCGGTTGCTATCAGAGCGAATTGTCGCTACTGGAACAGATCGCCCATAAACTCGGTCTGCCGCAACTCGAGGAACAGCGCTGGGCGCGCCATCCGCTCGTGTATCTGATGGAGGCTGCCGATGACATCTGCTACGCGCTGATCGACCTGGAAGATGGTCTGGAGATGGAGCTGCTGGAATACGCCGAAGTCGAGGCCCTGTTGCTGGACCTTGTAGGTGACGATTTGCCGGAAACCTACCGCCAGCTCGGTCCACAGGATTCGCGTCGGCGCAAACTGGCGATCCTGCGAGGCAAAGCCATTGAACACCTGACCAACGCCGCAGCCCGCGCCTTTGTCGAGCAACAGGACGCGTTGCTGGCCGGTACGCTGCCCGGTGATCTGGTGGAGCACATGCACGGTCCCGCCAAGCGTTGCGTACTGAATGCCAAGGACATGGCGCGCAAAAAAATCTTTCAGGACAAGCGCAAGACCCTGCATGAAATCGGCGCATACACCACGCTGGAAATCCTGCTCAACGCCTTCTGCGGCGCGGCACTGGAACAGCATAACGGTCGAACGCCGTCCTTCAAGAGTCGCCGCATCCTCGACCTGTTGGGCAATAATGCACCCGACCCTCACGGCCCATTGCACACCTCGTTTCTACGGATGATTGACTTCATCGCCGGTATGACCGACAGCTATGCGAGCGAAATGGCGCTGGAGATGACGGGTCGTTCGAGCCACTGATGAGACCCGGTTGATCAGCCATTACGCCGCCTGCAATGGTTGATTTACCTCTCAAAAACCCAAATGCACTCAACGTTCGCCGAATCCCCCTACAACATGTGCTGAGCTAGCTGATCGATTATTCAGTAACCTCGCGAAATAATCCCGCTTCTCTCAGTTCGACAGAAGAAGCGTGAATAATCCTATGTTCAAAGACGATCTGCGCATCTTGCTGGTGGAAGATCATCCCTTTCAACTCAAGGCGACTCAATACCTGCTTGAGAGTTATGGTTTCACCCAACTGACCACCACCGACAGTGCCGATGGCGCGCTGCAACAAATGCTCAAGGCTGTGCAACCGTTTGATATTCTTTTATGCGATCAATGTCTGCCCGACCTCTCCGGGCTCGAGCTGGTTGAATTCGCCAGCCACCGGGGGATGATTAGACAGGCAATACTGTTAAGTAGCCTGACATCCGCTGAACTGGACGAACTTGAAAAAAAGGCCAACGAACACGGGCTGCCACTATTGGGTTACTTGATCAAGCCGCTGAAACAATCAGAATTTAGGAACTTGTTGACCTTGGCCTCACTGTAAAAAACGCACACCAAACGCACTAAAAATTTCGCACAAATAGAACTCGAAACTTGCAACCCAACACTTGCAACACCTCGAATGCCCCTCAACAAACTTCGCCCTTCTTCATAAAAAATCCAGTTGATACGTAGTCCTATTCCTCTTCATCTGTAGGAATCATCCTATATTACCGCTACAGGTCCGTCAGTTCATGCGTCACCTCAACTATCTGAGCTAAGGTGCGCGCTTTATTTGAGCTCGTATGGGATTTGATTATGAACTCCGTTTTTATTGTCGACGATCACCCGGTCATCCGCCTTGCCGTCAGAATGTTGCTTGAACATGAAGGTTACAAAGTCGTCGGCGAAACTGATAATGGGGTCGATGCCATGCAGATGGTTCGCGAATGCACGCCCGACCTGGTCATTCTCGACATCAGCATTCCCAAATTGGACGGGTTGGAAGTTCTCGCCCGATTCAACGCAATGAGTACCCGTCTCAAAACATTGGTGTTAACAGCGCAGTGCCCGACACTTTTTGGTATTCGCTGCATGCAATCCGGCGCATCGGGCTATGTGTGCAAACAGGAAGACCTGAGTGAACTGGTCAGTGCTATAAAAGCCGTATTGTCAGGTTACAACTATTTCCCAAGTCAGGCCTTGAATCCTGTTCGCAGTGATGACGCGCGCTTTACCGACCTGGAACTGTTCAAGTCAGTCAATGACCGAGAACTGATGGTATTGCAACTCTTTGCCCAGGGACGCACCAACAAGGAAATTGCCAAAGGTATGTTTCTGAGCAACAAGACTGTCAGCACTTATAAAAAACGCCTCATGCAAAAACTCAAAGCCAAATCCTTGGTTGAACTCATCGATATGGCAAAACGTAACGCCTTAGTGTGAGAGACAGGATGCCCAGTCGTATAAAGGATTATCTGACACTGATGGCCGCCGGTTTATGCCTGAGCACCTCAGTGCTCGCTGCGCAGACCGTCAGCGAGAACTACACCCTGCTCAGTCGCTCAATGACCGGACACCAGGAAGTCCAACTGGATAAATTACAACGGCAATGGATCAAGAATAAACGGGAACTGATCCTTGGCACGTCAGCCCCGGACTACCCTCCTTTCGACCTGACCACCAGTGGTCACGACTACGAAGGTTATACCGCTGATTACGCGGGCCTCCTGGGTACATCAACCGGTTTGCCAATCAAGGTTCTGCGCTTTGCGTCCCGGGAGGCCGCAATCAAAGCACTCGAAAACGGCGAGGTCGACTTGCTGGGTAGCGCCAATGGATTCGAAGCACATAACGCCGACATTGTACTTTCCACACCCTACGCCGTGGACCAGCCGGTTCTGGTGACACGCGAAGGAGAAACCAGATCCTTGACCGATGGCCTGGCCGGTCTACGGCTGAGCATGGTGTATCACTATTTGCCGCGGGAAGAGGTCAAGGCAATGTATCCGAGGGCGATCATCACGTCCTTTCCGTCCTACCAGAATGCGATCAATGCAGTTGCCTTCGACCAGGCTGATGTTTTTCTGGGAGACACAATTTCCACCCATTACATGATCAACAAGGGCTATCTGAACAACATCCGCATGGCCAACTTCGGCAAACACGAAGCCCACGGTTTCAGCTTTGCCGTGCGCAAGGACAACCCGCAATTGCTCGGGATCATCGACGCAATACTCAGCGCGATCCCCACCAGCGAACGCGATAACATCGCCAAACGCTGGAGTGCCGGCAGTGACATTCTTCTTACCGATCAAAAACTGCAGCTCACCCACACCGAGGAACGCTGGCTGGCACAACATCCGGTAGTCCGTGTGGTGGTCAATGAGGCCTTTGCGCCGCTGACGTTTTTCGACAGTAATAACAACTTTCGTGGGGTTACCGCGGACTTGCTCGAGCTGATCAGATTGCGCACCGGGTTGCGATTCGACGTCCATCGCAGCCGCAGCGATGACGAGATGATCGAGCAGATCAGGGACAATAAGGCCGACTTGATCGCCGCCCTGCTCCCCAGCGCCCAACGTGAAACGACGTTGAACTTCACCCGCCCCTATCTGCAAGACTCCTTTGTTCTGCTGACTCGCAAAGCCGCCGACAGCCCGACAAGCCTTGAGCAGTTGCAGGACAAACGCCTGGCTATCGCCCAAGGCAACCCCCTGGTGGATTACCTGCGCAGCGAGTTTCCGCGGATCAGGCTGATTGAAACACCCGACGCATTCAGCGCCGTGGAGTGGCTGGCCGAGGGCAAGGCAGACGGCGCGGTGAACTCACTGGTGATTGCGAACTACTTCATCTCATCGCGGCTCTTTGAGCACACACTTCAAATCAGTACCACCATCGGTACCCGCGAGGCCGCGTTCTCCCTGGCCACAGGACGAGATACCAAAGAACTGAATTCCATCCTCAACAAGGCGCTGCTGAGCATTGCGCCGCAAGAGCTGGGCATCATCAACAGCCGCTGGCGTGGCTATTCGGCGTCCTCGCAAAGTACCTGGCGCCTCTATCACCGAATGTTCTACCAAATTATTTTCGGTTCCGGGGTGCTGCTGCTGATTTCCTTTGCCTGGAACGCTTACATGCGTCGCCAGATTAAGCAGCGTCAGGCGGCCGAGCGCGCATTGAACGATCAACTCGAATTCATGCGATCGCTGGTCAACGGTACGCCTCATCCCATCTACGTACGCGATCGCCAGGGACTGCTGCAAAGTTGCAACGACAGTTACCTGGAAGCCTTCTGCGCGAAACGTAAAGACGTCATTGGCAAAAGCGTCATGCAGGGCAACATGAGCAATGCGTTCGAAGCCCGGGAATATCAGGCCGATTACCAGCGTGTCGTGGCCGAGGGCATACCGCTGATTCTCGACCGCGCGTTGCACATCGGCGGCCGCAGGCTGACGATTTACCACTGGATTCTTCCCTACCGTGATTCGAGCGGTGAAGTGCAAGGCATCATCGGCGGCTGGATCGACATCAGTGAACGGCGGCAACTGTTCGATGATCTGCGCTGCGCGAAAGAGCGCGCCGATGAAGCCAACCGGGCCAAAAGCACGTTTCTGGCGACCATGAGCCATGAGATCCGCACCCCGATGAATGCGGTCATCGGCATGCTCGAACTGACGCTCAAGCGTATCGATCATGAGCACCCGGATCGCCCTGCCATCGATGTGGCGTACAACTCGGCGAAGGACCTGCTGGAACTGATCGGGGATATTCTCGACATTGCACGGATCGAATCCGGGCGTCTTAGCCTGAGCCCTGAGCGCGTCAATCCAAGTGAAATCGTGACCTCGGTCGTGCGGGTCTTCGATGGACTGGCACGCCAGAAAAATCTCCGACTGCTGCTGGAGTTCCGCCCTGACAATTCGGAGTTTGAAGTCCTGTTGGACCCGATGCGCTTCAAGCAGGTGCTGTCCAACCTGGTCAGCAACGCCATCAAGTTTACGGAGCATGGCCAGGTCAGGGTCATCGTCGACCTGCAGTCCACCGCCGAACCCGAGCGGGTTCAGATGCTGTTGCATGTTCAGGACAGTGGCATAGGCATCAGCGAACAGGATCAGCAGCGGTTATTCGAACCCTTCGCTCAAGCCGATAATTGCGCACAATCAGGCAGAGGTGGCGCAGGACTGGGTCTGGTGATCAGCCGCAGCCTGTGCGAGATGATGGGTGGCAGCCTGCAATTGAGCAGCCAGCCGGGTGTGGGCACTCAAGTCGAGGTTTCGTTACACCTGGCAACACTGCCACTCGAGCAGGTGCCGGAGACTGTTGAAGCGCACATACACACCACGACGACCCCCTTGAACGTTCTGGTGGTCGACGATCACCCGGCCAATCGCTTGCTCATGTGCCAGCAACTGGAGTTTCTGGGGCATCGATTCAGCGTCCAGGCGGATGGCGAAGCGGGATACGAGGCGTGGAAAGCAGAGCCGTTCGATCTGGTGATTGTCGATTGCAACATGCCGATCATGAACGGATACGAACTGGCCCGCGCCATTCGCCGACAGGAACAACAAACGCAACGCCCGCCCTGTACCGTTCTGGGTTTTACCGCCAACGCGCAACCGGAAGAAATACAACGCTGCAAACAAGCCGGGATGGACGACTGCCTGTTCAAGCCCCTCACCCTGACAGCCTTGAGTCAGTGGGTTGAAGGTATCAGGCCGACCGTCCGCGATCCGGCGTTCAGCCTGCAAGGGCTGCGTCTTTTGACGGGTGGAAATCCGCTATTGGACCAGCGATTGTTGGCCGAACTGTTGAACAGCAACCGTTTGGACCGACAAGAATTGCTGGCCCTGTCCCTATCCAAAGACCCACAGTCATTTCTCGACGTCGCCCACAAAATCAAGGGCGCCGCCCGAATCGTCCAGGCCTCCCGAGTGATCGACAGCTGCGAGGCGTTGGAAAAGGCCTGCCATGAAGTGTTCCATCACGACGAGGTGGCCGATTGCAGCAAGGCTATAGAGCGCGCCATGCTCGAACTGGAGCAAGCCTTGCAGCAACAAATTGGCCAAAACGACAACAGCAGAATGACAGAGCCTTAACTATGCTAGGACGCTGAGCAGTGTGTTAACCATCATGGAGAGACCTGCAATGCCCAGCGCACTGCGCCCGGATCAACGGCGGTTTCCCCTGCACGTCCATATCAGCGTGATGTTCACGCTCCTGTTGATGCTGACTGGAGTGGTGCTGGGCATTTTCAACTACCGGCACACCACGCAGATCATTCTTTCCAGCAGTGAAAAGCTCTTCAACCGCATCGAGCAGGACGTCCGCCTGGACCTGCACACCACCTATGAGCCGATTCGTCATCTGCTGAGCCTGTTGGCGGATTATCCAGCGACGCAGGCACCTGACCTGGAGCAACGCCTGGCGTTGTTCAAACCCTTCAGCCAGTCACTCAAGGACAACCCCGACCTGGCCTCGCTGTATCTGGGCTACGGCAATGGTGATTTCTTCATGGTTCGGCCCTTGCGAACCTCCGGTCTGAAAACGCTCCTGAATGCCCCGGACACTGCGGCTTATCAGGTGTGGAGCATTGAGCGAACCGGCAACAACGGGAAGGTCCGCTCCCAATCACTGTTTTTCGATCAAGATCTGACCCTCATCAGTCGCCAGGACAATCCCGACGAAACCTACGATCCGCGAACCCGCGCCTGGTATGCCAACGCCCGCAGCGACAGGGATCAGATCACCACCGAACCCTACATTTTTTTCTCCACCCACAATGTCGGCACCACCCTGGCCCGGCGCAGCGGCGAACACGCCGTCATGGGCGCCGATCTGACCCTGGCGGAACTCTCCACGACCTTGGCCAAACATGTGGTGACCCCCAGTACAGAAATTGTGCTGTTCGATGCCGAGGGCAATGCCATTGCTTATCCTGACAGCAGCAAATTGATCATCGACGATCAGACTGCCCGCCTGATCAAAGCCGCCGACCTGAGCCCCAGCCTCGGCGCGCTGCTCAACAATCCCCCCGAAGGTAACCGCCTGGATGTCGCCGGTCGTCAATGGATCGTTGCCCGCAGCAGCATGCAGGAGGGTGGCCCCCAGGGACTGCAACTGGCGCTGCTGGTACCGGAAGATGAATTACTCGTCGATGCCTACCGCATGCGCTGGCAAGGCGCGCTGATCACCTTGGCCACGCTGTTGCTATGCCTGCCGCTGGGTTGGCTGACCTCTCGGATTCTGGTTAAACCCCTGCGCGCGCTGGTGCGGGAGGCCGATGCGGTTCGCAGTTTCGACTTCAACTTTCCGCCCTCACGTCGCTCTCCCGTGCTCGAAGTCGACCAACTGAGCGTGTCGATGGCGCGCATGAAAGATACCTTGGCGAGTTTTTTCCAGATCACCGAAAGCCTGAGCGCCGAGGTCCGTTTTGCCCCCTTGCTGGAACGCGTGTTGTTTGAAACTGTGAAAATCGGCCAGGCCCAGGCCGGTCTGATCTACCTGCGCGAAAGTGATGGCGATCGCATGGAGCCACAGGGTCTGGTCATCAACGGCATCTCACAGGCGTTGCCGTCCTTTGATCTTCAAGGACACGAACTCCAGGCTCCGCATAGCCCTGCATGGCTACGGCAGCTGTCGAATGCCGACAACGTCGTCACCACGCTTGGTTTCGAACAGGCGGGGGATTTGCAGAAGGTGCTGCTTGCGCTGGAGTGCCCCCGCGTTCATCTGATCGGTATTCGACTGCACAATCGTCATCACGAAACCCTGGGCCTGCTGGTCCTGCTGTTGGCCGATACCGGCAACCAGAGCGATCTGGAAAAACTTCGTCCAGACCGCATCGCGTTCCTCCAGGCCGTATCCGGCGCGGCCGCCGTGAGTATTGAAAGTCAGCGTCTGCAAGCCAAACAAAAACAACTGCTGGACGCCTTCATTCAACTGCTGGCCGGTGCGATTGACGCCAAAAGCCCCTACACCGGCGGTCACTGCCAGCGAGTGCCGGCGCTGACCCTGATGCTCGCCCAGGCCGCAGCGGCCAGCCAGGACCCGGCCTTCAGTGGCTACCAACCCACCGACGATGAATGGGAAGCGCTGCACATCGCGGCTTGGCTACATGATTGCGGCAAGGTCACCACTCCGGAATACGTGGTCGATAAAGCCACGAAGCTGGAAACGCTTTACGACCGTATCCACGAAATCCGTACCCGTTTCGAAGTGCTCAAGCGCGATGTCTGGATCAACTATTGGCAAGCCATGACCCTGGGTGGTGACGAGCAGCACCTGACCGAACTGCGCAACGCCACTCTGGCGGGGCTGGACGATGACTTCGCGTTCGTTGCCCGCTGCAACCTGGGGGGCGAGGCGATGGCCGAGTCCGACCTGCAACGCCTTCACAGCATGGCCCTGCGCACCTGGACCCGAACACTGGATGACCGGCTGGGCGTTTCCTGGGAAGAGAACCGACGCCAGGCGCGAACCCCGGCACCGGCACTGCCGGTCAGCGAACCATTGCTGGCGGACAAACCCGAGCACCTGTTCGAACGACCCGAAGCCGAACTGATTCCGGAAGATAATCCCTGGGGGTTCAAACTCGATGTGCCGCGCTACAAGTACAACAGGGGCGAGCTCTACAACCTGAGCATTGCCCGAGGCACCCTGACCCGCGAGGAGCGTTACATCATCAATCACCACAGGGTGCAGACAATTCTGATGCTCAGCCACCTGCCCTTCCCCGGTCACCTCAACAACGTCGCGGAGATCGCCGGCGGCCACCATGAAAAAATGGACGGCACCGGGTACCCCAAACAATTGAAGCGTGAAGAAATGAGCCTGCCGGCGCGGATGATGGCGATTGCCGATATTTTCGAAGCACTGACCGCCGCCGATCGCCCCTACAAGAAAGCCAAGTCGTTGAGCGAAGCGCTGGGCATCATGGCCACCCTGTGCCGGGACGCCCACATCGATCCTGAGTTGTTTGGGCTGTTCATCAACGCACAAATCTATTTGCAGTACGCCGATCGATTCCTCGACCCCCAACAAATCGATGCGGTGGACCCGTCGAGCCTGCTGGTCAAGGCAGGCTTGAGGGCATGATCAGCAGTCGGTCAGGCGCAGGAAAATCGCCGCCAATTGCTCGATACCGGCCTGATCTTCAGCGGTAAAACGCGCCAGTTTCGGGCTGTCGAGGTCCAGCACGCCAATCAATCGACCGTCCTTGACGAGCGGCACCACCAGTTCGCTGTTCGACGCGCTGTCGCAAGCGATGTGTCCGGGGAACGCGTGCACGTCCTCGACCAACTGGGTCTGCAAGGTCGTCGCCGCAGCCCCGCATACGCCCCGACCGAATGGAATCCGCACGCAGGCGATCTGCCCTTGAAAAGGGCCGAGTACCAGTTCTTCGTTGCGATTGAGGTAGAACCCAGCCCAGTTCAGGTCATCGAGCAGGTTGTACAGGAACGCCGAGAACTGCGCGGCGTTAGCGATGAAATCCCGCTCGTCCGCCAGCAATGACTCCAATTGCGCCCACAGCATGCCGTAGCCTTCGAGGCCCTGGCCGCTCTTCTGTAAATCGATCATGCCTTGTGCTCCAACAGCTTCAGCCCGACCCAATAGCGGGCAAATTGATACGCGCAACGTCCGTTGCGATTACCCCGGCCCGTGGCCCAGCGCACCGCGAGGATGTCCAGTTCCTCGTCTCGTTGCCACTTAAGGTCCGCCTTGTCGGCCAGTTGACCGATCCAGTGTTCGACGACGTTGAGGAAGTGTTCTTGGGTAAACGGGTAGAACGACAGCCACAATCCGAAACGGTCCGACAGCGCAATCTTGTCTTCCACCGCCTCGCTGGGATGGAGTTCGCCGTCGACCCTTTTCCAGTTTTCGTTATCGCTTTCCTTTTCCGGCACCAGATGGCGACGGTTGGAAGTGGCGTACAGCAAAACGTTATCCGGCGCCTGTTCGAGAGAGCCGTCGAGCACGCTCTTGAGTACGCGATAGTCACCCTCGCCCGACTCGAACGACAGGTCATCGCAGAACAGCACGAAACGCTGGGGCAGCTTGGCGATTTGTTCGACCACTCGCGGCAAGTCTGCCAAGTGATCGCGTTCGATCTCGATCAACCGCAATCCCCCCTTGGCGTGTTCGGCCAGCAAGGCGCGAACCAGCGACGATTTACCGGTGCCGCGCGAGCCCCAGAGCAACGCGTGGTTGGCCGGCATGCCGTCGAGGAACTGTTGGGTATTTCGCCCCAGTTGCTCCAGTTGCCGGTCGACGCCGATCAGGTCGGACAAACGCATGTCGAGGCTGACTTGCAGCGGCAGCATGAAACCGCTGCGCCCCTCGCGCTGCCAGCGTGCAGCCAGGCAGTGATTCCAGTCGATGGCTTGCCGAGGTGCGGGCAACAGCGGTTCGATACGGGCCAAAACGGCATCGGCACGTTCAAGAAAAGCATTTAATCGGGAATCCACGTCTTCTCCTCGGGCACGTTCACAGTAATGATGGCGATACAGCGACGAAACACAGCGTTCGGTTCCGGTTCATTCCTTTGCACAAGGGCTCGCGAGAACATCGGTATCCATGCATGATCAACTATGCTTGAGCAGCGAAGGGAAACGGAAGTGGTTCGACACCCCATGGATATCAAGTTCACCAACCGACTGTCCTACAAGCAAGCCAGGCTTACTGTGCTGGTCGGTTTCATTCTGGGTACGCTGCTCAGTCTGATGCAAATAGGCATCGATTATGCCAGTGAAGACGCCTCCATCAACCGAGAAATCCTGTCTTTACTGGAAATCAGCCATAACCCCGCGTCCCGCATCGCCTACAACATCGATGCCGAACTCGCTCAGGAATTGACCCTGGGCCTGTTGCGCTCGCCGGCGATCACCGGCGCGCAATTGATCGACAACAACAATACCGTGCTGGCCAACGTCAAACGCCCAGGCGTGCAAAGCGGCTATCGGGTGATCAGCGACTTCCTGTTCGGCGCCAACCGGCAGTTCGAAGACCGTCTCTACCTGGATCACTTGCCGACCGAATCCCTCGGCACTCTGCGTCTGGACGTCGATACCTATTCATTCGGCAACCGGTTCCTGCGCCGGGCCGAGGTGACGCTGCTCAATGGCTTCGCCCGCAGCCTGCTGCTGACCGGCATCCTGCTGGCGCTGTTTTATGTGATGCTGACCAAGCCGTTGGTGCGGGTCATCCGTGAACTCAGTATTCGCGACCCGCGCAGCGCGGAGTCGACGTCGCTGGAGTGTCCGACGGACCATGAAAACGATGAAATCGGGGTACTGGTCAAGGTTGCCAATCAACAGTTCGAAAACATCGCCACCGAAATCCAGCAGCGACGCAACGCCGAAAACCGTCTGACCGACTACCTCGGGCAACTGGAGAACATCGTCTCGGCTCGCACGGCGGAACTCAAGGCGATCAACAATCGGCTCAGCCAATCCAATCAGGAGCTGGAGGTCGCCCGCAGCACCGCCCTGGGCATGGCCGACGCGCGCTCGGTGTTCCTGGCCAACATGAGCCACGAGATCCGCACGCCGCTCAACGGCTTGCTGGGGATGATCGCGCTTTCCCTGGACGGTCCGCTCAATGCCGAGCAACAGCAACAGCTGTCCATCGCCCATGACTCGGGCAAAGTACTGGTGGAACTGCTCAACGATATTCTCGATTTGTCGAAGTTCGATGCCGGCCAACTTGAGCTCGAACATATTCCGTTCGACCTCGGCTCGCTGATCGAGGACACCGCCAACCTGCTGTCACAGAACGCCGCGCCGAGCGTCGAGCTGAGCTGCCTGATCGATCCGCATTTTCCGGCACTGGTGCTCGGGGATCCGACCCGGGTCCGACAGATCGTCAGCAACCTGTTATCCAACGCCCTCAAGTTCACCCGTTTCGGTCGGGTCGATGTGCGCCTCTCGACATTCGAGGACGGCGTCAGAATCGAAGTCTGCGACACCGGTATCGGTATCGCCCAGGACGCCCAGGTCAAGATTTTCCAGCCCTTCACCCAGGCGGGTGCCGGCATCACCCGGCAATTCGGCGGGACCGGGTTGGGCCTGGCACTGACCTACAACCTCTGCGAAGTCATGCAAGGGCGCCTCACCATCAGCTCCGAAGCAGGCTTCGGCAGCCAGTTCTGCGCGGATCTGCCGCTGCCCAGCCACACCCGGGCCCTTCCCCCGGCCTCTTTACAAGGCAAGGTCATCGCAATCACCGCCGCGAGCAGCGGTCTGGCAGAACTGTTGAACAGTGTGTTGCCCGGCTGGGGGCTCGACTATCAGCAGCGTTTCATCGATGAATCGTTGCTGGGTCTGAACCCTGATGTACTGATTACCGATTGCCCCGAATGCCTGTTTGGCCTGCGCCCCTCGTGTACAGCCCCCATTCTGCTGGTCACCGCTTACGGCAGTTTCATGCCCAGCGAAGAAGCCGTCGCCCTCGCCCCCTTGCAGCAACAGGCGCGGCCTCTGGCGCGCAACGCGCTGTACCAGACGCTGCGACGAGTCCTGCAGCCGGAACTCAACACGATCAACGATGCCCGGCTCGACACCCTCTCCCCACAACGACGCGGACGCGTGCTGCTGGTGGAGGACAATCCGGTCAACCAATTAGTGGCCAAGGGGATGCTCGGGAAACTCGGATGCGAAGTGATCGTCGCCGGTCACGGTGGCGAGGCGATGGATCAGCTTGAGCAGAGCGAATTCGATCTGGTGCTGATGGACTGCAACATGCCGGTGATGGACGGCTACGAGGCCAGTCGGCAAATCCGTCGCAGCGGGCGCTGGCCACAACTGCCCATCGTCGCCCTGACTGCCAACGCCATGTCCGAAGAGCGCGAACGCTGTCGTGCGGCGGGCATGAGCGATTACCTGGCAAAACCCTTCCGTCGGGAAGAGTTGGCTGCCCTGCTGGACTTGTGGATCCCTAGTACGACAGTGCTTTGATTTGCCCCAACAAGTGATCAAGGCCATCGCGCAGATCATTCAGGCGATCCAGATCCACACCGCTGTCGCACAGCAAGCGGGCCTTGAGCGGCCCGACCTGATCGCGCAAGGCCTTGCCGGTGGGCGACAGGCTCAAGTGCACTTCACGCTCATCCCGCGCCGAGCGCTGACGCTGAACCAGTTGCAGTTGCTCAAGACGCTTGAGCAACGGCGTCAGCGTGCCGGAATCCAGCGTCAGGCGTTCGCCCAACGCCTTGACCGTCGGCTGCTCAGGGGCTGCCTCCTGCCATTCCCACAACACCAGCATCGCCAGGTATTGCGGGTAGGTCAGGCCGAGCTGATCGAGCATCGGCTTGTAGGCGCGGATCACCGCCCGGGAAGCGGCGTACAGTTTGAAGCACAGTTGGCTGTCGAGCTTCAGGGAATCGACTGACAAGGTGTTCATTTGAGCAGGGCTTCGATCTCGCGGCTCAGGTCCTGCGGCTTGGTCGCGGGGGCGAAGCGCTTGACCAGCTGGCCATCCTTGCCGATCAGAAACTTGGTGAAGTTCCACTTGATGCCCTGGGAACCCAGCACACCCGGCGCGCGCTTTTTCAGTTGAACGAACAGCGGATGGGCACCGGCGCCATTGACTTCAATCTTTTTGAACAGCGGAAAACTGACGCCGAAGTTCAACTCGCAGAACTCGGAAATCGCCCCTTCGTTGCCCGGCTCCTGCTTGCCGAACTGATTGCACGGGAACCCAAGCACCACCAGACCTTGATCCTTGTAGGTCTGCCACAACTCTTCAAGGCCTTTGTACTGCGGGGTGAAGCCGCATTTGCTCGCCGTGTTGACCACCAGCACGGCTTTGCCAGCGAAATCCGCCAGGGTCTTTTGCTCACCCTTGATGGTGGTGCAAGGGATGCTCAGCAGGTTGTCGCTCATGATTCGGACTCTAAATGAGGGAAGATGAGACAAACATAGCGAGCAATTGAATTGCGTGCAATTTAATTATCCGATGGGCGATCATCAGATCACCCTCTGGCTTATTTTCCGCGGGGTACCAGGTCCAGGCACACCGAGTTGATGCAATAACGCAGACCGGTCGGCGGTGGACCGTCGGGGAACACGTGCCCCAGGTGCGCATCGCATTTGCCGCAGACCACTTCGGTGCGGATCATGCCGTGGCTGACGTCACGGATCTCGACCATGGCGCTGTCGCCGATCGGCGCGTAGAAGCTCGGCCAGCCGCAGCCGGAGTCGAATTTGGTCTTGGAGTCGAACAGTGACTCGTTGCAGCAGATGCAGTGGTAAACGCCGTCAGTTTTGGTGTCGTTAAATTTGCCGGAGAACGGTCGCTCGGTGCCCTTGAGGCGGCAAACGTTGTACTGCTCCGGGTCGAGCATTGCTTTCCATTCTTCCAGGGTTTTTTCCAACTTTTCCATCATCACACCTCAGCAGCTGAAAAAGCCCGATCTGTACCTTTTCCACGGATCGGGCGGCACGTATGATTGCGCCTCGTCATACGCCAGTCTGGCAGCCAGACCGCGCGCATTCAAACGGATTTATGGGTGCTGCCTCTCAAGGCGTCAGGCCTGTGTGAATACGCAGGATTCCCAGCACGGTTGTTCATACGCCGCCTGGATCGTTCATTTTCGGGAACACATTGCCATGCAGGTCAGCAAATCGAACAAGCTCGCCAACGTCTGCTACGACATTCGCGGCCCAGTGCTCAAGCACGCCAAACGCCTGGAAGAGGAAGGCCATCGCATCCTCAAGCTGAACATCGGCAACCCGGCGCCCTTTGGTTTCGAAGCGCCGGATGAAATCCTCCAGGACGTGATCCGCAACCTGCCGACCGCTCAGGGCTACAGCGACTCCAAGGGTCTGTTCAGCGCCCGCAAGGCCGTCATGCAGTACTACCAGCAAAAGCAGGTGGAAGGCGTCGGCATTGAAGACATCTATTTGGGCAACGGCGTTTCCGAGCTGATCGTGATGTCGATGCAGGCCCTGCTCAACAACGGCGACGAAGTGCTGGTGCCGGCCCCGGATTACCCGCTGTGGACCGCCGCGGTGAGCCTGTCGGGCGGCAACCCGGTGCATTACCTGTGCGACGAGCAGGCCAACTGGTGGCCAGATCTGGCCGACATCAAGGCCAAGATCACCCCGAACACCAAAGCTCTGGTGATCATCAACCCGAACAACCCGACCGGCGCGGTGTATTCGAAAGAAGTCCTGCTGGGCATGCTGGAACTGGCCCGTCAGCACAACCTCGTGGTTTTTTCCGACGAAATCTACGACAAGATTCTGTACGACGATGCCGTGCACATCTGCACGGCCTCCCTGGCGCCAGATCTGCTGTGCCTGACGTTTAACGGTCTGTCCAAGTCTTATCGCGTGGCGGGTTTCCGTTCCGGCTGGATCGCCATTTCCGGCCCGAAACACCACGCCCAGAGCTACATCGAAGGCATCGACATGCTGGCGAACATGCGACTGTGTGCCAACGTGCCGAGCCAGCACGCTATCCAGACAGCCCTCGGCGGTTATCAGAGCATCAATGATCTGGTATTACCCCAAGGTCGGCTGCTGGAACAGCGCAACCGTACCTGGGAACTGCTCAACGCCATTCCCGGCGTAAGCTGCGTCAAGCCCATGGGCGCGCTCTATGCGTTCCCACGGATCGACCCGAAAGTCTGCCCGATCCATAACGACGAGAAATTCGTGCTCGACCTGCTGCTGTCGGAGAAGCTGCTGGTGGTTCAAGGCACCGCCTTCAACTGGCCATGGCCGGACCACTTCCGTGTGGTGACCCTGCCGCGTGTGGACGACCTGGACATGGCCATCGGACGGATTGGCAACTTCCTCAAGTCCTATCGCCAGTAAGCGGCCTGTCACCGTGCGACGCTTGCGCACGTCGCACGGTGATTGATTCAGCAACATATCTTTGCGCCCTGCCGAACATCGCTTCTTCAATTGCTGGCTGATGACTCGTTGCGCGCTCGCGTCTAACAAAGACGGGGCCTGCGACGTGAAATGACTGACAAACACTTCCCCTATCGACGTCGGAAATGCCCTTCAAATAGCTAGGCTGTTGCCGTAGGACACAGTTTGAAATAGTCACCCGGTTGAATAGCCCGGTTCAGCACCTTATATACCCCGCAGTACGCTACATCTTTAGCATGAGGAGATTTCTACAACCATGATGCGCATCCTGCTGTTTTTGGCCACTAACCTGGCGGTCGTGCTGATTGCCAGCATCACCCTGAGCCTTTTCGGCTTCAACGGGTTCATGGCGGCCAACGGGGTTGATCTCAACCTCAATCAGCTGCTGATTTTCTGTGCGGTCTTTGGTTTCGCCGGTTCGCTGTTCTCGCTGTTCATCTCCAAGTGGATGGCGAAGATGAGCACCAGCACCCAAATCATCAGCCAGCCGCGCACACGCCACGAGCAATGGCTGCTGCAAACCGTCGAGCAATTGTCCCGGGAAGCCGGGATCAAGATGCCCGAAGTCGGTATTTTCCCGGCCTATGAGGCGAACGCCTTCGCCACCGGCTGGAACAAGAACGACGCATTGGTCGCGGTCAGCCAGGGCCTGCTCGAGCGCTTCTCGCCGGATGAAGTGAAAGCCGTTCTGGCCCACGAAATTGGCCACGTAGCCAATGGCGACATGGTCACCCTGGCCCTGATCCAGGGCGTGGTGAATACCTTCGTGATGTTCTTTGCGCGGATCATCGGCAACTTTGTCGACAAGGTGATCTTCAAGAACGAAGAAGGCCAGGGCATTGCCTACTACGTGGCGACCATCTTCGCCGAACTGGTCCTGGGCATTCTGGCCAGCTCCATCGTCATGTGGTTCTCGCGCAAACGTGAGTTCCGTGCCGACGAAGCCGGTGCACGCCTGGCGGGCACCAACGCGATGATTGGCGCCCTGCAGCGCCTGCGTGCGGAACAGGGTCTGCCGGTGCACATGCCGGACACCTTGAATGCTTTCGGCATTAACGGTGGCATCAAACAGGGGTTCGCCCGCATGTTCATGAGCCACCCGCCGCTGGAAGAGCGCATCGACGCATTGCGTCGTCGGGGCTGATAGTTCTGCGGTGACAAAAAAAGGGGCGATCATCTGATCACCCCTTTTTTATGCCTTGCTGTTCCATCAACTCATCAGGCGATACACCCGCTCTTCAAGCCGCGTGACTCCGCTCTCGATAAACTTCCAGCTCTCGCCCAGAACGTCCTGATCCTCCAGAATCTTCAGCTCCCACGTCGCCCCGAACAACCGTTGCACTTCGTCATCCAACACTGCAAAGGGCGGTCCGTCCATTTGCGGCTGGTCGTAGTCCAGAGTAATCAGCAGCCCCTGCGAATCCTTCGGCAAAATTCGCTTCAGATGCTCGGCGTATTGATCGCGCATTTTAGGCGGCAGGGCGATCAACGCAGCGCGGTCGTACAGCGCACTGCAATCGGCGACATCGCCGGCAGTCAACGCGAAGAAATCACCACACCAGATCTCGATCGAGCCCGCCCGATAGACAGTGAAGGGGCCTTGGTCGCTGACGTCCGGATCAAATTGATGCTCGTGGAAAAAGTCTTCCACCGCTTTTTCCGACAACTCGACGCCCAACACTTCGTGACCGCATTTCGCCAGCCACAGCAGATCCAGACTTTTCCCACATAACGGCACCAGTACGCGCGCGCCCTCTTCCAGGCCCAGTTGCGGCCAGTACCGTTGCAGATATGGATTTACTTCCGGCAGGTGAAAGCCGATCTGATTCGACGTCCACCGCTTGTGCCAAAACTCCGGCTGCATAATTAATCCCGAAAATTCGATCAATAGACTCTAAAACTTATATTAGATTTAGATCAATGATCTGACTGAAGATGATGCCATCTTACGCCTCAGGAGCTCATTCATGTTCCCCAGCCTGCACATATCCCATGGCTCGCCCATGTTGGCACTGGAACCGGGCGCCAGCGGGCCCGCCCTCGCTCGCTTGGCCGCAGAATTGCCGAAACCCAGGGCCATCATCGTTGTTTCCGCGCATTGGGAAAGTAGTGAATTGCTCGTCAGCGGCAATCCCCAACCCGAAACCTGGCATGACTTCGGCGGATTTCCACAGGCGTTGTTCGACGTGCAATACCCGGCGCCCGGTGATCCACAATTGGCCGCAGAAGTTGTCGAACTGCTGAAGAGCGATGGCCTGCCCGCACGCATCGATGCCAAACGGCCGTTCGACCATGGTGTCTGGGTGCCTTTGTCGTTGATGTATCCACAAGCTGATATCCCCGTGGTGCAAGTCTCGCTCCCCACCCGTGGCGGCCCGACCCTGCAAACCCGCGTCGGCCATGCGCTGGCCAGTCTGCGCGAACATGGCGTGCTGTTGATCGGTTCCGGCAGCATCACCCACAACCTGCGCGAACTGGACTGGCACGCAGGCCCGGAAAGCGTCGAACCCTGGGCCCAGGCATTTCGCGACTGGATGATCGAAAAACTCGCTGCCAACGACGAAACCGCGTTGCACGACTACCGTCAGCAAGCACCGAATGCCGCGCGCAACCATCCGAGTGATGAACATCTGCTGCCTTTGTATTTTGCCCGTGGCGCCGGAGGAAACTTCAGCGTGACTCACAAGGGATTCACCATGGGCGCCCTGGGCATGGACATTTACCGCTTCGGATAAAGAAAGGAGCGTCCTGCGGCGGCCAGGTTCAGACCACATCAACCCCGACATGAATTGCATCATGCCGCCAAAACTCCAGATCACAATCGATCAGCCGTTCATGCTGATCGTAGTTGACCCGCGCAATCCGTAATCCCGGGCTCCCCACTGTCACCCGCAAGGCCGCCGCCGCATCCACCGACAACGCCGTCGGCACAATCTCGAAGCGCACCCGCCCGTAGTGCAAATCGTAATGCCGCGCGTACAGCTCGGTAATCGACTGATTCAAATCAAACTCCAGAATCCCCGGGAAAAACTGCGGATTCAAATAGTGCTCCACGTACAACACCAGCCGCTCATCAATCCGCCGCGCCCGGCAAATCTGAATCACGCTCGACAACGCCGGCAACTGCAACCAGGCACAGACCGCAGCCGACGCCGGTTGCAACCGCGCTGAAATCACCTCGGTGGACGGCACACGCCCCTGTGCACTGACCATCGCGTGAAAATGACTGCGCTGCATCAGGTTATACGCCAGGCGCGGTGGCGACACGAACCAGCCACGGCGCTCCTCCCGATAAATCTGCCCCTGGGCTTCCAACTGCAACAACGCTTCACGCACGGTGATTCGCGTGGTACCGAACAACTCACTGAGTTTACGCTCGGCCGGCAGTTTGCTACCGGGCGCCAACAGGCCATGGTCAAGCTGTTCCTGCAGAACCTGCCCGATCGCTGTCACCGCTTTGGTTGTCTCGATGCGCATCAACGTTACCTATCTGGACTAGACCAGCACTGTTTCGGGGCGGAACCGCGATTCAATCGGCTCCCATCAACTCTCTGCAAGCCTAGGCACTGCTTATGACTGACAGATGACAAAGGCGCCGAACGGTTGATCCAGACACCTGCAATTTCATGGCCAAGTCCTTTCATATCAGCTCTTTAGCCATGGTCTACGCTTACCCCGGAGCCTGAGCATTCCAGTACAGAACATAGAGGTAGACCGGTCGTCGACATCAAAATGTCATCCAACCGGCCTAAATTGGCTCAGGTATTGCTGACCTAGACCAACACAACCGCAATCGCAGCGTTGAAAACGCCCAAAGGAGCTTCGGATGAAAAAGCTTTTCCTGGCATCACTGTTAGGCTCGACCATTGCCATGTGCACCGCCGCCATGGCCGCTGATACCGACTTGAAAACTCTGGAAGCCGCTGCGAAAGCGGAAGGTGAGGTCAACAGTGTCGGCATGCCCGATAACTGGGCCAACTGGAAAGGCACCTGGGATGACCTGGCCAAGAACTACGGCTTGAAGCACATCGACACCGACATGAGCTCGGCCCAGGAAATCGCCAAGTTCAAAGCTGAAAAAGACAACGCCACGGCTGACATCGGTGACGTCGGCGCAGCCTTCGGCCCGATCGCGGTCAAGCAAGATGTGGTGCAACCTTACAAACCCTCTACTTGGGATCAGATTCCAGATTGGGCCAAGGACAAGGACGGCAATTGGGCGCTGGCCTATACCGGCACCATCGCGTTTATCGTCAACAAGAAGCTGCTGCACGGTTCCGAAGCCCCGACCAAGTGGGCTGATCTGAAAACCGGTAAATACAAGGTTTCCATCGGTGACGTGAGTACCGCCGCCCAGGCCGCCAACGGCGTACTGGCCGCAGCACTGGCCAACGGTGGCGACGAAAAGAACCTGCAACCAGCGCTGTTGCTGTTCGCAGATATCGCCAAACAAGGACGCCTGTCCATGGCCAACCCGACCATCGCCACGATGGAAAAGGGTGAAATCGAAGTCGGCGTGGTCTGGGACTTCAACGGCCTGAGCTACAAGGCCAAGATGGCGAATCCGGATGATTACGTGGTGCTGATTCCATCCGATGGCTCGGTGATTTCCGGTTACACCACCATCATCAACAAATACGCGAAAAACCCGAACGCCGCCAAGCTGACCCGCGAATACATCTTCAGCGATGCCGGTCAGATCAACCTGGCGCGCGGCAACGCCCGTCCGATCCGCGCCGACCACGTCAAATTGCCGGATGACGTCAAGGCCCAACTGCTGCCTAACGAGCAGTACAAAAAGGTCACGCCGATCAAAGACGCAGATGCGTGGGAAAAGACCTCCAAGGCGCTGCCTCAGAAGTGGAACGAAGAAGTCATCGTCGAGATGAAGTGATGCCGTGCTTCTTGTAGGAGCGAGGCTTGCCCGCGAAGAGGGACTGACATTCAACATTGATGTTGGCTGAAAGTCCGCTTTCGCGAGCAAGCTTCGCTCCTACAAGTTTCGCTGAAATCTAATGTTTTACGGAGTCATCGCCCCTATGAAGCACAACGTCATCCTTGTCGTGCTCGACGGCCTCAATTACGAAGTCGCGCGTCACGCCATGGGGCACCTGCAGGCTTATGTTGGCGCAGGACGCGCGTCGCTCTACAAACTGGAGTGCGAACTGCCGGCCCTGTCCCGACCGCTTTACGAATGCATCCTCACCGGCGTCCCGCCCATCGAGAGCGGCATCGTCCACAATAACGTCTCGCGCCTGTCCAACCAGCGCAGCATCTATCACTACGCCCGTGATGCCGGCCTTACAACCGCCGCCGCGGCCTATCACTGGGTCAGCGAGCTGTATAACAATTCGCCCTTCGTTGCCGCACGGGATCGTCACACCGACAACCCCGACCTGCCGATCCAGCACGGCCATTTCTACTGGAACGATCACTACCCGGACTCGCACCTGTTCGCCGACGCCGAGAATCTGCGCCTGCGTCATGCGCCGAATTTTTTACTGGTCCACCCCATGAACATCGACGACGCCGGGCACAAGCACGGTCTCGACACCCCGCAATACCGCAACAGCGCCCGCTCGGCGGACATTATTCTGGCCGACTACCTGCAAACCTGGCTCGACGCCGGCTATCAGGTGCTGGTGACGGCCGACCACGGGATGAACAACGACCGTTCCCACAATGGCCTGCTGGCCGAAGAGCGCGAAGTACCGCTATTCGTTCTGGGAGATGCCTTCAGTTTCAACGCCGACGCCGCACCGAAACAGACTGAAATATGCGGCACCGTCTGCGAATTGCTGGGTGTGACCCACGACAAACCTGTCTGCCGGGAATTGCTCAAGTGAACGCCATGACGCGCGGCAAATGGCTGGCAGCCTTGTGCCTGGTGCCTTTCGCACTGTTCTTTATCGTGTTCGAGATCGCCCCCCTCGTCTGGGTGATGATCAACAGCCTGCAATCGGAAGAGTTCGGCTGGGGCCTGGCGAACTTCACCAAGATCTTCAACTCGAAGTTCTATTTGCAAGCGATCCAGTACAGCCTCGAGATCAGTTTCTGGTCCAGCGTGTTCGGCATCATCATCGCCGTACTCGGCGCCTACTCCTTACGCCGGGTCGACTCGAAACTGCGCAACTTCGTCAACGCCTTCGCCAACATGACCAGCAACTTCGCCGGCGTGCCCCTGGCTTTCGCGTTCATCATCCTGCTGGGCTTCAACGGCAGCTTCACCATTTTGCTCAAGCAGGCCGGGATCATTCAGGACTTCAACCTGTACTCGAAAACCGGGCTGATCATTCTTTACACCTACTTCCAGATTCCATTGGGCGTGCTGCTGCTCTACCCGGCTTTCGATGCCTTGCGCGAAGACTGGCGTGAGTCCGCCCAATTGCTCGGCGCCAACGGCTGGCAGTTCTGGCGCCACATCGGTTTGCCGGTGCTGACGCCTGCGCTGCTCGGTACCTTCGTGATCTTGCTGGCCAACGCCCTCGGCGCCTACGCTACGGTGTACGCCTTGACTACCGGCAACTTCAACGTGCTGCCAATCCGTATCGCGGCGATGGTCTCCGGCGACATTTCCCTGGACCCGAACCTGGCCAGTGCCTTGGCCGTGGTGCTGGTGGCGTTGATGACCCTGGTGACCATCGTGCATCAGCTGCTGTTGAAGAGGAGCTACCATGTCTCGCGCTGAACTGGGCCCCATCGGTGTCTATCACCGGGTAGTGGTGTACTTGCTGTTTGCCATTCTGTTGTTGCCGTTGCTCGGGACGCTGATCTACTCGATCGCCAGCAGTTGGTCTGCGACCATTCTGCCCAGTGGCTTTACCTTCAAGTGGTACATCCAGCTGTGGAGCGATCCGCGCTTTCTGCATGCCTTCGGGCAGTCGCTGCTGGTTTGCGTCGGCGCGTTGATTCTGTCGGTGGTGCTGATTCTGCCGTTGCTGTTCGTGGTGCATTACCACTTCCCCAAACTCGATGCGCTGATGAACATCCTGATCCTGCTGCCCTTCGCGGTGCCGCCGGTGGTGTCGTCGGTGGGGCTGTTGCAGCTCTATGGTTCCGGGCCGTTTGCGATGGTCGGTACGCCGTGGATTCTGATTGGCTGCTACTTCACCATCGCGCTGCCGTTCATGTACCGGGCGATCACCAACAACCTGCAAGCGATCAACCTGCGCGACCTGATGGACTCCGCTCAGTTGCTTGGGGCCAGCACCTGGCAAGCCGCGTTCCTGGTGGTGTTGCCGAACCTGCGCAAGGGCCTGATGGTGGCGTTGCTGCTGTCGTTCTCGTTCCTGTTCGGTGAGTTCGTCTTCGCCAACATCCTGGTCGGCACCCGCTACGAAACCCTGCAGGTCTACCTCAACAACATGCGTAACAGCAGCGGCCACTTCACCAGTGCGCTGGTGATCTCCTACTTCTTCTTTGTGCTGGTTCTGACCTGGGCGGCCAATATTTTGAACAAGGACAAAAGCGAATGAGCTATGTCAGCGTCCAACACCTGCAAAAAAACTATTCGGGCACCACCGTATTCAGCGACATCAACTGCGAAATCCAGAAGGGTGAGTTCGTCACCCTCCTCGGCCCGTCCGGTTGCGGCAAGTCGACGCTACTGCGTTGCATCGCCGGGCTGACCTCGGTGGATGGTGGCAAGATCCTGCTCGATGGCGCCGACCTCGTGCCGTTGAGCCCGCAGAAACGCGGGATCGGCATGGTGTTTCAGAGCTACGCGCTGTTCCCCAACATGACCGTGGAGCAGAACGTCGCTTTTGGTTTACGCATGCAGAAGGTCAACGCCGACGACAGCCATAAGCGTGTTGCCGAAGTGCTGAAACTGGTGGAACTCAACGATTTCGCCGCGCGCTATCCACATCAACTGTCCGGCGGCCAATGCCAGCGAGTCGCCCTCGCCCGATCGTTGGTGACCCGACCACGTCTGTTGTTGCTGGATGAACCGCTGTCGGCCCTCGATGCGCGGATTCGCAAGCACTTGCGCGAACAGATCCGTCAGATCCAGCGTGAACTCGGCTTGACCACGATCTTCGTCACTCACGATCAGGAAGAAGCCCTGACGATGTCCGACCGGATTTTCTTGATGAATCAGGGAAAAATCGTACAAAGCGGCGACGCCCAGACCCTTTACACCGCACCCATCGATTTCTTTGCCGCAGGTTTCATCGGCAACTACAACCTGCTGGACGCCGACAGCGCCACAAAACTGCTGCAGCGACCCATTACCCAGCGCATCGCGATTCGCCCGGAAGCCATCGAGCTGAGCCTGAACGGCGAACTCGACGCGCAAATCCGCAGCCACAGCCTGTTGGGCAACGTGATTCGCTACCGGGTTGAAGCCCGGGGCGTGGAATTGGTGGTGGATGTGCTGAACCGCTCGGCGGCCGATCTGCATCCCGATGGTCAGCGTCTGGCGCTTTCCATCGATCCGACGGCCCTCTGTGAGGTAGCCTGATGCCTTTGCTGATGTTGAAGAGAGAACCGCACTGATGGCCCTGGCAATTTTTGATTTGGACGAAACCCTGATCCACGGTGACTGCGCCACCCTTTGGAGCGAGCAAATGGGCCGCCTGGGCTGGGTCGATCCCGAGTCGTTCATGCGTCAGAACAACGAACTGATGGATGCCTACAGCCACGGCAAGCTGCGGATGGAGGAGTACATGACTTTCAGCCTTGAGCCGATGATCGGGCGCACACCGCAAGAGGTTGACCATTTGGTAGGGCCTTGGGTGGAAGACTTCATCGAGCCGATCATTTTCAGTGACGCCACCAAAGCGATTGCAGCCCATCGCAAGGCCGGCGACCGGATTTTGGTGATTTCGGCGTCGGGCACGCACTTGGTGAGGCCGATTGCCGATCGCTTGGGCATTGACGAGATTCTTGGCATCGAGCTGGAAGTCGCGCACGGCGTTTATAGCGGCCACACCGTCGGCACGCTGACCTACCGCGAAGGCAAGATCACGCGCTTGCTGGAATGGCTGGATGCTGAAGAGGAAAACCTTGAGGGCGCGAGTTTCTATTCGGATTCACGCAACGATTTGCCGCTGCTGCTGAAAGTGGATTTCCCGCACGTGGTGAATCCGGATCCAGTGTTGCTTGAGCACGCCGAAAAAGCAGGCTGGCCGATCCATCTCTGGAAATAATCCCCCTTCCCCACTGATCGTCCCACGCTCTGCGTGGGACGATCTATGTCAGCCGGAAATCAGGTCAGGCTTTCGTCGATCACCAACACCAACTTCCCCGCCACCTTGTTGGTCGCCAACTCAGCAAACGCCGCTTCGGCATCCTTGATCGGGAAGGTCTTGGCCAGTTGCGGACTCAAACGCCCTTCGGCAAACAGCGGCCAGACATGCTGGCTCAGATCACTGAACAAATCCGCCTTGAACTGATCGTCGCGACTGCGCAAGGTCGAACCCAGCAATTGCACGCGCTTGGCCAGCACCTGCGCCAGATCCAGCTTCGCCTCACGTCCGCCCATCAGGCCAATCAACACCCAACGACCGTCGCGGGCCAGCAGTTTCAGATTCAACGTCGCGTAGTTACCGCCGACCGGATCAAGGATCACATCGAACGGCCCCAGATCGCCCAAGCTGTCCAGATCCCCGTTGCGCACTACCCCGCCTTGTGCGCCCAGCGCTTCGCAGTAAGCCAAACGCTCGGCGGAACCGACGCTGACCCAGCACGGGTTACCAAACGCCTTGCACAGCTGAATGGCAGCTGAACCGATTCCACTTGCTCCGGCGTGCAGGAGAACTTTCTCACCTGGCTTGAGCGCAGCCAATTGAAACAAATTCAGCCAAACGGTCGCATACACTTCCGGCAGCGCTGCTGCCTCAGCCAGAGACAAACCTTCGGGAACCGGTAACACATGCCGTCCGTCGACAACTACCTCCTCGGCCATCCCACCCCCGGCCAGCAAGGCGCAGACCCGGTCCCCGAGCTGCCAGGACGAACCCGGCCCCACCTCGCTAATCACCCCCGAACACTCAAGACCCAGCACCTGACTGGCTCCCGGCGGTGGCGGATAAAGACCCGCCGCCTGTAACAAATCGGCTCGATTGAGACCCGCAGCCGCCACTCGAATCCGAACTTGTCCTACATCGCATGTAGGACTGGGCTCTTCCACCCACGCCACTTGACCTTCAACGCCTTGCAATGCTTTCACAGTGCCTCCATAGTGAGTCTGGACTGAGCCCGTAGCTGTAGCGCCGGGCTTTCTTGCATTTTTTGACCGGCCCTTTGTGGAACCGGCGACTTCAAAGACGGCCTAATATGCGTGATCAATTGTCCCCGCGTCGAATCAGCATGAAGCATTTTTTCCCCAGCACCGCCCTAGCTCTATTCATTGGTATCGGCCTGTTGCCGATGTCGACCAATTCGTTTGCAGCCAATAGCTGGGACAAGCTTCAGCCTGATCGTGACGAAGTAATCGCCAGCCTGAACGTCGTCGAGTTGCTAAAGCGCCATCACTACAGCAAACCACCTCTCGATGATGCGCGCTCCGTGATCATCTATGACAGCTACCTCAAGTTGCTGGATCCATCGCGCAGCTACTTCATGGCCAGCGACATTGCCGAATTCGACAAGTGGAAAACCCAGTTTGACGACTTCCTCAAAAGCGGCGACCTGAACGCCGGGTTCACCATCTACAAGCGCTACCTGGACCGCGTCAAAGCGCGTCTGGACTTCGCCCTTGCCGAGCTGAACAAAGGCGTCGACAAGATCGACTTCACGACCAAGGAAACCTTGCTGATCGATCGCAAGGACGCCCCTTGGCTCAAGTCCACAGCAGAACTCGACGACCTGTGGCGCAAACGCGTCAAGGACGAAGTGCTGCGGATGAAGATTGCCGGCAAAGAGCCCAAGCAGATTCAGGAAACCCTGACCAAGCGTTACAAGAATCAATTGGCGCGCCTGGACCAGACCCGTCCGGAAGACATCTTCCAGGCGTACATCAATACCTTCGCCATGTCCTACGACCCGCACACCAACTATCTGTCGCCGGATAACGCGGAGAACTTCGACATCAACATGAGCCTGTCCCTCGAGGGCATCGGCGCCGTGTTGCAGAGCGACAACGACCAGGTGAAAGTCGTGCGTCTGGTGCCGGCAGGCCCGGCCGACAAGACCAAGCAAGTCGCACCGGCTGACAAGATCATCGGCGTTGCCCAGGGCAACAAAGAAATGGTCGATGTGGTCGGCTGGCGTCTGGACGAAGTGGTCAAGCTGATCCGTGGGCCGAAAGGCACCGTGGTGCGCCTGGAAGTGATCCCGGCCAGCAACGCGCCGAACGACCAGACCACCAAGATCGTCCCGATCACCCGCGAAGCAGTGAAGCTTGAAGACCAGGCTGTGAAGAAGTCGGTCCTCAACCTGAAACAAGACGGCAAGGACTACAAGCTCGGCGTCATCGAGATCCCGGCCTTCTACCTGGATTTCAAGGCCTTCCGTGCTGGCGATCCGGACTACAAGAGCACCACTCGCGACGTCAAGAAGCTGCTGACCGAGTTGCAGAAAGACAAAGTTGACGGCGTAGTCATCGACCTGCGCAACAACGGCGGTGGTTCCCTGCAGGAAGCCACAGAGCTGACCAGTCTGTTTATCGACAAAGGTCCGACCGTTCTCGTACGTAATGCCGATGGCCGGGTCGATGTGCTGGAAGATGAAAACCCGGGCGCCTTCTACAAAGGGCCAATGGCGTTGCTGGTCAACCGCTTGTCCGCCTCGGCTTCGGAGATTTTTGCCGGCGCCATGCAGGACTACCACCGCGCATTGATCATCGGCGGCCAGACCTTCGGTAAAGGCACCGTGCAGACCATTCAGCCGCTGAACCATGGCGAACTGAAACTGACCCTGGCCAAGTTCTACCGGGTTTCCGGCCAGAGCACCCAGCATCAGGGCGTACTGCCGGACATCGATTACCCATCGATCATCGACACCAAGGAAATCGGCGAAAGCGCACTGCCTGAAGCCATGCCGTGGGACACCATCCGTGCGGCCATCAAGCCTGCGGTTGACCCGTTCAAGCCGTACATCTCGCAGCTTAAATCCGAGCATGACGTACGCTCGACCAAAGACGCGGAGTTCGTGTTCATCCGCGACAAACTGGCCTTGGCGCAGAAACTGATGGCGGAAAAAACCGTCAGCCTCAATGAAGCTGATCGTCGTGCCCAACACGCCGATATCGAAGCCAAGCAACTTGCCATGGAAAACATTCGTCGCAAGGCCAAGGGTGAAGAGCCGCTCAAAGAGCTGAAGAAAGAAGACGAAGACGCGATCGCGGCCGAGCCAGACAAGACCAAACCAGAAGACGATGCTTATCTGAGCGAGACCGGGCGGATTCTGTTGGACTACCTGAAACTCAACACCGCGGTAGCCAAGCACTAAGTTGTTACAAGCAAGATGATGGCAATTTAATACTGATGCTCCCCGGAGCGTCATCAAACAGTCATCATTCTGTCGTGAAATACAGGACTGGGAGCCCTCTTTAAATCAAGAGTGTGCTCCCAGTCCTTTTTTTATCGCCAGAGATCGCCATGACCACTACCGAACAGCTGAGTGCCTTGAGTTCCATACTGGCTCAAAGCGGTTTGCACAGCCTGTTCCAGCCGATCATTTGCCTCTCTGAACGACGCATTCTCGGTTACGAAGCACTCAGTCGCGGCCCCTCCAACAGTCCGCTGCACTCCCCCATCGCACTGTTCGCCGTCGCCCGGCAGGCTGGCCGCCTGAGCGAACTGGAGATCGCTTGCCGTCAAAGCGCTTGCCGCCGCTTCAACGAACAACAACTGCCCGGCAAGCTGTTCCTCAACGTTTCCCCGGAATCCTTGCTCGAAGCCGCTCACCAACCCGGTCGCACCCTGCAACTGCTGCAGGATTTCGGCATACCGCCGAGTCAGGTGGTGATCGAACTGACTGAACAGACCCCGACCGACGATTTCGAGCTGCTGCAAACCGCGCTGCATCACTATCGAGCGATGGGGTTTTCCATTGCTCTGGATGATCTGGGTGCAGGCTACTCGAGCTTGCGGCTCTGGTCCGAATTGCGTCCGGACTACGTGAAGATTGATCGACACTTCATCGATGGCATTCACCAGGACGCCCTCAAGCGCGAATTCGTTGGCTCTATCCTGCAAATCGCCAAGGCGTCGCGGGCGCAAGTGATCGCCGAAGGCATCGAGCTGCCGGAAGAACTCGCGGTGTTGACCGAGATGGGCGTTGACCTGGTTCAGGGTTATTTGCTCTGTCGGCCTCAAGAGCAACCGCCTCGGGATGCCCGAGCGATGATGCCAAAACATGACAGCTCCGCCGTGGCGCTGAATGACGAAGGCAGCGACCTCAGCGCACTGCTCAACGATCAACCGGCCGTGGCCCGCGACACCCCGACCGCCACGGTGCTGGAAGCCTTCCGCCGCCAAGCCAACCTGAACTCACTGGCGGTGCTCGACGAGCAAGGCCACCCTTGCGGCATCGTCCATCGGCATTCGCTCTCGGACGCGTTGCTGAAGCCCTTTGCCACCGACCTGTTCGCCCGCAAGCCGATCAGCCGGTTAATGAGCGATGACTTCCTCGCCGTTGAGATGAGCCAGTCGTTGCAACAAGTGAGTCGCCTGATCACCAGCCGCGCGCGGCAGCGCATCGAAGAGGACTTCATCATCACCCTCAACGGCGGTTATCTGGGGTTGGGCCGGGTTATCGATGTGCTCAAACTGATTACCGAACTGAAAATCCAGCAAGCCCGCTACGCCAACCCGCTGACCCTGCTGCCGGGAAACGTGCCGATCCAGCAATGCCTGACACGGCTGCTTCAACAGCAACGGGAATCGGTGATCTGCTACGTGGACATCGACAGTTTCAAACCCTTCAACGACATCTACGGCTACGGCCGTGGGGACGAAGTCCTCCTGTGCCTGGCGCAATGCCTGAATGATCGCGTCGACCCTTCCCGCGACTTCGTCGGGCATATCGGCGGTGATGACTTCCTGCTGGTACTCGGCCCGGAAGACTGGCGCAAACGTTTGAACCAGTTGCTGGACGACTTCCAGAGCCAGTGCCGACGTTTTTATCGCAGCGAACACCTGGAAGCTGGCTGCTTCATCGCCCCAAACCGTCAGGGTGTGCGTCAGGAGTTTGCGTTGTTGTCACTGTCGATCGGCGTGGTGCATTTACATCCACAGGCCTGTGGACACCTCGATGCAAGTCAATTGGCGGAGCTGGCCTCGCAAGCCAAGCACCATGCGAAGAATGTGCCGGGGTATAGCGTGCATGTGATTGATAGTTTGGCGGTGCCGGTACAAGAAGATGAATTGCTCCTGGGTCATCGCTGATTTCCCTGACGTCTTCGCGGGTAAGCCCACATTAGATCTACGGTGAACACAAATTTGTGAACATCAGAGAATAAGTGTGGGAGTGCCTTGCCCGCGAAGGCGCCTGTTCAAACGACACAATTCTTCAATGCTGAAAACTGGTCAGGAAGGCCGCGCCCGCAACCGCCGGCCAAGCACATCCAGCACATCACACCCATCCCGCAACGGAATGGCGCAGAGCAAGGCAAAGTCACTGAGAATGAAGGACTGACACTCAATCGAACCACGCATGGACAGGTTCTCCATCACTTGAGTGACGGCGCGGATTCGGTAGCTGGCAGCGTCATACAAAACATCAAGCGGCGCTTGGGTATCAACGAACAGTGTGGGCATGTCGTCGCAGTTGCTGGTGAGCGCCATGAAGCGGTTTTCGGGGTGGGGAGTTGGTTTTTTGTAGGGTGGGTCGGGTGTAAGGGTCGTCATCAATCTGATTCCTAACGTGTGAATTGGAACCGCCAACAATCACTTCCACGCAATAGGTGGCGGCTGTACGCAGGTGTGGAAGACCGAGACGTTAGGCACCCGGCGCACTCGAAAGCGCCCCGCGCACAGCCACCATAAAACACAGACGATAAAAAACGCCGAACTGGTGGCGCTTGATGCGCCTAACGATAGAAGGACTTCCACGCCCTGTCACTGAATTTGCAGTGACCGCCCAAAGACTATCGATGAGGTCCGTTGCGCACCAGTTCATGGAAACCGCTACAACTTGAAGGAAACTTCCGACGACCTTGCCCAGAAATTTCGCTGCCACATCACTGACGTCATCTCACCAAGTGGATTGATCCTCAAGGCTTGCCTTTAGCAGCTGACCTTTCCACTCATCGCTCAAAACACTGTATATATCTTCAAAAAAAGCACGAGGACTTTTCATCTCATCCCAGCCACCTGGAAAAAGATTGGTGCTTTCGCAGTCATGTTCTAGTAATGCCTTAAAATCATAAGACTCATCTTGTAGTGCAGACTCAAGGACAGCAACCAGTAAAAACTTATGCCTATAACTCAAAAAATCGTAACTAACTAAAATATAATTTCTCGCAAGCATCCTTCTATCAGCAGAAAGGTTAATGTCGTATTTCTCGAGTTCTAGACCAAGTGTGTGCTCCCTATCATAGATATCAAAATCGCCTATGAGCTCCCTCACTGTTGGCGCGTATGGCTGATCTAAATACGGATCTTTAATCATTTAATTATCACCGGATGAGATGTAAATGGCTTAGGGTTTCCACCTTTACTAAATTTTGTTTCCGAACCGTGCATATTTTCAAACAGTTGCGGATTTTCAGGGTCTTTTCTGTTCGGCTTATATCCTCGCCCAACATTTTTATTCTCCCTTCTAACCACATTGTAGCCATTGACATCTTTTCCAGTGAATTGCGGAAGCCCTCGAACAACTCTTGTCATATCATCGTTCAGCGTATGCATTTGCAAGTTCCAGCTTTTATATTGCGAGCTTAAGTTTCCTCTATTTTCTCTATGGGGAATCTTAGTTATAGGATCCGTACCGTCTACCGAGCGCTGTCGAATTACCGCATCAGGAACCTCGACACCATGCTTACCAATGGAATGCATTCCAGGGTACTTTCTCTCAAAACGCTCAACCCAACGCTTAGCGATCTCCTCCTTAAGAACCTCAATCCGCTCCCGCCGCTGCTCACCCGTCAGCTTCGGCAGTTGCGGCTCACCCTCATCAACCTTAGCGCCAGCCGTATCATCCGGCGCCTGACACCCTGGCTTATTCGGCGGCGGACAATTCCCGCTCAACCCCAACGGATCAATCCACCCCGTCGGATTCGGCGTGTATTGATACTGGTTCAGCCCGCCCGCCAACTTGATCGGGTCCGGCGTCAGGTACCGACCCACCTGCGGATCATAGTACCGATGCCGGTTGTAATGCAGGCCGCTCTCGGCATCAAAGTACTGCCCTTGAAACCGCAACGGCTGCTCGAGCTGTTCTCCCCCACCGAACGCCAGGCGCGTGACCTTGCCGTAGGCGTTGTATTTCGCCGACCAGACGATCTCGCCACCAAAATCGGTCAGTTCCTGCGGCGTGCCGAGGTGATCGAGTTGGTAATAGAACGGGCAGGCGTGGCGCGGGCCTTTGCCGTCGAGCATGGCCAGTGGGCGGAAGCTGCCCGGTTCGTAGACGTAGCTGCGGTAGTGCTCGCGGCTGCTTTCGGCGGCGAGGTTGTCGCCCTGCCAGAAGAACTCGGTGGTGTGGCCATCGACGGTTTTGGCGATGCGGCGGCCGAAGGCGTCGTAGCGGTAGCTTGAGCAACGACCGTCCGGGGTGGTGACGCCGATCAAGCGGTGTTGGCAGTCGTAGCGGTATTCGGTGACGAGTTTTTGCGCGGTGCCGCGGCGTTCGCGGATCAGGTTGCCGAAGGCGTCGTAGTCGTAGTGGCG
>NZ_JASBRE010000022.1 GCF_029960815.1 Pseudomonas sp. AL03
CGCATGCCGAAGCGTTCAAACTCGCCAAGTACCAGGGCGCCACACCCGACTTCACCGCCCACAGTCGCGCCAGTGACGAGGCAGACCGCCGTTACTACGCTCGCCAACATTTCAAGGTCGCGCCCGACGATTTCGTCGAACGTCACCTCGATACCTTGATGAAACTCGGCCAAGAGCAAAACAAACGCATCGTGGATGTGCTTGAAGGTTCCAATTTCAGTGGCAAACGCGGGGTCAACGATTTCATCGACCGGCCGGCCATGGACGCTGCGCTGTTTCAGCATCGCGACGACCTCAGCCGCTGGAACCGATTGCTTGAGCGCATCACCGCCGACCGCACCCTGCTGGTGTGTGCCGGTCGCTTCCATCGCTCGGCCTGGTATTACGACGCGCTGGATCAACAGCAGCTCCACCAAGCGTTCACCGCCGAATACGCCTGTCTCAAGGACATCTGCCGCAGTGACCACGCGAGCGAAATCTTGCTCGGTTATCTGGAGAAACACCCTGAACTGACCCGGCCACTGTTCTACACCTTGCCCCTGCGTCTTCAGCCAGAACGGGCCGCGCAATACGCCACGCTGTTCAACGCCGGCATGGGGGTGTTCAACAACCTGCCGCACTGGCTGGGCGAGCTGCAGAAAATCGAACAAGCGCACCTGCCGGCCCTCGACGACCTGCCCGAACATACCCGCGCCGTCGCGGACGCAGCGCAGCACAGCCTCAGCCCGGCGCTGAACCTGGGTCTGAGCCGGGCGCTGGAAGGGTTCGATCTGGCGGCAGAGAAAATCCCCGATCTCGACGAACTGTTCCGGCGCCTGCCCAAAGCCTTGTCGGGGCGGCTACTCGATGCGGCGAAAACCACCGGGGTGACCTTTACTGTCGCCAGCCCGGCAGAACACGCGGCGTTGCAAACCAACCTCAAGGAACTGCTCAGGGAGCGCGACTACCTGAAAACCCTGACCCGTGAACGTAACCAGCTCACCCACAACAAAAACCGCCAGGGGCACAAGACGCCACGGGCGGTGGAGTTGCAGGGCGAGATCGTGCGGGTGCGTGGGCAGTTGACGCAGCTCGAAGGCCGGTTGGCCGGGGCGCTGAGCCCGATTGCGGAGCTGCCGGATCAGTCGGCGCGCCTGTACGGCGCGACGCCGGCTCGGGCGGGGGTGACGGTGGTGTTTCCGCCGGCACAGCAGTTGGAGGTGCGAAGTTTGTTGAAGGACATTCGGTTGGGGGTTCAGAGTGTGCCGAATGGGAAGTTGATTAGAAGCGAGGGGATGGGGTTGTTGGTGTTTTTGGTGCAGGGGGTGAATTTGGTAGGGGTAGCTAGGGAAACGTTTAGCCAGTCACGGGATCACCGTAAGTTGGCGCCGTTGATCAACTCGGCCCTTTCTACGGGTGCAGCTGGATTCACGGCTGCACAGAGCCTGGCTGATACGGCCTTGAAGGCGCGTAGTACACAGCTAGTTGCCGGACTTCAACACCACGCCTTGCAGAATGTGCATGTGCAGATGGGGAAGATGCATGTTGGACTGGGTTTCTTTACTTACCTTTTTGGTTTTGCATCATCACTGTCCAGCCTCAATTCCCAACAGCAGAAATGGCAGCAGGCGACGCGTACCGGAGATCGCTCGGCACAAACTAGTGCGGCGTTTGCCACCCTGGGTGCAGGCGGCATGACGGTTGCTAATGCCTATGGCTTGGGTCACACCTTGCACGCGGGGTATACCGTAGCGATTGCCAGAAACGCTGCAGCAAGAACGGCTGCTTGGGCTGCTGCGGGGACAAGGCTATCCACCGTATTCTTCCGGTTCAATCTGGCCGGAGCCCTGTTCACCATTTTGGAACTGGGTGGAACCTGGCTGTACAACCGCTACAACATCAGTGCTCATGATAAATGGCTGAAAACCACACCTTGGAGCCTGGACACTGATCATCGTGGCGACCATACCCTGGATGAATATCAGCGTTATCTGGCCTATTTGCTCAACGCCCCGTACGCGCAACTGGGCCCGAATGAGCATGACTCGTGGCTGAAAAACTTTCTGCTAAAAGCCAGGCCCAGCGACATTCACCTGGTGCTGCCAAGGCTCAAGCTCAGTGATTTCCAGCCACCATTGAGTGGACAACCGGCTCATCGCCTTGGGATCGGCGCCCACCGCATTGCCATTCCTCTCCACAGTCGCGGCGCACCCCGAGAACGCAAGGACATCATCAGTGAGGAAGTCGCAAACAGCCTGCGCATCGTACAAACAGGACCCGACCGGTTTGTGTTATGCCTGCAATATCCCGTGGATCCTGATGCCGAATTTACCCCAGCGTCCGAAACACTGGAGCTGGCCGTCTGCGTACAGACCTTGAACGCCAAGGGGGTGTGGGAATCGCTGACTGACGTTATTCACCTCAACCCGCGCGGTAAGGGTCATTTCCCTGCGTTACCTCGTCAATCCGTTACCGAGCATCCACCGTTGTTGCTGGTTGAAACCCATCTGCTGGAGCTGGCCGACCATGCCCACCAAGATTGAAAGCTCCCTGCCTGGACCGCACCTTGAGCAGTCCCGCAAAGCAGGCGATGTCCAACCGTTTCCCAGCGGAAGAATCACTTATCTCGCGCCGTTGCCACTGCCGACACCGCTGCCGCCGCTTGGCCCTCATATCGGGGAACTAAATGATGTGTACATGGACTTCGGGGTGGGTTCGCCTCAAGTGTTTATGTGGCAGATAACATTGGGTGGGCCATTCAGCGGTGCCTTTATGATTGCATTCATTTTCCCGCCAATGATTGGCTGCCTCGGTCTCATGTTCGGATATGACCTTGCATACACATGGGAGTTTGTCGTTGACTTTTTTTTTGCCATATCCGAATACGCCATATTAGGAGGGGTTTCTAGCTTATTAATCGGCCTCGCCGTCTGGCACCACAACCATAAAAAACGTCTCCAAATCATCCCCACCCGCTTCAACCGCCAACGCCGCGAAGTCTGCTTCATGCCCGAAGACGCCACCGAACCCGTCTTCGTCCCCTGGGAATCCCTATCCGCCTGGGTCATCGAAGCCCAGGGCGCCACCCAATACGGCATCCACCGCCAATACGGCATGGGCATCGGTTGCCAGCACGGCGAGACCCTGACCAGCGTCGAATTTCCCTGCTTCGGTCTTTCCCTGGCCATCAGCCACTGGGAAGCCATCCGCGGCTACATGGAATACGAAATCCACGACCTCAAATCCATCCAGGATCCGCTAGACCTGCAAGGCCCGAACGACCCGCCCCACGAAGGCCTGCACACCTTCCACAACGCCCGCGCGCGTATGCATCAGCAAATCCGCGACGGCCAACGTGGTCGAGTGTCCGGCTTCTTCTGGTACCTGTACCACGTGATGACGCTGTGGACGATTCCCAACCACCTGACCGAATGGGAAGTCCGCCGCCTTCAGAAAATGGCCCCGCACGCCTTGCCCGAAGCGATGCGTCTATGGTCCGAACCATTACCGAAGGAACAATGGGCGAAACCGAGTGAAGAACTGCTGCGTCTTAGCGAACAGGTCCGACAGCTACACAAACGCCAACCTCGCCGACCGATTACCGAGATTTTTGCTGAAGTACAGCAATTGAATCCGACCGGCAAACGTCGCGCATGATGGGTGCATACATGCAGACCTTGAACACCAACGGTGCATGGGTTTCTCGCAATCGTGTCATTCGCATCAACCCCCGGGTTGCCGCCGCTCTATCCAAAATGATGCCGGCCAAGGTCACGATTGCAGGCATACAGCGCCTGTGCGCGGGGCAACACCTAGCCGGTCATCATCAGGTTTCGGACACCAACAGCTCGCTGTTGAGATGAAACTCGGCGTCCAGATGAATGGCCTGTAAAAAAGCGCTGTCGTGAGAGACGACGATCAATGCCCCTTGGTACTGATTGAGCATCTGCTCCAGCGCAATTTTACTGGGCAAGTCCAAATGGTTGTCCGGTTCGTCCAGCAACAGCAATTGCGGTGGTCGCTGTGCATATAACTGCGCCGCCAGTGCTATTTTCAGGCGTTCGCCACCGCTCAATTGGCAGGTCTTGAGCATCGCACGATCCGCGTCAATCCCCATCTGGGCCAGGCGGGTCCGCGCCTCGGCCTCGGGCAACTCCGGATTACTCTCGTAGAGCCATTGCACCGCCGTGCGTTCGGGGTACTATAATCCGGCGTGTTGATCCAGCCAGCCGACCTGGCAACTGCGGATGAGTTCGCCTTCGCGCACCGGCAGTTGGCCGGCGATCACTCGCAACAGGGTCGACTTGCCGCTGCCGTTGGCGCCCAGGATTGCCATGCGCATAGGCCCCGTCAGCGTCAGATTGAGCGGCGCCGCGTAACCGAACGGGAGAATGACGTCGTTGAGCTGCACAATCAGCTTGCCATTGGGCACTACGCTTTCCGGAGACAACATCATGCGTTGAATGTCCGGCGCACACCGCGCACGGGCCTCGGCGATACGTTGTTGTTGCTGCTCCCGGCCCACCTGTTGATTGAGGCGCAATTTTCCCTGACTGTTTTCACTGCGCTCTTTCTGGGCATTGGTGATCAGTTTGGTCTGATTGCCGTCGCGGGCCTGACGGTCGCCGCGCGCATTCCGCCGTTGCTGACGCTCCATCTGCACGGCCATCTCACGTTGCTCGCGCTTGGCCTGCGCCCGCTCACCTTGCAATGCCGACTGGAACGACTGCTGTTCTTGCTCGCGTGCCGCCGCATACTGACTGTAGTTGCCGCCATAAACCCCCAGCCCCAAGGGTGAAAGCTCGACAATTTCGTTCACGTGCTCCAGAAGGCCCCGGTCGTGGCTGATCAACACCAGGCCGTTGGGCCAGCGATCGATCTGCTGCGCAAGACTGTGTTGCTGATCAATATCCAGGTGATTACTGGGCTCATCCAGAATGAGCCAGTCGGCCCTGGATAACCACGCCCCCAGCAGCGCCACCCGTTGCCGTTCGCCACCACTGAGTGCGTCGGTGCGCGCGTCGGCGTTCAAATGACCCAGGCCGATCTGCTGCAGTTGCGCCTCAAGGCGTGTGGCGCAATCCCATTGATCGACCGCCAGCGCATGGTCGTCATCGTCGACGCTGCCTTGGGCAATGCGATCCAGCGCCGCCAGAATAGGGGCGACCCCGGCAATCGCGGCAACGCTGGGATAGCGCTCGGGTTCCAGTAACTGCGCCACGGCGTAAACCCGGCCTTCGCGACGGACGATGCCGCTGGTGGGCAGTTGCTCCCCCGTCAGGAGTCGGCCAAGCAAGGACTTGCCACAGCCATTGGCGCCCACGATGCCGGTGGCCCTGGTACTGAAGGTGTGGTTCAAGTGATCGAACAGAACGCGCCCGTCGGGCAGGTTGTACGACACTTGATCAAGTTGAAGTAACCGTTGAGTCATGACGTCTCCTTAACTATTCAAAACTCCCTGGTGTTGCGCAACAGCGTCCGCCTCGTCACCTCGGCCGCGGTCTACCATACTGAGGCCCCGTCCAATCGATAAGCAATCTTTCAAGGCTTTCAGCATCCCCGGTCTTTTGCCAGTAAACTCCCTCCCCTTTAGCCGCCATCATTTCCCACGCGGCCATTACCTAATTTCCTACGGAGTTCGCCTTGCGTCTGTTTCACACCTCCGACTGGCACCTTGGACAAAACCTGCACGGCCAGGAACGCGATTTCGAACACGGCTGTTTCCTTGAATGGCTGTTGCGTCAGCTGAAGCTCGACCAGCCTGATGTGCTGCTGATCGCCGGCGATATCTTCGACACGGTCAACCCGCCGGTTAAAGCCCAGGAACGCCTCTACGATTTCATCGTCAGTGCCCACGAACAACAGCCGAAGCTGACCATCGTGATGATCGCCGGCAACCACGATTCCGGCTCGCGGATCGAACTGCCCGCGCCGTTGATGCGGCGTTTGCGCACGCATGCGCTGGGCCGTGTGCTGTGGCTGGATGACGGTCAACTCGACGCCGAACGCTTGTTGCTGCCATTGCCGGATGCCAAGGGCAAAACCGTCGCCTGGTGCCTGGCGCTGCCGTTCCTGCGACCCGCCGAAGTGACCGGCGCGCATTTGGGCGACAACTACCTGCGCGGCATCGGTCAGGTTCACGAGTGGCTGATCGAAGCGGCCAATGCCAAACGCCAGCCAGGCCAGGCGCTGATCGCCATCAGCCACGCGCACATGGCCGGCGGTTCGGTGTCGGAAGATTCCGAGCGCAGCCTGATCATCGGCAACGCCGAAGCGCTGCCCGCCAGCCTGTTCGGGCCGAGCATCAGTTACGTCGCCCTCGGTCATTTGCACAAACCGCAGAAGGTCAACGGTGAAGAGCGCATCCGCTACAGCGGCTCGCCGATTCCGTTGTCGTTCTCTGAGATCGGCTATCAACACCAGATTCTCGACATCAAACTCGAGGGCGAAACCCTCGTCAGCGTCGAACCCAAACTGATCCCCCGGGCAGTGAATCTGCAACGCATCGGTCCCGCGCCACTGGCGGAAATCCTGCTGCAACTGGCCGACCTGCCGAACATCGACCTGCTGGCCGATATCCAGCGCCAGCCGTGGCTGGAAGTTCGGGTGCGTCTAGATGAGCCGCAACCCGACTTGCGTCATCAAGTCGAAACCGCCCTGCAAGGCAAAGCCGTGCGCCTGGTGCGGATCGCCGCTGAATACGCCGGCAACGGCAGCCGCGAGGGACTCGATGACGGCACGACCTTGATCGAACTCGACCAGCTCACACCTCAGGAACTGTTCAGCCGCGCCTGGCTGGACAACTACGGCAGCGAGGTCGATGAGCAAACGCTCAAGGACTTCGCCGAGCTGTTGCAAGACGTGCAGATGGAGAGCGAACAACCATGAAGATCCTCGCGATCCGCCTGAAAAACCTCGCCTCATTGGCCGGGCCTTTTGAAATCGACTTTACCGCGGAACCGCTGGCCAGCGCTGGGCTGTTCGCGATCACCGGGCCAACCGGCGCCGGCAAAAGCACCTTGCTCGACGCCTTGTGCCTGGCGCTGTTCGGCGCTGTGCCTCGGCTGAGCTCTGCTCAGGTGTCTGCCAAAGCGCCGGACGCCGACGGCGAGATCAGCACGGGCGATCCCCGCACGCTGCTGCGTCGCGGCACGGGCGAAGGCTATGCCGAAGTAGATTTCGTTGGCATCGATGGCCGGCGCTACCGCGCTCGCTGGGAAGCTAATCGCGCCCGGGAGAAGGCCGGCGGCAAGCTGCAAGCCAGCCGTCAGAGTTTGCGCGACATCGATCTGGATCAACTGCTAGCCAGTCAGAAAGTCGAATTCAAAACCCAGCTCGAAGCCGTACTGGGCCTGAACTTCGAACAGTTCACCCGAGCCGTGCTGCTGGCCCAAAGCGAGTTCAGTGCCTTCCTCAAGGCTAACGACAACGAACGCAGCGAACTGCTGGAAAAACTCACCGACACTGCGCTGTATACGCGCCTCGGTCGCCGGGCTTTCGACAAAACCAAAGAGGCTCGCGAAGCCCACAAGCTGCTGCAGGACCAGGCCACCGGGGTCACGCCTTTGTTGCCAGAAGCCCGGGCGGAACTCGATGAACGCTTCAACGAGGCTCAGCAACAACTCAAGACCCAGCAAGCGCAACTCAAGCAATTAGAACTGCAACACACCTGGCTCAAGGACCTGCGTCAATTACAGGACGAGCAACAGAGCGCCACCGAGCAGCTGCAATCGGCCCAACAGCATTGGGACGGTCTGGCGGGTGAACGCCTGAAGCTGACCCGGCTTGAGCAACTGGCCCCGCAACGGCACCAGTTCGCCCGCAAGACCGAACTCACCGCCCAGCTCAAACCACTGACCGCGCAGATTTCGCAACACACCCAACAGCAAACCGAACTGAGCCAGCGCCAGGCTCAGCTCGAACTAAGCCTGGGCGCTGCGCAGACCGCGCTGGTCGAGGCCCAAAGCCAACACACCTCAAGCGCTCCGCTGCTTCGTCAGGCCTTCGAAGAGCAAAGCACCGTCGCCCGCCTGGTCAAAGACGTCGGCCTCAGTGCCGACCTCAAGCAGCAGGCGGAACTAGCCTGCACTCAGGGCCAAAGCACGATTCAAGGCGTGCTCGACCAGCAAAAGCAGGTCGCGTCACGCCTGGAACAAATCGCCACGGCGCTTGAGCAAAGCACCCCTCTGGCGCCGTTGAGCAATGCCTGGAACGCCTACCGCGATCGTCTGCAACAGCTGATGCTGGTGGGTAATCGTCTGAACAAGGGTCAGGCCGAACTGGCCGCCCTGGAACACAGCGCCGCTCGCGCTGCCGAGGATCTGTCCACCCAGCGCCAGAGCCTTGAAGTGCTGTACAAAGAGGCCGGCGCAGAACCGGAAGCGGTGGCCGAGCAGATCCAGATTCTCGGTAGCCTGTTGCAAGACAACCGCAAGCAACAGCGGGCCTTTGAAGAGCTGACGCGACTGTGGGCCAGTCAGCAGGAACTGGACAAACGCGCGTCCGAACTCCAGCAGCGCCAGCTGACCGCTCAGCAAGAACGTGAGCGTCTGACCCAGGACGGTGTGAAAGCCAAGAACGAATTGGCCGTGGCCGAACAGACGCTGACCGTCACCCGCGAACTGCTGGAACGCCAGCGTCTGGCCCGCAGCGCCAGCGTCGAAGAACTGCGCGAGCAGTTACAGGACGATCAGCCGTGCCCGGTCTGTGGCAGTCCCGACCATCCCTATCATCAGCCCGAAGCCCTGCTGCAAAGCCTTGGTCGGCATGATGAAAGCGAACAGGCCAACGCCCAGAAAGCCGTCGACCTGTTGAAAGAAAAACTTACTGACCTGCGCACTGAAGTGGGCGGCGTGATTGCTCAGCAAAAAGAGTTGCTGCAACAGCAAGAACAACTCGCGACCCAGCAGCAGAGCCTGGCGCCGAGCCTTGAAGCACATCCGTTGTCTGCGCAGTTGCTAACCCACGATGCGCTCAAACGCGATGCCTGGCTGGCGCAGCAAAGCAACCAGTTGAATCAAAGCATTACCCAGGACGAACAACGGCAAACCGCCCTGCTCACCCTGCAACAGGACGCCGCGCGCCTTCAACAGCAACTGCGTAGCGCTGAAGCGGCGAGCCAGCAAGCGTCCCAGCACTTGGTCAACCAGCAACGTGAGTTGAGCAGTGATCGCCAGCGCCTGGACGAGGAGTTGACGGCGTTCAGCACCCTGCTCCCTGCCGATACGCTGCAAGCCTTGCGCAACGAACCGGCCGCGACCTTCATGCAACTGGATCGGCAGATCGCCCAGCGTCTGGAGCAGCTCGACCAGCAACGCGATGAACTCAGCGAACAGCAACAACGGCAACAGACGCTGGAGAAAGAACAGGACCGCCAACTCACGCGTGTCCAGCACTTGGAAACGGCCCGACAGCAGTTCACCGCCCTCGCCGACCAGCAACAGGCCTGCCAGCAAAAGATGACGCAATTGCTCGGCAAACACACCAGCGCCGAGCAGTGGCAGCAACAACTGGATCAAGCCGTTGAACAGGCGCGTAATGCCGAAACAACGGCCAATCAGGAACTGCAAACCGTGCGCACGCGGCGGGTGCAACTGGGCGCCGAGCTCAAGGCTCAGCAAGACCGCTCGCAGGCACTGCAAACCGAAGATCGCGAGCTGAGCGGCAAGATTGCCGACTGGCGCGCCTTGCATCCGGAACTGGATGACGGTGGCTTGGAAGATCTGCTGAGCGTCAATGATCAACAGGTCAGCGAGTTGCGCCAGCAGTTGCAGCACAGCGAAAAAGCCATTGAGCAGGCCAACGTGCTGCTGCAGGAGCGGGATCAACGCTTGCTCAGCCATCAGGCCCAGCACAATGGCAACCTCGACGCCGAACAACTGGCGACCGCGCTCACCGACCTGCAAACCCTGTCCGCTGCCATCGAACACCGTTGCGCCGAACTGCGCGCCGAACAGGCCGAGGATCAGCGCCGGCAAAACGCCAATCAGGCTCTCGCGCAGCGGATCGCCGACGCCTACACCGAGTACCAGCGCTGGGCACGTTTGAATGCATTGATTGGTTCGGCCACGGGCGACACTTTCCGCAAGATCGCGCAAGCCTACAACCTCGACCTGCTGGTGCATCACGCCAACGTTCAGTTGCGGCAACTGGTGCGGCGCTATCGCCTGAAACGCGGCGGCAGCATGCTCGGGTTGTTGGTGATGGACACCGAGATGGGTGATGAACTGCGTTCGGTGCATTCGCTGTCCGGCGGTGAGACATTCCTCGTGTCGCTGGCCCTGGCCTTGGGCCTGGCATCAATGGCGTCGAGCACACTGAAAATTGAATCGCTGTTCATCGACGAAGGCTTTGGCAGCCTTGATCCGGAATCTCTGCAACTGGCCATGGACGCCTTGGATGGCTTGCAAGCGCAGGGACGAAAAGTCGCGGTGATTTCACACGTGCAGGAAATGCATGAGCGGATTCCGGTGCAGATTCAGGTCCGCCGTCAGGGCAACGGCCTGAGTACCCTGGAGGTGAAATGAATACGCTGTATTCCTTCCGCCGCTGCCCCTACGCGATGCGGGCGCGCATGGCGCTGCGCTATTCAGGGGTTACGGTGAACATTGTTGAGGTCAGCCTCAAGGCCAAGCCTGCCGAAATGCTCGCGCTGTCGAGCAAAGGCACGGTGCCGGTGCTGAGCGTCGACGGTCAGGTGATCGATGAAAGCCTGGCGATCATGCACTGGGCTTTGGCGCAGAACGATCCAAAGGATTGGTTGCTCAAGGATGATCCTGTCGGGCAGCGACACATCGCCGGGCTGATCGAAGAAAACGATCAGGTGTTCAAGCTGCACCTGAATCGCTACAAGTACGCCGAACGCTATCCCGAGCAGCCGATGACGTTCTATCGTGCCGAGGGCGAGGTGTTTTTGCGCAGGCTCGAGGAGTTGCTGGAGGGACGCGACTACTTGCTTGCCGAGCATCCGAGTCTGGCGGACGTGGCGCTGATGCCGTTCGTGCGGCAATTCGCCCATGTAGATCGCGAGTGGTTCGGGCAGACGCCCTATCGGCGTTTGCAGGCCTGGTTGCAGCGGTTTCTGGCGTCGGAGTTATTTACTGGCGTGATGCAGAAATAACCGACTCACGCCAACACAACTCATCAACCGCTCGCGGGCCGCATCGGGCTCGTCTGGAACGGGCAACGCGTTATGCAGGAGCGACATCACTCAGGGTTTCTCGAAGCTTTCAGCTCGATCGGCGCAAGTGACTTCGCTCCTGCATAAAAGGTGCAGGGTTCAAATTTCAGGCTTGGGTCTTGTGATCCAGAGCCGCGTAAAAGTTGGCGCTCTGTTGCAGGTACTTCTGGGTGTAGCTTTGCGCGTGGGATTTTTTGTCGCTGATTTCAATGTTGGCGCTGGCTGGCAGAGCAACAGTGGCAGAGATAGCGGAAGCAGCGATTACGGAGAAGAGATTAAAGTTCATGGCGGTATTCCTCGGATTCAGTTGGCTTGTTTGCCCGGTGGGGCCGTGAAGCAAACTTAACCGTCAAGGTTGGCGCCTTGAAATCTTTTGTAGTATTAGCAGATATCAGCGTCATTAATAGAAGGATGCAGGCCCCATCAACCGGGGCCTGCGGCCTATTGACGCACCAGGAACTTGAGGTCGCTCGGGGCATCCATCGGCAGTTTTTGCACGGTTTTACCCAGCAAACCGCTCTTGGCATCGCGCTCGACGACAACAATCTGGTTACTTTTCTGGTTGGCGATCAACACGAACTTGCCACTCGGGTCGAGGCAGAACTCACGCGGGTGATCGCCCTCCACGGCCCGTCGCTGAAGTTCTTTGAGGTGGCCGGTCGCAGGATCGATGGCGAACACCAGCAGCTGATTGGCGGTGCCACGGTTGCTGACGTAAAGGAACTTGCCATCCTGCGACGCGTGAAGCGCAGCGGCTGCCTTGTCCGAAGTGGGTTGACCCGTCGCCAATTCGACCATTTGCGTTTGCTCGAGTTTGCCGTCCTTGTAGTCGAACACCGCGACCTGCGCGCTCATTTCCATGATCAACCACGCGTGTTTGCCATCGGCGCTGAACAGCAAATGACGCGGCCCGCTGCCGGGTGGCAACTGGACGGACGCCGGTGTAGCGGCGGTCAATGGCAGTTCCGGGTTGGCCTTGGGGTCGAAGCGGTAGACAAAGACCTTGTCGGCGCCCAAGTCATTGGAGAACACATACTTGCCGTCCGGCGACGAAACCGTCGAATGCACGTGCGCCGACATCTGCCGCTCGGGATTAACCCGGCTGGACGGATGGCTGCTCATCTGCACCACCGAATTGAGCTGGCCTTCGGCGCCCACCGGCAACACCGCCAGGGTGCCACCCGGATCTTCAGCCACCGAATAGTTGCTGACAAACAGGTGACTGGCTTCAAGGCTGAGGCTCGAATGAGTCGGCTCGTTGCCCAGGCTCTGCACCTGATTGATCGGGCTCAGCGCATGGGTTTTGGGATCGATCGCATAGCTGCTGACGCGCCCTACAGGATCGGTCTGTCCCGGGCCGTTTTCGTTGACCACGAAAAGGTGACGCTGATCCTTGGACAGGGTCAGCCAGGACGGGTTTTCACTCTTGACCACTTGCAGCGGCTTGGCATTGATCTGCCCGGTGGCGGCGTCGAAGTTCAGGCGATAAATCCCTTGGCTCTGACCGGCCGTGTAGGAACCGACCAGCAACTGATAGACCTCGGCCGACGCGGCCTGAACGCCCATCGCACCGACGCTGCCGGCGATCAACAGCGGCCAGAGCTTACGCATCCTCTTTCGCTTCTTCCTCGTCGTCACCACCGCGGAACGCGGTCATGCACACCAGCCGGTGTTCGCCGGAATCACCGGTGATGACCCAGCTTTGCAGGGTTGGATCGAAGGTCGCTGCCTGAATCTGCGCCGGGGTAAACTCCCAGTGCTTGGCTGCCCGGCCGTCCATGCATTCGATGTGCAGGTTGTCGAACTCATCAAGGGAGAATTCGAAGGCGTGCAGCCCGTCGATTTCCACCATGTCACAGTGTTCGAGTGTGTAGAGCAAGGTGTCGGTAGCGGCAGTCATGGCAGTAATCTTTGAATGGGAAAAACGCAATGATAGCTCATCACACCGCAATGATCGTTCCCACGCTCTGCGTGGGAACGATCAGTCAGCGGATCACAGCGCGTCGCGCAAGGGTTGGCCGTCCACCAAGCGCTGGATTCGCAACGGATTGCCATTCTTCAACGCATCCGGCAGCAAACTGTCGGGGTAGTTCTGGAAGCACACCGGGCGCAGGAAACGGTCGATGGCCAAGGTGCCCACCGACGTGCCCCGAGCATCGGAAGTTGCCGGATACGGCCCACCGTGGACCATCGAGTCGCAGACTTCCACGCCAGTCGGATAACCGTTGAGCAGGATCCGTCCGACCTTCTGTTCCAGCAATGGCGTCAGCTCGCCGAATTGCTCGAAGTCCGCCGGCTCGCCAATGATCGTCGCCGTCAGCTGCCCGTGCAGGCCGTTCAACGCGGCACTGAGTTGTGCCGTATTGGCAACTTCTACGAACACCGTGGTCGGGCCGAACACTTCTTCCTGCAGCACTTCATCGCCATTGATCAACAGGCTGACATCGGCTTTGAACAGTTGCGGCTGGGCCTGATTGCCCTGCTGTGCCTGACCGGTCAGATGCTTGATGCCCGGATGAGCGAGTAGTTTTTGCAGACCTTTGCCATAGCTGCTCAAGGTCCCGGCATTGAGCATGGTTTGCGCGGGTTGATCGCCCATCAGTCCAGCCACCTGTTGCACAAACGCGCTGAACTGCGGCGAACGAATACCGATGACCAGACCCGGATTGGTACAGAACTGACCGCAGCCTTGAACCACCGAGGCCGTCAGGTCCCGAGCGACAGTTTCTGACCGAATCTCAAGCGCCTGCGGCAAAACGATCACCGGGTTGATGCTCGACATCTCGGCGAACACCGGGATTGGCTGCGCACGTGCAGCGGCCATGTCGCACAACGCACGTCCGCCCTTCAGCGAGCCGGTAAAGCCAACCGCCTGAATTGCCGGATGCTTGACCAGCGCTTCGCCAACCCCACCACCGTAGATCATGTTGAACACGCCGGCGGGCATGCCGGTTTTTTTCACCGCGCGAATGATCGCGTTCGCTACTTGTTCGGCCGTTGCCATGTGACCGCTGTGGGCCTTGAACACCACCGGGCAACCGGCGGCCAACGCCGACGCGGTGTCGCCGCCAGCCGTGGAGAACGCTAAAGGAAAGTTACTGGCGCCAAACACGGCAACCGGTCCGAGGCCGATGCGGTACTGACGCAAGTCCGGACGCGGCAACGGTTTGCGCTCAGGCAACGCCTGATCGATCCGCGCACCGTAGAAATCACCGCGACGCAGCACGTTGGCGAACAGACGCATCTGGCCGCTGGTGCGACCGCGTTCGCCTTGAATCCGTGCGGCGGGCAGCGCGGTTTCGCGGCAGACCACCGCAACAAAGTCATCGCCCAGCGCGTCCAGTTCATTGGCAACCGCATCGAGAAATTGCGCACGACGTTCGGCGCTCAAGCTGCGATACGTCGGATAAGCCGCGGCGGCAGCCTTGGCAGCGGCATCGACTTCTTCCGGGGTCGCCTGGGAGAAATAGTACGGCAACGCTTCGCCGGTGCTGGCGTCGACGCTCTGTAGTTTGAGCTGGCCGGCCGCACTGCGCTGACCGCCGATGTAGTTGTGACCAAGAATCTGGGGCATGGGTATCTCCTCAAAGGGTGCCGACGGTGCCGGGCTCGAACGCCGCTTCAACCGGTGCAATACCGTTGATCAACGGTGCACCGAACTCGGTCTGACTGATCTCGAACACGTCACCCGGCTGGGTGCGAATGCCGTCGGCAAAGGACAGGGTCGCGGTGCCGAAAAAGTGAATGTGCACATCGCCCGGACGCAGGAACTGGCTGTACTTGAAATGGTGGTACTCGAGGTTTTCCAGGCTGTGGCACATGTTGGCCTCGCCACTGAGAAACTCGTTCTGCCACAGCACCTCGCCGTCACGCAGAATGCGACTGGTGCCCGCCAGATGCTGAGGCAGTTCCCCGACCCGAAGTTCCGGGCCATAACTGCAACTGCGCAATTTAGAGTGCGCCAGGTACAGGTAATTCTTGCGTTCCATTACATGATCGGAGAACTCGTTACCCACTGCGAAACCAAGTCGATATGGCTTGCCGTCGTGGCCGATGACGTAGAGGCCGCTGAGTTCTGGTTCCTCCCCCGCGTCTTCGGCAAACGGTGGCAGCGGGAACGGTTGGCCCGGTCGAACGACAATGCTGCCGTCACCTTTGTAGAACCATTCCGGTTGCACACCGGCCCGCCCCGCGGCTGGTTTGCCGCCCTCCACGCCCCATTTGAAGATGCGCATGGTGTCGGTCATCGCGGCTTCGTCGCCGACTTGCTGATGCATTTTGTCCCGGGCCGAGGCGCTGCCCAAGTGAGTCAGGCCCGTGCCGCTGACTAGCATGTGCGCCGGATCCGGGTGATCCAGAGGCGGCAGGATACGCAACGTGGCCAACAGTTCTGCATAGTCATGGCTGATGCCCAGGCCCAGGGTGTTCACCTGTTGCTCAAGATTGACGCCCGCCTCGATCGCCGCCAACGCCAGGTCGCGAACCGTGCGCGCGTCCTGCACTTCGCGCACCAGACCGTCCTCGACCACGCCAACCCGGCGCTCGCCGTTACTCAATTCGAACTGAACTAAACGCATGAACCTTCTCCTGTTTGCAGATTAAGTGCGGGTAGCGCCACGGGCGCTGGCAGCGAACTGGTCGGCCGGTAGTACGTGCTTGCGTTCCAGCAGGCGATAGACCACACCGGTCAACACCAGCCCGAACACCATCACGCAGGACAAGAAGTACAGACCCGAAGCCAGGTTGCCGGTGTATTCCTTGAGCGCGCCGATCACGAACGGACCGATGTAGCCGCCGAGGTTGCCCACCGAGTTGATCAACGCGATTCCGGCCGCCGCACTGGCCCCGGCAAAGAAGCGGCCCGGCAGGGTCCAGAACACCGCGGTGCAGGAAAACAGCGCGAAGGCCACCAGGCACAACGCCGCCAGTTGCAGCATCGGCACCGTCAGCCAGGCGCTGAAGAACAGGCCGATGGCACCCAATACGTAAAGCACCGCCAAGTGGCCGTACCGATCATTCAAGCGGTCGGAACTGCGCGGAATGATCAGCAACCCGATGATCCCGAAGATGTACGGCACCGACGACACGAAGCCAGTCATCAGATCCGTGCCACCGAACTGCTTGATCAGGGTCGGCAGCCACAAGCCCAGGCCGTAAATGCTCAGGGTCACCGGCAGATAGAACAGCGCCAGCAACAACACCCGTTTGTCCTTGAGGGCGTGCAACGGATTGCCGTGGCGAGTCTGGCCGTATGCCTCGAGATCCTTTTTCAGTTCGCCGGTCAGCCAGTCCTTTTCGGCCTGGTCCATCCACTTCACCTGTTTCGGGCCGTCCGGCAGCCAACGCAGCACCGGCCAGGTCAACAGGATTGCCGGGGTACCGATGACGATGAACAGCCACTGCCAGCCATGCAGGCCAAGAATGCCGTCCATGCCAAGCAGACCGCCGGACACCGGGCCGGTGATGAGCATGGCGATGGGTTGGGAAAGGATGAACAGTCCAAGGATCTTGCCGCGATGGCGCACCGGGAACCATTGGGTGATGTAGTAGAGAACGCCCGGAAAGAACCCGGCTTCCGCCGCACCGAGCAGAAAGCGCATCACATAGAAACTGTGCGGCCCCTGGACGAAGGCCATGCCGATGGTGATGGCGCCCCAGGTGACCATGATCCGCGCGAACCAGCGTCGCGCGCCGAAGCGATCGAGCATCAGGTTACTGGGGATTTCCAGCAGGAAATAGCCAATGAAAAACAGCCCGGCACCCAGCCCGTAAGCCGCGTCACCGATACCGAGGTCAGCGCCCATGTGCAACTTGGCGAAGCCTACGGCGGAGCGATCCACATAGGCGATCAGGTACAGCAGGATCAGGAAGGGAATCAGTTTCAGCGTGATGCGACGAATAAGCCGCAGTTCCTGGCTCATGAGATCGGTCTCCGATTGTTGTTGTTATAGAACCTCGGGGGACGCCTCTCGTGGAAAACCGCCAGGGTCATCCCTCCGTTGCAACGGACTATATAGTATTACTATTTATGCAACAACACTTCCAAACGGTCGAATTAGAGCTTATGTTACGCCTCATCCCGAACAATATAGTCATACAATAAGAGAACCGATCATGCCTGATAAGAAACCCACCCTGCGCTCCGCCCAATGGTTTGGCACTGCCGACAAGAACGGCTTCATGTACCGCAGCTGGATGAAGAATCAGGGCATCGCCGACCACCAGTTCCACGGTAAGCCGATCATCGGCATCTGCAACACCTGGTCGGAGCTGACCCCGTGCAACGCGCATTTCCGCCAGATTGCGGAACACGTCAAACGTGGGGTGATCGAGGCTGGGGGCTTCCCGGTGGAGTTCCCAGTGTTCTCCAACGGTGAATCAAACCTGCGCCCGACCGCCATGCTCACCCGTAACCTGGCGAGCATGGACGTCGAAGAAGCGATTCGCGGTAACCCGATTGACGGTGTCGTGCTGCTGACCGGTTGCGACAAAACCACTCCGGCGTTGTTGATGGGCGCGGCCAGTTGCGACGTGCCGACGATCGTCGTCACCGGCGGGCCGATGCTCAACGGCAAGCACAAAGGGCAGGACATTGGCTCGGGCACCGTGGTTTGGCAGCTCAGCGAACAGGTGAAAGCCGGCACTATCACCCTCGACGATTTCCTCGCGGCCGAGGGGGGCATGTCCCGCTCGGCCGGCACCTGCAACACCATGGGCACCGCCTCGACCATGGCGTGCATGGCCGAAGCCCTCGGCACTTCCCTGCCGCACAACGCGGCGATTCCAGCGGTGGATGCGCGTCGTTATGTGTTGGCGCATATGTCCGGCATGCGTGCGGTGGAGATGGTTCGAGAAGACTTGAAGCTGTCGAAAATCCTTACCAAAGAGGCCTTCGAAAACGCCATTCGCGTGAACGCCGCCATCGGTGGTTCGACCAACGCCGTGATCCATTTAAAAGCCATTGCCGGGCGCATCGGCGTGGAACTGGACCTCGATGACTGGACCCGCATCGGTCGCGGCATGCCGACCCTTGTCGACCTGCAACCGTCCGGGCGTTTCCTGATGGAAGAGTTCTACTATGCCGGCGGCCTGCCAGCGGTGCTGCGACGTCTGGGGGAAGCCAACCTGATTCCGAATCCGAATGCGCTGACCGTCAACGGCAAGACCCTCGGAGAGAACACCAAGGACGCACCGATCTACGGTCAGGACGAAGTGATCCGCACCCTCGACAACCCGATCCGCGCTGACGGCGGCATCTGTGTATTGCGCGGCAACCTGGCGCCACTGGGTGCGGTGCTCAAGCCCTCCGCCGCCAGTGCCGAACTGATGCAACATCGCGGGCGTGCGGTAGTGTTCGAGAACTTCGACATGTACAAGGCACGGATCAACGATCCGGAGCTGGAGGTAGATGCCAATTCGATTTTGGTCATGAAGAACTGTGGGCCGAAGGGTTATCCGGGCATGGCCGAAGTCGGCAACATGGGTTTGCCGGCCAAGCTGCTGGCCCAAGGCGTGACGGACATGGTGCGCATTTCCGACGCACGCATGAGCGGCACGGCGTACGGCACCGTGGTTTTGCACGTGGCCCCTGAAGCGGCCGCTGGCGGACCTTTGGCGACGGTGAAGGAAGGTGACTGGATCGAACTCGACTGCGCCAATGGTCGTCTGCACCTGGACATTCCGGATGCGGAACTGGCAGCGCGCATGGCCGATCTGCAGCCACCGCTGCAACTGATCGTGGGCGGTTATCGTCAGCTGTACATCGACCATGTGTTGCAGGCGGATCAGGGTTGCGATTTCGACTTTCTGGTCGGCTGCCGCGGCTCCGAAGTACCGCGTCACTCCCACTAACACCACAAATCCCCTGTGGGACCGTGCTTGCTCTGGCGACCGTCATCGCCGCGCCTGTTATCATGCGCGGCACCCCATCGCACAGGATCGCGCCGTTCCCCATGGATTACCGCAAACCCTCCGACCGCAAAAGCATGCATTCGCGCATCGTCCAGGAACTGGGCATGCAGATCGTTTCCGGGCGCTTTAAACCGTGCGAAAAATTGCCCCCTGAAGCCCTGCTGTGCGAGGAATACGCGGTCAGCCGCCCGGTGCTGCGCGAGGCCACACGCGTACTGGTCGCCAAGGGACTGGTGTATTCCCGTCCGCGGGTCGGCACGGTGGTCAAGCAGCGCAAGGACTGGCACATGCTCGACCCGGACGTTTTGCATTGGCTGATGCAAAGCAGCCCGCAGAATGAGTTTTTCGATTTGCTGACCAGCGTGCGCAGCATCATCGAACCCGCTGCGGCTGCCCTCGCCGCGCAGTTCGCCACGGACGATGACATCGCCTCCATCGGTGAAGCCTACCAACGCATGGAAGCCGCACCGACCCCCGAAGCGCTCTTGCAACCGGACCTGGATTTCCATAGCCGGATTGCCGATGCGACGCACAACGACTTGCTGGCGAACCTGTGCAACATGCTGTCAGTGGCGATTGCCGAAGCCTTGAAGCATTCCAACCAGCGGCCGAATCTGCATGAACTGGCATTGCCACGGCATAAGGCTATTCTGACGGCTATCGAGAATCGTGATGCACTCGGTGCACGGCATGCGACGTTGGTGCAGCTGGATGATGCGCGCAGTGCGCTGAACGTGGTGCTGGGTACCGACCTTTCCTGATCGCCACAAGGATTTGGTGTGGAATTCGGCATGTAAAAAAGCCGCAACCCTGAGGTTGCGGCTTTTTAGTTTCAGCGATAGATCAGTGGGCAAACAACGAATTACCCTTCTGCCCCGCCAGCTTCTCCGGTTTGATCAGGAACCGCGCCAGCGCTGGCAGCAGCCACAGTGCGCCGAACATGTTCCAGAGCAACATGAAGGTCAGCATCAGGCCCATGTCGGCCTGGAACTTGATGGCCGAGAAGATCCAGGTGCACACGCCGATCGCCAGGCACAGACCGGTGAACAACACGGCTTTACCGGTGGACTTCAGCGTCTGGTAGTACGCCTCTTGCAACGGCAGGCCGGCACGCAGGAAGCTTTCGAGTCGGCTGTAGATGTAGATCCCGTAGTCCACGCCAATCCCCACGCCCAGCGCCACCACCGGCAAGGTTGCGACTTTCACGCCGATGCCCATGAAGGCCATCAGGGCGTTGCCGAGTACAGAGGTGAGTACCAGCGGCAGCACGATGCACAAAGTCGCCGCCCAGGAACGGAAGGTGATCATGCACATGACCGCGACGCAGATGTAGACGAGAATCAGGATGGTCAGCTCGGATTCCTTGATCACCTCATTGGTGGCCGCCTCGATGCCAGCGTTACCGGCAGCGAGGATGAATTCCAGGCCTTCCTTGTTGTTCTCCTTGGCGAAGTCCTGCACTGCATGCACCGCGCGATCCAGGGTTTCGGCCTTGTGATCGTTGAGGAACACCAGCACCGGTGCCAATGAGCAACTGTTGTTGTACAGGCCATCAGCACGGGCGATGGAGTTGTTCAGCACGTCCGGGTTACGCGACAGGGTTTCCCATTTCAGGTTGCCCTCGTTCATACCCTTGATCATCTGCTTGGACACCGTCACCAGCGAGATTGCCGACTGCACGCCCTCGGTGTTCTGCATCTTCCACATCAGCTCGTCGATCGGCGCCATGGCTTCGTAGCGCGAGCAACCTTCAGACTTGGTCTTGACCATCACAACCAACACATCGGAACTGGTGGAGTAATTGCTGATGATGAAGTTGTTGTCTTTGTTGTAGCGCGAGTCGGGACGCAGTTCAGGCGCGCCTTGGTCGAGGTCGCCGATTTTCAGGTTCTGGCTGTACCAGAGGCCACCACTGAAGGCCAGCAAGGCCAAAACAATCGACACCGGCGCGACTTTCGGGCTGGCAAAGTTCGACAGCAGACGCCAGAACGGGTGTTCGCGGGTTGCATCCTTTTTGCTGCGATCCACGGCGCGTTTGCTGATGCCGACGTAGGAAATCGCCACTGGCAGCAGGATCAGGTTGGTGAACACGATCACTGCAACGCCGATGGACGCGCCGATGGCCAGTTCGCGAATCACCCCGATGTCGATGATCAGCAGCGTGATGAAACCCACCGCATCCGCGAGGATCGCAATCATCCCCGGCAGGAACAACTGACGGAACGTACGCCGCGCCGCGGTCAAAGCGTTGTCCGCCTCGCTGGACTGCAAGGCAATACCGTTGATTTTCTGCACACCGTGGGAAATACCGATGGCGAAGATCAGGAACGGCACCAGCATTGAATACGGATCAAGTCCGAAGCCGAAGAAATGCATCAGACCGAGCTGCCAGACCACCGCCACCAGCGTTGTACTCAACACCGCCACGGTGCTGCGCATGCAGTTGGTGAACCAATACAGCAGGATCAACGTGATGACGAAGGCGACGCCGAAGAACATCACCACCATGACCAGCCCATCGATCAGGTCGCCGACTTTCTTGGCGAAACCGACGATGTGGATCTGCACGTTAGGGTTTTGGGCTTCGAACTTGTTACGGATCTTGTCTTCGAGTTCGTGAGAGAACTTCCGATAGTCCAGCGCCAGCAACTTGCCTTGGTCTTGTGGGTCCGGGTAGGACTCCAGCAGCGGGATATCGACAATGCTCGACTTGAAGTCGTTGGCCACCAGACGCCCGACCTGACCGGACTTGAGCACGTTGTTGCGCAACAGATCGAGGCTTTGCTGGGAGCCGTTATAGCTCTGTGGAATCACTTCACCACCGGCGAAGCCCTCCTCTGTTACTTCGGTCCAGCGTACGCTCGGGCTCCACAGCGACTTGAGGCCGGAACGGTCAACACCGGAGATGTAGAACACCTCGTCGTTGATCTGGCGCAGGGTCTCCATGTATTCCTTGGAGAAGATGTCGCCGTCGGTGGCCTCAACCGAGATCCGCACCGTGTTGCCCAGGTTCGCCAGATCATTGCGGTGCTCCATCATCTTTTGAATGAACGGATGGTCGAGCGGGATCATTTTTTCGAAACTGGTGGACGGCCGGATCAGCGTCGCCTGCCAGAACAGAAAAATACTCACCAGCAGGCAGATCACGATCACTGCCGGGCGGTTGTTGAAAATCAGGCGTTCAAGAAACGTCGCCTTGTCTTGGTGATGACTGCTCAAGGATGTCATAGACCCGCCTTTTTATTATTTGCCCGGCTCATTTGGACGACCCATTTTTTCCATTCTCTGCGCCGGCGCCGTTTGGCGAGGTGACGCGAACGCCACCCTGTCCTGCCAGAATCAGATTGCCGTTGCCAGCCGCAGTCACCGCCGAAACGGAAATACGATCCGGACGGTTGAACACGCTGAAGCTTTCGCCGTTGTCGCTGCTGCGGATCACGGAGCCGCCGTTACCGACGATCACGATGGAACCGTCGTCGAGCAGCGTCGCGCCGGACAGACCGAATTCCAGCGCACCGCGAGCCGCCTTCAACTCGATCGGCTCCCAGGTGGTGCCGAAATCGCTGGAGCGAAACAGATTGCCCCGCAGCCCGTAGGCCAGCAGCGTATTGGCTTCAGCGGTGCCGATCACACCGAACAGCGAACCTTCGTATGGGCCTTCCAGCTTCTCCCAGGTCTGGCCCCCATCGGCGGAGCGGAACATGCTGCCCTGCTCACCGACGATGAACAGGCCAGCATCCTTGACCGCGGCAATGGCGTTGAGGTGGTACTGGTCTTCGTTGTCCAGGCGATCGCTGGCGTCTTCCCAGTGCTTGCCGCCGTCGGTGGTTTCCAGCAACGCACCATAAGCGCCCACGGCAAAGCCGCTGTTGACGTCCTTGAACCAGACGTCGAGCAGCGGCGATTCGCGTTTCAGATCTTCAAATTGCTTGGTCCAGGTGACGCCACCGTCCTCGCTGGCGAGGATCTGTGCGTCATGGCCGACGGCCCAACCGTGTTTGTCGTCGACGAAAAATACCGACGTCAGGAGTTGTCGGGTCGGCACTTTGGCTTGGGTCCAGGTCGCGCCCTGGTCATCGGAATACAGAATGTGCCCGCGATCCCCGACCGCGACCAGACGAGAGCCTGCGTGCACGACGTCGAGCATCAGGCTCTTGCTGGCTTTGGCAGACTCAACGGAATAAACACTGTCGGATGCTGGCGCAGCAGCGGCCAGTACAGGTGCCGACAACACGGCACAGCCCAACAGCGAGAGCGCTGTAGCCAGCAACGCGAATTTGCGTAGTGCCGGCGGGCGGCAGATACCCACACCCATGACAGGCTCACTCATAGACCTTCCCCCATTATTATTGTTAGGTCGTTCAACCTTTCAGGGCGCCGTAAGGACTGTTCTTCAGGATTGCCTTTTCTGGAGTATAGTCCTGGAATACGCAATCTAGAGCCCCTTCGGAAGCTGGCTTATCCTATCGGGGTTTGGAAAGGTCTGACAATCGACGCCACGTTATCTTTTGTTAACCTGGGGGGGATGCGCAGTTGCTGAATGATTCGGTATCAGGTGGGGTGATTGGATTTCGGGTTTCGGGTTTTGTGTACATCTCCGCTGAGCCAGATCAAAAGATCGTCCGAACGCGGCCCGAACCTTCGGCAGCTCCTGAAGCAAGTACACCCCGCCCTTCACCACTCAACAGGCCGAGCGTCAGCGCGCCTGCAGCTCTTGATCTACCCGCCCCTTCGGGAGGCTAAGTGGAGGTGTTCATCTGGGGGGCAGGCGCGTAGCGCCGTTCGACAAAGTCGAACACATCGAGAAGAGGTTGAAGCGAAGCCAACCGGAGGCGATGCCCCCAGATGAATGCCCGAACGAAGGAACGCCGAGCCTAGGCGAGGGGCCGGACGCTGGGGCGAAGCCTTTGGGTTCCTTTTTGGCGTTTGAAAAATGGACTCGCCGTAAGGGCGAAACCCTAAGCAGCCGTTACCGCAGTAATGGATATGTACACCCTCAAAATCACGGTCGGCTCCAAGGCCGCCATCACGAGCAAGCTCGCTCCCACAGGAATCCAAGTGTCCCCTGTGAGAGCGAAACCAAACTCAAGCCAGGCTTTTGCTGACCACTTCAAACACATCGCTCGACAACTGACCCGAAGCACGAATCCGCTCCAGCTCACCTTTCATCAACGCCTGACGCGCATCGTCATACTTGCGCCAGCGCGTCAGCGGCGCCAGTTGGCGAGAGGCAATCTGCGGATTAAACCCGTTCAACTCGATCACCAGATCCGCCAGGAACCGATATCCCGAACCATCGGCCGCATGGAAGTTGATCAGGTTCTGCCCGGCAAACGCGCCGACCAGTGCCCGCACCTTGTTCGGGTTCTTGATGTTGAACGCCGGATGCTGCATCAACGCTTTCACCCGCGCCAGACCGCCTGGCAACGTGCTGCCCGCCTGAACACTGAACCACTGATCCATGACCAGCGGGTTGTCCTTGAAGTGCTCGGCAAAACTCGCCAATGCCGTAGCCTTCTCTTCTTCGAACGACGAATTGACCACCACCGCCAACGCCGTCAGGCGCTCGGTCATGTTGTCGCTCGTCTCGAATTGCTCCAGCGTCGCCGCCAATACTTCCGGTTTACCGCTGAGCATCAGGTACGACAGCGCGATGTTCTGCAACGCGCGACGAGCGAAGTGTTCGGCCTCAGCCACATACGGGGTTTTCTTCGAGAGATCGCGATTGGCCTGATAACGCAACCACAACGCCTCGAACAACCCTTCTGCCAATTGCTTACGAGCAAACTCGCGAGCGATGTGAATGGCATCAACGTCAGCGACTTCGCTGATTTCGGTCAGATATGCCTCGCCCGGCAGCGAGAGCATTTCCGCGACCATGGCCTGGTCCAGCGTCTGGTCAGACAGCACGGTGCGCAAGGTAGAAATCAGACGCTGATCGAGCACCAGTTTTTCGCCCTTCTGCTGTTGGGCGATCAACTCTTGCAGGACCTGCACCGACAGTTGCTGACCGGCATCCCAGCGGTTAAAGCCATCGCTGTCGTGTTGCATCAGGAACATCAGCTGATCGCGGTTGTACGGAAAGCTCAGCTTCACCGGCGCCGAGAAGCCACGCAGCAACGAAGGCAATGGCTGTTCAGCGATGTCAATGAAGGTGAAAGTCTGCTCGGCTTCAGTCACCGAAATAACCCGTGAGGTGCCCTGAGCGCTGGCTTCACCGCAAAGACGCAACGCAATGGCCGCACCTTTGGCGTCCAGCAGGCCCAATTCCACCGGTATCACGAACGGCAACTTCTCAACCTTGTCCGGGGTTGCCGGGCAGCTTTGACGGAACGTCAGGCTGTAGGTTTTCGCCGCAGCGTCGTAGGACTCGCTGACCGCCAAGCGCGGTGTGCCGGCCTGGCTGTACCAGCGTTTGAACTGGGTCAGGTCGACACTGTTGGCATCTTCCATGGCCTTGATGAAGTCGTCGCAGGTCACGGCCTGTCCGTCATGGCGTTCGAAGTACAGGTCACTGCCTTTGCGGAAGCCTTCGGCGCCGAGCAGGGTGTGGATCATGCCGACCACTTCCGAACCCTTTTCGTACACGGTCAGGGTGTAGAAGTTGGAAATCTCGATGAAGCTGTCCGGGCGCACGGCGTGGGCCATGGGACCTGCGTCTTCGGCGAACTGGTGGGTCCGCAGGTACGCCACGTCCTGGATGCGTTTGACGGTGGCCGAGTTCATGTCGGCGGAGAAACCGGAATCACGGAACACCGTGAAGCCTTCCTTGAGCGACAACTGGAACCAGTCGCGGCAGGTCACGCGGTTGCCCGACCAGTTGTGGAAGTACTCGTGCGCAACGATCACCTCGACCCGCTGGTGCGCGGCGTCGGTGGCGGTTTCGGCGCGGGCCAGCACGGCGCTGGAGTTGAAGATGTTGAGGCCCTTGTTCTCCATGGCGCCCATGTTGAAGTCGTTGACCGCGACGATCATGAAGATGTCCAGGTCGTACTCGCGACCGTAGACCTCTTCGTCCCAGCGCATGGACTTCTTCAGACTGTTCATGGCGTGCTGGCACTTGTCGATGTTTTCCGGCTCGACATAAATGCGCAGCGCCACGGAGCGATCAGTCATGGTGGTGAAGGTGTCTTCGACGCACCACAAATCACCGGCCACCAGCGCGAACAGGTAGGCAGGTTTCTTGAACGGATCTTCCCAGGTCGCCCAGTGCCGGCCGTCTTCGCCGGGACCTGAGGCAATCGGGTTGCCGTTGGACAGCAGCACTGGGTAACTGTGCTGCTCGGCGACGACCGTGGTGGTGAACGTGCTCATCACGTCCGGACGGTCGAGGTAATAGGTGATCTTGCGGAAGCCTTCGGCCTCGCACTGGGTGCAGAACATCGTGCCGGATTTGTACAGGCCTTCCAGCGCGGTGTTGGTTTCCGGGTGGATCTTGACGCTGGTGTCGACCGTGAAGGTGGTGCTGGACGGGTGCAGAGTCAGGTGGTTTTCCGTCAGCTGATAGTCGGCGGCGGTCAACTCGCTGTCGGCCAGGGTAACCGACAGCAATTCAAGCTGCTGGCCGTCCAGCACCAGCGGCGGCAGGCCCGGGCCACGTTCAGGATTGCGGCGCATCACCAGTTGCGCATGGACCAGGCTGTGGTCCTCGAACAACTCGAAGGTCAGGTGCGTCTCGTCGATCAGGTACTCAGGCGCCTGATAGTCTTTCAGGTAGATCATCTTCGGTTGTTCGGTGCGCATGCTGGAGTCCTTACTGATGCACGGCGAGCTGATAGGCCGTGTATTTGCGAATATTGATCACGCCGGTGTCGAAGATCAGGTACTGGCCCTTGATCCCCAGCAGCGTGCCTTCGGCAATCGGGTTCTTGTCCAGGTTGAAGCTGACTATCTTCGCCGGGTATTGCTCGATCGGATAGCGGATCTCGAGCGTTTCTACATCGGCAATAGTCTGGATTGCCTGTAGGCCAAATCGTTCCTGCAAACCTTGTAAACCCTCGGCGCAGCTGTCGAACAGTTGATCGCGAACCTCGGCCAGATTCACCGACACTGCATCGCCCTTGAGTAAAGCACGCCAGTTGGTCTTGTCCGCCACCTGGCTGCGGAACAGGTCTTCGACGAAGCCCGATTGCTGGCGGGTCGAAACGCGCATGATCGGTAACGCCTGACGGGCGCCCTGATCGATCCAGCGGGTTGGTAGCTGGGTGGCGCGGGTAATCCCGACCTTCACCCCCGACGAGTTGGACAGATACACGATGTGATCGGTCATGCAGAACTTCTCGCCCCACTCCGGCTCTCGGCAGGTGCCAGCCTCATAGTGGCAGCGCTCCGGGCTCATGATGCAGAGGTCGCACTGGGCCAGTTTGGTCATGCACGGGTAGCAATAACCCTGGCTGAAACTGGTTTTGGTCTTGCGTCCACAATGCGAGCAGTGAATCGCCCCCAGGTATTCCAGACGCACCGTGGTGCCGATCAATGGATTGACCGGGACCTCGACGTCATCCAGACGAAACGCGTACTGCACGTTCGGCCCGTCAAGGCGCGCCGACATTTTGCTGATTGCACCGCGGCCAATCTCGATCAATGGACGGCATCCGACTTGAACAGGATGTTCGGCACGGTGATCGACTTGGAGCCGCACTCCTGCACGCCCATGTAACCGGTGCGCTGGTCTTCGGGCAGGTTCTGGATTTCCCAGGCGATCATCGCTTGCAGCGACAGCTCGCGTTGTTCGGCGGTGAGTTTGCCACCGTCGGACCATTTACCGATTTCCACCGCCAGTTTCAGGCGCTGGTAGATATCGGGGGTGATGTTTTGGATCATTTCGTTAAAAGAGGACATTAAGGGCTCCGCGCTCTTTATTCACATAACTAATTTAGGCGGCCAGTTTACGGCGGTTGTACAAACCACCCAACAAACCGGTCAAGCATCCGACGAGCAACCCGCCGACGTGGGCCGCATTGGCAATTTCACCGAAGCCGATCATCGAGACCAGCCCGGACAGGCACAGCAGCAGCCACACCAGCATCATCACCAGCACACCGCGCGGCAGGCGATAAGCCTGGTTCGGCGACAAGAGCTGGAAAATCCAGCAATGCCCGAGCAAGCCATACAGCACGCCGGACAACCCGCCGAACAAGGTCGGACCGCTGAAATAATACTGGGCGTAGTTGGAAACCAGACTGAAGAGCAAGGTCAGGCCGATCAGGTTGATGCTGCCCTGACGCGACTCGATGCGTCGTCCCAGTTCCCAGTACCACATGCCGTTCATGGCCAGGTGCAGGATGCCGAAGTGAATCAGCATCGGCGTCACCAGACGCCACCACTGCCCCGACGCCAGGCTGTCGGCCAATGGCACAAAGTGGATGTATTCGCCGACAATGCGAAAATCGAGGAAGGTCAGCCAGCGCATCGTGTCGAGGTTTTCGCCCAGCAGCGTCACCGCGCCGACGAGCAGGCTCAGCAGCAACACCAACGCTGTCGCCTTGGCCTGGCGCAGTTGCTCGACGAAACTTGGGCGCTTGATGGTTTTCGCCACCGGAATGTCCAGCTGTTGATCGGGATCACCGGCCGGGAAGCGTTCGTACAACGAGCGCACGTCTTCGCTTATGTTGGCCGGCACCCACAGCACCTGCTCACCCGCCTCTTCGCTGACCCGATGCGGCACCTGCATGCGCTGCAACAGTTTGACGAACCCGCTCAAGTCCGCCGCCAGCGGCAGACGTAAAACGGCAACAGCACTCATCGCAGCACCTCCGGCCGCTCGACATCGACCCAGACAAACTTGTGCGGGTCGAGCCGGGTTTCCTGGTCCAGACGGTAAGCGACCAGTTTGCCGTAGAGCACGGCGCTGTAATCCAGACACGCCAGGTTCGGCCGGATCGGCACCGGTTTGCCACTGCGCCAGTAATGGCCAACGAACAACAGTGGCTCATCGACGCCATAGCGCAGCAAGGTGTTTTTTTCGGTAGACGACAGCGGCGTCTGGGCCACAGGTTCGGGCAAGGCGTCGGGCTGGAACACAATGTCTCCGTAGGTTTGCGGGTCGTCTTCCCAGAATTTGGTGCGGAAAAACGAACGCGTCAGGCCATCGCCGCTGGTCATGGTCAGACCATCAGGCAAGCGCATGTCGGTACCGCGCAGCAAGCGGTCGAATACGGTGCAGGCGAAACTGCCCGGCACCGCGGAGGCCTGGAGGAAGTGCTCGTCGACGCAACCGTTGGGGAACAGTGCTCGCAGCGGTTCGATCAGTCCCGAGTCCCAGCAGGCATGCACCACCCGGAAACGCCCGGCATCGACGAACAATGGCATCTCATAGAACCATTGCAGGAAGTCATGCCAGTCAGCCGGATGGTCTTCGAACTGGGTCAGTGTTTCGTTCAGCAAGCGGGCATGGCGCGGGGTGTGCTCACGTACGAACTGCTTGGCGCTACCCGGAAGCGCCGGCGTGCTCCAGCCGAGGGCGTTGAATTCATGGTTACCCATGATGCACAGCGCCTGGCCGGCTTCGACCATGTCGTGAACAATGTGCAGCGCTTCGCGAATCCGCGGACCGCGGTCGATGATGTCGCCGACGAACACCGCCATACGCGACGGGTGCCGCCAGACGCCACCGTGTTTTTTATAACCGAGCCGGTCGAGCAAATGCTCAAGGGTCAGAGCGCAACCGTGCACGTCACCGATCAGGTCGTAGCTACGCGCGGGATCGAGCATCAATCGCCTCCACCACCCAACCGACTGCCCCAGCCGAGCTTGGTCCGGCAGACTTCATAATAGTTGTGGTCGAGGGGGTGAATCAGCCGCAGCTTCTGGGCTTTCTTGCTGATAGTGATGGTGTCACCCGGCGCGCAGGTGAAGTGGTTCTGCCCGTCACAGGAGACTTGCGGGTAGATCTGCATATCTTTGGACACGACGATTTTCAGCTCACTGTTGCCATCGACCACGATCGGCCTACCCGACAAGGTATGGGGGTACATCGGCACAATCACAATAGCGTCGAGCTTGGGATGCATGATCGGCCCGCCCGCCGACAGCGCGTAGGCCGTCGAACCGGTGGGCGTGGCGACGATCAGGCCGTCGGCCTTCTGGCTGCAGACGAACTGGCCGTCGATGTACAACTCGAACTCGATCATCCGCGTCGATTTGCCGGGGTGCAGCACCACATCGTTAAGCGCATCGCCCTGACCGATAGCCTCGGCGTGGCGGCGGACTTCGGCTTGCAGCAGAAAGCGGTTCTCGACCAAATAATGGCCGTCGAGCACTTCGGCGACTTTGACTTCCAGTTCATCGGGGCGAATATCGGTCAGGAAGCCCAGGCTGCCACGGTTGATCCCGAGCACCGGAATATTGTGGCGGGCCAGCGCGCGGGCGGCGCCCAACAGGCTGCCGTCACCACCGACCACAATCACCATGTCACACACTTCGCCGAGCATCTTGCGCGACGAGGTTTGCAAGCCATGACCCGGCAGCACTTCGGCGATGGTGTCTTCGAGGATCACGTGCAGGTGACGATCGAGCAGAAACCGTTTCAGTCGGCGGACAGTATCCAGCACCTGAGAACTGCCCAGGCGACCGATGATGCCGATATTGCGAAATTGCTCCATGGGGTTCCTGCGCGGCGGCGAAAAACACGATTATGGGCGAAAGCGCAGGATAGACAAAATCCTTTCAGCCACAAGGATGTACTCATGTTTAGGGCTATGCTCGCAAGATGATCCTATTTCCAGATTTGCTGCAGTTACCCCACCAGTTGCGCCACCCCGAAGTGCGCGACCTGGCGTGGGTCATCCTCGCGCCGCCGATGCTCGGCGAAACCCCGTGGCCGCAACGTCATCCGCTGGCTGGAAGCGACTGGGTGCAGGCACCGGAGCGACTGGAACTCTGGCTGCGGCAACTCGATCGCGACAGTTATGACTTGCTGCACTGGCTAGCGCAGGCCAGAACCCGGCGATTGGGCGTGTACTACGAACGCCTCTGGCAATACGCCGTGCGGCACGCGCCGGGTATCGATCTGATTGCCGCCAACATGCCGATCCGCCGCGAAGGCCACACGTTGGGCGAGCTGGACATGCTGCTGCGCGATCGCGACGGCGTGCATCATCTGGAACTGGCGATCAAACTTTACCTTGGCCCGCAAAATGGCGACGGACACGACACGGCGCAGTGGCTCGGCCCCGGCTGCCACGATCGACTGGACCGCAAACTGGCACATCTGACTCAGCATCAATTGCCGATTTCGGCGCGCCCGGAGAGCCTCGAAGTATTGGCGGCGCTGGATATCCAGCAGTTCAGTGCGCATTTGTGGCTGGGGGGCTATTTGCTGTATCCGTGGCCGGGACCGTCCGAGCCACCGAACGGCGCACATCCACAACATTTGCGCGGTAGCTGGCTGCATCAGAAGGACTGGGCAGACTTTGTCGTGCAGCGTCCATTCGGTCGCTGGCAACCCCTGCCCCGCCATGCCTGGCTGGCACCGGCGCACTATCCGGTGGAGCAGACCTGGAACACTGAGCAACTGAATGCCTGGCTCAGCGATCTGGAGCCACTGGCCCCTGCGCAGTTGCTGGTGCGACTCACAGAAAACGCCACGGGCGATTGGGAAGAAGCCGAGCGGCTGTTTCTGGTGGCGGATCTTTGGCCTAACGTTCCTGGCAGTGGCTGAGTTTTTGTAGCGTCTGGGCTGGCCGCTTCGCGAGCAAGCCCGCTCTCACACTGGATCTCCTTTTGGCGAAGATCCCTGTGGGAGCGAGCTTGCTCGCGATAGGGCCGAAGCGGTTCAAGAAGATAACCGCAAAGCCAAAGCCGCCAACGTCACCCACAATACCTGCTGGAGATCGAGTCGATGATCTGTGGCCGGCTTCGTGGCTAAATGAGCGTCATTGCTTCTTGTGTTGCTCGACCCACTTGCCGTAAGCATTGATGAAGTTCTGCAAGAACGGTTTGACCGACTCGGACAGCTTGCCCGCTTCGTCGAATGCCGAGCCGGCACCGTTCAAGTAAGCTTCCGGTTGCTGCATGCACGGCACATCCAGAAACACCATGGACTGGCGCAGGTGATGGTTGGCACCAAAACCGCCGACAGCGCCCGGTGAAGCACTGATTACCGCCCCAGGCTTACCGCTCCAGGCACTCTTGCCATAAGGGCGCGATCCAACGTCGATCGCATTCTTCAGTGGTGCAGGTACCGAACGATTGTATTCGGGGGTCACGAACAGCACTGCGTCGGATGAACTCACGTGTTGTCGGAAAGTGCTGTAGGCTGCCGGCGGTGAAGCGCCATCGATGTCTTCGTTGTAGAGCGGCAGATCGCCGATTTCGACGATAGTAAGCTTGAGATTGGCAGGCGCCAGGTCGGCCAGGGCCAGCGCCACCTTGCGATTGATCGATTCCTTTCTCAAGCTGCCGACCAGTACGGCGATCGTATAGACGTTGCTCATGGAAGATTCTCGACTGTCCGATGGAAAGAGCTTGTAGTTATAGATGACGATTCAACCAGTGGGCGACCGAAAACGCCGCCCCTGACTATTTTTTTCCTGTAGGAAAACTTACCTCGCCCAACCACGGTCTACAGAGCCGCATATTGAGTGATTTATCTCCAGAGGTTCTAAGCAGATGGCAGCAGTACTCGTCGGTCAGTTCCATGCAAGAGACGCAGAAGGCCGTGTCTATTCCGTACATGAGTTCCAGGAATCCACCCCGTCGGCAGACGGCCTCACTGGCTCGGTGCCTGTCACCACTTATAAGCTGGCCATTGGCGATCGCGTCAAAAAGCTCGATGACAACCAGTTTCTGCTGGTGCAATCGGACGTCACCATCGTTCGCGAACCCGATACCCATGTCGGAAGTTTGCCGGAAACCACCGTCGTCTCATAACCCCGTGTTATGAGCAGAAGTCATATGCGCGCACTTGAGTTAGGATTCAGCCACTGACTCCCTCACCTGCTGAACATGGACTTCAAGCATGCGTTTACGTCATATCGAAGTGATCCAGGCGCTCCTGCAAACCGGTCACCTGGGCACCGCGGCCGAATGGCTACAGCTGCCTGTGGCCGAAGTCGAAGGCATTCTTCGCGACGCCGAGGATCAGTTGGGTTTCATGCTGTTTTCCAGCGTGCGTGGACGCCTGCAGGCCACGCGCGAGGCGCGGGAGTTGCAAGTTCAGATCGCCCACGTCTATGAAGCGCTCGAGCCGGTCCAGCGCCTGGCCAACAGTCTCAAGCAATATCAGGCTCCGCCCTTGCGGATCATTTGCACGCCGCCCTTGGCACAGCAGTTATTGCCCCAGAGCATTGCCGCCCTGCGCCGACGTCTCCCTGATGCGCCTTGCACCCTCCTTAGCCAACCCACCCGCGAGATCGTCAGAAGCCTGCTGCTGCGCGAAAGCGATCTGGGCCTGAGCCTGCATGATCCCGATCACGCCGACATTCATTGTCAGGTGATTGCCCAAGGCAAACTTCAGCTGCTGGCACCTCACGGTTGGTTGCAACCCAAACAAAAGTACATCTCGCTGCAGGACTTGGCGGGCCAATCGATGGTTGGCCTGGAGGGCCATGATCCGCTGAGTCCGGCGCTGGAGAACAAACTGCATGCCCTGCGCCCTGCCCCGGTCATTCAGACCCGCGTACAGACTCACCAGATGATGCGCAGCATGGTCGAGGCCGGTGAAGGCCTGGCCATCGTCGACCCTTTCACCGCCCTCGGGGCCAAATCGGCCGGGCTGGATGTCTGCCCGCTGGCGCCTGCCGTGCCGATCAGCCTGTATGCCTTGACCCTCAAGAGCGGCAAGCCATCACCGACGGTTCAGGCCTTACTCGGCATCATCACGGAACAAGCCGTGGCGATGCTGGCGAGCTAGGCAAGGTTTCCAGAGGGTTATCGAACAATCGATACCAGAACAGCGCCACTTCGGCGGTGTTCGGATCGATCCCGCGATAACGCAGATGATCGATCCCGCCGATCATATAACCGCAGCGCTCATAAAGCCGACAGGCATCCAAATTGTTGTTCTGGGTTTCGAGCATGATGCCCGGCAGCTTTTTTTTGCGGCTCCAGAACTGCGCCACATCCAGCAACGCCTTGGCCACACCATGGCGCCGCGCCGGCGCATGCACCGCCAACTCGTCGATATGGGCAAAGCCGTTCCAGTTGGTGCTGACCACCAGGTGACCCACCGGTTCATCATCGAGATAAGCCATGAAAATCGCGCTGTCAGCAGCATCGCGGAAACTGCTGAACTCTTCAGGATCGATGCCGTAGCACTTGCGATAGGGCGTGATCGGTGTCACGACCCACTGCTCAACCGGCTTGCCAATTTCGGCTGCGCCGTAGGCCACGACTTCAAAACTGAAATCACTGCCCCAGATGTAAGCGGCGAAGCCGTCGTCGGCAACGCGCACCGACAGCCCTGGATATTTCGGATTCATGAGTGGTTGCATACTGGGAAAGGTCCTCATTCCTTGATGCAATCGACGGTGTAATGCCGTCCATTGCCCTCGTCTTCGTGTTGCAAACCGTGCACATCAGCGACAAACCCCGGGAAACTGCTATCGAACGTGCGGGCGAATGCCAGGTAATCGATGATCGAGCGTGTCGACTCGGTAAAACGCTCGCCGGGCATGATCAACGGGATCCCCGGCGGGTACGGCACCAGCATCACCGCGGCGATCCGCCCATCCAGAGCATCGATCGACACCGCTTCAACCTCGCCACGCACCAATTGATCATAGGCGTCAGAGGGCTTCATGGCGATTTCCGGCAGCACCGTGTACATGCGCTTGAGGTGTTTGGCCGTGGCATTACTGCGGTAGCAAGCGTGCAATTGATCGCACAGATCGCGCAAACCCATGCCCCGATAGCGTGCGATATTCTCTTGCGCCACGCACGGCAGGCACGTCGCGAGGCTGACGTTGGCATCGTAGCTGCGCTTGAATTCCAGCAACTCGGTCAGCAAGGTGCTCCACTTACCCTTGGTGATGCCCATGGAGAACAGCACCAGGAATGAATACAGCCCGGTCTTTTCAACGACCAGCCCACGCTCCCAAAGGAATTTGCTGACCACCGCCGCCGGAATCCCACGCTCGCTAAGTGCGCCGCCGGCCGTCAGGCCCGGCATCACCAAAGTGACCTTGATCGGATCGAGTAGCACGTAGTCGTCGGTCACGCCGCCAAAGCCGTGCCAGTCGGCGTCGGGTTGCAGCAGCCAGTCTTGCGTGACAACCCGGTCGATGCCTTCCACCGACGGCGGCTGCCAGATGGAAAACCACCAATCGTCAGCGGCGATATGCTGGCGCAGATTGGCCAGCGCCCGACGGAAACTCAGCGCTTCGTCGAACATTTCCTGCAACAGCGAACGCCCGGCCGGCCCTTCCATCATGGCCGAAGCCACGTCCAGCGAAGCGATGATGCTGTACTGCGGCGAAGTGGAGATGTGCATCATGAACGCTTCATTGAAGCGATCCCGATCCAGTTGCCGCGCGCCGCCGTCCTGCACGTGAATCATCGACGCCTGGCTGAACGCCGCCAGCAGTTTGTGGGTGGAATGGGTGGTGAACACCAGCGGGCCGTCTTCACTGCGGGAAGTGCCCATGCCATAACGTCCGGCGAAGAATTCGTGAAACGCCGCGTAGGCGTACCAGGCTTCATCAAAGTGCAAGACCTCGACGCTGTTGCCCAGCTGCTGCTTGATCAGCTCAGCGTTGTAGCAGAGGCCGTCGTACGTCGAATTGGTCACCACCGCCAACTTGACCTTGGGCGCCCGGCCCTTGGTCAGCGGGCTGGCGTCGATTTTGGCCTGAATCGATTCGCGGCTGAATTCGCTCAACGGAATCGGGCCGATGATCCCCAGCTCATTGCGCTCCGGGCAGAGGTACAGCGGGATGGCGCCGGTCATAATGATCGAGTGCAGCACCGACTTGTGGCAGTTGCGGTCCACCAGCACCAAGTCATCGCGAGCGACCATCGAATGCCAGACGATTTTGTTGGCGGTCGAGGTGCCATTGATCACGAAGAACGTGTGATCGGCACCGAAGTTGCGGGCAGCACGGGCCTCCGCTTCTGCCAGCGGACCGGTGTGATCGAGCAAAGAACCGAGTTCCGGCACCGACACCGACAAGTCCGAACGCAGGGTATTCTCCCCGAAGAACTGGTGAAACGCCTGACCCACCGGGCTCTTGTGGTACGCCACGCCGCCGCCATGGCCGGGTGTGTGCCAGGAATAATTGGAGTCGGCAGTGTGCTGCACCAGCGCTTTGAAAAACGGCGGCAGCAGACCATCCAGGTATTTGCGCGCGGCTCGGGCCACCTGACGGGCCAGGAATGGCACGGTGTCTTCGAACAGATAAAGGATGCCGCGCAGCTGATTGAGCTCCGCCATCGCGTCGGCAGGTGCATTTTCCAGCGTCACTTGCTCACCAAGGGCGAAGATCGGCAAGTCAGGCGCACGAACCCGCGCCAGGCCGATCAGCTCGGCCATGTTGTGTAATAGATGAGAGTGTGTGCTGGCGTCTTCGGCCGCAATCAACATGCAGGAAAGACCGTGATGGGTCGAGGCGACCAAGCGCCCTTCGGTGTAATCCACCGCCGAGACAATGCTGAAGCCTTCCTGTTCCAGTTCCCGGGCGATGCCACGCACGCGGTCACCGGCGACGGTGTCGGCCTTGATGTCGCGATGGACGATCAGGACCGGGAATTTCAGATCTTTATACATGGGGCTCAGCATCCTGAGGCGGCAGACCGTGGTCCGCCAATCACCTCAGGGTAGAGGGTTCAAGCGCTTGTGGCGAGCGCGATGCCCTGATGTGGGTCAACGGATGCACCATCATGTGGCCAGCAACTCAGGCCTGAGCCTTGGCCTCGGCCAGTTGCTGCCAGAGCGATGGGGCGCCGGCGGATTTGGCGATGGCTTCCAGGCGTGCCACGTGTTGGGCCAGGTCATCTTCGCTGGCGCGAATAATTCGCGTCGGTTGACGATCGACCGGCAGACGGCGGATTTCGGTGGCCGAGTTATCTGCCCCTTCACCGGAACCATTGCCATCGGAGGCATTACCGGCCAGGGACAGGCTGGTCTGGCCGCCCGTCATGGTCAGGTAAACGTCGGCGAGGATCTCGGAGTCGAGCAAGGCGCCGTGCAGTTCACGACCGGAGTTGTCGACGCCATAACGTTTGCACAAGGCGTCGAGACTGTTGCGCTGCCCCGGGTGACGTCCCCGGGCCATCATCAGGGTGTCGAGGATCGAGCAGTGCTGCGTGATATCCGCACGGTCGTGCTGGCCCATCAAGGCGAATTCGTTGTTGATGAAACCAACGTCGAACGCCGCGTTATGAATGATCAGCTGCGCGCCCTTGATGAATTCAAAGAACTCATCGGCCACTTCAGTAAAGCGCGGCTTGCCCACCAAAAATTCGTTGGTGATGCCGTGGACGCCAATGGCGCCTTCATCACTCTCGCGGTCTGGTTGCAGGTAAACGTGGAAATGCCGGCCCGTCAGGCGCCGACCGATCAACTCGACACAGCCGATTTCGATAATCCGGTGGCCGTCGGTCACCGGCATGCCGGTGGTTTCGGTATCGAGTACAACGGATCTGGTGGCCATCAGTGCTCAGCTCTCAACGGGTCAATCGTGCAAAAGCGGCGATGTTAACACGCTCGCTGGGGTCTTTCAGGTGCACCGCGTCATCGTTCATCGCGAGCAAGCTCGGCTCCCACAGGGATCAAGCCTGCTTGTAACCGCGCACTTCATCCACGCCGCGGTTGGCCAATTGGTCGGCCCGTTCGTTGCCGTGATGGCCGATGTGGCCACGCACCCATTTCCAGGTGACGTTGTGGCGGTTGACCTGCTCATCGAGCAGCTTCCACAAATCAGCATTTTTCACCGGTTCTTTCGCCGCCGTTTTCCAGCCGCGCTTCTTCCAGTTGTCCATCCACTCGTTGATGCCTTTCATCACATATTGCGAGTCAGTCACGAGCAGTACGTCGCATGAGCGCTTGAGTTCTTCCAGGCCGCGGATCGCGCCCATCAGCTCCATGCGGTTGTTGGTGGTGTTGGCTTCGCCGCCCCACAGTTCTTTTTCAATGCCCTTGCACACCAGCAAAGCGCCCCAGCCGCCTGGGCCAGGATTGCCTTTACAGGCGCCGTCGGTGAAGAGTTCTACGCTATCGCTCATGCCAATCTATCCAGAAAATGCGGCGGCTCGCCGATCAGTGATCGACGATGCCCGAGGCCGGGGCGAACCCGGCCGGGAAAGTAAAAAATGTATTACGGATCGAGGCGGCGACGATTGACCTTGGCCATCGGCAATGGAATCAGCTTGCCCATCGGTTCGCGCCGCTCCTGACGGACGGGCCGCAGGCCCACCACGATCTTGCGCGCCACCAATAAATAGAAGCCGCCACCCGACAGTTGCCAGTCACCGGCCTTGCGCTCCCAACCGGCCAGACGAGCCTGCCAGGCGGGTGACGCAAGCGGCGGACGATAGCACCCGAAGCGGCGTTTCTCCAGCGCGAAACCCAGCAGATTGAGCCAGTCGCCGACCCGCGACGGGGAGATGCAGCGAGCCTTGCGCAAGGCGTCGTGAGCAAAAACGTGTCGCAAACCCCAGCTGCTCCAGGGATTGATCCCGACGATCAGCAGATGCCCGCCGGGCCGCACGCTACTCGCCGCTTCACGCAGCAAACCGTGGGGCGACAGGCAGAAATCCAGCCCATGCTGCAACACCACCACGTCGGCGGCATGCTCGCTCAAAGGCCACGCCTGCTCTTCGCAGACGATCTCGACACCCGGCAACGGCGCACCGAGCCGCACATTGCGCTGGACTTGCGGCGCCGACGGCGGTGTCTGGGCCGACGGGCCGTAATGCACCAGGTAACCGCCAAAGAAGCGTCCCAACTCGTCTTCGAGCATGCGACGTTCTTCGTCCAGCAGAAATTGCCCAATGGGGCCGGACAGCCATTCACGGGCCGCGCTGATCAATGTCAGCCACTCAGGATCAGCCTGAGCGAACGCTTTATCGGTCATTGCATTCTCCAACGCGCCAGGAAGTTCTAAGATGCACCATTGTTTTCCGCTTGGCGAATCCGACGATGATACAGATCAGTGCCCTGCCCGCCTTCACCGACAACTACATCTGGTTGTTACAAGACCACCGCACCCAGCGCTGCGCAGTGGTCGATCCGGGCGATGCCGCGCCAGTGCAGGCCTGGCTCGCAGCGCATCCGGGTTGGGTGTTGAGTGATATTCTGATCACTCACCATCATCATGACCACGTCGGCGGCGTCGAGCAGCTTAAAAAAGCGACAGACGCGAAAGTCTACGGTCCGGCGAGCGAAACCATCCCGGGCCGGGACGTGGCGCTCAAGGACAACGACCGCGTCACCGTGCTGGGCTGGGACTTCGATATCTTTGCCGTCCCCGGTCACACCCTGGGGCATATTGCCTATTACCATCACGGTTTGCTGTTCTGCGGTGACACGCTGTTTGCCGCGGGTTGCGGGCGCTTGTTCGAAGGCACACCGGAGCAAATGCACGCCTCGCTTGCCCGCCTCGCCGCCCTGCCTGAAGATACGCAGGTCTACTGCACCCATGAATACACCCTGAGCAACCTGAAATTTGCCGCAGCGGTCGAACCGGGCAATCCGGACACCGCCGCACGTCTGGAAAAAGTCACCGCACAACGTGAAGCCGGAATCATCACGCTGCCCTCTACTCTGGCGCTTGAAAAGCTTACCAACCCGTTTTTGCGGGTCGACGAAACATCCGTTAAAGAAAAAATGGACGAACGGAACGGAACCGATAACCGGGCTCCGAGTGCGGTTTTTGCTGCTCTTCGGGCTTGGAAAGATAAGTTCTAAGTAGCCATCCCGTTGGTACAAAAATTCTGAATGGTTGACCTCAGGGGGTACGCTTTCTAGAATCGCCCGACATTTTTGCCCGGAACTTACTTCCAGCCAATGTCGTCATCTATTCGTAAAGCCATCAATTCAGACGCATTGACCCGCTTGGCTCAAGCCATCGCGGTGGCTGTGTCCGCCACATTGGCGGGCTGTTCAAGCCATGTGCCGCAAACCGACGCGGCACACACTCCGAATATCGCCGCCCGAGCCAAGCAGAAGCCTATCTGGCTCAGTGAAAAACCGACTCCACAAGCTCCACAAGATGTCTGGGAGCGCATGCGCCAGGGCTTCCAGTTGCAGGACAGCCTGGGTGTCAACCCGCGCATCGAGCAACAGCGCCTGTGGTTCGCCAGCAACCCGTCCTTCCTCGAAAATGCCGGCGAACGCGGCAGCCTCTACATCCACTACATCGTCGAACGCCTTGAAGAACGCAACATGCCGCTGGAACTGGCGTTATTGCCCGTGATTGAGAGCGCCTACAACCCGATGGCCTATTCCCGGGCCAACGCGGTTGGCTTGTGGCAATTCATCCCCTCCACCGGGCGTTACTTCAACCTGCGTCAAACCCGTTTTTATGATGGCCGTCGCGATATCACCGCCTCGACCACCGCGGCCATGGATTACCTGACCCGCCTGCACGACATGTTCAACGGCGACTGGCTGCTGGCCCTGGCGGCCTACAACGCTGGCGAAGGCACGGTCAGCCGGGCCATCGAGCGTAACGAAAAGCTCGGTTTGCCGACCGATTACTGGAACCTGCCACTGCCGGCCGAAACCCAGGCCTACGTGCCGAAGTTGCTGGCGTTGTCGCAAGTGGTGCTGGCGCCCGAAGCCTACGGCGTGAACCTGAACCCGATCGCCAACGAACCGTACTTCCAGGTCGTCGAAATCAACCAGCGCATGGACCTGTCCAAGGTCGCCGCGGTGGCCAACATCGACGAAGACGAACTGTTTCAGCTCAACCCGGCCTTCAAGCAACGCACCACCATCGATGGCCCTCAGCATTTGCTGGTGCCAACATCCAAGGCGCAACTGCTGACGGCCAGTCTCTCGACCATGCGTCCTGAGGAGCTGATCAGCAAGAAGCCGCTCAAGCCAGTATTCGAAGGCGCAGACGACTCCGAAATTGCCAGCCTCAAACGCGCTTACCGCGTTAAACGCGGCGACAACCTCGGCACCATCGCCAAGGCTAACAAAGTCGATATCAAGGACCTGCAGCGCTGGAACAAACTGACCGGCAAGAACCTCAAGGTCGGCCAGACGCTGGTCATGCAGGACACCACCAAGCGCAGTTCCGGGCGCACCACCACCGTAGTGGCGGCCAACACCAAGAAGTCGCAGACCCAGTACAAGGTCAAGCAAGGCGATTCGCTGTACATGGTGGCCAAGCGTTTCAACGTTGAAATGCAGCACCTCAAGCGCTGGAACCCGCGTGTCGGTCAGGCGCTCAAACCGGGCCAGATGCTGACGGTGTATTCGCCGCACTAAAATGAGCCCCTGACTTCAGGGGCTTTTTTTGCTCAAAAGGTTGCCCTAAATTCCTGTAGCAGCTGGCGAAGCCTGCGTTCGGCTGCGAAGCAGTCGTGAATTCGGTACTCGCGGTGTTTCAGGCAAACTGCATTCTCAGGTTTTACGACTGCTGCGCAGCCGAACGCAGGCTTCGCCAGCTGCTGCAGGGGGGCCGGGTTGGCAATTAACAACGCATTAAGCACCCGTCTTTTTCCTGTCGATACAAGCTGTTACTGTACGGGCCACAAAGCCCAAGCCGCCTGGATCGGATCTCTGACTTGAAGCGTCCCCTCCTCCTGCTCCTGATCAGCCTGGCCTTGAGCTGCCCCGCAAGCGCGACGATCAGCGAAAGCCATGGTTATGCGCAGTTCGGCACGCTCAAGTACCCGGCCAGATTTACCCACTTCGACTGGGTCAACCCGCAAGCGCCCAAGGGCGGTACGTTGCGGGTGATGGCGTTTGGCACCTTCGATACGCTCAATCCCTACACCTTCAAGGGCTCAAGTCCGGTTTCCACGCCGAATTTCTCGCAATACGGCATCAATGAGCTCAACGAACCACTGATGGTCGGCACCGGGCAGTACGCGCCGTCCGGCGATGAACCGACCTCCAGCTATGGCCTGATCGCCCAATCCGTGGAGTACAGCGAGGACCGCAGCTGGGTGGTGTTCAACCTGCGCCCCGAAGCGCGTTTCCACGATGGCACGCCGATCACCGCCTATGACGTGGCATTCTCCTACCGTTTGTTGCTCAAGGAAGGCCATCCGCAGTACCGCACCAACCTTCAGGAAGTGTCGCGAGTCGACATCCTCAACTCGCAGCGCATTCGTTTTGTCTTCAAACGCGCCGGCAATCCGTTGCTGATCCTGCGCCTGGGCGAATTGCCGGTGTTGCCCCAGCATTACTGGAAAGGTCGTGACTTCAAGGCCACCACCTTCGAACCGCCACTGGGCAGTGGACCGTATCGCATCACGTCGGTAGAGCCTGGGCGCCAGATCGTTTTCCAACGGGTCAAGGAATACTGGGGCAAAGACCTGCCGGCCAATCGCGGCAAATACAACGTCGACCGCATGGAAGTCGAGTTCTACCGCGACAGCGACGTTGCCTTCGAAGCCTTCAAGGCCGGCGAATTTGACATCTATATCGAGCACCAGGCGAAGAACTGGAACAACGGTTACCACTTCCCGGCGGTGCGACGCGGCGACGTCATCAAGGCGCAAATCGCGCATCAGATCCCGACCCAGACCCAGGGCCTGTTCATGAACACCCGGCGCCTGACCTTCTCCGAGACCAAGGTCCGTGAAGCCCTGGGCCTGATGTTCGACTTCGAGTGGACCAATCGCACCCTGTTCAGCGGCGCTTACAAACGCGCCATGAGCTACTACCCCAACAGCGAGTTCTCCGCCACCGGCCTTCCGGTCGGCCATGAATGGTTGATGCTCAAGCCGTATCGCGAGCAGTTGCCCGCCAAGCTGTTCACCGAGCCGTTCAGCCTGTCGCAGACCCAAGGGCGCGGCATTCCCCGGGAAACCATGCGCAAAGCCCTGGGACTGCTCGCCGAGGCCGGCTGGAAGCTTAACGGCCAGCACGTTCAGAACGCCGTTGGCCAACCGTTGCGATTCGAAATTCTGCTGGTCAACCCGAACCTGGAACGCATCCTTCAGCCTTTCGTCGAAAACCTCGCCAACATCGGCATCGATGCTCAGCTGCGCACGGTCGATCGCGCCCAGTACAAGCAACGCCTCGATCAGTTCGATTTCGACATGATCCTGATGACCCTCAACCAGACGCTCAGTCCGGGCCTGGAACAATGGCAGTACTTCCATTCCAGCCAGGTCGGGGTCAAGGGCAGCAAAAACTACGCCGGCATCGCCAATCCGGTGGTCGACCATTTACTCGAACAATTGCTCGCCGCCCAGACCCGCGATGAACAGGTCGCCGCCGGCAAGGCCCTGGACCGGGTGTTGCTGTGGCAGCACTACATCATTCCCAACTGGTACCTCAATTATCACCGCCTGGCCTACCGCAACCGGTTCGCCTTCGTCACCACGCCGCCCTACACGTTGGGCCTGAGCGCGTGGTGGCTGAAATCTTCGGAGAAAGATCGATGAACCCCGTACGTGCCCTGCTCTTGCACGCCAGCGGTCTGTTGTTCGCCGGGCTGGCCTGCGCCGCCCCGCAACATGCCCTGACCCTGTACAACGAGCCGCCGAAATACCCGGCCGACTTCAAACATTTCGATTACGTGAACCCCGATGCGCCCAAGGGCGGGGTCTTCCGTCAAGCCGGTTTCGGCGGCTTTGACAGCCTCAATCCCTTCATCAGCAAGGGTGTCGCGGCCGACGACATCAGCATGATCTACGACACCCTGGCCAAACAGGGCCTGGATGAACCGTTCACCGAGTACGGTCTGGTCGCCGGCAAAATCGAAAAAGCCCCGGACAACAGCTGGGTGCGTTTCTACCTGCGCCCCGAAGCGCGCTTCCACGACGGGCATCCGATGCGCGCCGAGGACGTGGTGTTCAGCTTCCAGACCCTGATCAAGGACGGCGCGCCGCTGTACCGCGGTTACTACAGCGATGTCGAGGAAGTGGTCGCTGAAGACCCGCTGACGGTGCTGTTCAAGTTCAAACACACCAACAACCGTGAGTTACCGCTGATCCTCGGCCAGTTGCCGGTGTTGCCCAAGCATTGGTGGGCAACTCGCGATTTCAACAAGGGCAACCTGGAAATGCCGTTGGGCAGCGGCCCGTACAAGGTCAGTGAAGTGAAGGCCGGGCGTTCGGTGCGCTATGAGCGGGTCAAGGATTACTGGGGCAAGGACCTACCGGCCAACCGCGGCTTCTACAACTTCGACGTCATGACCACCGACTACTACCGCGACAACACCGTGGCCCTGGAAGCGCTCAAGGCCGGGCAGTTCGATTACTGGCTGGAAATGGCCGCGAAGAACTGGGCGAACGCCTACAACATCCCCGCCGTCACCGAGGGCCGGCTGATCAAGGAACAGATCCCGAACAGCAACCCGACCGGCATGCAAGGCTTCGTATTCAACCTGCGCCGCCCGGTGTTCCAGGACGTGCGCGTGCGTCAGGCCCTGACCCTGTTGCTGGACTTCGAATGGACTAACAAGCAGCTGTTCAACGGCGCCTACGTCCGCACCCGCAGTTTTTTCGAAAACTCAGAAATGGCCGCCACTGGCCTGGCGGATGCCGATCAACTGGCGATCCTCGAGCCGTTCCGCGGCAAGGTTCCCGAGCAGGTGTTCAGCGAGGCGTTCCAGAACCCGATAACCGACGCCAGCGGCATGATCCGCGCCCAGCAGCGCAAGGCCTATCAACTGCTGCAAGAGGCGGGCTGGCGGATCGTCGATGACAAGATGGTCGACGCCACCGGCAAACCGGTGACTATCGAATTCCTGCTGGCCCAAACCGAATTCGAGCGGGTGCTGCTGCCGTTCAAGCGCAACCTCAGCGACCTGGGCATCGACCTGGTGATCCGCCGGGTCGACGTCTCGCAGTACATCAACCGCGTACGCTCCCGGGACTTCGACATGATCGTCGGCAGCTTCCCGCAGTCCAATTCACCGGGCAACGAACAGCGTGAATTCTGGATGTCCGCTGCCGCCGACAAACCCGGCAGCCGCAACTCCATGGGCCTGAAAGACCCGGTGGTGGACCAATTGGTCGAGCAACTGATCAACGCCGATTCGCGCAAAAGCCTGGTAGCCCACGCCCGCGCGCTGGACCGCGTGCTGCAATGGGGCTATTACGTGATCCCCAACTGGCACATCAAGACCTGGCGCGTAGCCTATTGGAACCACATTGGTCACCCGAAAATATCACCCAAGTACGACATCGGCATTAACACCTGGTGGGTCAAGCCTGACGCGAAACCTGCGGTAGAAGTCGAAACCAAACTGCAAGCCGACCCTGCGGGCACGGAGTAATCAGATGCTGGCGTATATTTTTCGGCGACTGCTGCTGATCATCCCGACCTTGCTCGGCATTTTGCTGATCAACTTCGTGATCATCCAGGCCGCTCCCGGCGGGCCGGTGGAGCAGATGATCGCCAAGCTCGAGGGCTTCGAAGGCGCCACCAGCCGCATCGCCGGCGGCGGTGCCGAAGTCTCGGTGGCCGGCTCCGCCTATCGCGGCGCCCAGGGCCTGGACCCGATGCTGGTCAAGGAAATCGAACACATGTACGGCTTCGATAAATCGGCGCCGGAACGCTTGTGGATCATGATCAAGAACTACGCGACCCTGGATTTCGGCGACAGCTTCTTCCGCGATGCCAAGGTCATCGACCTGATCAAGGAAAAGATGCCGGTGTCGATCTCCCTAGGGCTGTGGAGCACGCTGATCATGTACCTGGTGTCGATCCCGCTGGGGATCGCCAAGGCGACGCGGCACGGCAGCCACTTCGATGTCTGGACCAGCTCATTGATCATCGTCGGCTACGCGATCCCGGCATTTCTGTTTGCCATCCTGCTGATCGTGGTGTTCGCTGGGGGCAGCTATTTCGACTGGTTCCCGCTCAGAGGGCTGACCTCCAACAACTTCGACGAGTTGAGCATGGGCGGCAAGATTCTCGATTACTTCTGGCACCTCGCATTGCCAGTCACGGCACTGGTGATCGGCAACTTCGCGACCATGACGCTGCTCACCAAAAACAGCTTCCTCGACGAAATCAACAAGCAGTACGTGGTCACCGCCAAGGCCAAGGGCCTGACCCATCACCGCGTGCTCTACGGCCATGTGTTCCGCAACGCCATGCTGCTGGTGATCGCCGGGTTCCCGTCGGCGTTTATCGGCATCTTCTTCACCGGCTCGTTGCTGGTGGAAGTGATCTTCTCCCTCGACGGCCTCGGGCTGATGAGTTTTGAGGCCGCGATCAACCGCGATTACCCAGTGGTTTTTGGCACGCTGTTCATCTTTACCCTGTTGGGATTGGTGGTGAAACTGATCGGCGACCTCACCTACACCTTTGTCGATCCGCGTATCGACTTCGAAAGCCGGGAGCATTGAGATGAACCTGTCCCCTCTCAATCGCCGACGTTTCGAACTGTTCAAGGCCAACAAGCGTGGCTGGTGGTCGCTGTGGCTGTTTCTGCTGCTGTTTGGGCTGAGCCTCGGTGCTGAGCTGATCGCCAACGACAAACCGCTGGTGGTGCACTACGACAACGGCTGGTACTTCCCGGCGCTCAAGCGTTACCCGGAAACCACCTTCGGCGGCGAATTCCCGCTGGAAGCCAACTACAAGAGTCCGTACATCCGCGAATTGCTCAAGGCCAAAGACGCCTGGGTGCTGTGGGCGCCGATCCCCTACAGTTACCAAAGCATTAACTACGACCTGAAAGTCCCGGCTCCGGCGCCGCCCTCCACCGACAACCTGCTAGGCACTGATGATCAGGGCCGCGATGTGTTAGCCCGGGTGATTTACGGCTTCCGGATTTCGGTGTTGTTTGCGCTGACGCTGACCATTCTCAGCTCGATCATCGGTGTGATTGCCGGCGCCCTGCAGGGGTTCTACGGCGGCTGGGTCGACCTAGCTGGACAACGCTTTCTGGAGATCTGGTCCGGGTTGCCGGTGCTGTACCTGCTGATCATTCTCGCCAGTTTCGTCCAGCCGAATTTCTGGTGGCTGCTGGGGATCATGCTGCTGTTCTCGTGGATGAGCCTGGTGGACGTGGTCCGCGCCGAATTCCTGCGAGGGCGTAATCTGGAATACGTGCGCGCCGCGCGGGCGTTGGGAATGCAGAATGGTGCGATCATGTTCCGCCACATCCTGCCCAACGCCATGGTCTCGACCATGACCTTCATGCCGTTCATCCTGACCGGCGCCATCGGCACCCTGACCGCTCTCGACTTTCTGGGCTTCGGTCTGCCGCCCGGCGCACCGTCTCTCGGTGAATTGGTGGCCCAGGGCAAATCCAATCTGCAAGCGCCGTGGCTCGGCATGAGCGCGTTTGCGGTGCTGGCGTTGATGTTGAGTTTGCTGGTGTTCATCGGCGAGTCCGCTCGCGATGCCTTCGACCCGAGGAAGTGAAATGAATCAGGACAATCTGATCGAAGTGCGCGACCTGTCCGTCGAATTCGTCGTTGGCGAGCGTGTTCAACGGGTGGTCGAAGGTGTGAGCTTCGATATCAAGCGCGGGGAAACCCTGGCGCTGGTGGGTGAAAGTGGCTCCGGCAAATCGGTGACTGCTCACTCGATCCTGCGGTTGCTGCCCTACCCGCTCGCCCGGCATCCGTCCGGGACCATCGAGTATTCCGGGCAAAACCTTCTGAGCCTGAAAGAGAAAACCATCCGTCACATCCGCGGCAACCGGATCGCGATGATCTTCCAGGAGCCGATGACCTCGCTCAATCCGCTGCACTCAATCGAGAAACAAATCAACGAGGTGTTGAGCACCCACAAGGGCCTGATCGGCAAAGTCGCGACCCAGCGCACGCTGGAGTTGCTGGAAATGGTCGGCATCCCGGAGCCCGAGAAGCGCCTCAAGGCCCTGCCCCACGAATTGTCTGGCGGCCAGCGTCAGCGGGTGATGATTGCCATGGCCCTGGCCAACGAGCCGGAACTGCTGATCGCCGACGAACCGACCACCGCGCTGGACGTGACCGTTCAGCTGAAAATCCTCGAATTGCTCAAAGAATTACAGGCCCGATTGGGCATGGCGCTGCTACTGATCAGTCACGATTTGAACCTTGTGCGAAGAATTGCGCATCGCGTATGTGTCATGCAGCGCGGTTGCATCGTCGAACAGGCATCGTGCGAAGAGTTGTTCCGCGCGCCGCAGCATCCGTACACTCGGGAACTGCTGGCAGCGGAGCCCAGCGGGACGCCTGCGACCAACGTTATTGGCCCGCCATTGCTGCAAGTCGAGGACCTGAAAGTCTGGTTCCCGATCAAGAAGGGCTTTCTGAAAAAAACCGTCGACCACATCAAAGCGGTGGACGGGATCAATTTCAGCCTGCCTCAAGGCCAGACCTTGGGGATTGTGGGAGAAAGCGGTTCAGGCAAGTCGACACTGGGTTTGGCGATTTTGCGGCTGATCGGTAGCAAAGGCGCCATCCGTTTTGAAGGCAAGCAGCTAGACTGCCTGACGCAGCAACAGGTTCGGCCGCTGCGTCGGGAGATGCAGGTGGTGTTTCAGGACCCGTTCGGCAGCCTGAGCCCACGGATGTGCGTGAGCCAGATCGTCGGCGAAGGCCTGCGGATCCACAAGATGGGCACCGAGGCGGAACAGGAACAAGCGATTATTGCGGCACTCAAGGAGGTAGGTCTGGACCCGGAAACCCGGCACCGCTACCCCCACGAATTTTCCGGTGGGCAACGGCAGAGAATCGCCATTGCCCGGGCATTAGTGCTAAAACCGGCGTTGATTCTGCTGGACGAGCCGACTTCGGCCCTCGACCGGACCGTGCAACGCCAAGTGGTGGAGCTGCTGCGCTCACTGCAAACCAAGTACAACCTGACGTATCTGTTTATCAGCCATGACCTGGCTGTCGTCAAGGCGCTGAGCCACCAGCTGATGGTGGTCAAGCAAGGCCAAGTGGTCGAACAGGGAGACGCGCAAAGTATCTTTGCGGCCCCCAAACATCCGTATACACAGCAGTTGCTGGAAGCCGCTTTCCTGGTTCCAGCCACTGCGTAATAACCTGAAAGAGAGGAGCAACACATGGGTTTTCTCGCCGGTAAGCGCGTACTGATCGTCGGTGTCGCCAGCAAGCTGTCCATCGCATCCGGCATCGCTGCCGCCATGCATCGCGAGGGCGCTGAGCTTGCCTTCACTTATCAGAACGACAAACTCAAGGGTCGTGTCGAAGAGTTCGCACAAAGCTGGGGTTCCAACCCTGACCTGTGCTTCCCGTGCGACGTGGCCAGCGATGAAGAAATCGCCAAGGTCTTCGTTGAGCTGGGCAAGAAGTGGGACGGCCTGGACTGCATCGTGCACTCCGTCGGCTTCGCCCCGGGCGACCAACTGGACGGCGACTTCACCGAAGCCACCACCCGTGAAGGTTTCCGCATCGCTCACGACATCAGCGCCTACAGCTTCGTGGCCCTGGCCAAAGCTGGCCGCGAAATGATGAAAGGCCGCAACGGCAGCCTGCTGACCCTGTCGTACCTAGGCGCCGAGCGCACCATGCCGAACTACAACGTCATGGGCATGGCCAAGGCTTCCCTGGAAGCTGGCGTTCGTTATCTGGCCGGTTCTTTGGGCCCGGACGGCACCCGCGTCAACTGCGTATCGGCTGGCCCGATCCGCACCCTCGCCGCTTCCGGCATCAAGAACTTCCGCAAGATGCTGGCCGCCAACGAAGCGCAAACTCCGCTGCGTCGCAACGTCACCATCGACGAAGTCGGCAATGCCGGCGCCTTCCTGTGCTCGGACCTGGCGTCCGGCATCAGCGGCGAAATCATGTACGTGGACGGTGGTTTCAACACCACAGCCATGGGTAGCCTCGAAGAGTAATCTTCGGTCAGCCAATAGAAAAACCCGCCTTTCCAGGCGGGTTTTTTGTGCCCGAAATTCCAAGAACAGCCCGCTCCCACAGGGGATTTGTGATTAAACATCGACTTGTGTCAGGCAGCTGGAAAACAGCTGCTGGATCGGCTGTGTGCGCTGACTGTAACGCTGCAACACGACGATCTCGCGGTAGAACGTCAACGCCCCCAAAGGGATGATCCGAACCTTCGCCCCATGCTCAAGCCAAGGAATTGTCGGCGCAGGTCATTCGCCGGGAGCCGTTCGTGCTGATTGCGAATCTGCGCGCTGACGGCCGACTGGGTAAGGCCGATGTGCATTCCGGCTGCGGCAAAAGTGCCGTAGCGCGTCACGGCAATGAAGGTTTTCAGTTCCCGCAGCATGACCGTCTCGATTGATCGAAATAATTTGAGCTCGATGTGAAAATTATCGTCCCTCAATCAAAAAGCACAGGGCTAAACTCAGTCTGAATCCAGACAGTCGAGGCACTTGCGATGCAACTCTCCCCTTTTCACTTGGCCATCCCGGTTTACGACCTGACCGCCGCGCGGAATTTTTATGGCGAAGTCTTCGGCCTGGAAGAAGGTCGCTCAAGCGATCATTGGGTCGATTTCAATTTTTTCGGCCATCAGTTGGTCATTCACCTCGCACCGAAAAACGCGTCTCAAGAAGCCGCGCACACCAATGCTGTCGACGGTCATGACGTGCCCGTCCCGCATTTCGGTGTGGTGTTGGGAATGGCGCAATGGGAAGCGCTGGCCCAGCGACTGAAATCCCTCGACACCCGATTCGTGATCGAACCGGGAATTCGCTTTCAAGGATTGGTGGGTGAGCAAGCGACGATGTTTCTCTTCGATCCGTGCGGCAACGCACTTGAGTTCAAGGCATTCAAGGATGTGGGTCAGTTGTTTGCCAAGTGAACGCATCGGCCTGTGCCAGCAGCTCCTCGATCGAGCCGGGTAGCTGAGGGCTGCACTCGATTTGCCCGATGCTGAAGCGGATGTCATAACCGCGATGCACCGTGGCATTGCGCTCTTCAAGTATTTCTTCGAGCCGCGCCTTGATAGCGGGTATCTCCACAACGCTTGAGCCGGTCAGTAACGCGACGAACTTGTCGTTACCCAGTCGGCCGATCACATCGCTCTCGCGAAAGGCAATGCGCAGCACATCAGCGAAGCTTTTCAGGGCTTTGTCGCCCTCGGCACGACCATAGAGATAGTTGATGTGCTTGAAGCCTTCAATATTGAAGAGCAGCACCGTCGCTGGCTTTTCCAGGTGCTGGCAGGCCTCCAGCCCTTGTTGGGCCAGCGCTGTAAAACCGTGTCGATTGGAGAGCAGCGTCAATTCGTCCATGCTCGCCATCTGCACGCCCATCAGTTCCTCCTCGGCCTTGCGGGCCAGGTCACGCAGCAGTTCGCGCTCCTGCAGTGGCGTACGCAACGGGTCAGCGCACGCGCCTGGTTTTACCGGTTTCCCTGGGATCAGCATTGCTCACTCCATTGGCGGGTATGTTTCTTAGAGTCGTCCATACCCGGTTTGACTCCCTGTAAACGGACCGCCGGTCAACTACCCAGTACCGGACACGGCCCTCCAGCGTCTGCCCAGATCTTGAACTGGGTGACGAAAATCTCGTGCGGCACCGATACCGGCGCCCTTCCCTGACCCGGATTCCAGCCCCAAAGCACCAGTTTGTCGTCGCTGACGTGCTTGATCAGCGCGGCGAAATCGCGGTCGCCGTTGCTGGAGCGATCCTTGATCATTGCGCACAACTTATCGGCCGGCAGACCGATCCAAGCCATTTTGTGCGCAGCGGGTGGCAGGCTCCAGTGCGGTGCTCCCGGTGGGGTGTTAGCGCCATAACTGGCCGGCGGATTACTGTCGGCGTGGCAAGTAGCGCAGGGCAAACCCGCCGCGCCCTTGCCGTCCATGCCCCGCACGACGTTCATTGCGTGGGGAATCCCGGCATCGAATTGCAATGGCGAATCGCCGGGAATATGGCAGTTCTGGCAACGCGGGCTCTGAAAGACCTTTTGCACCGTATCGAACGCCTTGATGGCGTCCTTATCGTCAGCGAACAGGTCCTCGGCGTAACCGATCAGGCCGATCAATACCACCGCGCCAAGAATCAGATGTCGTCTCATCTCACACCCCCGACAGTTGCAGCGGCAGTTCGCGCAAGCGCTGCCCGGTCAGGGCAAACACCGCGTTGGCCACTGCCGGCGCCGTGGGCGGCACACCGACCTCGCCGATGCCGCCGGGTTTGTCGCTGCTGGGCACGATATGCACTTCGACCACCGGCATTTCGTTGAGCCGCAGCACCTGATAGTCGTGGTAATTGGACTGCACCACTTGCCCGTTCTTGAAGGTCAGTTTGCTGTGCAAAGTAAATCCGAGGCCGAACGTGATGGCCGACTCCATTTGCGCCGCGATGCTCATCGGGTTGACCGCAATGCCGCAATCCACTGCGCACACCACCCGGTGTACGCGGATCGCCAGGTTGTCCTGGGACACCTCGGCCACCTGGGCAACGTAACTGCCGAAGGACTCATGCACCGCGACACCCAACGCATGGCCGTCCGGCAGTGGCGCCTTCCAATCGGCTTTTTCGACGGCCAGGTTCAGCACGCCAAGATGCCGTGGATGGTCCTTGAGCAAGGTTCGCCGGTAGTCGACCGGATCCTTGCCGGCAGCCGTGGCCAGTTCGTCGATCAGCGACTCCATCACGAACGCGGTGTGGGTGTGCCCTACCGAACGTAGCCAGAGCACACGGATGCCGGTTTGCGGAGAATGCAGATCAACCTGGTGATTGGCCAACCCCTCAAGGTAAGGGCTGTCGGCGACCCCTTCGACAGAGGTTTTGTCGATGCCTTTCTTGACCATGGTCGCCTCGAATGACGTGCCCGCCATGATCGACTGCCCGACCATGACATGCTTCCAGGCGATCGGCATCCCGCCGGCATCGAGGCCGATGCGTGCCTGATGGAGGAACGCCGAACGGTAGTACCCGCCGCGGATGTCGTCCTCCCGCGACCAGACGGTTTTCACCGGCGCGCCCGCTGCTTTGGCGACTTCCACGGCTTCAGCGACAAAGTCCGAGGTCGGATTGGCCCGGCGACCGAAACCGCCGCCCAGAAACTCGGTATGAATCTCCACCTGCTCGGGTTTGAGCCCGGTGATTTTCCCCGCGACCATTTGATCCAGCGTCTGGAATTGAGTGCCGGTCCAGATTTCGCATTTGTCCTGGGTGATTTTCACCGTGCAATTGAGCGGCTCCATCGGCGCGTGGGCCAGGTACGGCACGCTGTACTCGACATCGATAGTCTTCGCCGCTTTACCCAGACCAGCCGCGACATCACCGGCCTGACTGGCCGAAGTGCCAGGGGTGGCGGCGAGTTTGCGGAAGCTTTCCAGTAGCTTCTCACTGTCGAGTCCGGTGTTGGGCCCCAGATCCCAATCGACCTTCAACGCATCGCGCCCCAGCTTCGCCGCCCAGTAATGATCGGCAATCACCGCCACCCCGGTGGGCACCTGCACGACTTTGTGCACGCCCGGTATCGCCAGCGCTTCGGCGCCTTCGAAGGATTTGACGCTGCCGCCGAACACCGGTGAACGCGCGACCATGGCGGTCATTAGCCCGTCGAACTGCACGTCCATGCCGAACTTGGCGCGGCCGGTGATTTTCTCCGGCGTGTCCAGGCGCTTGGTCGGTTTGCCAATGAGTTTCCAGTCCTTGGACTCCTTGAGCTTGATCGACGCCGGATCCGGCACCGGTAGCTTGCCGGCGTCATCGGCCAGTTCGCCGTAGGTGGCGCGTTTGTCGCCAGCAATCACCACACCCGATTCGGTGCGAATCTCGGAAGGTGCGACGTTGAAGCGTTTAGCGGCCGCGTCGATCAACATCAAACGCGCTGCGGCACCGGCCTGACGGTAACGGTCGAATTCCATCCAGGTCGAGGTCGAACCACCGGTAATTTGCATCCCGCCGAACCCGGCCATACCGTACTCGGCTGCCGAGGCCGGCGAATGTTCTACACGGATCTTCGACCAGTCGGCGTCCAGTTCTTCGGCGATCAGCATGGTCAGGCCGGTCCAGATGCCTTGGCCCATTTCCGAATGGCCGAGCAGTACGGTGACGCTGTTGTCATTGCCGATCCGTAAAAACGCATTGGGCGCGAAAACATTGCCTTGGTTCTCGGCGCTGAGGGCAAAGCGATGGGCACCAGGGATGACAAATGCCACCACCAGACCACCGCCCAGCAACGCGCCGCCCTTGAGAAAACCACGGCGCGACAGAGGATTGAGGCTCTTCATTGCTCAGACTCCCTTCAATGTGGCATCAACCAATCTCGGCGGCGCGTTTGACCGCTGCACGGATTCTTGGGTAGGTGCCGCAGCGGCAGATGTTGCCGGACAACGCCTGATCAATGTCGCTGTCGGTGGGTCGAGGAATCTTCGCCAGCAAGGCCGCCGCCGACATGATCTGCCCGGACTGGCAGTAACCGCACTGGACCACATCGAGTTCGGCCCAGGCTTGTTGCACCGGGTGTGAACCGTCGGTGGACAGGCCTTCGATAGTGAGGATTTTTTGCCCGTGGGCCACGGCCGTGGCGGGGGTGATACAGGAGCGCAGCGGCGCGCCGTCGACGTGCACGGTGCAGGCCCCGCATTGGGCCATGCCGCAACCAAATTTGGTGCCGGTCAGGTGCGCGACATCGCGCAGGACCCACAGTAGCGGCATGTCTGCGGGGACATCCAGCGCCTGGTCCTTGCCATTGATGTTGAGGGTCAGCATTGCGAATGTCCTCAGACTCACGGTGACGCCTTATTTTTTTTGGGTCGGCGTTATCCTTTCAGCTAAGCGCAAATTGCCGGGCGAGACAGGTTCATCGACCACCGGTCACACAAAAGGGAGCGTTGGGCCGTCACTGATACCCGCCACAAGGTCATGTCGACATCGTTGATTCCGTCGACAACGGAACTCTTTTAACTTGTCGATCTACGGTAAGGCCAGACGCCCAGAGGCTGACTACGCTGAAAGTCCAGCCTGAGCAATCCGTAGAGGAGCTACGCCATGCACCGCGTTCAAAAACTGACCCCCTGCCTCTGGTTCGACGATCAGGCCGAAGAGGCGGCGAAGTTTTACTGTTCGGTCTTCGATCATTCGAAAATCACCACCATCACTCACTACGGCAACGCCGGTCATGAGGTTCATGGCAAGCCTGAAGGCTCGGTGTTGACGGTCAGTTTCGAACTCGACGGACAGCCTTTCACAGGCCTCAATGGCGGCCCCGATTTCACGTTCAGCGAAGCGATTTCATTTCAGGTCAACTGCCAGACCCAGGACGAAGTCGACCATTTCTGGGGGGCGCTGTCCGCCCATCCACAGAACGAGCAATGCGGTTGGCTCAAGGACAAATTCGGCTTGTCCTGGCAGATCGTGCCGGTCGCCATGATGGACATGTTGAAAGATCCTGACACGACAAAATCCCAGCGCGCCATGCAAGCCATGATGCAGATGAAAAAACTCGACATCGCCACCTTGCAGCGGGCCTTTAACGGCGAGAGCTAATACACTCCGGTTCTGACCTGCCGAGGACGCTGATAATGAAGCCCGCCGTTGCCAAAGACGCTGACAAAGCCCCGCGCTTCTGGCGCGACGACGCACTGCCCTTCATCGAGGCGCGGGCCATCGCCGACGGCCGCGAGGTCTGCTATTCACGGCATTCCCACGCGCACTTTTCCATCGGCGCGATCACTGCCGGGCGCAGCACCTATCTCCACGAGCAATCGGAATGTCAGGTCAGTGCCGGCACCGTGGTGCTGATGAACCCCGGTGATGTCCACGCCTGCAATCCCATCGATGACCAACCGTGGTCGTACCTGATGCTGTACGTCGAGACACCCTGGCTGACCGATTTGCAGCATCAGCTCGGCATCAGCCAGGACTTGGCGTTTCGCCGGTTTTCCATCACCCACACTCACGACAGCGACCTGTTTGCCGGCCTCAAAGGTTTGTACGAAGTGCTGGTCGATGCGCAGCAAGACGTGCTGCGCAAGCAAAGCGCGGCCGTGGAGTTTTTCACCGACCTGCAGCAGCGGCTCAATCCGATCGATCAGCCGCTGCGCGAGCCCAATTTCAAACTGGAACGGGCGGCCGATTACATTCGCGACAACTGCACGCAAATGCTCAAGCTCGAAGCTATTTGCGAGGCTGCTCAGCTATCGCCGTCCTACCTGATCCGCGCGTTCAAGCAGCATTACGGCATGACACCCCACGCGTTTCTGGTCAACCGGCGCATCCAGTTCGCCCGCGATCAACTGCGCAGCGGCAAGCTGATCGCCGATGTGGCGCTGGAGGCGGGGTTTGCCGATCAGGCGCATTTTCAGCGTGCGTTCAAACAGCATCTGGCGGCGACGCCGGGGCAGTACCGCGGGTGACTCAAGTACTCTAGGGCAACAACAGGTACACCGCGCTCGCCGCCAGCAGCAACGCCATGCTCCGATTGAACAGGCGCATGCCCGCCGGGTTGTTCAAATAGCCGCGCAAAAAGGTCCCGGCATACGCCCAGCAACCCACGGACAGGTAGCAGATCACCAGATACACCGCCGCAAACTGCCAGACCAGCCGCGCCTCGCCATCCGCTACAAAAGCGCCCATGCCTGCCACGCAGGCCAACCAGGCTTTCGGGTTGAGCCACTGCATGACGGCGCCGTACAACATCGACGGCGCCCGGCCTGATTCCTTAGCATCGAGATGGCCCTTGTCGGCGGCCAACTTGAAGGCCATGTACAACAGGAACGCTACACCCGCCCATTGCACCACCTGCGTCAGCGCGGGCCATAACCGCAACAACTCGTGCAGCCCCAACCCCATCAGCACCAACAACACAACAAAACCCAGGGTTGCGCCGGCCACATGCCGTTGACTGGCACGAAAACCAAACCGTGCCCCTGAACTCAGCGCGACAATATTCACCGGTCCCGGCGTTATCGAAGCGACCAGTGCAAACGCCGCCATGGAGATAATCAGACTCATCACAGACCTTCTTCAATTCAGTTGAACGAGGCCTCAGGGTAAAGAGCGGCGTGATGGCTGTATTGAAGAAAACACCCCTCACCTGTACCGCGACGGCCCAAGAAGCTCGCCTGACCAGCCTTCTGATGTAACGGAATAATTCACGGATATTTACCTGTAGAGCAGATCCTTATACGATGAAGCCGCATCTAGTGCTCTCCATCAGGTATGAGTAGGCTATGGTTATTCAGTGCATGACAAAGCGACCTAACAAATTGTGCTCTATCGTCACGCAAATTGTGCGCGGACAAATAAACGGAAGCTGTATACGGGTTCAATTATTTCTATAACTACATATAATACTATTGAGCACCTGAACGATGAACAATATTAGCCTTCCAACTGAAAGCGCTAAAACCTTTAGCATAGTTATAGTAAATTACAAGACGCCGGAAATTACCAAGATATGCTTAGACTTATTGCGTCAGCATATAGGCAACCAGAGCGTACCCATATGGGTAGTTGACAACTATTCCGCCGATGAAAGCACTGAATATTTGCGCACACTTAACTGGATCAATTTAATCGAGCGTTCTGTTTCTGAGCCAGAACCAGGCCATATCGCACATGGCAAAGCACTTGACCTGGTGTTGGAGCGAGTCGAAACTGATTATTTATTCCTATTGCACACCGATACATTTATTTTCGATAAAAATGTTTTTCCAATGATGCTGAACAAATGCATCAACAACCAAAAAATCGTAGCCGTCGGCTGTGTAGAGCAACTAAATCGTGGCGCCACGAGAACGCTTTGGCGCTTTAGCTCACGACTATTCAAACACCATTTCAGACACCTGAAAATCTCCATAGGATTACGTTCCAGAGAACCAAAACCGTACAGAGAAGTCTACTTGAAGAGTTTCTGTACATTGTGGAACTGCAAACTTATTAAACAGCACAACCTGCATTTTTCGATGGATGATCGTGTGCCTGGCTATACCCTCCAAGATCGCATGACCGAGTTGGGCTACATCGTTGAATTGTTATCACCGCGTAAAATTTTCAGCTGTCTGGATCATATCCAGTCCGGCACTGTCGCAGCGGCTGGCGGCTATGAAAAGACTCATAGACGAACCAAAATGTACAACAACATCCTGAAGCGCCTGAACAATGACGACCGCAAAGTTTAAGCGACGAAGACACGCAACGAGCACGGCGTTCGACGCTGTTTGAAGCCACCCATAAGTCTTTATATTAAGTTGTTGGAGCGGTAATGACACCCATCACTCAAGCACTGCCGATCACCCTCTCCCCGGAGCTTGATTTCGACCAGAGCGCCGCCAGCGCCTTTGGTGACTCATTGGCCAGTCGCTATACTCAGGCTACGCCATTTCCGCACATCGTCATCGATAACTTCTTGCACGAAGACCTGATTGCAAGTATCTGCTCGCACTTCCCAGTCGAGCCGACCCACAACGAAATGCTGTACGAGCGCGGCTATAAAGGTCAACGAAAACGTCAAATTAGTCCCAACGAATGCCCCCCTTATTTGAAGACTGTTTTCAACGCCTTTAATTCGGCTCCCATGCTGCAGTTTCTTGAAAAGCTCACAGGCATCGAAGGTTTGATACCCGACCCGTACTTTACCGGTGGCGGGCTGCATGAAACGAAAAGCGGTGGTTTCCTGGGGGTACACTCGGACTTCAGGCTCAACAAAAAGCTTAATGTTGAGCGCAGACTGAATGTCATCATTTATCTGAATGAAGGCTGGCAAGACGAATTCGGCGGCCACCTGGAACTTTGGGATGTTGACATGAAGACCTGCCTTAAAAAAGTCCTGCCCATTTACAATCGCTGTGTCATTTTCAACACAGACAAAGACAGTAATCATGGGCACCCAGAGCCTTTAACGACGCCAGAGCACATCACGCGCAAGTCTATAGCGCTTTATTACTACACCGCAGGAACCATGGCGATCGACCCCGCACAACGAAACAAAACCCACTACAAGCCTAGGCCTAAAGATCGTTTTAGCCTCAAGTACTACATGAGCAAACTAATCAAGAAGAAAAACTAAACTATATAGCCAGACGAGGCGCGGCAGGCCTGTAGTTTATGCCGCCGTCTACAGGGCCTACGAATTCTCTGTCGATTTTCCGGTGGAGGCGATAGCCGACGCGTCTTATGCTCATTCCATGAACCTACAAAACGCTGTGCTTCCGCCCCACGCCGAGATGGTTCGCGCCATGCTCGAACGAGACACCGCCTACGAGGGGGTGTTTTTTACCGCGGTCAAAACCACCGGCATTTTTTGCCGCCCCAGCTGCACGGCGCGCAAGCCGAAGCCGGAGAACGTCGAGTTCTTCGCCCATGCCGATGAGTGCATGTCGGCCGGCTACCGCGCCTGTCTGCGCTGCAAGCCGCTGGACGCGGCGGCCATCGCGCCGGACTGGGTGCAGCGGCTGCTGAAATCGGTAGACGCCGAGCCCGACCAGCGCTGGACCGATGCCCAGTTGCTGGCCGAAGGCATCGAGCCGCTGAAGTTGCGACGCTGGTTCAAACAGCATTTCAGCATGACGTTTCATGCCTGGCTGCGCACTCGACGCCTCGGCATGGCGTTGGGCGGGATCAAACAGGGCGATTCCATCGACAACGCCGCGTTCGACTCGGGCTACGAGTCCCTGAGCGGGTTTCGTGATGCGTTTCAAAAGTCCTTCCACATCACACCCGGCCGCGCCGCCTACAGCGAGCCGCTGCTGTTCACCCGCCTGACCACACCGCTGGGGCCGATGATCGCCATGGCCGAACGACGCGGGCTGGTGCTGCTGGAGTTTCTTGATCGGCCAGCGCTGACCAAGGAAGTCGAAGCGCTGCAGAACCGCTATGGCTATGCCGTGGCACCGGGGCACAACGGACACTTGCAGCAAATCGAACAGGAACTGGCGCAGTATTTCGCCGGAAAACTGACTGAATTCCACGTTCCACTGCACCTGCCTGGCAGCGATTTCGCCCGGCAAGTCTGGGCTGAACTGGCGAAAATCCCTTACGGCCAGACCAGCACCTACGGCGCCATTGCCGCGCTATTGGGCAAACCCGGCGCCAGTCGCGCCGTGGGCCTGGCCAACGGGCATAACCGTCTGGCGATTGTGTTGCCCTGTCACCGGGTGATCGGTGCGGACGGCTCACTGACCGGCTATGGTGGAGGACAACCACGCAAGGCGTTCTTGTTAAGGCTGGAAAAAGCGGCGGTGCAGATCACGCAACAACTCGCATTCTGATCACTCGCAGGTTTCTCAAAAAGTCATAAGGAAGGACATTCGATGGACACGCTCGACAACCAGTTTCACCAGTTGCACCAGGACGGCCTGCTGATTCTCACCAACGTCGCCGATGCCGCCGGCGCGCGAATCGTAGAGCAACTGGGCAGCAAAGCCGTTGCCACCAGCAGTGCGGCGGTGGCCTGGGCTCACGGTTATCAGGATGGCAACGCCCTGCCCCTTGAGCGCCTGATATCAACGGTCGAGTCCATCGTTCGGGTAATCTCGGTGCCGTTGACGGTGGACATCGAGGCCGGTTATTCCGATGACCTGACACGGGTTGCCGAGATCATTGACGCGGTGATTGCCGCCGGGGCTGTCGGGATCAACATCGAGGACGGCGCTTCCCCGCCTGAGCTGCTGGCACGCAAGATTGAAATCGCTCGGCAGGTTGCCAGTCGCCGTAATGTGAAGCTGTTCATCAACGCCCGCACCGATGTGTACCTTAAAAGTCTGGTGCCTGCCGAAGATCGGGTTGCAGAGACGCTCAAGCGCGCCGCGTTGTATCAGGCGGCCGGTGCCGATGGCTTGTTCCCGGCAGGCGTCACGGCAGAGTACGAGATCGCTGCGTTGTGCCAAGGCACCTCGCTGCCGGTGAACGTGCTCGGGCTCCCCGGCCTGCCGTCGCCCGAAGAGCTGAAAGCGCTCGGCGTACGCCGTTTGAGCGCAGGTTCGGGTATCGCCGAGTTTCTTTATGGTGCCATGGCATCCCTGGCCAAGCGCTTTCTGGAAACCGGCAAGCTCGACAGTAGCCACCTCAAGGCCTTCACCTACGGGGAAGTTAACGCCCTCTTGGCGCCGACACGGAAAGTTTGACCTCCATGCCCGATACCTACCTGGCCGCCACTGAGTTCCTGGCGGCCATCGACGAAGATTGGCGTCGCCACATCGCCACCGTCGGCCCTTGCCTGCATCAGCCCCATGCGGCCCGCGATCCGTATGAGTCGCTGGTGCGAGCGATTGCCTACCAGCAACTGCATGCCAAGGCTGGGGATGCGATTGTCGGTCGGCTACTGGCGCTGTTTGGGGCGGGCGCGTTCCCGAGGCCTGAACAGATTGTCGCGACTGCGTTCGATCAACTGCGCAGTTGCGGCTTTTCCGCCAGCAAGATCGCGACCATTCAGGGCATTGCTCAAGCGGCGCTGGATGGCGTAGTGCCGGACTACGCTATGGCGCTGGCGATGGAGGATGAGGCGCTGATTGAGCGGTTGATTACCTTGCGTGGGGTTGGGCGCTGGACGGTTGAGATGCTGCTGATTTACAGCCTGGAGCGGCCGGATATTTTGCCGGCCGATGATTTTGGCGTGCGAGAGGGGTATCGGCGGCTGAAGGGGTTGGAGGTGCAGCCGACGCGTAAGCAGATGGTTGAGATAGGGTTGGGGTGGAGTCCGTTTCGGACGGTGGCGGCGTGGTATTTGTGGCGTGTTCCAAAGCCGCCCGTTCCAGTCACAACCCCGACTTCAACCGACTGAACGCCCGAATCAAAGCCCGGTTAAACACCTTCCCATTGTCATTCTTGCTATACAACGAAGCCCTCACCTCCGCCGACGGGTACGTCCCCGGATCATTGCGAATCGCCGGATCAATCAAGTCATCCGCCGCCGTGATCGCGTTGGCGTAATGGATGGTGTCGGTGATCGGCGCAATCACCTCCGGTGTCATCAGATAATCCATCAACGCCAGCCCGGCTTCGGGATGCGGCGCGTCCTTGGGAATGACCATGGCGTCGAACCAGATCAGTGTGCCCTCCTTCGGTATGCGGTAGGTCAAGGTGAACGGTTTTTTTGCGGCTTCTGCCTGGCCGGCGGCGATGGCCACGTTGCCGTTCCACGACATCGCCACACAGGTGTTGCCGTTGGCCAGGTCGCTGATATTCAGGTCATTGTCGAAGTAGCGAATGAACGGCCGGATTTTCGCCAATTGCTGCTCGGCGAGTTTCAGGTCATCGAGGTTCTGGAGGTTGATGTCCAGCCCCATGTACTTCATGACCGCGGCGAAAACCTCATTGGGGTCGTTGAGCAGACTGACCCCGCAATCGGCAAATTTCGACACCACCGCCGGATCGAACAGCATCGCCCAGCTGTCCGTTGGCGCGTCGGGCAAACGCTTGATGATCGCCTCTTGCTGATAACCGACGCCGGTGGTACCCCAAGCGTAAATCCCGGCGTACCGGTTGCCCGGATCGAATACGGCCATGTGCTGGCGAAACTCGTCACCAACACCGGCAAAATGGGGCAGCTGTTGCGGGTTTAGCGTTTGAATCGCACCGCTCTGGATCGCCCGGGACAAATGCTGACCCGCGGTCAGCACCAGGTCATAGCCGCTGCGACCCGTGAGCAGTTTGGTCTCGGCGGTTTCAAGGGAGTCGAAGTGATCAGCCACCACATGAATGCCGGTTTTCTTTTCGAAATTGGTCAGGGTGTCGGGGGCCAGGTACTCGCCCCAGATGTACAGATTGACCACCGGTTTCGCGGTGTCGGCGGCCTGCACACACAGGGGTGCGAGCACCAGCAGCAATGCTTGAGTCAGTTTGTGCAGGCCCATTTTCAAACTCCCTTTTTGTTGCAGGCATTGCCTGCGTACTGCGGCATGGTGATGCACGCGACGTTACCGCCGCCGAGGAGGATTTCCCGAGAGTTTTCGATACCGACGATTTTGTGTTGAGGGAACAGTTCGGCGAGGGTCGCCTGTGCGGCCTGATCGTTGCGATCGCCAAACAGCGGCACCACGATTGAGGTGTTGCCGGCGTAGTAGTTGATGTACGACGCGCAGATTTTGGTCCCGGCCTGACGGACGTGGGTGCTGTCGAGTTGATCGAGGCCTTCGGCTTCTTCAGCGGTCCATTCCAGCACGTCCGGTTGCGGCAGCTTGTGCACGATCAACTCGCGGCCACGGCTGTCGCGAGTGCTGCGCAGAATGTCGTACGCCTCCTGGTAGATTTCCCATTGCGGGTCATCGCGATTGTCGGTCCATTGCAGCACCACTTCACCGGGACGCACGAAGCACGCGAGGTCGTCGACGTGGCCATCGGTTTCGTCGAACTTGCAGCCACGTGGCAACCAGATGATTTGCTCGGCGCCGAGGTAATCGGTCAATCGCCGGGTGACTTCGTCCTTGCCCAGGTGCTGGTTACGGTTGCGGTTGAGCAAGCATTGTTCGGTGGTGAGAAGGCTGCCCTGGCCGTCGCTCTGGATACCGCCCAGTTCAGCAATCAGCGGTGCGCGGTAGCGGTCGAAACGTTCGATTTCAAGGATTTTGCTGGCGATCTGATCGTCCTTGTCCCACGGGTAATAGAGGCCGCCATCGAGGCCGCCGTAAGCGTTGAACTCGAAGTCCACGCCGCGAACTTCACCGCTGTCGTCGTTGACCACAAAGCAGGGGCCACTGTCGCGGAACCAGGTGTCGTTGCAGGTCATTTCCACCACGCGCACCTGAGGCGGCAACTGGCGGCGAGCGGTGGCAAACTGCGAGGCGGACGCGCATACGGTGACCGGTTCGCTCCGGGAGATGGCGGTGACGATTTGCACCCAGACTTTCTGCGCAGGCTTGGCACCGTTGCGCCAGACGTCGGTACGCTCCGGCCAGCCGAGCCAGCAACCGGACTTGGTTTCGAATTCGCCAGGCAACCGGAAACCGTCGAGTTTAGGGGTGGAGTCGAGCAAACGTGCCATGGTCAAACCTCATCAACGGGGATTGGAATGACCACAGGCTAAGGTCGCCGGCGCCCTCCCCGCCAACGATGATTATTTCGGAATACTTGAATTCAACTCATCAATCGACCAGCTGATCGTTGAACCATTCCAGCATCTGCGCCACCGCCGGGCGCTCCAGCCTCACCCGCTCGCACACCAGCGCATATTGACCGAGCGCAGTCATGTTTGAGGTGAACGGCCGGACCAGGCGACCGCTGGCCAAATCCTCCTGCGCGGTCAAGTTGTCGCCCATGGCCACACCTTGGCCTTGAGCCGCTGCTTCCAGCGCCAAACCCGCGTGGGCGAAATACAGCTGCCGTTCGGGGCGCTGATCGCCGGCATGGCTGGTGAGCCAGGCGGTCCAGGTCTTGCCGTCCTGATCGTCGTGCAGCAGGCAATGACGCGTCAGATCCTTCGGGGTTTTCAACGTGCCCTGGTTGAACAGACCGGGGCTGCACACCGGGAAGAACTGCAACGCCGGCAAGGGCCGGACGAAGTACGCGCTGCTGTCCACCGGGCCGGTGCCGTAGGTGATCGCCAGATCGATGTCCTCGCCCGGCGCCGTGGCGTCGATCGGTTGTTCGTAGAGGTGCAAGGTGATGTGCGGATAGCGCGCGTAAAAATCAGTCAGGCGACTCATCAACCACTTTTGCGCCAACTCGGCAGTCACCGCCAGGCGCAACACCGCCAGCGATGATGGGTCACGCAGCTCATCGCAGGCCTCGCCGATCAGTTCGAAGGCCTGCTGCAAGCTTTGCATCAGGCGCCCGGCGGCCATCGTCGGGCGAATCTGCCGGCCTTCGCGGACGAACAGCGACACGCCCAATTGCTCCTCGAGCTGCCGAATCTGATGACTGACCGCGCTGTCGGTGACGCACAACTCCGCCGCTGCCCGACCGAAGTGGGCGTGGCGGGCGGCGCATTCGAAGGTTCTGAGTGCGGCCAGGGAAGGCAGTCGTCGCATGGCAAAGGCTCCAATAGGAAGGCGCACATGCTGACCCGGCCATCGGTGGGCGTCCAGCGGGACCGCGTTATCGTTCATCGTCGGATCGCCGCCCGGAGCAGGCTCGCTCCCACACTTGATCTTCAGTGTTCACAAAGCCGGTCTACGCTGTCTTGGGTAAGTTTCAGACCCGTCGGAGGTTCCCATGCGGCTCGAAGGTTCCTGCCATTGCGGCGCGGTGTCGTTCAGTCTGACCAGCGCCCATCCCTATCCGTACCAGCGTTGTTACTGCTCGATCTGCCGCAAGACCCAGGGCGGTGGCGGTTATTCGATCAACATCGATGGCGACGCTGGCAGCCTGAAGGTTCGCGGCCGCAAGCACATCGCGATTTATCATGCACGGCTCAAGAGCGACAGTGACAAACGCGCCCACCGCAGCACGGCCGAACGGCATTTCTGTTCGGTGTGTGGTTCGGGGTTGTGGCTGTTCAGTCCCGAATGGCCGGAGTTGATTCACCCGTTTGCCTCAGCCATCGACACGCCGTTGCCAGTGCCGCCGGAACTCACCCACGTGATGCTCGGTTCGAAAGCGCCGTGGGTGGAGGTCAAGGCGCAGGCGGGTGATCGGCAGAGCGATGTCTGGCCGGATGAGTCCATCGCCGAGTGGCACGAGCGGTTGGATTTGAAGGGTTGACCGCGGCCGTGACCGTCAGGCCGCGGCGGGCACACCGCTGTGGAAACGAAACTCCACGTCCGGCGACTCGATCAGCTCCTGCTCGGCGGCGCGGACCTTGTCGATCACTAGGGCGATGTCCTTGGCGTCACCGTACTGGTAGGCCAGTTTCAGGTAACCCTGGAAATGCCGGGCCTCGCTTTTCAGCAGGCCGAAGTAGAACTTGCCCAACTCTTCGTCCAGATGCGGCACCAGCGCCTCGAAACGCTCGCAGCTGCGGGCTTCGATAAAAGCACCGACCACCAGGGTGTCCACCAGTTTGACCGGCTCATGGCTGCGCACCACTTTGCGCAGGCCTGACGCGTATCGCCCGGCGGACAGCTGACGCAGCTCGATCTTGCGCTTTTTCATCAGGCGCATGACCTGTTCGTGGTGCACCAGTTCTTCCCGGGCCAGGCGCGACATCAGGTTGATCAAATCGACGTGGGAGTGATACTTGGCAATCAGGCTCAATGCCGTGCTGGCTGCCTTGAATTCGCAGTTTTTATGATCGATCAGCAGGGTTTCCTGATCGGCCAACGCGGCCTGAACCCAGCCATCGGGGGTACGGCAGCCGAGGAACTCGTGAATTTCGGGAAGGATCATGGGGCTCACGGATAAGAGGTTCAAATCGAAGGGCGCCAATTATACCGGCCTGCCGGCAGACCACCAGTCGCGACCGTTGATATGCATCAAGTCCCGAAAGCGCGGCGAGCAACTATAGTTGTCCAACGCAATATTTTTTACTTCCTGGAGATCCCGATCATGCAAGCCATTCGCAGCATCCTGGTGGTCATCGAACCCGAACACTCGGAAAGCCTGGCGCTTAAGCGGGCCAAGCTGATTGCTGGCGTGACCCAAGCGCATCTGCATCTGCTGGTCTGCGACCGCAAGCATGACCACAGCGGCATGTTGGGCGTGCTCAAGGCCGCGCTGCTGGAGGATGGCTACAGCGTCACCACCGAGCAGGCCTGGAACGAAAGCCTGCACGAAACCATCGTCGATGTGCAGCAGGCTGAAGGTTGCGGGCTGGTGGTCAAACAGCATTACCCCGACAGCCCGCTGAAAAAAGCCCTCCTCACTCCGGCAGACTGGAAACTGCTGCGTTACTGCCCGACGCCGGTGCTGCTGGTCAAAACCTCGAAACCCTGGTCGGGCGGGGTCATTCTCGCGGCGATCGACGTCGGTAATACCGATGGCGAACACCGTACGCTGCACGCTGCCATCATCGATCATGGCTATGACATCGCCAGCCTGGCCAAGGCTCACCTGCATGTGATCAGCGCCCATCCATCACCGATGCTGTCGTCAGCCGACCCGACGTTGCAGCTCAGCGAAACCATCGAGGCGCGCTATCGCGAACAGTGCAAGGCCTTTCAGGCCGAATTCGACATCGACGACGACCACCTGCATATCGCCGAAGGCCCGGCGGATGTGTTGATTCCGTACATGGCCCACAAGCTGCAGGCGTCAGTGACCGTGATCGGTACGGTCGCGCGGTCCGGGTTGTCGGGGGCGTTGATCGGTAATACGGCGGAAGTGGTACTGGATGCGGTGGAGAGCGATGTGCTGGTGCTGAAACCGGATACGATCATGGATCATCTGGAGGAGATTGTGACCCAGCACTAGAGAAGATCAAAAGATCGCAGGCTTCGCCAGCGCCTACATGGGAATGTGTTCAACCTGTAGGCGTTGGCGAAGCCTGCGATCTTTTGACTTTAAAAATCAGGCGCCGAAGGCGTCCCTGAGGAAGCCTGGCGCGATGTAGCGCTGGTAATGCGCCTCTGACAGCAAAAAGAATTCCCGATCAATGGCGTCCCGTAATTCGGGCAGGTTCCAGTCGCGAAACTCTGGCATCAGCACCATTCCGTAGGCTTCCAGATTGTTGATGACCCGCGCGCCCCGGGCGATCAACTGATACGCCCAGCAATATTCCGACTGATGCGGCACAAAGCGGATCTTGCGCTGCTCCAGCTGCAGTCGCAGTCGCTGGGGATCGAAAATTTCCAGCTTGCTGGCCATCACCTGGGACAGCAGTTGCTCAAGACGCAGCCACACCGCGCGCTTCTCTTCCTCGTTGTAACCATTCCAGTTGATCACTTCATGGTGGAAACGCTTGCAGCCACGGCACACCAAATCACCGTAAACAGTGGAGCAGAGGCCGACGCAGGGGGTCTTGATGGTCTGATTGGGCATAGTCAGGGAGAACACGGGAAAGCAGAACAGGTCGGCATGTTAGCCCTTTGTCTAACATTGATCACCCCTCAATCTTGAGGGTCTAACTTACCTTTAATTTTTTTTTGCCGTAGAATCAGCCAGCCTTTTAAGGCGCCAATGTCCGTTAGAAGCTGTTTTCAAAGCGTCACGAGCACAGTCGTTCCTTCAGAGCGGAGTTGGCGAAGGGTTTTTCCAGCGGGGAAAAGCTCTACGCCAACCCTCATCAGCTCCCCGTTCTGCAGGCGTAAAACTTTGAAAGCAGCTTCTGTAAGGAATTGCCGGTAATTCTGGCTAAGTGGCCCACAACGCCACGCAGCGCATGAGTACGGCAATTTCGGGATGAGCGTCCCGGACACCCATTTGGGACCACTGATGAGGGTAATAACTGTGCTTGAAGCCTACCGCAAACATATCGAAGAGCGTGCAGCACTGGGTATCGTTCCCCAGCCGCTTAACGCCGAACAAACTGCAGGCCTGGTCGAGCTGCTGAAGAATCCCCCGGCTGGCGAAGAAGCTTTCCTCGTTGACCTGATCACCCATCGCGTTCCGCCAGGTGTGGACGAAGCTGCCTATGTTAAGGCCGGTTTCCTCTCTGCCCTCGCTAAAGGCGAATCAAAATCCCCTCTGATCGACAAGAAGCGTGCTGTTGAACTGCTCGGTACCATGCAGGGCGGCTACAACATCGTGACCCTGGTTGACCTGCTCGACAGCGCCGAACTGGCCCCGGTCGCTGCCGAAGAACTCAAGCACACCCTGCTGATGTTCGATGCCTTCCACGACGTCGCTGAAAAAGCCAAAAACGGTAACGTTCACGCCAAAGGCGTGCTGCAATCCTGGGCCGACGGCGAGTGGTTCCAGAACCGCCCTACCCTGGCCGACAAGATCAGCCTGCGCGTGTTCAAGGTCACCGGCGAAACCAACACCGACGACCTGTCCCCTGCCCCGGACGCCTGGTCCCGCCCGGACATCCCGCTGCACGCCCTGGCCATGCTGAAAATGGCCCGTGAAGGCATCGAGCCTGACGCCCAAGGCGTGACTGGCCCGATGAAGCAGATCGAAGAAATGCGCAACTCCGGTTTCCCAATCGCCTACGTCGGTGACGTGGTCGGTACCGGTTCGTCGCGTAAATCGGCGACCAACTCGGTGCTGTGGTTCTTCGGCGACGACATTCCTCACGTCCCGAACAAGCGTGCTGGCGGTTTCTGCTTCGGCAGCAAAATCGCCCCGATCTTCTACAACACCATGGAAGATGCCGGCGCACTGCCGATCGAATTCGACGTGACCAACATGAACATGGGCGACGTGATCGACCTGTATCCGCATGCTGGCAAAGTCTGCAAACACGGCACTGACGAAGTCCTGACCACCTTCGAAATGAAGACTCCGGTTCTGTTGGACGAAGTTCGTGCCGGCGGTCGTATTCCGCTGATCATCGGTCGCGGCCTGACCGACAAGGCCCGTGCCGAGCTGGGCCTGGGCCCTACCGATCTGTTCAAACTGCCTGAAGCACCTGTCGACACCGGCAAGGGTTTCACCCTGGCACAGAAAATGGTCGGCAAGGCTTGCGGCCTGCCAGAAGGCAAAGGCGTTCGTCCAGGCACCTACTGCGAACCGAAAATGACCACCGTCGGTTCCCAGGACACCACCGGTCCCATGACCCGTGACGAACTGAAAGACCTGGCGTGCCTGGGCTTCTCGACCGATCTGGTGATGCAGTCCTTCTGCCACACCGCGGCTTATCCAAAGCCGATCGACGTGACCACTCACCACACCCTGCCAGACTTCATCATGACCCGCGGCGGCGTTTCCCTGCGTCCGGGCGACGGCATCATCCACAGCTGGCTGAACCGTATGCTGCTGCCGGACACCGTCGGTACCGGTGGTGACTCCCACACCCGTTTCCCGATGGGCATTTCGTTCCCGGCCGGTTCCGGTCTGGTTGCGTTCGCTGCGGCCACCGGCGTTATGCCGCTGGACATGCCGGAATCGATCCTGGTGCGCTTCAAAGGCAAAATGCAACCGGGCGTCACCCTGCGCGACCTGGTTCACGCCATTCCTTACTTCGCGATTCAGGCTGGCCTGCTGACCGTCGAGAAGAAAGGCAAGAAGAACGCCTTCTCCGGCCGCATTCTGGAAATCGAAGGCTTGGACAATCTGAGCATCGAACAGGCTTTCGAGCTGTCCGACGCCTCGGCTGAACGTTCGGCTGCCGGTTGCACCATCAAACTGTCGAAAGACTCGATCACCGAGTACCTGAACTCCAACATCACCCTGCTGCGCTGGATGATCGGCGAAGGCTACGGCGATGCTCGTACCCTGGAACGTCGCGCTCAAGCGATGGAAGCCTGGGTTGCCAACCCTGAGCTGATGGTTGCCGATGCTGACGCCGAGTACGCTGAAATCATCGAAATCGACCTGGCCGACATCAAAGAGCCTGTGCTCTGCGCGCCAAACGATCCGGACGACGCCCGTCTGCTGTCCAGCGTTGCTGGCGAGAAGATCGACGAAGTGTTCATCGGTTCGTGCATGACCAACATCGGTCACTTCCGCGCTGCCGGCAAGTTGCTGGATCAGGTCAAGGGTCAGCTTCCAACCCGTCTGTGGCTGTCGCCGCCGACCAAAATGGACGCTCACCAGCTGACCGAAGAAGGCTACTACGGCATCTACGGCAAGGCCGGCGCTCGCATGGAAATGCCAGGCTGCTCGCTGTGCATGGGTAACCAGGCACGTGTAGAGCCGAACTCGACAGTTGTGTCGACTTCGACCCGTAACTTCCCGAACCGTCTGGGTGACGGCGCGAACGTCTACCTGGCTTCGGCTGAGCTGGCGTCTGTTGCTTCCATCCTGGGTCGCTTGCCGACCGTCGAGGAGTACATGGAATACGCTGGCAAGATCGACAGCATGGCGGCCGATGTTTACCGCTACCTGTCCTTCGACCAGATCGCCGAGTTCCGTGAAGCTGCTGCGAACGCCAACATCCCGGTCGTTCAAGCCTAACGCTGCAACGCCATGAAAAACGCCGCCCATCGTGAGATGTGCGGCGTTTTTTTATGCCTGCGAAAGGTGCCCGTTTGCCTGAAGCGCTTGTTGCACAGCGCCGTCGACGCTCAAGCCGCTGAGTATCACCTGCGCGAGTTCCTGCGGCGGCAACAGTGAGAGCACCGCTTTGGCCTCGTGCTTGAGCCGCGCCAGAATCAGCAGTTTGTCCTCGGCTCGCACGTGCATAAAGAACGCCTCCAGCGCCTCGATGCTGGTGCCATCCAGGTTGGGAGACTCCTCCAGACTGAGAATTATTGTATGAATCGGTGGCTCTGCCTGTCGGGCCAGACGCAGTGCACCGCCCAGAATGCGCTCCACGTTGGCAAAAAACAGCGCCTCGCTCGGTCTGACAATCAGCACACTGGGGATCTCGATGGCCTGGGGATGGCGCTGCACGTCGACAAAATCATGGCCACCGCCCATTTGCCCTAGCACCTGAATATCCGCCGACGACATCTGTTTCAACATCAGCACCACGCTGATCACCACCGCCACCAACAAGCCGTCCAACACACCCAGTACCAGCACCGCCGCCACCGCACAGATCACCAATAGACGGTCGCGGCGCCAGATAAAGTACCGGCCCAAGGGCTGCAGGCTCAAGCCGCGCGCCAATGCATGAATGACAATGGCCGCCAGCACCGGCTCGGGGGTCAGGGCAATCCAGGGCAACACCGTCAACACGATGAGCAACACCACCCCCGCCGCTACCGCACCGGCCAGACGCGATCCTGCACCCGCGGCCTCATTGGCCGACGTCGCAGAGTAACCAGCGCCCGCCGGCATGCCATGGAACAGGCCCGACAGCACATTGGCCGCACTGAGCGCCAGCAGATCGCGGTTCGAGGACACACGGTCGCCGTGCTTGAGCGCAAACGAGGTGATCGATCCGTAAGACTCGGCATACAGAATCATCACCATGGCAAACGCCAATTCTCCCAGGCGCAGCCAGTCGGTAAATGGCAATACGGGAAGACGAGGCACTTCCAGGCTCAGGTCGATCACGCCGATCAGTTTCACCCCATAGGCTGGCAAGTTCAGCCATTGGCCGGCCGCGATGCCGAGCGCCACCACCAGCAAGCCACCCGGCAAACGCCTGACCCGCGCGCACAGCCACAGCACCAGCAAGGACACGGCCGCCACAAGCGCGCCGACCCGGTTCCACTGCGGTAACTGCTCAAGCAGTTGCGGCACGAAACGGATCAGGTTGCCGTTGCTCAAGTGCACATCAACGATGCTCGCTACTTGCTTGAGGATGATCGTCATTGCCAGGCCGAAGGCAAAGCCTCGTAGCACCGGTTTGGCAATAAACGACGTCACGCTGCCGAGCTTGAACAAACCGGCCAGCAGGAAAAACCCACCCGTCATCAGCACCAGACCAATCGCGAGGGTGATGCGCAGGCCCGAATCACCATTGGCCAAAGTGGCTGTGGCGGCGGCCAGCACCGCCGCCGAAGACGACGTCGCAGAAACGATGGCAAAACGACTGGTGCCGAACAGCCCGTAGCACAGCAGGCCGGCAAATAACGCAATCACACCCGCCTGAGGCGGCAACGCAGCAATGCTTGAATAGGCGACCGCCTCAGGTAACAACAAACCGGCAATCGACAGCCCGGCCAACACATCCAGCCAACGGTTTGGCCTATCGGCAAGGGGTTGCGCCGATGCGCCGTGGGCTCGAGCCATGAAGCGTCTCCAGAGTAAGATTGACGGGCCGGGGCAACTCCCCGGCAAACGCTCTACGACGAGCTAATGCAGCCTCAAGCTTAGTCGCTAATCCCCACGGGATGAGTGTACTGGGTCAGGTGCCGAGCTTTACGCCAGGCAAAAAAAAACGGCCGCACTGTGCGGTATGCACAGTGCGGCCGTTGTTTTGCCCAATCAGGCAGTCAGCGAATAGATCAACGCCGAGATCGCCACCAGGCCCACCGCCGTCACGAAGACGTTGGAAGCCTGACCGCGATAACGCGCCATGGCCGGCACCTTGCGGATCGCGTACATCGGCATCAGGAACAGGATCGCGGCAATGATCGGGCCACCGAGGGTTTCGATCATCCCGAGAATGCTCGGGTTCAGCGTGGCGACGATCCAGCAGACCACCAGCATGAAGGCGGCGGTCATGCGGTCCAGGGTCTTCGGCGCCGGGCGCTTGCCTGTCTTCACGATCAAACCTTTAAGACCTTCGCTGGCGCCGATGTAGTGACCCAGGAACGACTTGGAAATGGCCACGAACGCAATCAACGGCGCCGCAAAGGCGATGGTCGGGTTGCTGAAGTGGTTGGCCAGGTACGACAGGATCGACAGGTTCTGCGCCTTGGCTTCCGCCAATTGCGCCGGCGACAGGGTCAGCACACAACTGAAGACGAAGAACAGCACCATCACCACCATCAAGGCGTGGGCGCGAGACAGGATCTGCGAGCTGCGCTCTTCGGCGTGCTCGCCGTAACGACGCTTCTGGTCGACCGCGAACGCCGAGATGATCGGCGAATGGTTGAACGAGAACACCATCACCGGAATCGCCAGCCACAGCGTGTGCAACAGTGCCGATGGTTCTGGAAGCGTCGAAGCGGTGGCGAGGATGCCGCCGTTCCAGTGAGGAATCAGGAACACCGCGAGGAACAGCAGCGCAACAATGAACGGATAAACCATCAGGCTCATGGCCTTGACGATCGCTTGCTCGCCGCAACGTACCACCGCCAACAGGCCGAGGATCAGCACGAACGACAGCACAGCGCGCGGTGGCGGCATGATGTGCAGTTGATGCTCGAGGAAACTGCCCACGGTGTTGGTCAAGGCCACGCTGTAAATCAACAGGATCGGGAAGATCGCGAAGAAATACAGCAAGGTGATCAGCGCGCCGGCCTTGATCCCGAAGTGTTCTTCCACCACCTCAGTAATGTCCGCGCCTTCGCGTCCGGACAACACAAAGCGTGTCAGGCCACGGTGTGCGTAAAAAGTCATGGGGAACGCCAACACCGCCAGGACCAGCAACGGCCAGAAGCCGCCCAGACCCGCGTTGATCGGCAAAAACAGCGTGCCAGCCCCAATGGCCGTGCCAAACAGGCCCAGCATCCAGGTGGTGTCATGGCGATTCCAGCGCTCAAGCGTCGCTGGTGCCGCCGCTACATAGCGTTCGTCGACGCTATTGGCCCGATCATTCATCCGGTGGGATCTCCGCATTCCGGTCAGTTGCTACCCGGTCAGGACGAGTCGGAAAAACCCGACAGGCAGCGCCCTGGCCGAAACAGGGGCGCGATTGTCCGGGATTAATGAGCAGAAGCAAAGGCTTAGCTGAGGAGTGGTTGTGTGGAATAGATTCCCGCGAAAGCTGCCCGGTGACCGCTTTGCCGGCGACATGTGTCATGAACCGCTGAAAGCGGTTTGCACCAGACCTATACCCAAGGGCTTGAGGCATTGTTGCAGATGCTGGCACCGCTGATGGGCGCGGATCAGCCCGACATCAATCGGCAAAAAGCGTTGGTGGACTATTCGCTGATGGTCGGTGCCCTGACCCTGGCCCGCGCTACCCGTGGTGACGCCTTGTCCGATGAAATTCTCGACGCGGCTCGCGCGTTTCTCACCTCGGACACGGCCGTTTAAAAGTCATTCATAAAAGTGTTGAACACTGTGGAGAGGTAAGAGCTGCCGAACCTCCTACACTGAGGTCGCAGGCCACAAGCCTGTGACCTTTGGTGATTGCCAAACCGTTGCGCAATCAGCAATCTGAAGCGACGTTCGAGCCCCGACTTTCCGATGCCCACAGGAGTCCAGCATGCCCGCAACCGTTCTGGTACTGGTTGAAACCATCAATGATTACCTGCCGATTCTCGAACATCAGGGCTTTCACCTGATTCTGGCGCCTACGCCTGCGGAGCGCGCCGAGGCCATCACACGGCATGGCGCCCAGATCGATGCGGTGCTGACCCGTGGCCCATTGGGCCTGTATGCCGATGAAATCGCTGCCCTGCCGAATCTGAAGATCATCTGCGTGATCGGCGCCGGCTACGAACACGTCGACCTGCAAGCCGCCGCCGACCGGGGAATTACTGTCACCAATGGCGCCGGAGTCAATGCCTCTTCGGTCGCCGACCATGCCATGGCGATGCTGCTCTCGCTGGTGCGTGACATTCCCCGTTGCGACGCCGCCGTGCGCCGTGATGAGTGGCCGAAAATCATGCGCCCTTCCCTGGCCGGCAAGCGCCTGGGCATCCTGGGGCTCGGGGCGGTCGGCATGGCCATCGCCAAACGCGGCGCCAACGGCTTCGACATGACGGTCAGTTACCACAACCGCCAACATCGCCGCGACGTGCCGTACAGCTTCTGCTCGACGCCCGCCGAGCTGGCACGGGCCTCAGACTTTTTGATTATTGCCACCCCCGGTGGCCTGGGCACCAAACACCTGATCAACCGACAAGTACTCGACGCCCTGGGGCCCAACGGGTTCATCGTCAACATCGCCAGAGCCAGCGTGATCGTCACTGCAGACCTGATCAGCGCGCTTGAGCAGCGCAGAATTGCCGGGGCTGCGCTGGATGTCTTCGACGCAGAACCCCAGATACCGAATGCGCTCAAGGTGCTGGCCAATGTGATCCTCACCCCGCATGTCGCCGGCCTGTCCCCGGAAGCCACTCAAGGCACTGTGGAACTGGTAGGTCGCAACCTGGTAGCGTTTTTCTCCGGAGATCCAGTATTGACCCCGATTGCCCTGCCATCGTCGATGAGTGTGATTTGACGACCATTCAAACAGATGTATCAAAAACAATGATTGCCCGGCAACACGCTCACCTATAAGGGCTGCACGTGGTTGTGAGTGCCGGGTATGCACATTAGATTATCCAATAGTCTCTGGCCTCCAGAATAAGTAGAAGGGATAAGCATGGCGCTTACTGACCAGTCCACCCGTATCCGCACCGGCGAAGAACTCGATGCCAGCCTGATCGATCCGTACCTCAAGGCCCACTTTCCGGGCCTCAGTGGCTTACCGAAAATCAGCCAGTTTCCCGGCGGTGCGTCGAACCTCACCTACTTGCTGGAATACCCCGAACAGGAGTTCGTCCTGCGTCGGCCGCCGTTTGGGCACAAGGCCAAGTCCGCTCATGACATGGGCCGCGAATTTCGCATTCTCAATCAGCTCCGCGACGGTTTTCCGTACTGCCCCAGAGCCTACGTGCACTGCACCGATGAATCGGTGATCGGCGCCGAGTTTTATGTGATGGAACGGGTCAACGGGATTATCCTGCGCTCCGAACTGCCGCTGGAACTGGGTCTTGATTCGGTGCAAACCGAAACGCTGTGCAAAAGCTTCATCGACAAGTTTGTTGAACTGCACCGGGTCGACTACAACGCCTATGGCCTGGGCGACCTTGGCAAACCCGAAGGTTATGTCGCGCGGCAGATTAAAGGCTGGAGCGACCGTTACGAGAAAGCCCTGACCCCGGACGCGCCGAAGTGGGAGGCGGTCAAAGCCTGGCTCAACGACAAGATGCCTGCCGATCACCCGACCTCCAGCATCGTCCACAACGACTACCGCTTCGACAACGTGATCCTCGACCCGAACAACCCGATGCAAATCATCGGCGTGCTCGACTGGGAGCTAACCACCCTCGGCGACCCGCTGATGGACCTGGGCAACACCCTCGCCTACTGGATCGAAGCCGATGACCCGGCGCCGGTGCAACTGATGCGCCGCCAGCCGAGCCACGCCCCGGGCATGCTGACCCGCCGCGAGTTCGTCGATTACTACGCCGAGCGCTCAGGCATCCAGATCGACAATTTCGACTTCTACTACACCTACGGCCTCTTCCGCCTGGCCGGCATCGTGCAGCAGATCTACTACCGCTTCTTCCATGGTCAGACACAGGACAAACGCTTCGCGCAGTTCATTCACATGAACAAACTGCTGGAGCAGATGAGCCTGCAAGTCATTTCGAAATCCAGCCTCTGATCGCGGCTCTGATCGCACCCCTGGCCTCCATAACAAGGAAAAACCATGTCCAAGACTCAGTTGTTCGACCTCGACGGCAAGATCGCTTTCGTCTCCGGCGCCAGCCGCGGCATCGGTGAAGCCATCGCCAAACTGCTGGCCCAGCAAGGCGCCCACGTCATCGTCTCGAGCCGCAAACTCGACGGCTGCCAGCACGTGGCCGACGCGATCATCGCCGCCGGCGGCAAAGCCACCGCCGTCGCATGCCACATCGGTGAAATGGAGCAGATCAGCCAGGTCTTCGCCGGCATCCGCGAACAGTTCGGCCGCCTGGACATCCTGGTCAACAACGCCGCGACCAACCCGCAGTTCTGCAACGTACTGGACACCGACCTCAGCGCCTTTCAGAAAACCGTCGACGTGAACATCCGCGGCTACTTCTTCATGTCGGTGGAAGCCGGCAAGTTGATGCGCGAAAACGGCGGCGGTAGCATCATCAACGTTGCTTCGATCAACGGCATCTCGCCGGGGATTTTCCAGGGCATCTACTCGGTGACCAAGGCTGCCGTCATTAACATGACCAAAGTATTCGCCAAGGAATGCGCGCAGTTCGGTATTCGCTGCAACGCCCTGCTGCCAGGCCTGACCGACACCAAGTTTGCTTCGGCGCTGGTGAAGAACGAGGCTATTTTGAACACCGCATTGCAGCAGATTCCGCTCAAGCGCGTGGCGGATCCGAGTGAGATGGCGGGTGCGGTGTTGTACCTGGCGAGTGATGCATCGAGCTATACCACTGGCGTTTCATTGAATGTGGATGGGGGGTTCCTGTCCTGATCCGTTTTTGAATGTAAAAAAGGTAGCCTTGGGCTAATACCGATCAGTTAAGCCGTAACACGATCTGTAGCAGCTGGCGAAGCCTGCGTCCGGCTGCGTAGCAGTCGTGAAATCAGTCGACAAGTATGTTTCAGGAAGACCTCGCACTCAGGCTTTACGACTGCTACGCAGCCGGACGCAGGCTTCGCCAGCTGCTACAAAGAGCGTGTTTTGCCTGCAGTTCCTTAACTGATCGGCATTAAGCCCTGGGCTGCCTTTTTTGTTTTCAGTACAGACTAGGGAATATTTATTCTACATATTGCTCATTAGGAATATTTATTCCATTAATAGCCCCTCCTGAAAATAAAATCCAAAAGGACCCCGGCTATGCGCGAACTCGGTATCGGACTCATCGGCACAGGTTTCATGGGCCGCGCCCATGCCTTGGCGTTTCGCAACGTCAGCGCGGTTTTCGAACTACCCCTCAAGCTTAAACTCGCGGCCCTGGCCGACGCCGATCCGCAGCGTGCCCGCCACTGTGCTGATGCCTGGGGGTTCGACACCGCTCATACCGACTGGCAGCAACTGATCGATGACCCCAAGGTCAATCTGATCGCTATCACCACGCCCAATCACCTGCACTACCCCATGGCCATGGCCGCCCTCGCCGCCGGAAAACCGGTGTACTGCGAAAAACCGTTGGCGGTGAATCTGGAACAGGCCGACGCCATGCGCCTGGCGGCCAAAGCGGCGGGTGTGGTGACGCGGGTGGGTTACAACTATCAGCACAACCCGATGATCGGGCTTGCCCGGGAGCTGATTGAAAACGGCGACTTGGGCCAGATCATCAGTTTCCAGGGTGAATTCAGCGAAGACTTCATGGCCGATCCTGCATCACCCTGGTCCTGGCGTTGCGATGCCGATCATGCCGGCGGCGCATTGGCCGATCTGGGCAGTCACTTGTTGGCCATGGCCCGTTATCTGGTGGGCGATGTCGAGGCAGTCAGCGCCGACACCCAGACCGTGCACCGGCAACGTCCCGCCTCGGCTGGCAGTCCGGAACAACGCCGTATCGCCGTCGACGATCAGGTCCACGCCTTGTTGCGGTTTGCTAACGGCGCCCGGGGGACGTTCAGCAGCAGTTGGCTCAAGCACGGCTACAAAAATCACCTGAGTTTTGAAATCAGCGGCACCCAAGGGACGTTAGCGTTCGATCAGGAACGTCTGAATGAACTGCGTCTTTATCGCGCCGGGCAGGATGGCTTCCAACGCTTGCTGGCAGGGCCGAACCTGCCGGGGTATGCGGCGTTCAGCCCGGCGGCTGGGCATCAGCTCGGCTACAACGAACTCAAGACACTGGAGGTCCATGATCTGGTGATGGCGTTGGCCGGGGTCGGCCAGCGCGGAACGGACTTCGAGCAGGCGTGGGAGGTCGAACGTCTGGCGACGGCGATTCGGTTGGCAGCGCGGGAGTCGCGGTGGGTCAGGATCGAGGATGTCTGAACGAAACGCGGGGGATACCCGCCAGCAGACAGCGCCGCTGGCGGTACAACATGAGCAAATGAATGCTTACTGAGTGACGCAACGAGTGAGCGTCGTTTCCCGGGTCACCTGCCCCTCAGCCCTCATATCGCCTTGCACATCGGTGTTTTCGGTGGTCTGGCAAGTGCGTACAGGAGGTGGAGGCGGCGCGGCGGGAGGTGGCGGTGGCGGACTGGCACACCCCCCCAGAATCGCGACGCAGAGTGCAAACGACAGTGGAGCAAAAACGCGTTTCCCAAGACTGTTCATAGGCTGACCCGCGGTAAGTGATCGAGATAGTTCCGCGACCCAACACCCTCAACGCGAACACGCGGACCGGTCACAGAAAAAAACTTTCGTATACCTTGTACGACCGCCAGCCAAACCCGACAGTTCCTAGGAAATCACGGGACGATGCAACGTATTGCTCTCAAGCTCATACCGCAGCTCTTCGATCAACACTGCCACCGCCTCCGGCGTTCTAAGATTACCCACGCTCAACCCACTGACCACCAGATCCACCTGCCCCGACACCGGATGATAGAGCTTCACCGTCAGCGAGTTATCACCTGTAACACTGCAGTCACAGGCCAACGGCGAAAAACTCCGCTCCAGTTGCATACGCAATTGCGCCACGTAAATCATCCTGCAGTTCCTGTAGCTGTTTTCGAAAGGGACGCGATACCCGAAGACCTGTATCGCACCCTCACAGCCTAAGAACTGCCGCACCCGCCCAGAACATCCATTTGCACCCCTTCGAGTAGTGCATTTGCACCTAACGCTGGGCCTTGGGCCGCCACTCGCTGGAGAACAAACCGCGCTCGCGAGCCCAGACAATCGCCTCGCTGCGACTGTGCACATCGAGTTTGGAATACACCGTCGACACATGGTTACGCACGGTGTTGGGCGCGAGCTTCAGCCGCGCGGCGATTTCCTTGTCGGCCAAGCCCTCGCAGATCAGCCCCAGCACATCGCGTTCACGGGCAGTCAGGTCGGTGAAAGACACGCTAGGCAACTGCGGCGAGTTGACGTTCTTCACGTTGGCGAGCTTCTCGATGAGCGTGCGGCTGAACCAGGAGGCGTCTTTCATCACCTCTTCGATCGCCGACACCAACTCCAGCTCTGTACGTTTACGCTCGGTGATGTCCATAAACACCAGCAGGTAGCAGGGGTTGTCCTGAATGTTCACGGTGTCGGCCGAGACCGCGCAATCGATCAGCTGGGCGCCTTTCTTGCGTACCCGAACATCGACACGATCCACACTTCCGGTTTTTTCCAGGGCCGAAAAAAGTCGCGTGCGAGCGCCTGTGTCATCGATAAATTCGATCTGCGCCACAGTCTTGCCGAGCACTTCTTCACTGGGATACGCGAGCGTATCGAGGAAGGCTTCATTGACGTCCATCACCACCTGATCGCTGGCGTTACACACCAGGATCGGCACCGGGGTCAGACGAAAAGCCTTGGCAAAACGCTCCTCGCTCTGGCGCAAGGCGACTTCGGCCTTATGCCGGGGCTCGATGTCCACGAAGGAAAACAGCATGCAGGCTTCGTCGTTCAGCTCAAGGGGCTGGCCGGCGACGATCACCTGTTTGCTGCCACCGTCTGGCAACTGCAGCTGGGCCTGCATTTGCGGAATAGTCGCCCCTTCGCGCAAACGCTGCTTGGCCAGGTCTTTGTTTTCGGCCCCTTCCAGTATGTCCAGTTCATAGGTCGAACTGCCGATCACCTGATCACGGGCATGACCGGTCATCTCCAGGAAGCCCGGGTTGACTTTGATGTAGCGCAAATCGCTGAGGCGACAGATCACAGCCGGGGCCGGGTTGGCATTGAAGGTTTTTTCGAAACGCTGCTCGGCGCTGGCCCACTCTGTGACATCGTTCATGATCAGCACCAGCGACTCGGGCTCGCCCGCGCTGTCGCTCAGTATCATGCTGCGCACACTGTGGACCCGGGTGCGCTCTTCGTCGTCCGCAGGCGTCACCTCAACCAACACATCACTGAAGGTCTCGCCTCGGGCGACGCGGCTGATCGGATAATTGTCGCGCTGAACCGGATGATTATTGCGATAACGCAAGGCGAAGCGCTTGGCGTACTCCTTGGCATTCGCCCCCAGCTCGCTGAGCTCCCCGACGCCGTGCATGGCCAGCGCGGCGTCATTGGCCCAGAGGAGGGTCTGGTCGAGCTCCACCAGAATCACCCCATCGGACAGGCCGGCGATAATCTGCTGCAACTGACGACGATTGGTTTCAGTGATCAGGACGTCCTGGCTCATTGGATCTCCACGCGTGCGGCGGCGCATTCATGCGCAACCCTGTGAAGACTACGACCGCGGGGGGTTGGGATAGTGCAAAGCACGTGTAGCAGCTGCCGAACGCAGCCTTCGGCAGCTGCTACGGACGGTGTGAAACTGACGATTGGGGTTTAACTACTGCAACAGCAAAGACGCTTCCAGCCCCGCCAACTTCTCCGGGTTACGCATGATGAAAATCCGGCTCACCCGCCCTGCTTCGTCAACACCAAAGGTCATCGATGCAGTGATGACCCCGTCGGCCTTGATGATTACACCTTGAGCGCCATTGATTTCGCAGGGCAGCCATTCGCAAGTCTGCCAATAGACGTGCAACGACTGAGCAATGAAATCCAGCACGCTGGAAATGCCGGACAACGTTTCGCGGATGGCCGAGGCCTTGCCGCCACTGTCAGCGCAGAGTTCGACGTCTTCGGCGAGCATCGCGGTCAAGGACGAGGTCGAGCCGCTGGCGATGGCGCGATGGAAAGCGCTGAGCAATTGGTCCTGACGAGCCGGTTCCGGCTGAAAGCGAGTTTGTCCGCTGCCCAGGCGGGCCTTCGCCCGGGACACCAGTTTGCGGCACGCAGATTCTTGAACCCCGACCGCGTCCGCGACTTGCGCGTAATCCATGTCGAAAATTTCGTAGAGCAGATAGGCGGCGCGCTCCTTGGGGGTTAGCCGTTCCAGCAACAACAAGAACGCGGTGGACAGCGACGAGGCCAGTTCATGCTTGTGTTCGGGTGAATCCTGATGGGTGGTGTGAATCGGTTCTGGCAGCCAGGTGCCGACGTAATCAACCCGCGACTTGTGGACCGAGCGCAGCAGATCGATGCAGTGCCGGGTGCACGCCGTGGTCAGCCAGGCGGCCGGGGTGGCAATGGAAGCCCGATCGGCCTCTAGCCACTTGATGAACAGCTCTTGCACCACATCCTCGGCTTCGGCGCGCGAGCCGAGGATGCGATACGCCAGACCGAGCAAAAAGGGCCGGCGCTGCTCGAACACAGCGGCAACGTGTTCAGCGGAATTCATCGATCAGTGCCTCGACACCTGCAAACGGTTCCACAGGTTGATCATGCCAATCTCGGCCGTCAAGGCACCGATCTGGGCGTCGTTGAAATGCCCGCGCAAGTCACCGCGCAAGCGGGCGTAGTCGGTCTTTTCATCGAGTACGGTCAGGGCCTCGGTCCAGGCCAGGGCGGCACGTTCGGAGGCGCTGAAATCACTGACGTGGCGCCAGACGATCAAACGGTCCAGCCGCTCGTTGCTTTCATTGGCGTCACGGGCCTCGCGGGTGTGCATCTTCACGCAGAAACCGCATTGGTTGATCTGCGAGGCACGCAGGTGGATCAAATGCTTCAGCCTCGCTGGCAGGTCGTGATTGTCGAGGGTGACATGCACCTGAGTCAGGCTTTCGAAGACTTGAGGAATGGATTGCAGCAGGTTAATCGGTTGGGTGTTGGACGACATCGTGTTGCTCAACTGTTTAAGGGATTCAACGAGATGACGAAATAGCACTACAGTTTGTGACGCGCCGGCAGTACCTGTGATTTTTTGGTCGTAGATCCTTTTCGCGGCGGCTGCCCTAAGCTCAAGTCAAAGAGTGGTTTAATGCTGTGCTTTACCTGCCTGGAGAGTTGCCATGATGCTGGATACGCTGCATTTCACTCCTTGGTCCGCGTTGACAGGAGGTGCGTTGATCGGCTTGGCGGCCAGCGTGATGCTCGTGGCCAATGGGCGGGTCGCCGGGATTAGCGGATTACTCGGCAGTCTGCTAGCGCCGGGTGGTTCGGGACGGGGCGAAAAAGCCTTTTTCATCCTCGGACTGCTGGCGGCCCCCCTGTTGTGGGCGTTGTTTCAGGTGTGGCCGGCCATCGAATTCAAGACCGGTACCGTGGGGCTGATCATCGCCGGATTGTGTGTCGGGATCGGCACCCGTTATGGCTCTGGTTGCACCAGTGGCCACGGGGTGTGCGGTATCTCGCGGCTGTCACCACGCTCCATCGTCGCGACGTTGAGCTTCATGTTCGCGGGCTTTGTGACCGTGTTTGTCCTGCGCCATCTGTTGGGGTTTTGAACATGAAAAAACTCACGGCTTTCCTCGCCGGCCTGTTGTTCGGCATCGGCCTGCTGTTGGCCGGTATGGCCAACCCGGCCAAAGTGCTGGGGTTTCTCGATGTAACCGGTTTGTGGGACCCATCCCTGGCGCTGGTCATGATCGGGGCGATTGCCGTGGCCTGGGTGCCGTTTCACTGGGCCATGAAACAATCCACGTCGTTGCTGGGGGCGCCGATGCAGTTGCCGGTCAGTCGTGAACTGGATCGACGCTTGATCGGTGGCAGCCTACTGTTCGGGGTCGGGTGGGGCATTGCGGGCATCTGCCCCGGGCCGGCGCTGGTGCTGTTGCCGACGGGGCATTGGCAGGCGTGGGTATTTGCGATCGCCATGCTGGCGGGGATGTTGATATTCAGAGTGTTGCAAGCGCGTCGTTAAGTCGTCTCGCCAGGTCAATGTCAAGAGATCGTAGCCTTCGGCGGCGCAAGTGTTGCCGGCGGCTACGATTTTTTTGCGTTTCAAACTGCCAATTGACCGCCGGCAATCGCCGCCGACGCCGCCAGCATTGCCCGCAACAACACCGCACACCCGGCCGCCAGATCATCCGGCGCGGCGTTTTCGATTTCGTTGTGGCTGATGCCGCCTTCGCACGGCACGAAGATCATCCCGGCCGGGCCGAGTTCGGCGAGGAAGATTGCGTCGTGCCCTGCTCCGCTGACGATGTCCATGTGCGACAGGCCCAGCCCTTGGGCGGCGCCGCGCACCGCTTCGACACAGCCTTTGTCGAAGTACAGCGGCGGAAAGTCGGCGGTGGGTGTGAGTTCGAAGGACAGGCCGTGTTCCTCGCAGGTGGTTTCGATAACTTCGCGGACTTCGGCAATCATCGAATCCAGACGCGCCGGTTCCAGATGACGGAAGTCCAGGGTCATGCGCACTTCGCCGGGGATGACGTTGCGTGAGCCGGGATAGGCTTGCAGGCAACCGACGGTGCCGCAGGCGTGCGGCTGATGACCGAGGGCCGCGCGATTGACCGCACCGACGATCACCGAAGCGCCGACCAGGGCGTCCTTGCGCAGGTGCATCGGCGTCGGGCCGGCGTGGGCTTCGACGCCGCGCAGTTTCAGGTCAAACCATTTCTGGCCGAGGGCGCCCATCACCACGCCGATGGTTTTGTGCTCGTCTTCGAGGATCGGGCCTTGTTCGATATGCGCCTCGAAATAGGCGCCGACGGCATGGCCACTGACGTTGCGCTCGCCGGCATAGCCGATGGCGTTCAAGGCTTCACCGACGGTAATGCCCTCGGCATCGACCTTGGCCAGGGTTTCTTCGAGGGTGAATTTTTCCGCGAACACACCGGAGCCCATCATGCAGGGGGCGAAGCGTGAGCCTTCCTCGTTGGTCCAGACCACCACTTCCAGTGGCGCTTCGGTTTCCACGCCCAGGTCATTGAGGGTGCGCAGCACTTCGACGCCGGCCAGCACACCGAAGCAGCCGTCGAACTTGCCGCCGGTGGGTTGGGTGTCGATGTGGCTGCCGGTCATCACCGGGGGCAGGTTCGGGTTGCGGCCCGGACGACGGGCGAAGATGTTGCCGACGGCGTCGATGCTGACGGTGCAACCGGCCTCCTCGCACCAGTTGACGAAAATGTCCCGGGCCTGGCGGTCGAGGTCGGTCAGGGCCAGGCGACAGACGCCGCCCTTGACCGTGGCGCCGAGCTTGGCCAGGTCCATAAGCGACTGCCACAAGCGGTCGCGGTTGATGTGCTGATGGGTGGACTGCAGAACGTCTACGGCAGCGTTCATGATGATCTCCTCTGTTCTTCTAGTTCCCACGCGGAGCGTAGGGACGATCAAACCGCGGACTTCGCGATTGACGGGCTGGGGCGCATCGAGCACAACCCGTAATAAATCAGCCCGCCAAGCGCTGAGCCGGTAAACCAGCCATAGCTGTAGAACCAGCTGAATGCGTCACTGCCGAGCGACAGCAGCGTCAGCGCCACCGGCACACCAAACGCGATGAAACCGAACCAGTTCCATGCCGGGTAAACGTCGTCGCGGTAAAGGCCAGCCAGGTCCAGTTGCTGTTTCTTGATCAGGAAATAGTCCACCACCATGATCCCGGCGATCGGCCCCAGCAGACTCGAATAGCCCAGCAGCCAGTTGGAATACACCGTCTCCAGGCTTAAATCCGAGACGATCAATCCGAGCTTCTTCAACAGCTCATGGGCCATCAGCGCCAAGCCGACCAGGCCGGTGAGCAACACCGCTTTGGTGCGGTTGATGAACGTGGGCGCGACGTTCTGGAAATCGTTGGTCGGTGAAACGATGTTGGCCGCGGTGTTGGTCGACAGCGTGGCGATGATGATCAGCGCCATGGCCAACGCGACCCAGACCGGGCTCTGGATATGGCCGATCAGGGTGACCGGATCGGAGACGGTGACGCCCACCAGTTTTACCGAGGCCGCCGTCATCACCACGCCAAGGGAGGCAAACAAGAACATGGTCAGCGGCAAGCCGATAATCTGCCCGACGATCTGATCCTTCTGGCTTTTCGCATAGCGGCTGAAATCCGGAATGTTCAAGGACAAGGTGGCCCAGAACCCGACCATGGCGGTCAGCCCGGCGGCAAAGTAACTGACCACGCTGGCGCCTTCCGGACGTTTGGCCGGGATCGCCAGCAACTCGGTCATCGACACGTTCGGCATGGCCCACACCAACAGCCCCACGCCCACCAGCACCAACAACGGCGCCGAGAGGGTTTCGAGCCATTTGATCGAGTCCGCACCGCGAATCACCACCCACAGGTTCAAGGCCCAGAACACCATGAAGCCGATCACTTCACCGATACCGCCAAGGGCTTTCCAATCCTCGAACACCGAGCCGAGAAACAGGTGAATGGCCAGTCCGCCGAACATCGTCTGAATGCCGAACCAACCACACGCTACCAGCGCACGGATCAGGCACGGAATGTTGGAGCCGAGAATCCCGAAAGACGAACGCAGCAGCACCGGAAACGGAATGCCGTACTTGGTGCCGGGAAAGGCGTTCAGGGTCAGAGGGATCAGTACGATGATGTTGGCGAACAGAATCGCCAGCAGTGCTTCGCCGACGCTCAAGCCGAAATAGGCGGTGAGCACGCCTCCGAGGGTGTAGGTCGGCACGCAGACCGCCATGCCAATCCATAACGCGGTGATGTGCCATTTGTTCCAGGTTCGTTCGTGCACCTTGGTCGGTGCCATGTCGTGGTTGTAACGGGGACTGTCGAGGACGTCACTGCCGGCTTCGAGCTCAAACAAGCCGTCGCGCTCGGTCACTTGCGATCTGATCTGTTGCATGGCCGCTCCACTGTTCTTTTGATTATTTTTGCTCATCAAGGGCTGGCGGCATCAATAAACGTGCCGGCCACCCCGTTTGCGCATCGGGCAGTTCCATCAAAACGTTGTAACCAACTGATGTTGATCAGTTTTATTTGTATACCCGATGAGTCACCGGTGACTTGCTTGTTCACTCAGGCCGAATGCGAGGCAAGTTGTCCGAACCGTCAGGACTCAATCTGGTGCATACCACTTTTTTTCAACGTCGCGCATCAACCATAGACCATCCTCAACCGGCTGATTTCACATAAGAAATCTCGTCTATTTTTAGAACCTGTCAAGTGCGTCAAAATGGTGAGAGGCCTCACCATTTTGGTAAATTCACGATTTAAACCTTAAATATCAATACGTTAAAACAGATATAAGCTTATAAAAAATATTCTTGCTCTATCCGTAAACTCAGACTAACTTTTATTCCTGACAGCGCTGACAGGAATACGCCTGTTTGCGTCGGCTTCATATAAAACATTTAGAACCGGCACAAGTCGGTCATTGCCTGCGAGGAACTCGGAATGTCTCTGTTGATCCGTGGCGCCACCGTTATTACCCACGATGAAAGTTATCGCGCCGACGTCTATTGCGCCGACGGCGTGATCAAAGCCATCGGTGAAAATCTTGATGTTCCAGCGGGTGCCGAAGTGCTCGACGGCAGCGGCCAATACCTGATGCCCGGCGGCATCGACCCGCACACGCACATGCAGCTGCCCTTCATGGGCACGGTGGCCAGTGAGGATTTTTTCAGTGGCACGGCGGCAGGTCTGGCCGGCGGCACCACGTCGATCATCGACTTTGTGATTCCCAATCCGCAGCAATCCTTGATGGAAGCGTTTCATCAGTGGCGCGGCTGGGCCGAGAAGTCAGCGTCGGATTACGGTTTCCATGTCGCGATCACCTGGTGGAGCGAACAGGTGCGTGAGGACATGGCCGAGCTGGTCAATCATCACGGGGTCAACAGCTTCAAGCACTTCATGGCCTACAAGAACGCGATCATGGCCGCCGACGACACTTTGGTGGCGAGTTTCGAGCGCTGTCTGGAATTGGGCGCAGTGCCGACTGTGCATGCGGAGAACGGTGAGTTGGTCTATCACCTGCAACGCAAGTTGATGGCCCAGGGCATGACCGGCCCTGAAGCGCATCCGTTGTCCCGCCCTTCGCAGGTTGAAGGTGAAGCGGCCAGCCGGGCGATCCGCATCGCCGAAACGCTAGGCACGCCGTTGTACCTGGTGCATGTCTCGACCAAGGAAGCCCTCGACGAAATCACCTACGCCCGCAGCAAGGGTCAACCAGTCTACGGAGAAGTCCTGGCCGGGCATTTGCTGCTGGACGACAGCGTCTATCAACACCCGGACTGGCAGACCGCCGCCGGTTACGTGATGAGCCCGCCCTTCCGTCCTCGCGGCCATCAAGAGGCGCTTTGGCACGGCCTGCAATCGGGCAACCTGCACACCACCGCCACCGACCATTGCTGCTTCTGCGCCGAACAAAAAGCCGCCGGCCGTGACGATTTCAGCAAGATCCCCAATGGCACGGCAGGTATCGAAGACCGCATGGCGGTGCTGTGGGATGAAGGGGTGAACACCGGGCGTTTGTCGATGCAGCACTTCGTGGCGCTCACCTCCACCAACACCGCGAAGATCTTCAACCTCTACCCGCGCAAAGGGGCGATCCGCGTCGGTGCGGATGCGGACCTGGTGCTGTGGGATCCGGAAGGTACGCGGACGATTTCAGCGAAGACCCATCACCAGCAGGTCGACTTCAACATCTTCGAAGGCAAGACCGTGCGCGGTGTACCGAGCCACACCGTCAGCCAGGGCCGGGTGGTTTGGGCAGATGGTGATTTGCGGGCCGAGCGTGGCGCCGGGCGGTATGTCGAACGGCCGGCGTATCCGGCGGTGTTTGATTTGCTGAGTAAGCGGGCTGAGATGAACAAGCCTGTTGCCGTGAAACGCTGACGCCGTACACCCGATCATTCCCACGCTCCGCGTGGGAACGATCAGCCCATCAGAGGCAGTACCTCAATAACCGTGAGGCCAACACCGTGATCAAGACCCTCAACCACCTCCCGCATCCCTATGAGAATGCGGCCGCCCTCGCTGGCCATTTCACCGATCTGGCACCACCACTCAACGACCGTCAGGCCCATCTGGAAGCCTCGCGTTGCCTGTACTGCTACGACGCGCCGTGCGTGAATGCCTGTCCGAGCGAGATCGATGTTCCGTCGTTCATTCGCAATATTCATCAGGAAAACATTCAGGGCGCCGCGCAGAAAATTCTTTCGGCGAACATCCTCGGCGGCAGTTGCGCCCGGGTGTGTCCGACGGAAGTTCTATGCCAGCAAGCCTGCGTGCGCAACAACGACCATGAGTGCGCGCCGGTGCTGATCGGCCTGTTGCAGCGTTACGCCGTAGACAACGCACACTTCAGCGAACACCCCTTCCCACGTGCGGCATCTACTGGCAAGCGCATTGCCGTGGTCGGTGCCGGACCGGCCGGTTTGTCCTGCGCTCACCGCAGTGCCATGCACGGTCATGACGTGGTGATTTTCGAGGCACGGGAAAAGGCTGGCGGCCTCAACGAATACGGGATTGCCAAGTACAAACTGGTGGACGATTACGCGCAGAAGGAACTGAATTTCCTCTTGGAGATCGGTGGGATCGAGATCCGCCACGGGCAAAAACTGGGAGAGAACCTGACCTTAAGCGAACTGCATCTGCAATTCGATGCGGTGTTCCTCGGCCTCGGCTTGAATGCCAGTAAACAACTGGGGCTGGCCAACGAAGAGGCGCCGGGCCTGCTCGCCGCCACCGACTACATCCGCGAACTGCGCCAGGCTGATGACCTGACGCAACTGCCGCTGGCCGATCATTGCATCGTGCTGGGCGCCGGCAACACCGCCATCGACATGGCCGTGCAAATGGCTCGCCTCGGCGCTCGCGACGTGAATCTGGTGTACCGCCGCGGTGTCGAGGAAATGGGCGCCACCGGTCACGAACAAGACATCGCCAAGGCCAATCAGGTGCGGCTGTTGACTTGGGCGCAACCGGAAGAAGTGCTGCTCGATGATCAGGGCCACGTGCGCGGCATGCGCTTCGCCCGCACGCGGCCGGTAGACGGTCGTCTGCAAACCACCGGTGAAACTTTCGAACTGGCCGCCGACGCGATCTTCAAAGCCATCGGCCAAGCCTTCGATGCCAGCGCCCTCGCCGACCCGCTGGCCCGTGAACTCAAGCGTCAGGGTGAGCGGATTCAAGTGGACGAAAACCTGCGCACCAGCATTCCCGGCGTGTACGCCGGTGGCGACTGCACCCGTCTCGATCAGGACCTTACCGTGCAGGCCGTGCAGCATGGCAAACGGGCCGCCGAGGCCATCAACGCTCAACTCATGCTCAACGTGGAGGCTGCGTAAATGGCCGATCTCTCGATTGTCTTCGCCGGCATCAAAGCCCCCAATCCGTTCTGGCTGGCCTCCGCGCCACCGACCGACAAGGCCTACAACGTGGTCCGCGCCTTTGAGGCCGGCTGGGGTGGCGTGGTCTGGAAAACCCTGGGTGAAGACCCGGCGGCGGTCAACGTGTCGTCGCGCTACTCCGCGCTCTTCGGCGCTAATCGTGAAGTCATGGGTTTCAACAACATCGAGCTGATCACCGATCGCTCGCTGGAAATCAACCTGCGGGAAATCACTCAGGTCAAAAAGGACTGGCCGGACCGCGCGCTGATCGTGTCGCTGATGGTGCCCTGCGTCGAGGAATCGTGGAAATTCATCTTGCCGCTGGTGGAAGCCACCGGCGCCGACGGCATCGAGCTGAACTTCGGTTGCCCCCACGGCATGCCGGAGCGTGGCATGGGCGCGGCAGTCGGTCAGGTGCCGGAGTACGTCGAGCAAGTCACCCGCTGGTGCAAGACGTACTGCTCGCTGCCGGTGATCGTCAAGCTCACGCCGAACATCACCGACATTCGTGTCGCCGCCCGCGCGGCCCATCGCGGTGGCGCGGATGCGGTGTCGTTGATCAATACGATCAACTCGATCACCAGCGTCAACCTGGAGCGCATGGTCGCCAATCCCGCCGTGGGCAACCAAAGCACTCATGGTGGTTATTGCGGTTCGGCGGTGAAGCCGATTGCGCTGAACATGGTCGCCGAAATCGCTCGCGACCCACAGACGCAGGGCCTGCCGATCTCTGGCATTGGCGGCATCGGCAGCTGGCGCGACGCGGCAGAGTTCATTGCGCTGGGCAGCGGCTCGGTGCAGGTGTGCACGGCGGCGATGCTGCATGGTTTCCGGATTGTCGAGGAGATGAAGGACGGTTTATCGCGCTGGATGGACAGTCAGGGCTATGCAAGCGTGTCGGAGTTTACCGGGCGTGCGGTGGGCAATACCACGGACTGGAAGTACCTGGACATCAACTATCAGGTGATTGCGAAGATTGACCAGGAAGCGTGCATTGGTTGCGGTCGTTGCCACATCGCTTGCGAAGACACCTCGCACCAGGCGGTTGCCAGCCTGAAGCAGGCGGACGGGACGCATAAATATGAAGTGATCGATGATGAGTGCGTAGGGTGCAATCTGTGTCAGATCACGTGTCCGGTGCAGGATTGTATCGAGATGGTGCCGATGGATACGGGCAAGCCGTTTTTGGATTGGAATCATGACCCGAGGAATCCGTATCACGTCGCTCTCTAACCGATCGTTCCCACGCTCTGCGTGGGAATGCCTCAACGGACGCTCTGCGTCCGCGTTAGGGACGCGGAGCGTCCCGGGCGGCATTCCCACGCGGAGCGTGGGAATGATCGAGTCAGGGCTCCAACCCGATCCCACGCAAAATCACACTCGTCACCGTCTGCACCGCCCGCTCAAACTGCATGTCCGACAGCGGCTGATGGTCATTAAGAATATTGACCTGATGATCGAAGTCGGCGTAATGCTGGGTCGAGGCCCAGATCATGTACAGCAGGCTTGAAGGCTCCACCGGCAGAATGCGTTTGTCGTCCACCCACTGGCGAATTTTCGCTTCTTTCATCTTTGCCCAGTCGTACAGACTCACGTCCAGCTTCTCACCCAGGGTCGGTGCACCATGCATGATCTCGTTGGCCCAGACTTTGGAGCCGTAAGGCCGGCTGCGGGAGTGGTTCATTTTGGCGCGGATGTAGCTGCTGAGCACCACGCGCGGATCGTCGAACATCTCGAAGCACAGGGCGTCCTGTTTCCACACTTCCAGCAAACCCAACAGCACGGCGCTGTACAGCTCACTCTTGGTGCTGAAGTAGTAATGCAGGTTGGAGCGCGGCAGTTGCACTTCAGCGGCGATGTCGGCCATGGCGGTGCCGCCGAAACCTTTTTCGGCAAAAATCTTTTCGGCCCCCAGCAGAATTTTCTCGACGTTACTGCGACGAATCTCAATCTTGTGATTGCCCATGAGGGCTCCCTGACAACAGCGTTGGCCAAGACTAGCATCCGCTCTACATCGCGGCGACAAGGGAAAACGAAACTTCGTACACCTAGCTTCCCGCAGGTAAATTGGCGCCTTTTCGAACTTGCCTCAGAGGTATTCACGATGCTGCTCAAGAAAGCCCTGACCACCGGCGCCCTGCTCGGCTCGCTGCTCGCCGCTTCAAGGACGGCGCCCCCGTTCCGGTGAAAAGCCTCGTCACCGAAGGCAGCGACAAGAAAACCCTGATCGTCACCCCGGCTGCACCGCTGGCGGCGGGTGCCTACAAAGTCGAATGGCACGCGGTGTCGGTCGATACGCACAAAAGCGAAGGCGCCTACAGCTTCAAGGTTGACCAGTAGTTCATGACGAGCGCGATGGTGCTGTGCCGCTTTCTGCATTTCACCGTGGTGCTGATGCTGTTCGGGGCCTGGGTGTTCAGACCCAGGCCTGGCGCTGGCACCTGCTGCTCAACGCTGTGTTGGTAGCGCTGCTGATGACGCCATTGCGTTCGAACCTGCCCCTGCGGATCGTCGGTGCCTGGCTCGGCGGCTTGATGCTGTTGGTGATGATCCTGCGGCAACCGGCAGAGCATTGCGTTAAAGCGATATTGCAACGCTTTGGCGGTGTCGGTTACGCCTTGGTTGCGGGGCTGCTGATCACCGGGCTGATCAATGTTCGGGGACTCACCGGGATTGGCACTGTTCAATCGGCTGCGAATCAACCACTGCAAGCAGCGTCGGACCGCTCTGAAAAGCAGCGTCATCCTCGAAGGGTTGCTCGGGAAGGGAGCGGTGGCCGCGGTCTCACTTCTGGGCACCCTGCCGCCGATGATCACTGGCTGACACTCCCACAAAGGTCGACGCATGACAAAAATAAAACCGCAAGGAAAACGGCAGCGCCCGTCTTTTGCAGGCTCACAAAAACCCTGTGGTTGATGGGGGGTGGAATGACCCTCCGTCAATTTCAAACGATGACTCGTTGACAAGGACCGGAAAGCCTAACGATACTTCAATCAGTCGTACGACAACCTACAACGAACTCAATAACAATAACTGCTTGTGCAGGAACTTCCATGACACCCACTCCTACAGCCCGCCCCCCTTTTAATCGCCTGCTGCTGACCGGCGCCGCCGGTGGCCTTGGCAAAGTCTTGCGCGAAAGCCTGCGGCCTTACGCCAATGTCATTCGCCTGTCGGACATCGCCGACATCACCCCTGCCCTTGATGATCGAGAAGAAGTCGTCCTCTGCGACCTCGCGGACAAGCAGGCGGTCCATCAACTGGTCGAAGGCGTGGACGCGATCCTGCACTTCGGCGGCGTGTCGGTAGAACGCCCGTTCGAAGAGATCCTCGGCGCCAACATCTGCGGCGTTTTCCATATTTACGAAGCCGCTCGCCGGCATGGCGTGAAACGCATGATTTTCGCCAGCTCCAACCACGTGATTGGCTTCTACAAGCAAGACGACGTCATCGACGCCCACTCCCCTCGCCGCCCGGACAGCTACTACGGCTTGTCCAAGTCCTACGGCGAAGACATGGCCAGTTTCTACTTCGATCGCTACGGCATCGAAACCGTCAGCGTGCGTATCGGTTCCTCGTTTGCGGAACCGCAAAACCGCCGGATGATGAGCACCTGGCTGAGCTTCGGTGATCTGACCCACCTGCTCGAATGCGCGTTGTACGCCCCGAACGTCGGCCATACCGTGGTCTACGGCGTGTCCGATAACAAGAACGTCTGGTGGGACAACCGTTTCGCCACCGCCCTGGGCTACGCGGCAAAAGACAACTCCGAAGTGTTCCGCGAAAAAGTCGAAGCCCAACCGATGCCGGCCGCGGATGACCCTGCGATGGTTTACCAGGGTGGTGCGTTTGTCGCGGCTGGCCCGTTTGGCGACTGAACCTCCTCACCCCGAACAAAAACCTAAGGGAATGAGTTGCCATGAACGTTGAATTGATTGTCGATGCCCGTAACGCGGTCGGTGAAAGCCCGGTCTGGGTCCCCGAGGAAAACGCCCTGTACTGGGTCGATATTTCCGTCGGGGGCCTGCAACGCTGGAGCGCCGAAACCGGTCATGTCCACGCCTGGACAACGCCGCAAATGCTCGCCTGCATCGCACGTCACCGCGACGGTGGCTGGGTTGCCGGGATGGAGAGCGGGTTCTTCCATCTGCACCCGCACAACGACAGCAGCCTCGACAGCGCACTGCTGGCGGACGTCGATCACGCCCGCGCCGATATGCGCTTGAATGATGGGCGCTGCGATCGTCAGGGCCGCTTCTGGGCCGGCAGCATGGTGATGAACATGGGCGCCAATGCTACCGACGGCGCGCTTTACCGCTACAGCGCCGGTCAACGTGGGCCACTCGAGGCGCAACTCAACGGGTTTATCGTGCCCAACGGCCTGGGTTTCAGCCCCGACGGGCGGACGATGTACTTGTCTGACTCCCATCCCCTGGTCCAGCAGATCTGGGCCTTTGATTACGACATCGACAGCGGTACGCCGTCCAATCGCCGGCTGTTTGTCGACATGAATCAGTTCCCTGGCCGTCCCGATGGCGCAGCGGTCGATGCCGAAGGCTGCTACTGGATTTGCGCCAATGACGCCGGGCTGATTCACCGCTTCACCCCCGACGGCCGACTGGACCGTTCCCTCGCCGTACCGGTGAAAAAACCGACCATGTGCGCCTTCGGTGGCAGCCGACTGGACACGCTGTTCGTCACCTCGATCCGCCCCGGCGGCGACCACGACGAACAGTCACTGGCCGGCGGTGTGTTCGCCCTCAATCCCGGGGTGAAAGGTTTGCCGGAGCCGGTGTTCAAGGGATAAAAATCATCAGGTCCCCTGTGTAGCAGCTGCCGAAGGCTGCGTAGCAGTCGTAAAACCATACGGCGCGGTGTCTCAGGAAAATCGCATCCACCGGATTGACGACTGCATCGCTACCCCAGCAACTGACTCAACACCGCGCGCAACTTGCCGGGTTTCACCGGTTTGTTCAGCAGCGGTGCGTCGAGTCTCTGCAATGAGCGCCGACACTGATCCGTGCGGTCGGCAGTGATGATGACCGCCGGAATCACCTGTTTGTAATGCTCGCGCAAATGCCTGACCACATCACAGCCCACCACTCCGTGATCGAGGTGGTAGTCCGCCAGAATCAATTCTGGTGGTCGCCCCTGCAAGGCCGCCAGTGCGGAGAACTCATCTGTGGCCGTCACCACCTCGCAGCCCCACTGCCCGAGCAGCGCGCTCATGCTTTCGAGGATGCTCACTTCGTTGTCCAGGACCAACAAACGTCGGCCCGGCAATGGATTGCCGGTGCCCGGCAGTGGCGCGGCCAGACTGATCGGTAGCGGAACCTCATGGGAAATCGGCACGTCGATGCTGAACACCGAACCGCGTCCCGGCCGTGAATGAACCTGGATTCTGTAGTTAAGGATCTTGGCGATACGCTCAACGATCGCCAGCCCCAGGCCCACACCCTTACGGTCGGCGGCGCGCCCTACATCCAGTTGGTTGAATTCCAGGAAGATCGAATCCAGTCGATCCGCCGCGATCCCGCGCCCGGTGTCCCAGACTTCCAGGCGCAGCATTTCACCCCGGCGTCTGGCACCCAGCAAGATGCTGCCCCCGTCAGTGTAGCGACAGGCGTTGCTGAGGAAATTGCGCAGGATCCGCGTCATCAGGCGCAAGTCAGTACTGATGGCGTAATCGCCCATGTGCACCCGCAGGTTCAACCCTGCAGCTTGGGCCACTGACTGGAACTCCGACACCAACGGCGCGAGCAATTCGTCGAGACGGTACAGCGCAATGTCCGGTTTGACCGCCGCCTGATCGAGCCGGGAAATATCCAGCAAATCGGTGAGCAAATCTTCCGCCCCTTCCAGCGCCTGGTGAGTACGCTCCACCAGCACTTGTTCGACGTCGGGCAGCTTGCGCTCGCGCAGGGTGGAGATCAGCAAACGCGCGGCGTTGAGCGGCTGCAGCAGGTCGTGACTGGCGGCGGCGAGGTATTTGTCCTTGCTGCGATTGGCGGCCTCGGCGGCGTCTCGGGCATCGCGCAACGCTTGGGCAATCTCTTTACGCTGGGTGATCTGCTGTTGCAGGTTGCGGTTGGCTTCCAGCAACTCGTCAGTGCGCGCGGTGACACGCTGCTCCAGTTCGTCGTTGAGTTGCTGCAGGCGCTGCTGGGCGAGTTTGCGTTCGGTGATGTCGGCGACAAACCCCTCCACCAGCCCTTCCTGATCGGGCTTGAGCAACAGGTTCATCAGCACGTCGAGGCTGCTGCCATCCTTGCGCCGCAATTGGGTTTCGTACCCGAGCAGGCTGCGCTCGCGCTTGAGCATTTCACCGATGTTTTCCAGCTCTTGAGCACCACCGACAAACAGGTTGCTCGCCAGGTCGGCCAGTGAGAACAGCACCTCTTGCGGGTTCTGATAGCCAAGCATCCGCGCCAGTGCCGGGTTGGCGGCACGCATGCCTTCCAGAAGGCTTGCCTGGAAGATCCCATGGACCGCGTTTTCGAACAGCCATTTGTAGCGATTGCGCTCGGCTTCCAGCTCGTCAAGGCGCGCGGCCAGTTCCGGGTAATGACTCTTGCGCGCCGAATGGCTGCCTAATCCCAGTAACCCCGCCAGCGCCCGTTGCTGTTCGTCAGAGGGCTTCGCCATAAACGACCTCGACATCACGCTGACTGGACTGGCGCGGGTTGGTCAGGATGCACGGGTCGTGCATGGCGTGTTGCGACAGGAACGGAATGTCCGCAGTGCTGACCCCGTGCAGTCCCAGGGTTTCGTGGAAGCCGATCGCATGTTTCAGGGCGATCAGATGTTCAACCAGACGCCCGCAAATCTGCCGGTGATTCAAGCCACGGCAATCGATGCCGAAGGTCTCGGCGATGATCTTGAAACGTTCCGGTGCCGAGCTGTAATTGAAGGCCACCACGTGTTCCACCAGCACGGCGTTGCACAAACCGTGCGGCAGATCGAGAAAACCGCCCAGGCTGTGGGACATCGCGTGCACCGCGCCGAGAATCGCGTTGGAGAACGCCAGCCCGGCCTGCATGCTGCCGAGCATGATCTTCTCGCGCAGGGCGATGTCGTTCGGGTTGGCGATCATCTGCACCAGGTTGCCGTTGATCAGACGCATCGCTTCGAGTGCGTGGGGATCAGTCAACGGCCCGTGACCGGTGGAAACAAACGCTTCGATGGCATGCACCAACGCATCGATGCCGGTACAGGCCGACAGGAACGGGTCCATGCTCAGAGTGGTTTCCGGGTCGATCAGCGACACGTCCGGCACCACCGCCTTACTGACGATGGAGAACTTCATGCGTTCTTGCTGGTTGGAGATGATCACGAATTGCGAGACATCGGCTGAGGTCCCGGCCGTGGTCGGAATCAGGATCAGCGGCGGGCTCGGGACACGGATGGTGTCCACGCCTTCGAATTCGAGGATGCTGCGCCCATGGGCGACGACAATGCCAATGCCTTTGCCGCAATCCATCGGGCTGCCGCCACCGACGGCCACGATCACATCGCAATGATTTTCCCGGTACAGATCGGCGCCGAGCATCACTTCTTCGACCCGAGGGTTGGGCGAGACCGCGCTGTACAGGAAATACTCGATGCCCTGGGCTTGCAGACTGGCCTCGACATCGGCGACCCAACCGGCAGCAATCACACCGGGATCGCTGACCAGCAGCACCTTGCGGGCGCCAAAGGTTTTGGCGCAATTGCCGACGTTGTGCCGGCAGCCGGCACCAAAGATGATTTCAGGCGAAACGAATTTACGCAGCTGGCTGAGACTCTGGCTCATTGGAAAGCCTGTTTTTATTGTTTTGGAAGGTAACGTTCACACTAAAGCATCCGGCTGTGAATGCAATCAGACCAATGGGTAGCCCTGGGCTCAGCCTCGATAGATCAGTCGCGAAGCCTTCTCGTTACGCAATGTCAGGTGTTCCATGCCCAGCCCCGGGGCCTCGGCTTCCTCGCGGGCCTTGAGAATCAAGCCGTGGTGCGGGGACTTGCTGCACACCGGGTCAGCGTTGGCGGCATCACCGGTCAGCATGAAGGCCTGGCAGCGGCAGCCGCCCAGATCCTTGTGCTTTTCATCGCAGGAGCGGCACGGCTCTTTCATCCAGTCATCGCCACGAAAGCGATTGAAACCGAAAGAATCCGTCCAGATGTGCTCGATACTGTGCTCGCGCACGTTGGGAAACTGCACCGGCAACTGTCGGGCGCTGTGGCAAGGCAATGCCGTGCCGTCGGGGGTGATATCGAGAAACAGATTGGCCCAGCCGTTCATGCAGGTCTTGGGGCGCTCTTCGTAGTAATCCGGGGTGACGAAAATCAGCTTGCACGGGTGGCCCTGCGCTTCAAGACGCTCGCGGTATGAGTGGGTGATGCGCTCGGCGCGCTGCAATTGTTCGCGGGTGGGTAACAGGCCAGCGCGGTTGAGTTCAGCCCAGCCATAGAACTGGCACGTCGCCAATTCGACGAAATCTGCCTCCAGCTCCAGGCACAAGTCGATGATCTGCGCGATCTGGTCGATGTTGTGCCGATGGGTGACGAAGTTCAGCACCATCGGATAGCCCTGCGCCTTTACCGCGCGAGCCATGGCGAGTTTCTGGGCGAAGGCTTTGCGCGAACCGGCGAGCATGTTGTTTACCGCTTCGTCGGCAGCCTGGAAGCTGATCTGAATGTGGTCCAGCCCCGCGACCTTGAAATCGCGGACTTTCTGCTCGGTCAGGCCGATGCCCGAGGTGATCAGGTTGGTGTAGTAACCCATGTCCCGGGCGGCTTTGATCAGCTCGGCCAGGTCCTGACGCACCAACGGCTCGCCGCCGGAAAAGCCCAGTTGCGCGGCGCCCATCTCCCGGGCCTCGCGGAACACCCGAATCCATTCCTCGGTGCTCAATTCCTCACCCTGCTGGGCGAAGTCCAGCGGGTTGGAGCAGTACGGGCATTGCAGCGGGCAACGATAGGTCAACTCCGCCAACAGCCACAGCGGCGGCCCCGGGCGCGAGTCACTCGATCCAGAATTGAGCATGGGCCACCTCCAGAAACGCCAGCACGTCCTCGTCGATCCCCGGTACGCCGGGAAAACTCGCGGACAGTCGATCAATGATCGCCGCAACGCTGCGCCGGCCGTCCACCAGATCGAGGATCTGCCCGGCACTGGTGTTGAGTTTGATCATGCCTTCAGGGTACAGCAGCACGTGACAGTCCTGACGAGGCTCCCATTGCAGGCGAAAACCCCGGCGCAGCGACGGTGATTGCTCGCGGTTGATCAGGCTCACAGGGCAATCCCCCGGTGCCAGACGTTTTCAGTGGTGACGGTGTGATACGGCGGGCGTTCCAGCTCGTAGGCCAGGCTCATGGCGTCGAGCATGCTCCACAGTACGTCGAGCTTGAACTGCAGAATGTCCAGCATGCGTTGCTGGCCTTCGACCGTGACGTAGTGCGCCAAGGTGATGCGCAAACCATGCTCTACGTCGCGCCGTGCCTGACTCAGGCGAGTACGAAAATAGTCATAACCGCCGACGTCGATCCACGGGTAATGGGTCGGCCAGGCATCGAGCCGGGATTGGTGAATCTGTGGCGCAAACAGCTCGGTCAACGAACTGCTGGCGGCTTCTTGCCAACAGGCGCGGCGGGCGAAGTTGACATAGGCATCCACGGCGAAACGCACACCGGGCAACACCAGTTCCTGTGAGAGGATTTGCTCGCGATCCAGCCCCACCGCTTCGCCCAGCCGCAGCCAGGCTTCGATGCCGCCTTCGCTGCCGGGTGCGCCGTCGTGATCAAGGATCCGTTGCAGCCATTCCCGGCGCACGTCGCGGTCTGGACAGTTGGCGAGAATCGCTGCGTCCTTCAGGGGGATGTTTACCTGGTAATAGAAGCGATTGGCGACCCAGCCTTGAATCTGCTCGCGACTGGAGCGCCCGGCGTACATGGCTTGGTGGAACGGGTGATGAATGTGGTAATAGGCGCCTTTGGCGCGCAGCGCCGCTTCGAATTCGCTGGGGGTCATTGCGGTGTCAGTCATTGCGGTTCTCCTGGAAGCTCTGCTGTTTTTGGTCCAGCGCCTTCGCGGGCAAGCCTCGCTCCTACAAATTCGATGTGATCTGTAGGAGCGAGCGGTGCGGCGATCCGACTTGCCCGCGAAAGGGCCCTCCGCTACAGCACAATACTCATGCCGTCATAGGCCACTTCAATCCCGTGTCGCTCCAGCAATGCCCTTTCGGCCGAGTCTTCATCGAGGATCGGGTTGGTGTTGTTGATGTGGATCAGCACCTTGCGCTGGCGGGTGAAACCTTCAAGGATTTCGAGCATTCCGCCAGGGCCGCTTTGCGACAGGTGACCCATTTCACTGCCCAGGTTCTGGCCGACTTCGCAGATTCGCATCTCGTTGTCGCGCCACAAGGTACCGTCCAGCAACAGGCAATCGGCGCGTTGCATCCAACTCAGGACTTCGTCGTCGACTTGACCCAGGCCTGGCGCATAGAACAGTGAGGCGCCGGTGCGTCGGTCTTCTACAAACAGCCCGATGGTGTCGCCCGGCTGCGGATTGCCGCGATTGGGCGAGTACGGCGGTGCGTTGCTCACCAAGGGGATCGCACGAAATTGCAGGTGCTCGCAGGCCGCGATGCTGAACGGTTCGCGGTCCAGTCCGACCGGTTGCCACTGCAACCCGCCGTTCCAATGCTTGAGCATGGTAAACAAGGGGAAGCCGCTGCTCAGGTCTTCATGGACGCGTTCGGTGCACCAGACCGAATGCGGGCAGCCTTCGCGCAGACTCAACAGGCCGGTGCAATGGTCGATCTGGCTGTCCAGCAGGACGACGCCGACGATCGCGGTATCACGCACCCGCCGCGCCGGTTGCAGCGGCGCGAAACTCTCGAGTTGTGCGCGAATGTCCGGTGAAGCATTGCACAGCACCCAATCCACACCGTTGTCGCTCAGGGCAATCGAGGACTGTGTGCGCCGTTGCGCCCGCAGGCTGCCATTGCGCATCGCAGCGCACTGGCGGCAGTTGCAATTCCATTGCGGAAAACCACCGCCAGCGGCGGATCCGAGAACGCGAATGTGCATGGGCAATGCTCCAGAAGGCAGGCCCGGCCAACGCAACAGCTGGCCGGGTGAACAATCAGCGGTTGGCGAAATACATCGTCACTTCGAAGCCAATGCGCAGATCGGTAAACGCGGGTTTAGTCCACATGGGTCAATCCTCTTCTTGTGCCGGACGATTCCGGTAAAGCCATTAATGCACGGGGTGCCATGCACCCGAATGCTACTTTCGAACGAGGTGGCGGCGTGCATTGGTAGGGGGTGTTGCGGGGTGTCAGACACGGCCATTCGCGGGCAAGCCTCGCTCCTTGTATGTTGACCCTGATTCCAACGAGAGAGGTT